>JAWLAT010000012.1:0-131889 GCA_041395325.1 Lysobacterales bacterium
GCTCGGCATCTGCAGAAGCGGCGCATCGCGCTGACCTCGATCGATGCAGACAGCGATGACGAAGGCCGGGTCCGCGAAAGCAGCCACGAAGCGGACTTCGATCTGCAGGCCGCGCACGCCGACGCCGAGATCATGGCCCATGTGAGTGCGGCCATCGAATGCCTGCCACCGCTGCAGCGGACGCTGGTGTCGCTCTATCATCTGGAGGAGTTGGGCGTGGCTGAAATTGCCCAGATCACGGAATTGCCGGTGGGTACGGTGAAGAACTATCTGTTTCGCGCCCGGCGTACGCTGAAGGCGCAACTGGAAAAGCGATTGGGAGAACTGGCATGACGCAGCCCCGGGATACTCAGGAAGCCCGCTGGCAGGCGGAGGCCGAACAGGCCGAACGTGATCGGCGCGACGCGCCCATGACGCCAGCGGTGGACCACTATCGGTTGGTCATTCGTGCCCTGCAACGACCGCTGCCCCAGGCACTACCGGCCGATTTCCCGGCCCACGTGCTGGCAAGGGTGGCCCTGACCGAACGCCGCTCGGCCGTCGATGACGCACTGGTGACCGGTTTGCTGGTGGCGCTGGCGCTGGCGGGCCTGATCCTGACCTGGCCGTATCTGCAGCCGCTGCTGGCGCAGTTGCAGACGCTGCCTGCTGCTGCCGCCCTGAGCGACGGTCTGGCCGGCGCAGCGCGAACCATCCCATGGACGCCGCTGATCGCTGCGGCCGCCAGCGTCATCGCCGCGCTGGGGATCGAACGCGGCCTGTTCCGTGGGCGACGAAATGAGGTGCGGAGCTGATCTGCACCTGGGTGAGGCCACCGTACATTCGGCGCCTGCCTTCCAAGAGTCGGCGGGCGGGTAATGACGCCCGCCAGATGCCCTAGTCGCGTAGCCCCAGCTTGTCCATGCGCCGATACAGCGCCTGGCGGCTGAGCCCCAGATCACTGGCCGCCTGCGCCACCACGCCGCCGTTGCGCTGCAGGGCGTCCTCAATCGCTTCGCGATCGGGTTCGTCTGCGTGGCTGCTGTGGGTCGTCGCGGTAGGCAGGGCCAGATGCATTGGCTCGATCGCCGAGTCCCCGCAAAGCAGCACGGCCCGCTCGATCGCATTCTTCAGCTCGCGCACATTGCCGGGCCAATCGTGCGCCAGCAGTGCGCGCCGCGCGGCGTCGCCCAGGCGCGCCCGGCCGGCGAGAAAGTGCTCGGCCAGCAACGGTATGTCATCACGGCGCTCGGCCAGGGGCGGCATTCGGATTTCGATCACGTTGAGGCGGTAGTACAGATCCTGGCGGAACTGACCCGCGGCGATCATCGCCGGCAGATCGGCGTTGGTGGCGCTGATGACCCGCACCTTCACCTGCCGCGTCCGACTGGAGCCCAGACGCTCGAAGCAGCCGGTTTCCAGGACCCGCAACAGCTTGATCTGGCCAGGCAAGGGCAGGTTGCCGATCTCGTCGAGGAACAGCGTGCCGCCATCGGCCGCCTCGAAGCGCCCTTCGCGCGCCCGCTGGGCACTGGTGTAGGCGCCGGCATCGGCGCCGAACAACTCGGCCTCCACCAGTTCCGACGGCAGCGCGCCGCAATTGACCGTGACGAAGGGCCCGTCGCGCACCGCCGAATTGGCCTGAATGATCGCGGCGATCCGTTCCTTGCCGGTGCCGTTGGGGCCGGTGATCAGCACCGGCACATCAGCCCGCGCGACCTGGCAGGCCAGTTCCACGACCCGCGCAGTGGCGCTGGCCGCAAACACCATGCCGGCCATGTCGAAGCGCTCGGACAGGCTGCGGCGGTGCTGGACCCGCTCGCTGCCGTACTGGCGCGCCTGTCGTCCCGCCTCACCCAGCTCGAGCAGATTGACCACGGTCGCCAGCAGCTTGTCGTCGTCCCAGGGCTTGGACAGGTAGTCGGCGGCGCCCGCCTTGACCAGATCGACCGCCGTTTCCAGATGGGTCCAGGCCGTCAGCAGGATCACCGGCAGATCCGGGTACTGCTCGCGCACCCGATGGAACAAGGCCACCCCCTCATCGCCGCTGGTGGTCTCTTCACTGAAGTTCATGTCCTGGATCAGCAGATCGAAGGACTCCCGCTGCAGCAGCGCCAGCCCTTCCTCCGGACTGGTCGCACTGACCGCGTCGATGCCACGCAGCGACAACAGCACTTCCAGTGCCGTGCCGACTGAGGGGTTGTCGTCGATGATCAGGACGGTGGGCATCTGCTGAGGGCTGAGGGCCTAGGGCTGAGGGCTGAGGAAAGAGGCCCAGGGGCAAGGAAACGGCTGTGCGTCACTCATCGCGACTCGCGCATCGAATGGAAGCGTGTCTTGTCGCATATTCTCAGCCCTCAGCCCTCAGCCCTCAGCCCTACAAGTCACACCGTCCGCGTCGCCACTGCCGGTGACACCAGGCTGGCGCGGCGGGCGGGGCCTAGGACAGATAGCTGACCCAGCACGAACACGGCCAGGGCGGCGATCGGCAGGTAGGCCAGCGGCAGCTTCGGCAAGGCGAGTGCCGACACCAGCCAGACGTTCAGACCCCAGGCCAGCGCCATGCCGATCAGGATGCCACCGACGCTGATCAGACCATTCTCGACCTGGAAGTAGCGTCGCACATCGAAGCGGCGCGCGCCGAGTGCGCGGCGGGTACCAATCTGCTTGATCCGTTGGGTCACCCAGAAGCTGGCCATGCCAACGATGCCCAGCGCCGTGACCAGCGACAGCGAGATCATTGTCGCCGTCAGGATCCAGGCCATCGCTCGCTGCTCGCGGTAGCCGCGCTCGCGGATCTCGGCGTAGCTGCGCAGGCCGCTGATGATGCGCTGTGAATCGCGGTCGGCCAGCACCTTTTCCACCTGGCCCATCACCGCCTCGCGCTGGCCCGGTTCGGTCCGGATCAGATAGGTGCGATGCGGATACAGGAAGCGGTACGGCACCATCGCCGCCTGTTCGGTGTTCTGCCAGCTGGTCCAGGGCGCCTGCAGGCGCTTGGCGGTACCGACGACGATGGGCGGAGCGCGTCCGGGTTCGCTGTTGAGCCAGACCGGCTTGCCGATCGGATCCTCGTCACCGAACAAGGCCGTGGCGAGCGCATCGCTGATCACGATGGTCGATGGGCTGGCGTCGCCGGACTGGGTCAGGTCGACGACTTCTTCGGCACGGAAGAAGCGGCCGCGGCTGAGCTCGATGCCGGTGGCGTCGATGCCCATCTCGTCGACCATGTAGATGGCCGCACCCTCGCTGTCCTCGTCGCGGCCGGAGCCGGCCTTCTCCAGCGAATTGGACAGGCTCCAGGCCCAGCCGCCGCGGCCCAGTGGCAGGGCATTGGTGGCGGTGGCGCCAACCACGCCGGGCATCGCCCGCAGCACCGCCAGATCGGCCTGGGTTTCGGCACGGATGTCGGTGCGGGTCGGGTCCATCGCGGTGACCCGGATGGTCAGCATGTTGTCTTCGTCGTAACCGCTGGGGCGGGCCATGTCGCTGACCCGCTCCACCACCAGATAGGCGCAGTTGACGACGATCGCCAGGGTCAGCGCGATCTGCACGGCGATCACGCCAGCGGCAATGCGGTTGCGCAGCAGCGCCGAGAATATGGGCTTGAGATGCAGCATGGCGTTGCTCCTACTGGCTCTTCAGTTGCAGGGCCGGGGCGATCTGACAGGCCCGCCAGGTGGGAATCAGACCGGCCAGCAGCGTGGCGCCGATGGCCACGATCAGCGTGATACCGACCATCTCGGTGTCGATGCGGGTGAGGTGGCCATAGCTTTCGTCCTGCAGGGCCCGCATGCCGGCCAGCATCAAACCGGTGAGCAGCAGACCCAGCACGCCGCCGGCCACGCCGACCATGCCCGATTCGATCAGGAACTGGGCGAATACCTGTCGCCGACTGGCACCCAGGGCCCGGCGCACACCGACTTCGCCGGAACGACCGAGGAACTTGGCCAGCAGCAGACCCACCGTGTTGACGATGCAGACGATCAGGAAGCCGAAGGCGATCCATACCTGGGTGCGGCTGTCGCGCTGCACCACTTCCTTGCGCGTCATCCATTCATCGATGGTGCTCAGGCGGTTGTTGAGCGGGCGTTCGAAGCGCCCCAGGGCCTTCTGATCGCGCACATAGTCGTCGAGGAACTGGCGATAGGCGGCGACGCTGGCGACGTCATCGAAGCCCACCCAGAACTGCATCCAGATGCACTCGCTTTCCAGCTGGCCGGCGTAACCGGGCTTCTCCGGCGAGCGCCAGCAATTGTTGTTGCCGTGCGCGCCCATTTCCTTGTCGACCGCGGTCTCGAAGGGAATGAAGGCGTCCTCGGCTTCCTCGAAGGGTTCCTGCAGGTCGTAGACCCGCGGCATCGGCAACCAGGGCTCGAGCACACCGACGATCCGGTAGCGCTCATCGCCCATCTGCACATCGCGGCCGACGCTGTTCTCGCCGCCAAACAGCTTGTCGTTCAACTCGGCGCTCAGCACCACCACACGGGCCTTGCGCGCATCGTCTGCGCGCGTCCACGGATTGCCGTAGCGAAAGGCCGGCTCGAACATCTGGAAGAAGTCGCTGCCAGCCACGCGGATCGAGGCATTGAAGGGCAGCAGGCTGTCCTGCTCGGGCTGAATGGACAGGCCGGTGCGGTATTGCGCCGACTGGTAGTCGGCCTTTCCGGCATCCAGCAGCGCGCGGGCATCGCGGTAGGTGAACTGGTCTGGCGGATTGCCTTCTTCGTCATAGGCCGATTCCGGATTCCAGCTGTCCAGCTGCGGTACTCGCAGCACCTCGTTCTTGTGGCTGTAGGGGTTCTGCGCCATGGCGCGCAGCACGGTCAGCGCGGTCATGCTGGCGCCGATGCCCATCGCCACGGCCAGCACCATCAGGCCGGTCAGGACCGGGGTGCGACGCATGCTGGTGACGGCCAGCCGCAGGTAGTAGGTGAACATGGGGCTGCTCCTCAGGCCGCGGCGGCGTTCGGATCAGTGGCGGCCTCGCGACGACCCAGCTGCGGGCCGCGCTCCACCTCGCTGACCTGACCATCGATGATGTGCACGTTGCGTTGCGCCCGCGCGGCCAGTTCCGGATCGTGGGTGACCATGATGATCGTGGTGCCCTGATCGTTGATCTCCTCCAGCAGGTCCATGACGCCGCGCGCCATCATCGAGTCCAGATTGCCGGTGGGCTCGTCGGCCAGCAGCAAACGGGGCTGACCGGCCAGCGCGCGGGCAATCGCCACACGCTGCTGCTGACCACCGGAGAGCTCAGCCGGGTAGTGCTTCTGCCTGGCGCCCAGGCCGACCCGCGCCAGCGCCGATTCGATGCGCTCGCGGCGCTGCGCGGCGGGCAGCCCGCGGTAGCGCAGCGGCACATCGACGTTGTCGAACAGGTTCAGGTCGGGCAGCAGGTTGAAGCCCTGGAAGATGAAGCCAATCTTCTCGTTGCGCAGGCGCGAACGGCCATCGTCATTCAGGCCACGGGTATCGACGCCATCGAGCCAGTATTCACCGCCGCTGAACTCCTCCAGCAAGCCGGCGATGTTGAGAAAGGTGGTCTTGCCCGAGCCCGAAGGCCCGGTCACGGCGACAAACTCACCTTCGCGCACCGACAGCGAGAAGTCGCGCAGGGCATGCGTTTCGATCAGGTGCGTACGGTAGACCTTGTTCAGTTGCTTCATCTCGAGCATCACGGGCTCCTTGGCATCTCGATGGTCGTCGGTGACCGGCTCGGGGCCGGCGTTACTGGCTGATCAGCACCCGCTCGGCGCCGGCGAAGCGCGAGGTGCTGGAAATGATGATCTGATCGCCCTCGGCCAGGCCTTCGGTGATCTCCACCGCGCCCATGCTGCTGCCGCCGATGCGAATGGGTTGCCGCTGGGCGATGCCGTCGCTGATCACATAGGCGAAGCGGCCGCCGTCGTTGTCGAGGAAGGGCCCACGTTCGACCAGCAGGACATCGTTGCGCTGGTCCAGCAGGATGCGTCCGGACAGTCGCTGGTTCTGCCGCAGCTCGGTGCTGAGCGTCTCCGGCAATGCAATGCGGCCACGCACCTGACCATCGATGACTTCCGGTGACACCTGTCGCAGCTCGCCGGCAATCAGCGCATTGCCCAGCTTCAGCTCGGCCGCCATGCCCGGTGCCAGATCATCGGCCAGCGTCTCGGCCACTTCGATCTCGACTTCCAGCCGGGACAGATCGATCACCGTCAGCAGCGCCTGGTCGGAGGCCACCTTGGCCTTCTGCTGCACCGCCAGTGAACCGATCTGCCCCTGCAGCGGCGAACGCACGCCCAACTGATCGACCTGCCGTTCCAGTTCGGTGACGGCCAGCTGCTGCTGCTGCAATTCCAGCTCGCGGTTGCGCAACTCGAAGCCCAGGCTCTCGGCTTCCAGCTCGGCGTCGGCCTGGGCGTGGCGCAGGCGCACCTGCGCGGTATCCAGCGCATCCTCGGCCCGACGCAGTTCCACTTCGCTCAAGGCACCCACCTGGTGGCCCTGACGGGAACGCTCCAGCTCGCGCTCGGCCGCCCGCAGGGTGATCACCGCCTCATCGGCCGTGCGCTGGCTGGCCAGCTTGAGCTTGCGCGTCTCGATGCGCTGACGGGCGACTTCGGTCTGCAGCGCCTGCAGGCGGGACTGGCCCTGCGCCAGCAGACTCTCCAGTTCGGGGTTGTCGATTTCAGCCAGCAACTGACCTGCTTCAACGGCCTCACCGGCCTCCACATGCAGCGTCACCGTACCGGCCGATGGCGCATACAGACTGGGGCTGTTGGCGGCGACCACCCGGCCTTGCACCGCCACATCGCGCACCAGATCACCACGCTGCACGACGGCCAGACGCAGACCCTGTTGCGACACGGCGGCATCGGCGCTGATCCAGCGCTTGGCGCTGGGCACCGCGACGGCGCCGAGCAGCAGAACCGCAGCGGCGACGGCCGCCGGCCAGCGCCAACGCTGCCAGGCCGAGGGTGCCGCCATCACGCGATCTTGTGCGGAAGTGTCCCTGAACATCTCGTCCTCCTGTGCTGCCATCGCAGATGCAGGAGGCGTGCCAATCGACAAGTCATTGAATTGACGGAAATTGCGTGATGCGGCATGCCTGTCCGCTGACGTCCGAACAGTGTCCGTGACGGTCTCGTCCAACGCGGACCGCTACTCGCAGTGCGCCGGCAGTCTGCCGTTGCGCTTGAGATAGAGCTTGGAGGGAAGCGCCTTGACGCAGGACAGATCCGTGGTGGTACCGGTTCGCCCTGTACTGCCGTCACCACGAACGTAGCGCACCGGAACCGTACAGGCCGAGCGCGGGTTCTCATAGGTCGGCGGGCAAGGCGCCAGCGCGGCGGGTCGCTGTGGCGACGGTGGTGTCGCCGGATTGCGCGAGTCCAGAAGTCGGCGTGTCGCCGCGTCCTGTGCGCGCAGGTCCCGGCGCTGCTCGCGCAACCGAGTGGCTTCGTTGGCGGCGTCGATGTTGGCCTGTGTGTCGCCAGCGACCGTCAGTTGCTGCTGGCTGTCCTTTTCCGCGCAAGGGGCCTGCTGGAAACTCGTCTGGCCGCTGGCGTCTACACACTTGTAGACCTTGACCGACTCGGCTGACGCCGTATTGAGCGCGAACAGCAGGAACACCATTATTGATCCCTGCCAGCGCAAGACTGGCCTCCCAAGCTTCATCCGCAGTCATCCCGAAAGTGCCCTCGACGCGCATGTGATCAGTGCCGGCGCCAACAGGCAAGTTCGGCTCACCATGAGCGGTACACCGTCACGAGGTGACAGCTGGCACCTGCCGATCGTCATGCCGGGCCGTTAAGCTCTCGGCCCATCGTTCTCCTGCACCGGGCCCCAGCCATGACTGCACCCCTGATCGAATGCCGCCAGCTGTCCAAGACCTACCGGCGCGGACCGGAAACCATCGAGGTGTTGCAGCAGCTGGATCTGAACATCCCCGAGGGCGACTTTGTCGCGCTGATGGGGCCGTCGGGTTCGGGCAAGACCACGCTGCTGAATCTGATCGGCGGTCTGGACCAGCCCAGTGGCGGCGAGATCCGCATTGGCGGCCAGCGCATCGATCAGTTGAGTTCGGCCGGCCTGTCGCGCTGGCGCGCCGAGCACGTCGGCTTCGTGTTCCAGTTCTACAACCTGATGCCGGTGCTCAGCGCGGCCCGCAATGTCGAGCTGCCGCTGCTGCTGACCAATCTGTCCAAGGCCGACCGGCAGCGGCGGGTCGACGTGGCGCTGAAGCTGGTCGGACTGGCCGAGCGCGCCGGTCACAAGCCGGCCGAACTCTCCGGCGGTCAGGAGCAGCGCGTGGCCATTGCCCGCGCCATCGTCGCCGACCCCACGCTGCTGGTCTGCGATGAGCCGACCGGTGACCTGGACCGCAAGACCGCCGACGAGATCCTGCGCCTGCTGCAGACACTCAACAGCGAGCTGGGCAAGACCATCGTCATGGTTACCCACGATCCCAAAGCCGCCGAATACGCCAAGCGCACGCTGCACCTGGACAAGGGCCAGCTGGTCGACGAGCCGGAGGCCTGAGATGTCACAGCCCCTACTCACGGCGGCTCTGCCCCAACTGGGCCCTGAGCCCTGGGCCCTGGGCCCTCAAACGCATTCGGGAGGTCCCCGATGAGCTACTTTGGACTGGTGCTTTCGCAGCTGTTCTCGCGCAAGACCCGCACGATCCTGACGCTGCTGTCCCTGCTGATGGCCTTTCTGCTGTTCGGCTTGCTGCAGGCCGTCAACGTGGCCTTCAACCGCGGCGCCTCCATCGAGGGTGCCTCGCGCGTGGTGACTCAGGCGCGGGTGTCCTTCACCCAGGCCTTGCCCTTGCGGCATGTGCCGCTGGTCGAGGCCGTTCCCGGCGTCGAAGCGGTGATGTACCAGCAGTGGTTCGGCGCCTGGTATCAGGAACCACGCCAGCAGCTGGTGGCCTTTGCGGTCGAGCCGGAGCGACTGCACGAAGTGGTGGCCGAGTGGCAACTGACCGATGACCAGTGGCAGGCCTTCGCCACCACCCGCACCGGCATCATCGTCGGCAAGCAGCTGGCCGATCGTTTCGACTGGAAGGTGGGCGACAAGCTGCCGCTGAACTCGAACATCTGGCCGCAGCAGGATGGCAACATGGCCTGGATCTTCGACATCGTCGGGATCTTCGACACCTCCGACCCGGCCTCGCCGCCGGGCGTGGCCTACATCAACTTCGACTACTTCGACGAGGCGCGCCAGTTTGGCAAGGGCGGCGCCGGCATCATCGTCAGCCGGCTGAGCAATCCCAAGGAAGCCGAGCAGGTCAGTCAGGCCATCGATGCGCTGTTCCTGAACTCGGCCGACGAAACCAAGAGCCAGTCCGAGCAGGAGTTCAATCTGAACTTCGTCCGTCAGCTGGGCGACATCAATCTGATCGTCAATGCGATCCTCGGCGCGGTCTTCTTCACCATCCTGCTGCTGACCGGCAACACGATGGCGCAGGCGGTGCGCGAGCGCATCCCGCAGCTGGCCGTGCTGAAGACACTGGGTTTCTCCGACAGCGCGGTGCAATGGCTGGTGCTGGCCGAGACCTTCCTGCTGATCGGCATCGGTGCCCTGCTCGGCATGTGCCTGGCCACGGTGTTCGGCATGGGCCTGACGCCGTTCCTGGGCGGCAGCGGCAGCATCGTCGACCTGACGGTCTGGGGCTATGCGCTGATCGCCGTCATCGTGCTGGCGCTGGCCGTGGGCCTGCCGCCCGCACTGCGGGCCCGCCGACTCAACATCGTTGACGCCCTGGCCGGGCGCTGAGGAACTCATCATGCTCAGTCAGATCCTTGCCATCACGATGCTCAATCTGCGCAGCCTGGGCAGTCGCCTGGGTGCGAGCATGGTCATCATCATCGGTATCGCCGGCGTCGTCGGCGTGCTGATCGCGCTGCTCGCCATGGCCCGTGGCTTCGAGGCCACACTGGGCCAGACCGGCCGCGACGACCGCGCACTGGTGCTGCGCGGCGGCGCTACGGCCGAGTTGAACAGCGGACTGTCGGCCGATCAGCGCCAGGTCATCGCCGACACCCGCGGCCTGGATGGCCCGCTGCGCAGTGCCGGCGAGCTGATGGTGATCAGCGAATTCCCCTCCAAGGCCCGCGGCGGGTCGGTCAATGTCAGCCTGCGCGGGGTCGAGCCCACCGGTTTCGACATCCGACCGGAATTTCGCATGGTCGAAGGGCGCCGCTTCGAGCCGGGACTGCAGGAAGTGATCGTCGGCGCCGATGCACTGGCCCTGTTCGAAGGCGTCAGCATTGGCTCGAACGTGCGCTTCCGTGGCAGCGACTGGACCATCGTCGGCGTCTTCGAAACCGGCGATGCCCACGACAGCGAGCTGTGGGTGGACCTGGCCACGGCCCAGGCCGCCTTCGGCCGCACCGGCGTCTCCTCGGTGCTGGTGCAGCTGGAATCGGCCGACCGCTTCGATGCCTTCGCCGAGACACTGAAGGACGATCCGCGGCTGAACGTGGATGTGGAACGCGAACGCGAGCACTTCAGTTCACAGAGCGAGCAATTCGCCACCCTGATCGGCGTGCTGGCGACGGTGGTCGGCATCATCATGGGCCTGGGTGCGCTGTTTGCGGCGCTGAACACGATGTACAGCGCGGTTTCGACCCGCACCACCGAGATCGCCACGCTGCGGGCGCTGGGTTTCGGCAGCCTGCCCGTGACCGTCTCGGTGATCGTCGAATCGATGGCGCTGGCCTTGCTGGGCGGCGTTGCCGGCGCGGCAATCAGCTGGCTGCTGTTCAACGGCTACAGCGTCTCGACCCTGGGCGCCGGTTTCACCCAGGTGGCCTTCCAGTTCCAGGTCAGCCCGCCATTGATGCTGCAGGGACTGCTGATCGCGCTGACGCTGGGCTTTCTCGGCGGCCTGCTGCCGGCGATCCGAGCGGCTCGCGTGCCGGTGACCGTGGCGCTGCGCGGCGCCTGAGGAACCACCTGGGGCCAAGGTTCTGTCGATTCCCATCGCCAGAACCGCTCGGTCAAAGTGAGACCAGGCTCGCGGTGAGTACGATCGCGACGACCGCCACTGGGAAGCGCCCTTTTGCCTGCCGAATCGGCGCGGTCACCTCGTCCTTGACGGCACGCACTGCTAGCCAGGTCCAGACAGCGGCAGGTTTTGCTCCTCCCCTTGCATGGCGCAGCCATGGAGGGGGAGGCCGGGAGGGGGTAAGTCTTTAGCTGGCCGTGGACCAGTCAGGCCAGGCAAGGACAACCCCTCCCCGGCCCTCCCCTCCGCGGCTGCGCCGCGCAAGGGAGGGGGAACAGCGTTCGCCATCGTGCGCCCCAATCGGTGATCTCGGTCATTGGTTGACCGGCCCCTCAGTGGCGCCTGCCCAATACGGTGCCGAGCGCAGCACGTTCACCATGGCCGTGATCCATGCGGCGACTGCCGCCAGAGTCAGACCTTGTCGCGGCGAGCACGCGGCCGTGCCGTTGCCTGGTTCACTTCGCTGCGGAGTGCTTCAGGGCGTGGCCCTGACCATGGACCGCAACCCAGTTCCGCTGGTCAACCGACGTGAACCGGTGACCACCCTTTTCCGCGCGGATTATTCGTAGCGGTAGCCGAATTCGGCCTCGAAGCGGTCGGCGAATTCGGCCGGGGTGTAGCGCTGGTTCTGCGTGCCCGGGTGTTCGACCTTGATCGTGCCGGCCAGGGAGGCGATGCGGCCGGTGGTGGCCAGATCCATGCCGCGCATCAGCCCGAACAGCAGGCCGGCGCGGTAGGCATCGCCACAGCCGGTCGGATCGGCAATGCGCGCGGCCTTGGCGCAGGGAATCTCCAGCAGTCCATCGCGCGTGTGCCAGTGCGAGCCTTCGCCGCCACGGGTGATGATGTAGGCCTGCACCCGCTCGGCGATCTCGCTGGCGCTCCAGCCGGTCCGCTCGCTCAGCATCTGACTTTCGTAGTCGTTGACCGTCACCCAGGTGGCCTGTTCGATGAAGGCGCGGAATTCCTCGCCGTTGAACAGCGGCATGGCCTGACCGGGGTCGAAGATGAAGGGAATGCCCCGAGCGGACAGATCGCGTGCATGGTTGAGCATCGCATCGCGATTGTCCGGCGCGACGATGGCGATCTGCACGTCGGCCACCGTGTCCACCGACACTTCATGCGAGCGCTGCATCGCGCCGGGATGGAAGGCGGTGATCTGGTTGTCGTCCAGATCGGTGGTGATGAAGGCCTGCGCGGTAAAGCAGTCGTCCAGTTGGCGCACATGGTCCAGACCAATGCCGCAGGCCTGCATATGGGCGCGGTAGGGCGCGAAGTCCTGACCGACGGCACCGAAGGGTACCGGTTCGCCCCCAAGCAGCTTGAGGTTGTAGCTGATGTTGCCCGAGCAGCCGCCGAACTCACGCCGCATCTGCGGTACGTAGAAGGCCACGCTCAGCATGTGCACCTTGTCCGGCAGGATGTGGTTGGCGAAGCGATCCTGGAACACCATGATCGTGTCGTAGGCCAGTGAACCGCAGATGAGGGCGCGCATGGTTTGCTCCGGAAACGATGAGAGGGTCGGGCGATTCTCGAGTGGTCTAGCGAGGGGCGGGTTCCAGTGGCCAGTTCCAGTCGCCAGTTAGAGCCAGAGCGGTGGCTCCGCTCTGAAACTGGAACTGGCGACGGGCCACTTCATTTCGGCGGGCTCAACCGTGCCGCCAGCAAACTGGCGAGGACCCCGGCATCGGCCTGGCCGCGGGTGGCCCGCATGACCTGTCCGATGAAGAACTGCAGCAGCTTGTCCTGGCCGGACTGGTATTGCGCCACCTGTTCGGGATGGCGTGCGATGATCTCGTCGATGATCGGCACCAGGGCGCTGGAATCGTCCATCTTCTGCAGGCCCAGCCGGGCGATCACTGCGGCGGCTTCTTCATCGCTGTCGACCATCGCCTCGAACACCTGCTTGGCGATGCGGCCGTTGATCTGGCCGCCGGCCAGCAACGCCAGCAAGCCACCGAGTCGGCTGGCCGGCAGCGGGCATTGCTCGATGTTCAACTGCCGCGCATTGAGCAGTGCGCCGAGTTCGACCAGCACCCAATTGGCGGCGCGCTTGGCCTCGCCGGGCACCACCGCCAGCACGGTCTCGAAATAGTCGGCCAGCGCGCGATCGGCGGTCAGCAGGGCGGCGTCGTATTCGCTCAGGCCGAGGACATCGATGTAGCGGGCAAAACGATCGGCGGGCAATTCCGGCAACTCGGCCCGTTCCTGCGCCAGCAGTTCGGCGCTGACCGCCAGCGGCGGCAGGTCGGGGTCGGGGAAATAGCGATAGTCCTCGGCGTATTCCTTGCTGCGCATCGGCCGGGTCTGGTCGCGTGCGGCGTCGTACAGGCGCGTTTCCTGCACCGGCCGTTCACCGCGTTCGTACAGGCGAATGTGCCTTTCGATCTCGTAGGCAATCGCCTTCTCGACGAAGCGGAAGGAATTGACGTTCTTGACCTCGCTGCGCACGCCCAGGGTCTGACTGCCGGCCGGACGGACCGATACATTGGCATCGCAGCGGAAGGAGCCTTCCTGCATGTTGCCGTCGCAGATGCCCAACCAGCGCACCAGCGTATGCAGTGCCTTCAGATAGGCCACCGCATCGGCCGCGCTGTGCAGCACCGGCTCGGTGACGATCTCCAGCAGCGGTGTGCCGGCGCGGTTGTAGTCGACGCCAGTGGCGCTGGCGAAGGCATCGTGCAGACTCTTGCCTGCATCCTCTTCCAGATGCGCCCGGGTCAGCTGCACTTCCAGCGCACTGCCATCGTCGCGCCTGGCGCGGACACGGCCGCCGGCGACGATCGGCTCGGCGAACTGACTGATCTGATAGCCCTTGGGCAGATCGGGATAGAAGTAGTTCTTGCGTTCGAAATGACTGCGGGGTGCGATATGGGCATCGACCGCCAGGCCGAAACGCACCGCCAGCCGCACCGCTTCGCGATTGGGCACCGGCAGCACGCCGGGCAGACCCAGATCGATCAGATGCGCCTGCGTGTTGGCCTCGGCGCCATAGCGGGTGGCGGCCGGCGAGAAGATCTTCGAGCGCGTGGCCAGCTGCGCGTGGACTTCCAGGCCGATGACCGGCTGCCAGGCACTCATGCGCGCACCTCCCCTCGGCTGGGCGCCTGGCGGTGCCAGTCACTCAGCTGCTGGTACTGATGTGCTGCGGCCAGCAACCGAGCCTCGGCCAGCGCCGGCGCGATCAGCTGCAGACCCACCGGCAGTCCCTGATCGAAGCCGCAGGGCACCGAAATCGCCGGCAAACCGGCCAGATTGACGCCCACCGTGTTGACGTCCTCGGCATACATCGCCACCGGATCGGCCAGCTTCTCACCGCGGCGGAAGGCCACCGTGGGTGCGGTCGGGCCGGCAATCAGGTCGACCCGTTCGAAGGCCTGCGCGTAGTCCTGTGCGACCAGCCGGCGCACCTGCTGCGCGCGGCGATAGTAGGCGTCGTAGTAGCCGGAAGAGAGCACATAGCTGCCAGCCAGGATGCGTCGCTGCACCTCGGCACCGAAGCCCTCCGAACGGGTGCGCCGATACAGATCGTCCAGATCCTTCGGCGCCTCGCAGCGGTGGCCGTAGCGCACGCCGTCGTAGCGGGCCAGATTGCTGGAGGCCTCGGCCGGTGCAATCACGTAGTAGGCCGCAATCGCCAGTTCGGCATGCGGCAGCGACACCTCGATCAGTTCGGCACCTGCCGCTGCCAGCTGATCCAGCGCGGCGCGCACGCGCTCAGCCACCGCGGCACTGACGCCGGCGCCGAAGAAGCAATCCGCCACGCCGATGCGCAGGCCGCGCAAGGGCTGGTTCAGCGCGGCGCCGTAGTCCTCGACCGGCGCATCCAGCGAGGTCGCGTCACGCGGATCGAAGCCGGCCATCACGCCAAGCACGGCGGCGCAGTCGGCGGCGCTCTGCGCGATCACCCCGCCCTGATCGAGGCTGGAGGCGTAGGCGACCATGCCCCAGCGGGAGACCCGGCCGTAGGTGGGCTTGAGCCCGGTCACGCCGCAATAGGCCGCCGGCTGACGAATCGAGCCGCCGGTGTCGGTGGCGGTGGCAAAGGGCACGACCCGGGCCGCCACCAGCGCCGCCGAGGCACCGGAGGAGCCACCGGGCACCCGCGCCGGATCCCAGGGATTGCCAACGGCGCCAAAATGGCTGTGCTCGTTGGACGAGCCCATCGCGAATTCGTCCAGATTGGCCTTGCCCAGCAACAAGCCGCCGGCCGCTTCGATGCGCTCATGCACGGCGGCCGAATAGGGCGGCACGAAGTGCTCCAGCATTCGCGAGCCGCAGGTGGTGCGCAGCCCGGCGGTGCAGTACAGATCCTTGTGCGCATAAGGAATGCCGGCCAGGGCACCCTCGCGCATTTCGGCGGCGGCCGCCTGCAGCAGCAACTGCGGATCACAACGGGTGATCCAGGCGTTCAGATCCATCCAGTCGTCGGCGCGCTGCAGACTGGCTTGCAGCAGCTCCGGCGCGCTGAAGTCGCCCGCGCGCAACCCGGCCAACTGGCCCTGCAGATCGGTGGGCAACATCACTCGATGACCTTGGGGACCAGGAACAGGCCGGCGCTGGCGGCAGGCGCCAGGGCAGTCAGCGCCTCGCTGCGATCGGTGGCGTCCACCTCGTCGGGGCGCACCCGGCAATCGGTCGCCGAGGGATGAGCCATCGGCGCGATGCCATCGACCGGCGCCTGCTGCAGGTGATCGACGAATTGCAGAATGCGTTCCAGATCGCCGCGAACCGCTTCGCGTCGTTCGGCCGGAAGATCCAGCCGCGCCAAAAAGGCGAGCTTGTCGAGGGCGTCGTCGTCGATGGCCATGGCGGCACGGGCAGGCGGAACGTGAAGACCGCGGACGGTATCACAGCGCCAGCGAATGTTGCAGCGCAACGACAAGACTCAGCGGACGTCCTGGTGTTGCCCCATCTCCGCCAGCACTTCGTGGTGCGGTCGGAAGTTCAGTGCGCAGCGCTCGATGAACTGGCGGATGCGGCCCATATCGAAACGCAGGGCCTTGTCGGTGGGTGGGGCCAATTGGGCGGCGGCGGGAAACAGCCCGTAGCCGGCGAGGATGCAATGCCAGGAGGCGGCGCCGTAGTAGCGCGACAGTTGCTGCCGCTCGATCTCCGGCAACAGATCCTCACCGCTGTACCAGGTGTGCAACACGCGCTTGAGTGAGTCCGACAGCCGCTCATTGCGGGCATTCTCGCGCCAGTAGTCGGTGTCGCTGCGCGAATTGATGCGGTAGTGGCAGACGATGTAGTCGCGCACACCCTCGAAGCGATGGTTGATCGTGTCGTTGAAGATCTGTCGATGGGTGGCAGCGAAGCCGCCGGCCTCGAAGCTCTCGATGAAGCGTTCCACCGTCTCCTGCACCAGGTGCAAAGCGGTGGCCTCCAGTGGCTCGATGAAGCCCTGCGACAGCCCCACGGCGAGGCAGTTGTGCGACCAGTGCTCGGCCACCCGACCCACCTTCATCGACAGATGCCGCACGCTGGCCGCTTCGGGTAGTTGCAGATGTGCTCGGAACTCGGCCTCGGCCTGCTCGCGGTCGACGTGCCGACTGCTGTAGACGTAGCCATTGCCGATCCGCTCGGTCAGCGGGATGCGCCAGACCCAGCCATGACCGAGCGCGGTGGAAATGGTCTGCGGTGCGATCGGGCCCGGCTCACGCGGGGTCTGCACCACCACGGCCGAGTCGTTGTAGAGGTTGTCGGCGAAGCTGACGAAGGGCACCCGCAGACTTTGCTGCAACAACAGTGAGCGGAAGCCGGTGCTGTCAACGAAGAAGTCGCCCTCGATGCGCCGGCCGTCGCTGCAGCACAGCGCCTGAATATTGCCGTCTGGATCCTGCAGGACCTCACTGACGGTCGCTTCGATGTGCTCGATGCCGCGTTCGGTGGCGTGGCGCCGCAGAACCTGGCCGATCCGGGTGGAATCGAAGTGATAGCCGTAGTGCGCGGCGAAGGGAAACTGCCAGGCTGGCAGTGGCGCCAGCTGTTGGCGCGCCAGTTCGGTGGCCAGGAAATAGGGATCGGGATGGCCAACCACATCGGCGCCCTTGCGCCGCACGAAACTGTTGAAATACAGCGCCGGCGCGGTGCGATCGTCGACCTCGGTCGAGAACGGATGGAAGTAGCGTTCGAAACCGGGGCGGGTGGACCAGTGACGGAACTCGATGCCCGCCTTGTAGGTGGCCTGGCATGCTGGCATCCAGTCCGCTTCGGCGATGTCCAGCGTGTCGAAGAAGGCCTTCAACTGCGGCGTGGAGCCCTCGCCGACACCGATGATGCCGATGTCAGGCGATTCCACTACCTGAATGCGCACGCGCTCGCCCCAACGGCGATTCATCAGGCTGGCGGCCATCCAGCCCGCCGTTCCGCCGCCAACGACAATCATCCGCAAGACAGAGCTGCTCATCGACTTCCGACGCCCGCTGTGACGCGGCGAATCTTAGGTCAGGGCCACCCGCCATAGCCCGGCTCAGACGCAACAATGCTTGTCGCAGCGCAACAGTCGCACCGACAGGACACCTTTTGAGGCGGGGAACGGACCCTTGCAATGGCCGCGAGGAACCTCCATTTGCACAGTCTTGGTGCACGCGGGACCGGGAATTCGGTCGAAATCCGTGGAAGAACTCGACTAATAGGCATTATCTATTGCTGCGATCGAATCAATCGGTTTGCTGCACCGCGTCACCACCGCTAGGATGTTTCTCAGTTTTCAACGCAAGGAGCACAACGACATGTCCCTGATTCACCCCTGCCTGATCAACTCCCCGGTGCAGTCCTTCAAGGTCAATGCCTTCCACAACGGCAAGTTCATCGAAGTGACCGAGAAGGACCTGAAGGGCAAGTGGTCGGTGCTGGTGTTCATGCCGGCGGCCTTCACCTTCAACTGCCCGACCGAAGTCGAGGATGCGGCCGACAACTATGCCGAGTTCCAGAAGGCCGGTGCCGAGGTCTACATCGTCACCACCGACACCCATTTCGCTCACAAGGTGTGGCACGAGACCTCGCCGGCCGTCGGCAAGGCCAGGTTCCCGCTGATCGGTGACCCCACCCATCAGCTGACCCGCGCCTTCGGCGTGCACATCGAAGAGGAAGGTCTGGCTCTGCGCGGCACCTTCGTGATCAACCCCGACGGCGTGATCAAGACGCTGGAAATCCACGACAACGCGATTGCCCGTGACATGGGCGAGACCCTGCGCAAGCTGAAGGCGGCGCAGTACGTGGCGGCCAATCCTGGCCAGGTCTGCCCGGCCAAGTGGCAGGAAGGCGCCAAGACCATCGCCCCGTCGCTGGATCTGGTCGGCAAGATCTGATCGGCACCGGCGCGAGGGTGGCCTCACCCTCGCGCCACACCCCATCCCGACCGTTTGGCCGTCTGACCACAGACGGTGTCGGCGCGCGGCTGCGCGCTCAGTCAACAGGAGACATTCCATGCTCGATGCCGCACTCAAGGCACAACTGCAGGGCTATCTCGAGAAGCTGCGCACGCCGATCGACCTGGTCGCGACGCTGGACGATGGGCCGACCTCGGCCGAGCTGGCATCGCTGCTGGAAGAAATCGCCGGGCTGTCCGAGCAGGTCGCCTATCGCACCGATGGTCAGGCCGAACGGGCACCTTCGTTCGAGATCCAGCGTCGTGGCAGCGACCATGCGGTCGCCTTCGCCGGCGTACCGTTGGGTCACGAGTTCACCTCGCTGGTGCTGGCCCTGCTGCAGATCGGTGGTCATCCGCCCAAGGTGGACGAGGCCGTGCTGGAGCAGATTCAGGCGCTGTCGGGCGAATACCGCTTCGAGACCTACTATTCCCTGTCCTGTCAGAACTGCCCCGATGTAGTGCAGGCGCTGAACCTGCTGGCGGCGGTGAATCCGGCCATTCATCACACCGCCATTGACGGTGCCGCCTTCCAGGACGAGGTGGCTGCCCGCGAGATCATGGCCGTTCCCAGCGTCTATCTGAACGGTCAGCCCTTCGCCTCGGGCCGCATGAGCGTCGAGGAGATCCTGGCCAAGCTGGACAGCGGTGGCGCCGAACGTGCGGCGCAGGCGCTCAACGACCGCGAGGACTACGACGTACTGGTGGTCGGTGGCGGTCCGGCCGGCGCGGCCGCGGCCATCTATGCAGCGCGCAAGGGCATCCGCACCGGACTGGTGGCCGAACGCTTCGGCGGCCAGGTCATGGACACGCTGGGTATCGAGAACTTCATTTCGGTGCCGCACACCGAAGGCCCCAAGCTGGTCGCCGCGCTGGAGCAGCATGTGCGCGACTACGCAGTTGACCTGATCACCGGCCAGCAGGCCCAGGGGCTGCGTCCGGCGGCGCAGACCGGCCATGGCCTGCACGAGCTGCAACTGGCCAGTGGCGCCACGCTGCGCAGTCGCAGCATCGTCCTGGCCACCGGCGCCCGCTGGCGCCAGATGGGCGTGCCCGGTGAGGACGAGTACCGCAACAAGGGCGTTGCCTACTGCCCGCATTGCGATGGCCCGCTGTTCAAGGGCAAGCGCGTGGCAGTGATCGGCGGCGGCAACTCCGGTGTCGAGGCCGCCATCGATCTGGCCGGCCTGGTCCGCGAAGTGACGCTGATCGAGTTCGACGGCCAGCTGCGCGCCGACGAGGTACTGCAGCGCAAGCTGCGCAGCCTGTCCAATGTCCGCGTCGTGGTCAGCGCACAGACCACCGAGGTGACCGGCGACGGTCGCAAGGTCACCGGGCTGAACTACCGCGATCGGGCCACCGGCGAAGTGCACCAGCTGGAGCTGGAAGGCGTGTTCGTGCAGATCGGTCTGCTGCCCAACAGCGACTGGCTGCGCGACACTCTGACGTTGAGCCCGCGTGGCGAGATCGTCGTCGACGGCCATGGCCAAACCTCGGTCGAGGGCGTCTTTGCCGCCGGTGATGTCACCACGGTGCCCTACAAGCAGATCATCATTGCGATGGGCGAAGGCTCGAAGGCCGCGCTGGCCGCTTTCGACCATCTGATTCGCAATGATGTGGCGATGCAGTCGGACGCCCAGGCCGCCTGATTGAAGCTGTGGACCGTGCCGCCCTGGCACGGTCCGCTTCTTTCCGGCGCAACGCCCCCGTCAATGCGCTCATGCACTGTGTTGCACCCGAGCGACTGATCGTTGTCGCTCGCCTCTGGCTCGGCCATCCCGGCCACCGTCCAAACCTCCCGCCAAACCGATCCGGCGCGCTTGAATGCCCCCGCCGGCGCCCTCACCTGAGGGACATGCGGCCAGCACTGGCTGCCTCGAATCTGGCGGAGAACGCACATGCGCATGGACAAGCTCACTTCGCGCTTCCAGCAGGCCCTGGCCGATGCCCAGAGCCTGGCGGTGGGGCGCGATCACAACATTCTCGAACCGCTGCACCTGCTGGTCGCGCTGATCGATCAGCAGGGCGGTTCGGCCGCACCGCTGCTGACTCAGGCCGGCGCCAATCTGCCGGCACTGCGCAGTGCGCTGGGCCAGGCCCTGGACAAGCTGCCCAAGGTCCGCGGCAACGAGGGCCAGCTGTCGATCTCCAATGATCTGAACCGGCTGCTGCTGCTCACCGACAAGCTGGCGCAGCAGCGCGGCGACCAGTACATCGCCAGCGAGCTGTTCGTGCTGGCCGCACTGGATGACAAGGGTGAGGTGGGGAAGCTGCTGAAGAGCAGCGGCGTGGACAAGGCCACCTTCGAGCGCGCCATTGACGCGGTGCGCGGCGGCGCGCGGGTCGATGACCCGAATGCCGAGGAGCAGCGCCAGGCGCTGGAGAAGTACACGATCGACCTGACCGAGCGGGCCGAACAAGGCAAGCTGGATCCGGTGATCGGTCGCGACGAGGAAATCCGCCGCGTCGTCCAGGTGCTGCAACGGCGCACCAAGAACAACCCGGTGCTGATCGGCGAGCCTGGCGTCGGCAAGACCGCGATCGTCGAGGGTCTGGCGCTGCGCATTGTCAATGGCGAGGTACCCGAGGGTCTGCGCAACAAGCGCGTGTTGTCGCTGGACATGGGCGCGCTGATCGCCGGCGCCAAATTCCGCGGTGAGTTCGAGGAGCGCCTCAAGGGCGTGCTGAATGACCTGTCCAAGCAGGAAGGCCAGGTGGTGCTGTTCATCGACGAGCTGCACACGATGGTCGGTGCCGGCAAGGCCGAAGGCTCGATGGACGCCGGCAACATGCTCAAACCGGCGCTGGCGCGTGGCGAGCTGCACTGCATCGGCGCCACCACGCTGGACGAATACCGCAAGTACGTCGAAAAGGACGCTGCATTGGAGCGGCGATTCCAGAAGGTCTACGTCGGCGAGCCCTCGGTCGAGGACACCATCGCGATCCTGCGCGGCCTGAAGGAGCGCTATGCGCTGCACCACAAGGTCGAGATCACCGATCCGGCCATCGTGGCGGCAGCGACGCTGTCGAACCGCTACATCACCGACCGCCAGCTGCCGGACAAGGCCATCGATCTGATGGACGAAGCGGCCAGCCGCATCCGCATGGAGATGGACAGCAAGCCGGAGGAACTCGATCGCATCGAGCGGCGGCTGATCCAGCTGAAGATGCAGCGCGAACACCTGAAGAAGGAAACCGACGAGGCCAGCAAGCAGCGCCTGGCCACGCTGGAAGCGGACATCGACAAGCTCGAGCGCGAGTTCGCCGATCTGGAAGAAGTCTGGAGCGCGGAGAAGGCCGCCGTGGGCGGTGAGTCGCAGATCAAGGAACAGCTCGAAGCCGCCCGCATCGAGTTCGAGAGCGCGCGCCGGCGGCAGGATCTGGCCCGCATGAGCGAGCTGCAGTACGGCGCCATCCCGGATCTGGAACGCAAGCTGGAAGCCGCGCAGCAGGCCGATCAGGCCAGCTTCCAACTGCTCACCAACAAGGTCACCGGCGAGGAGATCGCCGAGGTGGTTTCGCGCTGGACCGGCATCCCGGTGAGCAAGATGCTCGAAGGTGAGCGCGACAAGCTGCTGCGCATGGAAGCCGAGCTGGGCGAGCGGGTGGTCGGCCAGAGCGAAGCGGTGCGCGCGGTTTCCGACGCCATCCGTCGCTCCCGCGCCGGCCTGTCCGATCCGAACCGGCCGAATGGCTCCTTCCTCTTCCTCGGCCCCACCGGCGTCGGCAAGACCGAGCTCTGCAAGGCGCTGGCCGAGTTCCTCTTCGACACCGAGGAGGCGATGATCCGCATCGACATGAGCGAGTTCATGGAGAAGCACTCGGTCAGTCGCCTGATCGGTGCCCCGCCGGGCTATGTCGGCTATGAGGAAGGCGGCTATCTGACCGAGGCGGTGCGTCGCCGGCCCTACTCGGTGATCCTGCTCGACGAGGTGGAGAAGGCCCATCACGACGTCTTCAACGTGCTGCTGCAGGTGCTCGACGACGGCCGTCTGACCGATGGCCAGGGCCGCACGGTGGATTTCCGCAACACCGTCATCGTGATGACCAGCAACCTGGGTTCACAGGTGATCCAGGAACTGCACGGTGAGGACAACTACGCGCGGATGAAGAATGCCGTGCTGGAGATCGTGCAGAGTCACTTCCGGCCGGAGTTCATCAACCGGCTGGACGAGCTGGTGGTCTTCCACCCGCTGGACAAGTCGCAGATCCGCGCGATTGCCCGGCTGCAGATCCGCCATCTGGAACAGCGCCTGGCCGAGCGCGAGCTGAAGCTGGTGGTGGAAGACAGTGCGCTGGACTACCTCGGCAACTACGGCTACGACCCGGTCTACGGTGCGCGGCCGCTGAAACGCGCGGTGCAGAGCCTGATCGAGAACCCGTTGGCCCGGGAAATTCTCGAAGGCCGCTACGCACCCGGCGACAGCATCCGCGTCGGAGTCAGCGACGGCCAGGTGGTGTTCGCCAAGTAGGGCAATGGCGACCGAGCCGCCCATCGGCTCGGTCGCTGCGATGTCAGCCATGCTTCAGCCCCGGCCGCTATGCTGGAGCTCTTTCGTGGCTGCGAGTGCCTGTGCATGCGCTGGATCCTGCTCGGACTGAGTCTGTGGCTGTCGCCGTTGTACGCGCAGCAGGTGCAGGAGCTGCGTGGACGTACCCCCAGCGGTGCCTGGTATGTGATCCAGCTGCCGGCCGGCTGGCAGTCCGGCGACGGGCTGGTGCTGGTCAACCACGGCTATGACTTTCGTGAGCCGGCAGGCACACCCAGCCTGGGCCCAGCGCCCTTGCGTGAGCGCCAGCTGCAGCAGGGCCTGGCGCTGGCAGCATCGAGTTACTCCGACCGCGGCTGGGCGCTGTTCTCCACGCCCACCGATCATCGCGAACTGCTGACGGTCTTCCGCGATCACTACGGTGACCCCGGCCCGCTGATCAGCACCGGCGGATCGCTCGGTGGGTTGGTCGCGCTGCAGCAGGCCGAACAGCCCGAACTGGGCCAGTTCAGCGCCGTCTACAGCGTCTGCACGCCGGCCGCCGGCAGCCGCGTTTGGGATCACGCGCTGGATCTGCGACTGATCTACGACACGGTCTGCGACGGCGTCTCCGGCGGTGAACTGCCGCGGGGCAGTGGCGATCTGCCCTATGCCATCGACGACAACGATCTGGGCGATTTCGATGGCTGGGTGGAAGGCAGCCAGATCTACCTGGCGATCAACCGCTGCACTGGCGTGGATCTGCCCTCCTGGGCCATCAGCAGCGGCATGCGTCGCCGCTACGAGCAGATCCGCCAGCTCAGTGGCGTCAGCGACGACTTCTTCCTCGACAACATGGCCTACGCCACCTTCGGTTTGAGCGATTTGCTGCGCAGCGAGCACAAGCTCGACGGGCGCCCGGCGCTGGACAACCGCTTCGTCGACTATGGCGATGCCGACATCAATCAGCGCATCGCCCGCATCCAGTCCGATCGCCTGGCCGGGCTGAAGCTGCGCCAGCATCACACGCCGCAGCGGCTCCCATCCAACCTGCGCGTGCTCAGCACCCACACCAGCGGCGATGGCATCGTCGTGCCGGCGCACCAGCAGGCATTGCAGGCGCTGCTGCCCGCGGAGCAGCTCTCGGTGGCATACGTGAGCGAGGACTCGCCCAGCCATTGCGGTTACTCCGATGCCGAATTGCTGGCCGGCTGGGACGCGCTCAGCGACTGGCTGGACGGCGCGCCGCAGCCCGACGCCAGCAGTCTGCAGGGGCGCTGCCAGAGTCTGGCCAATGGTGCTGACGTCGAAGGACCTTGTCGCTATGACTCGTCGGTGCAGCCGGAACCGCTGGATCAGCACTTGCGCCCGCGCCAGCTGCCGAGCTTCCCGCTGCAGGCGGCCAGCACCGGCCTGTGGTATGACCCGGCCAGCCCGGGCGATGGCTATGTGATCGAGGCACTCGCCGATGGTCGGGCCGTGGTGGCGCGCTTCAGCTATCCGGCCGAGGGCGAAGCCGGCGACCAGGCCTGGTTCTTCGGCAGTGGCGAGATTCTCGATGAGGGCATCGTCATCGAGCAGATGCAACGACCGGTGGGCGCACGCTTCGGCGCCGCTTTCGACCCGGCCGAGGTGGATCGGCAGGATTGGGGCGAACAGCGCTTCGTCTTCGAGGCCTGTGGCGAGGGCGAGACCGCTTGGGAAAGCACGACGCCCTACGCCGACGGTCGCACGCCCTTGCGCCAGCTGAGCTGGATCGGCGGCCTGGGTTGCCCGGGCAGCGGTGATATCAGCGGCGCCAGTCTGTACAGCGGCGCCTGGTATGACCCGGCCCGCTCCGGCGAGGGTGGCTTCATCCACATTCAGGCCGACGGGCGCGTCTTCATGCTGTGGTTCAGCTTCCAACCGCAGGGTGGTCAGGCCTGGTTCTTTGCCGAAGGCAGCCTCAATGGCGCGGTGATCACTTTCGCCGACGTGCTGCGGCCGGTCGGCACGCGTTTCGGACCCGACTTTGTCCCGGCCGACGTGCGCTTCGAACGCTGGGGCAGTGCCCGCATCGAATTGCAGGTCAACGGCCAGATCCAGCTGGACTATGCCGCCGACGACAGCAACTGGGGCGCCGGCACACTGCACTGGCAGCGCCTGACCCAGCCGCTGCTGCCCTGAACCCGCTGGCGGCGCGCCGCCGCAGTGGATTGCCGATCTGCGGACCCTTATCATGCGGCGCCCGCGCCGTGTCGGGACGACTGCACCATCGCGCCCATCGCGCTGTCTCCCTGCACCGCTGTCTGATTTGTCTGTCGGAATCCCTATGAGCACTGCCGATCTGCTGTTTGAACTGGGCTGCGAGGAGCTGCCTGCTGCCCACCTGACTGGCCTGGCGCACGCCTTGCGCGATGGCCTGCTGGCCCGGCTGGACAAGGCGGGCGTAGCCTGCGATCCGGCCCAGTGCCAGGCCTGGTGGACGCCGCGCCGATTGGTGCTGCGGCTCAGCGGACTGGCTCGGCAGCAGCCTGACCAGCACAGCGAGCGGCGCGGCCCGGCGGTCAACGCCGGCCTGGATGCCGCCGGTCAGCCCAGTCGTGCCTTGCAGGGCTTTGCACAATCCTGTGGCGTGGAATGGACCGCACTGGAACGCGTGGCCACCGACAAGGGCGAGTGGTTCGTGCACCGTCAACTGCGTCCTGGCGCAGCGACCGCCGAGGTCCTGCCGGCGCTGCTGCGGGAGACGGTCGATGCGCTGCCCCTGCCCAAGCCGATGCGCTGGGGTGAGCGCGATCGTGGCTTCCTGCGGCCGGTGCACTGGCTGCTGGCGCTGTTCGACGAGCAGCCGCTGGCGCTGGAGTTGTTCGGCCATGCCGCCGGCCGTACGACCTACGGCCACCGCTTTCATCATCCGCAGGCGATCGAGATTCATCGCGCCGCCGACTACGAGGCCACGCTGGAAGAGGCTCAGGTGCTGGTCGATCCGGCGCGCCGACGGCAGCGCATCGTCGCCCAGGTCCGCACCGCCGCTGACGCGCTGAATGGCACCGCGCGGCTGCCCGATGACTTGCTCGACGAGGTCAACAACCTGACCGAATGGCCGGTGGCGATCGGCTGCGAACTGCCGGCCGATTTCATGCGCCTGCCCGACGCCGTCATCATCGCCACGATCGAGACCCATCAGCGCTTCTTCCCCATCGTTGGCGCGGACGGCGCACTGCTGCCGGCCTTCGTCGGCGTGGCCAATCTGGTCAGTCGCGACCCGCGTCAGATCCAGCTGGGCTATCAGCGCGTGGTGCGGCCGCGACTGGCCGATGCCGCCTTCTTCTACGACCAGGATCTGAAGACGCCGCTGCAGAATCATCTGGACGATCTGGACCGGGTCACCTATCAGGCCAAGCTGGGCTCAGTGCTGGACAAGACCGAGCGCGTGGTGGCGCTGGCACGGCATGTGGCCAGCCAGGTGGGTGTCGACACCGATGCGGCCGCGGCTGCGGCGCGCCTGGCCAAGTGCGATCTGATGAGCCAGATGGTCGGCGAGTTCCCCGAGTTGCAGGGTCAGATGGGCCGCACCTATGCACTGGCACAGGGACAACCGGCCGCCCTGGCGGAAGCCTTGGATGAAGTCTATGCGCCGCGTCAGGCCGGCGCGCCGATCGCTGCGTCGGCACTGGGTCGGGTACTGGCCGTCGCCGAGCGCGCCGACACCATCGCCGGCATCTTCGCCGTCGGCCTCAAACCGACTGGCAGCAAGGATCCCTTCGCGCTGCGTCGGGCGGCGCTGGGCCTGGCCCGGACGCTGATCGAAGGCGGCCTGCGGCTGGATCTGATCGAGCTGCTGGAGCGAGCCGTCGCCGCCATTCCGGCGCAGGATGTGCGCGACTGGATTGCCAAGCTGGCCGCCAGTACCCCGGATGCCAGCCTGCTGCACAAGCTGGCCGATCAGATGCTGGCCCCGGCCGTGGACGAGCTCTACGGCTTCATCCTCGACCGCACCCGCGCGTACTACGCCGACGTCGGCATCAGCGCCGATGTCTTCGAAGCCGTCGCCGCGCGGCGACCGCACGATCTGCTCGATTTCGATGCACGTCTGAAGGCCGTGCTGACCTTCAAGTCGCTGCCGCAGTGTGCCTCTTTGGCGGCCGCCAACAAGCGCAGTGGCAATCTGCTGCGCAAGGCCACCGAGGCCGGCGAGGCGATCGCCGCCGAGCTCGATCCGGCGTTGTTCGAGGGTGAAGCCGAAGCAGCCTTGGCACAGGCCTTGAGCGAGGCCGAACGCGACACCGCGCCGTTGTTCGAAGCGCGCGACTACGTCACGGGTCTGAACCGGCTGGCCGCGCTGCAGGGTCCGGTGGACGCCTTCTTCGAGGCGGTCATGGTGATGGCCGAGGACCCGACATTGCGCGCCAACCGCCTCGGTCTGCTGGCGCGATTGCAGGGCCTGTTCCTGCGCACCGCCGATATTTCGCTGCTCGGCTAGTCATCGCCCGGAAGCGTCAGCGCACTTTGCTGGCGCGCTCGAACCGAGGGCAACAATGGGTTGCCCTAGTGGGTTCGATCGGTGATCGAACGCGGTTGCAGGCAGGCGCCTGCTGACTCAGAACGGCAGCCTGAGCTGAGCGTCCAGCTTCAGCAGCTGCTCGCGGAAGAGCTGCTTGATCCGGTCAAGTGCATATTCGTCGTCAGCGTCGAAGCGCAGGACCAGCGAGGGCGTGGTGTTGGAGGCCCGGACCAGGCCCCAGCCATCGTCCCAATCGGCGCGCAGACCATCGATGGTGGTCAGACGGGCACCGTTGAAGCTGGCCTTGTCGACGAAGCGCTGGATAAAGCGATAGTGCTCGCCTTCGGCGAACTCGATCTTCAGTTCCGGGGTACTGTGACCCTTGGGCAGTTCGGCAAACAGGTCGTCGGCCTCCAACCCGCTGCTGGCCAGAATCTCCAGCAAGCGACAGGCCGAATAGAGGCCGTCATCGAAGCCATACCAGCGTTCCTGGAAGAAGAAGTGGCCGCTCATCTCGCCGGCCAGCGCCGCCTTCAGCTCGCGCATGCGGCGCTTGATCAGCGAATGGCCGGTCTTCCACATCACCGGGCTGCCGCCATTGGCGAGGATGATCGGCGCCAGCTTGCCGGTGCATTTGACGTCGTAAATGATCGTCGCACCCGGGTTGCGCAACAGCACATCGCGGGCAAAGAGCATCAGCAAGCGGTCGGGATAAATGATCTCGCCAGCCGGGGTGACCACCCCGAGGCGATCACCGTCGCCATCGAAGGCCACACCGATATCGGCGCCGACCTGCTTCACCGCCATGATCAGGTCCTGCAGATTGGCGGGCACCGACGGATCGGGATGATGATTGGGGAAGGTGCCGTCGACCTCGCAGTGCAGCGCGGTGACCTCGCAGCCGATCTCTTCCAGCAGCTTGGGGGCGATTGCCCCGGCGATCCCGTTGCCGGCGTCGACGACGACCTTCAGTGGCATCTCCATCTGCAGATCGGAGCTGATCCGCTCGATGTAGTCCTCGCTGACGTCAATCTGCTGAACCCCACCGGGTGCACCGGTTTCGAAGCGGTCTTCGGCAATGCGCGCATACAGGCCCTGAATGCGCTCCTCGGCGACCGTCTCGCCGCCGATGACGATCTTGAAGCCGTTGTAGTCCGGCGGGTTGTGGCTACCGGTCACCATGACGCCGCTGCCCGCCTTGAGGTGATAGCAGGCGAAGTAGAGCAGGGGTGTGGGCGCGGCGCCGATGTCGACCACGTCGCATCCGGTGGCGCGCAGACCTTCGATCAGCGCAGCTGCCAGTGAGGGCCCCGACAATCGACCATCGCGCCCCACGACGACTTCGTTCAGGCCCTTTTCGCGGATCTCCGAACCAATCGCCATGCCGATCAACTGGGCCACGTCTTCGGTCAGGGTTTCGCCGACCACGCCGCGAATGTCGTAGGCCCGGAAAATGCTGCGGGCGACGGCCTGACGCTGGGGTGTCGGCGCCCGACGGGGTGGTGGCGGTGGTGCTTCGACCTCCCATGAGGTCAGCTCTTCCTCGGTGGGCTCCTGCGCCGCACGCTCCGCAGCGGCCGCCGCTTCGACCTTGGCAGCCTCTCGATCCCTGGCCGCCACTTGATCCTGGGCGAGTTGCTCGCTCAGCGTCGGCGCCACTTCGGCGACACGACGCGAGCGGACGCTCAGCAGTTTCTGCATCTGCGCCCTGAACGCCACCATCACCAGTCCGGTGGCAAAGCAGAAGAACCCCCAGATGAAGCCGGAAAGCGCATCACTGGGCCCGAACAGGACAAAGGGCTCAGGCGCGTTGTAAGCCAGTCGCAGCCGGGTCCCGGAGATGGTGATCTGCTGGGGATCCAGACCCATGTGATCCGTACCCAGCCGCAACAGTGAGTAGGGCGCATGACGGACATCGCCCTGCACCATGTCAAGCCCGCCTGAGTTGTTCCGATTGTCTTCTGCGATCGCCAGGATTGGCGCAAAACTGAACTCTGCCAGGACATGTCCAATCATGGTCTGTCCGTCGACCACTGGCTGTGAGAGGACCAGGCGCAAGTCGTCACCACCCTGATCACGGTGCACCTGCGCTGCCGCGGCTTGATGGGTTCGCTCGGCCTCCAGCAACATTTCCATGCGCGCGAAACCGAATGTGGCCGCGTCGGCCCCGATGGCTTCCAGCGCTGGGGCGGGCAACAGTCGAAGCGACTGCGCGTCCGGCAATCCGGCCTGCAGTCGCCGCTCAGCCTGGCTGATATCGCCGGCAGTGAGGCCTTCGCGGAAGGCCAGCAGAAAGGCGGCGTCCGTGCAGACTCGCGCGAGCGCCGCTTGCAGACCAGCAACGAGTTCGGCCGAGCGGACGGCAATGGCGTTCGCGCTGCCCGCCAGCGAGCTTCGACGCGCATCCGTCCGCCAGGCGTCATAGCCCTGCATGAGGAAAAGCAATCCTGCCGACAGCAGCAACAGGCCCACAATCGTGGCCAGAAGCGCCTTCGGATCGGGCATCTGCAAACCCTTCAGGCGGGCCTGCAGCTGCTCGATCTGCGCTTTGGAACGATCAGACGACTTCCCCATGACGTGGTCCGTTGCTGTCGGCTAGGCGGAGTACCGACCAGCCCGGGTCATTCACAAGCCCCATGCTGCATGAGCGAATGCAGGCGATGTGGCGATACGTGTTCCGGATTGCCTCTGACGCCGTTTCAACTACGCCCTCGGTCAAGCCTTCCCTGCACTACACCACCACACCCGCTCCGCGCTTTCGCAACAAGTCCTCGTGAATCCCTGGCTGGGTCCTTGGCGCTCCGGCGCGCAAGTGTAACCTGCCGCGCCCCGGCGGTTTCGCTCAGTGTCGACCGCTGTGACCGAAGCCACCTTCGCCGCGTTCGCTGGCGGCAAATTCGTTGACGATCTCGAATGCGGCCTGCAAGACCGGCACGATGACCATCTGCGCGATGCGCTCTCCAGGCTCGATGGTGAAGCTCTGGCCGGAGCGATTCCAGCAGGACACCATCAGCGGGCCCTGATAGTCCGAATCGATCAACCCGACCAGATTGCCCAGCACGATGCCGTGCCGCGCGCCCAGACCAGACCGAGGCAGGATCACCGCCGCCAGATCAGGGCGCCCGAGGTGGATGGCCATGCCGGTGGGCAGCAACTCGCTCTGTCCGGCCGCGAGCGTCAGTGGCTGGTCCAGGCAGGCCCGCAGATCCAGCCCGGCCGAGCCGGGCGTGGCGTAATCCGGCAGAGGCCACTGCGTCCCCAGCCGCGGGTCCAGAATCTTCAGTTGCACCGGTACACTCATGCGGCGGTACCTGGCGGCAGGCGCTCGGCTACGCATTCCAGGAGCTGCCGCGCCAACGTGCGCTTGCTGGCGGGCGGCAGCACCAACTCACCGTCGGGCCAGAGCAGCGTCAACTGATTGTCTTCGCTGTCGAAGCCGGTGCCGGCCCGACCGACCTGGTTGGCAGCGATCATGTCCAGTCTCTTGGCCTGCAGCTTGCCGCGCGCGTAGTGCAGGACATCGTCGGTCTCGGCAGCGAAACCAACCAGGAAAGGCTTGTCCCGGCGCTCGGCCAAGGTCGACAGGATGTCGGGGTTGCGCACCAGCTGGATCTCCATCGCCTCGGCACTCTTCTTGATCTTGGCCGGCCGCGGTGCCACCGGTCGGTAATCGGCGACGGCGGCTGCGCCGATGTAAACATCGCACTGCTCCACCCGATCGAGCACGGCCCGCAGCATCTGTTCGGCCGAGCGGACATTGACGCGTTGGCAGCGGGGAGGATCCGGCAGTGACGTGGGGCCTGCCACGAGCGTGACCTGTGCCCCCATCAGCGCGGCCTGTTCGGCTACCGCGAAGCCCATCCGTCCGGAGCTGCGATTGCCGATGAAGCGGACCGGGTCCAGATCCTCAAAGGTCGGGCCGGCACTGACCAGCACGCGCAGGCCGGCCAATCGGTCACCGACCTGCAGTCCGATCAGCGCCTGCAACAGCTGGGTCGGTTCCAGCAAGCGGCCCGGACCGCTGTCACCACAGGCCTGCTCGCCGCTGGCCGGGCCCAGCACGGTCACCCCGCGGCGGCGCAGCGTGACCAGATTGTCCTGTGTGGCCGGATGCGCCCACATCTGTTGATTCATCGCTGGCGCCACGGCCACCGGCGCGGCGCTGGCCAGCAACACCGTGCCGAGCAGATCACCGGCCAGTCCCTGAGCCTGCCGAGCCAGAAAGTCGGCACTGGCCGGCGCCACCAGAATCTGCGTCGCCCAGCGGGCCAGCTCGATATGGCCCATCGCCGCCTCGGCGTCCGGATCCCACAGGCTGCTGCGCACCGGCTGACCGCTGAGGGCCTGGAAGGTCGCCGCGCCGACGAACTCGCCAGCGGCCGGGGTCATCACCACACGCACTTCGGCGCCCGCCTGGCGCACCAGCCGCACCAGTTCAGCAGCCTTGTAGGCGGCAATCCCACCCGTGACGCCCAACAGCAGCCGCATGCCCTGCAATGCCCCGTCCACACGCTCTCCCGCAATCCGACAGCGGAAAAATCTTACAGGAAGCGACTCTCTTTGCTGACAGACAGTGGTCGCGCCGAGCGCTAGCCTGAGCACCTCGCAGCCTCATGCCTTCGACATGTCCGAACCCGTCCAGATGCCCTTAGACAACCATCAACCGATCCATCGCTGGGCGGTTGGGGACCGTCCGCGCGAGCGCCTGTTGCAGTCCGGCGCGGCCGCGCTGGCCGACGCCGAGTTGCTGGCGCTGTTTCTGGGCAGCGGGACGCGCGGCTGCGACGCTCTGACGCTCTCGCGGCAGTTGCTGCAGCGTTTCGGTGGGCTGCGCGGGCTCGCTGCCTGCAGCGCTGACCGGCTGCGCCAGGCGCCAGGGATCGGACCGGCCAAGAGCGCCCTGTTGTTGGCGGCGCTGGAGCTGGGCCGGCGCTGCGACGAGGCCAGCCTGGAGCGTGGCCATGCGCTGACTGATCCGGCGCAGGCGGCGCGCTGCCTGAAGCAGCGGCTGGGCCATCTGCCGCACGAAGTCTTCGCCGTGCTCTATCTGGACACGCGCCATCGCATCCTGGCGCTGGAAGAACCCTTCCGCGGCACCATTGATGGCGCCACCGTGCATCCACGCGAGATCGTGCGACGAGCGCTGGAACTGCATGCTGCGGCCCTGATCGTGGCGCACAATCACCCATCGGGCGTGGCCGAACCCAGTCAGCAGGATCTGGCGCTGACCCGACGCCTGAGCGAGGCCTTGAATCTGGTCGAGATCCGGCTGCTGGACCACTTCATCGTCGGCGATGGCGAGCCGGTGTCGCTGGCCGCCCGCGGGCTGCATCGACCCTGATCAGTCTCAATCCTTCGGGACGGCGAAGGGCACTCAGCGTCGCGGTGGTCGTCCCTGCGCGGCCTGACGTCGTTGCGCCGACTCACTGCCCAGCTTGCGCCAGCCGGCCACGCGGCCGCTGTCCAGCGTGCCGGCTTCGATGGCGGCGTGGACCGCGCAGCCCGGCTCACGATCGTGGGCACAGTTGCGAAACCGGCATTCACTGGCGAGCGCCTCGATGTCGGCGAACAGATCACTGACCGGCGATTCCTCGCCAGTGAACTTGATCTCGCGCAAACCCGGCGTGTCGATCAGGCAGGCGCCGCCGGGCAGCGGCACCAGCTGGCGTGACACCGTCGTGTGACGTCCACGACCGTCACGCGCGCGCACCTTTCCGATGGCCAGATCGGTGCCCGCCAATCCGTTGGTCAGTGTGCTCTTCCCCGCACCCGAGGAGCCGACCAGCACGGCCGTTTCGCCGGGTGCCAGTCGGGCTGCCAAGGTCGAGACTTGCGCCGGATCCTTGGCATTGAGCGGCACGACCGGGCGGCCGCCACTGATGGCCTGCAGCGCCGCCACACGTTCGGCCAGACCCTCGGCGGTGCACTGGTCGGCCTTGCTGAGCACGATCAGCGCCTGCGCACCGCTGGCACCAGCCAGGGCCAGATAGCGCTCCACCCGGCGCGGATTGAAGTCGCGGTCGGCGCCATTGACGATCAGGATCCAATCGACATTGGCCGCCAGCACCTGCCGGCCGTAACGTTCGCCGGCGGCACCGCGCAGCAGCGCACTACGACGCGGCAGCCGCTCGACCACCAGCCACTCGTCGCCGTGGCGTCGCAGCCAGACCCAGTCACCGACAGTGGGCCGCTGGCTGGCATCCTCGACCTTGTGGCGCAGCGCCGGCACCGGCTTGGCCGAGCAAGGTCCAGCAGCGCTGCACACGTCGAGCGAGGCCCGATGTGGCGCCACCACGCGCGCCAACTGGTCACCGAGGCGCGGCGGTGGTGGCAGTTCGGGCTCATGCCAGCCCAGCGGCCGCAGCGCGGCCAATGTCGCAACGGCAGACTCGTCGGCCATCAGCAACCCCGAGACCAGTACCACAGCAGGGGCTCGCCGGTGGCATCGTGCACGGCCACCCAGCCGCTGGCGCGCAGCGTGCCGTCGCCGCCCTCGCAGGGCGAGCGCTCATACAACCCCACCCTGGCCCACAAACGCCCGTTCACCCGACGCAGCTCCAGCAGTTCGACGGCCTGTTCACCGGCGGCAGCAGCTGACTGCGCCACACCGCCGGGTTGATCCCACAGACGCCCATCCCAATCGGCCGCCAGATGCTGCAGACGGTCTGCGATCAGTGCTCGATAGGGCAGGAACTCGCCCAATTCGCGAGCCTCGGCCCAGACATAGACGCCGGTCTTCAGCCGCAGTCGCAGCCAGCCGGGCCGTCGGCCGTAGACCGACAGGGCTGGCGTCTCATAGCTGGCTTCGCGTTGTCGCAGGGCGGATCCGTTGGCCGCGATGCGCGAGGCATTGACGCTGGGGGCGGCGTAGAGCAGCAGGGCATCCAATGGCTCGCCGCCGGGCCGGACCAGGCCCGTCAGGCGCAGGCCGTCCTCGTCGGGATCGTTCGACGACGGCGGTATTGCCTGAGTGAGCGAAGTCACCGCTGACTCGCTTTCGGGTCCTTCCGGGCATGGGCACTGACCGCCACAGGCCTGGCGAAACTGCTCGAAGGCCAGCGAGCCTTCGCGCAGGGCCTCGTGATAGATCACCGCGCCGCGCTCGACATCGACAATCAGGTCCGAACCCAGCTGCCGGCCCCAGTGGCTCCGGACGAAAATCAGCTTCTCGTTGATCCAGCGACTGGTTGGTGGATACGCCGGTTCGGTCAGCTGCAGACGCAGGCGGCGATGCTGTTCGGTGTCGACCAGCAGCTGCCAGTCCTCACCCAGCTGTTGCCAGACATAGCGATAGCCGCCATTCGGGGACAGGCTGCCCTCGGCCAGATCGGCGGAACTGGCTTCTGTACTGAGCTGCAGGCGCTGATCGAGTGCAGCGTCGGCAGGATGCTGCGTGTAGCGCGGCGTGGGCCAGCAAGCCGGCGAGCTGTGATAGTCCGCGCCGGCCAGCCACAGCGCGGCGAGCAGACCTATCGACATGACGGCAGTGCCGCCTGCTGCTCGATCATCGTCGCGAAACGATCAAGCTCTGGATCCTCCTCCACAGTGCCCAGCAGGACTTGATTGCGGGCCTCGTCGTCCGCCGGCAGCGGTGCTGGTGGCCAGAGCTTGAAACGATCCAGGAAGTTCCGTCGGGCTTCAAGCAGGGCCGCGCGCGGCGCCGCATCCGGTCCGGCCAGGGCCTCGCCAACCAGGCTTTCGACCGTTTCCAGCAGCGCGAACTGCCATTGCCCCTGTCGGCCAACCAGGCTGAAGCGGCCGTCGCCAACCGGCGGCTGCAAGCAGCCGCTGAGCAATTCCAGCTCGTCTTGGCGCAACCACCGCCAGCGATCAACCTGCAGCTCGCGCAGCACGGCTGCCAGCATGTCCTGGTTGCCCTGGCACCAGGCCGACAACGCAGCCGCTGGCGAAGGCTGCCGCGCCGGGTCCGGCCCCTGCGCGCGCAGGCTCAGCACGGCTCGACCGTAGGGTGACAACACCAGTTGATCGCGCGACAGGCCGGCCACCTGACCGTCCGAGGTGTCGTGGAGCGCGTCGAAAGCAATGGCCGGCAATACACGGGTCTCCCACGACGGCAACAGGGGCAACAGGGCCTCCCCGTCGCAGCGCTGCAGCGCATCGCGCAGCCGTTGCAGCAACTGCTCGGCCTGCGCGACTTGAGCCGGTGGCGCCGTCTCGATCGTCGTGGCGCGCAATTGCTGCAGCGTTTGTGCGGGCGCTGCGCTGGCGAACAGCAGTCCCACGGCGCCCAGCCAGCGACCCAGGTCAGTGCAGCGCATGCTCGATCTCCAGTTCGGAACGGGCTGGCAGCGACCAGTCGATACCGCCGCCGCGACGTGCCAGATAGTCGTTGGCCCGGGAGAAGTGGCCGCAGCCGATGAAACCCCGATGCGCCGACAGCGGTGACGGATGCGGTGCGCGCAGCAACAAATGTCGGCGTGGGTCGACGCGACTGGCCTTGGCCTGGGCGTAGGCACCCCAGAGCATGAAGACCAGCCCCTCTCGGTCACTGTTGAGCTGCGCGACGATCTCGTCGGTGAATCCTTCCCAACCCTTCTTCTGGTGGGAGCCAGCCTTGCCCATCTCCACCGTCAAAACCGAGTTGAGCAGCAGCACGCCGCGCTGGGCCCAGGGGGTCAGGCAGCCATGGTCGGGGGCCGGCAGGTCCAGATCGCGCTGGATTTCGGCGTAGATGTTCTGCAATGACGGTGGCACGGGCACGCCGGGCAGCACCGAAAAACACAGCCCATGGGCCTGGCCGGGGCCGTGATAGGGATCCTGGCCCAGGATCACAACCTGGACCTGCTCGAAGGGCGTGGCATCCAGTGCGGAGAAGATCTTCGCGGCTGGCGGAAAGATCTGCTTGCCGGCACGGGCCTGCTCCACCAGGAACGCGCGCAGCTGCCGCATCGGCGGCGACTCCAGCGTCGGCGCCAACCGCGAACGCCAGGATTCGTGCAACCGGATGCTCAAGTGGTCGGGGCGGCGGACTCGGCCGCGGCGCGTTCGCGCAGGGACTGCGCCACGCGCAACTGGAACGACAGCTTGGCCGTCAGAATCCGCTCCTCGATCGGCTTTTGCACCAGATCGTTGGCACCGGCGCGCAGCAGAGCGCTCTGATTGTTCGGATTGTCATCGCCGGTCATCACCAGGATCGGCAGCAGACCCTTGCCATACTGCATCTGGCCACGAACCTGCTCGAGCAGATCCTTGCCGGTCAGGCCGCCCTTCAGATAGACGTCGGTCAGCACGACATCCGGTCCGGGCGCCCGACCTTCGGCTTCGGCCTTGCGCAGGTACTCCAGCGCTTCCTCGACACTGACCACGTGATGCACGGTCAGGCCGTGCTTCTCCATCATCCGTCGGGTGGCCAGCGCCACCACGCGGCTGTCCTCGACGTAGAGGACGTTGCCGGCCACCTGCTGGTCCGGCCGGACATAACCCCGTATGAAGGTCGACAGTGCCTGCGGCCCCAGGGACTTGTCGAAATAATCGGTGATGTCGGCACTGAGGTCGCGATCGACCAGGCGCTGCTGTACGTCACCGGAGACAACGATGATCGGAATGTAGGTTTGCGCGGCGTGCTCGCGCACATGCCGGGCCAGCTCCAGGCCGTCCATGTCGGGCAGTCGCAGCGCCGTGGTGACCAGGTCAACGACGCCGGCGTCCAGCGCTGCGCGCGCCTCCTCGCCATTGGCGCAGGAAATCACCTGCACGCCTGGCAGGTCGTGCAGCAACAGCTTCTCGATCAGCTTGCGGACCAGGGTGGAACCATCGACCACCATGACGCGCGGTTCGTCGCTGCTGATGTGGCGGGTGACCTCGGCGTTCATCGGGCGCGCACGTCAGCGTGGATCGATGGCACGCAGGCGTTGCGCGGTGGCCAGGAAGGCACCCAGCCAACCGAGCGCCAGTGCCACGGCCATGAGGACAACCACCTGCTGCAAGCGCAGACCCTCGAGTTCGAACGAACTGCCGTAGCTTAGCGCAAGCTCACGTGCCGGAGGACCCAGCGCCCACAGGGTGGCGCTAACCAGCAAGGTCGCCAGCAGCCCGGCGCTGAGCCCCAGCCACAGGCCACCGTAGAGGAAAGGACGGCGGACGAAGGCATCGCTGGCGCCGATCAGCTTGACCACCTCGATCTCCTCCTGGCGGGTGGCGATCTCCAGCCGAACGGTGTTGCCCACCACCAGCAGCACCGCGGTCGCCAGCAACCCACCCAGCAACCACAAGGCTCGGCGCGCCAACCGCAGGCTGGCTTCCAGCCGCTGCAGCCAGGCACCTTCAAAGGTCACCGCATCGACTTCCGGTGCGGCGCGGATTTCCTCGGCCAAGGCCGCCGGATCGGTGCCCTCGCGCAGGCGCAGCGACAGCACCCAGGGCAGTGGGTTGCCCTGCGCCTCCACCAGCGCATCGGCGAAGCCGCTGAGCGCACGGAACTCGGCCAGCGCCTCGTCCGGTGACCGGGTCTCCACGGCCACGACACGGGGGTCGCCGCGCAAACGATCGGCCAGATCAGCCGACAGCTCGGCACTGGCGCCCTCGATCATGAACAACAGCAAGTCCGAGGGTCTCGCGGCGCCGGCAAGCAGCTTGCCACCGTTTTCCAGAGCCACCAGACCCAGCGCCGGCAGCGTCAGGGCGACCGCCAGTACCGTGATCGTCAGGCCCTGATCCAGCGGACGCTGCAACAATCGACCGAAGGCGGAGAACAGCGCGAAACCGTGTGCCCGCAACCAGCCGCGCAGTGACTGCCGCCAGGCGCTCTCTCCCACCGCTCGACGCGAGGCACGCATTCAGTCTGCCCTCGCTGCGAGCAGCCTTGCCGCCAGGCTGCAGGCCAGCATCGATCGCTCAGCGCTCATGGCGACTCCGCGGCCGGAAATCGTCGATCAGCTTGCCTTTCTCCAGCACCAGCACCCGCTTCTGCATGCGCTGCACCAGCGCCAGATCGTGGCTGGCCACCAGCACGGTCGTGCCGGCCTCGGCAAAGCTGGCGAACAGCCCCATGATCTCCGCCGACAGATTGGGGTCCAGGTTGCCAGTCGGTTCATCGGCGAGCAGCAGTTCCGGCTTGCCAACCAGCGCGCGGGCAATGCCGACCCGCTGGCGCTCGCCGCCGGACAGCTGCAATGGCCGCTTGCCCTCCGAGCCCAGCAGACCCACCTTGTCCAGTGCAGCGCGTACCCGCCGGGCGCTTTCGTCGGCCGCCACACCGGCTACCACCAGCGGCAACACCACGTTGTGGAAGACCGAGCGGTCCATCAACAGGCGGTGGTCCTGGAAGACCAGCCCCAGACGGCGCCGATAGCGCGGCACCGCGCGGCGCGACAGGCGGCCAAGGTTCTCGCCCAGCACCTGCACCAGCCCCCGCGTCGGTCGGTCCAGCGCACCGACCAGACGCAGCAGCGAGCTCTTGCCGGCGCCGGAATGACCGGTGATGAAGACCATCTCGCCGCCGTTCACGCCAAAGCTCAGCGTGGTCAGCGCGTCCTGCCCGCCGGGGTAGCGCTTGCTGACCTGATCGAAACGGATCGCTTCCATCAACGGGGTATCAACCAGCAATCAGGCGGTTGAGCTGGAAGATCGGCAGCAGGATGGCCAGCACGATCGTCAGGATCACCGCGCCCATGATCAGGATCATCAGCGGCTCGACGATAGCCAGCAGCTTGGCCAGCTGCGTGTTGACGCGCTGCTCCAGCAGGCTGGCTCCGTGATCGAGCATCTGCTCCACCTGACCGCTGCGCTCACCGCTGCCGACCAGCCGCACCAGCAGCGGTGGGAAGCGACCGCTGGCGCCCAGACTGGCGGCCAGACTGGCACCTTCGCGAACTTCCTCGGACACCTGGGCCAGCGCCGCCTGCAGGGGTGCCCGAGACAGCACACGGCGAGCCACTCGCAGGGCCTCCAGTACCGGCACCGCGGCCGCCAGGGCAATCGCCAGCGTGCGGGCAAAGCGTGCGGCCTCCACCGTGGCCAGCAATCGCCCGACCACCGGCAAGCCCAGCAGGAAGGCGTCCCAGCGCGCACGCAATGCCGGCCGACGGAGCGCCCAAGCCAGCAGCAAGGGCAAAACCAGCAGGGCCGCCAGCAGCAACGGCCAGATGTCGGCCAAAACGCCACTGAAGGCCATCAACGCACGCGTCAGCCACGGCAAAGGCCGATCCAGACCGACGAAGACTTCGGTGACCTGCGGCACCACATAGGCCAGCAGCAGACCGGTGACGACGATGGCCACCGTCAACAGCAGCACCGGATAGATCAGGGCCAGGCCGAGACGGCCGATCACTTCCTGCTGGCCTTCGTAGTAGCCGGCCAGGCGCTCCAGCACCGTATCCAGATGACCGGACTGCTCGCCGGCGGCGATCGAGGCGCGGAAGACCTCGGGAAAGCTGCGTGGGAACTCGCCCAAGGCATCGGCCAGCGTCTGACCCTCGCGCACGCGGGCACGCACCGCGGCCAGCAGTTGCGCCTGGGCCCGCTTCTCGCTCTGCTCACCGAGTGTGGACAGCGTCTCGTCCAGTGGCAGACCGGCGCGCAGCAACACCGCCCACTGGCGGGTCAGGATGCCCAGTTCGCCGCGCTCGATGGCCCGCCGCGGACCGAGTACAGCGCGCTTGCTGCGCTGCTCGCTGCTGACGGCTTCGACTTCGATCGGCGTCAGGCCGCGCTCTCGCAAGGCGCTGCGCACAGCGCGCGGCGTGTCGCCCTCCAGCACGCCGCGTTGCGGTCGTCCGGCGGCATCCAGCGCCCGATAGGCGTAGGCCGGCATCGATCAGAGGGCCGCGCGTGCCGGTTCGGGCAAGTCACCTCGACGCAGCGCCAGCGCATTGCGATAGCCGCGTCGGGCTTCGGCCGGATCGCCCACCTGTTCACTCAGTTCGGCCCATTCCTCCCAGGCCTCGGCAGTGGCTGCGCGGGCGAGGGTCAGATTGAGGTAGTCGCGCGCCTTGCCCCACAGTTCGTCGCGACGACACAACTGCGCCAGCGCCAGCAGCAGACCGGGACTTTCCGGATGCAGGCTGAGCCGCTGCTCGGCCCGCCGCAACAGCTTGCTGGTGGGCTGCAGCGGCACCAGGCCATAGAGCCGTGCCAGTGATTCGTCCCATTCCTTCTTCAGCGCCGCTTCCAGCGCGTCGGCGGCCGTGCCCTGCAGCCCCAGCCGACGTTCGGCCTGCGCCAACGCGGTAATCGCGTCGGCCTCGCGTCGCAGCGCCTTGTCGGTGGTCCCGCGCCAGACCGCCTGCAGCGCCTCGCCATCAGGCACCTGCGGCAGCAACGACTGCACCAGTTCGGCCTGCAGGGCGCGCAGTGTCACCGGCAGCAGGCTGCGACTGCGCCGAGCCTGATCCAGCGTCGCCAGCGCCGGCTGCCAGTCACCTTGCTCGGCCTGCAACCGGGCCAGCGCCAGCAGCGCCGCCGGCGGCGGATTGGTCGTGCTCGCCAACGCTTCCAGATCGGCGCGGCGCTGACCATCTTCGCCACGGATCTGCAGCCCCAGCAATCGCACCGAAGGCCTGGCAGACGGATAGGGCGCGGCCCTTTCCAGATGGGCCTGAGCGCGTTCGGGCGCCGCTTGCAGCAGCGCAGCCTCGGCTGCCTGCAGCAGTGCGCCGCTGCGCAACTGTGGGTGTTCGGCCGCGCGTTCGAGCAGCTTCTCGGCCAATCGCGGCCGTCCTTCCAGCCTGGCCAGCGTGGCCAGATCGATGTCACGCAGGCGGCGCTGCTGGCGTAGTTCCAGCAGGCGCCGAGGCAGTCGCAGCAGCAGCCACCACAGCAACCACAGCGCCGCCAGCAGCAGGACCAGCACCAACACGCCAAAGAGCAGCGTCGTGCGCAACTCGTAACCGCGCAGCCGGATGAACAGCAGGCCCGGATCGTGGCGCAGCCAGACGCCCACCACCGCCGCACCCAGCAGCAGCAGCAGGACCCAGACATAGCGCAGCCACGTCATCACGGGCGGTCGTCTGCCTGGTTGTCGACGGCACTGCGCAGGCCACGCAGGCGCCGCAGTTCCTCCAGGGCCACGCCACCCTGGGGCAGGGCCTGATTGAAGGGCTCGCGGGCAATGGCGGTCAGACCGGCGCGGGCACGCGCCACGCCCGCATGCTCGCCGTCGAAAGCCTCCAGGCTGCGGTTCAATCCGGCCAGCACCGCCGGCAGTTCGTCATAGCGGCGCTGCAGCAGCAGCATGCGCGCCAGAGACAGCTGCGCGCGGACGTCCAGGCGAGTGGCGCCGAGTTGGAAAGGGTCCAGACCGGCATCGGGCGCGACGCGGCGAATGGACAGATAGTTGTCCAGACGCAGCCAGGCGCGGTACCACGGCGCTGTTTCGGCCGTCTCCGAGGCACTGCTCGCCTCGCCCGGCAACGGCCAGTCATCCAGATCGGCAAACAGTGCGCCCAGGCGGGCCTGCAGCGCCGCGCCGTCGACGCGCGGAACCGCGTCAAGCGCATCGAGCTCGGCCGCGATGCCACCGCGGACCGCGCTGGCCAGCGGATCGGTGCTGCTGGCGAGCGTCCGATCGGCCAGTCGCAGGGCTCGTCGGGCACCGTCCAGATCAGCGAACAGATCCAATCGGGCCTGGGCGGCAAGCAACAGATACTCGGCCTGATCGAGCGTGCCTGGCTGGCCCTGCGGTGCGCTTTGGCCGACCACGTCGGCGAGCGTCTGCTCGCTCAACGCCAGCCGTTGGGTCAGCGTGAGCAGCTGTTCGCGCAGCACGTCGTTGACCGCCTGGTCATCGCGCTGGTGCGCTTCGGCGGCGCCGAGCCGCTGCTGCGCCTGCGCCAGCTTGCGTTCCAGCTCGCGGAAAGCCGGATCCTCGGCCAGCAACGGGGCGGGATCCTCGGCCTGAACGGCGCGCGACTGCTGCCACAACTGCCAGGCGCTCCAACCACCACTGCCCAAGGCCAACAGCACCACCAGCCAGAGCAGCCAGCCGGCACCGCCGCGTGGCGCTGGCTGCTGGCCTTGTGGCTTGGCGGGCGTGTGCTGGGCTCGAGTCTGACGCGGCGATTCCGACGCTGGAACGGCGCTGTCCGGGCGAGCGCTGGCGACCTCGCTGGATTCGCGCGCGTCGGTGGACGGATCGCTTGGCGGGGGTACAGCCTGCATCGGGTGAATCCTTGGGTGTGCTGGCGCAATCTTGCAGCCCGCAATGCTAACTCGGGGCCAGATGGGGGCCAACCGGCAAGCGTGAACGGGACCACTGCGCTAACCTTGCTGACCCGTTGGAGGGGACTGCACAGCGCATGGGCAAGATCGTCATTCTGGGTGGCACCGGCTTTGTCGGACGCGCACTCGTCGACCGGTTGCAGGCCGAGGGGCACTCGGTCACGGTGCTCAGCCGCAACCGGGAGCGGCAGCGGCAGCTGCTGGTCTACCCCAGAGTGAGGGTGGTGTCGGCGCGGGTCTACGATCCAGCTGAACTGGCCGCTCATTTGCGCGGTGCGGACGTCGCGATCAATCTGGTCGGTATCCTGAATGCGTCCGGACGCTCGGCCAAGGGCTTTGAGCGTGCGCACGTCACGCTGACCAGAACGCTGCTGCAAGCCTGCCGTGAAGCCGGGGTCACCCGCCTGGTGCAGATGAGTGCCTTGCAGGCGGGCCAGGGCGATTCGCATTACCTGCAAACCCGGGGACAAGCGGAGACGCTGGTGCGGGAATCTGACCTGGACTGGACGATGTTCCAGCCATCGGTGATTTTTGGTCCTGGTGACGGGCTGTTCTGCCGCTTTGCCAGCCTCCTGAAGCTCACTCCGGTGCTGCCTCTGGCGCGCGCCCACGCGCGCTTCGCACCCGTTTATGTGCATGACGTCGCCGCCGCGATGAGCCGTTCCATCGATCGACCCGAAGCGTTGCAGCGGATCTACCCGCTCGGCGGCCCCGTCCAGGCCACACTGGCCGAGTTGGTGCGCTACACCGCGCAGGTCCTGGCGCTGCGTCGGGTCATTGTGCCGATTCCCGATCTGTTGGCGCGCTTGCAGGGCCTGGCCTTCGATTTCCTTCCGGTGCCGCTGAAGCTCTTTTCCACCGACAACTATCGCTCGCTGCTGCTCGATAGCCTTCCCGAACGTGACGGCCTGGCCGAGTTGGGCATTCGCGCCACGCCCTTTGCCGACGTGGTGCCCTCCTATCTGGGCCATGGCCGGCAGTCCGAACTGGATGACTATCGCAGCGAAGCGGGACGTTAGGAGGAACCGCGCGCATGGATGCTCGCGATCATTGGCCGGCTGAGATCGGCCTCGGACTGGCGACGGTCGGCAGCGCACTGCTGGTGCTGCCAGCGTTGGGCCCGGGCTTTGAAACTGCACGGGTCATCTGCCTGCTGCTGGGCGTGGCGCTGTGTGCCTGGCGCAGCTGGGAGCGACCGGCCTACTCGGGCTGGCTGCCCTGGCTGGCGCTGTTTGCGCTGATTCCGAGCCTGCTGGCGGCATTGGGCCTGGGTTTGGCACCGGATCTGGCGCTGTGGGGCAGCGTCGAGCGGGGCCAGGGCATGCTGGTCGATCTGGCACTGCTGCTGCTTTTGCTGCTGGGCGGGCCGTTGCTCAGCGATGCCGAGCGACAGCGACGCTGGCTGCGCCTGCTGGCAGGCACGATCAGCGTGGCCGCCATCACGGCCTGCGTACAGCGCTGGGGTTGGGGACCGGAGCAGGGCTGGCTGGCCGCAACCGAGCGCAGCGCCGCGACCTTCGGCAATCCCACCCAGGCCGCCAACTGGTGGCTGCTGGCCTGGCCGGCGCTGCCGCTGCTGTGGTGGAAGCGACGTTCGCCGCTGGACGTCGGACTGGTGGCCGCTGGCGTGCTGCTGCTGCCGCTGGCGCTCTGGTTCAGTGGCAGTCGCGCCGCATTGCCGGCCCTGCTGATCGGAGTGCTGCTGATGGCGCAGGGTCATCGCCTGCGCTGGCCGCACTGGCTCGCCGGTGCGGCAGCGGTGCTGCTCCTCGTTGCGGTGATGACCGGCTGGCGCAGTGATTCCACGGCCGTGCGGGTAGACCTGCTGCGTGCAGCAGCTGCAACCGTGGTCGATCCGCCGGTTCTGCAAGACAGTCAGGGCCACGCCGACGGGCTGTCTGGCTGGCGCTGGCTGTTGGGTTACGGACCGGACGGCATCGACGAGGCCATGGCCCGGCATCTGCCGGAAGGTCCTGCCCGCGAGGCCCGTCCGGATCGTGTCCATCAGTTGTGGCTGGACAGCTATCTGTCTCGCGGCGTGCTCGGGCTGCTCGCCTGGATCGGCGTCATCGCCTGGCTGGCCTGGTGCTGGCTGGACGACGAGGAGCGTACGCACTGGAGTGGTCGCCTGCCCTATGCGGCATTGGCTGGCTGGTTCCTGGCGCTGCAGATGTCCTTTCCGTTGACCGCGGACAAGACCTTGGCAGTGCTGTGGCTGGGCTGGCTGGCGCTGCCCAGGGCCGATCGGCCGGCCGATGAACGCGGCAGCCTGCTCGGTGCACTGGCCGCCTCGCTGCTCTTGCCGGTCACGCTGCTGCTGCTGGGCCGGACCCCGCCGGCGCAGATGCAACAGGCCGAAGCCCATGGGCGGCGCATGTATCTGGAGGGGTTGGCCGAAGCACGGCCGGTGACGGCGCTGAGGACGCTCGCTGATGCCGAACGCGCTTTCCTGCGCGCCGGCAGTGTTTCACCCTATCGCGCAGATCTGACCTTGGCCCGGATGACGGTAGCGCTGACCATTGCCAAGCGGGTGCAACCCGCCAGGCGCGCGCTTTGTGGACTGGACGGCGCCTGGGCGCAAATCAATGCTGATCCGATTGTGGCGGGCCAGGCGGCAGCCGCGCGAGATCACTGGCTGCTGCTGAAGGACTGCCCCGCCACTGCTGCGGCGATGACGGAGGCCGCAGCCTCCGTCGACTGATTGGCCGCTCAGTTGAGACTGGCAGGTGCGTCGGTGACGCTGTCGGCCTCTTCGGCTGGCGCCGGCGCCACGGCTTCGCGCATGGCCTCGCGGACGAACTGTCCAACGATCTCGGTCAGACGCTCATAGCTGGCGTCCATGGTCTGCTCCTTTCGTGAATGGATGAGCGCCGAAACGCAAGGCGATCAGGCTCGGGGTCAGCTTGGATGAGCCGCACTACGCGCCGCAGTGCCCAAAGTCACGACGCCACCCTGACAGAGGTCATGACTGACTGAGGTCCGTTCAGCCCGCATTTAGCCGCTGGCATACTGCGACCTTCGATTCGCAGGATTGCCGCCATGAAGCTGTTGTCCCTGCTGTTCAAGACCCTGCTGGTGTTGGCCTTGCTGGTCGTGCTGGCCTTTGCCGGCATGAGCATCTGGTCGCGGATCTTCCCGCCGGAGCTGGGGCTGGTCGATGGCCGCTTGCGTCCTTGCCCGGACCGGCCCAACTGCGTCAACAGCATGGATCCGTCCGCCGACAAGCAGATCGAGCCGTTGGCCTATGTCGGCGACCGGGCGCAGACCGAAGCGGCTCTGCGCAGTGCGATGACTCGCATCGAGCTGGTCGGCGTGCAACAGCTGGGAGACTACTGGCAGCAGACCCACACCAGCCTGATCTTCCGCTTCATCGACGACATCGAAGTGCTGTTCGATGATCAGAACCGGGTGATCCACATCCGCTCGGCATCGCGAGTCGGCTACTCCGATCGCGGCGTCAATCGCGCCCGAGTCGAAGCCCTGCGAGAAGCGCTCCGGGCCGCCGCCGGCTGATCAGACGAACAGCTGTTGATCGGCGGCAGGCTCGTCCAGCGGCAGGCTGTAGTGCCGGTTGGCATCATGAATCCAGCCGAGCGATTCGTAGAGGGCCTGCGCGGAACGGTTGTCCGCGCCAGTCTCCAGTTGCAGTCGCAATACCCCCAGCTGCTGGCCGTGACGGCGAGCCGCTTCCAGCAACGCCCGACCCACGCCACGTCGACGTGCCATTGGCGCCACATACAGGTCATTGAGAATCAGCACCGGCGCCAGTGACACCGACGAAAAGCACGGGTAGAGCTGGCACAGGCCCAGGCCCTCCCCGGCGTCGTCGATGGCCAGCAGCAGCATCGACTGGCATTGCAGGATGCGCTCGCGCAGGAAGTCCGCCGCCGCCCGCAGATCGGCCGGCTTGCCATAGAACTGGCGGTACTCATCGAACAGGCGCGCCAGCAGCGTCAGGTGCTCGGCCCCTGCGTGAATGATGCGGTAGTCCATGGCGGCTCCAGCGGCGAGTCGGCATTGCGTCCAGCTGGCATGATCGCACCCCTGAGCCTGCCTGCGTCAGTGCACAGGTTTCACGCCGCAACAGGGGAACGGCGATGGCTGGGATGATCGGATGGAAGTGCCGGCACTGGCTGGCAGGCCTGGGCCTGTTGCTGGCCGGTGCGCTGCTGGCGCAGTTGGCACCCCTGCAGGAGCGCATCGACGAGGCCGAGGCCTTGCGCGATCGCGATCCCGCGGCGGCGGCCGAGCAATTGCAGGCATTGCTGCGGGAAGCGCTGGGGGCCGGCGACGAGCTGGCCGTTGCCGAATCGCGCCGAGCGCTGGCTGTGCAGTACAACATTCTGGGTCGCAACCCGGAGGCACAACGCCTGCTACGCGAAGCGCTGGCCGACTTCGAACGCCTGCACCGCCCGGATCGGGCCGCGCTGACCCAGCGCCATCTGGGCGTGGTGCATTACGACTCGGGACGCTTTGACGAGGCCACCGCGGCCTATCTGGCCGCATTGCGATTGCTCGATGGCCAGGGCCTGCCCATGGAAGAGGCCAAGACACGAGCCAATCTGGGCAATGTGTACTACGCGATGGAGCGCTTCGACGAGGCGATCGAGGTGCAGCGCCAGGCCATGGCGGTGTTTTCCGAGGCCGGGCTGGACATTGGTGTGGCCGGCACCGCGATGAACCTGGGCGCTTCGCTGCTGGCCCGGCAGCGCCGCGATGGGGGCGATGGGCAAGCCGATCTGACCGAGGCCAAGGCTGCCTTTTCAGCCTCATTGACCATTTTCTCCAAACTGGGCAACCCACGCGGCGAGCTGAAGATCCTCAGCAACCTGGGCCGGGTGGCGACCATGGAAGGCGACCTGCTGGAAGCCGAACGCCATTACCGGCAGGCACTGGCGCTCGCCCTGAAGATCGACGAATCGGTCGAGGCCCAATTGGCGGAGCTGCGCTTGTGGCGAGTGCTGGCCCGCCAAGGGCGGACCGACGAGGTGCTGCTGCAGGTCGAACGGCGATTGGCCGAGCTGTCCGAACGGGGCGAAGATGCCCCGGTCGACCTGCTGGAACTGGCCGCAGAACTGCATGAGGGCAAAGACCAGCCCGCGCAAGCGCTGGCCTGGCTCAAGCAAGCGCATCAGCGCCGCGAAGCCATCGCCGAAGATCGCATGGACTCTCGGATCGCCGAACTGCAGGCGCGCTTCGAAGGTGAGCGACTGGCGGCAGAAAACGAGAATCTGCGCCAGGCCAGTGAGATCGCGCAACTCAGTGCGGCGCGCGAACGAGTCCGCCTCTATGCCGCCGTTGCCGTCGCCACGCTGGCATTGCTGCTGGCCGTGGCGATGGTGCAGACCCTGCGATTGCGCGAGCGGGTGCGGCGCAAGCTCGACCACGCGGCCAGGCACGACCCGCTGACGGGCTGCCTCAATCGCCGGGGTCTGCGGCAGGGCATCGAGGCGCTGCCGCAGCCACCCGCCTTCCTGCTGATCTTCGACCTGGATGGCTTCAAGCAGCTCAATGACCAGCACGGCCACGACCGGGGTGATGCGGTGCTGGCCGCCATCCCGGGGCGGGTGCGGGCTCGGCTGGACCAGACTGATCTGCTCTGTCGTTGGGGTGGCGAGGAGTTCCTGATCCTTCGCCCTTCGAGCGACGACCCTGGCGTCGCACCGGGCATGCATGAGCTGGCCGAGGGACTTCGCGCCGTCATCGCCGACTGCCCCTTCGACGCGGCCGGCGAATCGGTGCGGGTGACGATCTCGGTGGGTGCGGCCACGGTGGGCCCGGAGCGCCCCTTCAGCGATGCGCTGCACGCTGCCGACCAGGCCCTGCTGCGGGCCAAGCGCGAGGGTCGCAATCGGGTCGTCATGGCCGACGATTGAGGTCGGGATCGATGGCGACTCAATGCGGCACCGGCGGCCCAGCAGTGGGATCGGCCAGCTGACGGCGCAAGAAATCGGTCATGGCCCGGTACCAGCGGAGCTGGTTGTCCAGCCGCTGCAAGCCGTGCGCCTCATTGTCAAACCACTGCAGCGTGGGTGGCAGGCCGGCTGCCGTCAGCAGCAGCGCAAGGCGTTCGACGTGTTCGGGGTGCACACGGCGATCAAGCCGCCCGTGGCCCAGCAAGAGTGGCTGCCGCAGCGCGCGATGCCGATACAGCGGCGAGCGCGCCTGCATCGTCGCCAGCTCCACAGCCGGGTCGCCGTAAAGACGCAGCTGGACGGCCGTCTGCAGCGGATCATCGTTCCAGTCCGAGCTCAGATGGCGCAACGGCAGATCGGTGAACGGCGCGAACGCGACGACACAATCGATCTGTGCCGGCCGCAGCAAGGCCAGCATCAGTGCGCTGTAACCGCCATAGCTGGTGCCGATACTGCAGATGCGTTGACCGTCAATCCGATGGTCGGTCGCCAGCAGCTGGTCCAGTACGGCCAGCTGATCCTGCTCGATGCCGCGGCCAGCCTCGCCAAAGGCGACGTCACGGAAGGCGCGACCGTAACCGAAGGAACCCCGGAAATTGACCTGCAGCACGGCATAGCCTTGATAGCTCAGCCACAGCACCAGCGGGTCGAAATGGCGATCGGCAGCCACGCCCAGGGGACCACCGTGAGGGAGCAACAGCAACGGATGGGGCTGCTCCGGGCCGGTCACCGCCGGCGGCAGGGTCAACATCGCTTCCAGCGGCCAGCCGTCGGCACTGCGCGTGCGGACGGTTTCGCTGCGCGGCGCCGGCAGTTGCCCGTCGCGACAGTAGCCCGGTGAGTCGCTGACCCGATCACAGTCCAGCCACGGTCGCTGCGCGCCCAAATGCCTCGGTGCCGTGTCGGCGTTCGGCTGCCACCACCAATCCGAGCGCAACCCGGCCGCTGCTTCGGTGCGATAGAGCCAGCCACTGGCTTCTGGCCGGTCTGCACGCGTGACCCGAGCCAGCTCGAACCCCGATCCTCGCGCCTCACCGAGCCACCGCTGCACACGCTGCCGGTCTGTCGCGTCACGCAGCTGTGTCTGCAGCAGCCCCTGCCGGAAGTGGCGCAAGGCCAGCCATTGGGTGCCATCGTCGTCCAGCATCGCGGCAGCGGCGTCGATGGTTGGACTGGCACAATCCGGGCACTCGACTTCGGCCAGCACGCTCGGCGTTCCACCGGCCAACGGGTAAGCGATGACCCGGCGCAAGGGTTGGCCCAAATCGGTCAATGCCAGCACGGCGGTCTCGTTCAGGCCGAGCAGATCCAGATGACTGTCGATCGGCGCCTGCAACATGACCTCGCCAGTGGGCCTGACCAGACGGTGACCCTGCAGGTCGCGGGTCAGCGCCAGCTGGTGCTCGCCGCCGGGATCAGACAGCCAGCCCAGCTCGTCGCGCAGCGACCCATCGAGACGACGACGCCGCTGCAGCTGGCGGGCCTGAATCCGGCCGGCAGCCAGATCCAGCCGGTAGAGTTCCAGCGAATCCTGGCCGCTGGGGTCGTCGGTGCGGCCAAACAGCAGCGCGTCGGGGCGATCGGGCAGCGCATCAAGAACCTCGCCGGCCACCGGTACCGAGTGCCGCTGCAGGTCGATCCCCGTCGCCCGAAGCTGCAGTTGCAGCACCACGACCCGGGCGGCCGCACCGCGTCCATGGGTCAGGCTCAGGCAATCATCCCCGCACCAGGCCATCCGACTCTGCAGACCCACATCGACCGGCAGGACCATCTCGGTGCCGCTGGCCAGGTGTTCCAGCCGCAACGACAGCCGGCGCCCCGAGCGCTGTGAACGCAGCAGCCAAGTGGCACTGGGCGAGACGCTGACCAACGGCAGATCGACCGAGCGCAACAGGGCGGGCAGCACACTGCAGCGCCAATCTTGTGTCTCATCGCAGGGCGCTGAATCGGCGGGCACCGGATCAACCTGCCCCGCCGGCAGCGCTCGCCCCAGCGCATGCCAGTAAGCCGGAAAGGCATCGATGCCCGGACCCACCCAACGCGGCGTCCAGTCGGTCCACCAGGGTGCGGCCAGCGGCAGCAGACGAAGCCAGTGCGCCAGCCGATTCTCCCGCCGGGTCTGCGTGCCAGCGCCACTGTTGGCCAACAGCAGGCGCAGGTCACCGGGGTAGCTCAGTTCGCCGGCGCGCAGCAGGAACGGCGTCTGCCATGCCGCACCTGGCGCCACACGCCCGGCCGGAGACAGCTGATCGATCCGTTCGATCCGGTACTCGCCGGGCGGCAGCTCGAGCAGCAACAGCGCATGCTCACCGCCCTCGTCCGGCTGCGTCGCCAGGCGTTGCTGACGCCGTGCCGCCGGACGCAACCGGATCAGTCCGGAGGGGCCGCGCAACAGCAGTGAGCCCAATTCGACCTCGGAATCGATCACCAGCAGCAGCACCGCCTGGTTCGAATCGGGTGCCTGATCCGCACTCAGATAGCGCCAGCTGGCCGCCTGCAGCAATGCCGGCAGGCACAGCAACAGCCAGCAGCCGACGAGCAGTCCGCGCATCAGGCGTCCAGCGGTCGCCAACGCCCGGGCGCCAGGCCGTCCAGGGCATAAGGGCCGATCTGCTGCCGCACCAGCCGCAAGGTCGGCAAGCCCACAGCCGCCGTCATGCGCCGCACCTGCCGGTTGCGCCCTTCGCGCAGCACCAGCTCGAGCCAGCTGGTTGGCTGATGGCGACGCTGGCGAATCGGCGGATCGCGCTTCCACAGCCAGCCCGGTGCCTTGGCTAGCAGTCGCGCTTCGACCGGACGGGTCGGTCCATCGTTGAGCCGTGGACCTCGACGCAATTTCGCCAATGCGCCTTCGTCGGGGATGCCCTCGACCTGCGCCAGATAGGTCTTGGCCCAGGCGTGGCGGGGATCGGTAATGCGTTGAGCGAGCGGTCCGTCGTCAGTCAGCAGCAGCAAGCCTTCGGAGTCGTAGTCCAGCCGGCCGGCCGGATAGACCCCGGGCAGGGGCACGAACTCCGCCAGCGTGCGCCGTGCCTGTCCCTGGGCCTGACCATCCCGATCGGTGAACTGGCACAACACCCCGAAAGGCTTGTTCAGCGCGATCAGCACCCGCTGGCTTCCAATGCTTCGCCGGCCTCCAGCCAGGCCGCTTCGGCCACTTCCAGCTGCCCGCGCATTCGGCCCTGTTCCTCCAGCAGCTCGGTCAGGCGGGACTGTGCAGATGCTTCATACAGACCCTCGTCGGACAACTGTCGCTCGATGTCGGCCAGGCGGCTGGAACAGCGCTCCATTTGCTGTTCGGCCTTGCGCAGGGCATCGCGCAGCGGCTTCACCCGAGCCCGCTCGTCGGCGGCTGCGCGGCGTTGATCACGGGCCGAAGTCCGCGGTGCGCCGACCTCGGTGGCATCACTGGTTCCCCCCGGTCCAGCGCGGCGCTGGCCGGCGAGCCAGCGGGCGTAGTCGTTTAGATCACCATCGAAGGGCTGCACCGTCCCGTCGGACACCCGCCACAGCACATCGCAGGTGGCCTCGACCAGATGACGATCGTGCGAGACCAGCACCAGTGCGCCGGGATATTCCTGCAAGGCCAGTTCCAGGGCCTGGCGCAGATCCAGATCGAGGTGATTGGTGGGTTCGTCCAGCAACAGCAGATTCGGCTTGCGGTAAACCACCATCGCCAGCGCCAGCCGGGCCTTTTCGCCCCCGGAGAAGGGCGCGACCACCTCAAACACCCGGTCACCGGTGAAGTTGAAGCCGCCGAGGTAGTTGCGCAGGCTCTGCTCGCCGGCGCTCGGATCGAGCCGCTTGAAGTGCTCCATCGGTGAGGCGGCAGGGTCGAGCTGTTCCAGCTGGTGCTGGGCGAAGTAACCGACAATCAGATCGCCATGGCGCACCACGTCGCCGGCCTGCGCCGACAGCTCGCCAGCGAGCAGCCGAATGAAGGTGCTCTTGCCGGCACCGTTGGCGCCCAGCAGGCCGATGCGGTCGCCCGGCTGCAGGTTCAGCGCCAGATCGCGCAGGATCGTCAACGCCGAGCCATCCGGCCGCGCATAGCCGGCTGCCGCATGATCGAGCTTGAGCAACGGCGCCGGCAGCCGCTCCGGCCGCGGAAACTCGAAACTGAATTCGCTCTCCGCCAGCAGCGGCGCCTCGAACTGGATCCGCTCGATCATCTTGACGCGTGCCTGCGCCTGCTTGGCCTTGGTGGCACTGGCGCGGAAGCGGTCGACGAAGCTCTGCAGATGGGCAATGCGGCGGCGTTGCTGCTCGGCCACGGCGCCCTGCTGGGCCATGCGCTCGGCGCGCAGACGCTCGAAGGCGCTGAAGTTGCCGGCGTAGAGCGTGCCGCGCTGCTGCGACAGATGCAGCGTGTGATCGGTCACGGCATCGAGAAACTCGCGATCATGCGAAATCACCAGCAGGGTGCCGGGGTAATCGCGCAGCCAGTCCTGCAGCCACATCACGGCATCGATATCGAGGTGATTGGTCGGCTCGTCCAGCAACAGCAGGTCCGAGCGCTGCATCAACGCCCGCGCCAGGTTCAGACGCATGCGCCAGCCGCCGGAAAAACTGCGCAGCGGCCGTTGCAGGTCGTCGTTGGAGAAGGCCAGACCGCGCAACAGGCGCGCGGCCCGGGCCGGCGCCGCATAACCGCCAATCACATGCAGTCGTTCGTGCGCCTGGGCCAGCGCATGGGCATCGTGCTCGACCTCGGCCCGCTCCGCCTGCGCCTGCAGCTGACGCAGTTCGGCGTCGCCATCGAGCACATGATCCAGCGCGCTGCGGTCGGTGGCCGCGACTTCCTGCGCCACAGTGGCGATATCCAGTCCACGCGGCAGCGACACATCACCGCGATCGGCGCTCAATTCCCCAAGCACCAGGGCAAACAGGCTGCTCTTGCCGGTGCCATTGCGCCCGACCACACCGACCCGCCAGCCAGCCTGGACCGTCGCGGACAGTCCTTCCAGCAGCAGGCGCGGCCCGCGTCGCAGGGACAGGTCGGTGAAGTTCAGCATGAAGGAAACAGCCACGTGACAAGGCCGCCAAGCATAGCCGGCCGCGCTGACACAGGCAGGGCCCGGACGTGCGTACGCAACAATCAGGCGGCGGCGACGACGACCCGGTTGCGCCCAGCCTGCTTGGCCTTGTAGAGCGCCCGATCGGCCGCCTCGATCAGATTCTGGGCCGGTGGACTGGGTCCGCCGCGGGTGGCCATGCCGATGCTCACGGTGACATGCACCTCGCCCTGCGCCGCACCCTTGCGGATGGCCTGCGGGCGGGCCTTGGGCAAGCGGCCGCGACCCAGCTTCACGCGGGTGTCCTGGACGCGTCGACGCACCTGATCGAGGGCCTCACTGACGCGGTCACGGTCAGCGCTGGCAAACAGGATCGAGAATTCCTCACCGCCGTAGCGGAACGCCTGCCCGCCACGACAGCGCTTGAGGGTTCGCGCCACGATGCGCAACACCAGATCACCGGCATCGTGGCCATGACGATCATTGAAGCGCTTGAAGTGATCCACATCGACCATCGCCACCGCCAGCCGCCCTTCGCTGCGAGCCAGGTGCTCATCGAGGGCGCGACGATTGGGCAGGCCGGTCAGCGGATCGACGAAGGCCATGCGGAAGGCCTGCATCAGCACGCCGCCGATGGCCAGGCTCACGCCCAGCGTCAGCCAGGCCGGTGGCGGCATCCAGTCTTGTCCGGGCATGCCGGCCAGTGCGGCGCAGACCAATGCTGCCGCAGCACCGGCATCGGCGGCACCGCGCAACCGCCACCAGTGCACCAGGCAGGCGGCCGCAGCCAGCAGGTAGAGCGTCGCGATGGCGCCGAAGCCCGCGGGCCAGGAGATCGCTGCGGTCCGCCAACCCAGCAGGCGCGCTGCGCCCCCTTCTCCCAGCTGGCCGGCCAGCCACAAGGCCAGGGCCAGCCCAGCGGCCAGCGCCACGCTGCGAGGACCCAGCAGCGGCCGCTCCGGACGCACGGCCACCCACAGTGCCAGCGCCGGCGCCAGCAGATCGGCCAGCGCGTTGCGACCGGGTGGAATCCAGTCCCAGGTGTCGATGGCCAGCAGCATCAACAGCCAGACCACCCGGTTGCGGCGAAAGCCAGTCGCCAGCAGCCATCCCGCCAGACAAGCTGCTGGCGCGATGGCGACCAATGAATTCAGCAGCTTGTCGTACACAGCTTACAGACTGCGCGAAGTTGGCCGATTGTAGTCCCGGTTTGTGCGCAAAATCACGATGGCAATCACGCTTGCGGGCCCGCTGACGGCCGAATGACGCGGCTGGTGAGCGCGCCATTCGGCCCTGGCATCGGCATTGGTCTGCCTATGGCGCCTGCCAACGCAGCGTGACCAACCATTCCCGGCCGGGCGCGCCGAAACCCGCGGCCCAGGCGTATTCACGATCCAATGCGTTGTTGATTCGCGCGCCCAGATGCCAGTCGTCGCCCAGTCGGGTCTCTGCCCGCAATCCCAGCAAGCTGTAGCTGGCCAGCTCACCGGCAATGTCCTGCCGCTGCGAGACGTAAGCCAGATCGGCCCCGACGTGGGCATTGGCGCTCAGGTCATAGTCCAGATCCAGCGCCAGCTTGCGCCGGGGTCGTCGCAACAGCTCGGCATCGGTCGCGGCATTGCGGGCGTCCTGCCAGGTGGCATTGGCGGCCACGGACAGCGCCTCGAAGCGCCGCGACAGCGTCAGCTCGGCACCATCGACAGCCGCCTCGGCGATGTTCACGGCCTGGAAGCTCTGGCCACCCTCGAAGGCAATCAGATCATTCACGCGAGTGCGATAGATGTTCAGAGCCAGGGCCGTGCCGGCCAAGTCGGTGTCCAGGCCCAGTTCCAGTGAGCGTGAGCTTTCCGGGCCCAGGTTCGGATTGCCGGCAAACAGACCGCCGAAGCCAGGCGAGTAGAGCTCGTTGAGGTTCGGTGCCCGGAAACCTTCGCCGAAGGACAGATAAAGGCGGCCCGGATCGAAGCGCCAGCCCACGGCGAGCTGGCTGCTGAGCTCACCGCCGAAGCGCTCGTGATCGTCGTAACGCAGCGCCAGTTCGTGGTCGAAGGCGCCGTTGCGACCCTGCAGCGCAGTGAACACAGCCGCATGGTCCAGTTGCTCGGCGTATTGGTTGACCTGACCGAAGGTGTCGACGCTGCTGCCTTTCTCGCGTTGCAGCTGGACGCCGGCCAACAGCTGTTCGCTGTCACCCAGACGCACATCGTGCACCCAGTCCAGCTGCTGACGTCGGGACAGAAAGCGATTGAAGAACACCGGCGTGTCCAGATCGTCGCGATTGCCGCCCAGGCTCAACCGATGCTGCCAGCCCTCGCCCAACGGGCCCTCCAGGCTCAATGCCAGACTGTGCTGATCGGCGTCGCTGACCCCCTGGTCGAACTCGGTTTCGGCGCGCAGGGCCAGCACGCTCAGACTCAGCTGCTGACTGCCCAGCTGACGACCGGCATGCAGGCTGAGATGGCGGCGGCGATAGCCATCATCGTCCGGATCGTAGGCAAAGCCGTCCGGCGTCTGCGCCGAAAAGCCATCGTAGTCCTCACCGCCAACGGTCAGACTGAAATGGCCGTCGGCCTGCCGCACACCCCACCCGGCCGACAGGCCTAGACGGCCCTCACTGCCGACGCGCAATGCTGCCTCCGGTCCTTCCGGCTGGCGGGTGGTGATCGCCAGCACACCGCCAATGGCATCCGAACCCCAATAGCTCGCCCGCGGACCGCGGACGATCTCGATGCGCTCGATCTGCGCCAGCGGCAGATGCTCCAGGGCCACGGCACCGGTGTTGCTGCTGGCCACGCGGATGCCGTCGATCAGCACCAGCAGATGATTGGAGTTGGTGCCGCGCAGGAACAGACTGGTGGTCTGGCCGGTGCCGCCGGTGCGAGCAAAGTCCAGCCCCGCCTCCCGTCGCAGCAATTCCAGCAGGTCGCTGGCCTGACTGCGATCGATTTGCGCGCGCTCGATCACGCTGACCGATGCCAGCGTCTCGCGCACTGGCTGGGCGCGACGACTGGCGCTGACAGTGATGGCATCGAGAGTGTCCGGCGTCGCAGCCGGGGTGGCTGCCAACCAGGCAGCCGCAAGAATGACGCTCATGAATTCTCCTCAGGTACGCACACCCGCGATTGCCGGTGGCGCCAGGAGAATCAGCAACGCGACGATCCGAAAGGCTGCGCGCGGTCACGGCAGCCGTCGAACCGCCGCTGCCCTCCGCAACGCCGCCCGGTGACCCACGGCGGGAAGCAGTGGGTCCTCCAACAAGGCCGGTCTCCGGACTCATCGCTGACCAGCACGCTGGTCTGGTGCAGATCGCCTTCCCACGCCTTGGCGCAGTGGCTGCTGATCTGACCGGAACGATCTACCGTTGCGGGGGCAGTGCCGGCATTGGACCGGCTTCCCGTTTCACCTGTGCGCGGCAGCATGGCCACGCCCAGACACCTTCGGAGTGGCGCGGATCATAGTCCAGCGGGCTGGCACTGCCAACGACCGCCTCGCATGAACGCCGGTGTGAAGGCCGCACGTCCGCCTGCAGCGCACCGCAGGCGGACGGCGGGTGGACGCCTGGAGATCGGGAGGGCCAGGCGTCCGTCGGTCCCCCTCAGGGAACCGTGTCACTCAGTGGCAGCAGTGGCCGATCGGCCTTCAGCCATTCCAGCTGATTGCCGTTGAGCAACTGCGTGCCGAAGGGCAGCACACCCGGTACACCGGACTGCACGTCGAAACTGCCGCCGTCGGTGGCCGATGGCGACGGCGCGTTCTCGACGCAACCGATCGGGCACAGTCCAAAGCCGCGATAGAGCTGGGCGTCGACCAGGGGCGCACCGCCGCGTGAGACGCCATCCACCCACAGCGCCTGTCCCTGCAGGTCATAGACATAGACCAGCGAATAGAGGACGTCGCCCTGGTGGCTGACCGAGACACCCCAGCCCGGATCGTTCGGGTCGTACCACAGACCGGTCATGTCCACACTGGGCACGGTGGCGTCAAAGAACAGGAAGGTGATCGGCTCAAAGCGACTGATTCCGCCAATGGTCCAGTGGGCAATGCCGTTGTGTGAGTCGGAGAACAGGAAGGCGAGTTGGCCAATGGTCTCCGTCACGCGACTGCCATCGTCATAGTTGTAGCTGACCTGCAGCAACTCACCCTGCCAGGCGCGGCCGAAGCGGTGGTCGTTGGCGATATGCCAGTTGGCGCTGCCGTCCTGACGATAGTTGAACCACAGCGTGACCAGCTCGTCGCGCACCCGCTGGATATCCCAGCCGTGTCCGCTGCGGTCGGGGTTGAACCAGGCGCCGGCGCGGATGCTGTCGCAATCGATCAGATAGAGCTCGCTGCTGTCGGACAGGTTGCCGCTGAGCAGGCCGCCACGGGTGCGCAACACGAAGCTCTGGCCGGACCCTTCGTGATCGAGCAGCGCGTCGTCGCCACCGACCGCCACCGGCAGTTCCAGCAGCATGGTCGTGCTCAGATCATCGAGCCGTGTCTGGCGCAGCTGCAGATTGCCGCTCCCGGCGGCGGCCAGATAGTAGAGCTCGCCGCCGTTGTGACTGAGCAGCGGGGTCCGCAATCCAGCGCCGCTGATCACCAGCTGACGACCGCCACCAGCGATGGGATCGACCCACAGCGCATCGCCCTCGAGCAGACTGACCCGAGCACCGGTGCCATCGATGCCACCCAGACGCGCGTCGCCCTGGCTGATCAGGCGCAGGTTGCCCTGGCCATCCAGCCGGTAGACATTGGCGGTCTCGGTCGCCGCGCCGGTGGTCAGGTCACCGCGTACCTGCACGGCGGCCTGCTGCAGATCGACGCTGGCAACCAGACGCTCGAAGGCGTCGATCGGCAGTGCCCAAGTGGCCAGGGATTGCATCTGACCGCTTTGCAGATCGAGCTGCATCAGCTCGCTGCCGGTGCCACTGGTGGCGATCAACAACAGCGCGTTGTGGTCTCCAGAGAAAGCGACCAGCGGGGCCGTGGAACCACCCAGCAGATCGGGCAACGCAGTGACCAGTGCCTGCGATTCGTCGAGCAGGAACAGGCGCGCCGGTCCGGCCACACCCAGGGTGATGGCCTCGCTGCTGGCCAGCAGGCTCAGACCACCGCCACGGCTACTGGCAATCAGGCGGACCGTTGCCGAGCCGGGCAACAGATCGGTGCGCAACCGATCCTCGACCAGACTGGCATGGACCAGCTGCGACTGCGCCAGTTGCTCCACCACCGCCGCGGCGCCGCCGTAGTGCAGCCGGCCTCGCGGCAGGGCGGTGCCGCTGTCGCTGGTCAGCTGAGCGTCCACGCGACACTGCGCGCCCGCCTGCAGGTCGGCCGCCAGCACCGGCAGCTCCACGTTGGGATTGTTGTCCAGCGGATTCGGATCCTCGTTGACCTGCGAGATCACGACCGAGTTCGGATAGGTGCCCACGGCTTCCGGGCGCACCAGGATCGATGCCGCCACGCGCTCGCCGACGGCCAGCCCGGACCAGCTGCAGCGCACCTGCGAACCGACCAGCGTGCAGCTGCCGCCGTTGTCAGCCGCAGCCGACAGGAAGGTCAGGCCAGCCGCCAGCGTGTCGCGAATCTCGACCGGTCCAGGTGCGAAATCGGGTCCCTGGTTGGTGACCGTGATCAGGAAGCTGACCGGCGAACCTACATAGGCTTCCGACGGAATGGCCTGCTTGGTGACTGACAGATCCGACTGTCCGCCCGCGTCCGGCGGCAGCACCGTCAAGCTGGCAGAGGCGACGTTGTTGGCCAGATTCGGATCGAAGTTGTCCGGTCCCACACTGGCAACGGCCAGGTTGGCAATATCGCCACTGCGACGGGTTTCCGCGCGCAGCGTGGCCTGCACCGACGCGCCAGCGGCCACATTGCCCCAGCTGCACTGGATCTGCCGCACACCGGCACAGCTGCCTCCCGCATCAGCGGCCGCCTCGATCAGCACCAGGCCATCGTCCAGCACATCACTGATCTGCACCGATGCGCCATCCGGCCCGGCATTGCTGGCGATCAGCGTGTAGGTCACGACATCGCCAAAGTTGGCCGGATTGGGGGTGACGGTCTTGCTCAGCGAGATGTCCGCCTGCGGCAGCGGATCGCCGCCCTCGGTGACATTGACCACGGCGCTGGCCGTGTTGTTGCCCGGGTCCGGATCGGTCACGCTGCCGCCGGGCTGGACCGTGGCCACGTTGGTGAATTCGCCTTCGTTGAGGGCACGCACGTCGATGGCTGCCGTGACCGTCGCACCTGGCGCCACCGAGGCCCAGTTGCACTGCACCACCGGATCACCGATGCAACTGCCCCCCTGACCGGCGCTGGCACCGACCAGCCGGAAATTGAGGTCCAGCACATCGCTGAGTGCCACCGCCGTCGCGCTGGGGCCGGCGTTGCTGACAGTCAGATTGAAACGCAGCACCTCACCGACGGCCACGGTCTGCGGCTGCGGCGTCTTGGTCAGACTGAGGTCCGCCTGCTGGATCGTCGCCGGCGCCACCGTGACGCTGATGGTGGAGACATTGTTGGAGGGGTCGGGGTCGATGCCATCACCAATGATCGACACCGTGGCCGTGTTGCTCAGCGGCCCGGCAACCTGGGGCCGAACCTGGATCTGCACCGACACCGAGGCACCCGAAGCTATCGCCGGCCAGCTGCACTGAATCTGATTGCTGCCAGTGCAGCTGCCACCGCCCGTGGCGACCACGGACTGCGGCAACAGCCCCTGCGGCAAGGTGTCGGTGACACGCGCGGGTGCCGCATCCGGTCCGGCGTTGCTGACGGTGATGGTGTAGGTCAGCAGCTCGCCCGCGGTGACCGGATCGGGAGTGGCCGTCTTGACCACCGACAAGTCCGCTTGCGGTGGCGGTGGCGGATTGACCGTGGTCTGGATGGTGACGGAGTTGTTGCCCGGGTTCGGGTCCACCGTCGGACCGCTCGGTGTCACCGTTGCCGTGTTGACCAGCACGCCGGCACTACCGGGCGTCACTGTGATCTGGACGCTGACCGAGGCCGCGGCGGCGATCGCGCTCCAGCTGCAGCTGATCGTGGTGCTGCCGCTGCACATGCCGCCGTCGGTGGCGACGATGGCGGCGGCGCTCAGGCCACCTGGCAAGGTATCGACGATGCTCGCACCGGTGGCGTCCGGGCCGGCATTGGCCACGGTAATTGTGTAGACCAGCGGCTGTCCGACCGTCGCCGGATCGGGATTGGCCGTCTTGCTCACCGACAGATCGGCCTGCGGCAGGGCCGGCTGCACCGGCGTGGTGATGGTGGTGGTGTTGTCACCCGGATCGGGATCGACCGTCGGGCCGGTGGGCACCACGGTAGCCGTGTTGGTCAGCACGCCGGTCGCGATCGGATTGACGGTGATCTGCACGTTGACCGAGCTTCCGGCGGCGATGTTTGCCCAGTTGCAAGCGATCGTCGTGGTGCCGCTGCACATGCCCCCGTCGGAAGGCACGATGGCGCCGGCACTCAATCCGCCCGGCAAGGTGTCGGTCACGGTGGCGCCGGTGGCGTCCGGACCGGCGTTGCTGATGGTGAGCGTGTAGACCAGCGGCTGCCCCACCGTCGCCGGATCGGGATTGGCGACCTTGGTCAACGACAGGTTGGCCGTCGGAATCGGGTCCTGCACGACCGTCTCGATCTGCACCACGTTGTTGCCCGGATCAGGGTCCACGGCACCGCCGTCGGCGCTGACCGAGGCCGCATTCAGCAGCGTGCCGGCGACCTGCGGGGTGACCGTGATCGTGACGCTGACCGAAGCGCCGGCGGCCACGCTGGGCCAGCTGCAGCTGACAGCAGTGCTGCCACTGCAGCTACCGCCGCCAGTGACAACGATCGCGTCGGCGCTCAAGCCAGCCGGCAGGCTGTCGGTCATCGAGGCTGGTGCCGCATCGGGGCCAGCGTTGCTGAGCGTGATCAGATAGTTGAGCGGCGATCCGACGGTGGCCGGGTCAGGGTTGGCGCTCTTGCTGATGGAGAAGTCGGCCGTGACCGGGCCGCTGGCCGGATCGACGATCACGGTCACGCTGCCATCGTCGTTGCCCGGGTTGGCGTCCGGACCGTCAAAGCTGGCGACCGCCGTGTTGACGAAAGTGCCCTCCTGCGTCGGCAGTACGGACAGCTGCACGCTGCGGGACTGGCCGGCCGCAATCTGGGGCCAGTTGCAGGTCACGGTCTGGCCGGCAGCGGCGCAGCTGCCATCGGCGCTGGTGGTGGCGTCGAGCAGGCTGAAACTGGCGTCCAGAGTGTCGACCACCTGCACCGATTGCGCGGGCTGGTTGCCGACATTGCTCACATCGATGGTGAACAGCAGCGCCTCACCGACGGTCGCTGGATTCGGAGTGGCAGCCTTGCTGACGGTCAGATCGGGACCATCGCCAGCCGCGCAGCTGCGGGCCGCTTCGGCGTGGCCGATGACGATCTCGCCGCTGAGGCTGGCCAGCGCCACGCTGGCGTCGACCTGGATGCGGATCGCATTGACACTGATCTGGCGGTTGAAGGCATCACCGGATTCGGATTGCTCATTGATGAACAGCCTGACCCCGGCAATGCCCAGGGCGGAGAACACAGATTCGCCGTCGGCTGCGTGTCGAGGGTGATGGTCTGGCCCAGCAGATTGCGGACCTGAGCATTGACCAGCGTGGTAGAGCCCGTCGCCTGCAGAGCACCGCAGACGCCGGTGATGGCCGCCTCGGCCTGCACGGCATCGGCGGTCAATGTGAGCAGTTGCAGCAGCGGCGTGACTTGAAGATTGACCGACACATCGTCGACGCTGCTGGTGGAGTTGGCGGTCGGAACGGCGGCGCTGTGATCGGTGGTCACCGTCAGCACGCCGGTGTTGAGGACTTCAGTCCCCAGCAAACCGACCTGCACACCCAGCACCGTGTCCGCCAGTGCGTAGTCGGCGGGGCCGACACCCGCGACCTGCGGCGTTTCCGTCAACGTTGCCGTGGCGCTGCCCAGCCCCAGAACGTCTGCCGACAGCCCCAGGCGAGCACCATAGGCACTGCCGTTGGCGTCCGCCGCAAGTGCCGGAGCGGCAACCCACAGCAATAGCAACAGCGACCAGCCGACCCAGTCGGACAGTCGTGGTGGGCGAGTTGCACTGGGCTCATGACGGCAAACGGGGCGGACTTCCATGGCTGGCTCCTGGGCGGAAATACGGATTCCTCCGACGCCCAGAGCCCCTGTGCTCGATCGGCCTGCAGCTCGAGGCGGAGAGCGTCGTGGGGTGAAGTAACCATGACGAACCGTAAATTAAAAGTGAAGAATGTACGCCTACGTAACTTTATGATCGTCAATTGATCTGGCCTGGATGATTCTTCACATCAATTGCACGAATGCGACGCCGTGGCGCAGCCGGAGCAAGCCATTCACCGGGCCAGTGACGACCGCCAATACACAGGACTTGTTGACGATTGGGCTGGATGCGCTGCGCTATGCTGGATGCTTGTTGCATCGCCGCAGGGGGCGGTTGCATGTTCGAGATCAGCGCCCGTGCCCGCGAATTGCTGGGTCGCCTGCAGGGCTTCCTGGACGAGCAGGTCCAGCCACTGGAACCGGACTGGTATCAGCATCTGTCCGATCCGGCCGCACGTGGCACCGCATTCGCACCGCTAAAGGGCTTGCAGCAGCGGGCTCGCGCGCAGGGACTGTGGAATCTGTTCCTGGCCGACACGCGCTACGGCGCCGGACTGAGTCATCTGGAATATGCGCCACTGGCCGAGGCGATGGGCCGCTCATTGCTGGCGCCGGCGGTGTTCAACGCCACCCAACCCGATTGCAGCAGCATCGACCTGCTGGCGCTCTATGGCAACGATGCCCAGCGCGAGCGCTGGCTGCGGCCGTTGCTCGCGGCGGAGCTGCGCGCCGCGTTGGCGGTCAGCGAAGGCACCGTGGGCTCCAGCGATCCGGCCAATCTGGTGACCACGCTGGCCAAGCGCCCCGAAGGCCACATCCTGCATGGTCGCAAGGCCTGGGTGTCCGGCGCCGCGGACCCCGCCTGCCGGTTGCTGCTGGTATTGGGGCTGAGCCATCCGGAAGCCTCGCTGGCCAAGCGCTACAGCCTGGCATTGGTGCCCAGGGACGCTCACGGAATCAGTGTGATTGGCCAGCACTCGGTGCTGGGCTATGCCGACGGTCCGGGGGGCTATCCGGAACTGGAGTTCGATCAGGTCTTCGTGCCTGACGATGCGATTCTGCTCGGCCCCGGTCGTGGTCTGGAAGCCTTGCAGGCAGTCGCGGGGGCCGGTCGCCTGCAGCAGAGTCTCATGCTGCTCGGTCTGGCCCAGCGCGCCTTCGATGCCACCCTGCAGCGCGCCCGCAGCCGGGTGGTGTTCGGCAAGCCACTGGGCCAACAACCGCTGGTGCAAGCGCAACTGGCTCGGGCACACGGTGCGCTGGAGCAGTCACGCCTGCTCTGCCTCAATGCCGCATCGGTGCTGGAACGCCGCGGCAGCCGCCTGGCACGCGAACCGATCGCACTGATCAAGGCCTGTTTGCCCGAGACGGCTTGCCAGATCATCGATCTGGCCATCCAGTTGCACGGGGCGGCCGGTCTGGATGGTCATGATTTCCTGGCGCATGCCTATGCACACGCACGCGGTCAGCGACTGGCCGACGGCCCGGAGGAGCTGCACTGGCTGGCCCTGGGACGGATGCTGGTGGACGACAAGGCAAGAGGATGAGCGAGGAGACAGGCCCAACGATCTACGGCGATATCCGCTCGGGCAATTGCTACAAGCTCAAGTTGTTGCTGGAGCTGCTGGGTCGCCCCTATCGATGGGAGGCCTTGGACGTACTTTCCGGCGTTACCCAATCGCCCAATTTTCTGGCGCTCAATCCCAACGGCAAGATCCCGCTGCTGCAACTGGACGACGGCCGGGTGCTGGCCGAATCCAATGCGATCCTGCATTTCCTGGCCGAAGGCAGCGATTTTCTGCCGACCGATCGCTGGGACCACGCGCAGGTGCTGCAATGGCTGTTTTTCGAGCAATACAGTCACGAGCCCTACATCGCGGTGGCGCGTTTCATCCGCAGCTTCCTCGGCCTGCCGGAAGCGCGTCGCGCCGAGTACGAGTCCAGGCAGGCCGGCGGGCACAAGGCGCTGGCTGTGATGGACCAGCACCTGGCGAAACAGGACTGGCTGGTCGGCGATGGCTGCAGCATCGCGGACATCGCCTTGTACGCCTACACGCATGTGGCGCATGAAGGCGGCTTCGAGCTCGCCGGCTACCCGTCCGTGCGCGCCTGGCTGGATCGAATCGCGGCCCTGCCTGGCTACGTGCCGATGCGCTGAGCGTCGGGCACAGCCGTCATCGGTCTGCCGATCCATCTCGGTCACCACCGTCTGTTATTCTCCGCGGTCGCCGTCCCCCGCCGATGCTGCGGTGGCCCGGGGGACAGGGATTCGTCGACAACCGTGATTTGCCGACCGACATGAAGCGCACGATCAGTCTTGCCTTGCTGCTGGCCCTCCTCTGGTGGGTTTTGTCCGGCTATGCCAAGCCGCTGCTGCTGGGCTTTGGCGTGATCAGCATCGCGCTGACGCTGTGGCTGTCCCGGCGGATGGACATCATCGATCGTGAAAGTCATCCAATGCACCTGTCATTGGCGCTGCTGCGCTTCTGGGGACAGCTGCTGCTGGAGATCGTCAAGTCCAACCTGCAGGTCGCGAAGGCGATCGTCTCCGGTCGCTCGGCGATCCAGCCGCATTTCCTGCGCGTGCAGATGCAGCAGTCCAGTGCGCTGGGCAGGGTGATCCTGGCCAATGCCATCACGCTGACGCCGGGCACGGTGACCGTGGATCTGGAAGGTGAGGAGCTGCTGGTCCACGCCTTGACACGCGGCAGCGGACAGGGCGTGCGCGACGGCGAGCTGGACCGGCTGGTCCCGACCGACGTTGAGGACGCCAAGCCATGATCGACACCAGTGGCGCGGCCATGATGCTGGCGGTTGCCGGTGTCGCCATCCTGGTGGCGATGGGACTGGCGCTGCTGCGCACGCTGCTCGGTCCGACCGTGCACGATCGCATCCTGGCGGTGAACAGTTTCGGCACCAAGACCGTGCTGCTGATCGCCCTGCTGGCGGCGATGGCCGGTCGCGGCGACTATCTGGACGTGGCGCTGCTCTACGCGTTGATCAACTTCATCGGCACGGTGGCGTTGATGAAGTACAGCGAGCGCGGGGTGCTGCGTGGCCAGGACGAGGATCCGTGGGCATGAGCTGGGCACACTGGGTTGCCGCACCCCTGTTGCTGGCCGGCGCTGCGCTGCTGGTGCTGGCCGGCGCAGGCCTGCTGCGACTGCCGCATTTCTACACCCGTCTGCATGCGGCGGGCATCATCGACACCTTGGCAGCCGGCCTGTTTCTGGCTGGGCTGGCGGTGCTCTTCGGGCCGACGCTGGCCACCGTGAAACTGGGACTGATCTTCCTGTTCCTGCTGTTCACCAGCCCCACTGCCTGCCATGCGCTGGCCCGCTCGGCCTGGATCAGCGGGCTGCGCGAACCGCAACAGGACCAGGAGCCGCCGTCATCGCCGAACTGATCGACATCCTGTTGCTGGCCTTCATGCTGATCACGGCGCTGTACGTGGCGACCAGCCGCGACCTGCTGGCCGTGGTCATGGTCTTCGGCATCTACAGCCTGCTGTCGGCCGGCATGTTCATGGTCATGGACGCGGCCGACGTGTCCTTCACCGAAGCGGCCGTGGGCGCCGGGGTCTCGACGATCCTGATGCTGATTGCGCTGAGTTTCACCGGCCGCTACGAGAAGCCGCAGCCGCGCCAATGGCTGGCGCTCGGGATGGTACTGCTGACCGGCGTGGTGCTGGTCTGGGGCACTTTCGACCTGCCCCCGGTGGGCGATCCCGGCAACCCGATCCATCAGCATGTCGCGCCCTATTACCTGACGGAGTCGGCCCGCGACATCGACATTCCGAATGTGGTGACCAGCGTGCTGGCCAGCTACCGCGGCTTCGATACGCTGGGCGAGGTGATCGTCGTGTTCACCGCCGGGCTGGGCGTGTGGCTGCTGATCGGCGGCCCGCGGCGGGAGGGCAAGCGCTGATGCGTGACCACCTGATCCTGCGGATCGTCAGCAAGTTCCTGATCCCGGTCATCCTGTTGTTTGCCTTCTACGTGCAGTTCCATGGCGAGTTGGGTCCGGGCGGCGGCTTCCAGGCCGGCGTGATTGCCGCCTCGGCGCTGATCGTGCACATGCTGGTTTTCGGTCTGGACGAAACCCGGCGGGTGGCGCCGGTGGGCGTGCTGCGTACGCTGGCCGCCTGCGGCGGGCTGATTTATGGCGGCACCGGCGTGGCCAGCCTGCTGCTGGGTGCCAACTTTCTCGACTACTCGGTGCTGGGCTCCAGTCCGGTGGCGGGCCAGCACACCGGCATCATCGTCATCGAACTGGGTGTGGCGCTGACCGTGTCCTCGACGATGGTGCTGCTGTGCTTCCTCTTCGCCGATCGGGTGCGGCAGCGATGAGCAGCCTGGGCTTGTACAACTACTGGATCGTCATCGCGCTGATGATGGTCGGCCTGTACACGATGATTTCGCGCGGCAACCTGGTGAAGAAAATTGTCGGTCTGAACATCTTCCAGACCGCCGTGTTCTTCCTCTACATCAGCATGGGCGTGGTCCACGACGGCGCCGTGCCGATCCTCACCGAAGGCGTAACGCGCTACTCCAACCCGTTGCCGCACGTGCTGATCCTCACCGCGATCGTAGTCGGTGTCGCCACGACCGCGCTGGGCCTGGCGCTGATCGTGCGCATCAAGGAAGCCTACGGCACCGTCGAGGAAGACGAGCTGCATCGGCTGGATGAGGACTTCTGATGCGCTGCGCGAGAGATGAGGGATCAGGGCTGAGGGATCAGGGACGCCAGCGCCACAGGCTGCGTGTTGCTCAGCCCTCAGCCCTCAGCCCTGAGCCCTGCGCCCCCAAAGGCAGCCGCCCGTGACCCACTGGCAGGTCCTCATCGTCGTCATCCCCTTGCTGGCGGCGCCACTGGCGACGCTGCTGCGTGGGCGGGTGGCGCCGTGGCTGCTGGCCACGGCAGTGAGCTGGACGGTGCTGGCGGTGGCGCTGTTCCTGATCACCAAGGTCTACAGCTACGGCACCCTCAGCTATGCGCTCGGTGGCTGGGCGGCGCCGATCGGCATCGAATACCGGCTTGATGCGGCCAATGCGCTGGTGCAGCTGCTGATCGCGCTGGTGGCGGCGGTGGTCATGCCCTATGCGCTGGTCAGCGCCCGCCGGGACATCGACAACGACCGCCAGCCGGGTTTCTACGCGGCGATGCTGCTGTTGCTGGCCGGCCTGCTCGGCATCACGGCGACCGGCGATGCCTTCAATGTGTTCGTCTTCCTCGAAATTTCGTCGCTGTCGACCTACACGCTGATCGCCCTGGGGCGCGATCGCAAGGCGCTGACCAGTGCTTTCCGCTATCTGATCATGGGCACGGTCGGCGCGACCTTCTTCCTGATCGGCGTGGGCCTGCTCTACGCGATGACCGGCACGTTGAACATGGCCGACCTGGCACAGCGCCTGCCGGAGGTCTCCGACACCCGCACGATGCACACGGCGGTGGCTTTCCTGGTCGTCGGCGTCTGTCTGAAGCTGGCGCTGTTCCCGCTGCATCTGTGGCTGCCGAACGCCTACACCTACGCCCCTTCGACGGTCACCGCGCTGGTGGCGGCCACCTCGACCAAGGTGGCGGTCTATGTGCTGATCCGCTTCCTGTACTCGATCTTCGGCATCGATTTTTCCTTCGGCAAGCTGCCACTGAGCCAGATCCTGCTGGCGCTGGCGGTCATCGGCATGCTGGTGGCCTCGGCGGTGGCCATCAACCAGCCCAATGCCAAGCGACTGCTGGCCTATTCATCGGTGGCGCAGGTCGGCTACATGGTGCTGGGTCTGGCCCTGGCCAGCAGCCTGGGCGTCACTGCTGCCCTGCTGCACATGTTCAATCACGCCTTGATGAAGGGGGCCCTGTTCCTCGCCTTGGGCTGCATCGCCTATCGGGTCGGCAACAACGATGTGGATCGGATGCGCGGACTGGGCAAGGCGATGCCGTGGACGATGGCAGCCTTCGTCATCGGCGGTCTGAGCCTGATTGGCGTGCCGCTGACGGTGGGCTTCATCAGCAAGTGGTATCTGGTGCTGGCGGCGCTGGAGCAGGGCTGGTGGTGGCTGGTGGTGGTGATCCTGGTCAGTTCGTTGCTGGCCGTGATCTACATCTGGCGGATCGTCGAGGTGGCCTATTTCCAGCCCAGCGAGTCGCGTGATGTGCAGCGCGAAGCACCGCTGGGCCTGCTGCTGCCCACCTGGGCGCTGGTGCTGATGAATCTGTGGTTCGGCGTCGATACGCGGCTCAGCGTCGGGCTGGCCGAGCAGGCTGCGCTGGCCCTGACGGGGATCGGCCCATGAGCTGGCTGGCCCCCGAAACCGCGCTGTGGCTGGCGCTGCTGATCCCACTGCTGGGCGCGGCCGGCATTCTGCTGACCGGGCGCATTCCCAATCTGCGCGAGGCGGTCACGCTGACCACCGCGGTCAGTCTGTTCCTCTGCGCGCTGCACATCCTGCTCCATCTGCTGGCCGATCAGACGCCGACACTGGTGCTGGCCGAACCGATTCCCGGGCTGCCGCTGGCCTTGCGGGTCGAGCCCCTGGGGATCCTGTTTGCGCTGTTGGCCAGCGGGCTGTGGATCGTCACCACGGTCTATGCGATCGGCTACATGCGGGCCAAGCGCGAGCAGCACCAGACCCGCTTCTATCTGTGCTTTGCGATTGCCCTGTGCGGCGCGATGGGCGTGGCGCTGTCGGCCAATCTGCTGACCTTGTTCGTGTTCTACGAAGTGCTGACGCTGTCGACCTATCCGTTGGTCTCGCATGCCGGCGATCGCCGCGCGATGGAAGGTGCGCGCACCTATCTGGGCATCCTGTTGACCACCTCGATCGGCCTGCTGCTGCCGGCCATCATCTGGACCTGGAGCGTGGCCGGCACCGTCGATTTCACGCCGGGCGGCGTGCTGGCCGGCAAGATCGGCCCGGCCGAGGCGGCCCTGCTGCTGGCGCTGTTCGTGCTGGGCATCGGCAAGGCCGCGGTGATGCCGGTGCATCGCTGGCTGCCCGCAGCGATGGTCGCCCCGACGCCCGTGTCGGCCCTGCTGCACGCGGTGGCGGTGGTCAAGGCCGGCGTGTTCACCATCACCAAGGTGGTCATTTACATCTTCGGCATCGATTTCCTGGCCAGCGTGCCGGCCGAGCGTCTGCTGGTCTATCTGGCCGGCTTCACCGTGATCGCGGCCTCGGTGGTGGCGCTGCGGCAGGACAATCTGAAGCGGCTGCTGGCCTATTCGACGATTGGCCAGCTCTCCTACATCGTGCTGGCAGCGCTGGTGCTGACGCCGTTCGCCGAAATTGGTGCGGCGATCCACATCGTCGCCCACGCCTTCGGCAAGATCACGCTGTTCTTCGTTGCCGGCGCCATCTATGTGGCCGCCAACAAGGCGCAGGTCTCCCAGCTCGACGGCATCGGCCGGCGCATGCCCTGGACAATGAGCGCCTTCGCGGTCGGCGCGTTGAGCATGATCGGCGTGCCGCCAACGGCGGGTTTCGTCTCCAAGTGGTACATGATTGCCGGCGCCTTCCAGAACGATCTGTATTTCGTGCTGGGCGTGTTGATTCTGTCCACCGCGCTGAATGCGGCCTATTTTCTGCCGATCGTCCACCGTGCCTTCTTCCGCCCCGAAACCGTCCCGCCCAGGGTCGATCATCGTGAGGCGCCGTGGCCGATGGTCACGGCATTGGTGACCACGGCCACGCTGACGGTACTGCTGTTTATCTTCAATGGTCCGGTGGTGGACCTGGAAAAAGTCATCGTGACATTGCCATGAGCCCGACTGACGACCGACCCACGCCAACGACGCCCTGGCTCTACCGGCCGGCATCGATTCGCTTGTTGTGGATCCTCTTCGGCGTGATCCTCGCGGGCACCGTGCTGGCGCAGGTGTTCGTGCATTTGCATCCGCATTTCGAGCTGGAAGGCTGGTTCGGCTTCAATGCGTTGTTTGGATTCTTCAGCTGCGTGGCGATGGTGGTGTTCGCCAAGCTGCTGGGGGTGATCCTTAAGCGACCCGACGACTACTACGAGCCGTCAGATCCCGCAGCGGGGGATGGCGATGATTGAGCTGGCTTTCCCGCCTGCCTTCATCCTGATTCTCGGCGCGCTGCTGATCGGTCTGGCGCGGCCGGGCATGCGCCCGGTCATCGTGCTGCTGGCACCCATCGTGACGCTGTGGGCGATCTGGCGTCTGCCGGATGGCGTGCTGCTGACGGCGAAATTCCTCAGCTACAACATCGAGCTGGTCGAAGCCAGCTCGGTACGCCGGCTGTTCGCCACGATCTTCACGATCATGGCCTTTGCCGGCGGGCTGTACGGGCTCAAACAGGCGAAGTGGTACGAACTGGCTGCCGGCTATGCCTATGCCGCCGGTGCCGTTGGTGTGAGCTTTGCCGGGGATCTGATCACGCTGTTCCTGTTCTGGGAATTCATGGCGATCTTCTCCACGGTCGTCATCTGGTGCGGTGGCACCGAGGCAGCCCGGCGCGCCGGCGTGCGCTACGCCCTGATGCACCTGATCGGTGGCGTGCTGCTGAAGATCGGCATCGAAGGCATCATGGTCCACACCGGTTCGATCGAGATCCAGCCGTTGAATCTGGACACGGTCGATGCGTGGATCGTCCTGGCTGGAGTGCTGATCAATGCCGCCGCACCGCCGGTTAGTGCCTGGTTGGCCGACGCCTATCCGGAGGGCAGTCCCTTCGGCACGGTATTCCTGTCGGCCTTCACCACCAAGACCGCCGTGCTGGCGCTGATGCTGCTGTTCCCCGGCGCCCAGGTACTGATCTGGGTCGGCCTGTACATGGTCTTCTACGGGATCATCTACGCGCTGCTGGAAAACGACATGCGGCGCATCCTGGCCTATTCGATCGTCAACCAGGTCGGCTTCATGGTCACCGGCATTGGCATCGGCACGGAGATGGCGCTCAATGGCGCCGCCGCGCACGCCTTCGCCCACATCATCTACAAGGCGCTGCTGCTGATGAGCGCCGGCGCGGTGCTGTACCAGACCGGCAAGCGCAAGTGCACCGATCTGGGTGGTCTGTACCAAACGATGCCGATCACCGCCATCTGCGGCATCATCGGTGCGCTGGCGATTTCGGCCTTCCCCTTCACCTCCGGCTTCATCAGCAAGTCGATGATCTCCCAGGCGGCCGCCAACGAACATCTGGCCTGGGTCTGGTATCTGCTGACCGCCGCCTCGGCCGGCGTCTTCCTGCACGCCGGCATCAAGTTCCCCTGGTTCGTGTTTTTCCAGAAGGACTCCGGTCTGCGACCGCCGGACCCACCCTGGAACATGCGCGCTGCGATGATTCTGTTCGCCGTGCTGTGTATTGGCCTGGGCTGTTTCCCGGGACTGCTCTACCAGCTGCTGCCCTACGCGGTGGACTACGAGCCTTACACCGGTGCGCACCTGGTCAGCCAGTTCCAGCTGCTGCTGTTTTCCGGCCTGGCCTTCTTCCTGCTGCTGCCGTTGATGAAGCGGACGCTGACGATCAGCCTGGATCTGGACTGGATCTATCGGGTCGTACTCTTCCGGCTGGCTGGTCTGGTGCAGCGCGTGTGGTCGCGACTGCTGGATGGGCTGGAGGATTGGTGGAAGGCCAGCGGCCGCAATGGCAGCCGCCGTCTGGTCGGCTGGTTGCTGCCCGGCGGACTGCTCGCGCGGACCTGGCCCACCGGCAGCATGACGCTGTGGGTGACGGTGATCCTGGTACTGGTGGTGGTGCTGGCCCAACGCAGCTGAGCGAGGCATCAATTCCAATTCGCGCCGCTCCGATCGGTCGCTCGTGAATCCACACGCGATCGACTATCACCCCCACCGGCTCACGTGATCGTGCTGCTGGTGGCCGCGGCGGTCACGGCTGTGACGACCATCGCCAGCTGGCATCTGGCCGCAACGAAAGTGGTCGGCAACCGGAAGCCGGGCGTCGCCGCCTCGCCGGCAGCTTTGCTACTTATCTGTTGTTCGTGCCAGCGACCCGATGGTTGCGACGGCAGCAACGAGTCGCTGAATCAGCTTCCGTCCGCTGCGCTGAGCAGATCGCTGTGCTCCAGCTGGCCACCCTGAGCGAGGCTCAATCGGGCCTGGTCACCGGTCAGGATGACGCCCAGGCGATCGCTCAGGTCGATGGGAACGCGGGCCTGGCCCTGCACGGTGAAGTGAACGGGGACCAACAGTTCGGTGGCGGCCGGCTGACCCGCAATCTGCAGGGGCCGATAGCGCCAATGCCGACTGGCCTGAATCGCGGCCTTGGCGAAATCGGCGTGGGAGGCGTCGACCGACTCGCTGTCGCTGACCCGGCCACTGGCATCCACCTGCACGCGGATGACGGCGTAACCGCTGCGGCCGGCCCGCAACTGTGCTTTCGGGAAACGCGGCGGATCGATCTCCAGCGTCTGCAGATTGGTTTGGGCCGATTGCAGATGGAAGCGCATGCGATCTCCGACTTCCTCAATGCGCACGTCCAGTTGCAAGTTCAGCGTGGCTGCTGCTGGCGCGCCATTGGCCAGCACCGGGCTGAAGCGCCAACCGTCAATGCGCTGGCGCAGGTTGTCGGCCAGCGCCGGCGACATCTGTTCCCGCCAGGTCAGCTGCTCGACCCGACCGTCACGATCCAAATGCAGCTCGGCATTGATCAGCATGACCCGCTCGCGTGCCTGCGCCGACAGGCCGACCAGCAGCAGCAGGAACATCAGGCGACGCAGGATTCGAGTCATGATCGGTATCCCCATTGCAGATCAACTGAAGCTAGAGCCGAACGGTGACACACGCAAGCCACCCGTTCGTCGCCTCAGTCGCTGGCGGACGCGGTGAACCCCAGCTCGCCCAACAGCGCATCGGCGCGCTCCACCCGTTCGAGCAGCCACAGCAGGTAGCGCACATCGACGCTGACGTTGCGCGACAACGCCGGGTTGAAGCCGAAGTCACCGGCGACGTTCTCCCACACACGATCAAAATTCACCCCCACCAGCTCACCGCGGCCGTTCAGCACCGGGCTGCCGGAATTGCCGCCGCTGGTGTCGCCATCGGCGAGAAAGTCGATCGGCAGTTGCGACACGGGTAGCTCGCGCCAGGCCTGGTCGCCGCGCGCGGCCTCGAGCAGCGCGGCCGGGGCGTCGAAGGGGTCGTTGCCGCTGTGTTTGGCGAGCAGACCGGCCAACGTGGTGAACGGGGTGTACCAGACGCCATCGCGCGGTGCATAGCCCTGCACATGGGCCAGACTGATCCGCAGTGAGCCGTTGGCGTCGGGTGCCAGCGGGCGCCCCGCGTGGCGGGCCACGGCTCGGCGCCAGATCGGTCGATGCAGCGCGGCACGGGCGCGCCAGCCGCGTTCGCGCTCACGCAACGCACGCAGATCGGCATTCCAGTCGATGGCCAGATCCAGCAGCGGATCCTGCAGTGCCTGCAGCGCCGACAGCGGTTGTCCGATCAGGGCTTCGCGGCGAGCCGGGTCCAGCAGCACACTGCGCTCGCAGGCTTTGGCGACCCATTCCGGCAGCGCTACGGCGGCAAGCTGCCCGACATGGCGATCCACGGCAGCCAGGCGCTGATCATCGGGCAGCGCCAGTGCCTGCTGCAGCAGCGCCAGCAGCAACTGCTCGTCGGTTGCCCGATGCAGGTTGTGCTGTTCGCGCTGCAGCCGATCGCGCAGCCGTGGCCATTCGCTCTCGCGGAAATCCTGGTCGCGCTTCGCATCGGGCTTTTCCAGCTCGCGCGCCAGATGCGCCAGCGTGGCGCCGAAATACAGGCTCTTGGGCAATGGCGGAATGCCGCCGGGCACCGATTCGTTGCCCATGGCCATCAGGTTGAGCAGAAAATCGTGTTCCCAGCTGGCCAGTCGTTCCTCCAGCACCTCGGTCAGACCGGCATGGGCGGCGCGGATGTCGGCGGTATCGGCTTGTTCACTGGCCCAGTGCAAGACCGCCGCATCGGCGCGGCGTTGCTGCTCGACGATGGCGCCGCGGTCCAGACCGGCGATCTGGCCCTGCGCGTTCTTGTAGCGGTTGGCCAGGCCCTTCAGGTTGGAGGCCACGCTGATTTGCCCGGCCGGATCCTCGGCGGTCGCCGTCTCGATGACACTCATCCACTGTCCGAACAGGGTTTCGCGGCGAACGAAGTAGCGCTCGCGGCGCTCCGCCATCTCGTCGGCAATCAGCGATCGATAGGTGATACCCGGATAGCCCAGCACCATGACGAAATCGTCCGGCTGCAACGGCTGGCTGGCGATCGGGATGAAGCGCTCGGGACGGTAGGCTTGTGCCGGCTCACCCTCACCTGGCGAATGCCAGACCCGGGCCAGGGCGAAATCGCCGGTGTGGCGCGGCCACATCCAGTTGTCGATCTCGCCGCCGTATTCGCCCACCGCCCGCGGTGGGGCGTAGACCAGACGCACGTCACGCAGCTCGCGCCATTCGATCAGCACGTACTGGACGCCTTCATCGTAGACGGCCACCTTGCAGTGGATATCCGGCCGCTCACCCTCGCAGGCCAGCCGCAAGGCCTCGCGTTGATCGTCGATGGCATGCAGCCGCTGCAAGGGATCGGCCCCCGGCGGCACCGCCGCGAGCACCGACTCGGTGACGTCGCTGAAGCGCTGCGGCACCTCGACCCGCAGCGTGCGGCCGGGCAGTTCCGCCTCACGCGTGGGTGCCAGATAGCCATCGCGGATCAGATCCCGCTCGGTCGAGCTGTGCTCCTGCACCAGCCCGAACAGACAATGGTGATTGGTCAGCACCAGGCCTTCGGCAGAGACGAAAGCACCCGAGCAGCCGCCGATGCGCACCGCGGCCGACAGCAGCCCACGACCCTGCTCGGCATCCCAGATCTCGTCAGCTGCCAGCTCCAGACCCTGCTCGCGCAGCCAGGCCGGATCCAGTTCGCTCAACTGTGCCGGCGTCCACTTCCCATCCAGCGCCCAGCCCGCCGTGGTCCACAGCAGACTGACACTCAACAGCAGACGCAGGACAGGAACGCGGGGCGGCATACGGATCATCGTCGGCTCCGGGGATGAGGGTGGCGGCGCACGAATATCGCATGACGGTAGTGAATATCGCGCCCGGTGACCTCGATGCCCTCTGCTGCCAACCGACTCCGACTGCTCACCCTGAGCGCCTTGCTGGCCAGCCTCGCCCTGCTCGCCGATCCGTGGCCATCGATCGCCGCGGATGCCAGCGCTTCGATGCTGCCGACAGATGGCTCGGCGCTGCAGCAGGGTCTGCGCCACGGTCGTCATGGGCAGCGCTCGAAGTCGTCGAGCACAGGGGCCTTCGAACCGGTGGCCTTGTGGCGGGCACTGACCGGCCAACCGGTGCAGACGCCGCGACCGGACAACTACAGCCCGATGCCCGACAGCACACTGTTGGCCTCGCCGGTCGACCCCTCGTTGCGGGGCCGCCGCAGCCAGGTCGGTCGCGCCCGCAGTGATCGCGGTGCCCGCTGAGGCACGGATCAGGCTTGCGGCACGCTCAGTCCGCCACGCCCAGCCGCTTGCGTTCCAGCCGGCGCAGGAACTCGCCCATGATGCGGCGATAGAGGTCCTCGCCCAGATAGGCGTCCTCGACCCCGGCGTCGACGTTCGGGTTGTCGTTGACTTCGATGATGACGACCCGATCGCCCACCTGTTTCAGATCCACGCCATAAAGGCTGGTGCCGATCGGCGCGGTGGCACGGAGGGCCAGTTTGACCACCTCGGCCGGCACATCGCGGATCGGCAGCGTGCGGAAACTGCCGGAGCGATCACTGCCGCGGGCCGCACCATGGTTGTAGATCTGCCAGTGCCCGCGCGACATGAAGTACTGGCAGGCGTACAGCGGTTCGCGATTGAGAATGCCGATGCGCCAGTCGAACTCGGTGGGCATGAACTCCTGCGCCAGCAGCAACGAACTCTGCTGGAACAGGGTGTCGGCGCCGGCCTTGAGTTCGTCGGGGTTGGCGACCTTGACGATACCGCGCGAGAAGGAGCCATCGGGCACCTTCAGCACCAGCGGAAAGCCCAGCGGCTCGACCATCTCGGCGAGGCGCTTGGCTTCGTCCTTGTAGAGGATTTCGGTGTGCGGCGTCGGCAGCTTGCGACTGCGCATCAGATCGGCCAGATAGATCTTGTTGGTGCAGCGCAGGATCGAGGTGGGATCGTCGATGACCACCATGTCCTCGCGTTCGGCACGGTTGGCAAAACGGTAGGTGTGGTGGTCCAGCGCCGTGGTTTCGCGGATGAACAGCGCGTCGTACTCGGCCAGGCGGGCATAGTCGTTGCGGTCGATCAGATCCACATCGATGCCCAGTTCCTTGCCGGCTGCCACGAAGGCCTTCAGCGCTTTCTTGTTTGATGGCGGCATTTTCTCGGCAGGATCGCGGAGGATCGCCACGTCATAGCGATACTTGCGCCGACTGCGCGGCCCTCGCCAGAGCTTCTTGCTGTAGCGATCCAGCGCCGCCGCGAAGGCATCTTCCTGCGATTCGGCCAGACTGTGCAGGCCGACCGGCTTGACCGAGGCGATCTGCCAGCGGCGATCGCGTTCGAACTCGATCCGCAGGATCGGACAGGGGAAGGCCTCGAAGACCTGACGGGCCAGATCACCAAGTGGCTCGGAGGCGGTTTCGCCGAAATAGGCGAGGATGCCGAAATCCACGGTATCGCGGTTTTCTTCCGGCAGGAAGCGACTCAAATCCTGATTCAGATCCTCGATGCCCAGCCCGTAAATCGAGCGGCGGCGCAGATCGTTGAGTGCGCGCACCGACGGCGTGACCTTGTGACCACGCGCCTCGGCCAACAGCGAGACGTAGTAGCCAGTGCCCAGATACTTGTAGTGCCGGCACAGGTTGATGACCTGGGTGCGCTCTTCGTCGGCGGAAATTGGCTGCTTGAGATAGTCCTTGGCCAGCATGACGTTGCTGGAGGGGTAGTAGCTGCCCCAGTCCGAGGCTTTTTCCACCACGATGATCAGGCGACTCATGGACGCTCGCAGGCCTTGCAGGTCAGGGTGAGGGAGCTTGCGCCGGGCCGCATGAATGCGCGCTCGCGGCAGCGACGATGCGCGGCCCAGAAGCGGCCGTTGCGATAGTCTGGCACAAGCCCGAAGGCGCACAAGCGAGCTCGTCACGCCATGCAGATCCGCCCCGCCGTTGCTGCTGATCTGGACGCCCTGCTGCAGCTGGAACTGGCCGCCTTCAGCGGCGACCGGCTCAGTCGGCGGCAGCTGCGCCACCACCTGATGACACCGGGGCGCTGGCTGCTGCTGGCACTGGAGGGCGGCGACCTGCTCGGCTATGCGCTACTGCTGCGCCGCGAACGCAGCAGCGTCGGGCGAATCTATTCGATCGCCGTAGCTGCCGCGGCGCGCGGCCGTGGCGTCGGCGCCGCGCTGATGCGAGCACTGGCCGAGCGGGCGAGCCAGGCGGGCCTGCGCGAGCTGCGGCTGGAAGTCCGTGACGACAATACCGCGGCGCAGCAGCTCTATCGGCGCCTGGGTTATCAGCGCTTCGGACGGCGCGAGCGCTACTACGACGATGGCATGGACGCGCAGCGCTGGCGACTGCCGCTCAGCTCGGATCCAGATTCAGCCCCTGCCGGACCACCGCTTCGGGATTGAATTCCGGTGGTGGTGGCGGCTTGTTGGGGTCCTCTGGCGGGGGCCGGCGTACCGCAGACTCAAAGCGATGGCCTGTGCTGTCGAAGCGACCATCTGGCCAGCGCAGCACATAATCATCGCCGAGGTCGCGAATCAGGGGTGCGCAGCCAGCAACGCTGATCGTCGGCACGCCGGCCGGCGACGGCGGCTGAATGTCACTGACACTGGTGCGTACGAGCAGCACCTGCAAGCCTTCCAGCCGATAGTCGTTGACCAGCTGCTGGGCAATGGCCTCGGCGTCGCAATTCTCGCCACAACCGCGGCCCTTGAACATGACCAGCATGGGCACGAGGTTGTTGGCCTCCAGCGACAAGCCGCGCATCGCCTGCCGCACGCAATGACGCACCAGCGGCTCCCGTTCGCTGATCCGATCGGCAATCGCTGACATGCGCGCTGCGGCGGCCTCGACTTCGGCATCCGCGGACATGTCGGCCGCATCGGGTGCTGACGAAGCTCGATCGGATGCGCCGTCGACAATGCGATCAGTCAACCACCAACTCAGTCCCACGATCAGCAACGGACCCACCACCAGCCATGCGATCAGGCGCGCGGATTTCATCAGGCGATTGGCTCCGGTGCAGCAAGGTGCATAAGAATGCCACGTGGTCGACAATACGGATTGCGTGCCGGTCCGCGCCTCGGCCCTCCTGGCCACCGCTCCGCGTACGCCCCAGGCATCGACGAGGAGGACTCCGAACATGCGTACCCAACTGACCATGCTGATCTCGCTGACGGCGCTGCTGCTGTCCGTATCCAGCACCGGCATCGCCGCCACCGCGGCCGCACCAGGGCACTGGAGCTCGGCCACGGCAACGACGCAGGCCGACTGGCGCCTGCAGGGCAACAATGGACTGGGCCGTACCCGCGGTCAGCCCAATGATGATCAGGCCGACGAAGAAGAAGAAGACAAGGGTGGCGAGGAAGGCGGCGGCAAGCGGCGCAAGGACAAGCGCGACGACTGAGCTGTCTCAGTGATCGCCACGGCCTTCGGTGGCCGCGGGGTCGCCGAGTTGCCGGTACAGGCGCCAGCTCAGACCGGCCAGCAGCAGCACACCCAGTCCCAGTACCGCCCACAGCACCCAGGGGCGTCGGTCGGTCTCGGCTGACACCGCTGCCGGGCTGGGCACAGGGGGCCCGCTGACGGGGTGGCCCAGCTGTGCCTGTTCCAGACCATCGAGATCGCCCGTGCTGCCGCCTGGGGCTACCTGGGACAACGGCACGGGCCCGCCGGGCAGATCGCGCAGCATCTCGCGGGAGGCGCCGACGGCCAGACGAAACCCCTGACCACGCGCAGTGAAGATCAGACGCTGCGGCTGCCATTGCAGCAGCAACGCCGGCGCCGGCAGGCCCGGGTCAGTGCGCACCACCCATTGCTCGCTGGCCCGGGGCGCGATCTGCACCAGGCCGGACTGCCGCTCCTGGCCGTCGCGCAGCAGCCGCCAGGCCGTGGTCTGCAGCCATACCTGCAGCCGGACCGGGTCGGCTGGCCGAGCACCTCGCCTCGCGTACTCGCCAATGCGGACCGGCAATACCAGATTCTGTTCCGGCAGCACCAGTCCGATTGCGGTGGCGCTGATCGCCGGACTGCTGCGATAGAGGGAATCGCCGGCCTGGGCACCCGGTTGCGCGTCCAGCTGCAGCTGGAGTCGGCTGACAGGAGCCAGTGCAGTCGAAACCCAACGGCCGTGGATGGCAGCGAACAGGCGCGGCTGACCGTCGCGCCAGCGCAACCGCAGATAGCGACCCTGACCTGAGGGCAGGTCGATGCGGTCATTCTGCAAGCGACTGCCATCGGCGGCGTCCAGCCAGTCGAGCTGTTCGACTGCGACCGTTTCCCACCAGCGCAGATCGTCGCTGCGTTCGATCTGCAGTAGTGCCCGGTAGGTCGGCGTGTCTGCCGGCGCTTCGAAGCGGAGGCTGTCCAGCCGCTCGTCGGCGCCGCTGGAACCCAGATCGACGATCAGCTCAACCAGTCGATCGGGCGCCGAGCGCGGCGCATCGCTGCGCCAATGCAGGGAGCCATCGGCGCGTACCTGCAGATCCACCACGGGTGCGGCCTGCCGCGGATCTTCAGCTCCGGCCTGCAGACTGGGAAACAACGTGGCGCTGCGTTCGCTGGCGGACTGCTCACTGCGCGCTCCGGGCAAATCCAGGTGATAGGGCAACGCCTGTCCGGCGTCGTTGTAGATCCGCAGATCGGCCAGTCCGGGCTGCCGCGACGCCTGGTACACCGCCAGTGGCAGCGTCAGCTGGACCACGCCATTGGCCCCACTGACCTGCAGCGGCAGCTGCAGGGCGAAGTGATCGGCCGGGTGATTCCGCTCAGCCTGCGGTTGAGCGCAGGTCAGCGCAGGCCACAGCAGCAGTGCGACGAGCCCTGCGAACCCTCTCATGCGTCGTTCTCCGTCGGGTTGGCCTCGGCTGCACGAGGCAGCGGCGCCAGATAGCCGATCAGCAACATCAGACCGCCCACGCCCATGAAAGAGACGATGCGGGCGATGCCACCGATGTGCTTGAGTTCGATCAGGAACAGCTTCAACACCACCAGACCGAGCAGTGCCGCGCCGATGATCCAGACCACCCGCGACAAGCGGCGCACCGCAAAGCGCATCAGGGCGAAGGCGCACAGGGTCCAGGCCAGCGACAGCATTGCCTGAACGAATTGCGAGGCGTACAGCGCATCGAAACGATAGGGCAGCGGCAGATACTGCGCCGCGGTGCGCAGCAGAATGGCGTTGAACCAGCCGAAGGCCAGCGCCAGTGCCAGCCAGCGCGATGGCTGCAGGCTGGCTTCGCCCAGCCGCCCGGCGTGCAGTCGCCACAAATCGACCAGCAGCAGCGCCACGAAGGCGGTGCTCAGATCAAGCGGATTGAGCAGCGGCAAGTAGGGCAGCGGCGCCATGCTGCCGTCCTGGCGCAGATTCCAGTAGATCACCAGCAACAGGGCCCACAGCGCCGCCAGCGGAATGATCAGCCGGCCGTACCAGTCAGCCAGTGGAGCCAGCGGCCAGGCCTGCCGACGCACCTGACGCAGACCGAGCAACAGCAAGCCGATCGCCAGCCAGGCGGCCAGGTAGTCTCCCCACTGGCCGGCAACGATCCACTCGCTGGCATCGACCGGTGTGGCGCGCAACCACTGTTGCACGTTCAACGACAACACCGCGGGGAGCATCAGCCACGGCGCGATGACGCGACCGAAGTGCGCCAGCTGCACCGCGGGACGCGGCAAGCCAGGATCGTTGCGGAGTTGACGCAAGGCGACCAGCAGCGCCGCCCACAAGCCGAGCATGCCCACACCGGTGGCCAATCCGGGCAGGCGCTGGTGCAGATACAGCTGGCCCAGCAGCAGCAGATTGGCCTGGATCTGCCACAGGGCAGTCGGCAGCACCAGCCAGCGCAGGGCCGAACGCTCGGGCGATCGACCCAGGCGCAGCGCCAGCAAGGCCAGCGCGGCGGTGGTCAGCAGATAGAGGTCTGCCAGGCTGAAGGCACCCACGTCGGCGGCGGCCGCCAGCGGAACCAGCGCGGCAGCGATCGCCTGGGTCAACGGCACCAACACAGGCACGAAACAGGCCACGCTGAGGGCCAGCCACCAGCCCACCTGCAGCAACCGGCGCTGGTCGTCAGCCAATGGCGTATCGGCCCGAGTGCACCAGCGCAGACCCTGCCAGCAGACCAACGCCAGCAGCAGACCGCCGAGCAACGGACCGCCCAGCAAGGGCCAGACGATGCCCGCAGTCGCCACGACGATTGCATCGAAATCGAGCAGAGTTTCATAGCCCGGCAGGGCGGCCGCCTGCGAGCGCAGAAAGGCCCAGCCGCCCAGCAAGGTTGCCAGCGGCCACAACACGCCACTGACCAGCATCCGGTTGGGGAAGTGCCAGTGCTGCGCCAGGCGGTGCCAACCCCAACCGAGCAATGCCAGCCCCACGCCGTAGGCCGGCCAGAAGCCGATCGCGTAGAGCGTCTGCGCTTCGGCCAGCGGCGCCCGCGTGGCCCAGGCCAGCAGGTGCGCCAGACCGTGCAAGGCGAAACCGGCACTCCAGAACATCGCCAGCAGCAACCACCCGCCAGCGGCGCGGGCATCCTTCGATGGCCCGTCCACGGCGCTGTCTTCCCGCGACCGGCGCAGGAAGCCCAGCGCGCTGACCAGCGCCGCCGCCGTCAGCAGTGTGCCGCCGAGCAAACCACCCTCGCTGAGCATCTCGGCCAGCGTGTGCTCGGCCGGGTCCAGCAGATCCCGCCAGCGCATGTAGCGGAACATCAGGGCGAGGAAGACCACTCCGGCCAGCGCCGAGACGAGGCCGCCGAGAAGCGCCGGCAGCCGCCAGCCTACGCGGCCAGCCAGCCACTGCAGGCCCAGTACCAGCGCGAAGGCACTCAGCACCAGCAGGCCACCGCGCGCCGCGGCATCGACGCGCAGCCACACTTCCAGCCACAAGCCACCCAATAGCCAGGCCACCGCCACGCAGAGGAAGACCGACCCCAGCCAGGGCAGCTTCGCTGCGCTCGCGCCCTCCGCCTGGGCTTTGGCACTGGGTCGCAACAGCAGGGCGACGAACACACCGGTGGCGCCCAGCAGCAGGAAGCCCAGGCTGAAGTGCTGCCCCAACGCGGTCAGCGCATCGATGCCGGTCAACGCCTTGAGGAAGGCCAGCCAGCTGCCCAGCTGCACCAGGATGCCAAAGCGCCAGACCAGCGGCTGTCTCTGTCGCAAGCCGATCCAGGTGATGCCGGCACCTTCCAGCGCCCAGGCGGCCGAGGTCCAGCGGCCATCGAAGGCCAACGGAATCGCCAGCGTGCCGAAGACCACGGCGAGGGCGAAGAAACACTCGGTCAGCAGGCGCAGGCCGCCGCCGCGCCAGCGCCACAGGGCACCCGCGCTGCCGGCGTAGAACAGCCCCAGGGCCACGGCCGACAGGGCCGGACCCAGCTCGAAGTCCTTGACCAGGCCGTATTGCAGACCCATCGCCACAGTCGGCACGCCAAACACCAGCGTGCCGTCGACGTAAGAGCGCAATCGCGGTGCCTCGCGGCGCGCGTAGAGCACGGCGATGGCGACGTAGAACACCAGGAACAGCGCGAGGAAGGACTGCGAGCTGGCGTAGTGGGCCGGCTCATAGCGCTGCACACCCCAGATCGTGCCGATGATGAAGGTGAAGGCGAAGCCCAGCACATTGAGCGAGCGCCAGCTGCGGTACCAGGCAATCGCCAGGATGCCGGCGTTGAGCACCGCGTAATAGCTGAACAGGGCGACGTGACTGCCCTCGCCGGTGCTGGTCAGGATGGGCACGGCGAAGCCACCGACGATGCCGAAGATCGCCAGCCAGCGCGCGTCCTGCAGCACTGCCAGCAGGCAGGTGAAGACCACCAGCAGCAGCAACAGCACAAAGGTGAAGCCGGCCGGCAGCAAGTGATAGAGCTTGAAGGCGCCAAAGCTGACCAGCATCAGTGTGGCCAGCGCCGCGCCCTGTGCCGGCAGCGCGATGCCCGGTCGACTCAAGCGGATTCGCCAGCCCCACAGCAGCAGCGCAATGGCGCCGGCGGCGATCCCGGCCAGACGCAGCTCGATCGGCACCACCACATAACTGGAGGCGTAGCGCAGCAGGAAGGCGACGCCGATGAACAGGATCGCCAGGCCGACCTTGGCCACCAGATTGCCGCCGAACAACCATTCCCGCGCGGCGCCCCAGGCCTTGCCGATGGCGACCTGCCAGGCCGGTGGTTCGGGCGGTGGTGCCGGTGGGCGCGGTCGCGGTGGCGGCGGTCGTGGCGATGACTCCGCTATCGGTGCCGTTGCTGCCGTCGGTGTGGTCGGTGCCGTAGACAGCCATTCGGATTGGGGCTCGGCGCCCAGGTCGTAGCGGGCGCGCCCGCTGACCGGGGCCTCCGGTGCCTCGGGCAATTCAATGGCGGCGCTGTCGGACGGCACACTCGGCGCCATATCAGCGGATGGCAGTGGTTCCGGCAGCGCCTCGCTCCAGGCTGCCAGCGACTCGGCCAGCTCACTCGGGTCATTGGGATCCACAAGCTCAGGCGCCGCGACGGGCGCCACTTCCGCTGGCACGACCTCGGCTTCGACCGGGACCGAACGCGCTGCAGCGGGCGGCGCCCGCTCAGCCACCGGTGGTGCTTCGGCCGGCGATCTGCTGTCAGTTTCGACCGGCGCGCTCGCCGCCGCTTCGGCCCGGGCGCGCCAGCGACCCATTTCGTCGCGCAGCGCGTTCAGCTGCTCCAGCAAGCCTTCGTTGAGACGCGTCAGCTGCTCGGCACGACGATTGGCGTTGCTGGCCCAGATCATCGCCAGCAACGGACCGAGCAGCAAATAGATCAACAGGAACAGCCCGACCAGGATCAGCATCCCTTCCATCGTCGTCCCGTTCGATCCCCCGTGAAGACGCTGATGCTACTGGAAGCGTTGACGACTGGCGCCAGAACGGCCCGAACGGGCCGCGCGGATCTGCATGCCGAGCGGCGCTTGCGCGTTGATGCGCCGGGCTGCTCAACCGCGACCGAAGCAGATAGTCCGTTCATTTTCAATACGATTCTGGTCAGATTGACAGCTGATTCAAGCCTGAATGAACGACACTGAAACACATTGCTCCGGCTGGGTCGAAAGTCACTTGCCCAGTGCAATTCCGATCCCCACACTGGCGCCCAGCTTCGGTACCCGCCAAAGCTGCAAATGGAATGGAGCAACCAATGAGAAAAATTGCATGGATTCTTGCCGCGGCCCTGGCCGCCCCGGGGCTCGTACTGGCCAATGACGAGCTGAATTACAACTATGTGGAGCTGGGTTATTTGCGTGCCGATCCGGACAACCTGAGTTCCGAAGACGGCATCGGATTTCGCAGCTCGTCCGCGCTTGGTGCCAATTTCCATATATTCGGTGGCTACGACTGGGATGCGGTTCGCCGCCCACATGCCAACCTGAGCGGTGTCGATGCGCATGCCTACCGACTGGGACTGGGCTACAACACCGGGATCAGCGACAAGGTCGACTTCGTCGGTCGAGTGGCATGGGAACGGATCGACATCGGCAGCTTTGACGATGACGGTTTCAGTGCCGAAGTGGGGATCCGCGCCGCTGTAGCACCCAGCTTCGAGGCCGGCGCAGCGCTGCGCTATGTCGATTTCGATGGCAGCGCCACCTCACTGGTCCTCAACGGCCAGTACAAGTTCAACAGCACTTGGGGCATCAGCGCAGAAGCCGACATCAACAAGGATGGCAACAGCTTCCTGATCGGGCCACGCCTGAGCTTCTGATCGGACGATTCAATTCAGGCTGAAAGGATGCGTCGGACTGGATTGTGAATCACTGATTCATTCAGTGAATCCTGCCCGTGCCACACGGTTATTCTTGTGGCACGGGCGGATAATTGGCATTGTCCGACTCGCGTGATTATCTGGAATTCATGCCAATCAACAACGGTCAATCCTGTGACTGCAGATGTTCGGCAAAAAAGGCCAACAACTGGCGGTAATACTCGACCCGATTCTCCTGCACGTAAAAACCGTGACCCTCGGTGGGCATGATCAGCGTTTGCACCGGCACGCCCGCCTTTTTCAGCGCCTTTTCCATCGCCTCGGTGTGGTCGACCGGCGCGCGTTCATCCTTTTCGCCTGCGGCCATGAACACCGGCACCTTGATGCGCTCGGCCAGACGGCTGGGCGAATAGGCCTCCAGATTCGAATTGCCCATCACCTCGTCCAGGTAGTTCTGGCCGGAGCGATTGCGGGCGATGTCGCCACGCTTGTACATCAGCGGTAGGTCGTACACGCCCACATAGCCAGCGGCGCAGTGGTACAGCGCCGGCTCCCTGGCCGCGCCCATCAGCGCTGAATAGGCGCCGTAGCTGGCGCCGTAGATGCAGATGCGCTGCGGATCGGCATGCCCCTGCTCGATGGCCCAACGGGTCGCGTCGGTCACATCGTCCTGCATCAGCTGACCCCACTGACGATAGCCGGCGTACTCATGCGCGCGGCCATAGTTGCCCGAACCACGGAAATTGACCTGCAGCACGGCGTAGCCCTGCGCAGCCAGCAGCTGGACTTCGGAGTGATAGCCCCACAGATCGGCGCTGCCAAAGGGTCCACCGTGGATCGACACCACCATCGGCAGGCCCTTGCCGTCGCTGCCGGGCGGCACCGTCAGGTAGCCATGCAGCGGCCAGCCATCGCGAGCCTGCAGCGCAATGGGCTGCATCGCGGCGGTGCGCTGGGGGTCGATGGTGCTCAGCCGTGGCACCAGCAGATCGGCCTTCTTCTGCTCGGTGTCGAACAGATAGATGTCGCCGGGGCTGCGGTCACTGCTGACTTCCAGCAGCGCCACACGGCCATCGCGCGTACCCGAATCGATGCGGACCAGCTGCCCGGGGAAGCTCTTCTCAAGGATCCGGTAGAGAATCGCATCAGGAGACTTGCGATCGAAGTAGCGCATCGCCGGCAAGCCTTCCAGGTAACGAGCACCCACCAGCTGACGGCCGGTCGGGTCGTACAGCAGGCTGTGCGGATCGGCAAAATCGCCCCTCAGAACGAGCTTGCGCTCCAGCGTGTCCAGGTCCATGGCGTAGATGCCATCCGGGCCTTCGGCTTCCTCCACCCGCAGCCAGGCGGTCTTGCCATCGGCCGAGAAGTCCAGCGGATTGACGTTGGCTTTGCTCTGCTTCTGATCGTTGATCAGCTGCCAATCCGAGTCGGCATCGGCGCGGTACCAGGTCTGCGAGCGGTTATCGACGCCGCTGCCCGTGGCAAAGCGCACCACACCGGCATGATCGGTGCGGAAGCTGGCGGCCTGGACCGGCGAGGTGGCGATGCGGTTGCGCTTGCCGGTGTAGACGTCCAGCTCGTGGACTTCCGAATAGGGAATCGACTTCTGCGTCCAGGGCCAGAACTCGATCAGCACCTTGCGCTCGTCATTCGGCAACACGTCCAGGATGAAGGCCGAGCCGGATTCCTGACGTCCCTTGCCCAGTCGAGAGCCCAGGCGCTCGCCCTCGGCACGGAAGCCGATCAGCAGTTCCTGTCGGCCACCGTCCACATCGGTGGCATAGATCTCGCCAGTCGGGGTGGGTTCGTCCAACTGACCGAACTTCTCCGCCATGGCAAACACCAGCCGCTCGTTGTTGACCCAGACGACATTGGTGATGATGTTGTTGCTGCCGGGATTGACGCCGATGGTCGTGGCCATGTCGGCCCGCCGGACAACCTGCAGCAGGGTGCGGTCCTCATAGGGCACGGTCAGCGCGTAGTGCGTGCCGTCCGGGGACAGCCAGATCTGCTCGAACTTGTCCCTGGCCAGCAGCTCATCGACCGAGTGCGGCTGGACCTGTGCCAGCGCCCAACCCGGCAGGATCAGCGCCAGTGCCAGCCATGTGCGGCTCCAGTTCATCGAATGACTCCATTGCTAAGGGGCTCGGGCGCGCACCGCCCGGAGGCGGCGGAGGCTCGCACGGGGTCGCCAAGCAGGCAAGAGAGGGGCGATTTGCGCGCGGGTGGTCACGCTTCACGCGGCCCTCAGGTTCAGGTGCTGTGGCTATACTAGGCGGCTATCAAGGCCCGGTCTGGAGCGGAGTCCGGCGCCTACTCTCCTGGACACAGCGGCGGGCCCTGGCGGGCCTGTTCCTGTCTCCCCTGACGGATTGATCTTCCCTATGTTCGGATTCAAGAGCCTGCGCGGGCTGTTTTCCACCGACCTGTCCATCGACCTGGGCACGGCCAACACCCTGGTCTTTGTGCGTGGCCAGGGCATCGTGCTGAACGAGCCCTCGGTCGTGTCGATTCGCCAGGACCGGGGACCGGGTGGCCCGCGCTCGGTGGCGGCAGTGGGCATGGAGGCCAAGCGGATGCTGGGCCGCACGCCCGGCAACATCGTCACCGTGCGGCCGCTGAAGGATGGCGTCATCGCCGACTTCACGATGACCGAGGCGATGCTGCAGCACTTCATCCGCCGGGTGCATCCAAACCGGTTGTTCCGGCCCAGCCCACGCGTGCTGGTCTGCGTGCCCTGCGGCTCCACCCAGGTCGAGCGCCGCGCGATCAAGGAATCGGCCGAAGGCGCCGGCGCGCGTGAGGTGTTCCTGATCGATGAGCCGATGGCGGCAGCGATCGGTGCGGGCATCCCGATCCACGAAGCACGCGGCTCGATGGTGATCGACATCGGTGGCGGTACCTCTGAAGTGGCCGTGATCTCGCTCAATGGCATCGTCTACTCGGCCTCGGTGCGCATCGGTGGTGACCGCTTCGACGAGGCGATCATCAACTACGTGCGGCGCAATCACGGCACGCTGATCGGCGAATCCACTGCCGAGCGCATCAAGATCGAGATTGGCTGCGCCTATCCGTCCTCGGAAGTGGCCGAGATCGAGGTGTCCGGTCGCAATCTGGCCGAAGGCGTGCCGCGCAACGTCACCGTCAATTCCAACGAAATGCTGGAGGCCTTGCACGAGCCGCTGTCCGGCATCTGCCAGGCGGTCAAGGCGGCCCTGGAGCAGACCCCGCCGGAGCTGTGTGCGGACGTGGCCGAACGCGGTATCGTGCTGACCGGCGGCGGCGCGCTGCTGAAGGATCTGGACAAGCTCATTTCCGAAGTCACCGGCCTGCACGTGCAGGTGGCCGAGGATCCGTTGACCTGTGTGGCGCGAGGCGGTGGCCGCGCGCTGGAACTGGTCGACGAGCACGGCCCGGACATGTTCTTCGGCGACTGACAGCGCCCGATCAGGACAGGGGTCAACGACAGCGGTGGAGCAGGGCGGCGGCCAGGATCGATCGGCGCTGTTTGCCGGGGAAGGCAGTTCCACGCTGGCCTTGGTGGTCTATCTGGCGCTGGCCGTGCTGATCATGCTGGCCGACCGGCGCGGCGACTATCTGCAGCAATTTCGCAGCAGCGTGGCGCAAGCCAGCGAACCACTCTACGCACTGGCCGAGCTGCCATCACTGGTTGGCGTGGCGCTGCGCGACAATCTGGCCAATCGCCGTCGTCTGCTCAGCGAGAACGAGCAGCTGCAAGCAGATCTGCGACTGACCCGACTGCGCCTGGCCGAAGCCGAAGTGGCGCTGGCCGAACAACAGCGGCTCGCCGATGGCCTGACGCTGGCCGAACGCGAGCGGCTGCGCGCCATTCCAGCACGGGTCATGGACGTCGACCCCGATCCCTTCCGCCATCGTGTGATCATCGACCGCGGCGAGCAGGATGGGCTGCGGGCCGGCACCGCCCTGATCGATGCCAGCGGCGTGGTCGGTCAGTTGATCGAACCCGGCCGCCATCGCTCGGTGGTGCTGCTGATCAGCGACCCGGGACATGGTTTGCCGGTGGTGGACGCACGCAGCGGCGAACGCACCTTGCTCTATGGCACCGGTGAGAGCGACCAGCTGGCGCTGCGCAGCATGCCGCTGACGGCGGACATCGAAGCGGGCGATCTGTTGCTGAGTTCGGGCATCGGTGGCCGCTTCCCGGCCGGTCTGCCGGTCGCCCGGGTGCGCTCGGTGGAACGCAGCGCCGGCGCACCGCACGCCCGCGGTGTCGCCGAGCCGCTGGCCGCGCTGGGTCGCTTGCGCGAATTGCTGGCCGTCGCGCCGCGCAGTGAGGCGGAGGGACCGCCCCTCCCGGACCATCGATTGGAATCGACCGAGGACCCGGTCACGGACCCCGTGCCGGTCGACGAGCCAGCCATCCCCGCAGCTGAGGTCAGCGACGCCGCTGCCGCAACCGAAGCGGGTCAGCAACCATGACCCGCGGCCACGAATGGCGGTTGTTCGCGATCTCGGTGCTCGCGGTGCTGTTGCTGACCCTGCTGCGCTTGCCGCCGTTGCTGGCGCCACTGAAGCCCTTTTGGGCGGGAATGCTGCTGATCTATTGCGCCCTGGAAATGCCCCGGGTGGCGCACCTGGGTGTGGCCTTTGGGCTGGGACTGCTGCTCGATGTGCTGGCCGGCAGCCTGCTCGGTGAACATGCGCTGCGACTGGTGATCATGACCCACGTGGCGCTGCGTTTTCGCTTTCGCCTGCGCTTCTTTCCGGTCAGTCAGCAGGCACTGGCGGTCTTCGGCCTGCTGCTCAACGACCGCATTCTGGCACTGTGGGTGCGTCTGTTCGGCGGCGAAGGTTGGCCGGGTCCCAGTTTCTGGCTGAGTCCGCTGATCGGCATGCTGCTGTGGCCCTGGCTGTTCCTGCTGCTCGACCGCCTGCGACTGCGTGGCCGCAGTCGCGCCACCCGCAGCTGATGCTCGCCATGCGTCGCCGTCCGCGCACGCTGAAGGACTCGCATGCCGAGCAGGCCCAGTTTCGCCGCCGTGCCTGGTTGGCACTGGCCGGCGTGGCGCTCTGCGTGGTGGCGCTGTTGGTGCGGTTCGCCTGGCTGCAGCTGTTCCTGCATGAGGAGTTCAGCACCCGCTCGGAACGCAATCGGGTCAAGTTGCGCGCGCTGGCGCCCACCCGTGGTCTGATCTTCGATCGCAACGGCACGCTGCTGGCCGACAACCGGCTTTCCTACCGGCTCGAAGTCGTGCCGGAACAGGCCGGCGACGTACCGGCGCTGCTCGATCGGCTGCAGGGCATCATCGAGCTGAGTGAGGAGGACCGCGAGCGCTTCCTCAATCAGGTCCGCTACCGGCGCGCCTTCCAAAGCCTGCCGTTGCGCTTCAATCTGAGCGAGGACGAAGTGGCCCGGCTGGCGCTGGACCGCTGGCAACTGCCGGGCGTGGAGGTCGTCCCCGTCCCCAGTCGGCACTACCCGCACGGCGCGCTGCTCGGCCATGTGATCGGTTATGTGGGCCGGATCAATGCGACCGAGCAGGAAGCGCTGGAAGCGCATCGGCGCGGGGTCACCAGCCACGTCGGCAAGCTGGGCATTGAACGTCAATACGAAAATCGTCTGCGCGGCGAACTGGGCAGTGAGCACGTTGAGACCAATGCCGAGGGGCGGGTGCTGCAAACACTCGACCAGGAACCGGCCAGTGCGGGCGAGAACCTCTACCTCAGCATCGACCTGGCGCTGCAGCGCGCGGTGGTCGACGCCTTCGCCGAGCATCGTGGCGCCGCGGTGGTGCTGGATGTCCACAATGGCGAGGTGCTGGCCCTGGTCAGCGAACCGGGCTACGACCCCAATGCCTTCGTGAATGGCATCTCGCAGACAGACTACGATGCCCTGCTGAATGCGCCGGGCAGGCCGTTGTTCAATCGGGCGCTGCAGGGCGGCTATGAGCCCGGCAGCACACTCAAACCCTTTGTCGCCCTGGCTGGACTGGAAACCGGGCTGATCACGCCGCAAACCACCGTCTGGTCAACGGGCGAGTTTCGCCTGCCGGGGCACCAGATTGGTTTCCGCGACTACCGTGCGGGCGGGCATGGCCGCGTCGATCTGCGCGAAGCGCTGGCGCAATCGGTCAACACCTATTTCTATCAGCTCGGACTGGACCTGGGTGTGGACCGGATGAGCAGCTTCCTGGCGCGCTTCGGCTTTGGCCAGCCGACCGGCATTGATCTGCCGGCCGAGGCCTCCGGGATCCTGCCGACGCGGGAATGGAAGCAGTCGCGCTTCAAACAACCCTGGTATCCGGGCGAAACGATCATCGCGGCGATCGGTCAGGGCTACAACGTCACCACGATCCTGCAGCTGGCCGTCGCCACGGCAGCCATTGCCAATGGCGGAGACCGACTGCAACCACAGTTGCTGCGAGCCGTGCAGCCGGTACTCGATGAGCCGCCGCAACTGGCGCCCCATGAGCCCGCGAAATCGGTGGGCGTCACCGACCCCAGCCACTTCACGGCGGTGATTGCCGGCATGCATGCGGTGGTGCAGGGCCCCACCGGCAGTGCCCGCGCCATCGGCGATGCGCCCTACCAGTTCGCCGGCAAGACCGGCACCGCACAGCGCAGCAGCCGCGCGCGCGAAGGCGTGGTCGGCAGTGCGACCCGGCTGCGCAACCAGGCGCTATTTGTCGCCTTCGCGCCACTGGAGCAACCACAAATCGCCGTGGCGCTGGTGGTCGAGGCCGGCGACAGCGGCTCGCGCACCGCTGCACCGATCGCCCGCCACATCCTCGATGCCTGGATGCTGCGATCCGGCCAGCAGACTGCGACGGTCGCAGCCCAATGACCCATCGACTGCAGCTGTGGTGGGCCCGCTACCGGCGCAATGCAACGCTGGACCTGCCGCTACTGGCGCTGCTGCTGGCCGCCTGTGGACTGGGGCTGATGGTGCTCTACAGCGCCGGCGGCGGCGACACGGGTCTGGTGCTGAAGCAGTCGCTGCGCTTCGCGCTGGGCTTTGCCGCCCTGTTGCTGATCGCCTGGCTGCCACCGGCGGTGCTGCGGCGCTGGAGCCCCTGGGCCTATGCGGTCGGCGTGCTGCTGCTGATTGCCGTGGCTGTACTCGGCGAAGGGCGGGGCGCGCAGCGCTGGCTGGATTTCGGCTTTGTCCGCTTCCAGCCCTCGGAAATCCTCAAGCTGGCCGTGCCGATGACCCTGGCCGGCTATCTGCACGAACGCGTGCTGCCGCCCTCCCTGCTCGATCTGATTGTGCTCGGTGCCCTGACGGCAGTGCCGGCGCTGCTGATCATCGAGCAGCCGGATCTGGGGACCGCACTGCTGGTGCTGGCGGCGGCAGCCTTCGTCATATTCCTGGCCGGGCTGTCGTGGGCCTGGATCCTCGGCGCCGGCGGCGCTGCGCTGGCCTACGCGCCACTGCACTGGATCTATTTCATGCACGACTATCAGCGCCAGCGCGTGCTGACGCTGCTCGATCCCGAGGCCGATCCGCTGGGCAGCGGCTGGCACATCCTGCAGTCGGAAATCGCCGTCGGCTCGGGCGGGCTGGCCGGCAAGGGCTATCTGGAAGGCACCCAGTCGCAACTGGACTTCCTGCCTGAGCGGCATACCGACTTCATTCTGGCGGTGTTTGGCGAAGAGTTCGGCTGGGTTGGCGTGCTGCTGCTGTTTGCGCTGTATTTCGCCATCGTCGCCCGCTGCCTGTGGATCGCCATGCAGGCCCGCGACACCTTCGGCCGGCTGGTTGCCGGGGCCTTCGGGTTGTCCTTCTTCCTCTACGTGCTGGTCAATGCCGGCATGATCAGCGGCCTGCTGCCGGTGGTGGGCGTGCCGCTGCCTTTCGTCAGCTATGGTGGCACCGCCGCGGTGGTGCTGCTGGCGGGATTCGGTGTGGTCCAATCGGTGCACGTGCATCGACGGCTGGTGGGAAGCTGAGCATGGAAACGACCGCACCCCGGCGCTTTCGTTACTACGATCTGGTCATGGTGGCCTTCGTCACCGTGTTCCTCTGCGCCAATCTGATCGGCCCGGCCAAGCCGGCCGAACTGTGGGGATTCACCTTCGGCGCCGGCGTGCTGTTCTTTCCGCTGTCCTATGTCTTTGGCGACATTCTGACCGAGGTCTACGGTTACGCCCGCGCCCGCCGGGTGGTCTGGGCAGGCTTTGCCGCGATGGGCTTTGCCGCGCTGATGGCCGCCGTGGTGGTCGCCCTGCCACCGGCCGCAGGTTGGCCGCATCAGGACGCCTATGCCTTCGTCTACGGCCAGACCCCGCGCATCGTGCTGGCCTCGCTGCTGGCCTACTGGGCCGGCGAGTTCACCAATTCCTTCGTACTGGCGAAGATGAAGCTGGCTACTGGCGGCCGCTGGCTGTGGACGCGAACGATCGGCTCCACCATCGCCGGTGAAGGCGTCGATTCGCTGATCTTCTACCCGGTGGCCTTCTACGGCACCTGGAGCAACGAGCTGCTGCTGGGCGTGATGCTGTCCAACTACCTGCTCAAGGTGCTGTGGGAAGCGCTGATGACGCCGGTCACCTACCGGGTAGTGAACTTCCTCAAGCGCGCCGAGGGCGTCGACCACTACGACCGCGACACCGACTTCAATCCCTTCACGGTGCGGCTGCGGGGCGGGGAATGACAGCACCCGGCTGGGCGAGCCTGCGATCGCGTCAGGTGCTTGAATTGACAATGCCGGCTCGCCGCCGCAACCACCAGGCCAGCAAGAGAATCAGCGGATAGGTGTGGAAGGCGGCCAGCGCCGCAGCCACATCAGGCCACAGGTTGCCGGCGTCCTGGCCGACGGCGAGATGCCAGCTGGCGATGGTGGCGACAACGGTGATCACGGCGGCGACCAGCAGCAAGACGCGATCGATTGTGACCGACCAGCGGGCGCTCGCCGGGCGGCGCAGATACAGCGCCGTGAGGATGGCGAAGGCCGGCAGGAACAACAGCAATGCCAGCAGCGCCCGCATCAGGGTGTCGCGGCTGTCTGTGCGGCGATCCAGCGCTCGACCGAGGACTGCAGCACCGGCAGGGTGACCGAGCCCAGCGCCAGCAGCTGATCGTGGAAGGCCTTGAGGTCGAAGCGCGCACCCAGATCGGCCTGGGCCTTGCTGCGCAGCCGGCGAATCTCCAGTTCACCCAGCTTGTAGCTCAGTGCCTGGCCGGGCCAGCCGATATAGCGGTCGATCTCGGTGCCGATCTCGTGCTCGCTCAGCGCGGTGTTGTTCTTCATGTAGTCATAGGCCTGCTGCCGTGACCAGCCCTTGGCATGCATGCCGGTGTCCACCACCAGTCGACAGGCGCGCCACATCTCGTAGGTCAGCCGGCCGAAATGGTCGTAGGGTGTCTCATAGATGCCCATCTCCTGGCCCAGCCACTCGGCGTACAGGCCCCAACCTTCGCCGTAGACGGACAGATAGTTGTAGCGGCGAAACGGGGGTTGTTCCTCCGCTTCTGCAGCCAGCGCATTCTGCAGATGGTGACCGGGCACGGCTTCATGCAGCGTCAGTGCCGGGATCGCATAGAGCGGCCGGGCGTCGAGCTGATAGGTATTGACCCAGTAGGTCCCCGAGCCACCGTTGCGGCCGCCCGGCACATAGCGGCCGGCGGTGTAGAAGGGTGCGATGGCATCGGGCACCGGCGCCACGCCGTAGGGCGCGCGCGGCAACTTGCCGAAGTACTCGGGCAGCTTGCCGTCGATTTTCTTGGCGTAGTAGCTGGCGTGCGCGAGCAGCTGATAGGGCGTGGTGGGATAGAACTGCGGATCGGTGCGCAGGAACTTGAGAAAGGCTGCGAAATCACCGTCGAATTCAAGCTCGGCGATGATCTGTTCCATCTCGGCGCGAATCCGCGCGACCTCGCTCAGGCCGGTCTGATGGATCTCCTCGGGGCTCAGGTCCTCCGTGACGAACTCGCGGATCTGCGCGCGGTAGTAGGCATCACCGTCGGGCAACTCGCTGGCGCCGATACTGTCGCGAGCGCCCGGCAGATAGTCATCGACCAGAAAGGCCAGCAAGCGACGCTGTGCCGGCAGGACCTGCTCGCCAATCAGCTTCGCCGCGCGCTCACGGGCTGCCTGCTGTGCGCTCTGATCGAGCGCGTCGGGCAGCGTTCGTAGCGGTGCATAGAAGACGCTGGCGGTGGGGTCCTTCAGTTCGGCTTCGCTGCGCAAGGGACCATCGCGGCCGGTCAGGATGATCTTCGGCAGGGTTCGACCAGCGGCGAGGCCGGCGGCCATGTTGGCCTGATGCTCACCCAGCCAGCGGGGCACGTCGGCCAGCTGGGTCAGATACCGATTCACAGCCGCCGCGTCGCTCAGTTGCTGGCGTTGGGCCCAGTGCTGCAGGCCACCAAAGAAGCTCGAATCGCCGTTCATCGGCATCTGATAGGCCCGCATGCGCACGCCGTCCAATGAGGTTTCGATCTGATGCCGGAAGATCGCGTAGTTGGCGTAGTCCTCGACGTTCAGCGCGTTGGCATCGATTCCATCCAGCTTGCGCAGCAGCTCGGCCCAGTATTGGCCCTGCGCCTGCTGTGTCGCCTCGTCGACCGATTCCAGATGATCGGAGCGAGGCGTCTCACCGACGTCACCGGCCATCCGCGGGCTCTGCGTCAGGCGCCAATCCCAATCCGCTTTCCACAGGGCCTCGAAGTCCTCGGCAGCGGTGCCCGCACTCAGCGACAGCGGCGACAGCAGCGCGGCGCACAGGGCCAGCCAGAAAGGTGCACGCGAGGCTCGGAGCTTCATCTGCAGGTCTGCCAACGGGGGAGCGCTGCAGGTTAACCGCAAAGCGGATCGACGGCATGGGTCGGATGACCCGGCCAACCGGAATGGCCGGCGCGCGATCGCGACCAGGCCCGCTGGCACGCCGCCCCAAGCTTGGCTATATTGCGTCGAGGCTGCCCCTGAGCGGGTGTAGTTCAATGGTAGAACTTCAGCTTCCCAAGCTGATAGCGTGGGTTCGATTCCCATCACCCGCTCCATTCCTGCGGCCGCTCCGGCCCAGGATCCCAGCGGTACGCCGTTGATCGACAGCATGGATCCGTATCGCCCACCCCAGTCCGAGTCGGTCGACGCACCGGCCCCCCGGCCACGTCCCTGGGGCCGAGTGGTCTGGGTGCATCTGCCGCTATTCGGCTTGTTGTTGTGGATCTTCTTCGATGCACGGGCGCTGTGGCAGCCGCACGTCGGTCCGACCGAGTGGCTGGTCGGAGTCCTCCTCGCCCTGCCGATGGCCGTGGGGTCGTTGCGCAAGCTGCATCGACGTGATGCCTCGCCGTCGCATTGGGGCTGGGACCTGTTCTACTCCGCGACCGCGATGGTCGCGGTGGTCGCGCTTGCCCTGCAGCAGGTCGGCCTGGCCTTTGCCTTGTTCCTGCCCACGCTGGTGCTCAACGGCCTGATGGGTCTGGCGGCGTTGTGGATGGAGCAGCGCCAGCGGGTGCGGGTGTATTTCAGCGGCCGCTGCGTGCTGGTCGAAGATCGGCGCGACTGATCCAACCGCCCCTCGGCGCACTGCCTGTGGCGCCCCGATTCGCTGTGAATTCCGACCCGTTCGCCGTGAATGGTGCTTGACGCTCCCATCCACTGCCGACTAGGCTAGCGGCCGTATAGACGTCTATACGACTTTACGACTGTCACAGGTCCTGCCCCGGAGAGCGCCGCGATGAGCCAGAACTACCGCTTCGAAACCCTGCAACTGCACGCCGGGCAGACCCCCGCCCCGGGCACCAACGCCCGCGCCGTGCCGATCTACCAGACCACCTCCTACACCTTCGACTCGGCCGAGCACGGCGCGGCGCTGTTTGGCCTGCAGCAGTTTGGCAACATCTACACGCGGATCATGAATCCCACCTCGGATGTGTTCGAGCAGCGCATTGCGGCGCTGGAAGGCGGGGTGGCGGCGCTGGCGGTGAGCTCGGGTCAGGCGGCACAGTTCCTGGCCATCACCAACCTGGCCCAGGCCGGCGACAACATCGTCTCGACCAGCCTGCTGTACGGCGGCACCTACAACCAGTTCAAGGTCACGCTGCCGCGGCTGGGCATCGGCGTGAAGTTCGTCGACGGCGACGACCCCTCACGCTTTGAAGCGCTGATCGATGAGCGCACCAAGGCGCTGTATGTGGAGACCATCGGCAACCCTGGCGCCAATGTGCCGGACTTCGAGAAGATCGCGCGGGTCGCGCACGACCACGGCATTCCACTGATCGTCGACAACACTTTTGGTGCCGGCGGCTATCTGTGTCGCCCCATCGACCACGGTGCCGACATCGTCGTGGCCAGTGCCACCAAATGGATCGGCGGCCACGGCACCTCGATCGGTGGGGTCATTGTCGATGCCGGTCGCTTCAACTGGGGCAATGGCAAGTTCCCGCTGTTCTCCGAGCCCTCGCCCGGCTATCACGGCCTGAACTTCTGGGAGACCTTCGGCGAGGGCAGCGACTTCGGCAACATCGCCTACATCATCCGGGCCCGCGTCGAGGGTCTGCGCGACCTCGGTCCGGCGCAGTCGCCCTTCAACAGCTTCCTGCTGCTGCAGGGTCTGGAAACCCTCTCGCTGCGGGTGGAGCGGCACAACCAGAACAGCCACGCGCTGGCCCACTGGCTGCGTTCGCATCCGCAGGTGGCCGGGGTCAACTACCTCGGCTTCTCCGACCATCCCTCGCATCTGAAAGCCAAGCGCTATCTGCGCAACGGCTTTGGCAGCGTCTTCACCTTCGAGATTGCCGGCGGCAAGGAAGCGGCGGCCGCCTTCATCGACAAGCTGCAGCTGGCCAGCCACCTGGCCAACGTCGGTGACGCCAAGACCCTGGTGATCCACCCGGCCAGCACCACCCATCAGCAACTGAGCGATGCCGAACAGCGCAGCGCCGGCGTCACGCCGGGCCTGGTCCGCGTCTCGGTCGGCATCGAACACATCGACGACATCATCGGCGACTTCGCCCAGGCGCTGGAGGGCGTCGCGGTTCGCAAGTCCGCGTAGCGCGGACCTCCGAACCAGGGCTGAGGGCTTAGGGCTGAGGGCGGAGCGACCGATGCCACGGCCACTTCAGGCTGCTCCTCCCTGACCCCTCAGCCCTGAGCCCCCAGCCCTCAGCCGACACAAAGCGCCCAATGACCCCAAGTAGCCACCTCCCCACCACCCTGCGCTTCCACACACCTGAGCAGCCTCTGCTGCTGCGCAGTGGTGCGGTGCTGGAGTCCGCCACGATCGCCTTCCAGACCTGGGGGCGGCTGAATGCGCGACGGGACAACGTGATCTGGGTCTGTCATGCGCTGACCGCATCGACCGATGTGGCCAGCTGGTGGTCGGCCTTGTTCGGACCTGGCAAGGCGCTGGATCCGGAACGCCACTTCATTGTCTGCGCCAATGTGCTGGGTGGCTGCTATGGCAGTCATGGCCCGACCAGTGCGCGGCCCGATGGATCCCTTTGGCAGGGCGAGTTTCCGGAGCTGAGCATCAGTGATCTGGTGGCGCACCAGCGACTGTTGTTCGAATACCTGGATCTGCGCGGCATCGAGCTGGTGTTGGGCGGCTCGATGGGCGGCTTCCAGGCGCTGGAGTGGGCGCTGCAGGAACCGCACCGGGTCCGCCGGCTGGCATTGGTGGCGACCAGCTGGCGGCAGCCGCCCGATGCGGTCGCACTCGGCGAACTGCAATGCGCGCTGATCCGGCAGGACGCTGACTTCGCCGGTGGTCATTACGGTGCCGACGCCGCACCGCAACAGGGATTGGCGCTGGCCCGTCAACTGGGCCACTACAGCTACCGCGGCGCCGAGGAATTTGAACGCCGATTCGGTCGCAGCCAGCGCGCCGATGGTCGCCTGCAGGTGCTGTCCTACCTGGATCACCAGGGCAACAAGCTGGTACAGCGCTTCGATGCCAACAGCTATCTGCGTTTGACGGCCGCGATGAACCGCTTTGACCTCGCCGCCAGCGAACCGGCCGAACAGGTGCTGGCGCGCATCCGGGTGCCGACGCTGGTGGTGGCGATCGAATCCGATCGACTCTACCCACCGCGCGAGCAGGCGGCGTTGGCCGAGCAGCTGGCCGACGGGCGCCTGCTGAGGATCGATTCTCCCCGCGGTCACGACGGTTTCCTGGCCGACGCCGACCGTTTCGAGTCGGCCCTGCGTCATTTCCTGCAGCCCAGCGCGGCGCCCCTGCGTGTGGTGAGCAGCGCCGGCGAGGCTCGCGCGGCGCGTCCGCTGGCACTGGTGGGCGCCACCGGGCGTGTCGGCAGTTCGCTGCTGGAACTGCTGCAGGCTCGACCACAGGTGGCCCGGCTGGTCGCCGTGGCCAACCGGGCCGGTGCGCAACTGGCCGGCGATGGCCTGTCGCCGGAACAGGCGCTCGCCAGCCTGCGCAGCGCCGGGTCCAACCGATTGCCGCTCACGGCGCTGACCCGGCAGTTGCCGCCGGGGACGGTCATCGTCGACGCCACCGCAGCGCCGGAAGTCGCCGACCACTACCGCGACTGGCTGCAGCGCGGACACGCCGTGGTCGCCGCCAACAAGCTTGCCTTTGCTGGCGAGGACTGGGCCTGGCTGGCCGAGCACACGGCGCAGCTGGGTTGCAGCGCCGTGGTCGGTGCCGGCCTGCCGATCCTGACCAGTCTGCGGCGCTTGCACGACAGCGGTGATCGCTTGCTGCAGCTGCAGGCCACCTTGTCGGGCACCCTCAGCTTCGTACTGGATCAGCTGCATCTGGGCAGCGGGCTGGCCGACGCGGTCCAGGCGGCGGTGGCGCAGGGCCTGGCCGAACCCGATCCGGCGGCCGACCTGGCCGGTGAGGACGTGGCCCGCAAACTGTTGATCGCCTTGCGGCATGCCGGCCTGCGACTGGCGCGCGAGCAGATCGAACTGGCGCCGCTGTTGCCCCCGCGCGGCGCCGGTCAAGCGCTGCCGGACTGGCTGCAGGCGGGCGAAGACGTCTGGCGCCAGCGCCTGATCGAGGCTAATCAGCGAGGCGAACGCTGGATCTACCGCGCCAGTTTCGACGGTCAGCGCGCCGAAGTCGGCGCGGTGTCGGTGCCCTTGGACGACCCGCTGGCACAGGGTCGCGGCGCGGCCAACCGCGCCCTGCTGTGGAGCGAGTTCCACGCCGACCAACCGTTGCTGATTGGCGGCAATGGCGCCGGACCGCGGATTACCGCCGCGGCCCTGCTCGCCGACGTGGCCAGTCTGCCGCCGCTGGCGTGCAGCAAACCCGAAGCACGTCTGCGTCGCATTGCCTGAAGCCGGTACAGCTGCACTCGTCAAGCAATGTCACGCCGCCAAGGCCTGTGCGCATGGCAGGCGACCGCTGGGGTAGCGCCGCGCTACCCTGTAGACCTTTGCGTCGCTGATCGGCGGGGAACGCGCCTTGTCGTCACCCAATGAGGGGTCGCCAGTGCCGGAGCATCCGGACACGCAGCCGTTGGCCGACGCCAGCCACACGCTCAGTGGTCACGTGCTGGCGCCGGTCGATCCGGACGAAGGCCCCAAGGCCGGCATGCTGCTCGGCCCCTATCAGCTGCTGCGTCCACTCGGCCAGGGCGGCATGGGCGAAGTCTGGCTGGCACAGCAGACTGCACCGCTGAAGCGCGAAGTCGCAGTCAAGCTGCTCTCGCGCACCCTCAATGATCGCATCGCCGAGGCCTGGTTCCTGGTCGAACGCCAGGCGCTGGCAATGCTCGTGCATCCCTACATCGCGCAGATCTACGACGCCGGCCAGCTGCCTGGCGGCCTGATGTTCTTCGCGATGGAACTGGTCGACGGGCAAACCCTGGACCGTTGGGTCTGCGATCGACTGCCCGATCTGCCGCGGCTGATCGGCGTGTTCGAGAAGGTCTGTCAGGGCATTCAGCACGCCCACCAGCGCGGTCTGATCCATCGTGATCTGAAGCCGGCCAACGTGCTGGTCAGCGAGCACCAGGGCGAGGCCTTGCCCAAGATCATCGATTTCGGCGTCGCCATTGGCGGCGCACAGGGTCGCGCCGCCGGCACGCTGGGTACCGCAGGAACGCGGGCCTACATGGCGCCCGAACAGGCCCAGCCGGACGGACGCGGCATCGATGCCCGCGCCGACGTCTACGGACTGGGCGCCACGCTGGCCGCACTGTTGTGCCTGCGACTGGGCATCCGCGCCGACGGTGCCATCGCTCTCAGCCATCTGCAGGCGGCGCAGCTGACCGGCTCCGCCGCCCACATCGGACCCGCCAGCGACGTGCCGCAGGAACACAGCTTGCGCCTGCGCCGGATGGTGCCCAAGCCCTTGCGCGCGATCCTGCTCAAGGCCACGGCCAGCGACCGCGAAGCACGCTACGAATCGGCCGCCGCGCTGGCCGAGGATCTGCGCCGCTGGCGTGGTGGTCATCCGGTCGTGGCGATGGGCGGCGGTCGGGCCTATGCGATCGCCTGTTTCCTGCGCCGCCACCGCTGGGCCAGTGCCGCCGTTGGCATCGCGCTGCTGGCGCTGCTGGGCGGCATTGGCGTGGCGCTCTACGGCCTCGGCCAGGCCCGTCAGGCACAGAGCCTGGCCGAGCAGCGACGAGTACAGGCCGAAGGCCTGGTGGGCGTCATGCTCGGCGATCTGGCCGACAAGCTGCGGCCCTTGGGTCGGCTGGACCTGCTGGAAACGGTCGGCGATGAAGCCATGCGCTATCTCAGCGCCGCCAGCACCAGCAGCGACGCCGGAATCGGCGCCATCCAGCGCGCCCGCGCCCTGCGCACGCTCGGTGAGGTCTATGTACAGCGGCAGCAGACCGAGCAGGCAGCCCAAGCCTTCGCGGAAGCCGAGCGAACGCTGCAGCAGGCCGACTCGGATCCCGCCGACCTTGCCGACCTGCTCTACGAGCAAGGCAATGTCGCCTACTGGCTGGGCTATCTGGACCTGCAGGCCAATGACCTCGCTGGCGCCGGTCAGCATTTCGGGGACTATCTGGCGCATGCCGAAGCGCTCCAGCCGATCACCGCCGAGTCGGGCCTGGGTCTGTTGGAGACCTCCTATGCGCTCAACAACCTCGGTACCGTGGCCAGTCGGCGCGATCAGAATGCCGAGGCCATCGACTACTACGAACGCTCCGTTGCACTGAAGCGCCGCTATCTGGAGTCCCATCCGGACGACGACAACGTTCGTGTCGATCTGGCCGACAGCCTTTCGTGGATCGGGAGCGCGCTAGCATCAGAACGTAAACCCAGTGTCGCGAGGGCATATTTTGAACAACAACTCGAGCTGACTTCTGCGATCCGGTCAGCGCGAACGGGGGAATCCTGGTGGATCTGGAAAGAAGCCGTGGCGACTCATATTCTTGCGAGGCTCCAAGTCTCGATGGGCGACAAGGCAGCGATTGATCGCCTCGCTGCGGCCTTGGATGGTTATGCAGCGGCTTCACGCACGGATCCCAGCAATCGACGATGGGCGGAACAGGTCATTTCGGCTCAGATTGACGTTGCCTGGGCAACGGCAGTTCTGGCCAACACCGCGAGTGGTCTGAGCGAACTCCAAGCGATCGAGCAGCGACTCAAGAGTTCGGCTGCAGCTGGCACAACTGATCGAAACTTGTTGCGAGTGGAGTCCCGGCTATCTCTGCTCCGAGCACTTGACAGCGATTGCCCCACGGAAGAACGCGATCGCTCTGCGGGCGTTCAATCCTCCTCTGACGAAGCACCAAGAGACCTCGCGCTCCTTCTCGTTGCTAGAGGGCTTTGCAGCTCTGAAGTTGAGAGAAGCCAGAGCTTTCAGGCTGCCGAGGCATTGGCGGAACTACCGGAACTTCGCCGAGGCGACGACGGGCTACAGATCAAGGCCTTGATTGCAGCAGCGGAGAAAAACAAGATCGAGCTTTCGAGACTCACGGCAGAACTCGAAAGGCTGGGTTACGATGCCGAGCGCGCTATACGCCTTACCCGGGCAACCGATTCACCTAGGTAACTACGAGGAGCACGACATGCCAACGATCCAATACCAGCTATCAGAATCAAAGGGTGGCCTCCAGTCGAATCCGGAAAGCGCGGTTGCGACGCAATCCAATACGACTCTTGAATTCACACTAGTGGGTTCCGCGGCGACTGATTATCGAATCACGGGCTACAACTCGACGGACCGGAAGAATCAACTCGGGGCGCCGACCATCAGCAGCGACGGCATCACCATGACGATCAATGACGTAAATTCACAGTCTGAGACGATTAACATCAACGTCGACGTCGAACATCGCAAACATTCAACCAAGCATCAAGTAGATCCGCAGGTTCAGAACATGCCTCCAGACTGATTTGAGGCTCATGAACCACGTGACCATGTATCCAGACTGATTCCGGCGCGAGGAGACTCGCGTCGGGTCGAGGAACGGTCGCTGGCCAAGTGCTGACCAGGAGGCGACGAACGATCAGTACGACCGACAAGACCCCGTCCGGGTCCGCTCGCGGTCGCCATCGTCGTATTCGATGTCCAGGGTCACGCCGTCACGGTGCATGCGGGTGATTCGGCCGGCGTACCAGTCGGTGCCGCCGGCCCACTGGCAGTGCACGCGGGTGCCGACGCGCCAGTCGTAGGGGCGGACCTGGTTGTAAGGGCGGGTTTCGCGGGTGCCGTCGTCGTAGACGATGGTGATCTTGTTGCCGTTAACCTTCTCGATCACCCCGGGGAACCAGTATTCGCCGCCCTGCCACTGGGCCAGGACCCAGTCGCCGCGCTGCTGGGCGGCCACGTTCAGACAGGCAAACAGCAACAGCCACGGTGCCAGACGACGCATCGTTGATTCCCCCGATTCAAGCGATGGCCGTACTTTAGCAGCGCCGCATGCGGATTTCGCCACCGCGGGTTCGAGCCGCTACGCTTGCTCCCTCGCAGCGACCCTCGCGACCGCAGGAGATCGGCATGGGTGAATTGCACGTGGCCCTGGCACAGCTGGCGCCCTGCTGGCTGGACCGCGCCGGGACCTTGGCCAGGGTTTGTCAGGCCATTGCCGCGGCCGGTGCCGATCAGGCCCGGCTGGTCTGCTTCGGTGAAGCCTTCGTGCCCGGTTATCCCTTCTGGCTGGAACACACCGATGGCGCCCGTTTCGAATCGCCGCTGCAGCAGACGCTGTTCGCCCACTACGCCGATCAGGCGGTGTGCATCGACCGTGGCGATCTGGACCCGGTCTGCGATGCGGCCCGCGATCAGCGCTGCTGGGTGGTGTTGGGCATCATCGAGCGGCCTGCGGATCGCGGCGGTCACAGCCTCTACGCCAGTGCGGTGACCATCGACGACGGCGGCCGGGTCCGCAATGTCCACCGCAAGCTGATGCCCACCTACGAGGAACGGCTGGTCTGGTCGCCGGGCGATGGCCATGGTCTGCGGACCTTCCAGATCGACGGCTTCACCCTCGGCAGCCTCAACTGCTGGGAGAACTGGATGCCGCTGGCGCGCACCGCCCTGTACGCCCAGGGCGTGGATGTGCATGTGGCCTTGTGGCCAGGCAATGTGCGCAACACCGAGCTGATCACCCGCTGCATCGCGCTGGAGGGACGCGCCTATGCGCTCTCGGTTGGCGCCTTGTGGGATCCCACACTGATCGACCCCGCCTTGCCGGAGGCCGACACCCTGCAACGCTGCCTGCAGCAGGCCAGCGCCGATGGCGGCAGTTGCATCGCCGCGCCGGACGGCCAATGGCTGCTCGAACCGCAGGCAGGCGAAGCGCGCCTGCTGACGGCGACGCTGGAGGCGGCCGCGATCCGCCGCGCCCGCCAGAATTTCGATCCCTGCGGACACTATTCGCGCCCCGATGTACTGCAGCTGCAGGTCAATCGCAGCCGTCAGGTCAGCGCCGTATTCGATGATTCGGCGCCGGGTCGAACAGGCGACGCGGCGGAAGAACCGTAGGCCTCAGGCCTTTGGCAGCATGTCAAAGGCGATCGTGACGCGCGGGTGCTCATCGACGAAGGGCACGGTGCCGTGCCACAGGTACGAGGGGAACAGCGCCAGGTGACCCAATTGCGGTCGAATCACGCGGCGCGGGGGCAGGTTCAGACCCAGCTCGACTGGCGGCTGGCCAAACTGGATATGGCCGGCGTGGTCGTCCTCGGCGGCCTGGCGCACGGTCGGCGGCAGGGCGACATAGAAGGCCGAGCTCATCCAGCCTTCGGAATGGAAGTGGTTGACGTGATTGCCCGATGACCACAGCTTGACCGACCAGGAGCCGGAAAAGCTGACGCTGCGCTGGCGCCGCCGCAGGTAGGGATGTTCGGGGTTGACCGGCAGCGAAGCGATGCGCCCTTCGATGGCGCGCAGCAGCGCCTGCTCCACCGCCACGATCTCCGGCTCCGGCCGACCAAACAAGCGACCGGAAGTCTGCGAGCCGCCGCGCAGACTCTGCCGCACCGGTTCGGTGGTGGCCTGATGCAGGCGATCGAGCGTGGCCATCAGCGCGTCAAGAAACTCGGCCATGCTGGCGTAGCCCGGCGGTGGCTGAACCTCGACCAGCGCGACCAGCTGCTCGTAGTCGCACAGCCAGTGCTCGCGCTCGTCGCCAAGCAACCGCCAGGCGGTGGCCAGATAGGCCCAGCTCTCCTGATTGTCCGGATCGATGTCGACCGCATGACGGGACAGCTCGGCCGCGCGATCCCACTGGCCGGCCTTGAGCAGATGGCGAACATAGGCGTTGAGGAAGCTGGGATTGTCTCGTCCCCAGTCGCGATGGGCCTGCGCATACAACGGCGCCGCCTGATCCGGCCGGTCCAGCAATTCCAGCGCGTTGGCCTGCAGTGTCACCAGCAAGGGATGGTCTTCGCGGCCGCGCAGCTGTGCCAACCGTTGCAGGGCTTCCTCGCAGCGCTTGGCTTCCAGCAGAAAGGACACGTAGGCCAACTGCAGTTCGCCGTGTTCCGGGCGCGCATCGGCCGCGCCTCGAAAGGCGTTCAGTGGATCCTCGGCGCCGTCGCCTCGCTCACCGTATTCCCACTGGATGTTGGCGCGGGTGACGTGGCCCGGCACATAGTCGGGATACTCGCGGGTCAGCTGCTGCGCCTGAGCCGTCGCCTCGGTCAATTGGCCGACCTCGACTCGGGCACCAATCTCGGCATCACTGAGCTCCGGCCCCTCGCCGCCGTGCTGACGTGCCTGCTGGTAGGACACCAAGGCCTGCTGTGGCCGACCGAGCATCCGCTGCACACCACCCAAAGTGGCCCAGGCGCGGGCGTTGCCGGGCTGCAGGTCCAGACTGTGCCGCAGCGCCGCGTCGGCGCCTGCGAGGTCATTGATGGCACGCCGGGCATTCCCCAGGCCGTGCCAGGCCCGCGCATTGCCGGGTTGGAGCTCGGTCGCGCGTTGCAGCGCAGACTGCGCCTGACTGGCCCTACCCAGCGTCAGCGCGCACAGTCCCAGTTCCAGCCATGCGGCGGGTTGCGTAGGCAGCGAGCGGGTGACCTGTTGCCAACACTCCAGCGCTTCGGCATGCCGCCCCAGCTTGCGCAGCAAGGTGGCGTAGTTGGCCAGCACATTGGGCTGGCCCGGCGCGAGTTGCAACGCGCGCCGCAGAGCCGCTTCGGCGCCAACGCCATCACCGGCCTGACCCAGGCAGATGCCGAGCAATTGTTGCGCATCGGGCGCCGCCGGCGCTTCCTGCGCGAGCGCGCGAGCCTGAGTCACGGCCTGAGCCAGTCCGCCACTGCCGAGCAACCGGTGAATCTGCTGCGCACGGGCCATCTGGGCGGCATTCAGAGGGGTCATGGGCGAGCTTCGATCAACGGCGACGGGCGATGTTAGCGCGCACGCCGGCATCGCCCGAATGACGCAGGTCAGCCGTGCAGCCGGCGACGCCCTGGGCAGGTCCGGCTCAGCGGTTGAGGTTCTGTCAACGGGACAGGTCGTATGCTTGGCGCCCTTTTGTCCCGAATCGAACGGATGCCGGCATGAGTTTTCGTCCCTGGAGGTTGCTCTGGTTGCTCCTTGTGCCCACCTGGCTGGCTGCCAGCGAGCTGCCCGAACTGCCCTATGAGCGCTTCGTGCTCGACAACGGTCTGACGGTGGTGGTGCACACCGACCGCAAGGCGCCGATCGTGGCCGTGAACGTCTGGTACCACGTCGGCAGCAAGGACGAGCCGGCGGGCCGCACCGGCTTCGCCCACTTGTTCGAACACCTGATGTTCAACGGCAGCAAGAACCACCCGGGTGAGTTCTTTGATCCCTTTGAGCAGGTCGGCGCCACCGACATGAACGGCACCACATCGCAGGATCGCACCAACTATTTCCAGACCGTGCCGACGACGGCGCTGGAGATGGCGCTGTGGATGGAATCGGACCGCATGGGCCATCTGCTGCCGGCGATCGACCAGGCCAAGCTGGATGAGCAGCGTGGCGTGGTCAAGAACGAAAAGCGCCAGGGCGACAACCAGCCCTACGGGGCGTTGTGGGAACGATTGCTGGCCAGCAGCTTTCCGCCCGGTCACCCCTATCACCACGACACGATCGGCTCGATGGAGGATCTCGATGCTGCGGCGGTCGAGGATGTCGGGCTGTGGTTCGAGTCCTGGTACGGCGCCGCCAATGCCACATTGGTGCTGGCCGGCGATGTGGATGTCGCCACCGCACGCCCGCTGGTGGAGCAGTACTTCGGCTGGATCGGCTCGGGCCCACCGCGGCAACGGATGCAGCGGCAGATCGCCGCACGCCAGCTGTCGACCCGTGAAGTGATCGAGGATCGCGTCCCGCAGGCGCGCTGGACGCGCAGCTGGAATGTGCCGCCGATGGGTGATCACGAGGCCGAGGCGCTGGATGTCGCAGCTGAAGTGCTCGGTGGCGGCAAGACCTCGCGGCTGTACCAGCGGCTGGTCTATCGCGACCAGATTGCCGACAACGTGTCGGTGAGCAATTCCAGCTTCGAACTGGCCGGGCTGTTCAGCATCAGCGTCGACATCAAGAGCGGCGTCGACGAAGCGCAGATCGAATCGGCGGTGATGGCCGAGCTGGCCCAGCTGCTCCGCGACGGGCCGACCGAAGCCGAGCTGGTCAGGGTGCGTCGGGGTATCGAGAGCAGTTTCATCCGCGGGGTCGAGCGTATTGGTGGCTTCGGCGGCAAGGCCGACGTACTGGCCGCCGGCCAGGTGCACCTGGGTGACCCCGGTGCGGTCCGTGCCAGTCTGCAGCGCACCGTGGAGATGTCGGCACAAGACGTCCGTGATGCCGCCGGCCGCTGGCTGGCGCAGGGCGATCACACGATCCTGATCAGCCCGTTCACCGCTCGCGATGAAGCCTTGGACGATGCCGTGGATCGCAGCACCGGGGTGCCCAGCGTCGACAGCTTCCCGACGGTGCAGTTCCCCGCCATCGAACAGGCCCGCCTGAGCAACGGCATTCCGGTCTACTTCGCCCGCCGCGACGCCGTCCCGGTGATCCAGATCAGCGCCATCTTCGCAGGCGGCTCGGCCTCCGATGCGCGGTTGGGTCTGCCGCTGGGGACGGCCGGCTTTGCCGCGTCGATGCTTGATGAGGGTGCCGGTGAGCGTGATGCCCTGCAGATCGCCACCACGCTGGACGAGCTGGGCGCCAGCCTCGCGGCCGGCAGCGGACTGGATCACGCCAGCGTCGGCCTTTCGACGCTGCGCGAGTCGCTGCAACCCGCGCTGGATCTGCTGGCCGATGTCATTCGCCGCCCGCGCTTCGACGAGGGCGAGATCGAGCGGTTGCGTTCGCGCTGGCTGGCCAGCATTGCGCAGGAACGGGCACAGCCGACGGGGCTGGCGTTGCGTCTGCTGCCACCGTTGCTCTACGGCGCCGGTCATCCCTATGCGATCCCCTTCACCGGATCGGGCGACGAAGCGTCGATCTCTGCGCTGCGGCGCGAGGACCTGCTGGCCTGGCAGCGCGCCACGCTGCGCCCGGAAGGCATGCAGCTGGTTGTGGTCGGCGACAGCCAACTGGATCAGATTCTGCCCCAGCTGGAGCGGGCCTTCGGGCGCTGGCGCGGTGAGGCCGTGGAAGCAGCGCCCGCCATTCCGCCTGCGACGGCCGCGACGACGCCGCGGCTGTACCTGATCGATCGACCGAACGCGCCGCAGTCGCTGCTGCTCGGCGGTCGATTGCTCCCGCCCACCGGCAGTGCCGACGAAACGGCCATCGATGCGGCCGTCAATGTGCTGGGCGGGATGTTCAGCTCACGCCTGAACATGAATCTGCGCGAAGACAAGCACTGGGCCTACGGCGCCTATGCCTTCGCCAGCAACGGCCGCGGCCCACGGCCGCTGATGCTGTATGCCCAGGTGCAGACGCCGGAAAGTGCCCAGGCACTGGCCGAAATGGCGCGGGAGCTGAGCGAGATCGGCAGCAGCCGACCACCCGCCGAGGCTGAGTTGCAGCGGATTGTCGACAACGAGATTCGCGGCCTGCCGGGCAGTTTCGAGACTGCCGGCGCCGTCGCCTCGGCGATCCAGGGCATGCTTCGCTACGACCGGCCGCTGGACTATGTCAGCCAGACCACCCAGCGCCTGCAGTCGCTGCCGCTGACCGAGGTGTCGGCGGCTGCGCAGCAGTATCTGCGCCAGGACGACTTCATCTGGCTGGTTGTCGGCGATCGACGGGAGATCGAAGCCTCGCTGCGCGAACTCGGCTGGGGCGAGCTGGTGCTGCTGGGCGAGGACGGGCAGTCGCTACCGGCCAGCAGCGACTGATCGATCGGGCAGTCGCGGGTTGACCTGACCGACATCGGCGGGTCAATCCAGCGGCGGCCAGCCTGCCGGATCCAGCGTGTCTCGATAGGCGTGCCAGGTGGCGTAGGCCAGCCAGGGCATCAGGAAGACCAGTCCGAGGCCGGCGGTCAGGAAGCCCAGCGCGGTCAGACCGGCCAGCAGCAACCCCCACAGCAGCATCGTCGTCTTGTTGCGCAGCACCGCGTTGATGCTGGAGATGCAGGCCGTGATCATGTCGACCTCGCGGTCGGCGATCATCGGCAAGGACACGGCTGCGGCGGCGAAGGTGAGCGCGGCAAAGACCGAACCGGCTGCCGAGCCGATCAACAGGAACTCGGCCAGCGTGTGCCAGTCGTGCGGGTCGATCGGTACGAAGGCGCTGACCATCATGCCGGCCCTTGACCAGACCAGCAGCACCACCAGCTGCGCCAGCGCGAAGACCGCCGCCTGACCGACCACACGACGGGCCAGCGTGAAGGAATGCCGCAGGTTTGGCCGACGCCCGGCCTGCAGTTCGCGGCTGACGCAGTACAGACCCACGCCCAGCAACGGTGCGATGAAGATGAATCCGGACAGCAGCGCAGCCAGCAGCGCGAAGCGCCCAAGCTGCCAGGCGAGCGCCGAAATCGCCAGACTCAGCAGTGCGATCACGCTGCCGAAGAGCAGGCTCAGTCCGGGCGCCCGGCGCCAGTCGTGCCAGCCCGCCGCCAACCAGCGCAGCGGTGCGCCGGCTGCCAGACGACGACAGGGCACGACAAAGGGTCGAGGTGTTTCAAGCTCGATGTCGGACACGGTGCACTCCCTCCCAGGCGCACGCCCGGAGCATAGTGCAAGGTGGATGGCCGCATGAAGGCGCTCAGAACCGGCGAATTCGGTTTGACGTGACCTTGGTCAAGCAGCCTTCGATGGCTGCTGCACTGGGGGCGCGGATCAACGAACCGAAGCCCACGCTTACCACCGACGTTTGCAGTGTCGCAGGGCTACATCAGGGGCAAGAGCGCGATTCATCTGGCGCGGGCGTACGGGGAGCGCAAGCGCAACTTCGCAGGTCAGCACATCTGGGCCCGGGGCTACTTCGTTCGTATCAACGGTCGGTCGAGACGAAGCGATGATGCGGACATACATCCGCAATCAGGAGAAGGAGGAGGAGGAGGAGGAGCGACTCGATCAGTTCGCCTTGTTGAGATAGACCCAGCCACCGAAGGGTACGTTGCTGAAAAAAGTGAAAGTCCATTCGCTGGATCGCGCGTGGTGATCCGCGGTATTCAAGTGAGAATTTGGTGATTTCGGAATCGTGGACAATTCAGTGGGCAACCCGCAACCGTCAAACTCGCGGAGGTGGAGGTACGTACGTCGACTTCAGTACGCTGCTGATCATGATCTTGTCGGCGGCAGTCGTAAATTGCCCACATGTGGCAGCTGAATTTTGCTCACTTTCGCCATCGTGGCGTCTTCGTTGGACCGGGGACGCAGTCTTGCTGGGCCCGCCGGGCGTGGGCAAGACCCATCTGGCCATCAGTCTGGCCATTACCGCGGCCGAACGTGGACGGCGGGTGTACTACGGCACCCTGGTCGACCTGATCGATTCACTGCAGCAGGCCAAGACCGCCGGACGCCTGAACCAGCGTCTGGCTGTGTTGACCCACCCTTCGCTGCTGGTCGTCGACGAGATTGGCTACCTGCCCGTCAGCCACGACGGCGCGGTGCTCTTTTTCCAGTTGATGAACCGCCGCTACGAGCGTGCCTCCACCGTATTGACCTCCAACAAGCCCTTCGAAGACTGGGGCGCAGTCCTCGGCGACGAGGTCATGGCCGCTGCCCTGATTGATCGCGTCCTGCACCACTGCCACCTGGTCAACATCCGCGGCAACAGCTACCGCACGCGGCTTCATCAGCAGCAAGAAGAACGCCATCAAGGCAACTCAAACACGCACTGACCGGCAGTCCAAAGTCAGCAATTTTCGATCGCCAGAAGTGAGCAATTTTGGATTGGCGTTGACAGATCTGACGGCGACTGCCGATCTCAGCTCAAAGAGGCCAGAGGGGTATCGTGTGACCAAACCTGGCGGGCATCTGGAGTACCTGCCACTGCTGGGTACCGCAGCGGCCCTGTTCCGACCGGCACAAGCATTCGGCAGTGACGAAAGGCAAGACGATACGTGCTGGCTAGCGACCAGCAGGCAAGCCTTGAGCTTGAGCGCGTGCCGGGCCCGAACCTGCGTCATGGCCGGAGTTGTTCAGTCGCAAGATCGAGTGAGAGACGCAGCCCTCTGAGGGCAGTGCAAATCACGGAGCCAAATGTGGAGATTGTGTGATTTGACAGTTGGATGTAGAAGGCGGGATCGGCTGCTACCTGTCCTGGTTGGCCAAGTGTCAGTCGTCCCACGGAGAGCCGGAATGTTCGTATGCGACCGACTGGTTGCCCTAGCGCTTCAGATCAACTTGTTGTTTCGTAGGCATACTCATTCCGGAGCGCGCGCCAATGCGCCAAGCTATCGCCTCGCAGGCCTGCTCATGCTCATAGTGCCCTACGTGCCGACACAGGTCGTAGCACAAGAGGCTCTCTGCGCAGAGGTCCGGATCGAAATCCCACAATCGGTCAGTCTTGAACGCCAGGCGTTCAATGCCAAGCTGGGCATAGACAACGCTACCGATCTGGAACTGAGCCAGCTCTTGGTCAATGTCGAGTTTCTGGACGAGGATGGCGACGCAGTCGTAGCCACGTCTGATCCCAACAACACGACCGCTGCCTTCTTTATTCGCCTGGACGACACGCCTGGGATTAGCGGTGGTCTGGACGGAACCGGTGTTGTGGCGGCTCGCTCCCAGGCTGAAGCGAACTGGTTGATCATCCCGGCTGCAGGGACGGGTGGATTCTCCGCTGCAGGCCAGATCTATTACGTCGGCGCAACGATCTCCTACGTTCAAGGCGGCGAGTCCAAGACGGTGTCGGTCGTACCGGACACCATCACGGTCGAACCCCAGCCGCTGCTCGCCCTGGACTATTTCTTGCCCTCTGACGTTTACTCCGACGATCCGTTCACGCCCATCGTCGAACCGCCAGAGCCTTTCACGCTGGGTGTCCGAATCAAGAATACCGGTGCCGGGGTCGCGCGCCGAATGCGGATTGACACCGCTCAGCCCTCCATCGTCGACAACCAGCAAGGACTGCTGGTCGCCTTCAATATCGAGGGTTCCTTTGTCCAGAATGAGCCCGCACAACCCACGCTACTGCTCGACTTTGGGGATATCGAGTCTGCTACCAGCAAGGTCGGTCGATGGAACATGACGACCACCCTGACCGGCCAGTTTTCTGAGTTCACTGCCGATTTCAGCCACGACGATGCGCTGGGCGGAGCGCTGACCTCGCTGATCGAATCGGTTACACCGCATGAATTGGTGAAGGATGTACTGGTGGATCTTGATGGTCGCGATTCGGTGGGCGACTTCCTGGCGTTGGACATCGATACCTACCGTACCTACGAGTCAGAGGGAACCGACACCGTTGTGGTGGATCGATCGAGCGAAGCCGGACTGGATATTCAGCCTGATCTTCGCTATTTGGTGACCTTCACCCCATCGACACTACAGGCCTTTGCGCGCGTCAATGACGAGAGCCGCGGCAGCTTGCGGATCATCGGCGCGACTCGGGTTTCAGATGGTACTCAGCTGCCCTCCCAGAACGTCTGGCTGTCCAAGTCCAGGCAATCTACGGGAACGGCGTTTGACTATTTTCTCAATGTCTATGACGCACGCGGTACAGGTGGGTACCTGATTGACTTCGAAAACGCTGCGGGTGCGACGCTGTCGGGCACTGTCTACCGGGATCTGAACAACAACGGGCTGCGCGAGGAAAGTGAACCCGGTATCGCGGCTTGTGAAGTGCAACTGCTGGGCAACGTCAATGGTGTACCGGTTGACCAAACGGCTACCACAAATGGCACCGGCGACTACTCCTTTGTCAATTTGACCTCCAGTACCTACTCGCTGGTCGTTGGCGACATGCCTGGATTGCAAAACGGCACCCATGCCGTCGGCGGTGGAGGCGGAGCAGTCCTGCCTGGGAGCATTGTCGACATTGCAGTGCCAGCCGGGGAGAGCATTGACGAATATTTCTTCGCCAAGACCTCAACCTCGCCGACGCCCCATGCCGACACTTCGGTCGTGGTCAGCACCCTGACGCCAACAGTGACCGTGAATGAAGAGTTCACGGTGTTGATGCGGATCAAAAACAACGGTCCGGACCCAGCAGAAGGCTCGTTGCTGTTCACGCTGGAATCTGGCTTGACGATCGTTTCAGTCAATGTCAATCAGGGCTCGTTGACTGAAGGCGCGTGGAATTTTGGCGGTTTGTCTGTGCAGCAGGAGTCGACCTTGACCCTGGTAGCCCAGGCGACCCGGGGTGGCACATTCCAGGTCTCAGCGGTTCTAGACGCCGGTGATGATCCGGACGGATCGAACAACGCCGGTAGTGTGGCGATTACGGCCAGCACGGTCGGCGATCTGTTGTACCAGGACGGATTTGAGGATGTCGCGCCAGAACCGCCGGACAGCGCGCAGGCGCGGTTGGCGGTCGCAGCCCCCACTGTGGACTTAGATCAACCCTCATCGGCCAACCCACCCCAGTCGATACTCACCGAGCTTCTGCGCGCGGTCGAAGTCGTTTGGGCCCAAGCATCGACCGATGAGCTGGCCAATCACGGTTTTGAGACCCCCGACACGCTGTCGGCACGAGGCTTTGAGGCTCCGCGACAGGACGGTCGCGATGATTAGTTCGTTGGCGGCATGGGTTGCCGGGGTGACGCTGGCCGCCGCCGGCGATTGCACTCGGTCAACTCAGATTCCACCGACGCCAATGATCGACCCGGTCACGTCGGCTGGCAGATGTCAGATCATCGTGGCCGATCAACTGGCGACGCTGGGCGAGATCGAGTTCGTCGATGTGCGCGCTCAGCGTGGAGCCCAACCGCTCGAGGGTGTCAGACTTCTAAGTCTCGTCCAGCTGGCTGATTGGCCGTCGAACGCAAAAGTCACCCGGGTCCTTCTGGGAACCGGGCTTGATGACTCAAGCATCGCCGACGCCTGTCGGTCGACAGTGGCACGGGACTCGGTGGTTTTACGCGGGGGTGTACGAGCCTGGGCTAAGGCCTTCACGCACCACACCGATGTGCCAACGCAGTTGCAGCGAGGTCTGTCCACAGTCAGCGTGGCCGAGACCCTGAGTTCGTCAGCGGTCTTGGTCGTGGATCTGGACCGCAACCCGTCGCTGTCCACATTGTTGGTTGCCGCCGACATCGTGTTCGTCGACGTGCAAGCGCTCGACATCGATGGTTCTGAACCGTTGGTCTTCGTCGACGAGAACCACTGGATGAGTCGCTTCGATCAGCAGACTAGTTCCTTGAGCTACTACCTGCAGGGCGGTTCGGATGCGCTGGTTCACGAACTGACCCGTATCAGACCGGACGCCTCCTCGGCAGGTATCGCCCTGGTCCGGCCGTGCTACTTCCCCTAAAGGACATCCACCCAATGCACGTTCAGTCGCCAGGGGACTGGGCCAAGTGGCTCATGCAATGGATCGTTGCCGGGATCGCCATGCTGCTGCAGGCGCCGGTTTATGCGACCGACGTCAGCGGGGACATCACCGCGAACACCACCTGGACGCTGGCCGCTTCTCCGTACAACGCCACCGCCTCGGTCCGCGTGATCAATGGCGCTACCTTGACCATCGAAGCTGGCGTCACCGTTTTCATGGGGACGGGGACGACTCTCACTACCATGGGTGGTCGTCTGTTGGCGCAAGGAACGCAGTCCAGCCCGATTGTCTTTACTTCGATCAATGATCAACCTGGCATGTCCAGCGCAGCGCAGGGCGATTGGGGCGAGCTGCAGATTCTCACCGGGGCCGGGACAACCGCCTCGCAACTGGCCAACGTATCGGTACGGTTTGGGCAAGGTATCCGCATCAACAATGCCTCGCCCGTATTCGACAACCTGGTAGTTGAGGACTGCGCTGGGCCGGCATTCTCGCTGGACCTGCGTTCTTCTCCCAGAGGCACCGTGGGCGCGCTGCGCAATGCCGTTAATGGCATTGTCGTTCCCGCCGGCGAGCTCACCCAGCAAACGCGCTGGGCGTTGACCGGTGTCCCCTACGTCGTGACCGAGGGGATTCTCCATATCGGTGCCCGGCCGCCAGCCGTTTCCATGTCACCTCACTTCAGGTCCCTGGCCCCGGGTCAGTCCAGTGACTTCCTCGTCTCGCTGGCCGAGCCTTCCAGCGTCGAGACAGTGGTGACCATGTCTACCTCGGCATCTGGCGTGGTCTCGGTCCAGCCCACCGTGACCATCGCGGCGGGTGCGTTCTCTTCCCTGGCCGCCATTGAGGCCCTGTCAGGCGGCGATGCCATCATCAGCGCCACCTTGGGTGGTGACAGCGCGTCCGCATCGGTGACGGTGGCGGCTCAGCCGCAGTTGGCACTGCCGACGGCCGCTACCGTGTCGGTCGGGCGGGTACGATCAGTGGCGCTGTCCCGCTTCCCGTCCTCTTCCCTTTCAACCCCCGTCACGGTCACGCTTTCGGCCGACCCGGACGGCATCGTGCAGGTACCGGCCACGACGGTCATTCCAGCGGGTGTTGTCAGTGTTGACATCCCGGTCAGTGGTATCGCACCAGGAAGCACGAGTCTGACCGCCAGTGCCACCGGCTACATCCCGGACACGGCCGAGATCACGGTATCGCCGTTGACGATGAGCTGGGTCGCTCCGCTGGTTGTTCCCATCGGAACGATCAACGCGCGCTTGAACTTCTCGGACGTGGCGCCGCCCGGCGGCATGACCATCACCCTGGAGAGTTCCGATCCGTCGGTACTGTCGCTGCCGGCGAGCCTGCCGGTTCCTGCCGGTGCCACCGGGCTGAATGTGCCGGTAACCGGGCATGTTGAGGGCGCGGTCACGCCGACGGCGAGCAATGCCAGCTACGGGCAGGCTGCCATTGGCGCCACCGTCGAGCAGATCGCAGTCAGCTTTGACGTCAACGCGCGCACGCTTCCTGCTGGCTTCACCGAACCCTTCACGCTCAGCCTTTCCCAGCCGGCGCCTCAGGGGGGTGTGACTGTCAGTCTGTCTGCCAGCGACCCGTCCATCGCAACCGTGGTTCAGCCGAGCGTGTTCATTGCCGCCGGGCAAAGCACTGCAGCGATCAATGTCCGGGGCCTGATCGAGGGTGTCACGAGCATCCAAGGCAGTGGCGACAACCTCGTCTCGGGCAGTTTCGCACTGACCGTTGGACCGCAGGCAACGCTGAGCTTCTCCCACGCGACCAACATAGTCGGACGCGGCCTGCGCTCACGAACCACGCGTGTCCAGTTGTCGATGAACGGCGCAGCGTTTCGCCCTCGGCGTAATGTGTCGGTGAGCTTTGACAATCCTGATGGCGCCTCGGTCAGTCTGCCTGCATCCGTGACCATTCTGCCGGGCTCGGCAGAGGCTGAAGCGCCGACGGTTGGGAATCTGGTGACGGCCACCGCGGTGCCGGTCATTGCAATCGCCGATGAGGTTCAACCAACGGCTGTCCCACTCGCGGTCACGGTGGTCGAGCCCGTCCTGAGCTTCGAAGGGCTCGACAACATTCGCTCCCCGTTCAGTGGTCGCGACAGCTTTTTCCTGCAGTGGCGCGTACCAGGCGTTGCTGAGCAGCAAGTGGCTGCGGCCAACCAGGTGTTTGCGCTGAGCGTTATCGATGCCTCGCCGCCCAACGTGGTGGATGGCATCTATCAGTTCAACAGCGGTAGTGGGATCAGCGACAGTACGCAGATCTCCGATGGCGGATGGTTCAGCAACACGCGCTATATCGGTGTGCCCAATACGATCGGCACCTACAAGATCCAGGCGTCATTACCCGGGTTCGCACCCTGGATTTCGGCAGAGCAACGTAGCGCCGGACTCAATCTGGCCTTCTCGGAGCCAACATTCGTCTCCGGGAGGTTCATGGAGTCGACCTATATCAGGATTCAACGCCGGCAGGGCGGGGACCCCCACGCGCCGTCCACGGCCCTGGCAGTGAATCTCACGAGCTCTGATACATCGAGAGTGACGGTCAACAGCACCGTGATCATTCCGGCGAACAGCTCGCAAGCCTCCATCCTCATCACCGGCAGGGAACTGACCAGCGCCACGCTGATCAACGCCACGGCTTCAGGCTACGAAAGCGCCACGCCTTTGAGTGTTTCGGTCGTCGCGCCCGAGTATCAGTTTGCGGGGCTGGCCGGCGTCCGCGTCCCTGGTTCCAGTCGCGACCAGTTCAATCTGGCGTTCACGGTGCCCGGTTCGGCCCAGCCCACGCAAACTCCCCGATTGGCCGTGGCCGATGTGACTGTCATCAACGCAGATCCGCCTGACATCATCGACGGTATCTATCGTTCAGCCTCCGGCGGCACTCCCAGCAGCTTCATCGACTATCAGACCGGGACGATGAGTGTCGTCGGCTACATCGGCAGCCCCACGGCGCCAGGCAGCTATGCGATCCGCGCATCGGTCCAGGGCCTTGCCGGATCCATCGACTCCCCGGTTCAAACCGTTTCCGCCAACACGCTGCGCTTCGATGAGTCCGAAGTGATCGTCGGGCAGGGCCTGCGCTCGCAAGCCCGCTTGCGGTTGCTTTCCCAGCCCTCGCCGGTGCCGGTCATTGTGCAAATGAGCTGTGCGACCGGGAACTGCAGCACGCCAACGCCGGTGGAGCTCTACGGCACTCAGCTCGATATCGATGTCGATGGACAGAGCATTGGGCCCGACACGCTGACGGCCGATGCGGCGCCGTCCCCCTACGGAGCAGCATCAGTTCCAGTCAGCGTGCAACCGCTGAGCGGGCGATTTGAGTACTACCCCGGTGACGATGAGTGCCAGGGTGGTTGGTACATCATGGTCGAACCCGGGGTGGCCAATCAGACCTTGGTGGCGGAGATTTCGATCGTCGATCAGAACCCGCCAGGGATCTACGATCAGACCTATGAGCTGACTATCAGTGAAGGCAGCAGCTTCAGTGACACCTGCTTCGGGCTGATGCTCGATCCGCCGGCCCGGCCTGGCACATTCCGCTTGAGGGCAACGATCGGCAGCTATGGCAGCTTTGACTCTGATCCCGTCACGGCGACGGCGACCCTGGAAATCCTCTACCCACCGGAACTGATCGCCGCGCGCGGGCTGCTCAGCCCGGTCTCGATACTGAGCTCAATCTCAAGCCCTGAGCCGGTCGAGTTGACCGTCAGCTGCAGTCCCGCTGCAGTTTGCGCGCCCGACTTGCCTTGGACCATCCCTGAGTTCAGTACCGAGGCCGAGTTCTATGTGCTCGGTAGCACGATTGGCCCTGGCACCTTGACCGTCGGCGCAGCTGGCTATCCAGACGTGGCGATCGATGTTGATGTGCGAGAGCCCACAGTCAACCTCTTCGCGCCAGTGACCTCAGTACAAGTTGGCCAGTCCATATCGGTCTTCTTGGGCGTCTTCCCGCTCGATAGCTTCGAGTATGTCCTGGCGCCCGCACCCATCACGCTGCTGCTTTCGGGAAGTGGGCCAGAGGCGATGCTGCCTGTGAGCGTTGAAGTGCCTCAAGGCGAGAGCTCGGTGCAGTTCGAGATTCAGGGCCTGCAACCGGGCACCTTCACCTTCACAGCGCAGTGGCCGGGGGTGGGCTTCTTTGACGGGCCGACGATCACGGTGACGCCATGAGCGCGATCAGAATCGTATTGGCCTGCTGTGTCGCAGTCTCCTTCGGCGCGCAGGCGCAGATCCTGGAGATCGAACCCGGTGTTGTGGTCAAGTTCTCCTCCGGTGCGGGGATGGCCGTACATTCGGGGCTCAAGACCCAGGGTGAAGTCATTTTCACCAGCCTCGATGATGACTCCATTGGCGGCCAGACGGGACCTACCCCTGGCTCAGCGGTGCCTGGTGACTGGTTTGGCATACGAGTAGATGCCAACACACCGGGCGCGGTCCAGATGGACGGTGCGCAGATCCGGTTCGCCGGCCAGGGTGGGCAGGCGGGTCTGGAGTTGCTGTCCAATCAGGTCATCGATGCGGTTACGATCAGCGATAGCACGGTCGGGCTTCGGATCATTCGCGAATCCAGCCCGACGCTCACCGGCTTTGTACTTCGAAACAACCATGTGGGCGTGCGCTCGGATTCGGCAACGCCGAGCATCACAGGCTCGGAGATCTACTCGAACCTGAACTTCGGCGCTCAGAACCTGACGCCAGCGAGCGTGGTTTCAGCACTCGGCAACTGGTGGGGGCATCCCAGTGGCCCATTTGATCCCCTGGACAACCCGGGTGGGCAAGGCGACGCTGTCACCGCTGGCGTTCTGTACGGGCAATACCTGACCGAGCTGCCGTTGATTGACTGCACACTGGCGCCGAGCGATGGCTATTACACGGTCAACAGCGTCGAGGTCACGCTCAATACCTACTGTCGCAATGCCACAGAACTGCGGCTAAGCGAGTCACAGCTTTTCGGTGGCGCCACTTACTCACCGCTGACGCCCAATCGCAGCTTCACGCTGTCACCCACCGTGGGTCCCAAACGAATCTATGGTCAGTTTCGTGGTCAGCAGGGCCAAACGGCAATCGCCTTTGTCGATCTGACCCTGCAGGGTGAAGGGCCGCAGGTGCAAATCACTGCGCCGTCGCCAGGAACGATCATCACCGAGCCCGGGGCATTGTTGGATATCACTGCACTGGCCACCGATGTGGTGGGCGTTGAGAAGGTTCAGTTCTATGTCAACGGCAGTCGCATCGCCACCGATACTTCGCCGCCCTATGCGACGCAGTTCGATACCACCGGTCGGCCCAATGGATTTCTCGGCATTCTCGCCGTCGCGACCAACGTCAACCAGGCCACCAGCACTGCAACGGTCAGCGTAGAGGTGCGACGACCCGAGGGTCCTGGCGATACCTCTCCACCGATCATCAGCAACCTGCGCGTCGATGGGGATCCGCTGGAGAACGGCTATGCCTTCACCAATCCCGGACTGCTCACGGCAACCATCGTGGACGATGGCTTGGTGGCGTTCAGGCAGTTGAAGGTCAATGGGATCGTCGTTAGCACCGGTACTCAGCAGCAGTCCACTTTCGCCTTCCCGGTGACCTTCGACAAGGTACCCAATGGCGAGGTTTCGCTGGAACTGACGGCCCGAGATCAGGCCGGCAACCAGACCAGCGTGACGCGTGTGGGCACGCTCATGCTCGCGCCACCGGCGATTCCGGAGATTCTTTACCCCACATCCGACCTGGTGGTGCGCAACAGCCGGATCAGTGTGCTCGGCAATGGCAACATCGGTAACCGGATCCAACTGTATCTGGATGACCAGCCGATCGGACAGCCGGTACCGGTGGGCATCAACGGATCCTTCAGCGCGACGATCGATCTGGCCACCGATGGGCCTCATACGCTCAGCGCCGATGCGAGCAACTCGGTGTCGACTTCGCCGCGTTCGGCCTATGTGCCCTTCAGCTATGAGATTCCCCCGCCCAGCATCATTGTGACCAGTCCGCCCGCCGGGGCCTTGGTTTCCTCCTCGCTGACGGTCGGCGCTTCGGTGATTGATCAGCGGGCGGGAACGAACGTGGAGTTCTTTATCGATGACGTCTCGGTCGGCATCGATCACCTGGCGCCGTTCAGCCTGAACGTTGATACGACGGCGATGAGCGAGGGCGTCAAGACGGTACGGGCGCTGCTGCGCAATGCGAGCCCGGAGACCTCCGAAGCAACCAGCCAGTTCCTGTTCCGACGCACACCGGTGCCGCCACAGCCCTTCGTTCCGCCCTACGTGGCCTCCGGCATGGCCGTGTCCCCAATCACCTCGTCAGGCAATCTCCCGATCACGATCAGCGGGCGGCTGCGCGAAGCATTGACGCCTGCGTCAGTCCCGAACGCGGCGCTGAGCCTGCTTCTTCGAACCAACGGTTTTGATCGTCGCGTCAATCTGGTCTCGGACTCTAGCGGCAACTTCAGCTACACCTACACGCCGCTGTCCAATGATGAGGGCAGCTACACGGCGACGGCGATGCACCCCGATGCCACGCCCTTTGTCGATGTGACCCCCACCGGCGTCGTCAACTTCACCATCAATCGCCTGAGCGTCACCAAGGCGCGGATCGGCGTCGCTGCGGCCAGGGGCTTCCCGCAAGTTGTCCCCATCACGGTGCGCAACAGTGTGGGAACGCTGGCTCAGGGTGTGCGGCTGGTGGCCAGGCCGGAGGATCAGCCCAGCGGCAGCCTGCCGGCGGGCATCAGCTTCGACGATGGCGGCAGCAGTGGGATCGCATCGGGCGGTGAGCACACCTTCAACGCCGTGCTCAGCAGTGAGCTGAGCTCTGCACCCAGCGGCAATCTGGTGGTGGCCGTGCTGGAGGATAGTTCGGGCAATCTGGTACGCGCCCGGACCCGCATTGATTATGAGTTGTTTCCGGCAACGCCGTCGCTGATCGGTTCGCCTGTCAGCGTCTATACCGGTGTACGCCGAGGCGAGGCAGCGAGCGAGTCCTTCGAGCTGAGAAACAAGGGACTGGTGGTTGCCGATGGCGTCCGCGCTGAGTTGGTTCCCGGTCCGTCCGGGACGGTTCCGAGCTGGATCAGTCTGGTCTCGGCCCCCGATCTGGGGTCATTGGCGGTCGGGGAGCGGCGCTTGCTGGAGCTGCGCTTCGCCCCCGGATCTTCGGTTGTGGACGGCGTCTATGAGGTCAAGCTGCGGGTCACGGCGAGCAATGCCCAAGGCGGTGACTTCTTCGTGACCGTGGCGGTCAGCGAGGCCGGTGAAGCACAGGCCCGCTTCCATATCGTGGACAACTTCACCGGTACGCTGGACGCCAACAACCAACCCATTCTGGGCCTGACCGGCGCCAGGGTGTCGATCCAAAACGAGGCTAACGCCAATATCCGTTCATCCGGGACCACTGGAACCGACGGCATGGTCACGATCGGCCCGCTGCCCCCGGGTCGCTACCGCTATCAGGCGACCGCGCCCGGTCACGCACCCGCCAGTGGCAGGGTCATCCTTCGACCCGGGATCACGATCGAAGAACGCGCCTTCCTCGACGTCGCCGCGGTCAGCTTCACCTGGTCGGTGACCCCAACCACGATCGCAGACAACTACAACGTCGTGCTGAGCGCGGTCTACTCCACGATCGTCCCGGCACCGGTGGTCATCCTCGAACCAACCTCGGTCAACATCCCACCAATGAGCGTGGGTGAGTTCATCACTGGGGAGTTCACCATCATCAATCGAGGGCTGTTGCGCGCCGATGAGGTCGCCATGACCCTTCCGCAATCCAATGCCTTCTACGACATCGACATCTTCGGCACCGTTCCCAACGAACTGGCCGCTGGGCAAACGGTGACGCTGCCCTACCGGATTACGGCAATACAGGACTTGCCCACGGCCGGTCTGGCGCCTGCCAAACAATCCCTGCAGGACTGGCTGGAGAACAAGCCAGAGCCGGCCGCGCAGGACGAAGACAAACGCGCCAAGATGAGCGGTTGCGGACTGTTCAGCGTGTCGCTGCGATTGAATTACCTCTTCGTTTGCCCAGCCGGCGACGAACGCCGTGGCACGGCTGGTGCGCAGTTCGTTCGTGCCGTTGGCGGAAGCTGCAGCGCCAACAACCCACCGACCCCTATCGGTCCGCGTGATGGCGGCGGCTGGGGTGGCGGTTTTGGCGGTGGCAGTGGCGGCGGCGCGCCACTGGATCGATGTGGGCCCGATTGCGCCGAAGGCTGCGCGTGCAGCTCCGGATGCGGACCGCCGTCCGATCCACCGCCCTTCGATCCCACCGATGACGGTCCACCGCCGCCTCCGTGCAGCGGCGGCACCTGTTGCAACCAGTAGGTCCGACATGACCGAAGTCGCCAAGAGCGAGATTTCACTGATGCATTCATTCCGATGTCTGTTGGCGCTGTTGTTCGGATCAGTAATTGTCCTGTCCACCGCCATGGCCGCACCCAGCGTGCGCTTCCCCAATGGCGAGCTGACCGACAGCAATCTGGACATTCGCGTCAAGGTGTTGGGCGGCTTCGTGTCGGTCCAGCGCACCTGGACCAACGGCCGCTGGTACTTCAACCCACTGTGGGCGGGGCTGAAGTTCAAGCTGGACGATGCCAACGGCGAGGTGACCTATGTGGATCGCGCCGGCACGGTGTTCGAACGGGCCGGCAATGGCGATGTGTATGTGTTCGACAGCAATCAGTTCATCCGCAGGGTGGCGACCAGCGGCGAGTGGCGTTGGTATGACCGGATGGGGAACTACGCGCTCTATACACAGGCCGGTGTGCTACGCGAATATGCCGACAAGAACGGCGTCAAGGTCAGCATCGAGTCCAACGCACAAGGTCAGCCCACGCTGATCAAGGATCACTTCGACAACCCGGCGTTGACGCTGAGCTATGTGGGTGAGCACTTGGATCGCGTTACCGACCGAACCGGCCGTTTTGTTCAGTACACCTGGCAGAACGGGCGCCTGAACCAGGTTCGCGATGTGATGGGTTACACCTGGTCCTATGGCTATGACGGCAACGGTCAGCTCACTCGCGTCACCGATCCGGAATCGCGAGAAACCAAGTTGACCTATGTGCAGTCCTTCGTGGCCGGCGAGATCGCCGCGCCGATGGGAATTTCCTTCACCGGCCGGCCGGGTCGCGACTTCCGCATCTCCCGGGTGGCGACCTTGGAGGATGCCCTGGGCCGGATCACCCAGTATCAGTACGAGTACTCCCGCGACCGCCGCGAGTTCACTGCCATTGAGATCACACCGGCGCCGATCAGCCGAACAATTGAAACGACCTACGATATCAACGGTCGACTAATACAAACTCTCGAAGGAACCGCACCAAGCTTTGAACGACGTCCTGACGGCACCTTGGTCGATTATGTCAAAAACGAACGAGGATTGGTCACCCGCACGGAGCGTGACAGCTATCGCAACGTGATCTCAGTCCAGCACCCTGACGGCACAACCGAAAGCTGGAAGTACCTACCCGCAAAGAGCTACATAACCGAGTACACCGATGAGCTGGGTGTGCGCAGCACCTATACCTACGACGCAAACGGCAATATGACCGAAACGGTCGAAGCTGCCGATACAGACGCGGAACGGCGTATCGTCTACACATACACCCAGTACGGTCAGCTCGAAACCCGTACGGTCAAAGGTCAAACCACGGCCGACGACGCCATCACCTCGTATGTTTACGATGACTACGGAAATCGGAACCAGACCAGCGATCCAGAATCCAACGTGACGACCGCAACCTACGACGTCATGGGAAATGTGCTCACCTATACTGACGCGAGGACCAACACATATACATTGACTTACTTTCCCTCAGGATGGCTACAATCAAAGACAACGCCACTTGGTTACCGAACAGAGTACGAATACGACCGAGTTGGAAATCGAACCAAGGAGATCGTACCCGTTGGTGAGAACATAACTGCAGAGACGGTGTATACCTATGATTCACTCAATCGCCACACGCAAACCACAGATCCCCTGGGTGCGACTTCTACCGTCGTTTATGACGAAGAAGGACGTATTATCGAGACTATCGACGCAAGAATGGTTCGAACTAGTGCTGAATACGACGTTCGAAGCAGGCTTGTAAAAATCATTGATGCGACTAATAGCCAAAGTGAGATAGTCTACGGCTCAGAATCAGATGCACTGGAAGGACTGGTAGCAAGGCGTACATATCCCACGTTTGAAGAGCTTTACAAATACGATCAACGCGGACGACAGGTCGAAATCGCTCGCGTGGTAGAAGATGAAACCGTATACCGCGTGTCAAAAGCATTTAATGCTGTTGGTAGATCGATAAGCGAAACCGACAGTCGCGGGTATACACACCATAGAGAATATGATGATCTACGTAGGGTAGTGAAAGAAGTCGACCCACTTGGAGGCGAGACGCAATACGAATACGACCATCGAGATAATTTGCTGTCAGTCATTACATCGGGAGCACTGCAATATTCCTATCGGTACGACAAGTTAGACAGGAAGATTCAGCAAATACGGTCGTCCGGTCAGACTTCGCACTATGAGTATGACCAAAATGGTAACCTTATCAAAGAAACTGATGCGGTTGGGAACGTCCACATCCTTGACTACGATGACGACAATAGATTAATTCGTGAAGAGTACTTTGAGCCCGGAGGCGTCGTGGCTTCAAAAGCCGTCACCTATCAGTATGACGATAGAGGCTTGCTTCTAGCATACATGGACTCGTTAACATCCGCGAGATATTCGTACGACCTCCGTGGTGCTCTCACTTCCGAAGAAGTCACATTTGGAACCGGCGCTGCAAGTTTCACGAAGAAAATTGAACGCACGTATGAAGCAAATGGGCTACTGAAGTCTTTGGCCTACCCAGATACACTTGGTACCTCGCAATTCATCTATAACGGCAATAATCAACTTGCGGAATACCGACTTCCTTCACCAGGCGGAAACGGAGGCGCCCTCGTCTATCAGTACGATTGGAATTCCGTGACGCAGATCACTATGCCTGGAGGAGTACGCCGAGAAGTGACTTTCGATGGACTCCGTCGGCCAATTCGAATCCGATTAGAAGGGCAGCAAGACACTGTGCTCTTAGACCATCAATACACCTACCTAGGTGCAGGATTAATTCAATCGAAAAGCTCATTAGATGGCATCTACCAATATGATTACGATGCCCTAGGTCGAGTTACAAAGGTACTTCCGCCTCCACCAGTTGTACAGTCGACCGAAAACCCGCAAGGATTGCCAATTGAAGAGTACACCTATGATGTATTCCACAACAGACTGACATCTAGGCATCAGCCAGGACCGTGGCTCTACAACCAAGACAATGAACTCATTGAATGGGGCACAAACGACGACCGGCGAACTCTGTCCTATAACGATAACGGAAGCGTAACTCTTGTCGAGTCTAGCGATCCGAACGTCCCAACTCGTCTTTATGACTATGACACCGAGGGTCGAATGAAATCGATGCGAGAAGGTGCTTCTACAACTGCAGAGTTCTCGTACAATTTCATGGGGCAACGCATTTCGAGGCGAGACTCGGTCGGCACCACGTGGTTCCTGTATTCCCAGGAAGGTCTAATCGGTGAGTACGATGAGCAAGGCAATCCGATTCGATTATACGGCTGGCTCCCTGGTCACAAGTGGGGAACAGACCCAGTCTGGCAGAAGGACGCAGGTGGATTCCACCTTGTCCACAGTGACTTGGAATCCTTTCCTGTGCTCATGACAGCGGCGACCACTGGGGAAAAGACTTGGGAAGCAAGATACACCAACTTTGGAGACGCTAGCGCAGTAGGGTCCTGGGCAAGCGACGTCCGCCTTAGATTTCCTGGACAATGGATCGATGGTCACATCATTCAAAACGGGCATCGTGAATACGATCCAGAAACCGGTCGCTATCTTTCTCAAGATCCACTGGGCGATAGACGCAATTCATATGTCTACGCGAATCAGTCGCCGTCCAACGTTACAGATAGCTTGGGGCTGGTCGGCCTTCCAAGAGATGGGGGAACACCACTAGATTGGTACTTGGTTCAGGTCTTTGAAGAGAATTCCCACAACAAAGGCGACACAATAGAGGTTCCTGAACGCTACTGTTCCTATTATATGACGGAGAAGATGAAACGGTTCGCACGGCTAGCGAAAGAGAGAATGGAGAAAGATCTCGACGCTGGACATTCCACAGCTGTTGCCGAGTGCTCACTTCTCAAATTCTGGACACTGGCCGGCGAACGAGAGTTGAACGAACATGAAGTGTTCGCACTTAAGAACGGATTTGACGGATTAATAGCGCATTGCACAACTGTTCGGACGTCAAGCTGTTGTTGTGGTACTTCGATCTGTGCATTCAGCCTTAGGCGTGAGGACGAATTCAAGGATCCGCTCGACCATTTTCCCGAAGGCGGGCCAGGTGAATACGAAGATCGATACAACTACGTCTCTCTGGTCAAATTGGATGGTGGTGCCTCGACGTTTCTACAGAGAAATTGGTTTCGATTCACGATCGAATGCCCAACTAACTTAAGTTGGAGCAAGACTTCATGCAAATAGTCCGACATTCTTGCTTGTTGCTCCTGGGATTCGTTCAGGCGTCGACTTGTCACTCGCGTGAGCCAAACGACTTTGAGATCGGGGCCTTTATTTCATCCCCGCCAAGCGCCATTGAAGGATTACAATTTCCATTGGACGTGGTAGTTAGCGACTGCAAAGAGAGTCCATGGGGCTTTGAGTACAAAATCATAGTCGCAGCTGAAGCTTCGATTCGCACTTTGCAGTCCACAGGCTATGATGCACATGCCCCCACGTGCGATGATCACTTCATTGCGTTCGTTCAACCAGCGATGGTCGGTAGTGCTTTGTTTCGTATAGATCCAGCCCGTGCATATCCCGTTCCGGACGTGAGGAAGTACTGGGATTCTTCATTTGATGTCAGGGCTCCACGCAATACATACTTTCTCGGTGATTATCTGTTTCCGCCGGCCAAAGAGATATACGTCGCCAGATTCTCAGATAGTGCTTTCAGTTCTTTCAGGGCTTCTGGGAGTCTGCGCTGCGATTTCCTGGAAATGCATCTCGGTCCGGGGTTCTTAGAAATTGGGGAATGCGAAAGTGCGCGGTTCTCCGTTCTTTATATCGCTAGAGTCGGAACGAAAACAATTATACTTGGGGCACGCAGGTAGCTGTCTTCAACAAGCCTAGAGGTAGCGCACGGTCGGAAAAGCCTCATCGAAATGATGCAGCAGGTCATCTACACGTACGGGCTTGGTATCCCACGACTCCCGTAGTACACCAGTCCTAACGCAGCAGCATCGAAGAGACTCTGTCGCGGATCAGCGGACATCCATGGTTTACGCAAGGGCGGTAGCCTGTGCGCGAAAGCTGGTATCTGCTGACTAACTGCCATAGCGATCTCGTGCTTTGTTGTTGCTCCACAGCCACTGAAGTGACACCGAACCGCCTCCTGCGAGAACCGATACACCTCAATAAACTCAGTCGCTGCTAGGTGCGCTAGCATCCGATAGAGTCTTTGAATCCTGGGGCTACGCCGATAGCGCGCTTCGTCGGTGTCCTCTATGACTATCGCTTCGGGGCGATATCGATCTATCAGTTCTTTGAGGCCGTCAATACAGCGCGAATTGCGAGACTTCGCCCTGATCTCGCGGACACCCCAGTCATATGGACTCTCTGGGCCTTCAAACAGCACGAAGGCGAAGCCGCGGCTAATTGGATAGACAGCCAAGATCGGGCTCTCATAGATTGCACCAATCATACCGTCCTTAGCTTATTGGTCTTCCGGGTCGCGCGAGACAGAGCTAAGCTAAACAGCTCGCGCTTGCGAATTCCCACGGGACTGATAGTGTTCTTGAGCGCCTCGTCCATCCGACACATGTTCCGCATGACCTCCTCCTCTGCAATGGTGTAGGCGTCCGGAAACATGGTTGAAGGGGGAACCCCGAAGATGGCTTGGCAGGCAAGCGCGACCTCAACCTTTGGGGCGCGTTTGCTGTTTTCGTAGTGGCTCACTTGCATGCTACTAAGTCAGCCCTGCAAAACCCTAGAACCCCAACAGCGGCGCCATTTTTCGGCGTGAACCGACCGTGCAGATCCCTCAAGAAGTAAAATCCAGGCACGGGTTTTCTGGGGGATTTCGGGGTAGCCACTGGGGACTTTTTCCGGGCTCGGCTGGACCAGATGGTTGATTTGCGGCACCCGTTGGCGGTGTTGGGCACTCGGTTGCCGTGGGCGAGCCTGGAGGCGGCCCTGGCACCGTGCTTCGCGCGTCAGGATCGACCGGGGGAAGTGGTCGATGTGCAGGATCTGTTCGGTCCTCGTCAGCAACTGGTTGGTGCTGGGGTCAGCGTGGCCGGCCGGCCGCGGTTGCCGATGCGGTTGATGCTCAGCTTGCTCACCTCGCCACAGCTTCGACCTGTCCGATGAGGAGGTGGCGCAGCGATGGAGTGAGAACGTGGTGGCAGTACTTCCGGTCAGGGACTACTACGGAGCCCTGGTTGCCCTGCGACCCGACGCAGATCGGCCGCTTCCGCAGCGCGATTGGCGAGGCCGGGGTGGAGGAGTTGCTCAAGGCCACGATTGATACGGCGGTGGCCGTCAAGGCGGTGCAACCCAGGGACTTCGAGCGAGTCATCATCGACACCACGGTGCAGGAGAAGGCGATCGCTCATCCGAGCGATGCGCTTGCTTGAAGTGGCCTGCTACCAGGTGGTCAAGGGCGCCAAGGCGGTCGGAATCGGTCTGAAACAGACCTACGCCAAGGAAGGCAAGGCGCTGCGCCGTCGCGCCGCTGGCTACGCGCATGCCAAGCAATTCAAGCGCTTGCGCAAGGTCCACCGGCGTCAGCGCACGATCCTGGGCGTGGTGATGCGTGAGGTCAGACGGCGACTGGATCAAGCGACCGGGACGGCAGAGCAGTTGCAGCGACTGCACACGACCTTGGACCGCGCCGAGCGCATTCGGACCCAGCAGACCCGCGACAAGAACAAGCTCTACGCGATGCACGCGCCGGAGGTGGAATGCATCAGCAAGGGCAAGGCGCGCAAGCTCTATGAGTTCGGGGTCAAGGTCAGCATTGCGGTGACCCACCGACTGGGTTTGATCGTCGGTGCTCGCAGCTTTCCCGGCAACCCCTATGACGGCCACACGCTCGCTGCGCAGCTGGAGCAAACCCAGATTCTTCTGGAAGACGTGGGCGTGCAGCCGCGAGAGGCCTATGTGGATCTCGGCTATCGCGGCGTCGACGCAGCCAATCCCGGAGTCGAGATCATCCACCGCGGCAAGCTCAAATCGATCACCTCGGCGCAGCGACGTCGACTGCGTCGACGGCCAGCAGTCGAGCCGAACATTGGTCACCTCAAGCAAGACCATCGCATGGAGCGCTGCTGGCTCAAGGGCGCTGCCGGCGACGCCCTGCACGCTGTGCTCTGTGCAGCCGGCTACAACCTGCGCTGACTCTATTGGCTATTCACAAGAGCCTCGGACACGCAAAGAATCGTCGTGGGCCAATTTCCGATCCAGACTATGCATCCGAAAGAGCTTGCTTTCCTTGTGCATGCCCGCCTAACTTCAATCCTCCTGGCTTCTTGGGAATCCCATGATTGGAAAGATTGTGTCTCGCATTGGATTATATCTTGTGTTGCTCTCTCTCAACTCCTTAGCCAGCGCGTGCAAATGTCCCTACCAAAGTGAAGGCGAGAGCCTTGCGGATTCTTCTTCGGCGTTCATAGCAATAGCTGTAGGCTCATGGGATCTCGCTCCGGAGGGACTCCAAGTGGTCTTGGATCGCAAGAACAGAAATGAAGATGATCCGACACTCGGCATTGATTATGGAGTGGTCAATAGATTTCGGGTTTTAATTGGAGGCCGTGGAAAAGAAGGAAGAAATGCGGGTGATTACGTTGATGCAGTATCAGACTACTCTCTTGCCGGTAGTTGCAGTGTTCCGATTATCGTTGGAAGAATTTACCTCGTAATGGTCGACGCGACTGGTGAGCTGATGTACTGTACAGCTACGCGTGAAGTATTTATTGAGAATTGCGCTCAATTGGCCCAGCTCCAAGCTTTCGTTCGTGCGACCGTCAGTTCACCCGACACTTTGGTTAGACGAGAGATTGGCGAAGACGCGTTCAGAGCAGCGGCGCTAATGGGTAAAGAGGCCTTTGACGGGTTGTGCGAATCGGATGATGCGAGCTGACCGATCGAGTCAGTGTCCGTTTGACAAGCTTGTCTCTGCGAGTTG
>JAWLAT010000013.1:0-128815 GCA_041395325.1 Lysobacterales bacterium
CACGATGGCCCTGCAGATTGCGCTGGAGGCGCTGCGAATCGGGCTCGGTGACGAAGTGATCGTGCCGGCCTACACCTTCGTCGGCCCGGTCAACGCGATCCTCGCCGCGGGCGCCGCGCCGGTGCTCGTCGATGTCGATCCGAAGACGCTGAACATCGATCCGGCCTCAGTGGCGGACGCGATCGGTCCGCGCACTCGCGCCATCATGCCGGTGCATCTGTTCGGTCGCCCCGCCGCGATGCAGCCGCTGCGGGCCCTGGCCAGCGCTCATGAACTGAGGTTGATCGAGGATGCCTGCGAAGCGGCCGGCGCAGCCGACGCGCAGGGGCCGGTCGGTCAGCACGGCGACTTTGCCTGTTTCGCCTTTTATCCGAACAAGTCGGTCGCGGCCGGCGAGGGCGGCATGCTGGTCACCGACGATGCCGAGCTGGCACTTCGCGCGCGGCAGCTGCGCAATCAGGGCCTGGACCCGCTCAGCGGCAAGGCCATCGACGATCACCCGGGTCACAGTGCGCGGCTATCCGAATGGCATGCGGCGATCGGCCGGGTTCAGCTGCAACGGCTGGCGCGCATCCTGGCGCAGCGCGCCAGCGTGGCCGACCTGTACCGCGCGCGGCTGGCGGAAGATCCGCGTTTCGAACTGCCGGCCCTGGCCGGGCCCGGCGAGCGCCTGTCCTGGTTCACCTGGCCGCTGCGCCTGGCGCCCGAACTGGCCCACCGCCGCGACGCGCTGATTCAGGCTTTGCGCGCCGCCGGTATCGGCTGCAACACCTATTTCACGCCGGTCCATCAGCTGCCCTATCACCGTGGTCGCCATCGCCAGGTCGCCTTGCCAGTCAGCGACGACATCGGCCGGCGCTGTCTGGCCGTTCCCTTGCATGGGCAGATGGGGGCAGCGGAGGTGGATCGGGTGTGTGAGGCGCTGGATCGATTGTTGCCGTAGATCGCTTTGAGTGCTCAGGGCTGGACGATCTCGATCTCCCGATCCACCCCCTCCAGTTCGATCGGCTGCACCGTTCCGTCGGGCCAGCGCACTGCCAGCCGGTTGACCGCGTATTGCTCACCCAGGCCGAAGTGCAGGCGAGACGGCGTCTGCGATAGATAGCTGCGGTTGCGACTGACGCTGCGATGCTGCATGCCAGCTGGGGTTTCCAGGGTGACTCGGGCGCCCAGCGCCTCGGTGTTCGGCGCACGGCCGCGCAGGCGGATCGAGAGCCAGTGGTGAGCGCTGCGCTGGTCGTTGCGCAGCAGCATCGGTGCGCCGTTGACCTGAGTCAGGAGCAGATCAAGATCACCGTCGCCATCAAAGTCCGAAGCGGCCAGGCCACGGCCGACGATCGGCTTGGCCAGATCCCCCACCTGGGTGGCCGGCAGGGCGACAAAGGGGCTGCCGCAGTCGGGGCCGCATTGCCAGAAGAGCTGCGCCGGCTGGGCGTAGTGCTGACTTTGCTGCACGCGCTCGATCTCGTTCTCGACGTGCCCATTGGCCTGCACCAGGTCCAGACGGCCGTCCAGATCGGCATCCAGAAACTGCACGCCGAAGCTCAGTGCCAGCCTTGAAGGTGCACCGATGCCGGCGACGATCGCCTCGTCGGCGAACTGTGCGCCGTCCGGATGGCCGACGTAGAAGGAGCTCATCTCGTTGGCGAAATTGCCGATGGCGATGGCGCGGCTGCCGTCGTCGAAAACCTCACCCAGATCGATGCCCATGGCGCCGGTGGCCATGCCATTGCGGTCGTAACCCAAACCCCAGTCCTCACCGACCTCCTCGAAGCCCTGGCCATCGAGATTGCGGAAGACGAAGTTGCGCACCGTGTCGTTGGCGACCATGACATCGGTCCAGCCGTCGCCATCCAGATCCTCGGTCAGCAGCGCCAGTCCCTTGCCGATGGGCAACCCGGTCTGCGCGTGCGCCACGCGGATGCCGGCCGACTCGCTGATGTCGGCAAAGCGCCCATCGCCCAGATTGCGATAGAGGTAGCTGTCGGTGCCGGGGAAATTGGCCGGCGGGCCGTAGGCGCGACCGATGCCGTCGAGCCGGTAGTCGACCTCGAAGTCGCGCTCGCGGCTCCAGTCGACGTAGTTGACCACCCACAGTTCCGGCAGACCGTCGCCGTCCATGTCGAAAAAGCCGGCACTGCTGCTCCAGCGCAGCGCCTCGCCGGCGACACCAGCGCTGTCGGTGATATCGAGGAAGCGACCGTTGTCGTTGCGAAACAGATGGTTGGCACCGACGGCGGCCAGAAACACATCGAGGTCGCCATCACCGTCGATGTCCGCCACGGCCACGCCCGTGCCGTAGGCGCGCACGCCATCCAGACCTGCCGCCGCGGTGCCATCCGCGAACCGGCCGTCGCCCAGATTGCGATACAGACGCAGTGCGCCGGGCCAGCGGGCGTAGTCGTCGGCCGTCGGCCACGGCCCGGAATCCACCAGCAGCAGATCGTCGCGGCCATCGCCGTCGGCGTCGAACCAGGCGACGCCGCTGCCCATGGTTTCCGGCAGCAGGCGCTCGCCAGTCGCGCCATTGTGATGGACGAAGTCGATGCCGGCCTGGCTGGTGACATCGGCAAATGACAGCTGCGGGCCGCTCGGCTCGGCGGCGTCGCTCCGCAGCGACTCCAGCGCGGCGCGGCCTTCGTCGGTGATCACCACCGGCTTGGATCGGAGTGCGTGGCGCAGACCCAAGCCACCGGCCACCAGCAGCACGATCGCCACCAGCAGCACCATGGACCAGCGGAAGGCACGACCGATGATGCGGTCATCGCCGTCGCCGATCTCCTCATCGAAGTTCGGATCGTGATCCGGATCGGGAATCTGGGCCGAGCTCATGGGTTGTTCGCGCTGTAGCGGATGGGGGTCGGTGCGGCCGGATGGCGGTCACGGTCGCTTCGCTGCAGATCGTAGATGGCGACCGGGTCGGCCGCGGCTCGGGCAGCGGGATAGCGCTGGCGCGCGGCGGCGATGGCCCGGTCACGCGCATTCTCGTCGACTCGATAACGGGTGTGTTCCGCTGCGTGGCCTTCGGCCGCCGCCTCATCGCCCAGCTCTCGATACAGCAACGACAGGTTGTAGTGCGCCACCGCATTCTCCGGATCTTCGACCAACGCGGCTTCGAACCAGCGTTTGGCCTGCGCCAACGCGGCCGTGCGCTGGTCGCTGCGGGCTTCGCCACGCTGGCCCTTGGCCACTTCCATCCAGGTCTGGCCCAGTTCGTTGAGCAGGCGATAGTCACGCGAAAAATCGAAGCCGCGCTCGCGAGCCTCGGCGAACCGGGTTTCGGCCAGGCTCTCGAAAGCCTCGATCGCCTCGACCAGCTGACCCTGTTGTTTCAACAACAAGCCACCAAACCAAGTGCGGCTCCACGGCACCGCCGGGGTTTCGCCCTCGGCCGCCCGCTGCAGTGCGGCCGCCGCGTCGTCCAGTCGGCCTTCCTCCAGATAGACCCGCGCCAGGTTCATCGGGCCGTCGCCGCGACCCAGCCCTTCCACCACCTTGAAGGCCTCTTCGGCCTGCCGCAGTTGCCGCCGGGCCGGCTTGCGCAGCGCGCCGATGCCATAGTCGTTCCAGCGCTGCCAGGTCGGGATCTTGTCGTAGGGGACCGAATCCGAGGGTGAGCTCGCGCCGACCAACAGCGCTAGCTCGTCTTCCGCCAGCAGGCTGATCGGCAAGCTGTTGCCCGCGAAATCGGCACCTTGCACATAGCGCATCATCTGGGTGTCGAACTTGCGGTAGTGCACCCGGGCACGCAGCTTCAGCTCGCCGGAGACACCTTCCGGCAGCTGCAGTCGATAGTGCAGCAGATCGGCCGCACCCGGCGGGATCTGATGGTTGTAGAGCGGGACGAAGATGTCCTCCGGATTGCGTCGATCGATCCGGTGCCCGTCGCGATCGAGCACGAAGGCGTTGATGAAGTGCGACCAGGGATCGACCTCGCCGCTGACCGGATCGATGCGGCCGCTGTGGCCGATCAGCTCGCCGTTCAGGCGCGCCTCCAGCTCCACCCAGACCTCATTGGAGTCGCCGGTGCCTTCGGTGAACAGATGCCCCATCGCCACCGTCCGCACCACCGTTTCCAGCAGATAGGTTTCACCCGGTTTCAGCACCGGCAGCAGCGGCCGCAGCGGGCCGACCAGCGGGCCATCCACCCGACCGTCCTCGCGCAGCGCCATCAGGTCGACGCGCAGCGCCTTGTCGAGCATCGCCTGGTGCGCCGCACCGACCTCATCGGGCATGCCCAGCAGTGCCGGAATGCCAGTGTTGGCGGCGGGGAACAGATGGTCGTGCACGCTCAGCTTGCCACTGCCGTCGAAGTCGCGCGCGGCGAAATCGGCGTCTTCACGCAGTGGCATGTGGCAGCCATTGCAGTTGGGCTGGGCCTTGGGCGGGTAATAGAAGCTGGTCACGCCGTGGCCGGAGACGCCGCTGAGCAGGAAGCTGTCGTAGTGGTTCTGCCCCCGCAGCCATTTGTAGTCGTTCAGCGCTTCGGGCAGATGCACCTTGTGGCAGGTGCCACAGAACTCGGCCTGCTGGTGCAGCGGCTTGAGGAAAGTCCGCTTGTGGAAATCCGGATTGGCCTTGATCAGCTGCCTCGAGACCCATTGCAACGAGTCCCGCTCGCTGAAGGCGAAGGGATAGTGGATCGGTTCTTCGATGGTGAAGTCTCCATTGCCGCGCACGCTGTTGACGTGGGTGATGGCGTGGCAGCTGGTGCAGGTGATGCCAGCCTTGGCGGTGGGGTGGTGCTCGTCGTCGAAGTTGGGATCATCAAAGGCCCCGCTGAGCAGCGGTACCAGGTCATGGCAGCCGGCGCAGAAGCGGGCACCGCGCACATCACCATCGCGTTCCAGCATCGCCTGGCGGCTGTTGCGCACGGCGAACAGGTAAACCGGATTGTTGAAGGAGGCGAAGCGGTGGACGCTGTGCTGCCAGCGTTCATGCGCATCGGCATGGCAGCTGGCGCAATAGTCGTCGCGCATCAGCACCTCGCCGGGGATCGGATTGCCGGTGGCCGAGCGCACCAGCGCCGGGGTGAAGTCGGCCGTGCCATCGCGGCCGGGCTGTCCCCAATCCCGTGGATCCTGCAGTTGCAGCACGACCAGCGGCGCAATCAGCAGCAACCCCGAGGCCGCTACGGCCAGTCCCGCGCGCCAACGGATGCGCGGCCCAGCCAGCCGATGCAGCAGGAACAGCCACAGGCAAACCAGCGGCGCGGCGATGTGGGCCCAGTACAGCGCTTCGCGCACCGCCGGATGATTCAGCTCGAAACCTTCGAAGCGCACCAGCAGCAGACCGGTGAGCAGCAGCAGGGCGACGGCCACGAACAAACCCAGACCGGCATAGACCGCCCGCCGATTGGGGCGGGTCCAGGTGTTGCGCGTATGCAGGCCGATGAACACCAGCGCCGGCACCACCAGCAGCAAGCCGGCCAGCAGATGGAACAGGAACATCAGCTGGTAGGCGTAGTCCTGGTAGGTGCGGCCGCTTTGCCATTCCAGCAGCGTGACCACGCCCAGATAGACCGAGTTGACCGCCAGCAGCGCAAACAGCACCAGCACCGCGTGCAGCAACCAGCGCAGTCGGGGGCCCACCGCCTTGCGGGCCCTCCGTCGTGGCACAGCGCTCATCAGCGTCCCCCCTGGAAGCGTGTATTGAACTGGCCGTTCAGCGACTCACCGCGGTTGCGCTGATCCGCGGCCAGGCCTGGCGTGCGCGGCAGCGGCGCCAGGGTATCTCCGTCTCTGGTGTACAAGTCCATGTCCTTGGCATAGCCGCGTGCCTCCAGCACCAGCACCCGGGTGTAGCCCTCCGGTGGTGGAGGGGGCGCCGAGAAGCTCAGATCCAGTGCATCGCCGGGGCCGACGATGGCAAAGCCGTCATCGACGGCCGCCAACAAGGGCTCGACCGGTCCGAAGTCGGTGTACTGCCCGAGCGGATAGCGGGTGTCCCAGAACGGCGAACGGTCGTTGAAATCGTAGTCGGGCCGCTTGCCGGCATGGCTGCTGCGGCGTGGATAGCCGATTCGTTCCAATCGCGCCTGGTCCGGCGCGATGACCTGGTGCCGCAACTGCGGCGGTGGTGCTTCGCGGCGAACCACATCCAGTCGGTCCAGATAGACCTCCAGATTGCCGCGCAGGCGCAGGGCTTCGGTTGACCCCAGGCCGGCCGGCAGCGGCAATGCGAACTCGCGCGGCATGCCGGCCGGGTAACCGAACTGCCGATAGAGCTCCCGCCAGCCCCCGTTCCCCTCGGCGACATCGAGGCTGTAGCTCTCGTAGCTGGCGCCCGCCTGCCAGGCCGAGAACAGCGTCTGTGAATACGGGTACTCGACCCAGCCATGGCCCACCAGCACGTATTCGCCCGCGGCCTCCATCGGCGTGGCCAACTGAATGCGCAGCTGCTGCGGTTGCGCCAACCGACCGAGGAATCGCCGATCGCGCGGTCCGGGATCCAGCGCAACGAAATCCGCCATGTGCAGCGCTGGCAGTTGTTCGCCTTGCGCGGCATCGAGGACCGAACGCAGGCCGGGTGACTGTGAGGGTCGGTAGTAGATCGGTGCGCCGGTGGGTGCCGGTCCGCCACCGGTGTGCATGCGCTCGTCGAGCGTCATCGCCCAACCCGGCGGCAGGTCGTAGACGTGCAGTTGCACGCTGTCCAGATAGGCGGCCTCTTCCATCGGTTCGGCAATCTTCAGCCGATAGACGCCGTCCTGCGACTGAGCCAGGTCGTCGGGCAGACGGAAATACTCCCAGGGCCTGGATTCGGCGTAGACGCCAGGCGCCAGCAGGAAGCCCACACCGCCCACGCCCAGCAGATCGCTGACGAAGCGAAACTCGGTGCCATCCCAGACAAACAACACCGGGCAACTGGCCAGTTGGCGCTGGTTCTCGCTGATGCGATGCACCTCACCGGCGTCCAGCGCCAGCTCGGTCTGCATGACCCCGTCACTCCACTGCAGCTCGAGGAAATCGGCCTGCGCAGCCTGGCCCAGCCCCAGCGCGATCGGCTGCAGACTCTGTCCTGGCGCGCTGTTGCGGTCGAGCAGCTCGGCCACGGTCCAGTGCGTGCCTCGGCGCAGGCGCAGCTGCGTGCCCAGACCGGAGGCATTGGAGCGCATGCCTTCGACGTCGGCCTGCTTGCCGCTGGGTGCGACCGCCAGAAAGCGTTGCCGGCCAGGGCCCGGTGGCAGCCGCCACAGTCCCGACTGCTCGGACTGTTCACCTGCCAGGATCAGCGAGTAGCCCTGCGCCGGCTGTTCCAGCACCGCCAGCGCGGCGGCAGTCGGCCCATCATGACGCCAGAGCGTCTGCCAGAGGCCTTGCGGGTCGCGACTGAGCGCCGTCAGGCCATCGGCATGCCGCAGCAGCAGGTCGGGCTGACCATCGCCGTCGATGTCCAGGGACTGCAGATCCAGCGCAGGCCGCAGCGGGTTGGGCGTCGCCAGCGGAGTGAGACTGCCTGCGGGCAGCTGACCGACCCAAGGCTGCCCGGCCTCATCCAGCAGGATCAGATCCGGCTGGCCCGTCGCCGCCAGATCGACGGCGATCGCTGCGGTCCAACCCGCTTGCCAGGGCGCATCCAGCGTCTGTTCGACATAGGCCCACAAGCGATCGTTGCGCAGCCACTCAACGTTGCCCGCGCCGCCGATGAACAGCAGATCCAGATCGCGGTCGGCATCGACGTCCGCCACCAGCAGCTGGCGGGTGCCTCCGGCCGGTCCAGCCAGCAAGGGCGTTTCGCTGCTGAGCGCACGCCAGCTGCCGTCCAGATTGTTGTTGTAGAGCTCGCCCGACATCCCGGCGCCGCTCAGCCGGTACAGGTCCAGATCGCCGTCGTGGTCGGCATCGAACAGCTGCAGGTCGTGGCAAGGCACTGTAGTGCTCTCGGGCAGCCGATCTGCGCGTGGTGACCAGTCCGAGTCGGTGCTGATCGTCCACAGCGACAGTCCCTGCTTGCCGCACAGCGCCACATCGAGCACACCATCGTTGTCCAGATCACCGAAGGCGGCAGTGCGCAGGCCGGCAGGCAAGTCGGTGGGCGCGACCAGACCGGCGTAGCCATCACCTTCGCCCAGCCACAGCTGCAGAACGCCCGCATCGATCAGGAGCAGATCCTGCCGACCATCGCCGTCCAGATCGGCGGTCAGCAGGCTGCCGGTGGCTGAGGCAGCCTGGTCGGTGATGAGTACGGCGGGGTCGAACAACACCCCGCTGGCCGTGGGTGATGGCGGCTCCGCTGGCGTACCGATGACCTGTGCCGTCGCCTTGGCACCCATCCGGGTGTAGCGGAACTCGGCCAGCTGCGCACGGGGATTGCCCTGCAGGCGCTGGTAGTCAGCCAGCAATTCGCGCGCGGGTTCGGCCTCGCCGCGACCGCGCAGTGCCAATGCGGCGGCGTAATAAGCACTGCCCAGATAGGGGTCCGCCGCCATCGCCTGGCGATACAGGGCCAATGCCTCGTCGGTCCGACCCAGCTGGGCGTAGGCCTGGCCGGCGAAATAGGCCGCGTGGCCGTCGTGCCTGTCGCGTTCGGCGACGCTCTGCAAATAGGGCAAGGCTTGTTCGACCCGCCCTAGGTAGAGATGGGCCAGGCCGGCGACGTACAACGCCGGCAGGTGGTCGGGGTGGGTTTGCAGTAGATCCAGCGCCAGCTTCAAGGCGCGCTCTTCGTCGCCTTCGGTCTGCCGGTTGAGCATCGCGATGGCCTCGTTGCTGCGCAGCACGGGCTGATCGGGATAGCGCTGGGCCAGCTCGGTGAAGATCGCGTGCGCTGCCTCGTTGCGATATTGGCCCATCAGACCGACGGCTTCGTTGTTGCGCGCGATCTCGGCCGGGTCCATCGGCTCAGACTGTGGTTGGCAGCCAAGCAAGGCGAGCAGCAGCAGCGACGCGCCGAAGGCTCTCATGGCAGTTGCGCCTTGGCCGCGCGGATGCGTTCGTTCAGCGACTCGATGCTGATCGGCTGGCCACCCGCTGGACTCAGATAGCCCTGCCGGGCATAGCCGTGCAGGCTGCTGCGCAGATGCGCGCGGGTGTCGTGACCGGCGCGGCGCTGGCGTTCCTGCCGCAGGCGCTCGATGTCGATCGGCGCCACCACCACCTTCTCGCCCGGTCCCGGGTCGGCTTGCGCCAGGATGCGGCCGTCGTAATCGACCACCATGCTGCCGCCGGGCCAGCTGAAGGGCGGGTAGTGCGACATTTGTGCGCCCTGGTTGGCGGCCAGCACGAAAGCCGTGTTCTCCAGTGCCCGGGTCCGGTTGACCAGGGTCCACCAGTTCATTGGTTCGGCCGTGCCCCAGGGATCCATATAGGCGGAGACGCGGATCAGCACTTCGGCACCGCGGAAGGCCAGTTCGCGGATGGTCTCGGGGAACAGCCAGTCGTAGCAGATCGCCACGCCGAGCCGGCCCAGCGGCGTGTCGATGACCGGAAAAGGGTCGTCGGCGTAGTCCGGCACATCGTGCGGACTGCTGTGCACTTCCCAGGGGATCCAGGGATTGACCTTGCGATAGCGCGACAGGATGCCGTCCGGGCCGATCAGCAGCGTGGTGTTGAACACATGGCCGGGATAGCGCGGATCACGCTCGAGGAAGGTGCCGGTCTGAATATGGATGTCCAGCTGCCGCGCCAGACGGCAATAGACCTCGGTGTGTGCATTGGGCAGTTCCACCGCCAACTCGCGTTGCAGGTCCTCGACTGTCTCAAAGACCGGTACGGCGTGCGCGAACTCGGGAAAAGCGAAGAGCTTGACGTCGAAAAAGGGGCGGTAGCCGACGACGGTCTGCTCGATGATCTCGGCCATCCGCCGCGTGCGCTCGGCGATCTCGTCACGATGGCGCGGTGCAGGGAAATCGGTTTGGCAGGCGGCGGCGTAGTACATCGTCGAAAGGCGATCCAGGCAGCGTCGGCGGCCCGGTTCGGGCATCAGGCCGCTAGCCTAGCGGCAAACGGCTCAATGCGGCGGGCGGAAATCCAGGATCGCGCGGGCGCCGCCGCCTTCGCGTGGTTCGATTGACGCGCGCCAGCCATAGAGGTCGCAGAGCCGCGACACGATGGCCAGGCCCAGACCGGCACCGGTGCCGGTGGCGCCCACGCCGCGGTAGTTGCGTTCGAACAGCTTGGCCGCTTCGTGACGGTTGATGCCGGGGCCGGAATCCTCGACCAGCACGCGGTGCTCCTCCAGCGTCACGGTAACCAGGCCCTGTGGGGTGTACTTGATGGCATTGCCGAGCAGATTGCCCACGGCGACCGCAATCACCGAGGCCGGCGCCTCGATCTGCACCTCGGTCAGCCGATGCAATTCCAGCGTTACCGGCTTGCGACCGACCTGGGCGCTGGCGTTCTCGACGACCTGTTCCAGCACCTTGCCCACTTCGCTGGTTTCACCGTCTGATGGCGCCTGCCGTTCGCCGCGCGACAGGTGCAGCAGCGCGGTAGTCAGTTCGGTCGACTGCTTGGCCGCGCGCTCGATGCGCTGCAAGCGCTCCTTCGCCCGCTGAGGCAGGTCCGGCATCGACATCATCAGCTCGGTGGTCGACAGGATCACCGCCAGCGGCGTGCGCAACTCGTGGCTGACGTCGGAATTGAACTCGCGGTCGCGCGCGACCAGCGCAGTCAGGCGGGCGGCGTAGTCGTCCAGCGCCTGGGCGACCTGGCCGACTTCATCATCGGCAAAGTGTTCGGCAATGGCCTCGCTGGCGCTCTCCCGGCCCAGCCCCTGGATGCGCCGCGCCAGTTCCGACACCGGCGCCATGACCCGGCTCGACGACCACACGCCCAGCAGCCAGGCCAGTGCCGAGAACACCAGCACGGTAACGACCAGCGCAATGGTCAGCGCCCGGCGCCCTTGCTCTTCCTGGGTGACGTCATAGCGCAGGAAGAACCAGTAGTCGTCATTCTTCAGGACAGCCAGCTTGTAGGCGGTCGGAGCGCCATCGGCGGCATTCTCGACAACCCGGTGCACGCCGTTGTCCAGATAGCGCCAGGTGAGTGGGACGTTGCCGAAGCGGCGCTCGCTGAAGGTGTAGCCGATGATCTTGGAGTAGGTCGCCAGTTCGTTGTCCGGGTCGATCCGGAACTGCTGGGCGTAGCTGGCCAGTTCACGGCTCAGCGTGTCGTCGATCAGCCGGTTCTCCAGCCATTCGCGCAGGATCAGCACGGAGGCGGCGAACAGGACCGCCAGCAGCGAACCCAGCAACAGCGAGGAGATGATGATGCGGCTGCGCAAGCGGCGCCGATGGCGTCGCGGTGCCCGTGTCTGTCGATGCTCGGCGCCGGCCTCGCTCATACGCGATGGCGCGGTGGATTCAGCTGGCAGCCGCCGGGTCGACCAGCCGATAGCCGATGCCGTGCCGGGTTTGCAGCAGTGGCTGGTCGAAGGGCTTGTCGATGGCCGAGCGCAGCGTATGAATGTGCACGCGCAGTGAGTCGCTGTCCGGCAATTCCTCGCCCCAGACGCGCATCTCCAATTCCTGCCGGGTGACCACCGACGGGCTGGCCTCCATCAGGCATTGCAGGATCTTCAGCGCGATCGGATTGAGCTGAATGCTCTTCTCGCGTCGGGTGACGACCAGCGTGTCGAGGTTGAAGCTGAGGTCCGACACATGCAGCACTCGCGCCTGCTGCGGCTTGCTGCGTCGGACCAGCACCTGCAGCCTCGCTTCCAGTTCCTGCAGCGCGAAGGGCTTGACCATGTAGTCATCGGCACCGGTTTCGAAACCGGCCAGCTTCTGCTGCAGGCTGTCACGCGCGGTCAGCATCAGCACCGGTGTGTGCTTGCGCGCTTCCTGCCGCAGCTTGCGACACAGCTCCAGACCGTCCATGCCTGGGAGCATCAGATCGAGCACGATCACATCGTATTCGTTGACCACGGCCAGGTGCAGGCCAGTGACGCCATCGGCGCCGAAGTCCACCGAATGGCCGCGATCTTCGAGGTAATCGCCGATGTTGGTGGCGATGTCGGAGTTGTCTTCGATGACCAGTACGCGCATCTGCTCAGTCTATCAGGCTGTCGGGATGGTTCGATCCTCGCACGGCGGTCGCCGAGTCGGGCACCGCCAAAGGTCCGGGGCAAGTCGGTCGTCGCGCAGTGCGCACCCGCCGGCGACCAGACGCATCTTTCGGTGCGACAGGTCTTGGCAGAGCAGGGGAGGTCGACGAGCGGGCAAAAGAAAAGCCCAGTCGAGGTGAGGTTGGGGAATCCACCACGACTGGGCCAATATTGCCCCGATTAACGCAAAGTGCCCATGGAACCGTAGGAGTGCAAAGTGCCCCTTGCAGCTTCGATTCTGCTAGCACGTGACTTAAATTGCCGTTAAGCAGAACTTGCGTGTTCGTTAATCCTTGCCGGCAGCGGGTTGTCAGTCCCCACGGACCACCGGTACCGCCTCGCCGTCGGCGGCGGCCTCCGTCGGCGCTGCTGGCGCGACCGCCGGCGCCAGCGCGGGATCGACCGCGGGCGCATCGACGGGCAATTCGCCGTCGGCGATCAGCAGCACGGGCGCGGGCTGGGCCCAGAAGCCCAGGTCAACCAGCACATCCATGACGATCTTGCGGCGTACCGAGGCCACATCGGCCACCGAGGTGCCATCGACATTCAGGGCGAAATAGGCGCGTGGCTTGCCGGCCTGTTCAACCAGGCCAACGAACAGCCCGTAGTAGTCATCCTCGCCGCGCTGACAGGAGCCGGTTTTGCCGTACAGGGTGAAGTCCTCGGCCTCTTCCAGTCGCAGCGTCTCCAGTAGCGTGCGGACCTGATTGGCGCCCAGGCCCAGCTTGCCGTCACGCAGGGCACGCAGGAACTCGACCTGCTCCAGCCCGGAGACCTGCAGGCTGCTGCTGCGCCAGAACTGATCCAGACCGCCACTGATGTCGGCGTTGCCGTATTTCAGTGCGCTCAGTTCGGTCTTCAGCTTGGGGGCGCCCACGCGATTCATCAGATCGCTCAGGTACCAGGGCACCGAGGCGCGGGCTGCACTCTGCAGATTGTGGGTGCGCTGCCAGGAGGCCGGCCAGTAGTTCGGTGCCGGATAGCGTTCCGGATTCCAGCTCAGCTCCGAATCCAGCTTCAGGGCGCCGGTGCGCAGGCCAATCACGGCGCTGGGCAGGTAGAAGGTCGAGCAGGGCGACATGCGCTCGGCCAGGCGGGGCAGATTGACGCGGAATGACAAGGTGGAGCGGGCGTCATAGACCTCCAGGGCGCCCCAGCGACCATTGAAATGGTGCGCAATGCCAGCGGCGCTGGCCGACAGCGGCAGCAGGCTGAGCAGGGCCGCAATCAGGCGGATCTTCATCAATTGGTGTCCTTGGCGTGTGCGCCGAAGTGATTCAAATTCTTGAAATCTTAGCGCGATTCCGGGTCCGCTTCATGTGCCGTCGGTGCCGCCTTGCGGCGCTTGCGCGGTGCCAGTGCGCGGCCGCTCAGGTAGCTGCGGGCGGCATCGACGAGGAATCGACCCGCCAGCGAGGTGCGCCCCAGCAACATGGGGAAGCGCATGCCGTGGCGGGGCATCAGATTCAGCTCGATCTCGTGGAAATCCTCGCCTATCTGGATGCGGGTGAGGATGAACGGGCGCCAGCTGGTGTGGCCGCCCGAGTCGGTCACCGGGCGTTCGTCGGCGATGCGCACGACCGACTCGACCGGGTTGGAATCCGGTCCGGCGGCTTCCAACCAGAAGCGAACGTGCGGTACACGCCGCCGCAGCACACGTTCCTGTTGCAGCACATGCAAGGCCGAGGATCGGGCGCCGGTGTCGACCTTGGCCTTGATGGCCGCCATGCCCAGATCCGGCAACGCCACCCACTCGCGCCACCCGAGCGTCTTCAGCATCCCTGACTCCTGCGTGATGTCTGTACCCATCGTAGCGGCTTGGGCCTGGACCGGGGGATTTGTGAAGCATGTCAACGCTCTGCGCTCGTTTGGAACACGGCGCTTGGCGCGCGGGAATTGAGCTGCAACACTGCCGCCGCCGCGCTGGCGCGGTCGTATCGGCTCAAACGGGGAGCAGAGCATGAGTTTCATGTCCGAATTCAAAGAGTTCGCAATGCGCGGCAACGTCGTCGATCTGGCCGTCGGTGTGGTGATCGGCGCCGCCTTCGGCAAGATCGTGTCCAGTCTGGTGGACGGCATCATCATGCCGGTGATTGGCCTGCTGGTCGGGGGTGTCGACTTCAGCGAGTTGAAGCTGGTCCTGAAGGATGCGGTGCTGGCAGCCGACGGCAGCGTGGCCGAGGCGGCCGTGACGTTGAACTATGGCGCCTTCGCCCAGACGATTCTGGACTTCATCATCATTGCCTTCGCGATCTTCCTGGTGATCAAGGCAATGAACAGCGCCAAGCGCAAGGAAGAGGCCGCACCGGCGCCGCCGCCGGAGCCTTCCGAAGAGGTCAAACTGCTGACCGAGATTCGCGATCAGCTGCGCAAGGACTGAGTTTCGCGTCGGACCGAGCGGGGCATCGGGCCCCGTTCGAGTCTGGTGGCGCTCAGGGCAGGACGCGATAGAGCAGATCGCTGACCACGTGGCCCAGGCGCTCACCGCGCTGCTCGAAATGCGTCAACGGACGACTCTCCGGGCGCGGGCTGGGCAGACCGGGTCCGGCCAGATTCTGCAGTCGCGGCTGCGCCTCGCAGACCTCGATCATCCACTCGGCATAGGGCTGCCAGTCGGTCGCCAGATGCAACAAACCATCCGGCCGCAGCCGGTCGACCAGCAGGGTGATGAAGTCCGGTTGAATCAACCGACGCTTGTGATGGCGCTTCTTGTGCCAGGGATCGGGAAACCAGATCCGTGTCTCGGCCAGGCTGGCACTCGGCAGGCAGTGACGCAGTACTTCGACCGCATCGTGCTGAAAGACGCGCACGTTGGTCAGCTGGGCCGATTCAATGCCGAGCAGCAGTTGACCGACGCCCGGTCCGTGCACCTCGATGCCCACGTAGTCGCGGTCGGGATCGGCGGCAGCGCATTGCAGCAGCGCCTGGCCGTTGCCGAAGCCGATCTCCAGCACGCAATCGGCTGATCGTCCAAACCACTGGGAGGGCGAGCCCGGCTGTTCGGGCGACAAACCGAAACGCGGCCACAGCTCGTCCAGCGCCCTGGACTGGGCGCGGGTCAGCCGCCCCTGGCGCAGGACGAAGCTGCGGATCGGACGATGCTTCGGCGAGCCATCCTTGCCGTCGCTCGATGGCGTGCTGTTGGTCATCCGCCGATCAGGCCATCCAGCGGCGAACTGGCCGAGGCGAAGCGCTTGCGCGGAATGCGCCCGGCCAGGAAGGCCTGCCGGCCTGCTTCCACCGCCAGTTTCATCGCATGCGCCATGCGCACCGGCTCGCGCGCGCCGGCAATCGCGGTGTTCATCAGTACACCATCGCAACCCAGTTCCATCGCCACCGCTGCATCGGATGCGGTGCCGACTCCGGCATCGACCAGCACCGGCACCTTGGCTTCCTCGACGATGGTCAGGATGTTGTAGGGATTGCGAATGCCCAGGCCCGAGCCAATCGGCGCCGCCAACGGCATGACCGCCACGCAGCCCATGTCGCCGAGTTTGCGCGCCAGAATGGGGTCATCGTTGGTGTAGACCATCACCTCGAAGCCTTCCTTCACCAGCACTTCGGTCGCCTGCAGGGTGGCCAGCACATCGGGGAAGAGGGTCTTCTGGTCGGCCAGCACTTCCAGCTTCACCAGGTTGTGGCCATCCAGCAGCTCGCGGCCCAGCCGCGCCGTGCGCAGCGCCTCTTCGACGGTGTAACAGCCGGCCGTGTTCGGCAGGATGGTGTATCGCTCGGGCGGTAGCACATCGAGCAGATTGGGTTCGTTCGGATCCTGACCGATGTTGGTGCGGCGAATGGCGACGGTGACGATCTGCGCCGCGGCGGCCTCGGTGGCCTGCCGGGTTTCTTCCAGATCGCGGAACTTGCCGGTGCCGGTCAGCAGGCGCGAGGTGAAGCGGCGCTGGCCGATGACCAGTTCGTCGTCGACTAGGGCAGGACTCATCGGTGGCTCCAGCGCGAGGGGGCGCCGATTATGCCACCTGCCGGGGAGCCCCTCGCCGACGGCCCCGCGACGGGACCGTCGACGCTGGTGCGATCAGCGCTCGGCGCGCGTTTCGGCTTCGATGCCTTCAATGGCGCCGACCTTGGCGGTCGGGTCGACGTAGAGCTTGGTGTACTCGTTCTCGACGCGAATGGTGCCGCGGACCTCGGAGTTGGCGCCGATGACCAGCGTCGGGCCCTTGCGACTGCCCCAGTTCCAGCCACTGTGGTTGGGCTTCTTGACGATCAGATCGCCTGCCAGAACGGTGCCGGAGAGCAGCTCAATGGTGCCGTTGACGGTGGTCAGATCGCCGCCGATCTGGGTGGCGCGGGCATCGACGGTGCCGTTGACCAGCGAGATGTGGCGGCCGACGCGGGCGTTGTCGAGCTCGATGCTGCCATTGACCGACTCGATGGAGCCATTGACCGTGGCGCCGCGTCCCAGCTCGATCGAGCCATTGACGGTTTCCAGATCACCCTCGGCAACGAAGCCGTCACCCGCCTGGATGCGGCCGTTCACGGTTTCGGCATCGCCGGTGCGGGCATCGCGGCCGAAACGGATGCTGCCGTTGACGGTTTCGGCGCTGCGCACGCTGGCGTTGTCACCGATGCGGATCGAGCCATTGACGCTTTCGACGTCCTTGACCTCGATGCCATCGCTGACGGTGATCGACTTGTTGACCGTGCTCTCGCTGGTGCCGGCGACCACGGCGGTGGCGGCGTGCAGCGGTGCGCCCAGCGACAGGGTGATGGCCGTCAGCAGGGCGGTGCGGGTCAGTTTCATGGGAATGCTCCACGGGGATGGGAGCGATCCACGCTGCAATAGGCGTGCCACAGACCAGGTTGTCTTGAATTCAATGGCTTACGCGATTCGCTCGGACGAGCCCAGCTCAAACTGACCGGATTGTGGTCGACGCGACCGCGCCGCTGTCCGCTGGCGGACGTCCGCAGGTGCGCCTCAGCTGTCGGTGGTGGCGCGGAATTTCTCGCGCAGCGCCTCGGCCACGATCTTTGGCACAAAGCCACCCACTTCGCCGCCCAGCCGCGCGACTTCCTTGACCAGGGAGGAGGAAATGAAGCTGAACTGCTCGGCGGGGGTCAGGAACATGGTTTCGACCTCGGGCATCAGATGCCGGTTCATCGAGGCCAGCTGGAACTCGTACTCGAAATCAGACACGGCGCGCAGACCACGCAGAACCACCTTGGCGCCGACCTCGCCGACAAAATCGGCCAGCAGACTGTTGAAGCCGCGGACCTCGACCTGCTTCCAGCCATTGAGTGCCGCACGCGCCAGATCGATCCGCTCGTCGAGGCTGAAACCGGGGCCCTTGCCCGGGTTGTCGGCGACACCCACGATGAGCTTCTCGAACAGCGGCGCGGCCCGCTTGACCAGATCGACATGGCCGTTGGTCATCGGATCGAAGGTGCCGGGATAGACGGCGATGCGGGGATCGTGGACGCGTGACATGGCGCTGTCGCGGTTCAGGGTCGGTGCGCTAGGTTAACCGATGACACCCCACTGCCGGAGCGAACCGCGATGAACCCCGCTTCGATGCTTGTCCGCGCGCTTCGTCCGTTGGCACTTGCGACACTGCTCTTGCCCATGGTCGGCTCCCTCGCACAGGCCGGCGAACCGGCCGATCTGGCGCAGATTCACGGCCGCATCCAGTTCGTCACCAGTTTCCCCGACTACAAGGTCAAGATCGTCAGCAGCTTCGCCGATCTGCACGTGCAGCAGGTCAACAGCTTTCCCGACGACCCGGGCCAATGGCAGATCGTCGACAGCTTCCCCGACTACAAGATCCAGATCGTCGAGAGCTTTCCGGACTTCACGATCAAGTATGTGGAGAGTTTTCCGGGGGTGCAGTAGGGCCGCAGCGGTCAGGGCCCAGGGCACAGGGCACAGGGCTCAGGGCCCAGCGAAGGGCGCGGTCGGGCAGTCGTGTCGCAAGTCTGGAAGCTGGTGCGCTGGTAGGTTTGGGGAGACGAAATTGGAAAACTTGGGACGGCGTTTCGGGAGTCCCTGGGTTATCTGGCTGGGTGCCGCGCTGCTGCCGACGCTCAGTGAGGCCTGCATCCAGTTTCCACCGGTTGAGCTGGATACCGAGCGCGCTGTCGGGGCGGCGTCTGCGTACGCCGAACTCAACGGACTTGCCATCGAGTCCAGCCAAGCCTGGGGCGCGGGTGACTCGATCGGCTTCACACTGCAATTCGAAGCGCATGACAAGGATCCCGATGGCGTCGAACGGCATCACGAGCTGCGCTGCTGGCCGCGCTGCCTGCCGCCTATCCTGCGTCGGAGCGTCTTGTTCCCCGGTCAGTCGCAGCGGATGGTTTTGCATGGCGACATCAGCATCGACGAGGCCAGAGAGGTCGTGGCCTTCGTGCAGGCTGCACTGTTGAGCGAGGATGGCCAATATCCGGTCTCTATGGGCGATGTGGCCATGCAGCAACCGGGGCCACTGCCGATCACCGGCCTGGCTCGCGACGGCGATGGCTATGTTCTGGACCTGAACCCGCCAGCGAGCATCCCGCGGCCGTGCCTGCTCCATCGCGTCCGCGTAGAGAGGCAACGCTGCACCGGTGATGCCTGCGAGTGGGTGCTGGTTGCCAACGAAGTGGTTGGGTTGCCGTAGCGAGGTCGTTGCGCCTACGAACCGATCTTGCTCGATCGCATACCGCGACGATCGATGTCCGCGGCGACCCCTCTGGGCCCTGGGCCCTGAGCCCTGGGCCCTTTCAACCCATCACCCAAACAACTGCGCGTAGGCCCGCTCCGGTTCGCCGCCCCGCATCAGTGACTCGCCGACCAGGAAGGCATGCACACCGGCGGCGCGCATGCGGTCGACGTCTTCGCGTTGGTGGATGCCGCTCTCGGTGACCAGCAGGCGGTCGGCCGGGACGCGCTGGCGCAGTTCCAGCGTGGTCTCCAGGCGGGTCTGGAAGGTGCGCAGATTGCGGTTGTTGATGCCGATCAGCGTACTGCCGGCATCGAGTGCGCGCTCAAGCTCGGCGGCGTCGTGCACTTCAACCAGCACATCGAGCTGCTGTTCGGTGGCGCAGGCCTGCAGTTCGAGCAGCTGCGACTGATTCAGGGCAGCGACGATCAGCAGTACTGCGTCGGCGCCGAGCGCGCGTGCTTCGATGATCTGATAGGGGTCGACGTTGAAGTCCTTGCGAATGACCGGCAGCGGACAGGCGGAGCGGGCCTGCTGCAGATGCGCATCGGCGCCACCGAAGTGATCGATGTCGGTCAGCACCGACAGGCAAGCGGCGCCGGCACGCGCGTAGGCGCTGGCCACCGTGGCCGGATCGGCCTGCTCGGCGATCCAGCCCTTGCTGGGGCTGCGCCGCTTGAACTCGGCAATGACGCCGGGCCTGCCGTCGGCGATGGCAGCGCTCAGCGCGTTCCGGAACCCCCGCGGTGGCGGCTGCGCGGTGGCATCGGCCAGCAGCGCGGGTTCGCTCTGCCGACGCCGGCGTTCGGCCACTTCCTGCCGCTTGCGCGCCAGAATCTGGTCGAGGATGTCGCTCATGCCTCCACCTCGCGCTGACTCTCGGCGACATAGGTCTGCAGGCGCTCGGCAGCCGCGCCGGTGGCCAGCAGCACGCGGGCTTGCGCCACGCCATCGGCCAGCGAGTCGCAGCAGTCGGCGGCGTACAGGGCGGCACCGGCGTTGAGTGCGACCAGGTCGGCGGCCGGACCGGGCTCGCCGGCCAGCACGCGGCGAATCAGTGCCAGGCTTTCGGCCGGCGATCCCACTTGCAGACCGTCCAGCGATTGCCGTCGTACGCCCAGGTCCTCCGGCTCGATGCGCCGGCAGCGAACCTGGCCGTCGCGCAGCTCGGCCACCTGGGTCGGTGCTGCCAGGCTGATCTCGTCCAGGCCGTCCTCGGCGTGCACGACCAGTACATGGCGGGCGCCGAGTTCGCGCAGCACCTCGGCCAGCGGTTGTACCCAGCGGCCGTCGTAGACACCCAGCACCTGTTGGGTGGCACCGGCCGGATTGGTCAGCGGGCCCAGCAGATTGAACAGCGTGCGCAGCCCCAGCGCCTTGCGCACCGGCGCGGCGTGGCGCATGGCGGCGTGATGGCTCGGGGCGAACAGAAAGCCGAAGCCGCTGGCCTGCAGGCAGTCGCCGACGCGCTCGGCGGACAACTCCAGCCGCGCGCCGGCGGCTTCGAGCAGATCGGCGCTGCCGGAGCTGCTGGAAACCGAGCGATTGCCATGCTTGGCCACCCGGGCGCCACCAGCGGCGGCGACAAAGGCCGCCGCGGTCGAGACATTGAACAGACTGGCGCCATCACCGCCGGTGCCGACGATGTCGAGCAGACCTTCGCCCGACCACGGCACCGGACGCGCCAGCGAACGCATCACGCGTGCCGCGGCGGCGATCTCGGTGACGGTCTCGCCCTTCATTCGCAAGGCGACCAGGAAGGCGGCCAGCTGCACCGGCTCGCTGTGGCCACCCATGATGGATTGCATGGCCGCCTCCATCTCGGCGGCCTCCAGATGCCGGCCTTCGACCAGCGTCGGCAGATACGGCGACAGCATCAAACGTCCTCGGTTGGGCCCGTCGCCCTCAGGCGATGGCGGCCAGCGACAGCTGATCGCGCTGCAGGAAGTTGCGCAGCAGCTGCTTGCCGGCCAGGGTCAGAATCGACTCGGGATGGAACTGCACGCCTTCAATCGGCAGATCGCGGTGCCGCAGTCCCATGATTTCATCGCGCTCACCGTTGTCCCGTTCGGTCCACGCAGTGACTTCCAGGCAATCTGGCAGGCTGTCCTGCGCCACGATCAGCGAGTGATAGCGGGTGGCTTGCAATGGCGAGTCCAGCCCGGTGAAAACGCCGGCACCGGCGTGGTGAATCGGCGAGGTCTTGCCATGCATCACCTGGCGCGCACGCACCACTTCGCCACCAAAGGCCTGACCGATGGCCTGGTGCCCCAGACACACGCCCAACAGCGGGATCTGCGGACCCAGTTCCTGCACCACCTGCAACGAAACGCCCGCTTCGTTCGGGGTGCATGGACCCGGCGAGATGACGATCTGCGAGGGCCGCATCGAGCGAATTCCGGCCACGTCGATGGCGTCGTTGCGGAACACCCGCACATCGGCACCCAGCTCGGCCAGATACTGGACGAGGTTGTAGGTGAAGCTGTCGTAGTTGTCGATGACCAGCAGCATGGGTGTGGCACGGTGCGAGTTCAGCGGACTGGAAGTCTACGGCATTGGGTGGGGGGTGCGCTGAGGGCCCAGGGCAAAGGGCCCAGCTGGTCCGGCGCTTTCGTGACCTGGAGGCTGGAGGACGCGCGCTCTTCTGTGCCCTGGGCCCTGAGCCCTGTGCCCTCCAGCCCTCCCCATGACATTCCCCGGGCATCCTGCGGGCAACATGGCGCGCTGGCTTGCCCTGCCGCAAGGCGCTGCCTAAGCTGCGGCCAACCCTCACTACCGGCAGCAGCATGGCCCGCCAGATCGCGATCATCGAGGACGAACCGGCCATCCGGGCCAACTACAGCGATGCCCTGGGCCGTTATGGCTACGAGGTCATCAGCTATGCCAGCCGGCCCGAGGCCTCGGCGGCTTTCGCGCTGCGACTGCCGGATCTGGTCTTGATCGACATCGGCCTGGGTGATGAGCCCGAAGGCGGCTTCGATCTCTGCCGCGAGCTGCGGTCGCGTTCGCAGACGCTGCCGATCATCTTCCTGTCCGCCCGAGACTCGGATTTCGACATCATCTCGGGCCTGCGGCTGGGTGCCGACGATTACCTGACCAAGGACATCAGCCTGCAGCATCTGCTGACGCGCATCGTCTCGCTGTTCCGCCGGGTGGAGGCGCTGAGCGCGCCGCTGGGCAAGGATCAGGTGCTGGAGCAAGGGCCGCTGACGCTGGAAGTCGAGCGCATGGCAGTGAACTGGAATGGCCAGCCGGTGGCGCTGACCGTCACCGAGTTCTGGATCGTGCACGCGCTGGTGCGCTATCCCGGCCACATCAAGAACCGCGACCAGCTGATGAGCGCGGCGCAGGTGGTGGTCGATGAGGCCACCGTGACCTCGCACATCAAGCGCATCCGCAAGAAATTCTGGGCGGTCGACCCGAACTTCGATGCCATCGACACGATCCACGGGGTCGGCTATCGCTGGAAGGCCTGAAGCTGGCGCTGAACCGAGATGCCGCTGCGCCTCAAACTGCTGCTGATCTTTGCCGTTGCATTGGTCTTTCCGGTCGCGGGCTGGCGTTTTGTGGCCGAGATGGAAGCCACCTTGCGGCAGGGCCAGGAAGCTGCCCTGCTGGCATCGGCGCGGGCCGTCGCCCAGGCCTACGTCAGTCTGCGGCCGCAGCTGATCGAGGCCACCACCGAACCTGGTCCGTTCTACGTGCGCCCGGTGCCGGCGGCGTTGGAACTGGACGGCTATGGCGATGACTGGGCGGGCTTGAACGAGTCGGCACAGGCGCTCTCGGGCGACCGCGCCAGCGACGCGCAACTGGCCCTGGCGGTGCACGACGGGCGACTTTACCTGTGGCTGGATGTACGCGACCGCAGCGCCGTTCGGGTTGAGCCTGGACCGGGTGCGGTGGCGCCGGCCGATCACGTCGATCTGTGGCTGGCCGACGAGCGGGGGACCCGCGGCTACCGTCTGCAGAGTGGCGGCGACGGACCGGTACAGGTTCAGCCCCTGGTGGATGAGCAGGGGCGCCGCCCGACGCTCGGACTGGTCGCGGTCTGGCGCGACACGGCGACGGGCTACCGCGTCGAAGCACGCGTGCCGGCACCCGACGAACCCGGTGCGCTGGGCCTGCTGGTCAGTGACCAGCGTCTGGCCGACAGCCCGTTGGCCCTGCTGCAATATGGCAGTGGGCCGGACCAGGCTCCGGCGCGGGCCCGCCACTTGCTTTACACCTCGCCGGACGATGCGCTGTTGGCTCGCCTGTTGCCGCAACAGACACGGGCCCGCGTGGTCGGGCCTGGCGGGCATGTGATCGGGCGCAGTGGTGCCCTGAGCGAAGCCGAACAGGCCGAGCCGGATTTCGAGCAATGGCTGCGCAGCGTGCTCTATCGCTGGTTGCTGGCACCCCCTTTGGCGCCGGCCGAGGGCATGGAACCGGATCTGCAGGTGCTGCAGGGCGATCTGCTCAGCACCGGACTGCGTGGCCAGGAGCAGGTCAGCTGGCGGCCGGCGGGCTCACTGGCATCGGTGGTGCTGACCGCGGCCGTACCGCTGCCACAGGGTCATGGCGTGGTGCTGCTGGAACGGCGCATGGATGCGCTGCTGATCTGGGCCAGCCGTGGTTTGGGTGGCTTGCTGCTGGGGAGCCTGCTCGGCATGGCCCTGGCCGCCTTCATCCTGTTTGGTTACGCCAGCTACCTGAGTGTGCGCATCCGCTTCCTGCGCAACGCGGCCGAGAACGCACTGACGCCCGAAGGGCGTCTGCGCGAGGGCTTTCCACGTTCGCGCGCCAGCGACGAAATCGGTGATCTGTCGCGCAGCTTTGCCCGCCTGCTCGATCAGGTGCATGCCTACACGGGCTATTTGCGCTCGCTGGCCGGCAAGCTGTCGCACGAACTGGCCACGCCGCTGGCCGTCGTGCGCTCTTCGCTGGAGAACCTGGAGCAGGCCGAATTGCCGGACTCGGCCCGGATCTATGCCGAGCGGGCCCGCGGTGGCGCCGAGCGCCTGCGCTCGATCCTGCGGGCCATGAGCGAGGCCGGTCGCATCGAGCGCGCCGTGGACGGGGCCGAAGCCGAGCAGTTCGATCTGGCCGAACTCGTGCGCAATGCCGCGGCTGGCTATCGCGGCCTGGCCGATGGCCCCGAGTGGCGTCTGCGTGTGCCCGATGCCCCGCTGCCTTTTCGCGGCGCGCCCGAGCTGTTGCATCAGGCGCTGGACAAGCTGGTCGACAATGCGCTCGGCTTTGCGCCAGCAGAGGGTTGGATCGAGATTGGCTGCGTCCCGACCAGTCAGGGCGCGCGCTTGTGGGTTTCCAACGCCGGTCCGGCGCTGCCGGCGGAAATGCAGGATCGGCTCTTCGAATCGCTGGTTTCGTTGCGCAGCGGCGGGGAAGGTCCGCACCTGGGACTGGGTCTGTACATCGTGCGCCTGGTGGCCGAGTTGCACCATGGTCAGGCCAGTGCGAAGAACCTGGGTGGAGGCGACGGCGTGGTTTTCAGCATGGATCTGCGGCCTCTGTAGCTCGCCGCGTCCCCATCCGCTCCTCGATCCCTTCTCGGATCAAACGCTAATTGAGGTTTGGTGCATGCGTCACCACCTTTGACGAATCGGCATAGCCTGTCCGCTGGCTTTGACTCACACTTGATCACGATCGGCGGCGGAAGATGCACTTTGCGAACCCGCTACTCACAGTTCGGGCCAGTGGACGTGGCGGCGGGAGCCCGCCCGGCATGAGTGTGTCCGAACGACGTGTGCGGGTCACCGATTTGCAAGTCGGCATGTATGTCAGCCAACTCGATCGCCCCTGGGACGGTACGCCGTTCCCGCTGCAGGGTTTTCGCATCGACCATCCCAACGAGATCGAGTCACTGGCTCGGATCTGCCGTGAAGTAACCATCGACACCGAGCTGGGGCGTGCGCCGGTCGAACGCACCGCGCTGCAGAAACTGGGGTACGGCGAACAGCGATTGGGTGATCAGACGGAGCACTATCCGCTGGTGCACGACATGGCCAGCGAACTGCCGCTGGCCGCGGCTGCAATGGAGGAAGTCTGGATTCAGGCGGGCCGCGTGCTGGAGCGTCTGGCCACCGGCGTGGCCGTCCATCCGGAGGAACTGCAGGCCGCCGTGTCGCCCGTCGTGGCCAGCGTCATTCGCAATCCGGATGCGTGGTTCTGGCTCTCGGCCTTGCGTCGTCACGACAACTACGCCTACGAGCACGCCATCAACGTCTGCGCACTGGTGGCCGTGTTTGGGCGGCACTTGGGCCTGCCGCGAGAGCGGCTGCAGCGTCTGGCACTGGCGGGCATGTTGCAGGACGTCGGCATGACGGCGCTGCCCAATGACCTGTTGCAGCAAAGCACGCCGTTGAACGCCGATCAGCGGGCCCGTGTACTTGGCCATGTCGCTGCATCGCTGGATCTGCTGGGTCGTCAGACCAGCATCGGGGAAGATGTGCTGGAAATGATTGCGCATCACCACGAAAGGCATGATGGCAGTGGCTATCCACAAGGCCTTCGCGGCAATGCAATCCCATTGCTGGCGCGGATGCTGGGGCTGGTCGACAGCTATCACGCGATGTGCAGTGAACGTCCCTGGCGTGCCGGCCATTCGGCGCATGATGCACTGCAGTCGCTGTATCGGGAGAGCGACCGGCTGTTCCAGGCTGAATTGGTGGAGCAGTTCAGCCAGTGTCTGGGCGTCTATCCGACCGGCTCGATGGTCGAGCTGACCTCCGGCGAGGTCGCGGTGGTCACGGCGCAGAATCCGGCCCGACGGCTGTTTCCGCGCGTCACGGTACTGACGCACGCGAACAAGCAGCTGGACCCGGCCTTCCGGCAGGCAGATCTATGGGCCGAGCGACGGCTGGTGAATGGTCAGGAGCAGCGGGTCTGGGTGGCCAAGGCCTTGCCAGCCGGCGCTCACGGTATCGATCCCGCCGCCCTGTTCCTGCTCTGAGCACATGGACGCAGCCCAGCTCGGTGCACTGGAAAATCTGCTGGCTGGTGATGCCGGCCGCTGCGGTCTGCTGCTAATCCACTTGCGCCGACGCCGAGCCCTGCAGGCGCGGCTGGGATTGGCCGGCCAGCAGGCCCTGCAGGTCCTGCTGAGAGACCGGATCGCGCGCCTGCTGCGCGACGGTGACCAGATTTGCGCGCCCGGGTCGGCAGGTGAGTTCGCCGTGCTGTTGCCCAATCTGCTCAGCGTCGGCCACGCTCAGATGGCGGCGCAGCGGATCCTGCGCGAGTTCGAACATCCGGTGGAAGTGGATGGCCACAGTGTGCTGATCAACCTGGCCATCGGGGTCGCGTTGTGCCCCGAGCATGCCGTTGATGCAGCCGGTCTGAGCCGGTCGGCCCTGCTGGCCCTGGACCGTGCGGTGTTGGGCGGCAAGCGACTCGAAATGGCCGAGCGCAGTGATCTGCCCGGCCCACAAACCGAAGATCTGCGCCACGCGCTGCTGGAGAACCAGCTCGGCATGGTGTTCCAGCCACAACTGGATCTGCGTACCGGTGAGGTGGTGGCGGTGGAGGCACTGGCGCGCTGGCATCACCCGCACTGGGGCGACGTGGCGCCGGAGCAGTTCATCCGATTGGCCGAACGCGCCGGCTTGGCCGGCGAGTTGACGCGCTGGAGCCTCAACGCCGCCCTGCGCCAACATGCGCAGCTGCGTCGCCGCTGGCCCGAACTGGCCTGCGCCTTCAATCTTTCGCCCAAGAGCTTCGGTCAGACCGGGCTGATCGAACAGATCCTGGCAGCCCTGCGCTTGTGGGATCTGCCGCCTCGTTTGCTGTCACTGGAGGTCACTGAGACCGCGGTGCTGGAGGATCCGGACTACAGTGGCTGGATGCTCGGTCAGCTCAGTGCGGCGGGTGTGGAGATTGCACTGGACGACTTTGGTCGCGGCTTTTCCTCCTTCACCTACCTGCGCCATTTCCCGGTCAGCGAACTGAAGATCGACCAGTTGTTCGTCAACGAACTGGCTTCGCAGAAGCGTGATCAGCAAATTGTCCGTTCGATGATCGAGCTGTCCCATCAATTGGGTCTGAGGGCGGTCGCCGAGGGGGTGGAGGAACCCTGCACCTTGCGGTTGCTGACCGCGATGGGTTGCGATCGAGCACAGGGTTACCATATTGCCCGCCCGCTAGCGCCGGAGGAACTGCATGGCCATCCCTGCATGGAGAGCACTGGCGAGACGGTTTGAAAGGCGCCTGGCGCCGCTGATTGCTGTGCTCGCTCTGACGCCGGGACTGCTTTCCGCAGCCGAAGCGCCCGAGGCCGTCCCAGTCGAAGTCGTCGAGCGCAGCGTTGCCGCTGACTCACTGCTGCAAGGACTGCAGAGCCTCCCAGTTTATCCGGCCGAGGCGACGGTGCATCGCGATCCGGCCTCGGTCAGCTACTTCACCTCGGCTGCCATCGATGAGGTCTGGCGCCACTACGAGCATCACCTGCGCGAGCAGGGCTGGGCGTTGCTGGACAGTGGCGCCTACGTCGGTGAAAGCGGTCGCCAGGCCACCTTTCGCAAGGATCAGGCCCAGATCCACGTGGGTGTCTGGATCGGCAATGCCCGCGATGCGCGCAATGCCACCCGCGTCGACATCCGTCACCTGGGGGCCGTGCAAGTCGATGCACTGCCGCGCATCGATGCCATTGCCGACAGCGTGCACTGTTTTCCACAGACCTGTATCTATCGCAGCAGGCAGAAGCATGCGGGCTTGCTGCAGCGCATCATCGAAACCCTGCAGCCATTGGGCTGGGAAATCGTCCCGTTGCCGCCGGATACGGTCAGAAGCGAAGAAGCGGCCAAGAGCTTCGTGACTATGCGCCATCAGAGCAGCATTCTGGACATATACCTGGGTCCGCCGCCTGCTGAAGAACCGCCTGAGGGTGGTGCGAGCTCTCCGGTGCAATACAGCGTGCGCATGGCCGGCGATTGATGTCGCCCGCCGACGATCCTCATCTCGGACTATGCGACATGGAACCTGGGAATTGCCTGCGGATCACCACGCTGGCCAGCGGCTGGCGGGACAAGGACTCAGTGCTCCTGCACGCCTGCTTTCAGCTGCTCGGCGACTTTCTCGCTCAAGAGCTGGACGAATCCCAACCGGATGCCGACTCGTCTCATCGAGCGGCGCACGCCGAGTTGCGGGAGCTGCATCAGTGGTGGATGGCAAAGCGGGGGGCTGAGGTTCCGAATGAGGCCGACTACGCAGTCGAGAATGCCAAACTGAAACGGCTGATCGATCTGCGCTGGGCGATGTGGACCTGAGCGCCGGGCCGACTTCCTGAGAGAACCGAGGCGGAGCTGAGCTCTGTCCGCTGTAGCCGGTTGCGCGTCGAAGCCGGCCGATTTACGCAGGAATCGAGCCCCGCCACAGTGACAGGGCCCGGGGTGATCGGCGCTGTGTCGGCAGGATTCCGTCAGCTGTCAGGGCGCTCAGACGTTGAAGCGGAAATGCAGCACATCGCCTTCCTGGACGATGTACTCCTTGCCTTCCAGGCGCAGCTTGCCGGCGTCGCGGGCGCCGGCTTCGCCCTTGCAGCGGATGAAGTCGGCGAAGGCGATGGTTTCGGCGCGGATGAAGCCGCGCTCGAAATCGGTGTGGATGGCGGCGGCGGCCTGTGGCGCGGTGCTGCCCTTGCGCACGGTCCAGGCGCGGACTTCCTTGACCCCGGCGGTGAAGTAGGTCATCAGCCCTAGCAGCTGATAGCCGGCGCGGATGACGCGATCCAGACCGGCTTCCTCCAGCCCCATGTCCTGCAGGAAGGCCATCCGGTCGTCATCGTCCAGCTGTGACAGCTCGGCCTCGATGGCGGCGCAGACCGGCACCACTTCGGCGCCTTCGGCGGTGGCATGGGCGCGCACCCGGTCCAGCAGCGGATTGTTCTCGAAGCCTTCCTCGCTGACATTGGCGATGTACATCACCGGCTTGCCGGTCAGCAGGCAGAGGTCACGGATGGCCAGCTTCTGGTCGGCGTCCAGACCGAGCGCCCGCACCGGCTTGCCTTCATCCAGACCGGCCTTGACCTGCTGCAGCAGCTCGCGCCGGGCGATGGCGGCCTTGTCACCGGCCTTGGAGGCCTTCTCGGCGCGCAGCAGCGCCTTGGCCACGGTGTCCAGATCGGCCAGAGCCAGCTCGGTGTCGATGATTTCGATGTCCGACAACGGGTCGATCTTGCCGGCCACGTGAACCACATCGTCGTTCTCGAAGCAACGCACCACGTGGGCGATCGCATCGGTTTCGCGGATGTGCGCGAGAAACTGGTTGCCCAGACCCTCACCCTGCGAGGCGCCGGCCACCAGGCCTGCGATGTCGACGAAGGCCATCGAGGTCGGCACCACCTTCTGCGGCTTGACGATCTCGGCCAGCTGCTGCAGCCGCGGATCGGGCACCGGCACGACGCCGACATTCGGGTCGATCGTGCAGAAGGGATAGTTCTCTGCCGCGATGCCGGCCCGGGTCAGTGCATTGAAGAGCGTCGACTTGCCGACATTGGGCAGACCGACGATGCCGCATTGGATGGCCATCTGATGATTCCGTTTTACGTTTTACGTTTTATGTCTTACGAATGAGCAAGCGCGTGAGCTTCTTGCACGTAAAACCTAAAACGTAAAACGTAACCTCCGCTACCGCGTATTCAGCTGCTTGGTTGCCTCTCCCCAACCCTTGTCGACGATCACCGGGACGATGCGCAGGGCCCGGTCGATGGCGCCGCCGATGGCCTCGGCATCCTGCTTGCCGGGCAGGCCCAGCACCCACGGGGTGACCTGATCCTTGTGCCCGGGATGGCCAATGCCGATGCGCAGCCGATGGAAGCGCGCATGCCCCAGATGGGCAATGGTGTCGCGCAATCCGTTCTGACCGCCGTGGCCGCCGTCGAACTTGAGCCGGGCTATGCCGGGTGGCAGATCCAGCTCGTCATGCGCCACCAACATCTGCTCGGCGTCAATCTTGTAGTAGCGCAGCAATGCCGACAGCGATTGTCCGGAGCGGTTCATGAAGGTCAGCGGCTTGACCAGCAGCAGGTTCTCGCCACCGACGCGTGCCTTGGCGACCTCCGCCAGCAGCTTGCTTTCCAGTCCGAAGCGGACGTCCAGGTGCTCGGCCAGGGCCTCAATGAACCAGAACCCGGCGTTGTGCCGGGTTCTGGAATATTCCGCGCCTGGATTGCCCAGACCGGCGATCAGGCGCAGCGTCATCGCAACGATCAGGCGGACTCGCCTTCCTCGCTGCCTTCCTCGTCGTCGGCCGCGACCGCCGACATCTTGGCGCTGACCACCGCCACGTCGTGCTCCTTGCCCAGCTTCAGCTCGGGCACTTCCACGCCGGCCGGAAGCTTGAGGTCGGACAGGTGAACGATGTCACCGACCGCCAGCTGGCTCAGATCGACGTCGATGTGCTCCGGAAGATCCTTCGGCAGGCACTCGATCTCGATGTCGTTGAGCTCGTGCAGAATGACGCAGCCACCGGTCTTGCCGGCCGGCGAGCCGGCCTGGTTGAGGAAGTTCAGCGGCACGCGGATGCGCAGCGTCTCGGCCTCGTTGATGCGCTGGAAGTCCAGGTGCAGGACGCGCTTCTTGTAGGGGTGACGCTGGATGTCACGCAGCACGGCCTTCTGCACGTCATTGCCGACGGTCAGGTCGAGCACGCTGGTGTAGAACCACTCCTTGGAGGAGTAGAGCAGGGCCAGCTTCTGCGAGATCTGCAGGGAACGCGGCGGCAGCGTGCCACCGTAGAGAATCGCCGGGACCATTTCCTCGCGACGCAGGCGGCGGCTCGCACCTTTCCCCTTGTCGTCACGGAATTCGACCGGCACTACATGAGTCGACATTGTTCCATTTCCTTGTTGCTTGCTTGAGCCCGCCTTGCAGCGGGATGAAGACCCTTCCGCGACCAGAAGGGCCGGTTTTGCCGAAATGGCCGCAGCCGTTTCGATCAATCCACGTAGAGCGAGCTGACCGACTCGCCGAAGGCGATCCGACGGATCGTCTCGGCCAGCATGTCCGCCACGCTCAACACCCGGATCCGGGTGCAATGAGCGGCTTCCTCGCCGAGCGCGATGGTGTCGGTGACGACCATCTCGTCCAGCGCCGAATTTTCGATGTTGGCCACCGCGCGCCCGGACAGCACCGGATGCACACAGTAGGCGTGCACGCTGCGCGCGCCCTGTTCCTTCAACGCCTTGGCCGCCGAACAGAGCGTGCCGGCAGTGTCGACGATGTCGTCGATCAGCAGGCAGACCTTGTTTTCGACGTCGCCGATGATGTTCATCACCACCGACTCGTTGGCCTTCGGCCGACGCTTGTCGATGATCGCCAGGTCGGCATTGTCCAGCCGCTTGGCGATCGCCCGGGCGCGCACCACACCACCCACATCCGGGCTCACCACCACCAGTTCGCTGCCGGCGTGGTTGCGCCAGATGTCCGCCAGCAGCACCGGCGAGGCATACACATTGTCCAGCGGTATATCGAAAAAGCCCTGAATCTGGTCGGCATGCAGATCCACCGTCAGCACCCGATCGGTACCGACCGTGCTGATGATCTTGGCCGCCACCTTGGCAGTGATCGGCACCCGCGCCGAGCGCGACCGGCGATCCTGCCGGGCGTAGCCGAAATACGGAATCACCGCCGTGACGCTGGCGGCCGAGGCCCGCTTCAGCGCATCGACCAGCGTGACCAGTTCCATGAAGTGGTCGGCGGTCGGCGCCGAGGTGGGCTGCACCAGATAGACGTCCTGGCGCCGCACGTTCTCCTCGATTTCGATCTGCACCTCACCGTCGCTGAAACGGCTCACCTGCGCCTTGCCCAGCGGGACGCCAAGCCCGGCAGCGATACGCTCAGCCAGCGGCCGGTTGGCGTTGCCGGTGAAGACGGTCAGACCGGTCTCGGCACTGGCCAGTGCTCTGGTTCGTCGTTGGACCATTGGGCTCGCCATTGAAAATGGCTGGGGCGCCAGGACTCGAACCTGGGAATGCGGGGATCAAAACCCCGTGCCTTACCAACTTGGCGACGCCCCAACCGGAAAGCTGTCAACGACGCCCGGGGGCGCCACGTCAATGCCTCGTACGATCCAGCCGCGCCAGCCCGACGGCAACGAGGCCAGACGAACGGACGCCACTGCAGGGTCAGCCACGACCGCGAAGACGGTGGCCCCGGTGCCGGTCAGATGTCCTGACCCCCACTGACGCAACCACTCCAGCGCTCGCGCGACTTCCGGCACCAGACGGCGAACCACCGGTTCACAGTCATTGCGCCAATCGGCCTCGGCATACAAGCGCGGAATTGTCGAGGGATCTGCCGGTGCTGTCAATTGCGGCCGTGGCAGATCAGCCGCCTGAAACACCTCGGCGGTGACCACATGGACGCCCGGATTGACCAGCATGAAATGGCGCGGTGGCTCACTTCGTGGCAGCAGGTGTTCACCGGTGCCAGCCGCCGCGGCGGTCCGACCCAATGCAAACAAAGGCACGTCGGCCCCCAGCGGGCGGCCCAGATCGATCAATCGCTGAGCTGGCCAATGCAGACCCCACAGTGCGTTCAGGGCCCGCAACACGGTGCCGGCATTGGAACTGCCGCCGCCCAGCCCACCGCCCAGCGGGATCTGCTTGTCGATGTAGATGTCCACGCCCAGGGTCGTGTCACTGGCCTGTTGCAGGGCATGCGCCGCCCGGATCGCCAGATCGTGCTCGGCGATGACTCCCGGCAGCGCGCTGTGACGGAGGATCTGTCCATCGCGCCGAATGCGCAGCCAGATCGTGTCGCCCCAGTCCAGCAATTGAAACAGGGTCAGCAGTTCGTGATAGCCATCAGGGCGTCGACCCAGGATCCGCAGGCCGAGATTGAGCTTGGCCGGACTGAGCCAGCGTTCGCAGGGCAGTGCTTGGCTCATGAATGCAGCGGATTACAACGCGATCAGCAGCAACAGCGTGGCCAGGCCCAGCACGGCCAGGCCGACCAGTGCGGTGATCAGAAACAGCAGCCAGAACAGCGGGTTGGCCATCAGCGGGGCCATCGCCACGCCGTCCGGCAGCGAACTGCGCAGCTCGTCGATTCGACGCAGTTCCAGCAACAGGCTGCCGATCGCCAGGATGCGGCCCAGGCCGAAGCGGCTGCCTTCACTGCGCGACATCAGCCCGTCAATGCGTTGGCGCACCGGCGTGGCCAGGCTGGCCAGGGCCTGGCGCAGATCGGCCAGTTGGGCGGGCAGTTCGGCAATGGTGCTGAAGACCAGATAGAAGGCAAACAGCAAGCCGGCTGGCAGCGCCAGCGGCAACACCCAGCCGAGGAATCCCAACGCGCCGCCGCTCAGGCGCCAGGCGCACCAGCAGGCACCCAGCAGCACCAATGCGGCGTAAACGCGCAGTGGCGTCAGCCAGCGGGCGGCACGGGCGGCGGTGCTGTCGGCAAAGCGCTCCAGATGATCGAGGAAACGCGTCAGTTTTGCCGGTTCAGACGGTTCTGGCAGTTCAACGTCGGCAGCAGGCTCAGTCATCCAGCAGGGCCTCCACATGGGCCACCGAACTCTCGGCCAGCGCGGTGGGGCTGTAGCCGCCTTCCAGCATCGAGACGACGCGACCGCCGCTGCTGCGGGCGGTGGCATCGAGCAGTTCAGTGGTCAGCCAATGGTAGTCGGCCGTGGTGACCGCCAGGCCGGCCAGTGGATCCAGATAATGCGCATCAAAGCCGGCCGAGATCAGCAACAGCTCGGGCGCGAATGCCCGCAGCTTCGGCAGCAACTGCTCGCGCCAGGCGTGGCGAAACTCGACCGAACCACTGCCGGCCAGCAGTTCGGCATTGTGGATGTTGCCCACGCCGGTTTCCTCACGCTGTCCGGTGCCGGGGTAGAGCGGACTCTGGTGACTGGAGAAATAGGCCACCCGACCGTCGCGCTCGAAGATGTCCTGGGTGCCATTGCCGTGATGGACATCGAAATCGACGATGGCCACCCGTCGCAGCCCACGTTCCAGCGCCTCGGCGGCGGCGACGGCGATGCTGTTGAACAGGCAGAAGCCCATCGACTGGCTTGTGGTGGCGTGATGACCCGGTGGCCGAACCGCACAGAACACGCGTCGTGCGCGCCCTTCGAGGACGTCAGCCACGCCCGCGCAGCCTGCACCAGCGGCATGCATTGCCGCAGGCAGGGAATCAGGCGACATGGCGGTATCGGCGTCGATCCGCGCCAGACCCGCTTGCGGCGCAATGGAGCGCAGACCGCGCAGCATCCGCGGATTGTGCACGCGCAGCAGTTGTTCGTCGGTCGCCGCTGGCGCCTGTGCGACCGGCAGATCCGGAAAGCGCCGGGCCAGTGCCTTCAAGACCACTTGCAGCCGCTGTGCCGCTTCCGGGTGTCCGGGTCCCGGATCGTGGCGCAGGCAGCTGTCATGGCTGTAGAGCTGCAGCGGTATCGACTCGGCCATGACGCAGCGCTGGCGATCAGGCAGCGCCGCGGCGCCGCTTGTGCTGATGCCACAGCACTTCGCCGGCACCCGCCTGCCGCGCCAGTACCCGGGCAAGCACGAACAGCAGGTCGCTGAGCCGATTGACGTAGCCGATGACTTCCGCCGCGACGTTCTCCTCGCGCGACAGCGCCACGATCACGCGCTCGGCGCGGCGGGCGATGGTTCTAGCCAGATGGCAGTGCGCGGCCGCGGCCCCTCCGCCGGGCAGGATGAAATCCTTCAGCGGCGGCAGATCGGCGTTGTACTGATCCAGCGATTGTTCCAGCCGGGTTACATCGCCCGCCTCGATCAGGCGCATGCCGGGGATGCACAACTCGCCACCCAGATCGAACAGCTCGTGCTGGATCCCGAGCAGCAGTTCGGCCATGGCCTCGGGCACGCCGTGCTGGCTCAACAGCACGCCCAACGCGCTGTTGAGCTCGTCGATGGTGCCGTAGGCCTCGACCCGCAGCGCGTCCTTGCCGACCCGCTGACCATCGCCCAGACCGGTACTGCCGTCGTCACCGGTGCGGGTGTAGATCTTGCTGAGGCGGTTGCCCACTGCGCTCAGTGGCCGGCGAGGGCTTCCCGGCCCCGCCAGGCGCGATACAGATGCACGGCTCCGAACAGCAGCAGGCTGTAGAGCGCCAGCGCGGCGAGGGAATTGCGCAGGAAGGGCAGCGCCAGCTCGAAACACAGCGCCAGGCCGGCGCCGTTGAGCGGATACATGCCCGAGGTAGCCCAGACCGCCAGATTGGAGATCACCCAGAAGGCCAGTCCGCTGCCCAGCGCACCCAGCGCCACGCGGCCGGGTCGCGCCGCCGGGCCGATCCAGCCACCGATCAGCACGCCCAGTACCAGCAGGCCATAGATCAACGGCTGCAGGCTGTGCAGGCCGATCAGCAGGTCGGACAACAGCATCGCGCCGAGCACCATCCCGATGGCCCAACTGCGCCGACCCAGCATGGCGCCACCGAACAAGGCCATCGCCTCGATCGGGGTGAAGTTGGGTGGGTGCGGCAGCCAGCGCGCCAGCGCGGCGACCACAATGATGAGGGCCGCCAGCGCGACCGGCGGATATGGGTGTCGGGTCTGCGACATGATCGACCTATGCAATACGAAGCGCCGCCAAGGATAACCGATCGACCGCGCCTGGCGAGTGTTGCGCCGTGGCGCTTGGCTGGCCAGTGCGGCCCTGGCGATGGCAAGCTGCCGGCTTCTTGAACATTGGATAGGACACCATGGCAGCTGGCCGCCGCGAGCCCCTGGATATCGTCATTGCCGGTGGCGGTCTGGTGGGCCTGTCCGGCGCCCTGGCGCTGGCGTTGCGCGGTCGTCCCTGCACCGTCATCGAGGCGCAACCGCCAGGTGCGACCAGCACCGCGGCGGCGGCTGATACCCGTCATCTGGCCCTGGCGCAGGGAAGCGTTCTGGCGCTGCAGGCACTGGGTGTCTGGCCGGCGCTGCAGGGTCAGGCCGCGGCTCTGCAGGAGATTCACGTCAGTCGCCGCGGTCGGCCCGGCCGAGTGCTGCTGTCGGCGGCCGAGCACGGTTTTGAGCGCTTCGGCGCCGTTGTGCCGGCGCCGGCCTTGCTGGCTGCGCTGCAGGCCCGGGTCGAGGCCGAGCCGCTGATCGACTGGCGCCGGCCGCAGCGCGTCACTGCAACCGCGCTGAACGGTACGGCTCGCCAAATCGATCTGCTCGACGACGAATCGCTGCAGGCCCGTCTGCTGGTCGTCGCCGAAGGCAGCGACTCGCCGCTGCGTCAGGCGCTCGGCCTGACGGTGAGCGTGCACGACTATCACAGCCGGCTGCTGGCCTGCGCGGTGCGCGCCGAGCAGCCGCCCCGTGGCCGTGCCTATGAGCGGCTGGATGAGGATGGTCCGCTGGCCCTGCTGCCGCGCGTTGATGGGCGTTTTGGACTGGTCTGGACCGTGCCCGAGGAGCGGGCCGACGCCTTGCTGGCGGCCGACGAGGCCGACTTCCTGGCCGCCTTCCAGCAGCGTTTCGGGCAGCGACTGGGCCGGCTCAGTGGTTTGGGACGCCGCAGCGGCTGGCCATTGCAGATGCGCTGGGCCGAGTCGCTGTGGACCGAGCGGGCCGTGCTGATCGGCAACGCCGCGCAGAGTCTGCATCCCATCGGCGCGCAGGGCTTCAATCTGGGTTTGCGTGATGCGTTGTGCCTGGCTGCGCAGGTGGCTGGTGCCGCCGATCCAGGCGCGGCGTCAGCGCTGCAGGCCCATGCCTCTGCGCGGACCGAGGATCGCGAAGCGACCCGTCGCTGGACCACCGGGTTGCTGGCGCTGCGGCCGGGGGGCAGTGCCCTGGGGCCGCTGGCCGCGCTGAGCTTTGCGGCGCTGGATCTCAGTCCGGCGCTGCAACGCCCGTTGGTGGAGCGGGCGATGGGTTTGCACGGGTTAACATGGCTGCCACCGGCAGCGGCCAGCGCTGCCTGAGGACGATCACCCGCTCTGGGGTGAGGCAAGGAGGCGAGTCGAATGCGGGTCGATGCCGATGTGGTGGTCGCCGGGGCCGGTCCGGTCGGGCTGGCGCAGGCGTTGGCCTTGCAACAGGCCGGATTGCGCGTCGCCGTCGTCGCCGAGCGTTGGCCAGAGGCCTGGACACATCCAGCGCAGGTTGGTCTGCGCGTGTTGGCACTGGCTCCGGGCCCAGTGGCACTGCTGCGGCAGATCGGCGTGTGGGAATCCGTCGCGCAGACTCGGGCCGAGCCGGTGCTGGCGATGGACGTGGCCAGCGGGCCCGGGGATTTCGATCTGCACTTCCTCGCCAGTCAGGCCGGTGTGCCGGCGCTGGCCTGGATCGTCGAGATGGATCTGCTGGCCGATCGACTGGCCGCGGCCTGGCGACAGGCCGGTGGTGCCAGCTATGTCGACACCGGCATCGCGGCGCGGGAGCTGACCGACGACGGGGTCATTCTGCGTCTGGACAACGGCGAGCGGCTGCGCACGCGGCTGCTGCTGGCCGCCGACGGCGCCGGGTCGGCGCTGCGCCAATCGGCCGGCATTGATTGCGAACAGCGCGACTACGCCCAGGCCGGGGTGGTCGCCACCGTGCAAACGGCCGAGGCGCCGGCTGGTCGCGCGCTGCAGCGTTTCCTGCCGGGCGGGCCGCTGGCGCTGTTGCCGCTGGCCGGTCGCAGCTGCTCAATCGTCTGGAGTCAGCCGCGTGCTCGAGCCGAGCATCTGGCTGGCTTGCCCACCGCGGACTTCCTGGCTGAACTGAATGTCGCCGCAGAAGGTTGGCACGGCGGCGTGGTCGATAGCGGCCCGCGGGCGGCCTTCCCACTGCGGCTGCAACTCGCTCGGCGTTACACCGACCAGCGCCTGGCGCTGCTCGGCGACGCCGCGCATCAGGTCCATCCGTTGGCGGGCCAGGGCCTCAACCTGGGCCTGGCCGATGTGGCGGTGCTGACCGAGCTGCTGCAATGGGCGCACCGCGGCGGCATCGACCTCGGTGACCCGCGCGTGCTGCGCCGTTACGAATGGCAACAGCGCCCGCGCAACTGGCGTGCCGCGCATGTGTTTGACCTGCTGGAGCGCATTCATGCGGTCGAGCAGGGACCCCTGGTGCGGCTGCGACAGATCGGCATGCAGGCGGTCGATCGATTGCCCGCGGTCAAGCAGTGGCTGGTGCGACAGGCGGTGGGGCGCTCATGAGTCGGCTGTTTCGCTTTGTCGGCACGCTGTGGAGCATCGTCGGGATTACATTGCTGTGCCTGATCATCCTCAATGCGCTGCTGGTCTGGTTGCTGCCCGAACCCGATGGGCCGGCAAGGGTCGAACGAGACGCGCAGGCGCCCGACATTGCCGTCAGCGATGCCTTCGCCGACGCACCCTGGAACGCGGATTACTGGGTCGAGCACGAGCAGGCGCGCGCGACGGCCTGGCGCTCGTATGTCTATTGGCGCCGGCAGCCCTTTGCCGGCAGCCAGATCCGGGTCGACGAGCACGGCTTCCGCCACACCTGGCAGAACCCCGAAGCCGGCGACGATGCGCCGGAAGTCTGGGTCTTCGGCGGCTCGGTGGTCTGGGGCACCGGCGTCCCCGACGAATGGACGCTGCCCAGTCAGCTGGCCAAGCTGTACGCGCGGCCGCGACCTGGCCAGCCAGTGCGGGTCTACAACTTCGGTGAGAGTGGCTACGTCAGTGGTCAGAGCCGCGCCGCGCTGGCACAGGCGCTCGCTTGCCGGGGTCGACGGCCGGCGCTGGCGATCTTCGTCGATGGCGCCAACGATGTTTTCGCCGCCTTCCAGTCGGACGTGGCCGGCGAGCCGCAGAACGAGCAGCGACGGCGGATCGAGTTCAACAGCAGTCAGCGGGCTGGCAATCTGCTGGCTGCCTGGGTAGCGCGTATTGACGGGCTGGAGCGTCTGCGGGCCTGGCTGGCACCGCCCGTCGCGGAAGCGTCTTCGGTGGCCGAGCTGGCCGAACAGGTGGTCCAGCGCTATCTGGAGCACGTCCGGCAGATCGGCGACCTGGCCGCCGGCGCCGGCATCCGCACGCACTTCGTCTGGCAGCCGCATCTGTTCAGCAAGGTCAGTCAGAGTGCCGACGAGCAGCGCATCGTCGCGGGCAGCTATCGCCGTCACCGCGCCCTGCAACTGGCCAGTGACACGGCCCTGGCCACCCGGGTGCGTGCCGGCATCAGTCCGGTGCTGGATCTGTCGGCGCTCTATCGCGATGTGCCCGAGGCGCTGTTTGGTGACTTCGTCCATATCAACGCGGCAGGGCTGGGCAATCTGGCCGAAGTGATCTACGGCAGTGCGCCGCCGGTGCTGGTGGCCAATCCCGGCGGGTCGGCGGCATTGACCTGCCCGGATCTGCCCGTGGCTCAACCATGAGCGCGCCGCTGGTCCTCAAGGTCGGCACCTCGACGCTGACCGGCGGCAGCGGCCGCCTGCAGTCCGAGCGAATGCAGGCGCTGGTCGATCTGGCGCTGCAACTGCGACAGCAAGATCGGCCGGTGGTGCTGGTCAGCTCTGGCGCGGTCGCCGCCGGTCGCGAGGCACTGGCCCAGACTGGCGTCGCGGCCGATTGGCAGAAGCTGGCCGGCCAGGTGCCGGTCAAGCAGATGCTGGCCGCGGTCGGTCAGCCGCTGCTGCTGGCTCGCTTTCAGCAGGCCGCCGCGGCGCAGGGGGCTTCGGTCGCGCAGATTCTGCTCTCGCGCAGCGACCTGGAACGTCGCGGCAGCTGGCTCAACGCCCGCAACACGCTGCGAGCGCTGCTCGATGCCGGGCTGCTGCCGATCGTCAACGAGAATGATTCGGTCGCCACCGAGGAACTGCGCTTCGGCGACAACGACCGTCTCAGCGCATTGGTGGCCACGCTGGTCGACGCCCGACAACTGGTGCTGCTGACCGATCAGGATGGGCTCTACGACGCCCATCCCGGCAAGGTGGCCGAGGCGCGGCTGGTGCTGGAGGTGGCCGGGCCGGTCTCGGCCGAGTTGCGCGCCGCGGCCGGTGGCACGGAGGGGCAGGGCACCGGCGGCATGGCCAGCAAGCTGCAGGCCGCCGATCTGGCCCGGCGGGCCGGTATCGAGGTGCTGATTTGCCACGGTGCCCGGCTGGAACGTCTGCCGGCGCTGCTGCAGGGCCAGCCTGAACGCGGCACCGTGCTGCGCGCGCTGGGCGATCGGCTGGAGGCACGCAAGCGCTTTCTGCTCGGCGCGCTGGACGCCGGCAGTATCGAAGTGGACGCCGGCGCCGAGCAGGCCCTGCGCCAGGGCCGCTCGTTGCTGCCGGTGGGCGTGCGCGGCTGCCAGGGAGAATTCGGCCGGGGCGATCTGCTGCGGATCATCGATCAGCAAGGTCAGGATCTGGCCCGCGGCGTGGTCAATTACGGCGCCGCCGACCTGCGCCGCATCGCCGGTCGCCGATCCGACGAGATCGAGGCGCTGCTGGGCTACCACTATGGTGATGTGGTGGTGCACCGGAATGATCTGGTGGTGTTGTAGCGTGGCAGTTCCAGTGGCCAGTTCCTGTGGCCAGTCGAAAGCGGATTCTGGTGCTCGATCCGCCACGGCGAATCAACCGCTCCGTTCGCCGGCGCCCCATCGTATGGAGCGCATGATTTTCAGGGCACACGCCGCGTCGTCGAAGTCCTCGTCGTCTTGGGAGATGTTCGCGACGGGCAGATCCGGGCGGGCGATTGGCAACAAGGCATAGCTGCGATGGCCGGAGCCGTCGCGGAAGGCAAAGAGCTCGGCATCGACCCCATCCACCGTCAGCTGCAGACCATTCGATCTTCGACTCGCCCAGTATTGGGCTGTTTCGGCAGTCTTGTAGCGAAAGCTCAGTCGCGTGCTGCCCAGCTGAAAAATCCGGGTCGAGTGACCCGGCCCCTCGCCCAGTACGGTCACAGCTGCGTTGAGCAGCACCGAAGTGCCATCGTCGATCTGGTATCGCACCCGGTGTTCCGCCGATCCCGATAAAGCGCAGAACCGCGACGCCTCGGTTTGACGCGCAGCGCCCCAGTCTTCGGTCAGGCGTGCGCAGCCCGAGATGCCCGCGAGACCGATGACCCAGGCTACCGCCATGGACCAACGGGCCCTGACCACAGGGGAAGGACGGTACGTCGACGTTGAGCCCCATTCCGCGGAGCGTGATGCCATTGGCCGACCCAACCGGTTCATCAAGGGCGAGCTTGGCACGACTTGGCGTTGGCGCACAAAACGTGGATCAAGCACCTTGCCCGCATCGCCATGGGTACCGCCGAAGGATGGTCGGGGATGCGCTATCTTGCCCCTGGATCGTCCTGACGGAGTTCGAGTCGATGCGTGCTGCCTTGTGCTGTCTGTTGCTTCTGCCGTCTGTGGCCGCCATCGCCCAGGTGCCCAGCTACGACACGCTGGAACTGCAGGCGCGCACCAACCTGATCGTCAACGGACCCAGTTTCAATCTGCCCGATGGCTCGTCCTTCAACAGCGTCACCGTGTCACTGGATGAGCTGGCCCAGGTGGCCTTCAAGGTGCAGATTCTGCCCGGCACCAACGCGGCAGGCGTCTGGTTTGGTGGTGGCGGTGTGGGCTCGATCCGCTGCCAGAGCGAGGATGTCGTCGATGTGTTCATCACTGACGTGCACCTGGATGGTGCCGGCGGCATCGTCTTCGGCCAGACCGGCGGCAACATCAACGGCTTGTACCGCTGTGACCCCAGCGTGCCGGCAGCCAGCCTGCTGACGGCGCAACCGCTGGGCACGACCTCCTGGGGCACACCGCGCGGCGCCAGTGATAGCAGCGTGGGTTATCGAGCGTCCTTCGGCAGTGGTCGGGCCTGGGTGTCCTTCGCCGCCGGTCAGGCCCGCATCCACGCCGCCGAGGAGACCATCCAGCCGGGCAGTGGCGTCGGTTTCCTGTTTACCCCGGCCTATGGCGAGAGCGGTCGAATCGCCGGCAAGGTGCAGGTGTTGGCCGCCGGTCCGGTCCCGCAGCACGATGAGATCCAGCTGATCGACAGCCAGGGCGCGGTGACCACGCTGGCGACCCAGGTCGCGGTGGATCCCAACTCGCCGTTCACCGGCTTCGACAACTCGGTCGCGCTGGGCCCGGATGACCAGGTGGCTTTCATCGCCAATCGCGTGGGCGGCGGTCGTGGCGTCTTTCGCGTTCGCGCCGGCCAGGCCGCTGAGCCGCTGGCGCTGACCGGTGTCGACGGTCTGGTCGAGATCGAGTTTTTCGGACCGGCGATCAACGCCGATGGTCTGGTCGCCTTCCGCGGCCGTGATGCCGCTGGCCAGGCCGTGTTCGTGGCCGACGGCAGCAGCCTGGGCAAGGTCATCAGTCAGGGCGATCAGGTGCCGTCGGATCTGGGCACGGCGCAAATCGGTCAGAACGATGCCAGCACGGTCTTTGGTGGCGGCGTGGCCATCAACGGCGCTGGCGACGTGGCCTTCATCGCCGCGTTGCATCCGCCGGGCAACAATCAGATCGAGTGGGGAAGCGGCGTCTACGTGGCCTACGCGACGGTCACCGCCATCTTTGCTGATGGATTTGAGTGAGAGCGCTGCCCTGGCCGCGCGCTATCCGGAGGACGCTCCGATCAACATCTGGCTGGCCAGCCAGCCGTACACCTGCTGCCAGAGCGGACGCAGCGCTGCCTGCTGATCGGGCGGCAGCGCCTGCAACAAGGTGACCAGCAGCGCCTCTCCGACCACAGCGTAGTGCTGCGGTCGCGTTCCGTAGTGGACATGGCGAGCGCCCAGCTGGCGCAGTTCCGGGGCCACCATCGCCGGTTGCTCCAGCCAGGCCAGCACGGTGGACAAGGTTTGCGCAAACTTCTGTCGTTGCATGCCGAGGTCACCGCCGAACAAGGCGCGTGCTTCTGGCGCCAGCTCGAACAGGCGGCCGTAGAAGTGCTCGGCAAAGCGGTCCAGATCACTCACCGCAAGTTTGAAACCCGTTCGCAGCTGGGCGATCTGTTCGACGCTCAACGGCAGGGCAGGGCTTTCAGCGGTCTTGTCCATCGGGACTCCGTTGGCCATTGGCGGATTCGCCAGCTGCAAGGAACGCAGGATCGTCGATGATCCGGACATGCCGCTCGACTGGCAACGCCGGACCCGCCGGCGCAGTTTCCGGGTGGCTGGCGCGACCAGCGACCTGGCATCGGTCAGCGCCGCCTGCGTGCCGCAGCACATGCGCGCGGGCTAAACTCTGCGCAGCGCCCGTTTGACGGCTACCGGCATGTCGCGTCCCCAGGTTACCCATCTGCTCGATGCCGCCGGTGCCGGCGACGCAACGGCGCAGCGCGAGCTCTATGAGCTGGCTTACGTCGAACTCAAGCGCATTGCGCGGTCGACCTTGAACCGACCCGGTGCGCCACGCGCGCTCAATCCGACCACACTGGTGCACGAGGCCTACGTCAAGATCGCCCGCGGCGCGGTCAGCGGACTCAACGACAGCCAGCATTTCTACAGTCTGTTTGCACGCGCCATGCGCCAGGTGCTGCTGGACATCGGCCGACAGTCAGCCTCTCAGCGCCATGGTGGCGGTCAGCAACAGACCGAGTTGAACGAGCGCATCGCCGATGAGTTGCGGCCGCTGGACGAATTGCTGGAAATCGACGCGGCGCTGCAACACCTGGAAGAGGCGGACCCTGAGCTGGCGCGCATCGTCGAGTGGCATTTCTTTGCCGGCCTGAGTTTTGTCGAGATCGCCGCGGCCCTGGATCTGTCCGAGCGCACCGTGCGCCGACACTGGGACATGGCTCGCGCCTTCTTGCTTGATGCACTGCCAGGCCTGCGGGAGCTGGCGGGAAGCCAGACCGGGCGAGCATGGCTGCGCTCCCGGCCGAGCGCTGGCGCCGACTACGGCCCTGGCTCGATCGGGCACTGGATCTGGAAGCCACTGAACGCGCAGCGCTGCTGCGGGACGTCGAAGACGAGGATCTGGAACTGGCCGCCGATCTGCGGCGCCTGCTGGCGCACCATGCGGCCGATGCCGGACTGACCAGGCCCGCTGCCCAGTTCGCGGCCACCGCGCTTGCCGAAGGCGAGATCGACGCAGAGCTTGAACAGGATGATGCGGTCAATGTCGATCCGCAGATCGGTCGCCGGGTCGGACCCTTTCGGCTGACCCGATTGCTGGGTGTCGGCGGAATGGGCTCGGTCTACGCGGCCGAGCGGGTGGAGGGCGGCTTTCGCCAGACCGTTGCCATCAAGCTGGTGACTGGCATTCATCCGGGCCTGACGGCCCGATTCGAGCACGAGCGACAGATTCTGGCCGACCTGCGCCATCCTGCGATTGCCCAGCTGCTGGACGGCGGCCGAACCAGCGAAGGGATGCCGTATTTCGCGCTGGAGTATGTGGAAGGCCATTCGCTGACCGACCACGTGCGCGAGTTGGGTCTGGACCTGGGCGGGTGCATCCGGCTGCTGATCGAAGTCGCTCAGGCGCTGGCCTATGCGCATCGTCGCGGGGTCATCCACCGTGACTTGAAGCCGGGCAACATCCTCGTCACGACGGACGGGCATCCGAAGCTGCTCGATTTCGGTATCGCCAAGTTGCTTGATCCCACTGCGGCTTCCACGCTGACGCATCAGCAGATCGGGCCGATGACGCCCGCCTACGCGGCGCCTGAGCAGTTCCGCGGCAACGCGCTGGGCGTGCACACCGACATCTATCAATTTGGCGTGCTGCTGTTTCGCCTGATCAGCGGCCGCTGGCCCTATCGGGCCGAAGTGGATGACCCGCTGGCCTGGGCCAGGGCCGTTTCCGAACAGACCCCGCTGAGCTTGCGAGCGGTGCTGCGCCAGCGGGAAGTGAGCTCGACCGAGCGCAGCACCGACCGGCGCAGCGAACTGCCCGTGCAGGGCGGCGTGGACCTGGATGCGGTGACGCGACGTTGCCTGGCCAAGCAGCCGCAGGCGCGCTACCCCGACATGGCCTCGGTGATCGTCGACCTGCAGCGCTGGCTGGGTGGTGTGGCCGGACCGGTGGTGGCGCCGCCGCGACGTTGGGTCTGGCCCGTGCTGGGCCTGGCGGCCGCCTTGTCCATGGCGGGCGCAGGCTGGTGGGCAGTATCGAGGCCAGAATCTGCAGCGCTGGAAAGCGTCCGCTGGGACGAACATCCGGCCTTGCTGGCGTTTGGACTGCAGCCGAACAACCTGCACGCGAGCCGACCTGAAACCGAGGGATTGGTTCGTCGCGCGCTGCTGGCCGAGGCGCAGGGCGACGGGCCGGCGGCGATGGCCCTGCTGGAGACCGCTCATCGCACCGACGCTGAAACGCCAGTCCCGGCCGTGCTGGTCGCCTATTGGGGTTCATCTCATCTCGGTGAGGAGGCCGCCAAGGGTTGGCTGGCCGAGGGTCGGCAGCGATTGCAGCACCTGGACGATCCCTATCTGGATCTGTTCGCGGGCTTTGTCGAGGCCGATGCCTTTGGCAATGCGCAGGATTCGCTGCGGCAATCGGCGGCGCTGTTGGCGCTGCAACCGCGGGCCTGGTTTCTGCACTACGCCCGTGCCCACGCCTACACCCGGCTGGATCTGCCGGCCGCCGCACTGCGTGAAATTCAGGCAATCGACGTCCCGGCCGATGGGCACCGCCGGCTGCTCGATGTGATCGCCGATCGCGCCTCGCTGGGTGACCCGGAAGGCGCCTGGGCCTTGTGGGAAACGCTGCCGGCCGCACCCGACAATCCGCAGCGCGAGGCGCTGCGTGCACGATTGACCTATTCCTCCGGTGACCTGGCCGGTGCGCGGGCGGCCTATCGCAGCGCCGTGGCGAGGGCGAGGGCAGTCGGCAGGCGGGACATCGAAGCGCGGGGTCTGCTCTGGGCGGGGGCTTTCGGCGTGGCCCTCGGCGACGATGATGCCGGGGCAGCGGCCGATCTGAACGCCGCCCGCTCGCGCCTGGTGGGGCGATCGCAATACGGCTACGCCGTGGACGCCGCCATCTTGTTGGCGCACCTGGCCAGTTGGCGGGGCGACCGCCCCACCATGCTGGCGCAACTGTCAGAAGCGCAGGCCTTGCGCGCCGAGCAGCGACCGAATCCGCCCGGCGGCATACTTGATCTGGTGGCGGCGCGACTGGCCGGGACACCGATTCCTTCGCTGGCGTCCGAGGACGAAGACTATCCTCAGGCACTCCCGGCGCTACTGGCCGCCCGCGCCGCCCTGCAGGCGGGTGATCGCGCCACTGCGCTGAGCCAGTTGGAGCTGGCCCGCGCCACTGGCATCGGCACCAGCACCTATCTGGAGGAGGCGGCTTTGCTGGCGCGTGAGTTGCAGGCGGCCGAGTTCGAGCTGCCGCCCATCGACCCCCCGTTTGGGCCCTATGGCCGTTTCGCGGCCCGGCGCGAACTGGGCGCGGGCGGCAGTGTCGTCCCCGCGCGCCGTACAGTGCCGCCCTGAGCCGACTACGCGCCGATCATGGGCCGTCCGGCAGCGGCGGCACGCTCCGCAGGTAGACCCACAGCGCAGCGAGCTCGGTGTCGCTCATGCGCGCCGTGGCCCGCCAGGGCATGATCGGGTGCAGGCTGCTGCCATCGGGTCGCACACCCTCGCGCAGCGCACGTTGAAAATCAGTCTCCTGCCAGCCGCCGAGGCCGTCGGCATGCGGGGTCAGGTTGCTTGACAGCGGATTCTCGGGCCCAAAGCCCTTGCCGCCCTGCAGATTGGCGCCATGGCAATCCATGCAGACCCCCGCCAGATAGCGGCCATAGTCGACGCTGACGATCGCTTCGGGCGCTTGCCGAGTGCGCGGCGTGTGGTCGATCTGCTCGGCCGGGAACAGATCGAGGGCGCCGAGCAGATTGAGTACCCGCCCAAGGGGACGCAGCTCGGTTGCGCCTGGATCGTTCGCCACCCCGGGCAGTGCCAGCACGTAACTGGCCAGCGCCGTCATGTCGGCATCGTCCAGTTCGGTCCAGCTGGCGGCGGGCATGAACACCAGCGCCTGACCATTGGCACGCACGCCATGGCGGACCGCAGCGGCGATCGCATCGACGTCGTAGCCAGCCGGCAGGTGTCCCTGGGTCAGATTGGGCGCCACGGCGCGCATGACTGGGCCGGCGTCCATGACCAGACCGCCCTGTCCCTGATCGCCGTGGCACTCGGCGCAGGCCAGTGTGTGGAACAGATGCTCGCCGCGGGCCAGCACCTCCGGCGAACTGCTGCGGCTCAGCGGTGGATCATCGATGGCGTACTGCCGCGTTCGGCCCTGTTCGCTGTGCCACCAGGCCACGGCGACCACCAGCACCACCAGGGCCACGACACTGCCCACACCCCATGCCAACCACTTCAATACCCGCTTCATCATCGACTCCTCGTCTGCTTGAGCCGTCCATACGCAATCCGATGGCAAACTCTCGGATCAGAGTGACGCCACTGCCGGAGACGAGGAAGTGAGCACCGAAGGGTCCCAGGTCACCGGGCTGCTGGCGCGCTGGGGCAAGGACGACCAGGCTCGCGAGCAACTGGTCGGGCTGCTTTACCAGGAGCTGCGCGGGATGGCGCGTGCGCTGCTGGCCAGCGACGAGGGTTCGACCCTGCAACCCACCGCGCTGGTCAACGAGGCCTTCCTGCGGCTGCTCGGCAATCAGGCCGGCTTTGCCGATCGCCGCCATTTCTTCGGTGCGGCGGCTCGAGCCATGCGCCAGGTGCTGGTCGATCGTTTGCGCCACCACGCGGCCGACAAGCGTGACGGCGGGCGCCGTCCGCTGGCCCTGGATCAGGCGCTCGATGTGGCTGCCGCCGACAACCTGGAACTGCTGCAACTGGATCAATGCCTGCGTCAGCTCGATGCGCTGGACCCGCGAGCGGCCCGCATCGTCGAGCTGCGCTACTTTGCCGGGCTGACGCTGCAGCAGACGGCCGAGGTGCTGGATCTGCATACGGCCACCGTCAGCGCCGACTGGGCACACGCGCGCGCCTGGTTGCAGCGACAGCTGGATCGGGCCGGTGACTGAGCTCTATCAGCGCGCCAAGGCACTGTTTGCCGAGGCCATGACCCAACCCGAAACCGAGCGGGCCGACTGGTTGCGGGTGCATTGTGGCGAGGACACCACGCTGCTGGCGGAAGTGCAGAGTCTGCTGGCGCATGTGGCGCCCAACGAGCCCGTGGCCGACCGAGGCGAGAAGCCGCCGATCATCGATGGCTATCGGCTGCTGCGCACGCTGGGTCGTGGTGGCATGGGGCAGGTCTGGCTGGCCGAGCGGGACGACCCGGATTTGCAGCAGCGCGTTGCCATCAAGCTGCTGAACGTCGATCTGCAGGCCGATCCCGATGCCCAGGCCCGTTTCCGCATCGAGCGTCAGATACTCGCCAGCCTCGATCACCCGCACATAGCCCGGCTGCTCGAAGGTGGACGGCAGGTCGGTGGGGCGCCCTATCTGGTGATGGAGTACGTCGAAGGCTTGCCCATCGACCGCTATTGCGAGCAACGGGCCCTGGGCATCGGCGAACGGGTGGCGTTGCTGCTGAAGGTGGCCCAGGCCGTTCAGGCCGCCCACCGACAGCTGGTGATTCACCGCGACCTGAAACCGGCCAATGTGCTGGTCGATCAGCACGGCGAGCCCAAGCTGCTGGATTTCGGTATCGCCAAGCTGCTCGACGGCAGTACGGCGGCATCGGCGCTGACAGCCACCGGTACCGGCATGCAGCGTTTGACCCCGCGCTACGCCGCGCCGGAGCAGGTTCGCGGCGAGCCGGTCACGCTGGCCACCGATGTCTATGCCTTCGGTGTGCTCGCCTATGAATTGCTCAGCGGACGCTCGCCTTACGGTCTGGATGGCAGCGACGGCAGGCCGGTGCCGTTGCATCAGTTGCCGGCGTTGGTCTGCGACCTGGATCCACCACCACCCAGCCGGGTCTGCGAAGCTGCCGCTCGCGGTCGCCTGCAGGGGGACCTGGATGCCATTGTGCTGCGCTGCCTGCGCAAGCACCCGCTGGAGCGCTATCCCGATCTGCAGGCCGTGGCGGCCGAGTTGCAGGCCTGGCAACGAGGCGATCCGGTACAGGCGCGGCACGGTGACCGGCTCTACCGCTTGCGCCGCAGCCTGTGGCGACATCGGGTGGCCGCCACGGCGGCTCTGCTGATCGTGCTGCTGACCGCCGGTTTCGTGGCACAGCTCAGTCGCCAGGTCGAGTTGGCAGCGCAACAGGCGGCCGCCGCCGAAGCCGAGCGGGCCAAGGCCGAGCAGGTCACCGAATTCATGGTCGAGCTGTTCCGCAATGCCGATCCCAGCAAGTCACTGGGGGCCAAGCTCACAGTGCGCGAGGCGCTCGATCGCGGCGTGGCCGATCTGCAGGGACAGCTGCAGGACCAGCCCGAAGTGAAGAGCCATCTGCTGCGTGAACTGGCGACGATTTATGGGGAACTGGGCGATCGTGAACGGGCCGTGTCGTTGGCCGATGAGGCGGTCTCGCTGGTCGAACCCTGGCGTGAAAGCTACCCGGACGCCTGGTTGCAGGCCCTCTACGTGCGCGCCGCCAAGGTCGATCGGGTTGTCAGAACGGACACCAGCGCGCTGCCGCGTGCGCAGCATCTGGTCGAGCAGGCCATTCGCCTCGGGCGGGATTCGATTGAGCGGCTTGGCCGCAGCCAGCTCGGTCTGGAGCTGGCCCATCGGGGCGAACACGAACTGGCGCTGGCGCAACTCGATCAGGTGGCCACCGACCTGCTGGCGGCGTTGGACGTGACCGATCTGGCCGAGGCCCAGCGGCTGCCGGTCAGCGCCGAGCGCCACGAACTGCTGCGCGAGCTGGCCATGAACAGCCACAATCGTTGTCGCTCATTGATCGGCCTGGGGCAACTGGGCGAGGCCGAGCAGGCCTGCCAAACCGCCGCCGTCATGAAGGCAAGACTGTGGCCTGCCAGTGACCCTTTGCACATCACGACCCAGCTGTCGTTGGCCGAAATTGCCGGGGAACGCGGGGATCTGGAGGCGGCGATTCGCGCCGAACGTGCTGTCCTTGAGCGTTCCCGCGCCGTCTATGGACCGGACCATCTGCGTGCCGTCTACGCCGAGGTGAATCTGGGCACCAGCCTGAAACAGGCTCGGCAGTATGAGGAAGCGGCCGCCTTGCTTGAAGACGCCCTGAGCCGGCTGGAGGCGCAACTTGGCCGCGAGCATCCCGCCTATCTGCTCACGCTCAACAACTACGGCAATCTGGTCGGCAATCAGGGTGACTGGGAACGCGCGCTGGCCTTGCACGAGCAAGTGTTGACACTGCGCCGTCAGCGCTTCGGCACCGACAGCGTCGAGGTGGCACAGAGCCTGATGAATCTGGCCAATGCGCAGAAGGCGCTGGGGCAGGCGCGGCAAGCGCTGGAGAGCACGGCTGCGGCCGTGGACATCTACCGGCGTGGCAGCGGTCCCGACCATCCGGACACGCTGCGCGCGATCGCCAATCTCGCTTCCAAGCAGTTGGATGTCGACCAGGTCGATGCGGCAGCCGTCAGTGCCGAGGGCGTCCTGCTGGCGCTGGACCAGCAGGACGACCGTCCCGACATTCGCATCCAGGCGCAATATGTCCTGGCCCGCGCCTGGTGGGCGCTGGGCCGGCACGAAGAGGCTCATGACGCCGCCGAGCAGGCGCTACAGCAGCTCAGGACTCATCCGGATGAGCTGATCTCGGCGGACGAGGTGACCGCCTGGATCGAGGCGCATCCGTTGACGGCGGGGGCTGCTGGTAGCGCCAGTAGCGAGTAGCGCGATGACTGTTCAGCCTGCCCCAGCGCCAGGGGGGCTAAGCTGCACGCAGTCCATCTGGAGGCGCCCGCATGCGCACGCTCAGCCTGGGGTTTCTGGCCCTGGTCGCCAGTCTGGCCACGGCCGCGGAGAGTCCGGTCACGGTCAACTACATCGAACCCAAGCAGTTCACCGATGTGCAGGACAGCCGCAGTCACGTCATCAATCCGGACCGAAACATGCATCTGCGCAGCCTGCGCAAGTGGCTGCAGAAGCAGGGGCCGCGTTGGTTGGGTGAAGGCCAGCAGCTGCAGATCGAGTTCACCGACATCGATCTGGCCGGTGACTACGAACCCATCGTCCACCCGTCGCTGGACGATGTGCGCATCATCAAGAGCATCTACCCGCCGCGGCTGCAGTTTCGCTATCGGCTCACCGATGCCAGCGGCCAGGTGCTGAGCGAGGGAGAGGAGAATCTGCGCGATCTCGGTTTTGACGTGCATGCGATCACCCGCAACAGCGACCCCTTGCGCTATGAAAAGCGCATGCTGGAGCGCTGGGCGGAACAGGCGCTGGACCAGCCCTGAGGGCCATCCAGCATTCCCGGCCCGCTTCAACGAGGCACTTGACCGGCTTCGAAACGGCACCTTTCAGGGTGCGTCGTTGCTGCTGACCTGAATTCGTTCAGTTTGATTGAACCAATGTGAATCGACATGGTCGATCTGCGGCATCCGGATGACTGGTCCTCGCCAGTCGAGCTCCGGAAGCCCCGACTGACGCTTTCAGGATCAACCATGTCGAATCACATTTTCCGCGCCCTTGCCGCATTGCTGTTGCTGGCGCAGGCTTCCGCTCAAGCACAGGTCACGCTGATCACCGATGCCGGTGAATTCGAAGCGCGCGCCGGTACCACCGCCGTGGCTGACTTCGAACGGGTTCGCAAAGGCCAGTACGAGCACATCGCCAATGGGGGGCTGGTGCTGGAGGCGCAGGCGCGCCTGGTCAATGTCCCCTGGCCGAGTGACAGTCCGCGCGTTGATGTGATCGACGAGCTGGTTTTGTTGCCCGCCAGTCACTGGTTCGGTGACGATGCCAAGGGGCGCCAGTTCGTGCTGACCAACACCAACGCGCAGCGATTGCAGTTTGCGGTTGACCAGATCGCCTTTGGTTTCGATGCCGCCTGCTTTGGCTGTGATCCGCCGGACTACACTGGCGCCTGGGCCATCGAACTCTACGACGGCGATGGCCGCCCGGTGGGCCAGATCGAGCAGGTCGAGCCCCTCAGTGGCCGAGGCAGCTTCGTCGGCATCCTCTCGCCAGTACCCTTTCGCACCGCCGTGGTCATTCGCGTGGCGTCCGGCAACTGGCTGATCGACAACATCCGCCAGTCCGCCTTCCGTCCGCTGCTGGTGACCAACGATCTGGCCGAATTCGACGCCATTGCCGGCACGACGGCGATCGCGAATCTCGAGGACCAACCGTTGGGCGATGTACCGGTGGTGCAGACGACGGGATTGCGTCTGGCGCACCCCGCCGATGCCGCCTCCAGTTTTGGACTGTGGGTGATGGAGGAACTGGTTGGACTTCGTGCCGGCTTCTGGTTCCCCGCTGGCCGCGACAACCAGCGCTTCCTGCTGATCAACAATGACGCCCTGATGCTGAGCTTTGCCAGCGATCAGATCGGCTTTGCCCTGTCCGCCGCTTGCCTGGCCTGCGACAACCCCGAGTCGCCAACCACCTTCAGCTTCGAGCTCTACGACGAGGCCGGGGAACTGGTCGGATATCAGCAGCAGACTCGGGAGATGAGCGTTCACGGCAACTTCTACGGCGTCGTATCTCCCCGCCGCTTCCGCCACGCCATCCTCACCCGCAGCAACGGCGGCAACTGGCTGATCGACGATGTGCGCCAGTCGGCACTGGCGCGACGTGCGCGGGAGCGGGATCTGCGCTGATCGACCCGAGCGCGGGTTGGTCCGTTGCAGACCAACCCGCTCTGCAAGATCACCGCACCACCACCCGATCCGTCCCGCTCCGCCCGAACGTCTCCGGCTCGTACATCTCTTCGGCCTTCGCCGGAGGGACGACGTACTCGCCGGGCGTGGTGGCGCGGGCTTCGTAGCGGTAGGTGTAGACGCCGCCGGGGAGCAGGGCGGTGAAGGCTTCGACGCGGTTGTCGCGGAGGTTCTGGTGTTGGTACCAGGGACCCCACCACCAGCCGCGGGCGAGGGGGTCGACGCCGCCGCGGCGGGCGAGGTCGATGCTCAGTGGGCTGGGTCGGCCAGGTGGCGCGAGGCTTGGAGTGAGGTCGGGGTTGATGACCTCCAGGCCGGCCGGCAGTGGGTCGACCAGGGCGACGTGGTGGCGGCGGGCGGTGGCGACCATCGTCAGTTCCACCGCCACCTTGGCGCCGGCGCGGATCTGCCAGCGGCCGTCATCCAGCCGCTGCACATCGGCCGGGTCGTCGATGGCCTCGTAGCGGCGCTGCACCTCGAAGCCATGGCGGGCCGGTTCCAGCTGCAGTGACTCCGGCGCGTAGTCCAGGCCGATGCGGTAGTACAGCCGGCCGGGGCCGTCCTTGTCGATCAGGAGCGGACCCGGTGGTGATTGCTCGGCCAGCCAGCGCATCGGCACATCGATCTGATGGCGCTCGCTGCTGCGGCCACGGAAGGCGTGCTCGCCGGCGAAGTCCTCGCCCAGCCAGGTGCGGGCGACGAAGTCCGGGGTGACCGACTCATAGCGCTGGAAGTAGCGATCAAGTGCCAGCAGCACGAAGACATTGTCCTGCGTGTTGCCCCAGCGGCCACGCACGCGATGCGCCTGCAAGCCGTGCACCAGCTTGGGAATCAGATCCGATTGGGGCTGATCGCCGATCATGGCGTCGAGCACGATGGCGTCGGCGCGGCGGTCGGACTGCAGGATCAGATAGTCGCCGTCGCGATGACCGGTGGCGAAGCTGGCGCCGGCGGCGGTCTCGGTGCTGTGGTTGAGCAGGAAGCGGCGGATCTGGGCCACTTCGGCGGCGCTGTCGGCGTCACCGCTGAGCACGCTCAACAACCAACCCAGCGACTCAAAGCTCAGCGTATCCAGCTGGCCGGCTTCGGCGATCAACAACCGTGCACGCGCCACATCGCGATCGCCGCTCAGCGCCCGCACGTAGAGCGCGTAGGCGATGATGTGGCGGCGGCTGTAGTCGCCGTACCACTCGGGAATGTGGCGCTCGATCTGCTTGATGTGGCCCAGAGCGCGCTGCAGCAGCGGCGGTGCCGGCGCATAGCCCTTGTCGAGCGCGCGAACCAGCGCATGGGTGGCGTGCACGCTGATGTACGGCCAGCCGTCTTGCCCGGCGCGCCAGAAGGCGAAACCGCCATCGGGGTTCTGCCGCGATTGCAGCATCGCCAGATCGGCACGCACGTGCTCGGCGATGGCTTCGGGCGTGGGCAGATCCTCGACCTCGAAGGCCTGCAGCACATCGCGCAGGGCGGCCGTGGCCATGATGCGCGAGGCCAGCTGCTCGCTGCATTCGAAGGGATATTGATGCAGGTACAGATAGGCGTCGGTCAGCGAGGCCAGCGCAGTGGAGGTCGTGGTGACCGACAGACCACCGAACTGCGGCCAGACCGCATTGGGCAGGGCCAACGGCTGTTGCACGGCGCCGTCGTCGATGACGCCATAGGTGGCGAAGGCTTCGGTGGTCGCGGGTGTCCACACCGGCAACTGACCGCGGGCCGCATCGGCAAACCCGGACGTGGCGGCGGCCAGCTGATACCGAGCCGTGCCGGCTTCGGCCGCGGCCAGCGGGAAGCGCACCTCGACGCGATCATTGGCTGGCACCTGCACCGTGTAACCGCGTGCGCCTTCCTGGCGCAGGTTGGCGGCCTGCAGGGCCAGCTGCACCTGCAGTGGCGCATCGGTCTGGTTCTGCAGCAGCACCGGGAACTCGAAGCGGTCGCCAAAGTTGAGGAAGCGCGGCGGGCTGGGCCGCAGCATCAATGGCAGGCGCGCGGTCAGCTGCGATTCGCCGATGCCGTAGTGACTGGCGCCGGCCACGGCGACCGCCATGATCCGGTAGCGGGTCAGGTTGTCCGGCAGCTTGAAGGCGGCCACCGCCTTGCCCTGGGCATCGGTGCGCAGTGCCGGCACGAAGGCAGCCAGCGGATTGAAGTCGCTGCGCACGGCGATGGGGCTGCCGTCGGCCGCGGACTCCTGCGGTGCGGCATCCATCATCATCGGTGCCGGAGGCGGCGGCGGTGGAGGCGGCGGCGCGCCGGGCGCTGCGGCCCGCATCATCATCGGCGCCGCTTCGGCCGCCACCATCATGTCGGCCTCGTCTTCGGGCATCTCGTCGCTATTGCTGGCCAGACGCAGCGTCGGTCGCAGGTGATACAGGCGCAGGCCGGCCTCGCGCAGCTGATAGAACAGGGCCAGCGGATCGGCCAGTTCATAGCCACCCAGCGACAGGATCGCCTCGTCGACGACGAACAGCGCCACCTCAGCGTCCCGAACCGGGCGTTCAGCGGCATCGAGCACTTGCAGCGCGACTTCGGTCTGCGATCCCGGCGCCAATGCGGTCTGCGCCGGCTCGACGGCAACGCTCAAACGCCGCTCGGCCGTCGACAGCTTCAGGTTGAGCGTGCCGACCGCCTGAGCGGGCCGCGACGGTCCCTTGGCGTCGCCTTCCGGATCGCGCAAGGCTTGGCCAACCACCATCACCGACAGCTCCACATTCGGCAGCCATTCGCTGCGAATGGGAATCTCCAGTGTGTGGGTGGTGCCCTCGAAGCGGAACTGGCGTTGCTCCAGCACGCCGTGGCGACCCAGCGTCAGCACGCCATGGCCATCGGCAAACGGGGCCTGCAGGAGAATCCGCGCGGTGTCGCCGGGGCCGTATTGATCGCGATCCGGAATGAACTGCAATTCCTCCAGCTCCACGTTCTCCACCGGCGGCGCCTGACCGCCACTGACCCAGCGCTGGATGCGGGTGGCGTTGCGACGCCCCTCAGCGTCCTGCGTGATCGCGGTGATGCGGTACTGGCCGCCCTGGGTGGTGTCGAGCAGACACTGCGCCAGTCCGTCGGCATCGCTGCTGATCTCGCACTGCTGGGCGTCACGCAGGACCTCGCGATATTCGCCCTGCCGATAGACCCAATCCAGTCGCCCCGCTTCCACCCGCACCGGGCGGTCGACCAGCGGCTGGCCGTCCAGACCGACCACGATCAGGTCCAGTCGCAGCGGCTGCCCACGTTCGACGAAATAGCTGTCGGTCTTCAGGCCGACATAGGCCTCGGCGGGATGGACCAGCGTGCTGGCGGTGGCCACCCAGGCCTGCCGATTGACGTCCTGGATGGTGCTCTGGGCACCGATGGCCAGCGGCCGCGGCAGCGTGTAGCGATTGAGTTCAATGGCCAGATCGTGATGACCGGACGCATCGGTCTGCCCTTCGAAGCGGGCACTGACCGTGTCGCCGTCACCGCCGCCCGGTCGCCACCACAGCGATTGCACGCCGAAGCTGTAGTCGCTCTGGTTGGGCGGGCGATAGTTTGTCGGCGTGGCGTTGATCTGCCAGCTCACCGGCGCGCCGGGCAACGGACCACCGGCGTAGTACTGCGCCGAGGCCTGCACCGGCAGCACCTCACCGGCGAAGACCTGATCGTCGCTGAACTGCGCTTCGACCGCGAACTCCGGCGTGCGGAACTCCTGGATCTGGAACAGATGCTGATGCGTGCTGGTCCCGATGCCGTCAATACCGGCCAGCTGCAGCTGCACCCGCGTGGTGCCCAGATTCGGCGTATCGGGCAGCTGGAAATCCAGCGCGAAGCCACCCAGGCCACCGAACTCGGCCTGCCCCTTGAGGATCTTGTTACCGCGTGAATCGATGACCGTGTAGCTGACCGGCCCCTTCGCCTGCGGCAGGCTTAAGCCGCCGTCCGGACGCTTTTCGACCACTCGCAGCCAGCCCTTCAGGTGGACCTGCTCGCCCGGCTTGTACAGACCGCGATCGTCGAAGACGTGCCAGCGCAGTTCGTCGGACTGCATTCGTTGCTGCCAGGCGCCCCAGGAACGGAAGTGGCGGTTCTCGGGCAGGAAGGCCTCGTCCTGTCCCTGCCGTGCATCCAGTCGACCACCTTGTTGGTCGCGCCCACTGGCCGCGGGCAACGGCAACAGCGCCAGCCCCTGCGCGTTGGTGCGCACTTGCGCCTTGGCCGGTGCCAGGCTCAGACCCACACCGGCCAGCGGCGTGCCGTCGCTCAGGTTGGTGGCCCAGGCATGCATCTGCTGGTCATCGAGCACCGCGTCCAGTCCGATGTCGGTGACCTGCAGCCAGACGGCGGCGGTCTGCGGGTAGTCCGGCAGGCGTGCCGGCTCCAGCGAGGCGGTCGGCGTCAGCTCGACGATCAGATGGCCATGCTCGCCTTCCAGCCACGGCGCCAGTTCCAGTGTGGTGGTGACCATCTGCTCGCTGCGCGCGTCGATGGACAGGACCTGCTCGACGATGGGCTCTCCCGGCAACTTCCGCGGCAGCGGCTTGTTGTCGTGCCATTCGACGTCAGCCGAGCTGAGGTAGTCATTCCACAAAGACGGATGAACGCGGAACACGCGCAACTGCAATTGCCGCAGGTTGACGCTGTGGAAAACGAAACGAGGCGGCCCGGCCGGATCGACGGTGATCAGGCCATCGCGCGGTGCCAGCAGTGCGGCTGGACTGGCGCCGACCTGGAACTTGAACTGGCGCTCGCCGCTGAGCGTCTGGCCGTGCCGGTCCAGCAGATCCGCGGACAGCTCGACCGAGTAGCTGCGCAGTCCCGGCTTGTAGCCATTGATGCTCAGGTAGCGACCGTAGCCACGAATTGCCGCGCCCTCGAAAGGTGGATCGATGCGCACCAGCGCGTCCAGGTCCTGATCCGCGGCCAGGTTATTGCTCAGTTGGAAGCGGAACTCGTCATTCGGTGTGCAGTCGCCGCGCCAGCCGCAGCGTTGCTCGGTGACCTTGAAGGGGCCGTAGGTGGTGAAGTCGAAGCGCTGTTCGGTGCTGGTGGTGCAGGGACCTTCCGCCGAAGGCGCTCCTTGCTCGACCACCACCTCGACGCGGGTTTCGGTGGGCAGGGGCTGCTGCGGCGTCAACAACAGCACGCGATCGGCGGCCAGACCGGCGCGCAGTTGGTCGGCTCCGCCAGCGGCCTCGATCTCGGCATCCGTGGCCAGGCGCAGGGCCGGCAGCGTTGTCGTGCCAGAACGCAGCTTGACCTTGGGCAACAGGGTGCTCGCGTCGATGCGCTGGTCGAAGCCCAGCACGATCAACGGTTGCAGCGCGATGCCCTGGCCGCTGGGCTGCTGGCGCTGCAGCACCGGCGCTGGCGTGGCGAAGGTCCAGCTGATGGGCTCGGCCGGCGCGCTGCCATCGGCGGCACGGGCATCGGGCAGCAGGCTTACGGTGTACGCCGTGGCCATCGGCAGGCGCGCGGCCTCGGGCTGGAACAGCAGCGTGCGCGTACCGACCCAGCGCCACTGCCCCGGGACCGCGGGCGACAACGTCACCGGCACGCCGTTGGCGACGGTGTCGGCATGACTGGTCACGGCGATCATCGGCCGATCGAAGCTGACGCTGATCTGACCGGCGATGCCCACCTCGCCCTCGGGGCTGTAGCGCAGCACCTGGAAGGGGCCGTCGGGTTCGGGCTGCGCCGGACGCACCCGTTCGGCGACCGGCGGAAACTCGCCCTGCACGGTGGCGCCGGTGCGCGGCGGCGGCTGGCTGCCCGGGCGCAAGGCGAAGTCCTGCGCGTCGTCGGCGTCCACTGGCAGGGCCTCAAGGCGATCGAGCAGGGCCTGCGCAGCCGCGTCATCCATCGGCTGGGCGTCAGCCAGTGGCGTGGCTTGATAGGCCTGATCGGCGGCTTGGCCATTGCGCAAACTGCCGGGAAAGCCGTCCAACTGCTGCAGTTCCACCGGCTCGACGGAGGTCTCTGCGGCGCTGACCGCTACGCTCTGCTTCATGCTTCCCTCCCGTCCCTGACTGCTGCCACAGCCGCTGAGCCCTGCACACAGGCCGATGGCCAGCCAAGCTGCGCCTTGCACCCATCCCGCTGGCTTCATTCGCCTTCTCCCTCACCCATGTGCATCAGTGTAGCGGTCTGCCCGCGCCCGCAAGGTACGCGAAGGCAAGTGCTGACCACAGCGTGTCGATGTGCCGCCGAATGGGGTCAACGTGGTGAGCTGCGGAATGGGGTTAGCGAGTGGCTGAGGTGCCGAAATCAGGCTTCTGCCGGGGCGGCGAAGACGACGATGACCAGCCCCAACAGCGTGGCCACTGCAAACAGGATTGCACGCCAGCGACGCCCCATCTGCCAGCAGGAACGGGTGGCCTGCAGTGACTGCAGGGCGTAGTAAGCCACGAACACCTGCGAGGCGATGGCAATGATCTGAAACAGGTTGGCCCACCAGGTGATCACGATGGCGATGGCGGCGGTGGCGGCGTTGCCCCAGGCGACTGGTACACGTTGGCGGGTGGACTCGGCCACCAGACCACTGGCACCGTTCATGTCGGCGGTCGCCGCCGACAGTTGTGAGGCCAGTGCAGCGACGATCAGCACCGGTGCGACGGCTGCGCCCAGCGGTGTGAGCAGATCGATGATGGCGGTTTCGCCACCTTGCGCTTCCAGTCCCGGCGTGAAGTAGGCGGTGACACCGAGCAGGAACAGCAGATAGATGGCGGCTGCGATCAGTTGCGCGTGGCGCATGCTGCTGATGCGCAGCTCGGCTGAGTAGCTGCTGCCCAGATAGCGTGAGGTTTCAAAGCCCTGCACCAGGATCAGCAGGCCCATGACCACCCGCCATTGTTCGAAACCTTCCAGTTCGGCGGCGATCGACCATTGCCATTGTCCGGCGGCCAGGTCGCTGCCATTGACCAGCGCCAGTGCCGCCAGCAAACCGCCGATGGCCGCCAGCTTGAGGCCGACCGCCAGCACTTCCAGATGCTCCATCCCGCGCAACCCGCGGGTGGCGCCGAGCAGGCCCAGTGCGGCAATGACCGTTGTGGCAGTGACCCGGATCCAGAACGGATCCACCACACCGCCCAGCCGCAAACCAAAGGCGGCGAACAGATTCAGGTAGTAGGCCACCGAGACGAAGTAGGCGAAGGCCAGCGCCAGATCGGATAACTGCTCGATGATCCGCAGGGGCGCCGGTCCGGATTCCAGTTGAGGTTCCACATATCGGATGTTGTGGCGCAGTGCGGCCCCATAGATCCAGGCCGCCACACACAGGCCCAACATGGCCAGCCAGGCCCAGCTGCCCACCGCATGGGCGAGGATCGGGCCGGCGACCAGAAAGCCCGAGCCGATGATCGAAGCCAGTGGCGTGACGGTGGCACGCCAGCGCTCGGAGCGCAGCAGGCGCGGTTGCAGAAACAGCAACAACAGCAGCAGCGCGACCACGACGAGCAGGGTGCTGGTCATGGTCTATGCCCCTCTGCGAATCGGCTCGCGGCCGTGCGCGGCCGCTGGATCATTCTGCATAGGTGGCTGAGGGTTCCTGCACGCTGGGCTGGCCGCAGCGAAGTTGCTTTCTCAGCCAATCGGCGAATTCGTTTTCGCTGAGCCGCCCCTCCGCCAATGCCAGATAAACGGGATAAAGCGCGACGTCGTCGGCGATGATTTCGACGTCGTTAAGCAGGAGGAAGGTTTCGCAGGCCACAGCTGCGGTTCGCTTGTTGCCATCCAGAAACGGATGATTGCGCGCCAGTCCAAATGTCAGGCTGGCGGCGAGCGCCGCCAGATCCGGCGGCGGATCACCATAGGCGTGGCGCTGCCTTGGTCCGGAAATGGCCGAGTCCAGCAAGCCTTCGTCCCGCACACCAGGAATGCCGCCGTGCTCTGCCAGCTGGCGATTGTGGATCGCCATCACCAAGCGCTTTTCGATCCAGATGATCATCTGGCTACTGTGCCAACTTGTGGAGCAAATTGCGGCGTCGGCGCATGACCTGCTCGGCGACCTCCATCTGAGCCGCCAGGGTCGGGTCGTAGGCACTCAGCCGGAAGCCGTCCGGCGTTTCCACCACATAGAGCTCATCGCCCTTCTCCAGGCGCAGGCGGGCGAGCAGTTCCTTCGGGAGAATGACACCGGCGGAGTTGCCAACAGTGGTGATGCGCAGCTTCATGCCGATGCTCCAGTCAGCGACGTTATAATGAATGTTATCACGGCACCGCTTTGCGGCCGCCGTCCGTCAGCGGCTGGAATGCTAGTCTGGCGGTCCTGCAGATCCGGAATCGCGCTGATGACGCTGGCGGCCACCTATCCCATCGGAACACCGGGCGTGCCCTGGGGCGAAAGCGAGCGTCAGCGCTGGCGCGAGGCCCAGGTTCGGCAGCGCAGCTACGTCGAACAGGTGGAGCAGCGCATCGAGGCCTTGGCCGATCGCTACGACGTGATCGAGTACGGGCAACTGGACTACGCACCGGATCGCTATCGTCTGCTGGCGTTGCGCAGCCGGCCCTGGGTCGATGAGTTGCCGGTGGTATTGGTGACCGGCGGCGTGCATGGCTACGAGACCTCCGGCATCACCGGCGCGCTGGCCTTTGCCGAAGGCGCAGCGCTGGATCAGGCGGGTCGAGCCAACGTGCTGATTGCACCATGCGTCAGCCCGTGGGCCTTCGAGCGCATCCACCGCTGGAACGCCGAAGCTGTCGATCCCAATCGATCATTTCGTACGCCCAGCCCGGCAGCCGAGTCGGCCGCCCTGATGGCGCTGGTAGCGCCCTATCGCGGCCGTTTCCTGTTGCATGTCGATCTGCACGAAACCACCGACACCGATGAAAGCGAGTTCCGTCCGGCACTGGCCGCGCGCGACGGCAAGCCCTATGAGCCCGGCGAGATACCCGATGGCTTCTACACCGTCGGTGACAGCAACAATCCGCAGCTGGACTTTCAGAAGGCCGTGATCGCCGGCGTGCAGCGGGTCACGCACATTGCGCCAGCCGATGCACAGGGTCAGATTATCGGCTCGCCGGTGGTGGCCCCGGGCGTGATCCTCTATCCCTTCGCCGAGCTGGGTCTGTGTGCCGGCGTCACCGATGCTCGCTACACCACGACCACCGAAGTCTATCCGGACAGCCCCTGGGTCACCGCCGACCGCTGCAAGGCCGCCCAGGTCGCCGCCGTCCGTGCAGCGCTGGCCTATGCACTGGCGGCTGGCTGAGGCTTCGTCCTTATCTCGGACCGAAGAGCATTTTCAACACGAAGGACACAAAGGACACCAAGAAGAGCAATCCAGTTGCGTCTGGGCCGCGAATCCCGGGTGCTCTGCCGCTCATTGTTTGATGCCCTGAGCCACCCGTTTTCCCCAGTCAATCTGATTCGCTTTCCTTTGTGTCATTCGTGTCCTTGTCCTTATCTCGGACCGAAGAGCATTTTCAACACGAAGGACACAAAGGACACCAAGAAGAGCAATCCAGTTGCGTCTGGGCCGCGAATTCCGGGTGCTCTGCCGCTCATTGTTTGATGCCCCGAGCCACCCGTTTTCCCCAGTCAATCTGTTTCGCTTTCCTTTGTGTCCTTCGTGTCCTTGTCCTTATCTCGGACCGAAGAGCATTTTCAACACGAAGGACGCAAAGGACACCAAGGAGAGCAATCCAGTTGCGTTTGGGCCGCGAAATCCGGGTGCACTGCCGCTCATTGTTTGATGCCCTGAGCCACCCGTTTTCTACAGTCAATCTTATTCGCTTTCCTTTGTGTCCTTCGTGTTGAATGCCCTTCGCCCTTCGCCCTTCGCCCTTCGCCCTAAGCCTGCTGTGCCCGCCGAACAATGAAACGGCTATTTGCCGGGCAAGGTCCAGGCTCGAGCGCGGCTGGCGGCGCGGGGGTGGGCGGCGGGTTCGGGCTGGTTGCGTGACCAGCCACCCTTCTCGCCTCGGCGCTTGTAGGGCGGTTCCCAGCGCGGTTCCCAGGCTTTCGGTGCCTTGATCTTCAGCGCGACCTGGTGGCTCTGATCTGCGCTTTCGATGCGCAGCTGATAGTCGCCGGGCAGGGGATAGAGGCGGTGTCCCAGCCGCACCGACTCGGCGTAACGATGGTGCTCCAACTGCTCGCGCTGATCTTCATCGACCTTGTCCAGTGCCACGGCTTCTGCGGCCAGCACGCGGTCGCGGTCGAGCAGCAGATCCCACTCGAAGCTGTTCAGACCCGCCTGCGCCTGGCGCTCGAACACCGCCACCACCTGCTCGTTGGCATCGACCAGGCTGAGTTGCACCGGACCGGCCTCACGGGCCCAGTAGTTGCCCGTCAGCTGTGGCAGATAGGCATCGCGATCGAACCAGCCACCACCTTCGCTGCGCCAGCCGCGCTCGGCCTGCAACTCGTCCAGATGGAACAGATGGACGGCACTGGCCCGAACATCCTGGTCCAACTCTTCAATCGGTAGCACGTCGACCACCCAGGCGCTGCGGCCGTGCGTGCCGGCAATCAGTTCACGATCGCGTGGATGCACGAACAGATCATGCACCGGAACATTCGGCAGATTGCCGTCCAGGGTTGCCCAGTGCTGGCCGCGATCGGTGGAGACGTAGACGCCGCGGTCGGTGCCAACGTACAGCACCTCCGGGTTGACCGGATCTTCGCGGATCACATTGATCGCTTCGGTAGGCAGGCCGTTGGCGATGGAGCGCCAGCTGTGGCCCAGATCGTCGCTGACATAGAGATAGGGGCGATCGTCGTCCTGGCGGTAACCGTTGAGGCTCAGATACAGCCGCTCCAGCTCGTGGTGGGACAGCTCGACCCGGCTGACCCAGCGATCGGCCGGCAGGCGTGAATCGACGGCCTGCCAGCGCTGGCCACCATCGCGGCTGACATGCACGCGGCCATCGTCCGTTCCTACGGCCAGCAGGCCGAATTGCAGCGGCGATTCACTCACCGTCGTGATCGTTGCGAAGGGCACGTTGCCGCGCTGGGTGGAGACGCTGAGGTCCGGGCTGATCGGGAGGAAATGATCGCCGGAGTCGAGCGAACGATAGAGCCGGTTGGTGCCGAAATAGACGATCTGCGGGTTGTGCGGCGACAGCACCAGCGGTGAATTCCAGTTGTAGCGCAGCGGGGCTTCCTGGAGCGGGCTGCGTGGCCGAATCTCGCTGCGACTGCCATCACTGTCTCGGCGCATGTAGTTGCCGAACTGATAGCCCGTGAAGGTGCGCTTGTTGTCGTTGTCGACGGCCACATACATGCCATCGCCGCCGCCGATCACGCTCCATTGCTCGCCCAGTTCCCAGCGGGTGCGCGAGGAGCCCTTCAGCGTGCCGTTGTCCTGCAAACCGCCATAGACGTTGTAGGGCTCGGCCATGTCGGCGTGGATGGTGTAGAACTGGCCCACCGGCTGGGCGTCCAGTTTGCGCCAGGTGCGCCCGCCGTCGTGACTGAGGTCGGCGCCACCGTCGTTGCCCAGGATGATGCGGCGCGGATCGTTCGGGTCGATCCACAGGGCGTGGTGATCGACGTGGACGCTGGGGTCGTTGGCGTAGCCGCTCCAGTTCGCGCCGCCATCGTCGGAGACGATCAGCGGAACGCCGACCGCATAGATCCGCTCGGCGTTGCCGGGATCGACCCGGATCTGGCCGAAGTAGTAGCCAAAGGTGTAGACCACATCGCGCAGTGGTTCGGCATGGGTGCGCCGCCACTGCCCGCCGGCATCATCGCTGCGCCATACCGTCAGCCCCCAGATGTCGGCGTCGAACAGGGCCGAGTTGGCATCGCTCAGGCGTTGCCGAAGTTGCTCCAGACTGAGCTTGTCCTCGCGCACCATGGCCAGCAGCTTCTTGGCGTCGATGTCCACCGGCAGATCACTGCCGCGAATGAAGGCCTCGATCTCATCCGGGTCCTGGCGCAGGAACTCGTCCTTGCTCATGCTGCGCAGCTGGCGTGGTGACAAGGCGCGGTCACCGGCCTTCTGCAGGTCTTCGGGCAGGTCCTGCCACAGATCAATCGAGGCATAGACGGTGTCGGGCTGCGAGCGGGCGATGTCCAGACCGATTCGGCCGATGCCCGGACCGCTGGGAAAGCCCTCCAGTTGCGCCCAGCTGCGACCTCCATCGGTGCTTTTCCAGACGCTGCTGCCAGGGCCGGATTCGGTGAAATGCCAGGGGGTCCGGCGGCGGTCCCACAGCGCCGCGTAAACGATGTCCGGGTTGTCCGGGTGGCGCACCAGATCGCTGGCGCCGGTCCAGGCGTTGGCGCCGGCCAGCACCTGGGTCCAGCTGTCGCCACCGTCTTCGGTCAGATAGATGCCGCGGCTGCCACCGGGGGAATAGAGCTTGCCGGCCGCTGCGACGAGGACCCGTTGGCCGTCGCGTGGATCGGCCAGAATGCGGGCGATGCGGTCACTGTCGGCCAGGCCCTTGTGGCTGAAGCTGGCGCCGCCATCGTGACTGACCCAGAGGCCGTGCCCGCCATAGTTGGAGCGCGCCGCATTCGGCTCGCCACTGCCCACCCACAGGGTTTGCGGGTTCGACGGGTCGACGGCAATGTCACCGGTCACGGTGCTGGGCAACCGATCGGTCAATGGCTCGAAGCTGCCTCCGTTGTTGGTGGTTTTCCAGACGCCGCCGGTGGCGTAGGCCATGTAGAAGGTGTACGGCTCGCCCGGTACCGACTCGATGTCGACCACCCGGCCGCCCTGGATCACCGGTCCGATGCTGCGCCATGTCAGCCCGCGGTAGGGCGATTGCCGCTCCATCTGCTGATGCTGTTCCCAGGCTTGCATGCGCGCCTCGGTCGTCGTCGGGGGCGCTGGCTTGGGCCTGGCCGCCTGGGCGGTTGGCAGGGCGAAGCACAGGCTCAGCAGCAGCAGGCGAGCTGCGGAGACGGGGACTCCTGGGCGAGCGGAGATGGTACTGCGGCGGTCGGGCATCGACGGACTCCGGCACACGAAAGGCCAAGAGTAGCGCCTGCGGCGAGTCACGACGCGCCGCCATTGGTCATGGTCGACCCGTCTGCCGTTGATCCCGGGCCGGATTGCCGGATCAGCCCTCGGGTGGTCGTTCCCGCCCGAAGCGTTCGCGCTGTTCCAATGCCAGTGGCGTCATGCGGGCGATCTGCGCCTGGATGCGGGCTCGCTGGTAATAGTCCAGGTCCGGCCGCTTCTCGACCTCTTCGAGCTGACTCAGCGCATCGAAGGCGCGCCCGCGCAGATAGGTGGCTTCGGCCTGAGACTCGGCGGCTCGCACCAGATCACCGGCCAATTCGGCATTGCGAGCGTGCAATTCCCACAAGGCCGGATCGTCGCTGTCGCGCAGCAGCAGGCTGCGCAACTCGGCCTCGGCCGCTTCGGCCAGATCACGATCACCCAGCTCCACCGCCATGCGGGCGTAGCTGGCCACGACCACCCGATGTGCCGGGAAACTGTGGCGGATCTGCTCCATCGCCGCCACGGCGCCGTCACGATCTCGCTGTCGCACCATGGCGGACACCCGGGCCAGTGCCACCGGCAATCCCTGCACACCGCTGCCGTCCAGGCTGGCCAGGATGCGCAGCGCGCGCTCGCCATCATTGAGGCGAATGGCTGCCAGGGCCTGACCATAACGTTCGTGATCGGCCAGCGGTCGCGACTGCGCCAGATCCCGGTAGTAGTTGTCCACCTCACCCGGAACCGCAGCCGCGAGCACGCGAATGCGCTCGCGCATGTAGCCAAAGCTGGGCTGCTCGCTGATGTTCGATTGGCGCAGATTGTCGGCGCGTGCCTTGGCCTCGGCCATGCGGGTGGTGGTGACCGGGTGGGTACGCAAATACTCCGGTGCCTTGATGCCGGCCGAGTTGGTTCGGGTCAGCCGGGCCATTCGGCCGAAGAACACCGCCATGGCATCGACATCGAAGCTGGCGCGGGCGAGTGTGGTGATGCCGACCCGATCGGCCTCGTACTCGTTCGATCGAGTGAAGTTGATCTGTCGCTGCTGCATCAGCGCCACGCCACCGAGCACCGCGGCCTGTGCTGCATCCCCACTGCCGCTCGCACCGCCGGCGAGGATCGCGCCCACCATGCCGAGCAGGATGGGAATCTGATCCAGCGTGGCGCCTTCCACCCGTCGTGCGATGTGGTGCTGAGTGACGTGGGCGATTTCATGGGCAATCACCGCGGCCACTTCGCTCTCGCTGCGGGCTTCGAGGATCAGTCCCGTGTGCACCGCGACGACGCCGCCAGGTGTGGCGAAGGCATTGACCACCGGGATGTTCAACAGGACGAAGGTGAATTCGGTACTGGGTCGATCCGAGGCCTCGACCAACCGATAGGCCAGCGTGTCCAGATACTCGACCAGCAGCGGGTCCTCGACCACCAGCTGATACTGACGCAGCTGGCGCATCAATTCCTTGGCGTATTCCTGTTCGTCCTGGCGGCTCAGCACGGCACCAGCCGAACTGCCGATGTCCGGCAGGCGGATGTCCTCTTGAGCCAACAGTGGCACGGCGGCCAGCCCCAGCAGCGCGCTCAGGCAGTGGGCAGCCAATCGACGTCGCGGCGATTCATTCATCGCGCCAGTTCTATCATGCGGGTCATCAGTGCAGTATGAACGCAGCACGCCATCAGGAGTTCCGACTCGCATGCCGAAGATCGAAATCTACACCTCAGCCCTGTGCGGCTATTGTTCCGCGGCCAAGCGCTTGCTGGAACGCAAGGGGGCGAATTTTCAGGAGATTCGCGTCGACCAGGAAGCGGGGAAGCGCGACGAAATGGTTCAGCGCAGTGGCCGCATGACGGTGCCGCAGATCTTCATCGGCGAAACCCATGTGGGTGGCTATGACGACATGGCGGCGTTGGACCGCGCCGGTGGTCTGGACCCGTTGTTGGCGGGTGAGGCATGAGCGGCTCGGACGCGGCTCCGCCGGGCCAGAAGGCGAAAGCCTTCGCGGAATACCGGCAGCGGATGAACGAGCGCATCCTGGCGCAGGACAGCCAGGTGGTCCGCCGCTTCTTCGCACTCGATCGGCAGACCTATGCCGAAGGTCCCCATCTGAATCTGCAGACCAAGGAGCTGCTGGGCCTGGTCGCTTCACTGGTGCTGCGCTGCGATGACTGCGTCAGTTACCACCTGGCGCAGTGCCGCAAGGCAGGTCTGAGCACCGAGCAGATCTTCGAGGCCTTGGGCGTCGGCCTGGTGGTCGGCGGGTCGATCGTGATCCCGCATCTGCGCCGGGCGGTGGATTTCCTCGACGAGCTGGACGGGACGAAGACGGAGCTGTCTCTGTAGGCACTGGGCGCCTCAGCGCATGAGTTCGCCAATCAACGATGCGAGAGCCGATGGCCTGGGTGATCGCGGTGCGGCGATTGCCCGTGCTCCAGTGACGGGGCAGTGGATCGGGCTTGAGCGAACAAGCGGAATCCGTTCGGTCGCTCCCTGATCCCTCAGCCCTGAACCCTCGTCCCGACTAGGCGTCAATCCAATCGGATCAAGCGGAAGTTGCCATCCGGGCTGCGCAACTCATTGAAGCTGTTGTTGTTCAGCACGGCGGCACGGCTGGACTCGATGGACAGCGCGCAGCTGACTGGCGGTTGGTCGCGTTGTTCGGTGACGATGCTGCAATCGACCGTCACCTGCGTCCGCGGGTCGGTCGCTCGAACGTGGTCGGGGCCCAGTTGCGGCGCCGCTTCCAGATTGACTACCGTCCCGCTGCCGCTCTCCCGACCCAGATCAACCAGCACCCAGCGGCCGGCCAACGTAGCTGCGGTGGTTTCGGTGCGAAAGCCAAAGCGCACCAGCGACACCGGTTGCACCTGGACTTCGGCCAGGATGCCAGTGTCCAGCGCCTGGCTGACCCAGGCTTCGCCATGACTGCGGTTGGTGAAACCGACATCGATGCGGCTGAACGCGCTCATGTCGCCGGGCGGCCGATACAGGCCGAACAGCTGCTGGCCACCGGTGATCTGCAGCAACTCACCGCGGTATTCATTGCGCCCTGCCGTGCCGGCGGAGAAATACCAGCGCGGTTGTCCTTGCGGGTCGTAGTAGTAGGCGATCAGCGCGATGGCATCGGACTGCCGCTCAATGTTGAAACCCACGCCGCTGCCACCGGTTGGGTAGCGACCGCTGGCATCGGCGACCCAGAAACCCGCATCCGGCAACTGGGCTCGGCCGGCTTCGACCACGTTGAGCAGGCCGAAAGCGATGTCCCGACTGCCGGCCTGGTCGCTCAGGCTCACGTGGACTGGATAGTGTCCACTCACTTCGAAATTGCCGACTGCCGCTGTGACGTCGATGCGGATCTCGTATGGCGTGACCGCGTCCCCGCAGATCAGACCGCCGGGGCGGCTCAGATGCACGCGCAGGCCGCTGCTGCTCAGCTCGGTGCGCTCGTAGGCCACGCCGCAGGTATCTGGCATCGAACCGCTCAGCCGCAGCTGGAAAGGCTGACCCGGTTGCGGGTTGGCTGGTTCGAAGGCGACCTGATGCCACGGCACCGCCGCCTGCGCCGCGGCGCCAAACAGTGCACAAGCGCAAAGAATCCCGCCAATGGCGATGCGATTGACCATGATCAACTTGAGTCGGGGTGGACTTAGGGCTTAGTTTACGCGGCTTTTTGTGACCGTCGCCAGCCGATGGTCCGTCATAATTTTGTTTAAAGACTGCGGGAGAGGGTGTTGAGCGCGAACATGAGCAATCAGACAGTCGTCGTCATACGCGGCGATGGCATCGGTCCGGAAATCGTCGATGCCACCTTGCAGGTCCTGGATGCCACCGGCGTGGGCCTGAGCTACGAGTTTGTCGATGCCGGACTGGCTGCCTATGAGCGCTGTGGTGAATTGCTGCCGGCGAGCACGCTGGAAGCCATCGGTCGCCGCCGCATTGCCCTCAAGGGCCCGCTGACCACACCGGTGGGCGAGGGCTTTTCCTCGATCAACGTCGAGTTGCGCAAGCGCTTCGATCTCTACGCCAACGTGCGCCCGGCCAAGTCGCTGCCCAACACCAAGGCGCGCTATTCCGATGTCGATCTGATCACCGTGCGCGAGAACACCGAGGGCGCCTATCGCAGCGAAGGCCAGAGCCTGTCCGCCGATGGCGAGGTCGCCCAGTCGATCATGCAGATCACCCGCCGCGGCTCCGAACGGATCGTCCGCTATGCCTTCGAACTGGCCCGTCAGCTGGGTCGCAAGCGGGTGGCGGTGGTGCACAAGGCCAATATCCTCAAGGCCACCTCCGGACTGTTCCTGCGCACGGCTCGTGAGATTGCCCGTGAGTTCGATGATCTGGAGATCGGCGAACTGATCGTCGACAACGCCTGCATGCAGCTGGTCATGGATCCGTCCCGCTTCGACCTGCTGGTCACCACCAACCTGTTCGGCGACATCATCTCCGACCTGGTGGCCGGACTGGTCGGTGGACTGGGCGTCGCGCCGGGAGCCAACATCGGTGCCGATGCCTCGATCTTCGAAGCGGTGCACGGTTCCGCGCCGGACATCGCCGGTCAGGGCATCGCCAATCCCACCGCGCTGATCCTGGCGGCGGCGATGATGCTCGACCACCTCGGCCATGGTGAAGCCGCCACGCGAGTGCGTCAGGCCATCCACGACACACTGACCGCCAAGGACCGCCTCACCGGTGACCTGGGCGGCAGCGCGGGCACAGCGGACTATGCGCGGGCGCTGGTGGAGCGCTTGGGCTAGAGGATTGAGGGCCCAGGGCATAGGGCCCAGGGCCCAGTGGTTGGGGCCTGAGGCAGCCGATCTGCTGGCCGGGCTCATTTTCCGGCCTGGTTCGTCGGGCCCGAGCGGGCAAACAACTCAACCAGGCCGATGAACAAGTGCAAGCGGTGCTGCGCTCCTTGCCTTGGCGCAGGCACCGCGTTGGCGTCCATCTGTGTCCAGAGCTTCGCCATCTTCCGCTGCTTTCGCCGCAGAGCGCTGGGTTTCTCGAAATAGCCGTAGCGCCGTTTGGTCCAGCGCTTGTATTCGTACTGCTGCGTGACTCGCAGGCGATGCAGCGCCCGCTCGATGGACTCGCCGTCCAGAACTTCGACTTTCCGTCCCACAAACATGCGTCTTAACGGACGACGCGACCGGGAATTGAAGAGGCTTGCCCGAGGCGGAAGGCTATTGGGCAAAGGGGAAAATAGCGTACATAACGGGTTCGAGCCACATTCTGGTTGAACTCGCCACAGCTCGCTTGAGCTGACCACACCGATTTGGCTGCAGGTCGAGCAATGGCAGCGGATGTCCTCCCTGCGAGGGTGGCACGCTCACTGCATCCACCGAGCTCCCTTTGCCGTGGAGCCGAAAGATGCCAAAGCCTGCCCGCAGCCGGATGCCGCTGCTGCTGACCTCGATTGTCGCGTTGGGGCTGAGTCTGCAACTGACCGCTGCGGCGGCCGATGATCCGGCACTGGATGAGTCGGGCCAGACCGACGGGGCACTCTACGAGACGCTGGAGGCGCTGGACTCGGCCCTGTTCCAGGCTGGCTTCGTCGATTGCGATGCTGACGCCGCCAACGCGATCTTCACCGAGCAGGTCGAGTTCTATCACGACCAGACGGGCTTCACCGCGGGCGAGCAGACGCGTGATGACATCCGTCGCCTGACCGAAAATTGCCCGGCCGGTCAGGGCATCACCCGCACGCTGCAGCCCGGCAGCCTGCGCGTCTATCCGATCCAGCACTACGGCGCCGTGCAGACCGGGGTGCATCGTTTCGAAAAGATCGGCGAGAGCCACCGCACGGTCGCCCGCTTCGTGCATCTTTGGCAGCAGCAGGGCGAAGCGTGGCGACTGGCCCGGGTGCTGAGCTTCGATCACCAGAGCGAGGCGGTCGGAGTGGCGGCTGCGCCGCAGGAGCCCTGAGCCTCAATCTGGGACCGCCGACGTCCTCGTCGGCATGAGTTTGTCGCCGACGAAGACGACGGCACTCCCAGGAACGAAGCCGGGTGACGCCATTCGTCACCCGGACTCCAGAAGCGACCTTCGACTGGGCCCTGGGCCCTGAGCCCTGGGCCCTGATCTCAGGGATGCGCACCCTTCGGGCAATGACACACCGCGGTCGGGCCCATGCGGCCGAAGCCGGCGGCCTGGGCGCGGCCGACGCCATGGCGCTGCCAATAGAACTCCGGTGCCGGCTTCGCCACCGGGGCAATCTGCGCCATTGTCTGTGAGTCGAACAGCTGACCGTTGACCATGGTTTGCTCGACCTGCTCGAGCACCATCAGATCCTCCAACGGGTTGCCCGGCAGCACCAGCAGGTCGGCCAGCTTGCCCACCTCCAGGCTGCCCAGATCGGCATCCAGGCCCAGATAGCGGGCACCGGCGATGGTGCCGGCTTCCAGCACCTGGGCGTTGGGCATGCCGCCCTGGCCAATCAGCCACATTTCCCACAGCGTGCCCAGACCCTGCATCTGGCCATGACCGCCGACCATGATCGGTACGCCGGCCTGGCGCAGTGCGTTGACCGATTCGGACACGGTGATGTGGAAGTACTCCGATTCCGGTGCTTTCTGGCGGCGGATCGAGCGGCCGTCCAGCGCTTCGCTGGGGAAGAAGTTCAGCAGTCGCTGCTTTTGCCAGACGTCCGAATGCTCGTACCACCAGTACTCGCCGCTGAGGCCGCCGTAGGCGACCACCAGCGTCGGCGTGTTGCCCACCTGGGTGCGCGACCACAGCCCGATCATGTCGGCATACAGCGGCGCCACCGGCAGGTTGTGTTCCACGCCGGTGCTGCCGTCGATGATCATCGACAGGTTGTGGAAGAAGGTGCTGCCACCTTCCATCACCACGATCATGCCCAGTTCGCGAGCGGCCTGATTGATCTGCTGGCGCTGGTCGCGGCGCGGCTGGTTGTAGCTCTTCACCGACCACGCACCCTGCGCCTTGAGGCGCTTCAGATGGTGACGGGCATCGTCGAGCGAATCGACCATGGCGCGGAAATCGCCGTCGGCGCCGTAGAGGATCGTGCCGGTGGAATAGACGCGCGGGCCGGTGATGACGCCCGAGCGGACCATCTCGGCCTGGGTGAACACTTCCTGGGTGTTGGCCGAGGGATCGTGCGTGGTGGTCACGCCATAGGCGAGGTTGGCGTAGTAGGACCAGTTCTGCTGCGCCGACGGGCCGTTGAAGAAGTGATTGGCGTGCGCGTGCACATCGATGATGCCCGGCATGATGGTCTTGCCCTGCACGTCGATGCGGCGGGCACCGGCAGGCACGCTGACTTCGCTGCTCGGACCGATGGCGCTGATTCGGTTGCCGTCGACGATGATCGTGCCGTCGTCAATGACGGCGCCATCGTGCTGGGTCAACAGCCGCGCACCGACCAGGGCGAGCTGTCCTTGCGGCTTGGCGGTGGGCAGACTCAGTGTGATGGTCATTGGCTTCAGATCGCCGGCCTCGGGCAACTTCTCCGGTGCGCCCTGGACGAAGGCAAAACTGTCCTTCAGATCGCGACTGTAATAGGCCGGGCCGACCAGCCAGTGCAGCGACTGGTTGTTGCCGGACCAGTGCAGATACTGCCCGGCCTCGCCCGACAACTTGCGCACCGGCAGGGCCTTGCTGTCACGGCCCAATGAGACCGCCGCGCCGGTGTCCGGGAACGGCGCCACATAGGCGTTGAACAGCTCGGTCCAGGCGATCCACTTCCCGTCCGGGCTCGGCACCAGCTGATCGGCGTACTTCAGCTTGAAGTGCTCGCGCGGCTCGGCGCCGGCCAGATCGACGCTCTTGTAGAGCTTCTCCAGCCCGCCACCGGTGAGGAACTGCACCCGCTTGCCATCGGCCGAGAAGCGCGGGTCGTAGCCGTCCCTGGCCACGCGCGTCGGCGTACCGCCAGCGCTGTTGACCCAATAGACGCCCGTTTCCAGCCCGAAGCGGAAATCGACCAGATTGCCACCGGTCTGCTTGCTGTAGACCACCCGGCTGCCATCGGGCGAGAAGCGCGGGTTGAAGTAGAAGCCGGGCTCCAGTGTCAGTTCCAGACGGGCACCGCTGGCGCGATCCAGTCGGACGACCTGACTGAGCGAACGATCATCGAAGCGCACATAGACGATGGCGCTGCCATCGGGCGCGTAGTCCGGGCTGTACTCGAAACCGCTGTCGTCAGTCAGGCGCTCCGGCGCGCCATTGGGCAGGGCCATCCGGTACAGCGATCCGGCGGCATGGAAGAGCAGTTCGCTGCCGTCCGGTGAGCGCGCCACATCGCGGATCATGCGGGCCTGGAAGGGGGCATCGTCGATTCGCCGACTGGCACGCACCGGCTCGTCCAGGGTCTGGTCGACGTCGGCGCTGAAGGGGATCTGGCTGGCCTGGCCGCTGGCCACATCCACGCGCCACAGCTTGCCCTGCGCCCAGATCACGATCGATTGGCCGTCGGGCGTGAAGTCGTAGTTCGGATAGACGCCGAAGATCGCCCAGGCTTCCTGCTGATCGTGACTGAGGCCATCCCATAGCGGGCGGTAGTCACCCGTCTTGAGGTCGAACAGGCTCAACACGCTCTTGTCACCCACGCGGCGAACGAAGGCCAGTGAACGGCCATCCGGCGAAGGCTGCGGTCGCACCGCGCCACCGGGCAGGCGGATCAGATCGATCAACTCGCCATTGTCTCGATCCAGTCGGCGGATCGCGTAGATGCCTTCATGCGGATTCTTGTTGTACTGGAAGGTCGGGCCGCGGCTGACGTCCTCGGAGAAATAGACGTAGCGACCGTCGGGGGAGAACACCGGCTCGCCGGCATCCTGCTGCTCGTTCTTGCGCTTCGTCAGCTGCAGGCCTTCGCGGCCGCTGCTGTCGCTGGCACCGGTGTGGTACAGCCACATCTCGCCCGCGCCGAGCGAGCGCAGTTCGGTGAAGTGCTTGCGGGCGACCACATACTGACCGTCCGGACTCCAATTCGGGTTGTTGAGCAGGCGGAAGCTCTCGGCCGTCAGCGCCTTCGCCTGGCTGCCATCGGCGTTCATCAGCCAGATGTTGTCGCCGCCGCCAGCATCGGAGGTGTAGGCGATGCGGCGACCGTCCGGGGAGAACTGCGGCTGGATCTGCAGTGCCTTGCCCGAGGCGATCCGGCGCGCCTGGCCGCCCTCAATCGGCAGCGTGTACAGATCCCCCAGCAGATCGAAGACGATGGTCTGGCCATCCGGACTGACGTCCAGATTCATCCAGGTGCCTTCCTCGACCGTGAAACGGGCGCGGACGGTCTTGCCGCGCGGGGCATTGACGTCCCACTTGGCTTCATCGTCGGTCTTCTTCGCCGCGTGGGCGGCGGGCAGGGCGAGCAGCGCGCCCAGCAGCGTGGAGAGCAGCAATCGCATCGTCATTCCGTCGGGTCTGCAAGGAGTCGCCGACCATAGCCGAGCGCCGCCGGAATGGGGAGTGCCGCGGGCATCCGCCGGGCACCAGCGCCCGGCGGGTACCGACAGCGGCTATTCGAAACCGTCAGCGAACAGCTCGCACAGCCCTTCCGGATAGCGGCCCGGGGCGCCGACGTCGCCCTCGACGGAGTTCACCGAGCCGAACTCGTCGCCTGGGGCAGACAGCACCCAGGCGGCCACCTCGTTGAAGCCGGCCGCCGCACAGCCCACTTGACCGCTGACATTCTGGGTGCGGATGGTGCCGGGGTAGTCCTGGTCGCCGTAGTACAGGCGGTCCTCGGTGGCGCCGCTGGCGTTGAACAAATGAATCTCGTCGTTGCGGCCCAGATTGTTGCCGCTGACCACGCCCAGTTCGCCGATCACCGGTACATCCGGCGACAGCGACCAGCTGGTGCGGAAGCTGGCCTCGACGGCATCGGTGATGACGGCCGACTGGCCGGGTTGCAGCACGCCAATGGCCGACAGGTCAAAGCTGCCCGGGGTGGCGTTGCCGTCGTCCAGACTCCAGCCGCTCAGATCCACCGCAGTCTGGCCCAGGTTGGTCAGCTCGATGAACTCGCCACTGCCGCCCGAGTAGGCCCATTCGGTGATGCGCACGCCGTCGTTGGAGCCGGCGAAATAGTCGAGCAGACGCGGTCCGCGCTCGGCCAGGACCGGTTCGAAGCTGAGCGAATCGAAGGCGTTGTCGGCGGTGGCCGAGACATACCACTGCACCTGCTGGCCACGCTGCGCGGTGATGGGCAGCAGTGCCCCGTAGCGACCATCGCCCGGCGCGCCATCGCCGGAGAGGCCGTCGTCGAGCATGGGCACCGACAGATAGACCGTTGATGGCGGCGTGCGGTAGTAGAGCTGCACCTGCGTGACCGCGGCGCCGTTGGGCGCCACATCCGCGGCGATGTGCACATCCTCGCCCGGGTCCGGGTCGGGATTCGAAGGCTCGGCATTGCTGATCGTCGGACCGGCGCTGGTCAACTCACCGATGCCCGCCAGCAAGGATGCCCGCTGGGTGATGAAGGGCTGCAGCCCGATCACGGTACCGCCGGCGAGCCCGGGCAGAGGCAGGTTGACGTTGCTGGCGAAGTTGTCGAGGAAGTTCTGATACGAGTAGAGCTTCTTCGGGTCAGCCTGCACGGCCGCATCGATCAGGTCGCGCTGAGCCAGAAACAGCGGTCCGAAGTAATCCCAGTTCAGGTCCGGCAGCACCACACGATAGTGCGCCATGTAGCGCTGGCGCAGCTCCGGTACGGCCAGTACCCGACTGAGCACCGGCTTGTTGGAGGCGTTGAAGTTGCGGGTCAGTGACCAGTTGGCGCTGGTGAAGGTCTCGTTGGCATCGCGCTGGAGCAGGTGCATGCGACCATCCAGCGGGTCGCGATAGGTCATGAAATCGCAGCCCTTGTTGACGTAGCTGTCATCGTCGGTCAGCAGGTTTTCCAGCACCACCGACCAGATCGACGGGTCGATCGCGAACAGCAGATCGATGTTGGGCCAGCTGCCCAGCGGCTCGTTGCTGAGCACGTTGGTGACGTCGATCAGCGCCTGTACCGGGTCGGTCAGACCGCCTGTGTCCTGGATCTCGTAGATGGCATAGTTGGACGGATTGGGCCCGTTGTAGGCCAGGCCCGGCCCGTTCGGGATATTCGAGCACTTGATCCGCAGGCCGTCATCGTCGGCGAAATAGCGCCGCAGCATGCGCTTGTCGGTCTGCTGCACGTTGACGTAAACGCCCCAGTTCTGGCCGTTGAGGCTGACGACGACATTGCTGGCACGCGGATTGGGAACGAACTGCGCGACGTAGTTGTTGTAGACCACTTCGCGGACGAAGGTGGGGTCGTGAAAGGCGTTGTTGAAGTTCAGGTTGTTGTAGCCCATCACCTCCTGATCGGCGTGGACAAAGTCGACGTCCACATGCAGCGAGAACTTCTGCGAACCGCTGGGCAGCGCGGTGAAGGAGGTGTTGCCGCGAATCCGCACGCCGACGTCCTCGTAGAGGGTCCCGTCGACGGTCAGGTCGGCCTGAATGTTCGTTTCCGACGCATAGTTCTGCCGCAACAGGGTTTCCCAGTTGGCGTCGTCGAACTGGATGGCGACCTGCCGCAGCACGGTGGGGTCGTAGAAGTCCTGGGCCAGGGCGCTGGCGCCCCCGGTCAACAGACACAGCCCCGTCAGCATTGGGCACAACAGCTTCATCAGAACGGTCCTCCATGGCCATCCGGAATCGGATCTTAGGTTCAGCAACGCGGTGGCAGGCTCGGTCCGTCGTCTTGACGCGCAACTTTCACAATCTCGTCACAAAACGGCGGATCATTCGAAGCCGTTGGCGAACAGCGAGTCGGCTGGCCCGAGTTCGAACGCGCCCAGATCCGGAGCGCCGCCAGCATGATCAACGTTGATGTTGGGCAACGGTTGACCGGCATCGACCGCGGCCGATGCCGCGGCCAGGGACAGGTCGGGTGGACTGTGGCGCTGCGTGGGATCGGTCGGAAAGGCGGGCGGGGTCGCGAAGCTGCCAGCCAGGCTCAGCTGCTGCGCATGCCACTCGGTGGTCAGATTGCGCAACTCGCTCAGATTGTTGAAGCTGATGGTTCCGAATCGACCGGCAAAGCCGCTGCTGCTGCCATAGCCGTTGTAGTCCAGCGAGGCGCTGGCCAGTTCCAGACTTTGCAGGTCGATCACCCGACCACTGCCGCTGGAAAAGCCGTTCCAGGTCCCGCCCGGGCCGCCAATGAACAGATTGTTGCGCGCATAGAGCGTGCCGATGGGCACACCAGGATAGGCGCCGAAGGCGTCACCGTTCTTGATCACCGTGTTGTGCAGCAGCACATCGCCGCGACTGGTGCGGTACAACTTGAAGGCCACATGCGCGACGTTGTAGGCGCTGTTGCGCAGGAAAAAGTTGGGCCCGCCCAGCGTTGGTTGGGCGGAAAACGCGATGAAGGCATCGACCACCGTATTGCCGACACTGCGGCAGTTGTGGATGCAGAAGTCGGCCTCGATGGCGTCGTCGGCGGCCGCTTCGATGCGATTGCGCAAGATGTCGACGCTGTACTGGTCGACCGCCTCGGTGTCTTCCAGCAACGAGATGCCGTCGCGGAAGCCGACCACGAGGTTGTCCTCGATCACATGCCCGGGGCCGGTGACGGTCACGCCCTCGCCGCGGTTGTTGCCATTGGCCCCGAAAGCCGATTCCTGCCAGATCGTCGTGCCGATCAGTTCGTTGCCGACGATGTGCAGTCGTTCACAGCGCAGGAAGCAGACGATCGTGTCGCCGTTGAACTGGGTTGGGCTGGCCTCGATGCGGCTGTTACGCACGGTGATGTCGTTCGAGCCATTGAGGCGGATCCGACCGAGCATCTGCAGGTCTTCGAGGATCCAGTGTTGGCGAAAGAACAGACCAATCTCACCGGTGATGATCGCGTCGGGGTGGCCGCGCAAAGTGATCGGCTGGCCAGCAATGCCATCCCGGCTGGGGCTGAAGCCGGCATAGCTGCCCGCGCCCAGCGTGATGATGTCGCCAGGTTGCGCGGTACCAAGGATGCCGGCCAGGGTGGCCGGCGTCGCCGGGCGCAGCGTGCCGTCCGGATCAGGCTGTGCGGGCAGGCGAGTGCTGGCGGCGAGGAATCGAGTCTCCTGCAGCTGCCCGTCCTGCCAATGCTGCAATTCCACCTCGTACGCGGTTCCCGGCGTGAGCCCGAAGAGGCTGCCGGCGTGCCGTTGTGGCCAGCTGAAACCGCTGTTGCTGCCAGCCTGTACTGCAAAGAGCGGTAGCGCAGCACGCCATTCCGGGTTGCCGGTGGGGCGAAAGCGCACGCGGACTTCATGGCCGCTGGCAGTCGGCAGTTCCCACACCAGGCTCAGATGCTCAAAGGTGGGTGCCGGGGATTCAGGAAGCGTGCCTGCGTGAGCTGACATGGCCAGCAGCAGGGTCAGCAGGACCCACGTGGGAACCTGGCGTCTCCAGCGAAAGGGAATCGAGCGCACAGTGCTTCCGGCAATCCTGATTGACCGATTCTGCCCGTCAATCCGAACGCCGGGTGTGCCGGCCATCGCGCGCCGAACCCGTCCGATCGCGCAAATCAGGCGCAGTTGCGGTTGCGATACTGGCCGTACACTGAAGCGGTTCGCCCCGCCCACAGGCAGCCCGATGTCCCGGATATTGTTGGTGCTCTGCGCACTGCTCCTCGCACCATCGGCATGGGCCGACTCCTGGGCCATGCCGACGGCCAAGTCCTATGCGTCTCGCGATGGCCACTATCGTCTGACGATCTACCCGCGCGGATTGGCCGGCCAGCTGGCCTATTTCGAGGACAAGGTCGCCGGGGCCGAGCCTGCTGGCCAGCAGGCCGGTGGAGATGAAAGCTGCCTTGCCGAACTGGAGCGACTGGGGCCGGGCGGCTACGAGACAGTCTGGCAGCGGCCGCTGATCAACGATGTCTCGCCAGTCTCGGCGCTGGTTGATGTCAGCGGCGCGTTTGTCACCTTCGACAATTGGTTCAGCAAGGGCTACGGCAACGATGTCATCGTCATCTACGACGCGGACGGCAACCTGGTGCGGTCCCTGGCGCTCACCGAGTTGCTTGGCGAGCACTGGTTCGAAGCCCTGCCGCGCTCGGTCAGCTCGATCTGGTGGGGCGGCGAGCACAAACTGGAGTGGGATGGACGACTGCGGCTGCTCGTGGTCGAAAGTCGCCCGAGGCAGTACGCCAGCGGCCAAGACTACGAAGCGGCCAGCGACGAGGACGATGACGATGTCGAACAGTACGTCCCATTCGTGCTCGACCTGAAAACCGGTCAGGTACTGGAGCAACCGCCGTTGTTGCGCTGACCTGTGGCTCGATTCCCTACTGGAACATCGACAGAGTCAGCGCCTTGTTGCTTTGGCCACCAGTCGGGGGCGTCCAGTCGGCCGCCAGATTCCAGCACCACAGGTGAGCCAGCGCATTGACGGCAACGGCATCCAGTTTCAGCTGGGTGAAGGTGTTGTAGAGCGGAAAGGCCAACTCGCCGGCGACATCGATCGCGCCCCTGACCTCCCAATCGAGCTGCTGCCAGAAGGCGTCGACGAAGTCGTTGTACATCCACAGCACATCGACCGTGCCACCGCCGGCCACACCAAACCAGGGGTTGGGCAGTACCGACAAAGTCTGCTTCACCACCACCGGTTCACCGTGCTGGCGCCGCTGCCACAGCGCCTGCTGCAGGGCCGGGAAGTCGCTCTCGTGGAACACCCGGTTGTGGCGGAACAGCCGGGTGGCGCCGCTGCCCGGGTCTTCGCTGTACTTCACATAGCCCTTGCCGGCGACATAATGCAGGCCGAATAGCGGCGGAATGTCGGAGGAGACGACGATGTCGTTGCCGATCATCTGCAGCTTCTCGTCGGTGTTCACGCCCACCAGCAAGCGGCTCAGCCCGCGCGCCAGCAGCGCATTGACGCCGAGATTCTCCAGACTGCCGCCGTCGGCAAAGCGATAGGTGCGGGTGGGCACGCTGGTGCGGTTGACGATCGGGAAATAGCGATAGCGCGGCACGATGCCATTGAGCAGCGGCACGCTTTCCTCGAAGGCCTGGGCGAAGGCGGCGCTGCTGCAGCCCACGATGTCGGCCAGCGTGAAGGCGCGCTTGGCCGTGCTGACGGACACCGTGTGGTTGCCCAGATCCTTCTCGAAGGCGCCATTCATGCCCATCGAGGCGACGAGGCCGCCACCGATCGTGGCCGAGCTGCCGGGCGCCGGGAAAGGCTGGCGCACGCCGAGCATGAAGTTGGCTTCGAAGGGCACCAGATCCGAGCTGGTGCTGTCGTTGATGAAGATCGAGGTGTTGAAGACCATGAAGGGTCGTTTGCGACTGACCGAATAGAAGTCGCCCAGGCCCAGGCCGGGATTGCGGGCCAGCGTGCCGTTGCCGGCCTGCAGATAGGCCGGCGTCCAGCTGAACCAGTGCGGATCGAAATGGGTCTGCGGGTCGGGTTGCCACAGGCCATAGTCGCGCAACACGCTGTGGCCGATCAGTCCCTGCCAGAGGTCGTCGTTGCTGTAGCCCCACTCGGCCTTGAGTCGCAGGATCTCGCCCACATCCGAGAACACGCCCAGCCGGGTAGGTACCCAGCCGAGATTGTTCGGTGGCAGCTGGTCCAGCGCAAAGGGGAGACTGCCGGTGACCGTGAGCTTGGCGGGATCGAGCACCGGCGTGCCGAGGAAATCGGCATCGCTGATCGAAGCGGGCAGGTAGGTGTAGAGGCTGTTGGCCCAGGTGCCGCCGGAGACCGAGGAGATCGCGAAGATCTGGTCCATCAGCCCCAGATGATCCAGCGCGCGCAGCTGACCCAGCGCACAGGTCAGCGCGCGACTGCCTCCGCCGGACAGGCACAAACCGATGCTGCGGGGTGGTGCCAACAGATCCGGCGACTGCGCCAGGATCTCGCCCTGGGTCACCGCGGTCAGCGGCAGGATCGATGCATTCAGTTGCGCGGGCAGGGTCATGACGAGCCTCCGGGTCGGCGCGCGCACCCGCCGATCGGGCGCACTTCGATCCCGGCTGGCTGGTGCGCTAGCCCCATGGCTCACCAGCGGGATCTGCGTTCCTGCTAGCTGCCGTCAGATGGCGCGCTCTCTCACCTGATCTGCAAATTCACCCTTGAAATGTCCGGGCAGGCCCCCACGTTGGCGCCACGTCATCAATGTCTGGCCCGCACCCGATCGGTGCATTCACCACCACGGCGGCGATGAATATCAAAACTTTCAACCGCTTAGAGAGAGATCAAGCATGAAGATCCGTCCCTTGCACGACCGCGTCATTGTCAAGCGCATGGAAGAAGAGCGCATGAGCGCCGGTGGCATCGTGATTCCCGACAGCGCGACCGAAAAGCCGATCAAGGGCGAGGTCGTGGCCGCCGGCACCGGCAAGATCCTGGAAGACGGCAAGGTGCGCCCGCTGGACGTCAAGCCCGGCGACAAAATCCTGTTCGGCAAGTACTCCGGCACCGAGGTCAAGGTCGATGGCACCGAGTACCTGGTGATGCGCGAAGACGACATCATGGCGGTGATCGAGGGCTGATCGAAGCTCTCCCGCTCAACGACGCATTCGAATCAGTTCTAGACAGAGGAAACAGCAATGTCTGCCAAGGAAGTCCGTTTCAGTGAAGATGCGCGCTCGCGCATGCTCAAGGGTGTGAACCTGCTGGCCAATGCGGTCAAGGTCACGCTCGGCCCGAAGGGCCGCAATGTCGTGCTCGAGAAGAGCTTCGGCGCCCCCACCGTCACCAAGGACGGTGTCTCCGTCGCCAAGGAAATCGAGCTGTCCGACAAGTTCGAGAACATGGGCGCGCAGATGGTCAAGGAAGTCGCTTCCAAGACCTCCGATGTGGCCGGTGACGGCACCACCACCGCGACCGTGCTGGCTCAGGCCATGCTGCGCGAAGGCATGAAGGCCGTCGCCGCCGGCATGAACCCGATGGACCTCAAGCGCGGTATCGACAAGGCCGTCGTTGGCGCCGTCGCCCACCTGAAGTCCATCTCCAAGCCCTGCTCGGATGACAAGGCCATTGCCCAGGTCGGCACGATCTCGGCCAACTCCGACGAGTCCATCGGCACGATCATCGCCAACGCGATGAAGAAGGTCGGCAAGGAAGGCGTCATCACCGTTGAAGAAGGCTCGGGCCTGGACAACGAGCTGGACGTGGTCGAGGGCATGCAGTTCGACCGCGGTTACCTCAGCCCGTACTTCGTCAACAACCAGCAGACCATGAAGGCCGAGCTGGAAGACCCGTACATCCTGCTGCACGACAAGAAGATCTCCAACGTGCGCGAGCTGCTGCCGGTGCTCGAGGCCGTGGCCAAGGCTGGCAAGCCGCTGCTGATCGTCGCCGAGGAAGTGGAAGGCGAGGCGCTGGCCACGCTGGTGGTCAACACCATCCGCGGCATCGTCAAGGTCTGCGCCGTCAAGGCCCCGGGCTTCGGTGACCGTCGCAAGGCGATGCTGGAAGACATGGCCATCCTGACTGGCGGCCAGGTCATCAGCGAGGAAGTGGGTCTGTCACTGGAGAAGGCCACGCTGAAGGATCTGGGCCAGGCCAAGCGCATCGTGGTGGAGAAGGAAAACACCACGATCATCGACGGCGCCGGCAAGACCGATGCGATCAAGTCGCGCATCGATCAGATCAAGCGTCAGGTCGAAGAGACCAGCTCGGACTACGACCGAGAGAAGCTGCAGGAGCGCGTGGCCAAGCTGGCCGGTGGCGTGGCAGTGATCAAGGTCGGCGCCGCGACCGAAGTCGAGATGAAGGAAAAGAAGGCGCGCGTCGAAGACGCCCTGCACGCCACCCGTGCGGCCGTCGAAGAAGGCGTGGTGCCGGGCGGCGGTGTGGCCCTGGTGCGTGCGCTGGACGCCATCCGTGACCTGAAGGGCGACAACGAAGACCAGAACTTCGGTATCGAGATTGCCCGTCGCGCCATGGAAGCGCCGCTGCGCGAGATCGTTTCCAACGCTGGTGACGAGCCGTCGGTGGTGCTGAACAAGGTCGCCGAAGGTTCCGGCAACTTTGGCTTCAACGCCGCCAATGGCCAGTATGGCGACATGCTGGAGTTCGGCATCCTGGATCCGACCAAGGTCTCCCGCACGGCGCTGCAGAACGCCGCGTCGATCTCCGGCCTGATGATCACCACCGAAGCGATGGTGGCGGAAAAGCCGAAGAAGGAAGAGCCGGCCGGTCATGGTCATGACCACGGCGGCATGGGCGGCATGGGCGGCATGGACTTCTAAGTCCCGCTACCCAAGCGCTGTCAGTGACACCAGAAAGCCCCGCCTTGTGCGGGGTTTTCTGCTTCCAGGTCAAGTCATCTCGTGCAGTGCGTTGGGCACTGACGGGCTGGGTTCCATCGGACACAAGCGCGTTCGATCGCGAATCGAAGCACGAAGTACCGGCCAGCATCGGGCCTGGCTTGGCTCTGGGGGGCAGCGCCGCGCGCTGAAGCGCTCTCTGGCGCCGAAGCCCGGCGTCTGAAAGCCGCACGCGTGATCATGTCGCGGCGGCCTGCATCCGCAACGAGCCGATGGACGCGCTGCGCGCCGGCTGATTGGGCGAAGCTTGCGGCGACCCGAGGTCCGCGGTCGGGTCGCCGTGCCGACTCAGTCGAAGACGGCGTTGTGGAAGACCTCGTTGACGTCGTCGAGCTCTTCCAGCCATTCGATCAGGTCACGCATCTGCTCGGCGGTGTCACCGCTGACGCTGCTGCGGTTGGCCGGCCGCATGGCCACACCCGCCTGTTCCACGCTCAGCCCGGCGTCGCGCAGCGCCTGTTCGACCGCATCGACGCCGTCGGTGGGGCAGAGCACGACAATGTTGCCCTCGTCGCTGAAGACATCCTCGGCACCGGCATCGAGCGCCGCTTCCAGCACCTGTTCCTCGGTGATGCCTTCGGCCGACAACAGAATCTCGCCGGTGCGGTTGAACTGGAAGGCCACCGAGCCGGAGGTGCCCAGATTGCCGCCATTCTTGGACAACGCGTGACGCACGTCGGCAACGGTTCGCACCGGGTTGTCGGTCAGCGTCTCGATGATCAAGGCAACGCCACCCGGACCGTAGCCCTCGTAGCGGACTTCCTGCAGATCGGCACCACCATCGGCGCCAGAACCGCGACGGATGGCTTTCTCGATCTTGTCCTTGGGCATGTTGGCGGCCAGGGCCTTGTCGACCGCGCCGCGCAACTTGGCGTTGCCGGCGGGATCGGCGCCAGCGCGCGCGGCGATCGTGATGTCGCGGATCAGCTTGGTGAAGATGCGGGCGCGCTTGGCGTCCTCGGCGTTCTTGCGTCCTTCGATGCTCGGGCCTCTGCCCATGGGTCACCTGTCGATTGGAAATACGAGCCCAGCGGCGGGCAGGGCGCGCATTGTCCGCATTTCACGATCCGGACACCACTGTGGCGTCCAACTCCCTCAATCGAAAGGGTATGCGGGAAGGCGCAGGCTCTACCATCTCCGACACATCGTCACGAGTTCCTGCCATGGCCCGGATCCTGTTTCCCCTGCCCACGCGTGACTTCGACCCCACCGAGGCGGCGGTGCCATGGGCGGAATTGCGCCGCCGTGGCCACGACGTGTGCTTCGCCACACCGGACGGTCTTCGTGCGATGGCCGATCCGCGGATGGTCGAGGGGACTGGCCTGGGCCCGTGGCGCGCGCTGCTGCGGGCGGATCGACATGGGCGGGAAGCCTATGCGGCGTTGTCGGCCTCGCCCGAGTTCGGCCAGCCCCTGAGCTATGCCCAGGCCACCACGATGAGCTTTGATGGCCTGGTGCTCGCCGGCGGCCATGCGCCGGGGATGCGCGAGTATCTGGAGTCTGGCGCCGTGCAGGCGCTGGTGGCCGACGCCTTTGCGCGCGAGCAGCCCGTCGGGGCGATCTGTCATGGGGTGCTGGTGGTGGCCCGAAGCCGCGATGCAGAGGGCCGTTCACTGCTCCATGGACGTCAGACCACGGCACTGCCGGCCTCCATGGAACTGACGGCCTGGGCACTGACGGCGGCCTGGCTGGGCCGCTACTACCGCACCTACCCGCAGACCGTGCAGGCCGAGGTCACCGCGGTCCTCGCCCGTGTGGCCGATTTTCATCCCGGCCCGCTGGCCTTGCGACGAGATGCTCCGTCCCACCTGGAACGCGGATTCACGGTGCGTGACGGGCACTATCTGTCGGCTCGCTGGCCCGGCGATGCACACCGCTTCGCCATCGACTACGCCGACCTGTACTGAGCCGCAGATCGGGCACTGTGGCGGGGTCCGTGGCCTCAGGGCTGCTCCGCATCGAGGCCCAGTTCCCGCGCGACTTGATCCAGCAGGACGGCGAATTCGTCATTGTTGCCGTGCAGGGCGCGCGCCTGTCGCCAGTGCTCGCCAGCTTCGGCGGCGTTGCCCAGTCGCTGGGCGCAGCGCGCCAGCAGCAGCTGCAGCTCGGCCTGCAGGTCCACTTCGTCGGCGATGGCTGGATTGGCCAGCGCAGCCTCGGCCTGCGCGGCCGCGTCGGCCCACTGTTCAGCACCCAGGTGGGCATCGGCCAGCACCTGACGGGTCAGTGCTTCACCGCGCTTCTCACCGATGGCTTGCCGCTGCGCCAACACCGCTTGTGCCAGTTCGATCGCTTCCGGAAAACGGCCCTGATCGACGCGCAGTCGGGCCAGACCATTGGCCGGATAGGTCGCCAGGCGCTCGTCGCCGACCCGCTTGAAGGCTTCGATGGCGCGTCGCAGGTGCTGCTCGGATTGCGCCTCATCGCCCACCGCCCGGTCGATCTGCGCCAGGCCATTCCAGGCGTAGCCGGTGGGTTCCAGACCACGCGCCAGCTCAAGGTCGATGGCTCGCTGCAGCAAGGCCCGGGCATGCTCGGGGTCCTCGCGCCGATACAGCGTGGCCAGATTGGTCAGGATGGGCACGGCGGCGGCCGGATCTTCATTGGCTTCGGCCAGCGGCAGGGCCTGATCGAACAGCGCCCGGGCCTGATCCAGATCGCCGCGGCGTTGATGCACCACGGCTTCGGCGTTGAGGGCGGCAATGACACCTCGTTGCAGACCACTGGCCTGGGCCTGCTGTCGCAGTTTGGTCAGCGCCGCGATGGCGCCGTCGTTGTCGCCCTGCTCGCGCAGGATCAGAGCGATCTCGTAGGGCGGCCAGAAAGCCTCCGGCGCCTGCTCGGTTGCCAGCTGAAACAGCGCGCGAGCACCGTCCAGATCCCCCTGCAGCGCCAACACCCGACCGCGCAGATAGGCCTCGTTGGCGACCTCGTCGTCGGCGGCGGGACCGCGTCGCGCGTCATCGAACTGCAACGCGATGTCGGAGGCCAGCCCGCTGGCCAGATTGGCGACTCGATCGGCGACCAGGGTCCGACGACGGCGCTCGCCGGCGGCGTCGGTCAGCGTGTAGTTCAGGGCCAGCCGACCCGCCCGGGCCTCCAGTTCGCCCTCGACCAGCAGGCTGGCCCGTTCGCGCTGCCACAGGGTCTGCTGCAACTGCGCCGGATCCTCGCCCAGCTGTTCGCTCAGTCGCAGCATCTGCCGGCTGCCGATCACATCGATGCCATAGGCCCGCGACAGCACCTCGCCGGTGGCGTTCATCAGGCCGATGCGGGCCCAGTCCTGATCCGTGTCGCCGGTGCGATTGTCGATCGGCAGGATGGCCACCCGGGCCAGCCCGGTGGCGGGGAGATCCAGTCGGCTTGATTGCTGCCAGATGGCCCAGCCTGCCCAGGCCAGCAGTCCGAGTACCAGCAGAGCGGCGCTCCAGCGCCAGCTACGGCGCGGTGCTGGCGGTGCACGATCCGGCGCTGTGGCCACCGCGGCCGCTTCGCTGGCTATCGTCTCCGACTGCACGGGCGCAATGAACTGGAAGCCGCGGCTGTGGACGGTACGGATGTAGCCGGCCGCTTCGGCGGTATCGCCCAGCGCTCGGCGGGCCTTCATCACGGCTCGACTGACGGCGGCTTCGGTCACCACCTGTTCGGCCCAGATCACATCCTGCAATTCGTTCTTGTCGACTGCGCGGGCGCGGTGCTCGACCAGATGACAAAGCAGATCGAAGACCTTCGGCTGCAGCTCCACCGCCGCGCCGTCTCGGAGCAACTCACGGCTGCCCGGTCGCAGCAGCAATACCGGTTGCCCCGCCAACTCGATGCGGTACTGCGTGGCCATCAGCCGGACTGAGCAGCGTCGTCCATCGGCACCGAGGCCGGATCGCGCAGCCGCAGCCCCTGCAGCAGCACCCCGGCCTGGGTGCGATTGCGGACCTCGAGCTTCTCGAACAGGGCCGAGACATGCGCCTTGACCGTGCGTTCGGTGATGCCCAGTTCGTCGGCGATCTGCTTGTTGAGCCGACCGTTGGCGATTCCCTGCAGTACGCGCAACTGCTGCGGCGTCAGGCTGGCCAGACGTTGCGCCAACAGCCGGTCGGCCGGATCCCCGGGCGCGGACTGCACCTGCGCAGCCAGGTCCGAGGGCAGGTACAAGCGGCAGTCCAGTACTGCCTGCAGCGCACGCTCCAGTTCGGCCGGGTCGGCCCGCTTGGGCAGAAAGCCGACGGCGCCGTAATCCAGCGCGCGGCGGATCGTCGCTGGATCATCGTGGGCCGAAATCATCATCACGGCGACCGCGGGGAACTCGTTGCGCAAGGCCGTCAGGCCCATCAGACCATGCACATCGGGCATGTGCAGATCGAGCAGCACCAGATCGATGTCGTTGTGCTGCAGCAGCAGCTGGCGCGCCTGGGCCAGGTCGCCGGCCTCGCTGACCGGGCTGCCGGGATACAAGCCTTGCAACGCCTGGCGCAGCGCCATGCGGAACAAGGGATGGTCGTCGACGATCAGCAGGCTCGGCATGCGGGGAGTGTAGCGGGTGGGAGGGCTGCAGGGCTCGGGACTCGCGGCTGCAGGCTCGGGTGGCGCCGTTTGCCGAGTCGATGCTGCGGCCGTTCCCCAAAGGCCAATGGTGTCGCCATGGGCTGCGGCTATCATCGAGGCGAATCGCAGGGAGGTGGGTCGATGGGACGATGGCAGGTGAAGACAGCGGGTCTCGGTTTGGGCGTGTTGCTGCTCGTGGGTTGTGTCCAGGCGCCTCAGCGGCCCGTGGTGACCGATCCGCCCCCTTCATCGGCTTCCCAGGAGAGGACCGTCATGCCCGCATTGCCCTTCTTGCGCAGCGAGATTCGACAGATCACCCACCGCGATGGCGACGATCTGCTGTCGGCCGGTCTGGGCCTGACTGGCTTGCGTGGAAACCTGGTCGAGGCGGCCGATCCGGCCGCGCCCACCGCGGCCGAGTTGCGGCGGCGGGCCATCCAGCAGAATTGGCGCGGTATCGTTGATCTGAGTCCGACTGGTGGCTTTGGTCAGACCTACGGCGCCGTCCCCGACGTGCCGGGTCGTGAGCTGCAGGCCTTCGCCGCGCTCTCCGGTGCACGGCAACCGCATCGGCTGCTGGCGCAAATCCCCGATCACTTCGATCCACAACGTCGTTGTCTGGTGGTGAGCCCGGTGTCCGGTTCGCGCGGGGTGTACGGAGCGATCGGCGTCGGCGGCGCCTGGGGGCTGCCGAAGGGTTGCGCGGTGGTCTACACCGACAAGGGGGCCGGCACCGGTTTCTTCGATCTGGCCAGCCAGGAAGGCGTGGCGCTGGACGGGCGTCGTGCCCGCCGCGGTGAGACCGCGCTGGAATTCGATCCCGGTCCCGGGCCGCAGGGCTTCGAAAGCAGCTGGCCCGGCGTCGCCTTCAAGCATGCGCACTCCGGCGACAACCCGGAAGCCGGTTGGGGTCTGCACACCCTGCAGGCGCTGCAGTTTGGTCTGCACGCGCTGGACCTGGCCTTCCCCGAGCAGGCGCCGTTCACGCCCGACAACACGGTGATCATCGGGCTCGGCATTTCCAACGGCGGCGGGGCGCTGCTGCGGGCGGCCGAGGCGGACCAGGAAGGCTGGTTCGATGCGGTGATCGCCGGTGAACCGAACATCGTCGCACCTGGCTCGGCGCCATTGATCGAGTACACGATGCAGGCGGCGCTGTATCAGCCTTGTGCCTGGCTGGCGTTGCCGAATGGTCCGGCGTTGGCGGCCCCGGAGCAGTTGCGTGCCGCGGCGCTGCAGCGTTGCGCCAGCCTGCATGCGGCCGGGCTGCTCAGCGCCAGCGAACCGGATGATCAGGCGGCCGAGGCGCTGAGCCGACTGCAGGCGGGCGGTTGGGATCCGGCGGCGCTGTCGCAGATGGGGGTGCTGCTGGCCATCGATGTCTGGCGCACGGTGCTGGCGACCTACCTGCAGGCCTATGCGCAAGCCGATGTCTACAGCCCGCAGTGTGGCTACCGATTTGCCGTGCTTGGACCTGAGCGGCAGCCGCTGGCGGCCTCCGTCGCGGCCCGTGCGGCGTGGTGGACCGATGCGTCCGGCGTACCGCCGTCAGCCGGTGTGGCGCTGTTGGATGGACTCGCCAATGGCGCGGACCCGGCGCTGCCGGGACTGCTCTGCGCGCGCGAACAGATACAGCGACCGGAGGTGCGGGCGGCGATCGAAGCCACCCGCGGCACGGCGCGGCCGCAGAGCAGTCGCGTAGCCATCGTCCATGGTCAGGCCGATGGTTTGATCCCGATGGCCTTCAGTTCGCGCCCCTACGCGCGGGCGGCCAATGCACAGGGCCACGTCGTGCGCCTGTACGAGATGGCCCATGTGCAGCATTTCGATGCCTTTCTCGGCTTGCCACCGGTGACACCGGGACATCTGCCGCTGCTGCCCTATCTGTTCCAGGCCGCCGATTTCGCCTGGCAGTCAATTCTCGACGGCAGCGATTTGCCACCGGATCAGGTCATCGCCAATCGGCCGCGAGGCGCCGCGGTGATGCTGGAGCCGGAGCATCTGGGGTCAATCAGCTATTGAGGTAGCGTCCGCACAGACCCTGAGCTCTGACGCTACCCAGTCACCGGTGGGGCAAGCGATCAGATGTCGTTGCTACCACGCATCTCCTCGAGGGCGACGTGCCGAAGGCACCTTGGAGTGCGGCGCAACGCGCCGCTTTGGAGGCAGCCCAGGTCCGAGTGCACCACGTCGCGGCGGGGCCCGAGGATGAGACCAGGAATGGCCTTCGATGCGGCATGCTCGCGACAGAGCAAAGCGGCGATGCTCGCCGCACTCCAAAGCGCCTGCGGCGCGGTCGCGGAATCGACAACTTGACGCCTACGCGCCGTCGGCGCTGACCCAGCTCCGACGCACATTGCCGTCCCGCTGACGCAGTGCATGTCGACCCTTCGTTGCATATGCTCGTGCCGAGGTGCCGAAGGCACTTTGGAGTGCGGCGCAACGCGCCGCTTTGGAGGCAGCCCAGGTCCGAGTGCACCACGTCGCGGCGGGGCCCGAGGAGGAGACCAGGGATGGCCTTCGATGCGGCGTGATCGCGACAGAGCAAAGCGGCGATGCTCGCCGCACTCCAAAGCGCCTGCGGTGCGGTCGCGGAGTTCAACCCCTGGCGGCTACGCGTTGTCCGTCCTGATCCAGCGTTGCCTGAGATCACCGTCCCGGTGGCGCAGTGCACATCGAATCATCGTTGCGCACCAAGCCGCAGCACATGCTCGTGCCAACGTGCCGAAGGCACCTTGGAGTGCGGCGCAACGCGCCGCTTTGAAGGTAAGCTCAGGCCCGAGTGCACCACATCGCGGTGGGATCCGAGGTGACCGGAGATGGGCATTCGGGCTCCGTGATCGCGACAGAGCAAAGCGGCGATGCTCGCCGCACTCCAAAGCGCCTGCGGCGCGGTCGCGGAGTTCTACCCCTGGCGGCTACGCGTTGTCCGTCCTGATCCAGCGTTGCCTGAGGTCACCGTCCAGCAGGGCGCAGTCTTCGGCGACCCACAGTCGGGCCGGCATCGCGTTGGCCAGCGGCCAGCGAAAAGGCTGCAGCGCACCGGCGCCCAGCCACTTGCCGGCCTGGTAGAGCAGCAGTTCGTCGACCAGATCGGCGCGCAGCAGCGCATCGGCCAGCGTGGGACCGGCTTCGGCGTGGACCTCGTTGATCTGCCGGTTCGCCAGTTCCGTCAGTAGCCAGGGCAGATCTATACGCCCATCGCGCAGCGGGCAGGGCAGTGCTTGCAGGGCGGGGAATCGCGACTTCATCTCGGCGACCCGCGCCGTCGTCCGGGCGTCGTCGGCATGAGCCCAGAGGATGCTCGGATGCAGATCGAGCAGGCGCGCCGACGCGGGCAGTCGGGCCTGCGTGTCCAGCAGCAGCGGCACGGTCGTTGCCGGCGCCGCCGGCGCCAAGCCGTTGGTCTTGGCCGTCAGATCGCCGTCCGGCAAGCGCACCGTCAGCTGCGGGTCGTCACTGAGCACGCTGCCGATGCCGGCCAGCAGCACCCCGGCCGCCGCGCGCGAGCGGTGGCCATCGGCTCGCGCAGCCGGTCCGGTGATCCAGCTGCTGCGACCATCGGCCAGCGCCATGCGGCCGTCCAGACTCAGCGCCAGCTTCAGTCGCAGCCAGGGTCGGCCACGCTCGATGCGACTGAGAAAGCCGCGATTGAGCTTTCGGGCTTCCTCGCCCAGCAGGCCTACCTCGGCCCGGATGCCGGCCTCGCGCAGTCGTGCCAGCCCGGCCCCGGCCACCCGCGGATCCGGATCGGTGTGGGCGGCGACGACCCGAGCGACACCCGCCGCGACCAGCGCCTCGGCGCAGGGCGGCGTGCGTCCGTGATGGGCGCAGGGTTCGAGCGTCACATAGGCGGTCGCGCCTCGCGCACCTTCACCGGCCTGGCGCAGTGCATGGACTTCGGCGTGCGGCTCGCCGGCTCGCACGTGCCAGCCTTCGCCGACCACCTCGCCGGCGTTGACCAGCACGCAGCCGACCAGTGGGTTGGGTCGAGTCGACCAACGGCCGAGCGCTGCCAGCGCCAGCGCACGCTGCATCGCGGCGCGGTCGGCCTGGCTCCAGTCGGCTGGTGATTCGGCCATCAGGCCAGCGCAGCGTCCAGTTCGGCGATCAGATCCTCGACCGCTTCCACGCCCACACTGAGGCGGATGAAGCCGTCGACGATGCCCAGTTCGGCGCGCTTGTCGGCCGGGATCGAGGCGTGCGTCATGATCGCCGGATGCTCGATCAGGCTCTCCACGCCGCCCAGGCTCTCGGCCAGCGCGAACAGCTCGCAGCGCTCCAGCACCTGGCGGGCCTTGTCCAGGCCACCCTTGACGACGATGCTGATGATGCCGCCGTAGCGACCGCCCATCTGTTGCGCCGCCAGCGCATGCTGCGGGTGACTGGTCAGGCCGGGATAGATCACCTGTTCGACCTGCGGGTGCGCTTCCAGCCAGCGGGCGATCGTCAGCGCGTTGTCGCAGGCACGCTCGACGCGCAGGTGCAGCGTCTTCAGGCCACGCAGGGCCAGGAAGCTGTCGAAGGGGCCCTGCACCGCGCCGACGGCGTTCTGCAGGAAGGCCATCTGTTCGGCCAGATCGGCCCGCGCCGTGGCGACGATGCCACCGACCACATCGGAATGCCCATTGAGGTATTTGGTCGCCGAATGTAGCACCAGATCGCAGCCAGCCTGCAGCGGCCGCTGCAACAGCGGTGTGGCGAAGGTGTTGTCGACCACGGTGATTGCGCCGACCGACTTGCCGGCCGCGGCCACCTCGTTCAGATCGACCAGCTTGAGCATCGGATTGGTCGGCGTTTCGACCCAGATCATCTTCGTGTCGGGCGTGACGGCCGCCGCGATTGCCCCCGGTTTGGAAAGGTCGAGAAAGCGGAAGCGCAACCCGGCGGTCCTGGCGCGGACCTTGTCGAACAGGCGGAAGGTGCCGCCATAGAGATCGTCCATCGCCAGCACCTCACTGCCGGAAGGCAGCAGGTCGAGCACCGTGGCGGCGGCAGCCAGCCCGGAGGCGAAGGCAAAGCCGTGCGTGCCGCCTTCCAGCGCCGCCAGACAGCGCTCGTAGGCGCCACGGGTGGGGTTCTGCGTGCGCGAATACTCATAGCCTTGATGCACGCCCGGCGAGCTCTGCACATAGGTGCTGGTCGCATAGATCGGCTGCATGATGGCGCCGGTGGACGGATCCGGCGCCTGGCCGGCGTGGATGCACTGGGTGGCGAAGCGATGGGAATCGGCCATGACGGAAACCGGGTCGGGAAAGGGGGCGAAGGCTAGCACTGGTGGGGGGCTGAGGGGTTAGGGCTGAGGGATCAGGGAAGAGCAGTTCCAGTTCCAGTTCCAGCTCCGGCGCCGGCGCCGGCGAAAGAAGCCTGACGTGTCCGAAGTCGCCTTTGGCCACAAGGCCCTGGTGGGAGCCAGCTTGCTGGCGATCTTTGAAGCACGGGTCCAGTGGTCGTCTCGGTTCCCATGGCAGGCCCGCCCGAGGAGTCATCCAGAGCGCGGGCGCGAGCCTGCTCGCGACCTTTGGAGTGCGGCGCAGCGCGCCGCTTTCCCATGCGCCCGACCGTGCCCCGGTCTGACCATTTCCCTTCCGCCTTCCACGCCGCGTACGCTGCAAACGCCCGCTGTCGTATCGCTGGCGGGTCTGTGGCGTCACCGACAGCGGTCGGTTGGACGCAGCATGTTCGTCGTACCAGACGAGGGGGGAGACGGGGTGATCGTCAAGCGCTTGCGGGAACAGCGGCATTGGTCGCAGGAGCAGTTGGCCCGACTGGCCGGCTTGAGTCTGCGCACGGTGCAGCGCGTCGAGGCGGGTCAGAAAGCCAGCCTGGAAACGGTCAAGGCCCTCGCTGCGGTACTGGAGACCGACATCGACCGACTGACCGAGGACATCATGATCATCGACAAGACATCCGAGTTGTGGAAAGCCGAGCCGTGGCCGGTACGGGCCTTGCTGTGGGGGATCAACCGGCGCTCGAAGGAACTGCTCATCGTTGAGTGCCTGCTGATCCTCGTGGGCGTGGCCAGCTGGCTGGTGTTTGAGCAGCCGCACATCACCACCCCGCTGGCCTTCCTGTTCGCCTATGTCAGCGCCAAGCTGGTGGCTTATGTGGACAGCAAGGGCTATTGGTAGCCAGATAGACTGTCGATCCTTGGGCCCTGCAGTGCCGGACCCTCATCAAGCAGGAGCCCACATGTTCGACCACGTCGTCATCGGCGTCAGTGACTATGCCGCCAGCAAGGCCTTCTATCTGCAGGCACTGGCGCCGATCGGTGTCACGGCCGGCACCGAGAATGAACTGGGCCTGGAGATGATCCAGGGAGACAATCCGCTGTCCTTCTGCATTTTCCCCACCGACGAGCAGCCCTCGCGCCTGCATCTGGCTTTCGCTGCGGAGCGGCGCGAGCAGGTCGATGCCTTCCACCAGGCGGCCCTCGCTGCGGGTGCCAAAGACAATGGGGGGGCGGGTCTGCGGCCGAAATACCATGCGAATTACTACGCGGCCTTCGTCATTGGCCCGGATGGCCACAACATCGAGGTGGTCTGCCATCAAGCGATGGCTTGAACTTGCGGGTGCAGTGTCAGACTGGGACGCGGCCCCGTGGGGAAGCGGATGGATGGCAAGCGAAGGGAACCACCGGTGAGTGCGGACAGGCGGCTGCGCTGGGTTTGGGCATTCGGGCTTTTCATGGCCCTGACGTTGGTGTCTCTGGCCTGGACCCACGGCAGGACGCTGGAAGGCTGGCAAGCCATGGCCACGGCGTTGCTGCTTCTGGCGACGCTGATTTGTGCCGTCGGGGCGGCCATCACCTTGTTAATGCGCGCCAGGACTCCTGGTCCGCGATAGCCCCGGCACTCGACGCCCGGGCCGAGCCATTCGGAGCGAGGCGCTGCGGCGCATTTGCTGGACCGGCTTTGCCGCCCTTCTGACCATCGCCTGCGCGCCCTGGATGCTTCGATCTCATGTGGGTTCGATCTGTGATCGAACGCCTTTTCGACCCACCCATCCGCCCCTTCATCACAATCCCGAGCCTTTCACCGAACGCGGGGCTTTCGCTCCTGTCCGTTCGAGGCAAGCTGCTGGAACTGGGACGGAGGACTCACGTATGGCCATCCATCGATACCTGATTTGCATCGCGCTGCTGCTGACCAGCACATGGCCGCTCAAGGTCGCGCAGGCGGCCGCCAGACCCTCGCCGGGCTTGTGGTGGCAGCCTGGCCACAATGGCCTGTTCATGTCGGTTCACATCGGGCCCGCTGACTACGCGCTGATCATGTTGACGAGCGGTCAGGGCGGGTCGCCGACCTATCGAGTGCTGCAAGGGCCACTGGATCGGGTCGACGATGGCCGCGCCATCGCGCGACTCAGCTCTCCACTGTACCGAGTCGATGGCGCGGACTGCCTGGGCTGCCCGCCCACGCCGGCCGCCACGATCGCAGAGGACGAGGGCGAGTATCGGATCGAGTTTCTGAGCGGCACCACCGCCGTCTTGCACGCCCCCGATGGGCTGACCGTGGACTATGAGCTGTTTCCGCTCTACACCAGTTCGGTGGACGAGTTGGCCGCACGGCTGCCCGGCCGCGTGGCGCTGTTTGAGTCACCGGCGACCAGCGGCGAACCGATTCGGCGCAGTCTTGTCGATCTGGTGGCCCTGGCACCCGAACAGCGGACCTTTTGCGCAGCACTTTTCGATCCGGACGAAACGGTGTTGCTGCTTCGGGCAAGACCGGGCTCCATTTCGGCTGATCCGTGCTTCACGCAGTCCTATCTGGGTGTGTCACCGGGTCCCACGCCGCGAATCAGGATGATCAGTGAGGCCGTCCTGCCCATCTGCGCGGGTCAAGCGAACAAGATTGGTGTCTTTCGCAGCTGCGTGCCATCGGCGCAGCTCAGCGAGTCCGGGCGCGTGCTGTCGGGCGAGAGCCTGCTCCGCCCCAGTGGCGCGGTCAGCGTCACGATCCTGGACTGAGCTTCAAGGGCTTGCCTCCAGGCCATAGCGAAAGTGCCCGCTGATCGGGAAGTCGAACAGCATGTCTTCCAGCTGGGGACCGGCGCCGATGTTGTGAAAGATCAGCGGGCGCTGGCCATCGGCGCTGCGTTCGCGGGCAACGATGCCGATGTGCGGCAGGTTGCCGGGCAAACGCCAGGTGACCAGGTCGCCAGCCTGGTATTCGTCCGGGTTTCGATGGGTCGCCAGCGTCTGGCCGTGTCGGCGAAAGTAGCTCTCCAGGTTGGGGACGCGGCGGTGATCGATGTTCGAATCCGGCCGGCTCATGCCCCACAGGGCCGGATAGGCGGCGAAGTCGGCGCGCATGTCTTCGTGTACGCGCTGCTGCAGGTCGATGCCCAGGGCCCGATAGCTGCGAATGACCAGATCGGTACAGACGCCGACGTCTGCGGGTACGTCGCCGCCCGGATAGCCGATGCGCCGATAGCTGCCGTCGTAGCGCACCGGGATCTCGGTGCGGGCCTGCGCTGCCGCCAGCAGCTGGTCGACTGGCTGAGCCGGGTCGGCGTACAGCGGCAGCGTGACCAGCAGCCCGACCAGCGTGACATACCTGATCCTCATGTTGTGGGTCCTCCCGGTGCAGCTTGAGCGGCTCGCAGTCGTTCCACCATCGCCAGTTCCAGCCCGCCACTGGCCTGCAACTCGCGCAACTCGGCGGCATCCCAGCGTTGCACGATCCGTCCGCCCAGCAGCAGCGCAGCGCCATCCAGCCAGCGCTCGGCCAGTTCCAGATTGTGGGTGGCCAGCAGGATGCTGCAGCGTCCTGCGTCGGCCCATTGTCGCAGTCGCTGCTTCAGTGCAAAGGCGGCGAGGGGATCCAGGCCGTTGAAGGGCTCGTCGAGCAACAGCAATGGCGGCGATCCGACCACGGCCGTGAGCACGCCGGTCTTCTGGCGCGCGCCCAGCGAGCAACGGCCCAGGGCACGATCGAGCCACTCGCCCAGTCCCAGGTCCGCAGCCAGATCCAGCACCTCAGCGGGCAACTCCGGCAGGTCACGCGCCGCCGCGATCAGTTGCAGCCACTGGCGAGGACTGAGATCGGCCGGCAATTCGTCCGGGGCCAGGGCCAGACCGAAGCGCTGGCGATAAGCCACGGGATCGCGATCGGCCGTCAGCCCGTCGATTCGGATGTGACCCTGATCGACGGGCAACTGGTCGCAGATGGCGCGCAGCAGGCTGGTCTTGCCGGCCCCATTGGGACCGATCAGCGCGAGAAACTCGCCCTTCGGCAGATGCAGATCCACCCCGGCCAGCACCGCCTGGCCGCCGCGCTGCAAGGTCAGTGATTCAATGTTCAGCATCTGGCGACTCCATTTGCAGCACACGGCGCCCATGCCAGACCACCGCGCTCAGCCACAGCAGGGGCAGCAGCGGTAGCGCGTCGCGGGCGGCGATGACAAACAGCACCAGCAACAGACGCCACACCAACGTGCGACGGCGCGGCTGCTGGCGATGGACGGCGAGAATCAACACGTCCAGCCAGGCCAGAGCCAGCAGCAACGCCGGGATGGCCGGGGCGAGCCACCAGGCTGTACCCAGCAGCCACAGACTCAGCATCGCCACGGCGCCGAGCCAGGCGCTGGCTGCCAGTACACAGCGGGCATGGGACTGACGCCATCGCTGGGCAGTCAAGGGTTGCGCGGCCAGCGCTGGGGTGGCCTCCAGCAGCAACCGACCCCCCGCCTGCAAAACCACCAGCCAACGCAGCAGCAGGCCGGCCAGCAGCAAGCCCAACAGTAGCGGGGCGCCTTTCACATCGGCCGGCAGCAACAGGCCGATGGCGAGGAAACCGCCCAGACTGAGCGAGCCATGACGCCACTGGGCACCAATGCGGTCCGCCAGCCAGCGTTGCAGCAGTTCATCGAAGGCGCCCCCTGGCCAGGTCGGGCTGGCAGCGCGAAGCCTGCCCTGGCGTCGGGTCATGGCCACACGACGTCGGCCCAGCCGCGTGGTGAGCAGTGCGGCAGCGGTCGTCGTGGCCATACAACTGCCGGTCAGAGTCAGCACCGCGAGATTCAGCTCACCCGCCAGCAGCAAGCCGATGGTCAGTGCCGACAGACCGGCAAGGCCGGCAGAGAGCAGTGCCATCTGCGCGAGCAGGCTGGGCAGTTGCCGCGCCGAGCGCGGTTGCACCGACCAGATGCCCCTTCGCCAGCGCTGCGCATAGCGGCCGCAGACGGTTCCACCGGCCATGGCCGAGAGCACCGCCAATGTCATGCCAAACAGCATTGGGTGGTTCTGCCAGGTCGCGCTCAGCAGCTGCAGCGTGGCGGCAGCCACGCCGGCCACGGCCCACAGCAGGACCGCCAGCATCGCCAGTCCGGCCAGCAGCAACACCGCATTGTCAGGTTGGCCTTGCCACCAACGGTGCAGGGCCAGGCGCCCACGCAAGCGGGATTGCAGGAGGATGGGATGCATCGGCAGGCTCTGCGGCAACCGCCATGCAGATCGAGATTGGCGAATGAAGTTCCGATCACTCGCGCCGGAACTCGTCCGCCGACAGAAGGGAGAGCTCGGGTCGATGACAGTCAGCTGTCAGCAGATTCCATTCGATCCTCACCTGACCCGAAGGCGGCTGAGGCAAGCTCGATGCCACCGGTCGGACGGGTCCCGCCGGCCCACTCGACGCTTCGCGAGTCGTGATCATGACGCTGTCCGCAGACTCCTCCGCCCCAACAGACTTCGACTTCGTGCTCGGTCACTGGCGCGTGCGTCACCGCCGCCTGCGGGAACGGCTGTGTGATTGCCAGGCATGGATCGAATTCGATGGTGAGATGTCCACGCGGCCGGTGCTCGGCGGCTACGGCAACCTTGAGGACAATCTGCTCCATCACCCGGAAGGGGATTTCCGAGCGGTCGCCTTGCGTGCCTTCGACCCGCGCAGCGGCGACTGGCGCATCTGGTGGCTGGATGGTCGCTTCCCGGATCAGCTGGATGTACCGGTGGTGGGCCGCTTCGCCAATGGCATCGGAACCTTCCTCGCGGCCGACCACCACCAGGGCAGGCCGATCACTGTGCGCTTCCTGTGGCGGCAGATCAGCACAGATTCGCTCCGTTGGGAGCAGGCCTTCTCCACCGATGGAGGTCAGAGTTGGGAGACCAACTGGACGATGGAATTCGAGCGCCGCCTGACCTGAGCCCCGCAGCAGGCTTCATCCAGTGTGGCCGCGAAACCACCACAGCCACGCGGTCACTGCCACGCCCAGCAGATAGAGCGGGGTGAAAATGGTCTTGTTGTGGCGTGCCAGCCAGGCCGGCAGATAGATGTCAAAGTTGTCGCCGCGGTCGTCGGTGTGGCGCGCGGCGACGGCCGTCAGAGGACAGGACCAGTGGTTGAACAGCAACACCAGCGCTTCGCAGGCAACCAGAGCCACCATCAGCCAGGCCAGACCGAACTGACCCCGCCAGGCGGCGAAGGGCGCACCGACGATGCAGGCCACGAAGAAGGTCCAGATCAACGTGTGGGCTGACTTGACGATCTGCAGCGAAACGGCCCGACGCATGGCTGGATCCGGGGTTGGCGGCCGTCGGAATGATGCCCCACTTGCGCCGGCTCGGGATTGCAGAATCCGTCGTGTCGATCGCCCCTCGCGCAATGCCGCACCAGGGTCGTGGTCGACCATTGGCCGGCTGCCGAGAACCGAGCGTCAGTGTCGAAGTCGCCGCCAAAGGTACAGCAGCCACTGCAGCAGGGCCGCTCCGACCATTCCGTAGACCAGCAGGGTCACACCATCCCAGCGATTGCCCAGATCGGCCGCGAGAAAGGCCGGCCATCGCGTCCGATAGGGCTCGTGGATCGCTTGCGCCACGGCGAAAACAGCCCAGTTCAGGAGCACCAGTGCGATCGCCGCGAGCGACATGCCGCCAGCCGTCGTGGCGGGTCCGCTCAGATCGAGCCGGCGACCGTCCGGGTGCTGGCGAATGTCTCGAAGTACGCCAGAGAACAGCCAGTTCAGAACGAAGGCTGCGGGTAGCACCCACCAGAGTTTGATCGGCATCGTTCTCGACCACAGCGGCTTGCTGGCCCTTCACCGTAGCAGTCACGGATCGACGGTGTCGTGACGCTGACCGCTTGCCTGACGGTGCAAGGGCGACGACGATCGCGAGATCGACCATTGCGCGGCCTTTGCAGGCACTTGGTCGCGACAATGTCGGACTGGCGACAAGCCTCGTTGGCCTGTCCGGTTCCACCAAATGGCAAAGAGGACATCCATGACTCACCGCGATGGCGACCCAAGCTCACGAATGAGCGCTACCTGCATCCGCGCAGCGCGGAAACTTGGGATTGTGCTTGCGCTGGCATGGACCCTGGGCTCGGTGGCCCACGGTGCTGAAGCCTATCTGGCGTCCTACACGGCCTATCAACAGGCTTTCCAGAAGGGCGATGTCCAGTCAGCGCTGCGACACGGAGAAGCGGCCTGGCGTGAGGCGGAGGCGGCCGTTGGTGATGATCAGATCACCGCAGTGCTGGCCTACAACTATGCCCGGCTGGCTTTCGTCTACCCGGCATCGGCCGAGTCCGCCGTCGAGGCCTACCGGCGCGCATTGGCCCTGACCGAGTCCGGTGTGGCCGACTTGAACCCCGTTGAGCTGAAGACGGCGATCGCTGAGGTGGAGCTGTTCCTGAATCCGGACGAACCTCGCTTCCGGCAGCGATTGGCCGCTCAACTTCACGATCGCCAGACGGATGAATCAGCACCCAGTGACGTGTCCGCGCACGCCTGGCGCTCACTGGCGAGGGCGCAGCTCAATGCAGGCTCGATGCTCGATGCGGCCGCGTCGGCCGATCGGGCCGCGAGCGAAGCGAGCCAGTTGGCCATCCCGGATCTGTCGCTGGAAAGAGACGCCTTGGTGCTGGCCGGTCTGGCTCGGTTGTCGACCAGTCGCAACAAGCGCACCCGTGAGTTGATCGAAGAGGCCCTGGCGCAACTCGATCGAGCCATCCCGATGTTTCCGCCGCAGCGCGATATCGACAGCTTCGATCGCGGCTACGCACTCGCCATACTGCTGCGCACGGCCATTGATGCCATGGCCGACTCCCATGGCTATCGTGCCTCCGGTCTGCCGACCTTTGAGGTGCCCCTGCGGATCGATGACGGGGTGGATCGAACCCACTGCCCGGCAACGGATGGCTGGATCAAACGCAGCCCCGTCGTGTTTCCCGCAGAGGGGCAGACACGAGGTCAGGTCTCGGCGGTGCTGTTGGGGATCGACTTCGGCGAAACCGAAGTGGAGCGGGTGGTGGTCCTGGCCGAGCCGCAATCGGGGGGCTTCGGCAAGGCGGCGAGCGATTCAGTGAAGCGCTGGACGATTGCAGCCGGCATCCCGGTCGAATGCCGTACGAACCTGCTGCAGCTGGTGCAATTCTCCTTGCGTTGACGCCGTCGCCTGGACCAGCGGGAAGCCGTGACCGCGATCGCTCGCCCCCCTTGGTGTCCTTGGTGCTGAGCGCGCTTCCAGCGTTTCCCCGCAGCGCCTACGCCGCCTGCCGCTCCGCCGCCTGCAGTACCCGGGCGAGGAATCGCCCGGTGTGCGACGCTGCCTGACTGGCGACATGTTCGGGTGTGCCGCTGGCGATGATGCGGCCGCCGCCGTCGCCGCCTTCGGGACCCAGATCGATGATCCAGTCGGCGGTCTTGATCACATCCAGATTGTGCTCGATCACCACGACGGTGTTGCCGCGGTCGCGCAGCGCATGCAGCACACCGAGGAGTTGGCGGATGTCGTTGAAGTGCAGGCCGGTGGTGGGTTCGTCGAGGATGTAGAGCGTGCTGCCGGTGTCGCGCTTGGCCAGTTCGGTGGCCAGCTTGACTCGCTGTGCCTCACCGCCAGACAAGGTCGTCGCCGCCTGGCCCAGCGTGATGTAGCCCAGGCCCACATCGCGCAGCGTTTCCAGCTTGCGGGCGATCGAGGGCACCGCCTCGAACAGCGCCAGCGCGTCCTCGACGGTCTTGTCCAGTACCTGCGAGATGTTGCAGCCCTTGTACTGGATCTCCAGCGTCTCGCGGTTGTAGCGCTTGCCCTGGCAGACGTCGCAGGGCACGTAGACGTCGGGCAGGAAATGCATCTCCACCTTGATCAGGCCATCGCCCTGACAGGCCTCACAGCGACCGCCGCGGACATTGAAGGAGAAGCGGCCGGGCTTGTAGCCGCGGGCACGGGCTTCGGGCACCTGCGAGAACAGATCGCGAATCGGCGTGAACAAGCCGGTGTAGGTGGCCGGATTGGAGCGCGGTGTACGACCGATCGGGCTCTGGTCGATGTCCACCACCTTGTCGAACTGCTCCAGGCCTTCGACCGACTCGAACGGCGCCGGTCGCGCGCTGGCGCGGTTGAGCTCACGCGCGGCCAGCCGGTACAGCGTGTCGTTGATCAGCGTCGACTTGCCTGAGCCAGAGACACCGGTGATGCAGACGAAGCAGCCGGCAGGGATGTCCAGATCGACGTTCTGCAGATTGTTGCCGCTGCAGCCCAGCAGGCGCAGCCGCTTGCCGGGATCGGGCCGGTGCCGTTCGGGTACCTCGATCTGCAGCGCACCGGACAGATATTGGCCGGTCAGCGAGCCCGGTGCAGAGAGGATGTCGGCCAGACTGCCCTGGGCCACCACTTCTCCACCGTGCACGCCGGCGGCCGGTCCGATGTCGACGATGTGGTCGGCACAGCGGATCGCATCCTCGTCGTGCTCGACCACGATCACCGTATTGCCCAGATCGCGCAGGCGAACCAGCGTGCCGAGCAGCCGTTCGTTGTCGCGCTGGTGCAGACCGATCGAGGGTTCATCGAGCACGTACATGACGCCGACCAACCCGGCACCGATCTGGCTGGCCAGACGGATGCGTTGCGCCTCGCCGCCCGACAGCGTCTGGGCGGTGCGGTTGAGGGTCAGATAGTCCAGGCCTACGTCGACCAGGAAGCCCAGCCGGTCGTTGATCTCCTTGATCACCTTGCGGGCGATCTCGCCGCGCCAGCCGGGCAGTTCCAGTTGCTCGAAGAAGCCCAGACTGCGCGACACCGGCCAGTTGCAGACTTCGTGCAGTGGCGTACCACCGACCAGCACATGCCGCGCCGCGCGATTCAGCCGGGCGCCGCCGCATTCCGGGCAGGCCTTCTCGCTGATGTAGCGCGCCAGTTCCTCGCGTACGGCCGGGCTTTCGGCCTCGCGATAGCGCCGTTCGAGGATCTTCAGCACGCCCTCGAAGGGGTGCTTGCGAACCATCGGCTTGCTGCTGCCGCTGCCATAGCGGAATTCCACCGGCTCGCCGCCGGAGCCGTAGAGCACGGCGTCCTGATGGGCCTGGCTGAGGGATTGCCAGGGGGTGTCCAGGGCGAAGTCATAGTGCCGCGCCAGCGAGGCGATCATCTGGAAGTAGTAGGGGTTGCGACGGTCCCAGCCGCGCAGCGCGCCGTTGGCCAGGCCGGATTCCGGGTGCGCGACCAGCCGTTCCGGATCGAAGAACTCGATCACGCCCAGGCCGTCACAGCGCGGGCAGGCGCCGACTGGCGAGTTGAAGGAAAACAGCCGCGGCTCCAGCTCGGTCAGGCTGTAGTCGCATTGCGGACAGGAAAAGCGCGCCGAGAACAGCAGCTCGCCGCGCTGCGCATCGTCCAGGCTGACCACCGAGGCCAGGCCGTCGGCCAGTTTCAGCGCCGTTTCGAAGGACTCGGCCAGGCGCTGCTTAAGATCCTCGCGCGGACGGAAGCGATCGACCACCACTTCGATCGTGTGCTTGCTGCGCAGCGCCAGCTGCGGCACCGCTTCCAGTTCGTAGACGGTGCCGTCGACGCGGGCGCGCAGGAAACCCTGTGACTTGAGCTGGTCGAAGATCTGCTGGTGTTCGCCCTTGCGCTCGCGCACCACCGGTGCCAGCAGCATGAAGCGCTCGCCCTCGGGCAGGGCCAGCACCGCATCGACCATCTGGCTGACCGTCTGCGCCGCCAGCTCGTGACCGTGGTCGGGACAGCGCGGCGCGCCGGTGCGGGCATACAGCAGGCGCAGATAGTCATGGATCTCGGTGATCGTGCCGACCGTCGAACGCGGGTTGTGGGAGGTGGACTTCTGCTCGATGGAGATCGCCGGTGACAGGCCCTCGATGTGATCCACATCGGGCTTTTCCATCATCGACAGGAACTGCCTCGCGTAGGCCGACAGCGACTCCACATAGCGCCGCTGCCCTTCGGCATACAGCGTGTCGAAGGCCAACGACGACTTGCCCGAGCCCGATGGCCCGGTGATCACGATCAGGCGATCGCGCGGCAGGTCGATGTCGATGCCCTTGAGATTGTGGGTCCGGGCACCCCGAATGCTGATCTGGTCCATGCGGGCAAGTCCTGGGGGCAACCCATGATCGTAGCAAGGGGCTGCTGACGACGGGGTGGATGGAGGGGACTGCATAGGGCCCAGGGCTCAGGGCTCAGGGCCCAGTTGCCGACGGTGCGCGATGCACTTGCTGGGCCCTGGGCCCTTTCTCCGCTCAGAGCCCAGTTGCGCGACGGCGCGGATCGTGGCGCACAACAGTACGTGCACGACGCCCTTGCTGGGCCCTATGCCCTCGGCCCTGGGCCCTTTCCCCGCTCAGGGCCCAGTTGCGCGACGGTGCGGATCGCAGCGCACAGTGGCAAGTGCGCGAGCCCTTGCTGGGCCCTATGCCCTGGGCCCTGGGCCCTCTATCCACTCAGGGCCAATCCACTTCCCCCCGCACCACAATATGCGCCTGTCCGCCGACCCAGTTGCTGCCGTCGGGATCGATGCGCACGTCGATGCGGGCGTCCTTGCCCATTTCTCGGCCCTGGCTGACGCGATAGCCGTGGGCGAGCGGGCCGGTGGTTTCGCATTGGGCGATGAAGGCGGCGATCAGGCCGTTGGCGGCGCCCGAGGCCGGGTCCTCAATGATGCCGACGCCGCCGGGGAAGGCGCGCACGACCAGTTCGAATGGCTGGTCCTGGCAGCGGGCGAAGACACACAGACCGACGCTGTCGCTGGCTCTGGCCAGCGCGGCGATGGCGTCATGATTGGGATGCCAGCTGCGCACCTGGGCTTCGCTGGCCAGCTCTGCCATCCACCAGCGTCGGCCGCCATCGACCTGGGCGATGCCTAGCGCACCCAGTTGGCGATCGCCGAGCACGAAGGACAGTTGCGGGTCGGCGTCCAGTCCGCGCGTCACGACACGAGCGTCCGGCGAGCGCAGGAACAGCTGCGGTGCGGTCGTGTCCCCCTCGACGCGGATCGGAATCAGGCCAGCGCCGCACTGCTGAACCAGCTGACCATCGACCGGCTGCACGAAGCCGGTCGCCAGTGCGGCGCGGGCGCTGCCGATCGACGGATGGCCGGCGAAGGGAATCTCCCGACTGGGCGTGAAGATGCGCAGCCGATAGCTGGCGCCGGGTGCTTCCGGCGGCAGCAGAAAGGTGGTCTCGACCAGGTCCGTCCAGGCGGCCAGTGATTGCATCCGTTCGATCGGCCAGTCGTCGGCGCCGATCACCACGCCCAGCGGGTTGCCGCCGCCAGGCCGATCGCAGAACACATCGAGTTGCAGGAAGCGCGTGGTCATGGGCTCGTCCGGACGGCAGGACAGACTCAGGGAAGGGGAATCTCGCGAATCTGTTGCAGCGCCTCGTCCTGTGCGCGGCGGCGCTGTTCGATCAACTGCTGGAAACGCGGATGCTCGCGTACGCCGGCGTACTGCAGGTCGTGTTCCAGAGCCCCGGCGGTGATCGGGGTGAGCGGAATCCATTCCTCCAGAACATCCAGATAGGCCTCGGCGTCGCGATCGTCCAGGAACTGCAACATGGCCATGAAGCCCCGCAGCTGGTCGCCATCCAGACCCTCGCGCTGCAGGCGCGCCACCTCGGCTTCGGCGCCGGCGCGGACCTGATCACGATGGACTTCGTCGTTCACGGCGTCGTAGGCGAACAGCAGCGAGACAACCACGGCGCCGATGTCGGTGGGCACGTCGACCCCGGCAGTCCAGTCCAGGCTGGCCAGAAAGTCGGCGCAGGCAGCGATGATCACCGGTGGATCGGCGCTGGCACCTGCGAAGGCGCAGTCATAGACCTGCCGGATGCGCGTGTCCTCAAGCTTGGCCAGATACTCGCCGCGTTGTTCGCGCAGCACCATCAGATCTTGCTGGAAGACGGCGCGCTGCAGCGGCCACAGGTCGATGAAGCCGTGCTCGGGCGCCAGTGCTCGCAGCTTCTCGACCTGCGCATCGGCGCCCTCGATGTGTCCGGCAAAGCCCAGCACGGTCGCCAGCTGAACCCGCAGGAAAGGTGCATCGGGCTGCAGCGTGGCGGCTTGCGCCGCGAAGCGCACCGCGGCGACCATGCGATTGCGTGACAGCGCGTCGCCGGACAGGGTGTAGAGGATCAACGGGTCGTCGGCATGCTCGGCGGCCAGTTCGGCGGCAAAGGCGTCAGCCTGTTCGTTGGCACCGGTTCCGCGCAACAGACCGAGCAGCACCCGCTTGCCGCTGATGTAGTTGGGGTCGACTCGCAAGCTGGCCTGCAATGCCGCCATGGCGTCGCGCAAACGCCCCAGATCCTGAAAGCTCAGCGCCAGCCAATGGTGCGCCGGGCTGTAGGAAGGGTTGAGTTCGATGGCCCGCTGAAAAGCGTCGATCGACCCCAGCTTGTCGCCCTGGTCCCGCAGCAGCAGGCCCATGGAGGCATGCGCCTCGGCCAGCCCCGGATCCAGTTCAATGGCGCGGCGGGCCAGCGGTTCGGCCAGCCGGATCGATTCGGCGTTGCTCAAGCGGGCGTAATCCGATTGCAGCAGATAGCTGTCGGACAGGCCGCTGTAGGCGGCGGCATAGTCCGGGTCCAGCGCGATGGCCTGGCGGAACTCCTCCACCGCGCGTTCGAGCGTCGGACCGGTGCGCTGGTTCATCGCGAATCGGCCGCGCAGGTAGGCCTCGTAAGCCGCGATATTGCTCGTGTGACGGCGTTCGCCGCCGCCGCTGGTGGGTTGCAGCGTGCTTTGCAGGGCATTGGCGATGGCCTGCGAGATCTCGTCCTGTACGGCGAAGATATCAGCCAGTTCGCGGTCAAAGGTCTCTGACCACAGGTGAAATCCGTCGGTGGCGCGAATCAGCTGGGCGGTGATGCGTACCCGCTCGCCAGCGCGTCGGACACTGCCTTCCAGTACGGTCGCCACGCCCAGATCACGGGCGATTTCGCGGATGTCCAGATTGCGGCCCTTGTACTGAAACGATGAGGTTCGAGCGGTGACGCGCAGCCCCTCGATGCGCACCAGCACATTGAGCAACTCCTCGGCCAGACCGTCGCCGAAATACTCGTTGGACGGATCGCCGGAGAGATTGACGAAGGGCAGTACGGCGATGGAATCCAGACGGCCCGCTTCCTGGGTCGTCTCGGCAGTTTCGGCCGGTCGCTGTAGCCGCTCCCAGCCCAGCCAGCCGACCAGGCCCAGCAGCACGGCGATGACCACCAGTTCGACTGCCCGGCCTCGCGGCTGAGACCCGACCTGGGTCTCCGGCAGCGACTCACGCCCCGGCGTACGGACGACGCCGGCCCTGGTCAGGTCGAAGACCCAGGCTACGATCAGCGCAATCGGAAAGCCGATCAGCGCGACCACGACGACCAGCGTCACGGTCCAGTCCGGCAGATGCAGTGCCGGCAGGATCGTCGCCGAAGTCTCGATCACCGCCCAGGCGGCCACCGCATAGACGGCCGCGGCGCGGGTGACGCCGCGGCGCCTGAGTTCGTCCAGGAAGGCTTTCACCGACACTCCGATCCATCGCCAGCCGTAATGCTAGCGCGTCGTCGCCTCAGACTTGGGTTTCGTAGCCGTCGCCTGACACATCCGGCGCAGCCTCGAACTGCGGTGCATCGCCACCGATGTGGTCCCACGGGGCGCGTGAACCGACAAACAGATGCATGTCGATCTCGACGCCCGGATCGCCATCAATCGTGCCCAGGGTGACGCCATGCACCTGGTCGCCCTGCATGCCGCAGAGGGTGCTGCCGCAATGACGGCAAAAGCACAGCCCCCAGCCTGGCTGAGAGCCGTAGTGCTGCAGTTGCGCCTCTCCGCTCAACCAGCGAAAGCTGCCGGCCTGAACTTCGGCGTAGGCTGATCCTGCGCCGCTGAAGGCCTTGCGGCAGCGTGAGCAATGGCAGCAGCGAGCTGCCTGCAGTGGCGCGGAAATCGCGTAGCGCACCTGGCCACAGAAGCAGCCACCCGTCAGCTCGAAGGTGTTGGTGGTCATGGCTGACCGCCGACTGCGGCGCCCACCTTTGGCATCTCTAGGCCCACGCTCATCCGCTGGCCCCCGACTGGCCGTTCGGGAACAGCTGCTCGGCACGCCGGAACAGGATCCAAGAGGTGGCGATGTACTTGTCGCCGCCAACAGGCCGATTGCCTCGGTGCGTGTGGGTGAAGCCTGCCGGTGCGATCAGCAAGGCGCCCCGGGCCGGCGTGACGGCGCGCTGCTGCTGCAGAAACTCGGTCTCGCCGGCTTCAAAGCCGTCATTCAGATAGACCGACCACAACAGCACCCGGTGCAGGGCGTCGCAATGACCATCGCCAGCCTGGGGATAGGCCTCGCAATGCCAGGTGGGATAACCGCCCTGATCGGCTTCGTACTTCTGCAGGTTGATGGTGCCGGGGCGGAACATTGACACCAGCAAGTGCTGCAGCGTCGAATCGGGCAGTGCGCGCAGCTCGTCGGCACTCAGCCGAACCGGCTTGCCGCTCGCCGGGTCGGCGCGGTGCACGGTCAAGGGGCCCAGCATCGTCTGCGGATAACGACGGACATAGCGCATCAGCCCCACCATCATGACGGTGTTCAGCAGATTGACCGCCTCACCCCATTCGGCGTGATCGTCGATGCAGATGTCCCAGCTGTCCTTGTGGCTCAGGTCCACGCCGCTGGCGGTATGGCCGCGCGTCGCCTGGCCGCTCATTTCGAAATGCTCGATCAGCGCCGCACAACGCACTGCGTCCAGCGCGTTGGGGTAGAGCTCGATGAAATCGTCGTCCATGACCGAGGTGCTCCTGGCTGTGCACAGCGAATGGGCACCTTCCGGCGCCCATTCGAGTCTGCAGCACTGTACCGCGTGGCGATCCCGGTCGAGTCCGGGATCGCCTTGGTGGCCTTCTCAGGGCCGGCGCATCACGATGGGCAGGTGCAGATCCGGCTCATCGGCCGTATCCGGCGTCAGCGTGATCTCGCCCAGCGTCCAGTCACCGGCAGTCAGCAGCGTGCCATCGACGGTGATGATCACGGCCTGCTCGCCGTTCTCGTCCAGCGTGAACGAGGACGGGTTGAACTGCAGCGCGCCGGCCGGATAGCCCGTCGAGCCCAGCGTGTAGGTCACCTGACCGGTGCGAATGCGCCGGAAGCTGCGGGTGAACTGTTCCACGCCGGTGATGTTGTTGCGGGCAACGCTGGCCATGTTCAGCGTGGCGATGTCGCCGCCGGTGGTGGGATTGGCGGCCAGATAGTTGACTGCCGTTTCATCCATCACCAGGCCAACATTGGCCGCGGCGGTCAGATCGACCATGCCGGAGCCGTAGTCCCACGGCCGAATCGGTGAACCGTCCTGATTGACCGCGCCGGTGTTGCGCGCCGACAGCATCAGCGCGGACTTGATCTCCGACGGGGTCAAGGTGGGATAGAGCGCCGTCATCAACGCGGCCGCGCCGGCATTGTGTGGACTGGACATCGAGGTGCCACTGTTCAGATAGACGCCGTTGTCGCCCACATTGCCAGCGGCCCCCACGGCCAGAATGTCCACACCCGGCGCCGTGATGTCCGGCTTGACGATGCCCTGGGTGCTGATCAGGCGTGGACCACGCAAGCTGAAGTTCGCCAGCAGATCCCCCTGGTTGGTGAAGATCTGCGAGGTGACGTCGATCGACGCCGTGGCGCTGGCCGGATCCCAACCGGCTTCGACCAGATCCCAGTCCGCCCGCCGCATCGACCACGAGGTCATGTTGGCACCCAGGTTGAGAAAGTTGGAATCGACAAAGATCACGCCGACTGCACCGGCGGCCAGCGCGTTGCCGCGGCGCGTTCCGCTGGCGCAGTTGCTGGCGGTGCCGTCCAGATGCAGCACGGCGATCGCGCCGACGGCCTCACCGACCGGATCGTCCTCGAAGCCGTCGGCATAGACTGTTCCAGGTGGCGGCCCGATGCGGGTGAAGGTGTCGGCCGGGAAGGCCGAACAGCCGTCATTGCTGCCATCGTCAAAGGTGGGGCTCTTGATCAGCGGCGCATTGTCGATGTTGACCGTGGCAATCGGCAGACCACCGGGCTTGACCGCCAGCCCCTGCGTATTGGCAGGCGGGGGCGTATTACCGCCGAGGTCGAAGACCATCGCCAGGGCGGCGTCGTGGGTCGATGCGGCCACCGTATGCACCCACGGTTCCAGGTGATTGACGTTGCCTTGCGGGTCAGGCACGGAGGTGCTGGTGTTCCCCGCCGAGGCCGAGATGTAGACGCCAGCAGCATGAGCGTTACGGAACGCGGTTGAGGTGGAGTCTGTCCACGGCGAGGCGCCACCGCTGATCGAATAATTGATGACGTCGACGCCATCGATCACCGCTTGATTGACCGAACCCGTGGTGGCTGTGGTTGGGCAGGAGGTTGGGCACGCCAGGTAGGAAATCACGTTCGCGTGCGGGGCCACGCCAGAGATGCGGAATGTGCCGTTGGCGAAGGTGGCATCCCAGACATTGCCCGCGGTGGTGCTGGAGGTGTGCGAGCCGTGGCCGTCGGTGTCGGTACCGGTGGTGCCGGGTGCGGCCATGTTGTAGATGCCGATCAGCTTGTCATTGCAGCGGCCGGCATCAACCTGGCCAGTCTGGCACTGCCCCAGGAAGGTGCCGCTGCCATTCGGATTGACGTGCACATGCCCCGTCACCGGGCCGGTCGCCGCGTACGCCGGGCTGGCCCAGTTGATGCCGGAATCAATGATGCCCACGACGATGCCTTCGCCGCGGGTATTGGTGCCATTGGCGGTGGTCCCTTCCCAGATCGTCGGGGCGCCGATAAAGCCAGGGCCGTTGTAGGTGTCCAGCGTGAGGAATTGCTCACGCTCCACCACCAGCACTTCCGGCCGGTCCAGCAGCGCTGCCGCTTCGGATTCGCCAAGGCGAATCACGACGGCATTGAGGGCGTGCTGCATCGTTCGCATTGTCTCAACTTCGCGACCCAAATCGGTGCCCAGTTGCGACAGGAAATCGCTCTGGCGGGCCTGCAGATGATCGACGTAATCGATCGAGGACTGCGCCTTGAGATCCAGCTTGCCGCGCCGACCACCGGCCAGTCGTGCTGGCGCCGCAAGGCCATCAATCTCGCCGGCGTAGGTGGCCAAGGGCGCTTCGCGCAGTTGCACGATGTAGAGCGCCTGCGCCTCGGCTGACTCAGACCCCGACTGGGTGCCTGAGTCGGCCTCGGCCGGAGGGGTCGCCAGCACCGGGGCGCCACACAGCGCCAGTGAGAGGGCGGCGGCCAGCGGCGACAATCGGGTCGATGCTGGTGTGGAAATGCTACGGAGAGTGCTCATGGGCGTCCTCGATATGACTGGATTCGGCTCTGCTGGAAAGTCGTATTGCCTGCTCGCATCAGCGCGCTGCGGCGGGCGGTCGATCGCGGCGGTCGGCTACTGATAGTGGCCTTGCCGGGTGTCGGCTGCAACTCGCCTCTGGGGGAGTTTGATCCCATCTGGGTGAAGGCGAGGAATGCACTTCTGACCCGCCGTGAAAGTCGGTCCGAGCGGCCAGCCCGGCTGCCCTTGAAGGCTTCTCTCAGGACTGCACTCCCAAGCCTCGGCGTTGTTCGATGGCGGCCGCCAGCCGCCGCCACCAGCGTGCCGCTTCCGGGTGCAGCCAAGGCCTTGGCAAGCGCCGTCCAAAGCGCGAGCGACTCAGGATGCGGGCGGTCAGCCATTCGATCTCGAAGCCGGCCCATTCCGGCGCGGGCAGCATCCACAGGTTGAAGGCCACCGCCGGCCGCACCTCGTTCCAGTAGATCGCCTGCAGGTCGGCCAGGCTGTAGTCGGAATCGGCGCAGACTCGCGCAATGTGGTCCAGCTCGGTGGCCGGATCGGTGTCCATCCAGAGCATCTGCATGCAGTCCCAGATGGGTCTGCGTCTCTCCAGATCGTCCTCCGGTGCCTTCACCAGTCCACTCACTCGGACTGAGCCAGTCCCAACGCTAACGCGTTTGATGGGCGATGTGCAGTCCCGCAGCGCGCCGTATCAGGCGACCCGACGCAGCCCGAAGGGATGCCGGGCCAGGAACGACTCGATGGCGGCCAGAAACGCTTGCGAAGCCGCTTCGCGACCCAGCAGCAGGTGATTGGGGCTGTCCAGGCTGACGAATTCCGCATTCGGGATGACGGCGGCCAGTTCACGCCCGGTCTCCAGCGGGATGCGCTGATCGCCTCGACTGTGCAATACCAGCGTCGGCACCCGCAGCTGGGCCAGGCGTGCCCGCACGTCGATGCGCGAGAAGGCGTCGAGGAAGCGCACGGCGTTGGCGGCCGAGGTGGTTCGGCGCTGGAATTCGTCGAACCAGTCCAGTTCCGCGGCGGTGGCGTCGGGCATGAAGCTGCAGCTGAACAGATGCCGGTACGACGGGTCATCGCGGCCCCAGCCGGCTTCGGTCAGCACCATGATCGCCTCTCGCTCGCGCACCTCGGCGGGGCTCGCCAGGTGTCGCCAGCCGGCCGGATAGCCGCCGAAGAGAATCAGGTGACTGACCCGCTCCGGGTGGCGGGCAGCGTACTCGATCGACACCGACGCGCCCTGACTGATGCCCAGCAGGGGAAAGCGCTCCAGCCCGGCCGCATCGACCACCGTTTCCAGATCGGTGACGAAACTCTCGAAGCTGATCTCCGGCACGTCCCAGTCGGACAAACCACAGCCGCGCTCGTCGTAGCGGATCAGCTGACGCCGATCGGCGAGGGCGTGAAACAGCGGGCTCCAGATCGGCGCTTCCCAGTCCAGTTCCAGATGCGACAACCAGTTGGCCGCCTTGACCAGCGGAGGACCGGCGGGTGCGCCGACACTGGCCCAGGCCAGCCTCACTCCGTCGTTGGCACGGACGAAACGAACTTGTTGTGACTGAGCCGGTGGTGCCGGAGATGCCGCTGTTGCGGGTGCGGCGGCTGCCGCGGCCGGTGGCTCCGGACGCCACTCCGGCGCTGGCAGTCCGGCTTCTTCAAACTGTTGCGCCAGCTGCGCGCGCAGTGTCTGAGCTTCGGCCATGCGACCGGCTGCGACGCGGCTGTTCACCACCGTCACCGCCGCGGCGGCGTCATAGGGCGTATCGGCCAGCCAGGCATCGGCCCAGCGCTGTCGATCGTCGGCATCGTGGTCGCTCAGCAGGGCGAGCCGGCGTGCCAGGCGCGTGCGCAGACGCTGCACCTGAGTGCGCTCGCGTTCCAGCCAGGCGCTGAACTCGCGAGCCTCGGGCAGCTCGCAGTCCTGCAGCAACGGACGTTGGCAGGCGGTCCAGCTGGCCGCCAGCGCCTCGGGCCTGGCGTCCGGGTCAGCCACCTGCGCGCGGATCCGGTGCAGATCCACCTGCAGTGCCGACAGGTCCAGCGCCACCCGTTCGCGATCCCCGCTCAGGCAGTCCGCACCGCCCTGCTCGAGCAGGGTGCGCAGTTTGCTCAGCGACCAGCGCAGAGCGCCGCGAGGATCTCTCGGACTGTCCCACAGCAGCTCGCACAAGCGCTCTCGTCGTTGGACCTCCCCACCCAGCAACAGATAGCCCAGCAGGGCACGGCTCTTGCGCGAGGGCAACATCGGCAAGGTTTCGCCGTTGGCCAGAATCTGCAGGTCACCAAGCGTCTGGACGTGCAGGACTGCTTTGGAAGGCTGGCAGTCAGTGTTCATGAGCGTGGACACCGTGTGCATGGAGGGGCGAGCGAAACACCACTGAAGCAGGCAACGAACGGGCGCATGCCCGTGTGCATCTTTGTGCCCTATGCGAAGGCTTGCGCATACCTACCTTGGTCGGTCCGAGGTCCCTCCGAAAGCCCGGTCTCATGCGCTTTCGTGCATGTTCCGGTTGTGAAATCCGGTTGAACGAAGACGTCATTGGTGGGCCATTCAAACGCTCATTCAAACGCTGGCTCAATCGTCATGCCGCTGCAATGCATCCCACCAAGGGCCGCCGAACGATGCCTGGCCCGCGCTGACCATCTTGGGGGGTGGAGCATGAAGTTCGTCGAGTACATCTGGCTGGAAGGTAGCGGATCGGACCGCATTGTTCGATCGCGGTCGCGCTTGCTGCCATTGATCGACGCCAACCCGCGGCTGGAAGACTTCCCGGTCTGGAGCCTGGCCAGTGCGTCGGTGGTGCAGCTGCCGGACGATGCCCAGAGTGCATTGCTGCTGCCGGTCTGCCATGCCCGCGATTCTCTCCGCGACGGCGATCATTATCTGGTCCTGTGCGAAGTCTTCGGCTCCGATGGACGCGAACACGCGAGCAACACTCGCGCCGAGTTGCGCGCCGTGCTCGATGCCGGTGCGCGTCGGCAGCAGGTGTGGATGGCCTTCGATCAGCCTTGCTCGCTGCGCTGGATCGACGACGAGTCGAACTCGGCCGGCGCTTCGCAGGGATGCGATCCGATAGGGCCGCGAGGACTGAGCGCGCATGATGTGGCCGAGCTGCATGCACGCCAATGCCTGCAGGCGGGCCTGAGCTTCTGCGGCATTGAGGCAGCGGCCGAGCCGTGGCAATGGCAGTTCAGCATCGGCCCGCGCAACCATCGTCGCGATGAACCGCCGATGATTCAGGCCGCCGATCAGCTCTGGCTGGCGCGCCATCTGCTCCAGCGCATCGCCGCCGATGCAGGGGCCATCGTCCACTTCGGCAGCTGGCAGGGTCGTTCCAGGGGTTCCATCCACGGGTCCTTGCGGACGCGCTTCTCCACGGCCGCCACGCGCGGTCAGGGTGGGCCGCGGGCGGTGGCTGCAGCGCTGGATCGGCTGCAGGCGCGGCGGGATGAGCATCTGCGCGTTTACGGTTGCGCCGTGTCGCGACGAGAGCACGACGGCGAGTTGCGCGCCGATGGCGTGCACGCCGGAGCGACGGGGCAGATCGAGGAGTTGCGTGCCCGCGGCGACGCCGACCCCTATCGCGTCGCCGCACGCATCTCCGCCACGGTGCTGGACATTGCCGACGAGCTGATGTCCTTCGATCCGCCGTCACCGCGCTCGCTGGCGGCGGTGGCCTGATCCGCGGCACTGCACACCAGCAACTTCGAATCGTTTCAGTTCAGCAGGAGTGTGTGACATGACCGAGCCAACGATGGCCTTGCAGGCACGCTGGATCCCCACCAGGGAGCGCCTTGAGAGCGCACCGGCTTTGTGCGCCAGCTCGGGCGTCGCCGCCCCTTAGCGATCGCTCGCCTGCGTGTTCCGCGCAGCGCCGGGACCGAACCGGGCCGCCATGCGCCCGGCGACAGCAACGACGCCCACCCGCATACGTTGCTGGAGTGTCCGTGCTGCGCGTTACGCGCGCCCATCGAGGAGTTTGATCTGGTGGATATCGGCGGTGTGCAGCACCACCATTGTCCGAGCTGCGATGCCAATCTGGGCAGCGAGCGCCGCAGCCTGGGCTATGCAGCCTGAGTTGCCGGACCCGCCGGAGTGCGCATGGTCGATGCCAATGAGCGAGCGATCAGCCACTGTGCCAGCCAGTAGCTGAGCAGGATGATGGCCCGGGATGCCTCAAACGGCGCGATGAAACGATTGACCGCAATGAGGCTGTCGGACAGCACGAACAGGGCGCCACCGATCGCCGCGAACAGGGCCGGGCGGCTGCGCTGCACTTGCCAACCCACACCCGCTTGGGCAGCCATCATCGACAGCGCCACCACGTAGACGGCCACTGGCAGCCGCAATGGCGTCGGTATGCCCGGCCACAACAGCCACAGGATGGCGCCGCTGATCAGGGCGTAGAGCAGATACGGCGCTGGGCGCGCCAGCAGACCGGCTCGCGCGGTAAAAGCCCACAGATAGACCAGGTGGGCCAGCAAAAAGCTCAACAGCCCGGCGACGAAATGGTCGCCCGGCAGCATCAGGAAGATGTCACCCGCGGTGGAGCACAGCAGTCCGACGGCGATGCCGGTGCGCTCGCGACCCGGTGTGCCCAGTCGCCACGCCATGGCCAGGATCAGCAGCGTGGTCAACGGCTTGCAGATCCAGTGCAGCCATTGGCCGCCGTCGACGTAGTGAGCGCCGATGGCCAGCAGGGCGGTCAGGACGATGGGCCAGTGAATTCGCAGGAGGGCCGGCACCACGGAATCTCGGCGAATCAGGAGGGCCGCATTCTATGTGGTGATGGACGCTTCCGGTTGGAAGCTCAGCGTTGCTCGGATTCTCTCGACAGCGCCAGGAACTCGGCCAGCTGCTCGGGCCGGGTCAGCGGCACCGAGCAGGTGGTCGCGGTGCAAAAGAAGGCGGCCGAGCGCTTCAGCGAGGGGTAAGCGATGTCCGGATTGGGCAATGGCCCTTCGGCATCGTCCCACCAGTCCAGCCGCTTGTAGGCGGCCGGGATGCGCAGGGCGGCGTCAAACAGCACGCCTGCGGCCGGATCATCCTTCGGACCCCGGATGGTCAGATGCAGCGGTTCGCCGGCGATCTCGGCATCGGCCAGCAGAATGCCGGCATCGGTGCTGCGCGACAGTGCGATCTCCGGTCGGGCCAGATAGGCCAGGCCGTGGGCGGCGAGCGCCTGGTGCGCCGCGTTGCCGTTGTAGCGCGCCAGCAGGTTGAGAAAGCGGGTGGCCCAGACCACTTCGTCGAGATGTGGCAACGGCGCGATCGGCGCATCGCCCTGCACGGCGGTCAGGAAGCCGCCACCCGGTGCCTGAAATTGGGCGCCGATGAAGTCCGCGGCGGTACTGGCCGCGCTCAGCCAGTGGCGCTCGCCAGTGACCCGGTACAGCGCCAGCAGGCCCTGGCCCATCGCCAGCGTATCCGCCAGGTAGGGGCCAGCGGCATCCACCTCGTCATGGCGAAAGCCACCGCCGGGCAGCTGGCGTGTCGCCAGCATCCGTTCGGCCGCCGTGCGCGCAGCACGCAGGGCGCCGGCATCACCGGTGGCCTCGTGGAGCATGGCCAGGGCGTCGATCAGCGTGCCGTTCTCGCGGGCGTAGACGTGCGTGTCGACCCGCGGAATGCCCAATGCGCGCCGGCCACGATCATCCAGCGCGAAGTAGTCGCCGGCGTGCTCGCCCGCTGTCAGGTCGGCATCCTGGGCGGTGTAGAAGGCGCCTTCGGGCGAGGTTAGGAAATCGGTCACATAGCGCTGGATGGCACGGGCTGCGGCACAGTAGCGCTCCTGCTGCAGTTGGCTGCAGGCCAGCGCGTAGATGCGCAGATACTCGCCCTGGATCCGACCCAGCTTCTCGAAGTGCGGGTGGGCCCAGTCGCCGTCGGTGGAGTACTGGTAGACCCCGCCCCAGGCCGGATCCAGCAGCTGCAGCGCACCATCGAGCGACGTGGTGGCGATCTGCAATTGCTCGGCATCGCCGTCGGCCGCGCGCCACAGCGCGTACTCGACCTGTTCGCGATCCATGCTCTTCTGGCTGGAGCGCAAGCCGCCCAGTAGCGGATCGAAAGTCTGCCGGTGGCGCCGCTGCAGTTCGTTGCGCACGTCCTCGCTCAGCGCCGAAGGCGCCGGCCCGTCGGCACCGGCGGTGGCGGCAGCGACCTGCTCTGGAGAAGGGTCATCGACGATGGCCTGCAGCAGTCGGGCGAAGCGCTCCGGCGGTACGAAACCGCGTCGCTTGACGATCTCGCTGCCGTCGGCGGCGAACACCACGGTCGCCGGCCAACCGTAGTTGCGGTAGCGATTGGCCAGATCCGGGCGCAGGTCCTGATCGATCTTCAACGGCACATAGTGCGCATCGACCAGCGCGCGCACACTCGCATCGCCATAGGTGTCGTGATCCATGACGTGACACCAGTGGCACCAGACCGCCTCCAGATAGAGCAGCACGTAGCGATCTTCGGCCTGCGCCTGGGCGAAGGCCTGGCGGTCGTCGCGCAGCCAGGTGAGTTCGTCGCTGTCGGCAGCCCACACGCGGGTCGTCAGCAGCAGGGCGCCCGTCAGGCAGCAGAAGATCAATGTGCGCATGGTTCAGTCCAGCCAGAGTCAATCATCACCCGATGCCAGACGCAGGATGACCTGGTACAGGCCATGCACGACATCGGCCATTGCCGCGTAGTTGAGCCGATCCGGGGTGTCCTGTGCCGTGTGATAGGCCGCATTGCGATAGAAGGCCGTGTCGGACAGCAGTACCGCGCGATAGCCGTGCTGCCAGTAGGACTGGTGATCGGAAAAGTCCACGCCGGGCACGCTGCGTGGCGCCGTGAAGCTGTACGCCGGCATCGCCATACCGGCATTCAGTGAGCGCTTCACGCGCCGGACCAGCGCGATGTCGTCCAGCTCTCCGGCGATGGCCAGGAAGTGCCCATGACCGGGATAAAAGGGTCGCAGCAATGCCGTCGGCAGCTGCTGCGTGCCCGGTTCGTCCACGAAATAACCAATCGTGTCCAGCACGACGACGCCCGCCACCGCTACCCCTTCCGCCTGCAGGCTCGCCGCGTGGACCCGGCTACCCATGTTGGCTGAGCGAAAGTGCGGCGGTTCCTCCAGCACGAAGGCGACCAGATCGATCCGCAGCGGCAGCGTCTGTGCTTCACCCAGCAGGCGTGCGGTCTCCAGCAGGATGGCCACACCACTGGCGTTGTCGTCGGCCGCCGGGAGCTCACCGTAGGCGTCATAGTGGGCACCAACAATGACCCGCGGCCCTTCGCTGGGACCCAGGCTGGCGATGACGTTCTGGTATTCGCCATCGGCAAGCCCTTCGAGGGCGAACGATTGACGACCGACCCGTGCGCCGCTTTGCGCCAACGAGGCGGCGATGAAATCAGCCGCCGCGGCCAGATTCTCCGGATGGCGGTGATCACGGGGAAAGTGGTCGTTGACCAACGCGAGCACATCCGCTCGCAGCGCCTCCGCACGGGCCGAACGCGGACGCTGGAAGACTGGCTCGCTGGTCAGTACCGGCTGCGTGATGGTCCAGACCAGCGACGCGGCGGCAATCAGCAGCAAAGTGCCCACGGCCAGCAGCACCCGGCGCCACTGGCGCGGACGCCTTTGCGTTGGCGGGTGTGTCATGTCTGCAACGACCCCGTGCCAGCACTGCGACAACCACCATGAGACACGGGGGTGTTGGTTCCATAAGTGATTGATTTGAATAACGGCATGGCCTGGCCCGGGACTTGCTGATGGGTCGACATCTCCAAACGGAATGTCACCATGAAGCCGAGTCTGCTGGTCTGTTTCTCCCTTTCCTTGCTGCCTGTCGGCCTCACCCCGCTGCAGGCCCAATCGGTCGGCAGCGCCTTCAGTTACCAGGGGCAGCTGAAAGATGGTGGCGTTCTGGCCACCGGATTGTATGACCTGCAGGTTTGCCTCTACGACGGTGCCAGCGCCCCGATACCGCTCGCCTGCGCCGCTGACTACGACGATGTCCCGGTGGAAGACGGGATCTTCGCGCTGGATCTGGACTTCGGTTCGCAGGCCTTCGACGGCGATCAGCGCTTCCTGGAATTGCGGGTCCGACCGGGGGCCGGTGGCAACTACACGATCCTGGCACCACGACAAGCGATCCGGCCAGCGCCCTATGCGTTGTTCGCGCTGGATGGAAACCCGGGTCCAGCTGGGCCCGTCGGACCCGCTGGCCCTACCGGCCCATCCGGGCCCGTCGGCACCACCGGGCCTGCAGGACCCACGGGGCCGGCCGGTGATTCACACTGGCTGTTGAGCGCCGGCGAGACCAGTTTTCCCGGCAACGTCGGCATCGGGGATGCCAGCGATCCAGAGTACGCCCTGGACGTCCGGACCGCACAGACCCAAGGTCGGGCGGTCTATGGTTTGACCACCGGTTCGGGCACGTCCATCGGGGTCTACGGTCAAAGTACTTCGACTTTCGGCCGCGGTGTCCTGGGCTTTGCCAACGCCACCACCGGCGACACCTATGGCGTCTATGGCGCCAGCAGCAGCGTGGACGGAACCGGTGTATACGGGATCGTCAGCTCGACGTCGGGCAGCGGCGAAGGCGTCTACGGCCAAACCTCGGGAACGGCAGGGGCGGCGGTGCGTGGCCGCGCGACCGCCACATCCGGTACGGCGGCCGGTGGTCATTTCGTCGCCACGTCACCCAGCGGGATCGGAGTCGTTGGCCAGTCCGCGGCCAATACAGGTGCGGCCATTGGTGGCTCATTTCTCAGCGCCTCCAGTATGGGCACCGCAGTGCTTGGAGCCGCAACCGCAAGTAGCGGAAGCGCCATCGGCGGTGACTTCTACTCCGCGGCACCGAGCGGCTCAGCGGTGCGCGGCAGGGCGCTGGGCACCGGCATTGGGGGGCACTTCGAATCCGCCGGGGCCTTCGGAATCGCCGTGCTAGGGCTGGCAACAGGCGGCAGCGGCAGTGGTCGAGCGGGCAGCTTTGTCGCCTCCGGCGACACCGGCATCGGTGTCTATGCCGAGTCCACCGCGACCACCGGAGTGACTCACGGGGCCTACATCACCAACGCCTCGTCCTCTGGCCGCGCGTTGTTCGTCAGCGCCGAGAACACCGCAGGCAGTGGCGTCGGTGGCTTGATCCAGTCGCGCAGTGCTAACGGCATTGGCGTGTGGGGTGTGGCGGCCAGCCTGAGCGGCACCAACTATGGGGTTTATGGCCAGAGCAACAGCGCCAACGGTTACGACTTCTACGCCGCAGGTGCCGGCGTCAATTATGGCGCCGCTTCCTCTCGCCGCTGGAAGAGCAACGTCCGCAACATCGACGATCCGTTGACCAAGATCGGCCTGTTGCGCGGTGTCTATTTCGATTGGGACGCCGAGCACGGTGGCCAGCACGACATCGGCTTCATCGCCGAGGAAGTGGGCCAGGTGCTGCCGGAGATCGTCCAGTACGAAGAAAATGGCGTCGATGCGATCGGGCTGGACTACAGCATGGTGTCGCCGCTGCTGGTCGAAGCCATCAATGCCCTGCGGGCGGAAAGTCAGGCCGCGATTGCCAATTTGCAGGCGGAAAATCAGTCGCTGCGTGCGGATCTGCAGCAACTGCAGCAACAGCTGGCCGATCCGTCGAAGGCCGGAGCAGCGCAATGACTCGCCGACCGGAAAGCGTCGGCGCAGCAGCGAGCGTCTTGGCGGCGCTGGGCTTGATCGCCGCAGCGGGCCAGGCAGCGCCGGCCGCTGACGCCAGCCTCAACCAGGGACAGCCGTACCAGGTCGATGTCTACAGCATCGATGCCGGCGGCCAGCACGCAGCGGGCGGGAGTTTTGCGCTGGAGGGCAGCGCCGGTCAGCCCGAGAGCAACCCCTTGGGTGCCGTGGCCGGTGGCCAGTTCAGCGTCGCCGGCGGCGTCTGGCCGGCACTCGGCACGCCGCCCACGCTGACCGACACCATCCACACGGACGGCTTCGAATGAACGCCGCCGGCTGTCGCAGGGGTGGGACGAAGCTGGCGCAGGCGCGCGACAGCAGGCCGACTTCGGGTCTGGCCTGGCTCGCTTGGGTGAGGCAAAAGCTTCGTAAAAACAGTGGCATGGGGATTTGGCACGGGACATGTAAAGGCAGGCTCACACATCCCAACGAGCCTGTCATGAGCGCATTCAAACTGATGGTCCTGCTGGCGTTCTGCACGCCATCCCTGGCAGCCACGCTGCGCGTGGGCAGCGGCGTGGATTGCGATGCCGCCAACCTGGCCGCGGCCATTGCCCTGGCCGAGGCCGGCGATGTGATCGAACTCAATGGCGAGGACTTCCCCGCTACGCAGGTCGTGATTCCCGTCGACCTGACCCTGCGTGGCGGCGGGCAGGCCTGTCAGTCGGTCGGCGCGACCGGCCCACGGGCGCGGTTGCTGGGCACTGCCACGCCAGGCTCGGTGATCCGGGTGCGGTTCGGCGCGGTGCTTCGGGCCACCGGACTGATCCTGGAAGGCGGCAGCGCCGAGTTGGGCGGCGGTCTGTGGATCGATCTGGCCAGTCGCGTCGACGCCAATGACCTGCTGATCAACGGCAACAGCGCCAGTGTCAGCGGCGGCGGGGTTTACGTGGGCCAGTCGGCGATCTTCGCGGTGCAGACGGGACTGGGCGGCAGCGATGCCGGGGTGGAGATCATCGGCAACCAGGCCGTGGTCGGCGGTGGCATCGCGCTGGGCAGCAATGCCGAACTGCTGTTCGATGCGCCGGCTTCGCGGATCGCCGACAACAGCGCCGGCGACGGCGGTGGGCTGGCCGTGAGCCCCAGCGCACGCTTTGCACTGGGCGAGGTATTGATCGAGAACCACACGGTCAACGGTCTGGGTGGCGGCATCTTCGTGCAATCCAGCGCCGGTTCGCCCAACGTGCTGCGGCTCAGCACCGATCAGCAGACGCAGATCCGCAACAACCAGGCACTGCATGGTGGCGGCATCTACCTGCAGGCGGGCAGCCAGTGCCGCATCGAGCTGGGCGCGCTGCTGGTCGGCAACAGCGCCACGCTGCACGGCGGCGCGGTGGCGGCCGAGCCGGGATCCTGTCGCATCGCGCTGCAGGGTGCTCGGCTGCAGTCCAATGTCGCCGGTGATCGTGGCGGTGCCGTCTCCATTGCCAGTGGCGCCGGGCTGGAGTTGTTCGGCAGCCTGCTGTCCGGCAACAGTGCCCAGTTCGGTGGCGCGGTAGCGGCCGAGAACGCATCGCTGAAGATCAATGCCGGCCTGTTCGACGGGCTTGCCATCGGCAGTGAGCTGCTCGACAACCAGGCCAGTCAGTCCGGTGGTGGCATCTGGTTGTCCGGATCGGCTTCCACGCTGTTCGTCGGCAACAGCAGCGGCGCCTGTCTGCCGCATTGTCGCCTGGCCGGCAATCAGGCCAGCGTGGATGGCGGTGGATTGTGGATCCAGGATGCCTATGTCGAACTGCATCCCGGTACCGAACTGCTGGACAACGTGGCGCTCGGTGATGGCGGCGGGCTCTGGGCCCAGGGCGCGGCGCTGCTGGGCATGGCCAGCGACAGCAACATCGCTCTGCGCATTCACGGCAATCTGGCCGGGGACGACGGTGGCGGCCTGCATCTGCTCGATGCCGGAGCGACCCTGAACTGGGCCGAGATCGGCATGCAGGGGCTGGGCAACAGTGCCAGTGACGATGGTGGCGGAATCTACGCCCGCAGCAGTCTGAATCCGGCGCCGTCACTGCAGCTGATCAACAGTCGCGTCAATCACAACGACGCCAACGACGGTGGTGGCATCTACGCCCAAGGCATCGATGTGCTTTTCAGCGCCGATCTGGGCAACGACGAAGTGCTGTCGGACGCCCCGGATTGTGATCCGACGTCGTTGCCGGCGAACCGTCACTGTGCCGAGCTGAGCGGCAATCAGGCGGCAGCCAATGGCGGCGGGGCGCGGGTCACGGCCAATGCGGATCTGCGCCTGACCGGGGTGGGCCTGCGCGGCAATCAGGCCGCGACAGGCGCGGCTGTCTCGGCCTTTGGCGCCGATGACCTGGTCCTGCAGCGCTGTCTGGTCGCCGAACAGCTCGGTGATGCACTGCACATGCAGGTGGGCGGCGCACTGCAACTGAGTGAGGTGAGCCTGCTGGCCAACAGTGGCAGTGCGCTGCGACTGGATGGCAGCGCCGAGAGCCTGACGGCACAGATCGAGCGCAGCCTGATCTGGGGTAATGGCCAGGGCCTGAGCCCATCGGGTTCGGTCGCGCTGTCGAGCAGCTGCAACAACACCCAGGACAACAGCCTCAATGGTATCTCCAGCGCGCCTGAGCTGGTGAGCAATTTGCGCGGTGACTACCACTACGCCGCCGGTTCGGCTGGCGTCGATCTGTGCGTCGACGGACTCCCGGCCGACCTGGACGGCAGCCCTCGCCCCATCGGCAGCGGCTGGGACGTCGGCGCCTTTGAGGGCGAATTCGCCCCCTTCATCGACCCGATCTTCGCCGATCAGTTCGAGACGCCCTGAACGCCCAAACCCTACTCGTCACTGGAGTACACACCATGATGATCGCTTCCCTCTGGCTGGCCGCCTCGGTGTCGGCTGCCACCCCCGAACTCGAACAACACTGGTCCAACCAGCCGGACAATCCGACGCCGACGGTGGGCGCCACCGAGAGCCACTACCGCATCGGCATGACGCGAGCCCAACTGGATGCCGAGACCGGTGCCCAGTTGGGCCTGGGCCGGCAACTGGTCGACATCGAGATGCAGTTCAACGGCAGTGCCAACATCTTTGCCGGGGTGTGGAAGCCGGTGAACGGGCTGGTCTTTCCGATCTTCGAAGCCACCGAGGCTCAGTTCGACGCCTGGTTCGATGACATGGCTTCGCGAGAGGGTCGCTTCCTCGATTTCGAGATCACCGTCCGCAACGGCGCCTACCGTTTCAACGGTCTCTTTCTGCAGGATGGTGACGACTACGATTACGACTTTCGTACCCGCCGCAGCGAGCCCGCCTTTCGCGATCTGATCGCCAGTCACGCCCGCGACGACTATCAGCTGATCGACATCGAAGTCGGACCCAACAACAGCAATGGTGCAACCGTCTTCAGCGGGCTCTGGGTGCGTCACCCGAACCAGCCCAAGACGGCGGTCATCTACGACCTGGAGGCAGCCGAGTTCAGTGACCTGCTCAACCCGATGTCTGGCCGGGTTCTGGATGTGGAACGCTATGAAAGCGATCTGCACGGAGAGACCCGTTACGCGATGATCTTTGCGATGGTGCCCGGCGGGACCTGGCGGGTGGCACGCAACGTCAGTCAGTCGACACTGGCAGGCCTGCAGAACACCACGGCCGACGGCGATACCTTCCTGATCGACCTCGATCCGGTTCCAGGCGTGGCCAACTTCGATGCCGTTTGGGGCGAAGACGCCAAGTCCTTGCGCGAAGTGGCGCCCATCAGCGCCGAGACCCGGTTCAACTCGCCCAATGCCGCGCTGCAACAGCAGATTGCCGACTATGAAACCGGCGTGCGCAGCAACATCGTCGGCCTGTACGCGCGCAATCTGACCACGGGCACCAGCGTCGGCTGGCGCATGGACGAATTCTTCCCGCTGGCCTCGCTGATGAAATCAGCCGTGCATTTCCGCTTCTGGAACGCGGTGGGCGAGGGGGATCTGAATGCCCAGTCGGCGGCGCAATACACGCGCTCACTGAACCAGCGTGAGGACTGGTTCTGCGGCAATGACGGCAATGGTCGCCTGAATTCCAGCAACTTTGGACAGAGCTTCACGCTGGACCGCTACTCGCGATACATGATGGAGGTGTCGGACAATGCCGCCACGGCCGTCCTGGTCGACCACCCCAACTTCGGCACGGCGCATCTGGATCAGACCCTGACCGAATGGCTGTCGTCGCTGGACGGCGTCGGTCGCGGCTGGGGACCGCTGATCAGCATTCACGACGTCGACCGGCATATTCTGCAGGCAGGCGAAGCACGCGACTTTCCGGCTTCCCGGTCGCTCTATCTGGCGCCACCGTGGGCCATGGAAGCACGCTTTCGGAACTCGGTTCGCCAGGGCAATGCCTGGCTCCTGGGCTTCGGTTCGGATACCTACGGCGATCTGGCCCAGTACTACGCGCCGGCGCTGATCCCCGAATCGAATCTGCGCACCGGTCACGTTCGATTTCACGACTCCGGCTGGAATGCCGCCACGCCGCGCGGCGTCTCGCGCCTCTACGAGGCCCTGCTGCAGGACGACATCGTCCCGGCCAGCGTCATGAACTCGCTGCTGGGCAACATGGCCGAGTTTGATGTGGTCAATCGCCACCCCAGCTTCCCGGCCACCAATGCGGTCTATTCAAAGGGGGGCACCAAGGGCGACGAGGGCCTGTCCGAGACGCGTGTTCAAACCGATTCGGCGATGGTCAGGATCGGCGATGACTGGTTCACCTTCGCCATCCTGGGCAAGCACCTGAGCTACAGCAGCGGACAGAACCGCAACGTGAACGGTGGTCGTTTCGTCAACATGGCCTACGCGATGTTGCAGCACATCGCACCCAACCTCAGCGCCTGTGCCGACGCCCAGGTCAGCGTGTCGACCAGTACCGTCAGCCCCGGTTTGCCGTTCTCCGTCAGTTGTCTGGTCAGCAACACATCGGCGGCGCCATCGCCCGCTTTTCAAGTCGATTTCCATCTGACCAGCAATGTGCAGATCACCGCTGGCGATCCGCTGCTGGGCACGGTCAACATCGCGGCAATGGGCGCCAACCAAGGTCAGCTGGTGACCTGGCAGGGCGTGCTGCCGGCCAATGTGGGCAACGGCAGCTATCGGGTTGGCGTGGTGGTTGACCGGGGCTACAGCAGTGGCCCCAGCGGCACCGGTCATGTCGGCGAATGGAATGAAGGCGAGCAGGACAACACCGCGCTGAGCACCGCCACCTTGCAGGTCGGCATGACGCTGGATGCCATCTTCGACAACGGTTTCGAATGAGCGGACAGAAGGAGCTCAGGTCCCCGCTGACGTCCGTTGCAACGGGTTCAGGCGGGCCAGTCGAGCAATCAGCGGCTCGGCCCACCACAGGTCGGCGGGCAGATCTGCGAGCGCCACGCGCATGGCCTGCGGTGGCGGCAGCTCGCCTCGCGCCAGCAGTATCCGCCATTGGGCCGGCAGGCCGAGCTCAGTGTGGCGGCCAGATGGTGGCGGCTGGCCAGCACGCGCCGTCTGCCACGCCAGCAGGGGACCGGCCGTTGCGTCGTTGGGCCGCAGTGCCAGCAACTGGGCCAGCCAGTCTGCTGCCTGGCCCAGCTGTTGCCGATCGACCGCCAATCCCAGTTCGTCGGCCAGCAGCACCAGATGGGTGCTCTCGCGCAGCAGGTCGGGATCGGCATCGGCCTGCTTGGCGTGGCCGCGATGCGCCATCGACAGCATCCGCTCGTACACCGCCTGCGCCTGCGCGGGACCGGCGGCGAGCAGCATCTGCAGTCGGCCCAGGCCCAGACCGTGCTGGGCCAGATCGACAAAGCGGCCGCTGTCCAGCGTCATCCCGGCGTCGACCACCGCCAGTCCGCGCTGGATGCTGGCATGGTCGGCCTGCCCGCGCCGGTAGGCGGCTCGGGCGACGTACTTGAGCGAGCCGGCCAGCGCCAGCATCGCGGTCAGATCATCGGGATGATCCTGCAGGCCGGATTCCAGCGCGGCGATTGAAACGGCCAGCATCGGTCGTGGATCGACACCCTGGCTGAGCAGATAACGGCCAAACTGGGAGCTGAGCATGGCGCGGTTCTTGGGGATGTCCCAATCGTCCGGGTCCAGCCTGGCGGCCCGATCGAAACTCCCCAGCGCCGCCTCGAAAGCTGCTTCAGTGGCGCCTGGGCGATCGTTGTGAACCATCTCCTCTTCGGCCAGCAGCGAATAGGCCACCGCAAGATTCATGACCACCGCCGGCTGCTCGGCACGGGCTGCAAGCGCCTGCTGAAAGCGCTCGATGGCCTCGTTGATCAGGGGGCGGGTGTCCTTGCCGAAGTCACGCTGGTAGATCACCAGATCCAGCAGCAGATTGCCCCAGCTGTTGTAGTGGGTATAGACGTTGGGGCTGATCTGCAGCAGTTGTTCGATGTGGCTCAGACCGCGGCGTACCCAGGGCTCCGGGTCGACGCTGCGATCGGACTCGAAGAAGCTGCGCATGCGCAGCATGGATACCGTTTGCTGCAGCACCGGAATGTTGTCCGGATCCAGGCTGAGCGCCTGTTCCATCAAGCGTTCGGCGCGCTCGAAATCCGCCAGTGGATCGGCGCCACCACGCAGGAAACTGTGCCGGGCCCGCAGCGCGTGGGCATGCCCCAGGGCCCCCAACGGCAGCGCCGATTCGCTGTCGGCGGCCTGTGCCTGGCCGCAGATCTCGGTCGCTGCGGCCAGCGCTGCGTCGGGATTGGCGTCATCGACCATGACGACGAACTTGACCTCGCTCACGGCGATCGCACAGCGCTCGGCCAGCACATCGGCCGCGCTGGCGGCAATGGCACTGGCGCGCAGCAACTCGGCGCTCGCCTCCGTCAGGGCAGCGCGGGCCGCCGGCAGGTCGCCGACCAGTTCGTGTTCCCGGGCCTGAGCCAACCAGCCACGCGCGCTGAGCAAGGGGGCCTCGAACAGCCACGGTGTGGCGGCGAGGGCAGCGGCGTTGTGTGCCCGCGCTGCGCCGTAGTCGCCTTCCAGATGCGCCACCCACGCGCGCCCGTAGTCGGGGTGCTCAGCGCCACCGCTGCCGGCCTGCTGCAGATACTGCAGTGCGGGTTCGCGCCACCGCACTGTCGCTTGTTGAATGAGCTGATCGCGCAATGCCTCGTCGCGCTGCAACGCGGCTTCGGCCAGTGCCTGACGCAGCTGCTCGGCGTGAACCAGCCCCAGCACCAGCGCCGTCGCCGGGGACCGGTCACCCAGACGCCAGGCTTGCGTCAGCTGTGTCAGGGCGGGACCCGTTTGGCCGCGGAGCCACTGCAGACGACCCAGCGCGGACTGCACCGCGGCCTGGTCGATGCCCTCCAATCCGCGCGATTGATCTTCAATCTGTCGGTAGGCTTGTGCCGCCAGCTGGCGGAACTGCGCCCGGTCCGTCCCGGCACTCATCTGACCCAGCCGCAGCAGCTGCGCATTGCGCTCGACCACCGCGCCGAACTCGGCAGCCAGGGTCGCGCTGCGGGCCAGCTCCAAGCGGTTGCGCACGGCCAGGCCGCTGGCCGCCAGGGCAATAAGCACCAGCACCGCGCCGGTGGTGATCAGCCAGCGATGGTCCTTCCAACGGTGGCGCCAGTGGTACCAGAGGTTGATCGAGCGGGCGCCGACCGGTCGC
>JAWLAT010000014.1:0-128068 GCA_041395325.1 Lysobacterales bacterium
ACTGCGACTGGATGTCGGTCATCTCCAGAACGATGTCTTCCTTGGCCAGAATGTTGCTGGAGGCCGCAGCGATTTCGGTCCAGGTAGAGACAACCTGAGTCAGTGCCGGCTCGACCTCGGGGTTGGCAGAGATCGGCGGGACATCGGTGGTCGGATCACCGCTGCTGAGCTGTTCCAGGTTGGTGGCGATCAGGCTCTGAGTTTGTCTGAGCTCGTCGAAGGCCTCGATGCGACCATCGGCCGCCTCGGCGGCGTACTTGGCCAGCTGTTGCGACTTCACCTGGATATCTGCGGCCAGGGCAGTGGCTCGCTGGTCCTGCGTCGAGCGCACGACCTGCTGCACGAAGTTCGCCGCGAACACGACCAGGGCACCGATGAACAATGCCACCAGGATCGTGATGATGGGAGTCGACGACTCCCTTTGCTGGATACCACCTGCTGCCGCGCTCATCTTTGCTTCCCCCGACTGGAACCAACCCGTGACCGACTAGGCGGCCGCCTGCATGAACTCTGCGGACCGGCACAGATCGTTCATGCTGAAGACGCCCCAGCGGCGACCGTCGATGTCGACTTCGCCACTGAGGAATCGACTGATGGGAGAATCCGCATAGGCTTCCACACCCAGCAGATCCTCCTCCAAAAAACTACGCTGGCCGGCCACTTCTGAGACGACCAAGCCAACCATGCTGCCCTGCACGCGTGTAATCAGAACGCGAGTTCGGTCGGTCATGCGCTCAGACTCCCCTTCGAGCAGGGCGCGCAGATCGACCACTGGGATCAGGTTGCCGCGGACATTGGCAATGCCGAGCATCCACGCCTTCGTTCCCGGTACCGTCGTCAATGCCGGGAAGCGCAGGATTTCCGTGACATCCGCAATGCCGCCGAGCAGTGAGACGTCTCCAAGCCGGAATGCGATGCCTCGCCACAGACCGGGCGCTTCCAACTGCTCCGGCATGCCAGGGACATGGGCGATGCTGCGCCGTTCGTAGTCCAACAGCACATCGAAGGGATTGAGCGTGCTCTGGCTATCGCTGTCATTCATGCCTTCCATCCCGCCCATGCCACCCCCTCAAGTGCCGAGCAGCGAGGTCACGCGCTCAAGCAGATCGGCTTCGCGCACTGGCTTGGTCACAAACCCCTTGGCGCCCTGCCGCATGCCCCAGACGCGATCGGTTTCCATACTCTTGGTCGTCACGATCACCACCGGTATGGCCGAAGTCGCGGCGTCCTTGCTCAGGATCCGCGTCGCCTGGAAACCGTTGGTACCGGGCATGATCACGTCCATCAGGATCAGGTCCGGCACCTCGGCTCGCGCCTTGTCGATGCCTTCATCGGCACTGCTGGCCGCCGACACCAGGTGCCCGGCACGCTCGAGCATGCCGCGCAGGACCTGCACGTCGGTGGGTGAATCATCCACGATGAGTATGTGCGCCATCGACTCACTCCCCCGTCGCCTTCCGGCGCCCTCATGAGTTCGGGACAAATTTGCGGATCGCGCTGAGCAGCTCGTCGCGCGTAAATGGTTTGGTCAGATACTGCTCGGAGCCCACGATTCGACCGCGAGCCTTGTCGAACAGACCATCGCGACTGGACAGCATGATCACCGGCGTGCTCTTGAACACCTGGTTATTCTTGATCAAGGCACAGGTCTGATAGCCATCCAGACGCGGCATCATGATGTCAACAAAGATGATGTGGGGTTGCTGGTCACTGATCTTGGCCAGCGCCTCAAAGCCATCGGTAGCCGTGACGACGTCGCAACCTTCCTTCTTCAGCAGCGTTTCGGCCGTCCGGCGAATCGTCTTGCTGTCGTCGATCACCATGACCCGCAGGCCACTCAGGTCGGACTTCTTATCCTCGTCCACACTCACCCCCAACGGTTTTCAGCCTGCACTTCTCCCGCCTTCAGCAGCCCGCATCGGGGTCGGGAGTGATCGACTCACACTTAGGGCAACAGTCTTTAGCCAACGTCATGCCGCAAGTCAAGTTTGTATTCTAAGTTGCTGCCACTCCGCACATTGCCCGCCAGCAGATAGCGCCCCTCTCGATCCCGATGCTGTCCTCGTCGATCGACTCCGGACCGTTCAGCTGACGCGCTCCCCAAGCCTGGATAATACTACAGGGCGGTGACCGCCCCGCGGCGACCACGACACCCCTTGCGCCCTTCGAGAATAATGCATGAACCGCCACCTCGCGGTCCTGATGGATCCGATCGACCGTATCAACATCAAGAAGGACACCAGCTTCGCCCTGTTGCTGGAAGCCCAGGCGCGCGGCTATCGCCTGAGCTACCTGGAATTGCCGGATCTGGGCGCAGGAACTGACGGCCCGACCGGCCGCAGCCGACCATTGCAGGTGTTTGATGATCCCACGCGCTGGTTCGAATTGGGGGCCGCGCAGGAGCGCCCGCTGCAGGATTTCGACCTGATCCTGGTTCGCAAGGACCCACCCTTCGACAGCGAGTATCTCTATGCCACGTTGTTGCTTGATCTGGTCGACCACAGTCGGACCCAGGTCGTCAATCGACCGCAGTCGCTGCGCGACGCCAACGAAAAACTCGCTGCCCTGTGGTTCCCGCAGTGCCTGCCGCCATTGCGCGTCAGCCGGCGTCGCGAGGTGCTGCGGGAATTCGTCATGGCGCACGGACAGGCCGTACTGAAGGTGCTGGACGGCATGGGCGGGCGCAACATCTTTCTGGCCAGGGCCGACGACCCGAACCTGACGGTGATTCTGGATACCGTCACCGCGGAAGGCAGCCGCATGGCGATGGTGCAACGCTACTTGCCGGAGATCGCGGCCGGGGACAAGCGCATCCTGTTGATCGATGGCGAACCGGTGGATCACTGCCTGGCGCGGATACCGCGTGGCGGAGACTTTCGAGGCAATCTGGCCCAGGGCGGTGGCGGCGAAGTCAGACCCCTGACTGAACGGGATCGCTGGATCTGTGCCCAGGTCGGCCCCGAATGCCGCCGGCGCGGGCTACGCTTCGTTGGACTGGATGTGATCGGCGATTATCTGACTGAAGTGAACGTGACCAGCCCGACTTGTCTGCGTGAGATTGCAGCCGCCACCGGCCAGAACATTGCCGGGCGCCTGTTCGATGCGTTGGAGGCCACGGCGCGGTGAGTTCGACGCTCACACCACACCGCCCCGGCAACCAGGCCGGTGATCGCCTGGGGCTGACGACCACTTTCGCGCTGGCGTTGCACGCGCTGTTGCTGTTCGGCATCGATTTCCGCTTCGAGGATCCACTCGGTGCGGCACTGCCGGCGCTGGACGTGATTCTGGTCCAAAGCAGCTCGCCGGAGGCGCCGGAAAAGGCCGACTTCCTGGCCCAGGCCAATCAGCAGGGCGGCGGTGATTCGGAGGAAGCGGTGCGTCCCAGCGCCCCCTTTACCGCGCCGCTGCCGACACCTTCCGATGGCGTCGCGCCCGAACGCGTGCAAGCCAGCGCACCGGACCCGGTCCCCGCCACCGCACCCGAGGTACTGACCCAGAACTCGCCGGCAGATCAGCTGCAGGCCGTTCCGGACGAACGCGCGGTGGACACCGCCGCGTTGCCGCGCGGGCGCGAGCTGGTGGAGACCAGCCTGGAGATGGCGCGATTGAGCGCCGAACTCAATCGCAATACCGAAGCCTATGCCAAGCGCCCGCGGCGCAAGTTCATCTCGGCCAATACGCGGGAGTTCGAGTACGCGACGTACATGGCGGCATGGGTGGCCAAGGTCGAACGCGTTGGCAACCTGAACTATCCGGACCAGGCGCGCCGCAACGGCCTGGACGGCAGCCTGGTGCTCACCGTGGCCTTGCGCAGAGATGGCAGCGTCGAGAGTATCGACCTGATCCAGTCCTCCGGACACGTGCTGCTGGACGACGCGGCACGTCGCATCGTGGAACTTGCAGCCCCCTATGCGCCGATTCCGCAGACGGAAGATGAGCCCATCGACATTCTGCACATCACGCGCACCTGGCGATTCCTGACCGGCAATATGAGCATGCGCTGACAGCGCAGGCCTGTTCGACCAAAGCCCGTGCGCGCGAACGAAGGCTCGTCCGCGCGGGCAGAGTACAATGGCCCCATGATCAAGCGCAGTTATCTGGACAACCATTTTCTGATCGCCATGCCGGCGCTGCAGGATCCGAACTTCGCCCGCGCGGTGGTGGTGCTGTGCCAGCACAACGACGAAGGGGCGTTGGGTATCGTGGTCAATCGTGTCTCCGGCATGCAACTTGGCGAACTGTTGCATCAGCTGGACATCGGCGTCAGCGAACCGGCGCTGGGCGAGCAGGCGGTCTATCTGGGCGGGCCGGTGCAACAGGATCGCGGATTCGTGTTGCACGAACCCCACGGAGACTTTGACTCCAGCTTTGCCGTGTCCGATCAATTGCACCTGACCACGTCCCGCGACGTTCTCGAGGCGCTGGCCAGTGGCCAAGGTCCTCAGCGAGCGCTTGTCGCACTGGGCTACGCGGGCTGGAGCGCGGGTCAGCTGGAACAGGAACTGCTCGACAATGCCTGGTTGAGCACGCCTTTGGATCCGGACCTGTTGTTTGACCTGCCGCCGGACGAGCGCTGGCAGGCCGCCGCGGCATCCATTGGCATCGATCCGGTGATGCTCAGCAGCTACGCCGGCCATGCCTGAGCAGGGGCAGCCACAGCGCAACGGGCCGCTGCTGGCCTTCGATGTCGGTGCCAGGGTGGTTGGCGTCGCGCTCGGATCGACACTGACACAGCCGCGACCATTGACTCAGATCTCGGTGGAATCCGCCGACGGCCTGGACAGCGCGATTGACCGCCTGATTGCCGAGTGGCAGCCCAGCGCGCTGATTGTTGGACGTCCATTGACGCTGGACGGTCAGGAACAACCGGCAAGCCAGCGCGCGCGCGCCTTTGCCAATCGGCTGCGCAAGCGCCACGACCTGCCGGTGTCCGAAGTCGACGAACGCAACACCACTCGCCAGGCGCGCGAGCGCTTTGCCACGGCCCGCGCCAGCGGCCAGGCGCGACGCAAGGCCGGACAACTGATGGACGCGATGGCAGCCGCCGTGATCATGGAGAGATATCTTGCAACTGCCCCCGATTGAAGAACTGCTGCAACGACTGGTTGAGGGTGTGCGCCAGCTGACACCCGACGCCGAGCCACCGTTGCTGGTGGGCATCCATACCGGCGGCGTGTGGCTGGCCGAGCATCTGCGCCAGGCCTTGGCATTGGACGAAGAACCGGGCCGCCTCAACATCAGTTTCTACCGGGACGACTTCAGCCGGATCGGATTGCATCCGGTATTGCGCCCCTCCCACATTCCGTGGGACATCGAGGGCCGTCACTTGCTGCTGGTCGACGACATTCTCTACAGCGGCCGAACCATCCGGGCGGCGCTCAACGAGTTGTTCGACTATGGCCGGCCAGCGCGGGTCAGCCTGGCGGTGCTGGCCACCCGCAGTGGCCGCGAATTGCCGATTTGCGCCGATGTCAGCGCCATCGATCTGGACTTGCCGGCCGGCCAGCAACTCAAGTTGCGTGGGCCGGATCCATTGCGCCTGGAAATCGTTCAGACCGGTCACTGAGCAACCGAGTCCCATGGGAGCTGGTGCGATGCGATCTCTGCAACTGAGTGACGAAGGGCGACTTCGCCATCTGCTCAGCATCGACGGCTTGCCGCGTGAGCGCATCGTGCAGTTGCTCGATCGAGCCGATGCGCTGCGCGTCAGCGCAGAGCGGGGGCACCTCAAGCTCCCCATTCTGCGTGGCCGCACCGTGGTCAATCTGTTCTTCGAAGATTCCACGCGGACCCGGACCACCTTTCAGTTGGCCGCCGAAAGGCTGTCGGCCGATGTGGTCAATCTGGACGTGGCACGGTCGTCCACCAGCAAGGGTGAAAGCTTGCTGGACACGCTGGCCACGCTGGCAGCGATGCGCTGTGATTTGTTTGTGGTGCGGCACCCGCAGTCGGGCGCGGCCCATTTCATCGCCAGTCATGCCCCACCCGGCATCAGCGTGCTCAACGCTGGCGACGGACGTAATGCCCACCCGACGCAGGCCCTGCTGGATGTCTACACCATCCGTCGCCACAAGGGACCAGATTTCAGCCGGCTGACGGTCACCGTGGTGGGTGACGTCCTGCACTCGCGAGTGGCTCGTTCGAACCTGCAGGCCCTGGCGGCGCTCGGTGTCGGTGAATTGCGTGTGGTCGGACCGCGTACGCTGGTACCCGAGCATCTGGACGAACTGGGCGTGCATCGACACGACCGGCTGGATGAAGGCCTCGCCGATGCCGATGTGGTCATCATGTTGAGACTGCAGAAGGAACGCATGCGGGGCGCCCTGTTGCCCAGTGAGGGCGAGTTCTATCGGCTCTATGGCCTGACCCGCGATCGCCTGGCTCGAGCCAAGCCGGATTGCATCGTCATGCATCCCGGGCCCATCAATCGGGGCGTGGAAATCGAATCAGAGGTCGCTGATGGTCCACAGTCAGTGATCCTCGAACAGGTCAGCAATGGCCTGTACATCCGCATGGCAGTGATGGCGCAGATCCTCGGCGATCAGGTGCTGGATGGCGATCGCGAGGGCCTCAGCGCATGAGCACTCTCCTGCTACGTCGCGCACTACTGCAACCGCAAGGACAGACCATCGATGTTCGCATCGCCCACGGTCGATACCAGGCCATAGGCGAGCAACTGACGATCGGCGCCGATGACAAGGTCATCGATGCCGAAGGACAGTGGCTGATGCCCGGCTTGGTCGATCCGCTGACGCGCCTGCGCGAGCCCGGGCAAACCCACAAGACCACCATCGCTCGTGAAGCGCGTGCCGCGCTGGCCCGTGGCATCACCTGGCTGGGTATGGCGCCAGACACGCAACCTCCGATCGATTCCAGGGCGGTACTGGAACTGGTCGACAACCGTGCCCGGGCGGCCGGTGGCGCCGGCGTACGCGCCTTCTGCTCGCTGACTCGGGAGCAAGGACTGGCGGAACTGGCTGGGCTGCAATCTGCGGGTGCGCCACTGGCGGCGGATGTGGGATCGCCGATTCAGGACGCCGGCTTGCTGCGTCGCGCGCTGCTGTACGCGGCCTCCGTTTCCATGCCCGTACTACTGCAACCCATTGATCTGAGTTTGCAAGGTGATGGCGCAGCCCATGACGGCCCAGTCGCAGCCCGCCTGGGCCTGGCCGGGATTCCCAGCAGTTCCGAGACGGTTGCGGTGGCCCGAATCGTGCTGCTGGCCGAGGAAAGTGGCGCGGAGGTGCTGATCGGTCCACTGTCTTGCGCTGATTCCTTGCCCCTGATTGCGCAAGCTCAGGCCCGCGGCGTCCGAGTCAGCGCGATGGTATCCACGCTGCAGTTGAGTCTGAACGAATTGGACCTCTACCCATTCCGATCGTTCTTGCACCTGCAGCCCCCGTTGCGCAGCGAAGCCGATCGGGCGGCGCTGCTGCAGGCTGTCCGCCAGGGACTGGTCAGCGTGCTGTGTTCCGATCACCAACCTCACGATGTGGACGCGCAATTGGCACCCTTTCCCGAAACCGCGGTGGGCGCCTCGACGCTCGATGCGCACCTGGGCCTGGGCTTGCGACTGGTTCAACGCGGTGAGCTGGCATTGGCCGACCTGATCGAACGCGCCTGTCTGACCCCGCGGCGCTGGCTGGGGTTGCCCGCCTGCGAGTTCAGCGAAGGTGCTCCCGCCGACTGCATCCTGGTGGATCCGCACCGCGATCTGGCCATGACACCAGCGAATCTGCTCAGCGGCGGGCGAAATTCGCCATTTCTGGGCTGGCGCTTGCCGGGTCAGGTTCGTCTGGCTGTGCGGGGGGCACAATGCTGGCAACCGGAGATCTCCGAATGAGCTGCGCCATCTCGCCTTCCCTGCGCCGCCCTGGACAGTGGCGCGCCATCTCCCTTGTCGGCGTCGCGCTGCTGCAACTGGCCGCCTGCGGCGGCGACCGGGTCAACCGGGACACCGTCGAACCGATCGCCGCGCCCGCGTCGGATCAGCCGGCGGTCCTGCCGGATGCGGATGCGGTGGCAGCCGAAGCCCGCGATGGTGGTCCGACCCTGGAAGTGGCTCCGCTGGAGAATCCGGCAGTGGCGCAGTTGGTTGAACAGGCCGAGCAGCAACGGCTCGCAGGACAGCTGGACAGCGCGTCAAGCGTGCTTGAGCGCGCCCTGCGAGTGGAACCGGACAATCCGCGGCTATGGCAACGACTGGCCGAAATCCGCCTCGAACAGGGCGCCTATCTGGAGGCCGAAGAGATGGCCATGCGCAGCCTCGGACTGTCCGCACGGGTGGGCGAATGGTGTCGACGCAACTGGCTGACCCTGAAGGCCACCCGGCTGGCCCTGGGAGATACCCCTCAGGCCGAGCGCGCCGCCGAGCAGGCGCAGGCCTGCCTTTTGCCGCCCCCGCCGCGCTTCTGAAGCTGAACTCGGTTCGACGCCCGCTCAGCGGGCGCCCGCACGCCCCTGGGCCGCGGCGGCGCTGCCGTGCTTGCGCACGATCAACATCGCCAGTTCGAGCGACTGTTCATAGTTCAGTCGCGGATCAACGGTCGTCCGGTAGGCACGCGCCAGATCGCCCTCGGTGAGATCACGGGCACCGCCCAGGCACTCGGTCACATCCTCACCCGTCAGCTCCAGATGCACACCGCCCAAGCGCGTGCCCGCGGCAGCGTGCAAGTCGAAAGCCAGTTCCAGCTCCTGCCGGATCCGGTCGAAGCGCCGCGTCTTGACACCACCTTCCAGGCTCTCGGTGTTGCCGTGCATCGGATCACAGCACCACAGCACCTTGTGGCCGCGTTGACGCGCGGCGTCCAACAACGGCGGCAACTTCTGCGCCACCTGTGCTGCACCCATCCGGTGAATGAAAGTGAGTTTGCCCGGCTCATTGTCCGGATTGAGCCGTTCGAAGACGCGTGACAACTGGTCGGGCGTGGTGGACGGACCCACCTTGACGCCCACCGGATTGCGCAATCCCCGGCAATACTCAATGTGGGCATTGTCCAGATCCGCCGTACGCATGCCGATCCAGGGGAAATGCGTGGCGAGATTGAACCAGCCCCACTGGCGCGGCACCTGACGAGTCAGGCTCTCTTCGTAGGGCAGCAACAACGCCTCATGTGAGGTGTAGAAATCGACGCGCCTGAGGCTCCCCATCGGTGCACCGCCGACCGTCTCCATGAAGCGGACGGCGTCACCGATGGCCTCGACCATGTGTCGATACTCATCCTCCAGAGGTGAGTGGCGCACCCAGTCAAGATCCCAGTATTCAGGGTGGTGCAGATCGGCAAAGCCACCATCGATCAAGGCACGAACAAAGTTCATGGTCATGGCCGAGCGCGCGTGGCCCTGGATCATGCGTTCAGGGGCCGGCTCGCGCGCTTCGGCAGTGAACTCCGGTGCGTTGACCAGATCTCCGCGATAGGACGGCAGGCTGACACCGTCGCGAGTCTCCATGTCGGCCGAACGCGGCTTGGCATATTGCCCGGCGAATCGACCCACCCGCACCACCGGCAGGCGCAGACCGTGGACCAGAGCCAAACTCATCTGCAGCAACACCTTGAGGCGATTGGCGATGGTCGGGCTGGTGCAGTCGGCGAAGGTTTCGGCGCAATCCCCACCCTGCAACAGGAAGCGCTTGCCTTCGGCGGCCTGCGCCAACTCTTCACGCAGGCTCAGGATCTCCCAGGACGTCACCAGTGGCGGCAAGCCGCGCAACTCCGCCAACGCACGCTGCAAGCGCGTCTCGTCGCGATAGGTGGGCATTTGCAGGCCCGGATAGTTGCGCCAGCTCTCAGGCGCCCAGTCGGCAGGGGTATTGACGACTTTCAGTCCGGATGTGTCGACCATGATGATGCCTCCTGCACCCGACGAATCACGGGTGGATCACCATCCTGCCATAGATGTTGCACCGCCGCATCAGTTGCCGTACGCAACTAAAGTCGACTCCGTGAAGCTACCCAGCCAGTGTGCGGCGCCCATTGCCCGGGATCCTTCCCTTCGGACAACGAGCGCCGCAAAAACGGGTTACGGGCACCCGTCCGTGGCGCGGTAAACATCCACGGCAAAGGTGGCGCCATTGACCTGACTGCCGTTGTAGCGAGTCAAGGTGTAATCCGCGTAGGCATTGCTGCCGCTGGGGAAAGGCTCGACCTGATTGGGAACCGGTGCAAAACAGAGTACGTTGCGAACGGGAGCCTCTTCGACGCAACTGCCACGGAAGCGCCTGACGCACTCGGTTCCGGTGTAGGCGTCAAAGCGGATCACGCCCTGGCCCAGCGAGTCCAATCCACAGGTCCAGTCCACTCGGCCCTGGCGACTGCCAGTTTGCGTGCAGGTTGATCCTGAGGATGTGCCCGCCAGCCTGACGACATCCGCATTCGGCAACGAAGCGTCTCGATCGATACCCAGCGAGAAGTGAATCGTCCTTGGCGGTTCGGGCGGCGGCGTAGAATTGTCGGATGACACCGGCACATCGTCGGAGATGGTCTGCACGACCTCAATGGGTTGCGACGGAATAGGATTGGTCAGCGCGATGTTGCTGACCGGCGAGTCGGCCACCACGCTCGTGGACCCGGGCGCACCCGGTATGACGAATCCACGGCTGAAGGGATCGTTGCGATCCTTCAATGGCACCGTTGCGATCGTCGCATCGACTGGCCTCCAGTTCACCAGCTTGGTCATGCCAACGGCATAGAAGGGAACCAGCTCAAGCCGCGAAACGTCCTGGAAGGGCAAGCATTCCGGGCTGGTGTCATCGTTCTCGTCCTTGCACTGGATGGCTCGCAGCACTTCGGGCGTCATGTAGTCAATGAAAATGCCCCGTGCGGTCAATTGCAGACCCACGGGACCAAGGCCGTAGGGCAGGTCGGGATCGAGTGATTGCTGTGTACCCGCAGGCGCAGCAGAGCGGGCAGACTGATAGAGCGAATCGCGCTCGGCAGGGGTCATCGGCTGCAGCGCGTAGTCACCGCCTGCGCGGAAGCGGTCGATCGCGTAGTCGACGTAGCCGTCGACGAAAGCCTGCGCATAGCGCGCATAGCCTTCCGTTTCCGAAGCGTCGTCGAGCTTGAAGTTCGGCAGCGCAACGAGATCGGCGAGATTGGTGTCCAACGTCAGCGCATACTCGCCATCACGGCGCAGGAACCGACAGGTCTCATAGTACTCGTCGCCAACGTTGTCGGCCGGTGTGAACGTATAGAGCCCGTTGCGGAGCACCGGCAGATAGTGCCGATGATCACCGTTGGCCAGGTACTGGTTGTCGGGTGACCCCGGCGAAGGATCTACGGTACCGTCACCGTTGACGTCGCGACTGCCATCCGGTCGCCAGGGACTGAGCCGGGGCGCATCACTGTTCGCCGTGTCGTGATGGTCGCGGCAGCAGATCGTACACAGCAGCTTGACGTCCGGTGGGTCGTTGTTGCGCAGCAATGCGCTCGCGGTGCGTCGAGCCGGCACCACCCGATCACCAGCCCGATTCTCGTAGGCCTCACCATTGACGCGTTCGGCCGGCCGGACATAGGTGCGACCATTCCAATAGGTGGGCTCGAAGGACTCGTTGCCCCCGACAACACCCTGCTGCTGGCAGGAACAGCCAACCAAGGTGTAGTCGAGGATCTTCTCGGCCAGTGCACCTTCATCGGTATTGGAGAAGGTGAGCACTTCGAACTGCGTGCGCACGATGTTGTCGCGAATGATCGTGGGCTGAGGGTCGGAGGCTGCGGTGTCGAGATCAGTTCCGATGGCAATGGGAATCGTCTGAGAGATCCGCCCGGGCGTGACATAGACCTTGGGCGAATCGCGCGACCGCGTCGGCTCGGCGAGCGCCACGGCCGCATCCAGAGGCGAACTCGAACTGATCAGGTCGTGAACCATGATCTCATCGGTCTGCCCCGCGTTCTCGACACTGGTCCAGACCACCTGCACGCTCGCGCGGATGAAATCCGCGTCGGCGAAGGTCACACCCGCACAGTCGACCGCCGCGGTGGGATCCATCGTGCAGGCAGTCACGGTCCAGTTGCGCGTATAGGCAAAGCCGTCCTGCGCGCCATCGATTTCTGCCGGAGTGTCATTGCCGGAAACCATCTGATCAAAGCTCAATCCGACGGCATCGCCAATGCCGTCGCCGTCCAGGTCAATGATCAGATCGGGAACACCGTCGCCATTGGCGTCACTGCGCGAAGCCGTGAACGAACGCAGCTCCTCCAGCTTCTCGCTGGCCAGCAGAGTGGCCGCGGCTCGCGCTCGAGAATCCGCTGCATTGCGGGTCACGGCGCCCTGGAGTGCCGCCAAAGCCAGGAAACCAATGGCCAGAACTACAAGCGCAATCAGGATCTCGATCAAGCCTACGCCGCGCTGACGGTGCTTGCTCAAGAGAATCTGCGAGGGAGCATTTTTGTTCATGACCGTCACCTCAGAAAGCACCCAGGTCGTTCCAGCTGCCGGGCAATGGACCCCCACCCAGGAAGCCTGGGGATTCGCTCAGGTTCTGCATCACTTTGGCGTCATAGACGATGGCGAAGTTGCCGGTCGCCTTGTCGACGACGCTGTTGTCGTCTGCAACCAGTGCGCCATACAGTGAACCGCCGCCGTTGACCCTTAGCGTGTAGGCGTTGAGATCGCCGGGACGCGAGAACTTGTAGAGAACACCGAAGAAGCGGTCCATCCGCGCGGTGAAGCCCTTCTCCGCGACCAGATATACCGGCGCAGTCGGAGAGCCGATGTCCGACTGGGCCAGGTCACAGGTCTGTTCCTCCGACCAGAACAAGCCGCTCGAGGCCGCATTGAGGTCGGCACAACATCCGGGAGACAGGGGATCGGACGTGCACGCACCGTCACTGAGCAGGACCGCGCGATCTCTGACTTCAGGCCAGCGCTCGTTGCCGCCGGCGTCGATCTTGGGAATGCCGAACATGTACTGGAACAGGTCCGGCGGAAAATTACGCGCGCCCGTGACGTTGGCGTTGCCAGTCGCATCAATGATGTCGTTGCCCTTGACGAAATCGCCACCGTCCTTGTAGGACAGCGAGCCGTCTCGAGGGCACTGGCAGCGATCGCACACGCGAACACCGTCTATCAGTTCCACGTCACCCGGATTGGAGTTGAAGAACTGCTGGCTATAGCAACTCTTCGGCGTTCCATTCGGATTGAACCGTCCCGGGTTCTCCGGAGACTCCGGGTTGTGAGTCATGCCGCTTCGGCGACCTGACTCGGTTGCTGATAGTAGTTGGCTTCAAACTCTGCCGGTGGGATGTCACCGATCGGCCCCATCAAGCGCTTGTGGTTGTACCAGTGGGTCCACTTCAGGGTGGCCATCTCGACGGCTTCCAGATTGCGCCAGCTTTGCTTTGCGATCACTTCAGTCTTGAACAGCCCAATGATCGACTCGGCCATGGCGTTGTCGTAGGAATCGCCGACGCTGCCTGCAGACGGTTCGATGCCCGCCTCGGTGAGACGCTCGCTGTAGCGGATCGACAGGTACTGCACGCCACGATCATTGTGGTGAATCAGGCTGTTCCGGTCGGGCTTGCGCGACCACAGCGCCTGTTCCAGCGCGGCCATCACCAGATCAGTGTTGGGTGAGCGCGACACCTTCCAGCCAACGATGCGCCGTGCATAGACATCAATGACGAAGGCGACGTAGACGAAACCCTGCCAGGTCGAAACATAGGTGAAATCCGCGATCCACAGCTGGTTCGGCCGGTCGGCATGGAATTGCCGATTGACCTTGTCCAGCGGGCAGGGCTGGGCCTTGTTGCTGATCGTGGTTCGTACACCCTTGCCACGGACCACGCCACAGAGCCCAAGCTGGCCCATCAGGCGCTCGACCGTACAGCGTGCTGCTTTGGTCTGCTCGCGCAGCAGCTGCTTCCACACCTTGCGCGCGCCGTAGTTTTCGTCGCTCTCATCGAAGACTCGCCGAATGGCCACGCTCAGCTCCTCGTCGCGCTTGACCCGCCGGCTACGCAGCGATGGGTCACGGCGCTTGGCCAGATGCTCGTAGTAGGTCGACGGAGCGATCTGCAACTGCCGACAGATCGGCTCGACTCCGTAAACCTCGCGGTGTTCGTCAACGAACGCCGTCAGAACTTGAACCGGCGGTCGAGCTCCGCCTGGGCAAAAAACGCACTGGCCTTGCGCAGGATCTCGTTTGCTTGGCGCAGCTCGCGGTTCTCACGTTCGAGCTGTTTGATCCGCTCACGCTCCGCAGTGGTCTGCCCAGGTCGCTCACCGGCGTCCTGCTCGTCCTGTCGCAGCCAACGACGCAGGGTCTCCGCCTTGCAGCCAATCTTCTCGGCGACCGAACAGATCGCGGCCCATTCTGAGCCGTAGTCGTCACGGTGCTCACGCACCAGCCGAACAGCCCGCTCTTTCGTCTCAGGTGAATAGTGTTCCGACTTCCTCATCGCTCCATCCTCTCAAAGGTTGGAGCCTCCGGGAAAGTCGGGGCGGTTCAGATCGATGGTCGACGCCGTCCAGATGGAGATCGGCACCCCGAAACCGGCCGCATTGGGATTGGGTACGATGTCAAAGGTCCCACGCAGCGTGACCGAGTTGGCCGCGATCAGCGGCGCCTCGGGCCCCCCGGAGATCAGCCGAAAACTGGCGTAGCCGTGAGCCAGTGTGGCACGCGCTTCTGCCAGATCGCCGCCATTGGCGTCGGCGGCTTCAGGGAGATCGGTCAATGCGGCATCGGCCGACATCACCGCGCCGCGTGCCACCAGTTTGAGCGAGTAAGCCTGCGCCGAGGAGACCACATCACGCTCGGCGGCTGATCCCGGCAAACCCAACGGCGCGCAGTCGATCGGCGTGGCCGATGTCGGGTCGGGGACGATGAGGCACAGCAACGCACTCACGCGATATCGCAACGCTGGATCGGCAGTGCCATCACCATCGGTGTCAACCTGTGGCGTCGCGGCAAGTTGTGGCAGTGGCAATCGATAGCGATCGCCCAGCAAGATGTCGGGCGCGCCACGGAACCGGAACATCTGTGATCGTCTGACCGGATCGGACTCGGCGTCACAAGGGAAATCGTCGTCGATCACGCCATCGGCAGGACAACGCTCCCACCATTCGAGGTTCTCCTCCAACCATCCACCGGTCCCGATCGAGGCCACGCGTGCGCGATTGGTGCGCACATACTCAAGACCGAAATTCAGGCCGTTCTGGGCAGCGTCAAAAGCGCGCTCAGCTCGAAAATGATTCGCTCCCGTCTTGATTTCAAAAATGCCGACCTGGCTGCTGAACAGCACCGAGATCGAGATGATCACCAACAACATGATCGTGGCGAACAGTGTGACCATGCCGTGTTGCTTGCCCTTGGTCGGCACTCGGGTTGCAGGAAATGACTTGGTTCCAGGCATCGGCTTTCTCCTAGGGCACCAGTCGAGCGGTTTCCGCGCGGACTCGCACCCACTGGCGCATTTCACGAACGTTGGCCGGATCCAGAGGGGAGCGGGCGCGCAGCGACACCTGCACGGTACGCACGCCGACCAGGGCGGTCACTGAGGCGGCAGGGTTGGCTGGATCCGGCACGGTGGCGGCAACTGCTTCGCCGGAATTGCGCATGTCGAACTGGAGATCGAGCACGTCCAGCACGGCGGGATCCGTCAAAGCGACCCAGGTGTGGCCCGCCGCGCCGCACGGCCCACCGACATCGCCACCGCCGGTGCGCATCTCGACCACACCAACACCGTTGCGGACTGAACGCCGGAAGCCGCGCCACTCAGCTGGTTCCAACCCGCTGAGCGTGCCAGGTGTACTGTCGGTGGTACCCAGGTCGAGGGTGTCGTAGCCAAATGTCACGCAGGAACCAATGCCATCTCCGTCTGGATCGTCCAGCAGCAAGCGCGAATAGAGGTCCGCAGTCTGCCCAGTTCTGACCTGGTTGATGGCGTCAACATTGAAGCCCGCACGGCGGAGCTCACGGCCGATGACCGATGCCGTTGTGCGCATGTCCTGCGTGAGCCGGCTGTAACGCACCGATGACGTTGCCGTTGTCGACATATTGACCGTGATCGAGATCACAGCGGCAGTAAGGATCAACCCAACTGCCAACGCGATCATCATTTCGATCAGCGAGAAGCCGTAGGATTGCCGTGAAGCTCCTGTGAATGAGGCCGGCCGTGAGCGGGCAATCAGGGTGGACATTGGGTGAACCCCACGGTGTGGCTGTGACTGTCTGGCGCACAGGCGGTGGCCCGGGCCAGTGGGGAAATGTCGATCCGGCTGCGATAGGCCAGCGCGTCGGTGGGCGATCTCAGAAGCAGCGATCCAAAGGACACGGGATCATCCAGGGTTCCCAATTTGGGGTTGATCGTGAAGCGATTGGCGCCACCGAAGTTCGGGGCCCCCACGACCTGGACGCCCCTGAGAAGCTGTTGAGCCTGGGCTTGTGGCGCCAGCGGACTCGCGCCGTTCAGTGCCGGGAAACGCGCAACTTCGCAGAAGTCGGCGGAGGCCGCATTTGTTTCGAAGCAATTGCAGGCCACCGCGCCTTCATTGGCACCGACACACCACTGCACTGGGCTTGGCGTCAGGACAGTCACCGTCACCGGACGATCACGTTGCACCGATTCAAAGCGCGCCAACTGAACGAGGCCGAGGACCTGATCGGTTGTCCCGCGGAAGAGTGAACGCTCACGAAACGCCGTAAACGCAGGTAGGGCCAAGGTCAACAGAGTGGCCGCTACTGTCAGCGTGATAAGCAGTTCTACCAGCGTAACGCCGCTTTCGTCGCGCGAACGAACTTGAGGTTGCCTCAGCACACGTCCCCCTAGACGTTGCCGCGGAATGTCGCGCCTACAGTAGACATCCAGCCGAGGTCGCTTCCACGTCCTCTAATATTATCTTTGCTAAAATGTGACATCGGTCACACTTCGGTAACAGTGGTCGACACACGCTTGGGCCTCATGTTCCGACGAGCACAGGGGCCGTCATGAACCACCGACACGAGACAGGTTTCACGCTCATCGAGTTGATGATCGTGGTTGCGGTCGTGGCGATTCTGTTGATGGTGGCGGTACCAGCCTTCAACGACCAGGTTCGCCGTAGCCGGCGTGCCGAAGCCATGAACGCACTGGAATCAATGGCCTTGCGACAAGAACAATGGCGCGCGAATAACCCGCGTTACGGCACACTGGCGGAAATCCCAGCGGGTGTCAGTCAGTACTACGCCTTCACCATCGAGGAGGCGACAGCAGCCAACTTTAGAATGCGCGCGACAGCCATTGGCGCCCAGGTGGCGGATACCAATTGCGCCTTCCTGGAGATCGACAGGGCAAGAACCCGCATTCCAGCGGATTGCTGGCAGCGGTAAAAGCGCGTCTGGTGTCGTTGCACTGGCGCATACCGTCGCCCATCACCGTTGGACAGACGCGGTGAAGCGCACGAGCGGTTAAGCACAGGCCCTCACCTAGCGTCCACGGGAATGACTGAACCATCCAGTGAACCCCAGCACCAACGCAAACAGCACGAACCAGATCAAGGTCCACCCGGGCATGCTCAGTCCGAGAAAGGCCCAATCGATCTCGGCGCATTCGCCGCTCGTCATGAGAATGGTCCGTAGCGTCTCCCCAAGCGGAAACACGTCGAGCATGTAGTCGAGCGACGGTGCGCACGCAGGCACCTGATCGGGCGGCAGATGCTGCAGCCACACGTGCCGACCAGCGATGGCGACGCCGAGACCGGCCGCCAGGAAGCCCAGAACGCCATATGCTCGCCACCCGCCCCTGGAACTGGGGTTGTGCACCGAGGCAATCAGGCAGACCAGCAACACCAACAGCATCGCCACTCGTTGCAACATGCACAGCGGACAGGGTACGAGACCGAGTATGTGCTCGGCATACAGCGCGTACCCCATGAATGCCGTGCATATCAGCGCTACGACTGTGAAAATTCGACGGGTACGCAAACGTCGCATCGGTACAGGCTCCTCTCGTATCCAACCAAACTATCGGGAATGCGGACTCCTGCCGGTCCTCAATGTTCCGTCGCCTCGACCCGTAGGCACCACGGGTAGTCGCGATCCATTGAGGACACCCAACCACAAACCCGACAAAGCAAAACGGCACCCTCAGGTGCCGTTCTACTGACGCTTCAGTCAAGGACTGATCTCAACCTTCGGCCTGAGGGGCACCCGGGCGATCGACCAGTTCCACATAGGCCATCGGCGCATTGTCGCCGTCGCGGTAGCCGCACTTGAGAATACGCAGATACCCACCCGGTCGATTGCGATAGCGGGGACCGATCTCAGTAAACAGCTTGCCCACCGCGACCTTGTTCCGCAAGCGCGCAAACGCCAGGCGGCGCTGTGCAACGGTATCCTGCTTGGCCAGCGTGATCAGCGGCTCGGCAACCCGACGCAGTTCCTTCGCCTTCGGCAGGGTGGTCTTGATCAGCTCGTGCTCAAACAGCGCGCTGGCCAGATTCTTGAACATGGCCTGGCGGTGCGAGCTCGTGCGGTTGAATTTGCGTCCTGCCTTGAGGTGCCGCATTGCTTATCTCCCAATCGTTCCTGCTGATCAGCCGCCAAAAGTACCGGTACTCAGACCCGGCGGCGGCCAATTCTCCAACTTCATGCCCAGCGACAGACCACGCGCCGCGAGCACATCCTTGATTTCGGTCAGCGACTTCTTGCCCAGATTCGGCGTCTTCAGCAATTCCACTTCGGTACGCTGAATCAGGTCACCGATATAGTAGATGCTCTCAGCCTTCAGGCAGTTCGCCGAGCGGACCGTGAGCTCCAGATCATCGATCGGACGGAGCAGCAGCGGATCCACATCATTGCGAGCAGCACTGGGTCGATCACCGTCACCGAGCTTCACGTCAACGAAGACGCCCAGCTGATCGACCAGCACCGTGGCCGCACGCTTGACCGCGTCTTCCACATCAATGGTGCCGTTGGTCTCGACATCCAGTACCAGCTTGTCCAGATCCGTACGCTGTTCGACGCGCGCGCTTTCGACCGAATAGGCCACCCGCCGCACAGGCGAAAAACTCGCATCCAGTTGCAGGCGACCGATCGGACGCACTTCGTCTTCAGGCAGACGGCGCGCGCTCGACGGCTCGTATCCGACGCCCCGCTCGATGCGCAAGCGCATGTTCAACGAGACGTCCTTGGTCAGCGTGCAGATGACGAGATCAGGATTGACGATCTCGACGTTGTGGTCGGTGACGATGTCTCCCGCCGTCACCACACCTTGGCCCTTGCGGGACAGCGTGACGGTAGACTGATCCACATTGTGCAGTCGAACGGCGACGTTCTTGAGGTTCAACAGGATTTCGATGACGTCTTCCTGTACACCCTCGATCGTGCCGTATTCATGCACGACACCATCGATCTCGACGTCGACAATCGCCGCACCGGGAATCGAGGAAAGCAGCACACGCCGCAACGCGTTGCCCAGCGTGTGGCCAAACCCACGCTCGAGGGGTTCCAGGAACACCCGTGCGCGATTGCCACCAACCGCTTCGACTTCGAGGTTGCGAGGGCTCAACAGCCCCGTAGCAGAGGACATAGATCCAGACTCCGAAAAGACTTACTTCGAGTAGAGCTCGACGATCAGGTTCTCGTTGATCTCCTGGCTCAGGTCGCTGCGCTCGGGCAGGCTCTTCAACGAGCCACTGAGCTTGCTGCCATCCACCTCGACCCAGGACGGAACCGTGTCGAACTCCTGACTCAGCGTCACAGCCGCCTTGATGCGCAGCTGATCCTTCGCCCGCTCGGCGATGGACACCACGTCACCCGGCTTGACCTGGCAAGACGGCACATTCACCGACCGCCCATTGAGCATCACGCCACGATGGGACACCAGCTGACGCGCTTCCGCGCGCGTCGCCGCGAAACCCATCCGGAACACCATGTTGTCCAGACGACCTTCGAGCAACCGCAGCAGGTTCTCACCGCTGGCGCCGCGCTGATTGGACGCGCGCTTGTAGTAGCTACGGAACTGACGCTCCAGAATGCCGTACATCCGCTTGACCTTCTGCTTCTCGCGCAGCTGGTTAGCGTAGTCGGAAGACTTGTTCTTCTTTGCTGCACCGTGAACGCCGGGCTTCTTGTCGAGCTTGCACTTGCTGTCCAGGGCCCGAGCCGGGCTCTTCAGGAACAGATCCGTGCCCTCGCGCCGAGCGAGCTTGCAGGTCGGTCCGATATAACGTGCCATCGCAAATACTCCAAACTGGTCCGACTAGACCCGGCGCCGCTTCGGCGGCCGGCATCCGTTGTGGGGAATCGGTGTGACATCGATGATGTTGGTCACCTTGATGCCCAGCGCATTGAGCGAACGCACTGACGACTCGCGCCCCGGACCTGGGCCCTTGACTCGCACCTCGACGTTCTTCAATCCGTACTCCAGCGCGACACGCCCCGCCTTTTCGGCCGCAACCTGTGCGGCAAACGGCGTGCTCTTGCGCGAGCCACGGAAACCAGCACCACCGGCAGTGGCCCAGGACAACGCGTTGCCCTGACGATCGGTGATCGTGATGATGGTGTTGTTGAATGAAGCCTGCACGTGCGCCACGCCATCGGTGACTACGCGCTTGATCTTCTTCTTGGTACGAGGTGCTTGCTTGCTCATGATTTCGTCAAGGCCTATTTCTTGATCTGCTTACGCGGCCCCTTGCGGGTGCGCGCATTGGTTCGGGTGCGCTGACCACGCAGCGGCAACCCACGACGATGGCGCAAGCCGCGATAGCAGCCCAGGTCCATCAGACGCTTGATACTCATCGCCACTTCGCGACGCAGGTCGCCTTCGACGATGTACTTGCCCACTTCAGCGCGCAGGCGCTCCACTTCGGGCTCACTCAGGCTGCGCACCTGGGTGGTCAGTGCGACACCAGCGTCAGCACAGATGCGGCGGGCACGGCTGCGACCGACGCCATAGATGCTGGTCAGGCTGACCCAGGCATGCTTGTTAACGGGAAGATTGACACCTGCGATACGTGCCATGATGGCTCTCCAAAAAACAAAGGCGCCGGCGGGAACTCGACATTATAGCAGTCAAGTACCCGCTGCGATCAAGTAGTAATGTTCGATCGCGTCACCGCTCAGCGGGCCCCGCGACCGACTCCCTTCAGATTCGCTTTCTTCAGCAGACTGTCGTACTGATGGCTCATCAGATGCGCCTGCACCTGCGCCATGAAGTCCATGACGACGACCACCAGAATGAGCAGCGAGGTTCCGCCGAAATAGAACGGAACGTTGTAGCCCATCCGCATGAACTCGGGCAGCAGACACACCGCGACCAGGTACAGACCACCAATGCCGGTCAGACGCGTCATGACCCCATCGATATAGTCGGCAGTGGCCTTGCCAGGCCGGATGCCAGGAATCAAGGCGCCCGACTTCTTCAAGTTGTCGGCAGTCTCCTGTGAATTGAAGACCAGGGCCGTGTAGAAGAATGCGAAGCCCAGAATCAACCCGCCGTAGAGCAGGATATGCAGCGGTTCACCCGGCCCGAGCGCGAGCGCGACGCGCTGCAACCACTGGGCACTTTCGGACTGACCAAACCAACTGGCCGCGGTCGCTGGGAAGATGATCAGGCTCGACGCAAAGATCGCCGGAATCACACTTGCCATGTTGATCTTCAGCGGCAGGTGCGAGGTCTGGTTCATGAACGCCTGGCGCCCACCCTGACGACGTGCATAGTTGACCGTAATACGACGCTGACCACGTTCGACAAACACCACAAAGGCCGTCACCGCAGCAATGATCGCCATGATGACGATGACCGTGAGCGGTGCCAGCTGGCCCGTCGTCGCCAACTCGGCCGTCTGCACGATCGCACCTGGAAGCCCGGCCACGATGCCGGCAAAGATCAGCAGCGAAATGCCGTTGCCAATGCCGCGTTCGGTGATCTGCTCGCCCAGCCACATCAGGAACAAGGTGCCGGCAGTCAAGCTCACCACTGCAGTAAATACAAAGGCAGGGCCGGGATTGAAGACGACCTGAATTCCACCTTGGGCTGCGGTCTGCTGCAACGCAATGGCCACGCCGAACGACTGAAAGAGCGCAAGGGCTACGGTGCCGTAGCGCGTGTACTGGGTCAGCTTGCGGCGGCCGGACTCACCTTCCTTCCGCAAAGCTTGCAGAGAAGGCACGCTGCTGCCGAGCAGTTGCACAACAATCGATGCCGAGATGTAGGGCATCACGCTCAAGGCAAACAGGGAAAAGCGCTCCAGCGCGCCACCAGAGAACATGTTGAACATGTCCACGATGGTGCCTCGTTGCTGCTCCATCAACTGCACCATCGCCTGGGGGTTGACCCCCGGAACCGGCACAAAGGAACCCAGCCGGAACACGATCAGTGCACCCAGCACAAACAGCAAACGCTGACGCAGCTCGGTCAGCCGACCGAGCCCACCCAACGCGGACATTCCAGGCGTCGCAGCCAACTTAGGCCTCCACGCTTCCGCCGGCCGCTTCGATCGCGGACTTGGCACCAGCCGTGACGGCCACGCCACGAATCGTCACTGCGCGGTCAATCTCACCCTGCTTGACGATCTTGGCGCGCTTGGCGCGATTGTCGATCAGCTTGGCGGCGCGCAGGCTGTCCAGCGTGATTTCGCCTTCAACAACCGACAACTGGTACAGCATCACCTGCTGGGTTTCCCCGGCCTTCGGCGACTTGAAGCCCACCTTCGGCAGTCGACGTTGCAGCGGCATCTGGCCGCCCTCGAAGCCAACCTTGTGAAAGCCGCCGGCACGGGCGTGCTGACCCTTGTGCCCACGACCACAGGTCTTGCCCAGGCCTGAGCCGATGCCACGACCCACTCGACGCTTGCTTTGACGCGCGCCGTCGGTCGCCTTGATCTCATTCAGTTCCATGATCGTCCCCAGTCTCAACGCTCGTCAGTGACGAGGTAGCGAACCTTGTTGATCAGGCCGCGGACCTGCGGGCTATCCGGCAGCACGGACTCATCATTCAGCTTGCGCAGTCCCAACGCCTTGACACAAAGGCGGTGGCGAGCCTGCGTTCCATTGATGCTGCGGACCAGCTTGACCCGCACCATGCCGCTATCAATCGGCGTGCTCATCCTTGACTCCCATCAGTTCGTCGAGCGACTTGCCACGCTTGGCGGCAATCCGCTTCGGAGAATCCATCGCGGCCAGACCCTTGATCGTCGCCCGCACCAGGTTGATCGGATTGCGTGATCCCAGCGCCTTGGCCAGAACGTTGCCGACCCCGACCACCTCGAACACGGCGCGCATCGCACCACCCGCAATCACACCGGTACCTTCGGAGGCGGGCTGCATGAACACCTTGGCTGCGCCGTGTTGCGCGCTCACCGGGTACCACAGCGTACTCTTGTTCAGGTTGACCCGAACCATGCTGCGACGGGCCTTGTCCATGGCCTTGGCGATCGCAGCCGGCACTTCACGTGCCTTGCCGTAACCGAACCCGACCTTGCCATTGCCATCGCCGACCACGGTCAGTGCCGTAAAGCCGAACTGGCGACCACCCTTGACGACCTTGGCCACCCGGTTAACGGCAACCAGCTTCTCAATCAGGCCGTCGCCACTCTCGTTATCAAAATTGCTCATGGACTGCGCTACTCCACCAATCGTCTGCGAAGGCCGATCAGAACTGCAAACCGCCTTCGCGGGCGGCGTCGGCCAGGGCCTGAATGCGCCCGTGGTATTTGAAACCGGAGCGATCGAAAGCCACCTTGGAAACGCCGGCGGCCAGTGCACGCTCGGCGATCAGCTTGCCAACCGCTGCCGCGGCGGTCTTGTTCTTCAGACCCTTCAGGCCCTCGGCAACCGACTTCTGCAGGGTCGAGGCCGAAGCCAACACCTTGCCACCCTCGGCATCGATGACCTGAGCATAAAGATGCTGGTCGGTGCGATGAACACTCAACCGAGGCATGCGGAGTTCCTTGATGTGCGCCCTGCTCTTCCGCGCGCGGCGCTGTCTGGCGGATCTTTTGTCAATCACTTCAGCTCTCCGTGCGAAGCGGCCTTAGGCCTTCTTCGCTTCCTTCAGTTGGATCTTCTCGCCGCTGTAGCGGATACCCTTGCCCTTGTACGGCTCGGGCGGACGGAAGGCGCGAATCTTCGCTGCCACCTGGCCCACCATCTGCTTGTCAGCACCCTTGATCAGCACTTCGGTCTGTGTCGGCACCTCAATCGTGATGCCGGCCGGCGCCTTGAAGACCACCGGATGGGACATGCCCAGCGCCAGATTCAGGTCAGTGCCCTGGACCGACGCGCGATAACCGACGCCGACCAACTCCAGCTTGCGCTGGAAACCTTCGCTGACACCCTGAACCGTATTGGCTACCAGCGCGCGCAACGTCCCGGCCATTGCCGTTTCGCCATCGTTGACCGGCGCGAAGTTCAGCGCACCGTCTTCCTGGGTGACGACCACCGAAGCCGGCTTCGCGAGCTCCAGCTTGCCGTTGGCGCCCTTGACAGAAATCAGCGTATCGCTGATCGAGACTTCCACGCCCTTGGGCAGCTTGACGGGCTTCTTTGCGACTCGTGACATCGTGATTCTCCTTTCCTCAGGCGACCACGCACACGACTTCGCCACCCACGCCTTCAGCGCGAGCCTGGCGGTCAGTCATGACGCCGCGGGAGGTCGTGACAATCGCCACACCCAGGCCGCCGAGCACCGTCGGCAGGTCCGACTTGCCGCAATAGCGACGCAGACCGGGGCGACTGAAGCGCTGCAGCCGCTCGATCACCGGGCGACCTTCGAAGTACTTCAACCGAATCTCCAGCGCACGCTTGTTGCCACCCAGATCATGAGCCGCCACATCTTCGATGTAGCCCTCACTCTTGAGCACTTCGGCGATGGCCAGCTTCATTTTCGAGGCGGGCATCGTCACGGTCGCCTTGCGCATGGCCTGCGCGTTGCGGATGCGCGTCAGCATATCCGCGATGGGATCACTCATACTCATCGTTGAACTCCTTCAGAACCAGCTGCTTACCAGCTGGCCTTGCGCAGACCAGGCACGTCGCCACGCATGGTGGCTTCGCGCAACTTGTTCCGGCCCAGGCCGAACTTGCGATAGACCGCACGCGGGCGGCCGGACAAGGCGCAGCGCGTGCGCTGCCGTGCCGGGCTTGCGTCGCGGGGAAGCTTCTGCAGCTTCTCCTGTGCCGCCATGCGCTCTTCGTAGTCTGCGGAGCTCTTGATGATCTTCTTCAGTTCAGCTCGCTTCGCCGCAAAGCGCTTGACGAGCTTGGCCCGCTTTTCTTCGCGGTTGACCATGGAGGTCTTGGCCATTGTCGTTGACTCCTCGTCAGTTCGCTAACAATCAGGACCGCAGCGGGAAACTGAAGGCTTCCAACAGCGCCTTCGCTTCCGCGTCCGTTCCTGCCGTCGTACCAATACAGATGTCCATGCCCCGGAGCGCGTCGACCTGGTCGTACTCGATCTCGGGGAAGATGATCTGTTCCTTCACACCAAAGTTGTAGTTGCCGCGACCGTCGAAAGACTTGGGGTTCAATCCACGGAAGTCACGTACACGCGGCAGCGCCACATTGATCAGACGATCGAGGAACTCGAACATCTTGGCGCGACGCAGCGTGACCTTGCAGCCGATCGGAAAACCCTCGCGAATCTTGAACGAGGCGACCGAGACGCGCGCGTTCCGAACCACCGGCTTCTGGCCGGAGATCCGCGTCATCTCATCGACTGCATTCTCGAGCAGCTTCTTGTTGCCAACGGCCTCGCCCACGCCCATGTTGAGCGTGATCTTGGTCAGACGCGGGACCATCATCGGATTCGCGTAGCTGAACTTCTCCGTCAGCTGCGGAACCACGCTATCCCGATAGAAATCTTGCAAACGGGTCATCGCCATCGTCCTCAAACGTCTACCATCTCACCGGTAGAGCGGAAAATCCTGACCTTGCGGCCATCTTCGAGCTGCTTGAAGCCGACTCGATCAGCCTTCTTCGTCGCGTGGTTGTAGAGCGCCACATTGGAAATGTGCAGAGAAGCCTCGCGCTCGACGATGCCGCCCGGCTGGTTCCGGTTCGGATCGGGGCGCGTATGGCGCTTGACCATGTTGACGTTCTCGACGAACACGCGGTCGTCAGCGGTCACTCGCAGCACATTGCCACGCTGACCCTTCGCCTTGCCGGTGGTGACGATCACCTCGTCACCCTTCTTGATCTTGTTCATGACTGCACCTGCCTCAGAGCACTTCCGGCGCCAGCGAAACGATCTTCATGAACCGTTCGCCACGCAGTTCACGCGTCACCGGCCCGAAAATACGGGTACCGATCGGCTCGAACTTGTTGTTCAGCAGCACCGCGGCGGGGGCATCGAAGCGGATCAGCGATCCATCCGGGCGACGGACGCCCTTGCGGGTCCGCACCACAACAGCGGCATAGACCTCGCCCTTCTTCACCTTGCCACGCGGGATGGCATCCTTGACCGTGACCTTGATGATGTCACCGATCTCGGCATAACGGCGCTTGGAACCACCCAGCACCTTGATACACATCAGATTCTTGGCGCCGCTGTTGTCGGCGGCCTCCAGCATGCTCTGCATCTGGATCATCGCTCACCTCCTCAGGCTGTCGGCGCCACGCTAACGACTTCAGCCACCTGCCAGGACTTGTTCTTGCTCATCGGCCGGCACGGCACGATGCGCACGACGTCTCCGGTCTTGGCCACGCTGTCGGCGTCGTGCGCCATCAGCTTCGTCGAACGACGCAGGTACTTGCCGTAGATTCCGTGCTTGACCTGACGCTCGATCAGGACCGTCACGGTCTTGTTCATCTTGTCGCTGACCACCCTGCCAGTGAGGGATCGACTCTGGGTCTGCTGCTCGCTCATGCCTGGTTCTTCCGCTGCAACTCACCCAGAACCGACTTGATTCGGGCGATATCCCGGCGCACGCGCTTCACCTGATGAGTCTGCGAAAACTGACCCATGGCGCGCTGCATGCGCATGTTGAACTGCTCACGACGCAATTCCACCAGCTGCGTCTCGAGCTCCTGCTTGCTCTTGCTACGAAGGTCCTTGGCGTACATCACAGCACCGCCCTGCTAACAAACGTCGATTTGACACTGAGCTTGGCCGCAGCGAGCTTAAAGGCTTCGCGAGCGACGTCTTCGCTCACCCCTTCAATTTCGTACAGCATCCGGCCGGGCTGAATCTGGGCGACCCAGTACTCCACGTTGCCCTTGCCGCTACCCATACGAACCTCGATGGGCTTCTGCGTGATCGGCTTGTCCGGGAACACGCGGATCCACAGCTTGCCGCCGCGACGCACATAGCGGGAAATCGTGCGGCGAGCAGACTCGATCTGGCGCGCCGTCAGTCGACCATGCTCGGTCGCCTTCAGGCCAAACTGACCGAAGCTCACCTCATTGGCGACAAACGCCAGACCGCGATTGCGACCCTTATGCGTCTTTCGGTACTTGGTTCTCTTGGGCTGCAGCATTGCTCAACTCCTACTTCGCCTGCGCGCGTTCGCGCTCGCCCTTGCCTTCGACTGGCGGGGCGTACAGGTCGAAAATTTCGCCCTTGTAGATCCACACCTTCACGCCAATCACACCGTAGGTGGTCCTGGCTTCGGCAAACCCGTAATCCACGTCCGCACGCAGCGTATGCAGCGGCACGCGACCCTCCCGGTACCACTCGCTGCGCGCGATTTCCGCACCATTGAGTCGACCGGCGACATTGATCTTGATGCCCTGGGCACCCAGGCGCATCGCATTGCCCACCGAGCGCTTCATTGCGCGGCGGAACATGATTCGGCGCTCCAACTGCTGGCAAATGCTCTCGGCTACCAGCTGCGCATCCAGCTCCGGCTTGCGGATCTCGGCCACGTTGACGTGCGTCGGGACGCCCATCAGATCCGAGATCTCCTTGCGCAGCTTCTCGATGTCCTCACCCTTCTTGCCGATCACCACACCCGGACGCGCCGTGTGAATGGTGATCCGCGCGGTCTTGGCCGGACGCTCGATCTGGATACGGCTGACACCGGCCTGACTGAGCTTGCTGCGCAGGAATTCGCGAACCTTCAGATCGGCTTCGAGATAGTCGGCAAACTCTTTCTTGCCGGCATACCACTTGGAATTCCAGTCACGCGAGATGCCGAGGCGGATGCCAACTGGATTGACTTTATGACCCATGTTTCTCTCCCTCAGCCCTTGCCGACCTGATCGCCAACCACGACCGTGATGTGCGCGGTCCGCTTGACGATCCGGTTGCCACGACCCTTGGCACGAGCGTGCATGCGCTTCAGACGCGGACCCTCGTCAACGAAGATCGTCTGCACCTTCAGCTCATCCACGTCAGCCCCAAGGTTGTTTTCGGCATTGGACACCGCCGACAACAGCACCTTGCGGATCAGATGGGCGGCCTTCTTGTCGCTGAAGGCCAGCAGACCCTCGGCCTGGCCAACAGCCATGCCACGGACCTGATCGGCCACGAGACGGGCCTTCTGCGGGGAGATCCGAGCCCCCTTGTGAATTGCACGCGCTTCCATCTCGCTTACCTCTTCCCAGCCTTCTTGTCGCCAGCGTGGCCCTTGAAGGTCCGTGTCGGCGCGAACTCGCCGAGCTTGTGCCCGACCATGTTTTCATTGACCAGGACCGGCACGTGCTGGCGCCCGTTGTGCACAGCGATGGTCAGACCGACCATTTCCGGCACTACCATGGAGCGACGCGACCAGGTCTTGATGGGACGCTTGCTGCTGGAGGCAAGGGTCTGCTCGACCTTCTTGATCAGATGCAGGTCCACGAAAGGACCCTTTCTAAGCGAACGAGGCATGACTCAATGATCTCCTGATCAGCTCTTACGACGCCGAACGATGAAGCGCTCGGTACGCTTGTTCTTGCGGGTCTTGTAACCCTTCGTCGGCACACCCCACGGGGTCACCGGGTGCGGGTTGCCCTGACCGGACTTGCCCTCACCACCACCGTGCGGATGATCAACCGGGTTCATCACCACACCGCGGACCGTCGGACGGATACCGCGCCAACGCTTCGCACCGGCCTTGCCCAGCTGCCGCAGGTTGTGCTCGCTGTTGCTGACTTCGCCGATCATCGCGCGGCAATCAGCCGGCACCTTGCGCATCTCACCGGAGCGCAGACGCAGCGTTGCGTAGCCCTGCTCGCGAGCAACCAATTGCACCGAAGCGCCCGCACTGCGTGCCAACTGCGCACCCTTGCCCGGCTTCATTTCCACGCAGCACAGTTGCGTACCGACCGGAATGTTGCGCAGCGGCAGGCTGTTGCCGACACGAATCGGGGCGTCGCGACCGGACAGCAGCTCGTCACCTTCACGCACGCCCTTCGGCGCAATGATGTAACGACGCTCGCCATCGAGATACTTCAACAGGGCGATGTGCGCAGTCCGGTTCGGATCGTACTCGACCCGCTCGACGGTGCAGGGCACGCCGTCCTTGCGACGCTTGAAGTCGACAATACGGTAATGCTGGCGGCTGCCACCACCACGATGACGCGTGGTGATACGACCGTTGTTGTTGCGGCCGCCGGTGTTTGATTTCGGCTCCGTAAGCGCTTCGAACGGACCGCCCTTGTGCAGGTGCGGATGAACGACCTTTACCAGACCGCGGCGACCTGGGGAGGTCGGCTTGACCTTAATCGCTGGCATCGCTGATCTCTCCTCAACCCTCGCCGCCCAAGTCGATGCTCTGTCCCGGCATCAACTTGACGTAGGCCTTGCGCCAGTCCGAACGCTGTCCCTGACGGAAGCGGAAGCTCTTGCTCTTCCCCTTGACGTTCAGGACCCGCACGTTGTCGACCTTGACCTTGAACAGATCCTCGACAGCGGACTTGATGTCGGCCTTGGTGGCCGTACGGTCGACCTTGAAAACATACTGATTCACTTCACCCTGCACGCGCACGGTCTTCTCAGACACGTGCGGCGCACGGATCACCTGCAGCAGGCGTTCGGTACTCATGACAACCACTCCTCAATCTGCTTGAGCGCAGCAGTCGTCACCACCACCTTCTTCGAACCGACCAGCGACACCGGGTCGAGACCGTTGACATCGGTGATGTGCACGTGCGCCACGTTGCGAGAGGCCAGGTGCAGCGCCTCACTGACTTCGGAGGTCACGATCAGACCCGAGTCCAAACCGAGCGACTTCAGCTTGGCCGTGTAGTCGCGCGTCTTTGGTGCGTCGACATCGAAGCTTTCGACCACTGCCAGACGTTCACTACGAACCAGCTCGGACAGGATCACCTGCATGGCAGCGCGGTACATCTTGCGGTTGAGCTTCTGGGAGTGATCACGCGGTTGCGCCGCAAACGCACGACCACCACCGACGAAAATCGGCGCCTTGTAGTCACCGTGGCGCGCACCGCCGCCCTTTTGACGCTTGAACTTCTTGGTCGTGCCGGACACAGCCGAACGATTCTTCTGCGCCTTGGTGCCCGCCCTGCCGCCGGCCATGTAGGCCACGACCGCCTGATGCACCAGGCCTTCGACATACTCGCGACCGAAAACGCCGTCAGCCACCGTGACCGCGCCGCCGCCCTGGATCTGCAATTCCATCGTCGATCCTCCCTCAGGCCTTGACCGCGGTGCGCACGACCACGTCGGCGCCAGTCGCGCCAGGAACGGCGCCACGAATCAGCAGCAGTCCACGCTCGGCGTCAACCCGCACCAACTCCAGATTCTGAGTGGTCTGCCGGTCGCTGCCCATGTGGCCAGCCATCTTCTTGCCCTTGAACACGCGACCCGGGGTCTGCCGCTGACCGATCGAGCCAGGGGCACGGTGAGACAGCGAGTTACCGTGCGTGGCGTCGCCCATGCGGAAGTTGTGCCGCTTGATCGTGCCCTGGAAGCCCTTGCCCTTGGTGACGCCGGAGACGTCAACGCGCTGGCCAGCTTCGAAACGATCCGCCTTGAGTTCGGCACCCACCTCGAGCTGCGACAGCTCTTCGGCTTCGGCACGGAACTCAACCAATCCGCGGCAGGCACCGACTTCGGCTTTCGCCAAGTGACCCGCCAACGGCTTGTTGATCAGTGAAGGACGCTTGGTCCCGTAGGCGACCTGAACGGCGCTGTAGCCATCCGTGTCGTTCGTTTTGATTTGCGTGACGCGATTGGCATCCACCTCGATCACCGTCACCGGAATGGAAGCCCCTTCCGCGGTGAAGATGCGGGTCATGCCGCTCTTCCGTCCGATTAGCCCGATACCCATGGCCGCATCGTCCTTCGATCAGTAAAGCTTGATTTGCACGTCCACGCCAGCGGCGAGGTCGAGCTTCATGAGGGCATCGACCGTCTTGTCGTTCGGGTCGACGATGTCCAGGACACGCTTGTGAGTACGAGTTTCGTACTGGTCGCGAGCGTCCTTGTCCACGTGCGGGGAGACGAGGATGGTGTAGCGTTCAATCTTGGTCGGCAACGGGATTGGGCCCCGTACCTGTGCGCCGGTCCGCTTGGCGGTCTCGACAATCTCACTGGCCGACTTGTCGATCAAACGATGATCGAACGCCTTCAGCCGAATGCGAATTCGCTGTTGTTCTGCCACGTTTTTCTCCCTAGCGGTGTTAACGCTGCGCATTTCGCGCACTCGCCACATCCTTGAGCTAACGCCCCACCGCCGATGACGAAACACCCCGGCAGGGCCGGGGCATCAATCGAGCCAGCTATAATAGCAGGTTTCTCGGTCTTGTCAAAGACAAGGGCGAGAAAATCTCGCCCTTGTCTGCGTCCGCGGGCGTAATGCGCCCTGCCGAACGGTATTACTCGAAGATCTTGGCGACGACGCCGGCGCCGACGGTACGACCGCCTTCGCGAATGGCGAAACGCAGACCCTCTTCCATCGCGATCGGGTTGATCAGCGACACCACCATCTTCACGTTGTCGCCAGGCATCACCATCTCAACGCCCTCAGGCAGCTCGCAGTTCCCGGTCACATCCGTGGTCCGGAAATAGAACTGCGGCCGGTAGCCCTTGAAAAACGGCGTATGACGACCACCCTCTTCCTTGCTCAGCACGTACACCTCAGCTTCAAACTTGGTGTGCGGCTTGATCGAGCCCGGCTTGCAGATCACCTGGCCACGCTCGATGTCATCACGCTTGGTGCCGCGCAGCAGCAGACCCACGTTGTCGCCCGCCTGACCCTGATCCAGCAGCTTGCGGAACATCTCAACACCGGTCACCGTCGTCTTCGTGCTCGGACGAATACCAACGATCTCCACTTCCTCGCCCACCTTCACAATGCCGCGCTCAACGCGACCGGTGGCCACCGTACCGCGGCCCGAAATCGAGAACACGTCCTCGACCGGCATCAGGAACGGCTTGTCGATCTCACGCTCGGGCTCAGGAATGTAGCTGTCCAGCGCATCCACCAGCGCCAGGATCGACGGCACGCCGATCTCCGACTGGTCGCCTTCCAGCGCCTTCAGCGCCGAACCCTTCACGATCGGGGTGTCGTCACCCGGGAAATCGTACTTGCTCAGCAGCTCGCGGACTTCCATCTCCACCAGCTCCAGCAGCTCGGCGTCGTCCACCATGTCCGCCTTGTTCAGGTAGACCACGATGTACGGCACGCCCACCTGGCGAGCCAGCAGAATGTGCTCACGCGTCTGCGGCATCGGACCGTCAGCGGCCGAGCACACCAGAATCGCGCCGTCCATCTGCGCCGCACCCGTGATCATGTTCTTCACGTAGTCGGCGTGTCCCGGGCAGTCCACGTGTGCGTAATGACGGTTCGGCGATTCGTATTCCACGTGCGCCGTCGCGATCGTGATACCACGCGCGCGCTCTTCCGGGGCCTTGTCGATCTGGTCGTAGGCACTGAACTGACCACCAAAACGCTCCGCACCGACCTTCGTCAGCGCCGCCGTCAACGTCGTCTTGCCGTGATCCACGTGGCCAATGGTGCCCACGTTCACATGCGGCTTTTTACGCTCGAACTTTTCCTTGGACATGACTACCTCAAACTGATCAATTGCGGTTGGATTAGGGTCAGGACTTCTTGATCACCGACTCGACGATGTTGCTCGGCGCTTCGGCGTAGTGATCGAACTCCATCGTGAAGGTGGCACGGCCCTGGGTCATCGAACGCAGAGAGGTGGCATAGCCAAACATCTCACCCAGCGGAACGCTGGCGTTGATCACCTTCCCCGACGGCGTGTCGTCACTGCCTTGCAACAGACCGCGACGCCGACTCAGGTCACCCATGACATCGCCCATGTAGTCTTCGGGCGTCACCACCTCGACCTTCATGATCGGTTCCAGCAGAGCCGGATTGGCCTTGTGGAAGCCTTCCTTGAAACCCATCGAACCGGCGATCTTGAACGCCATTTCGTTGGAGTCCACCTCGTGGTAAGAGCCATCAACCAGGCGCACCTTGATGTCGACCACCGGGAACCCGGCCATCACACCCGTCGCCATCGCCTCCTGAATACCCTTGTCCACGGCCGGGATGTATTCCTTCGGAACCACACCACCCACAATGCCGTTTTCGAACAGATAGCCCTCACCGCGTTCACGCGGCTCGATTTCGAGCACCACGTGACCGTACTGACCGCGACCACCGGACTGACGCACGAACTTGCCGTCCTGACGAACCGCCTTGCGGATCGTTTCGCGGTAGGCCACCTGTGGCTTGCCGACGTTGGCTTCCACATTGAACTCGCGCTTCATGCGGTCAACGATGATGTCCAGGTGCAACTCACCCATGCCGGCAATGATCGTCTGGCCGGACTCTTCATCGGTGCGCACGCGGAAAGACGGATCCTCCTGCGCCAGGCGCGACAGGGCGACACCCATCTTCTCCTGGTCACCCTTGGTCTTGGGCTCGATCGCCATGGCGATGACCGGCTCGGGGAAACTCATCCGCTCCAGGGTGATCACCGCGTCATTGGCGCACAACGTATCGCCGGTCGTGACGTCCTTCAGACCCACGGCCGCTGCAATATCGCCGGCACGAACTTCCTTGATCTCTTCGCGGTTGTTCGCATGCATCTGCAACAGACGGCCGATGCGCTCCTTCTTGCCCTTGACCGGGTTGTAGACGCTGTCACCCGAGTTCAGCACGCCGGAGTACACACGGAAGAACGTCAACGTACCCACATACGGATCGGTCGCGATCTTGAACGCCAATGCGGAGAAGGACTCGCCATCACCCGCCTTGCGCGAAGACTCACTCTCGTCTTCCAGCACACCCTTGACAGGAGGACGATCCACCGGCGACGGCAGCAGGTCGATGACCGCATCGAGCATCGCCTGGACGCCCTTGTTCTTGAAGGCTGTACCGCAGAAGACCGGCGTGATCTCGGTCGACAGCACGCCTGCACGAATGCCGGCGATAATCTCGGCCTCGGTCAGATCACCTTCTTCCAGGTACTTCTCCATCAACTCTTCCGAATTTTCGGCGGCTGACTCGACCATGAACTCACGCGCCTTCGCGCACTCGTCCACCAGGTTGGCTGGAATGTCGTCGTAGCGGAACTCGGTACCCTGACTGGCGGCGTCCCAGACGATCGCCTTCATCTTCAGGAGATCGACCACACCCTCGAAGTGTTCTTCGGCACCGATCGGCACCTGCATCGGCACGGCCTTCGCACCCAGACGCGACCGCAGCTGTCCGACCACCTTGTTGAAGTCAGCGCCGGAACGATCCATCTTGTTGACGAAGGCCAGACGCGGCACACCGTACTTGTTGGCCTGACGCCAGACAGTTTCGGACTGCGGCTGCACGCCGCCGACGGCGCACAGCACGAAAACGGCACCATCGAGCACGCGCAGACTGCGCTCGACCTCAATGGTGAAGTCGACGTGGCCCGGCGTATCAATGATATTGAAGCGGTGCAACGGACGCGAACGATCCATGCCCTGCCAGAAGCAGGTGGTCGCCGCCGACGTGATCGTGATGCCGCGCTCCTGCTCCTGTTCCATCCAGTCCATGGTGGCGTTGCCATCATGCACCTCGCCAATCTTGTGCGAGACACCGGTGTAGAAGAGGATGCGTTCGGTCGTCGTCGTCTTGCCGGCATCGATGTGGGCCATGATGCCGATGTTGCGATACCGCTCAATGGGGGTTTCCCGGGCCACGCGTTTAGCTCCTTCCGTAGTGCCAGCCAGTGCCGCGAAGGGCTACCAGCGATAGTGAGCGAACGCCTTGTTCGCCTCGGCCATGCGATGGGTTTCTTCCCGCTTCTTGACGGCCGCACCACGATTCTCGGAGGCATCCATCAGTTCGGCGGCCAGCTTGCGCGGCATCGTGCTCTCGCCACGCTTGCGTGCAGCGTCGATCATCCAGCGCATCGCCAGCGCAGTACGCCGCTGCGGGCGAACCTCGACCGGCACCTGATAGGTGGCGCCACCGACGCGGCGGGACTTGACCTCGACCGCCGGGGAAACGTTGTTGATCGCCTTCTCGACCACGTCGAGCGGCGTCGCCGACTTGCGCTCGATGTCGGTGATCGCGCCATAGAGAATCTTCTCGGCGACCGACTTCTTTCCGCTGCGCATGATCATGTTGACGAAGCGAGCAATCATTTCGCTGCCGAACTTCGGGTCGGGCAGCACTTCGCGCGGCCCGTGGGAGCCTTTCCGGGACATGGATTTATCCTCGCTTGTCTATCAGGACTTCGGGCGCTTGGCGCCGTACTTGCTGCGCGCCTGACGGCGCTTGGCCACGCCGGCCGCATCCAGGCTGCCGCGCACGGTGTGATAGCGCACACCCGGGAGGTCCTTGACACGACCACCACGGATCAGCACCACGGAGTGCTCCTGCAGGTTGTGACCTTCGCCACCGATGTAGCTGATCACCTCGAAGCCGTTGGTCAGGCGCACCTTCGCCACCTTCCGCAGGGCGGAATTGGGCTTCTTCGGCGTCGTCGTGTAGACGCGCGTGCAGACGCCGCGGCGCTGCGGGCAGTTTTCCAGCGCCGGAGAAGCGCTCTTGTAGGTCTTGGGGCGCCGTGCCTTACGCACGAGCTGATTGATCGTCGCCATGGAGCAATCCTTAAGAAAACAAACGACAGACCGTTGCCGGCCTGTCGAGACCGGAGAATGTAGCAGTTAAATTTTTGAACTGTCAAGCGGTCGGCGTGAATCCGACCGCTTGATCTGCTCGCCTACTCGGCGAAGTCCTCCACGCGGGCAGGCTTGGCCGCCATGCCCAGCGCTTCCAGCTCTTCCGGCGACATGTCCGCGCGCTCACGGCGCTTGTCGTGGAAGGCCAGGCCGGTTCCGGCGGGAATCAGCCGGCCGACAATGACGTTTTCCTTCAGGCCGCGCAGATTGTCGCGGGCGCCGCGCACGGCCGCCTCGGTCAACACACGCGTGGTTTCCTGGAAGGACGCTGCGGAGATGAACGATTCCGTGGCCAGCGACGCCTTGGTGATACCCAGCAGCACCGAGTCGGCCTTGGCACCCTCCTCATTGCGCGTCACGCAACGCTGGTTCTCTTCCGCCACCCGCATGCGATCGACTTGCTCACCACGCAGATAGCGGGTGTCGCCGGGCTCGGTGATCTCGACCTTGCGCAGCATCTGGCGAATGATCACTTCGATGTGCTTGTCGTTGATCTTCACGCCCTGCAGTCGATAGACGTCCTGGATTTCCTTGACCAGATACGCAGCCAGCGGCTCGACACCGAGCAAGCGCAGGATGTCGTGCGGATTCGGCTCACCGTCGACCACCACTTCACCCTTCTCCACATGCTCGCCCTCGAAGACGATGATGTGGCGCCACTTCGGGATCAGTTCCTCGTGCTCATTGCCTTCAGCGTCCTTGATGATCAGACGCTGCTTGCCCTTGGTGTCCTTGCCGAAGCTGATCACACCGGAACGCTCGGCCAGGATCGCCGGTTCCTTCGGCTTGCGCGCCTCGAACAGATCGGCCACACGCGGTAGACCACCGGTGATGTCACGGGTCTTGGAAGACTCCTGCGGGATACGGGCAACGACGTCACCCACACCCACCAGCGAGCCGTCCTGCAGGCTGATGATCGCGCCGGCAGGCAGGAAGTACTGCGCAGGAATATCCGTGCCAGGCAGGGCCAGCGGCATGCCATCCTCACCTTCGAGGATGATCATCGGCCGCAGTTCCTTGGCCGTGGTGCCACGGCGCTTCGGATCGGTGACCACGAAGCTCTGCAGACCGGTCAGTTCGTCGACCTGCTCGGTGACGGTGATGCCGTCCACGAAGTCTGAGAAGCGGACCTTGCCCGCCACTTCAGAAATGATCGGGTGGGTATGCGGATCCCAGTTGGCGACCGTCTGTCCAGCCTTGACCGAGGCCTGATCGAGCACGCTCAACACGGCGCCGTAGGGCACCTTGTAGCGCTCACGCTCGCGACCATGCGGGTCATCGATGCAGATTTCGCCTGAACGCGACACCGCCACCAGATTGCCGTTGCTGTGCGTCACCGTCTTCAGGTTGTGCAGGCGCACGGTACCGGTGGTCTTCACCTGCACATGATCCTGCGCCGCCACTCGAGACGCCGCACCACCGATGTGGAAGGTGCGCATCGTCAGCTGGGTGCCCGGCTCACCGATCGACTGCGCCGCGATGACACCAACCGCCTCGCCCTTGTTGACCAGGTGGCCGCGGGCCAGATCACGTCCATAGCAGCTCTTGCAGACACCGAATCGGGCTTCGCAGGTGATCGGCGAGCGGACCTGCAGATGCTGCACGCCCAAGTCTTCCAGGCGCTGCACCCACTGCTCGTCGAGCAGCGTGTTGCGGGTCACCACCGGCTCATCATCGTTGCCCGGCAGGTAAACGTCCTCGGCCACGAGGCGGCCCAGTACGCGGTCGCGCAGCGCCTCGACGACGTCGCCGCCTTCAACGATGGCGGTCATGGTCAGGCTTTGCGTCGTGCCGCAGTCCGTCTCGGTGACGACGACATCCTGCGCCACATCGACCAGACGACGAGTCAGATAACCCGAGTTGGCGGTCTTCAACGCCGTATCGGCCAGACCCTTTCGAGCGCCGTGGGTAGACGTGAAGTACTGCAGCACGTCCAGACCTTCGCGGAAGTTCGCCTTGATGGGCGTTTCGATGATCGAGCCGTCGGGCTTGGCCATCAGGCCGCGCATACCCGCCAACTGACGAATCTGCGCCGCGCTACCACGCGCGCCGGAGTCGGCCATGATGAAGATCGAGTTCATCGACTTCTGCGGCACCATCTTGCCTTCGGCACCCGGGACCATGTCGGTACCCATGTGGTCCATCATCGCCTTGGCGACTTGCTCGTTGGTGCGCGACCAGATGTCGACGGCCTTGTTGTAGCGCTCGCCAGCGGTCACCAGACCCGAAGCGAACTGCTCCTGGATCTCCAACACCTCTTCCTCGGCCGCAGCCAGGATCGCCGCCTTCTCTTCCGGCACCTGCAAGTCGTCGATACCGATCGACACACCCGCGCGGGTGGCGTAGTGGAAGCCGGTGTACATCAGGCGGTCGGCAAAGACCACGGTGTCCTTCAAACCCAGCTGGCGATAGCACGCATTGATCGTGCTGGAGATCGCCTTCTTGGTCAGCGTCTGGTTGATCAGCTCGAAGGACATGCCCTCCGGCAAAATTTCGGCCAGCAGGGCGCGACCGACCGTGGTGTCCTTCAGGCTGATCTGCTCGTGGCGATTGCCTTCCTCGTCGATCACCACCTCACGGATACGCACCTTGATGCGCGCGTGCAGGTCGACCTTGCGCGAGTTGTAGGCGCGATGAGCCTCGGCCACGTCGGAGAAGGCCATGCCATCACCGCGGCAGTTCACCAGGTCGCGAGTCATGTAGTACAGACCCAGCACCACGTCCTGCGTCGGCACGATGATCGGCTCACCGTTGGCCGGCGAGAGGATGTTGTTGGTCGACATCATCAGGGCGCGGGCTTCCAGCTGTGCCTCCAGGCTCAGCGGCACGTGCACGGCCATCTGGTCGCCGTCGAAGTCGGCGTTGAAGGCGGTGCAGACCAGCGGATGCAACTGGATGGCCTTGCCCTCGATCAGCACCGGCTCAAAGGCCTGGATGCCCAATCGATGCAGCGTCGGGGCGCGGTTCAGCAGTACCGGATGCTCGCGGATGACCTCTTCGAGGATGTCCCAAACCTCGGCGCTTTCACGCTCGACCAGCTTCTTCGCCGCCTTGATCGTCGTGGCAAGACCACGGCGCTGCAGCTTGGAAAAGATGAAGGGCTTGAACAGCTCCAGCGCCATCTTCTTCGGCAGACCGCACTCGTGCAGCTTCAGCGTCGGACCCACCACGATCACCGAACGACCGGAGTAGTCGACGCGCTTGCCGAGCAGGTTCTGACGGAAGCGACCCTGCTTGCCCTTGATCATGTCGGCCAGGGACTTCAGCGGGCGCTTGTTGGTGCCGGTGATCGCACGGCCGCGACGGCCGTTGTCCAACAGAGCATCCACCGCTTCCTGCAGCATGCGCTTTTCGTTGCGCACGATGATGTCCGGCGCATTCAGCTCGAGCAGGCGCTTGAGACGGTTGTTGCGGTTGATGACCCGGCGATACAGATCATTCAGGTCCGAGGTCGCAAAGCGACCACCGTCCAGCGGCACCAGCGGCCGCAAGTCCGGCGGCAACACCGGCAACACGGTCATGACCATCCACTCGGGTCGGTTGCCCGACTCGATGAAGGCCTCGACCAGCTTGACGCGCTTGGTCAGTCGCTTGAGCTTGGTCTCCGAATTGGTGCCCAGGATCTCCTCCTTGAGCTTGACCAGTTCGGCATTCAGATCGATGGTCTTGAGCAGCTCGAACACCGCTTCGGCGCCCATCTTGGCGTCGAACTCGTCGCCATGCTCCTCGACCGCCACCAGGAACTGCTCCTCGGTGAGCAGTTGGCCACGATCGAGCGCCGTCAGGCCCGGATCGACGACCACATAGGCTTCGAAGTAGAGAATGCGCTCGATATCGCGCAGCGTCATGTCCAGCATCAGGCCGATGCGCGAAGGCAACGACTTGAGGAACCAGATGTGCGCGACCGGGCTGGCCAGATCGATGTGGCCCATCCGCTCACGACGGACCTTGGCCAGCGTGACCTCGGTACCGCACTTTTCGCAGACCACGCCACGGTGCTTCATGCGCTTGTACTTGCCGCAGAGGCACTCGTAGTCCTTGATCGGTCCGAAGATCGATGCGCAGAACAGGCCGTCACGCTCCGGCTTGAAGGTCCGGTAGTTGATCGTCTCCGGCTTCTTCACCTCACCGTGGGACCAGGAACGGATCACGTCCGGCGAAGCCAGACCGATGCGCATCGCATCGAAATCGAGCGTCTGGCGCTGCTGATTGAACAGGTTCAGTAGGTCTCTCATGTCTGACTCCGCTTAACCCTGGTCCTTCTCGAGATCGACGTCGATGCAAAGCGACTGGATTTCCTTCACCAGGACGTTGAAGGATTCCGGCATGCCGGCCACCATCTGGTGGTCGCCATCGACGATGTTCTTGTACATCTGGTTACGGCCGGTGACGTCATCGGACTTCACCGTCAGCATTTCCTGCAAGGTGTAGGCGGCACCGTAGGCTTCCAGCGCCCAGACCTCCATCTCACCGAAGCGCTGGCCACCGAACTGTGCCTTGCCACCCAGTGGCTGCTGGGTCACCAGGCTGTAGGGGCCCGTCGAGCGTGCATGCATCTTGTCGTCGACCAGATGGTTGAGCTTGAGCATGTACATGTAACCCACCGTGACCGGCCGATCGAAGGCATCGCCGGTACGGCCGTCGTACAGGGTCGTCTGACCACTGGCCGGCAGCTCGGCCAGCGCCAGCATGCGCTTGATCTCCGATTCCGGGGCACCATCGAACACCGGCGTCGCCATCGGCACGCCCTTGCGCAGGTTGCTGGCCAGCGTCAGCATCTCGTCGTCGCTGAACTGCTTCAGATCCACCTTGGTGCGCGAGTCACCTTCGTTGTAGACCTGGTCCAGCAGCTTGCGCACGTCCTTGAGACCGTTGCGTTCTTCCAGCATGCGACCGATGCGGTGGCCGATACCCTTGGCCGCCCAGCCCAGATGCGTCTCCAGCACCTGCCCGATGTTCATGCGAGATGGCACACCCAGCGGGTTGAGCACGATGTCCACCGACGTGCCGTCAGCCATGAATGGCATGTCTTCGACCGGCACGATCGTGGAAATCACACCCTTGTTGCCATGGCGACCGGCCATCTTGTCACCGGGCTGGATGCGACGCTTCACGGCCAGATAGACCTTGACCATCTTCAGCACGCCCGGCGCCAGATCGTCACCCGCGGTGATCTTCGACTTCTTGTGCTCGAAGAGCTTGTCGAACTCCTTCTTGTGATGCTCGACCTGGTCCTGCGCCTTGGCCAGCGACTCGGCCGCTGCCTCATCCTTCAGACGCAGCGAGAACCAGTGCTCACGTGGCAGCTTTTCCAGCGTCTCGCGGCTGAGCTTGTCGCCGCGCTTGACGCCCGTCGGACCACCGCTGACGACCTGATCGACGATGGCGTCGGCCAGCCGCTCGTAGATCGCGCTTTCGAGGATGCGGAACTGATCGTCCAGATCCTTCTTGATGCGCTTGATCTCGGCCTGCTCGATCTTCAGCGCGCGCTTGTCCTTTTCCAGGCCATCGCGGGTGAACACCTGCACGTCGATGACGGTGCCGTCCATGCCCGGCGGGACGCGCAGCGAGCTGTCCTTCACGTCGGAAGCCTTCTCACCGAAGATCGCGCGCAGCAGCTTCTCTTCTGGCGTCAACTGACTCTCGCCCTTGGGCGTGACCTTGCCGACCAGAATGTCGCCCGCCTGCACTTCGGCACCGATGTAGACCACGCCGGACTCGTCCAGACGCGACAGCGCCTGCTCGCCGACATTCGGAATGTCCGCGGTGATTTCTTCCGGACCCAGCTTGGTGTCGCGAGCAACGCAGGTCAGCTCTTCGATGTGGATCGTGGTGTAGCGATCCTCCTGCACGACCCGCTCGGAGATCAGGATCGAGTCTTCGAAGTTGTAGCCGTTCCAGGGCATGAAGGCGACCAGCATGTTCTGGCCCAGCGCCAGCTCGCCCAGGTCGGTCGACGGACCGTCAGCCAGCACGTCACCGGCGGCCACCTGATCACCCACCTTGACCAGCGGACGCTGGTTGATGCAAGTGTTCTGGTTGGAACGGGTGTACTTGGTCAGCGTGTAGATATCCACGCCCGGATCGTTCTCGCCGACTTCCTCTTCACGAGCCTTCACCACAATGCGGCCGGCGTCGACCTGATCGACCATGCCACCACGCAGTGCGATCACGTTGACGCCGGAGTCCATGGCCACGCGACGTTCGACACCGGTACCGACCAGCGGGCACTCGGCACGCAGCGTCGGCACCGCCTGGCGCTGCATGTTCGCGCCCATCAGTGCGCGATTGGCGTCGTTGTGCTCGAGGAAGGGCACGAGAGCGGCTGCCACCGACACCGTCTGCGTCGGCGCAACGTCCATGTAGTCCACTTCGCCGGGGGCCTTCAGCAGGTTGTCACCCTGGAAGCGGCAGGTCACGAACTCTTCGACAAACTTGCCCTTGGCATCGATCGGCGCATTCGACTGCGCAATCACGTAGTCGATTTCCTCGATTGCCGACAGGTACTCGACCTCGTCCGTCAGCTGGCCCTTGACCACCCGGCGGAACGGCGTCTCAATGAAGCCATAGCGGTTGGTCCGGGCGAACACGGCCAGCGAGTTGATCAGACCAATGTTTGGACCTTCAGGGGTCTCGATCGGGCAGACGCGACCGTAGTGCGTCGGATGCACGTCGCGCACCTCGAAGCCGGCACGCTCACGCGTCAGACCGCCCGGACCCAGGGCCGAGACGCGACGCTTGTGCGTGACTTCTGACAGCGGGTTGTTCTGATCCATGAACTGGCTGAGCTGCGAGGAGCCGAAGAACTCCTTGATTGCCGCGGCCACCGGCTTGGCGTTGATCAGTTCCTGCGGCGACAGATCCTCGCTTTCGGCCAGGCTCAGGCGCTCCTTGACGGCGCGCTCCACGCGCACCAGACCAATGCGGAAGACGTTCTCGGCCATCTCGCCGACGCTGCGCACGCGGCGGTTGCCCAGGTGGTCGATGTCGTCAACGGTGCCCTGACCGTTGCGAATAGCGATCAGCGTGCGCAACACGTCGAGGATGTCCGAGGTCTCAGCCTGCTCCGCGACCAGCGACTTGCTGAACTCGTCGTTGCGGTCGGAGAAGAACTGGTGGTCGTAAAGCACCCCCGGTCCCTCGACCTCCTTGCGGCCGACACGACGATTGAACTTCATCCGACCCACGCCGGACAGGTCGTAGCGGTCGCTGCTGAAGAACAGATTCTGGAACAGGTTCTGGGCTGCTTCCTTGGTCGGCGGCTCGCCCGGGCGCATCATCCGATAGATCTCGACCAGCGCCTCCAGCTGCGTGCGCGTCGGGTCGATGCGGAGCGTATTGGAGACGTACGGACCGCGATCCAGGTCGTTGACGAAAATCGTGCCAAAGCCCTTGACGCCTGCCTTGCGGAAGGACGTCAGCAACGTTTCATCGATTTCATCGTTGGCGCTGGCCAGCACCTCGCCGGTGTCCGGATCGACCACGTCATGGGACAGGATACGGCCCACCAGATAGTCGTCTGGCACTTCCAGCCGCTTGAGCTTGGCCTGCTCCAGCTGGCGGACGTGCCGAGAGGCGATGCGCTTGCCGGCTTCGACGATCACCTTGTCGCCGATCTTCAGGTCGAAGCTGGCGGTTTCACCGCGCAGGCGATCGGCCACCAGGTCCATCTCTGCGCCTTCGGCACTGAGCGTGAACTGGTTGATTTCGAAGAACAGGTTGAGGATCTGGGTGTCGTTGTAGCCCAGCGCGCGCAACAGGATGGTCACCGGCAGCTTGCGGCGACGATCGATGCGGGTGAACAGCGAGTCCTTCGGATCGAACTCGAAGTCCAGCCAGGAGCCACGGTAGGGAATCACCCGGGCAGAGTAGAGCAGCTTGCCCGACGAATGGGTCTTGCCACGATCGTGATCGAAGAACACACCCGGCGAACGATGCAGCTGCGAGACGATGACCCGCTCGGTGCCATTGACGATGAAGGTGCCGGTGTCGGTCATGAGCGGCAGTTCGCCCATGTAGACCTCCTGCTCCTTGACGTACTTGACCTTCTTGTTGCCCGACTCCTTGTCGTAAATGACCAACTGCACGGTCACACGCAACGGAGCACCGTAGGACAGCCCACGAGACTTGCACTCGCGCACGTCGAATGGAGGATCACCAAGACGGTAGCTCACGTATTCCAGCGCGGCATTGCCCGAATAGCTGGAAATCGGGAACACCGATTTCAGGGCGCCGTGCAGACCCTTCTCCTCGAGCGTCTTGCGGCTCTTGTCGAGCTGCAGGAACTGCTTGTAGGAGTCGGTCTGAATCGACAGCAAGGAAGGCACTTCGACGACCGCCATGGTCTTGCCGAAGTCCTTGCGAATACGCTTCTTCTCGGTGAAGGAGTAGGTCGTCATCGTCTCTACCACCCTTTTGGTGTTGGTCCTGAGCGCCGCGGCGGTCTGCGATCAGGAACTGCAAATCGGAAACCGCAGCAGCGGGGTCGTCTGTGGACGGTGACCTGCAGTCGCCGCAACCCCGCTACTTCGCTTTCCGTGTCCCAGCAACGGCGAGAGCCCGGGGACCTCAAGTCCCCAGGCTTCGCACTTCCCGAAGCTTTGCTCGGGCAACGGTCGATTACTTGATCTCGACAGTTGCACCGGCCTCTTCGAGCTCCTTCTTCATCTTGGCGGCGTCGTCCTTGCTGACACCTTCCTTGACGGTGGTCGGGGCGCTTTCCACCAGATCCTTGGCTTCCTTCAGGCCCAGGCTGGTGATGCCGCGCACGGCCTTGATGACGTTCACCTTGTTCGCGCCGACGCTGGCGAGAACCACGTTGAACTCGGTCTGCTCTTCGGCAGCCGCGGCGGCGCCGCCACCGGCCGGAGCGGCTGCAACGGCCACCGGGGCCGCGGCGGACACGCCGAACTTCTCTTCCATGGCCTTCACCAGGTCCATGATTTCCATCAGGCTCTTGGAGGCAATCGCCTCGATGATCTGTTCGTTGCTCAAAGACATCATGTTTCTCCAAATGAGATATGGCTAAAGGGTTGTGCGAGTTGATCGAAAGTGTTGTCTCAAGCCGCCTTCTGCTTGTCGGCAATCGCGCCCAGGGAACGGGCCAGCATGGACGCCGGCTCGGCCAGGGTGCGCACCAGACGCGTGGCCGGCTCGGAGAGCAGACCCAGCAGCATGGACAGAGCCTGTTCGCGGGTCGGCAGATTGGCCAGACGCTCGACTTCGGCCGGACCATAGGTCTGACCGCCGATCGCCACGATCCGAGCCACCAGCTTGTCGTTGGTCTTGGCGAAATCCTTGACCAAGCGACCGGCCGCGCCGGGATCTTCCTGCGAGAAGGCATACAACAACGGACCGGTCAGCGAATCAGCAACGCACTCGAACTCGGTACCTTCGACGGCGCGGCGCACCAGGGTGTTCTTGGCCACCTTCAGGTACACACCGCCCTCTCGGGCCTTGATTCGAAGCGCAGTGATCTGCTCCACGGTCAGCCCGCGGTACTCGGCAGCCACCAGGGACTGCGCACCACGAGCCACTTCCGCCAGCTCGGCAACGACCTCTTTCTTTTGCGCCAGATTGAGTGCCATTGCGTTGCTCCTGATTGAATCCGAACACACGTCCGGATCAGTGATCGCCCGACCCTCCGGGTCGGACGGGCCTTCGACACTTGCGTGTCAGAGGCCGCTTTTCGGCACAGCCATATCCAAAACGGACGGGCCAGAGCCATCTACGCAGGCCGGAAAATCGCTCCGATTAGATTCGGCCAATCCAGCACCGAACACCTGCGGTCTTTGACGGCAGACTGCAGAGAAAAACCGCAGTCGCCCCCAAATTCTTCAAATTCAGCTACGCGCGATCTCCAGCGTGGTCGGATCGACCGTCACGCCCAGCCCCATCGTCGTGGAGACCGTCACCTTCTGCAGGTACTGGCCCTTGGACGACGCGGGCTTGGCCTTGACCAGATCCGCCAGCAGCGCCTGCAGGTTCTCGCGCAGCGCATTGACTTCGAAACTCACCTTGCCGATCGTGCAGTGAATGATGCCGCCCTTGTCATTGCGGTAGCGCACCTGACCGGCCTTGGCATTGCGTACTGCTCCTGCCACATCCGGGGTCACCGTACCGACCTTCGGGTTGGGCATCAGGCCGCGAGGACCCAGCAGCTGACCCAGCTTGCCCACGACGCGCATCGCATCGGGCGATGCAATCACCGTGTCAAAGTTCAGCTCACCAGCCTGCATCCGCTCAGCCAGATCCTCAAAGCCCACCGCATCAGCGCCGGCTTCCAGCGCCTTGGTGGCGTTGTCGCCCTGGGCGAACACCGCCACACGGACCGTCTTGCCGGTGCCGTGAGGCAGGACCGTCGAGCTGCGGACGTTCTGGTCCGACTTGCGTGCATCGATGCCCAGACGAACCGCCACATCGACAGACTCGACAAACTTGACCTTGCTGCTGCCCTTGAGAATGGTCAGGGCCTCGTCCAGCGGATAGGCCTTGCCGGCCACGACCAGCTTGTGCAGTTCCTGAAAACGCTTGCTCACCTTTGCCATGACCTCAGCCCTCCACCACCAGACCCATACTGCGCGCGCTGCCCGCAATGGTGCGCACTGCAGCGTCCATGTCAGCCGCCGTCAGATCGGGCATCTTGGTCTTGGCGATCTCCTCGAGCTGGGCCCGGGTGACCTTGCCAACCTTGTCCGTGTTCGGACGACTTGAACCCTTGCCGATCCCGGTACTCTTCTTCAGCAACACGGAAGCCGGGGGCGTCTTGGTGATGAACGTGAAGCTACGATCGCTGTAGACCGTGATCACAACCGGAATCGGCAGGCCGGGTTCGAGCTTCTGCGTAGCCGCGTTGAAGGCTTTGCAGAACTCCATGATGTTGACGCCACGCTGGCCCAGCGCCGGACCGACCGGCGGACTGGGGTTGGCCTGGCCGGCCTTGACCTGCAGCTTGATGTAGCCAGTAACCTTCTTTGCCATCTCTTTCTCCGTGGGTGCAAACGACCGGCCGGATCGACCTGTCTCCCCTCTGGGTTGTCACAACGCATCGCGCCGGGCGATGCGCATCATGCCAATCAGGCCTTTTCGACCTGACCGAATTCGAGTTCGACCGGCGTCGACCGTCCAAAAATCAGCACGGCCACCTTTAGACGGCTCTTGTCGTAGTTGACTTCCTCCACGACCGCATTGAAGTCGTTGAAGGGACCATCGGTGACGCGCACCATCTCGCCGACTTCAAACAACACCTTGGGCCGAGGCTTCTCGACGCCTTCCTGCACGCGCTGCAGGATCACGTCAGCTTCCTTGTCGCTGATCGGCAAAGGCCGATCCGCCGTGCCACCGATGAAACCCATGACCTTTGGTGTTTCCTTGACCAGATGCCAGGAAACATCGTCGATGCGCGGCACCTTGCCGTCCACATCGGTTTCGATCTGCACCAACACATAGCCCGGGAAGAACTTGCGCTCGCTGCGCCGCTTCTGACCCTGGCGCATTTCCACCACTTCTTCGGTGGGAACGAGCACATCGCCGAAGCGGTCCGCCGCTTCGGATCGAGCGATCCGATCCGTCAGCGACTTTCGGACCTGCTGTTCGAAACCCGAATAGGCGTGAACCACATACCAACGCTTGGCCATACTGCCTCCGCTCAGCCGACAAGAATTCGAATGAGCCAGGAGAGCGTCATATCGAACACCCAAATGAGCAAGCCGACGATGACGACCACGACGAACACCACCAGCGTGGTCTGCAGCGTCTCCTGCCGCGTCGGCCAGACGACCTTGCGCAACTCCATTTGCGAAGCACGCACATACCCGAGGAACTGCCGACCCAGATGAGTAGACAGCAACACGGCGCCACCGACGACGACACCGGCAACAACTGCCAGGAATCGCGCGTAGCCCGGCCACTGACTTTCAAACCAATAAGAGGCGACGACACCGGCTGCCACAACGGCAGCGCCGACCACCCACTTCAGCAGGTCGACCGGGCTCATTGATGAGGATGACGCCGTTTCCGCCTTGGAACTCATTCTTCAGCTCACCTGCTGCATGACACGGCCCCGTTTGACCGGGGCCGCCTGGGCTGGCAGGCCAGGAGGGACTCGAACCCCCAACCTGCGGTTTTGGAGACCGCTGCTCTGCCAATTGAGCTACTGGCCTAGAACTCTGAGCTGCCCGAAACGCGCCCGGACAACCCTTGACGCACTTACTCGAAGATCTTGGCGACGACGCCGGCGCCGACGGTACGACCGCCTTCGCGAATGGCGAAACGCAGACCCTCTTCCATCGCGATCGGGTTGATCAGCGACACCACCATCTTCACGTTGTCGCCAGGCATCACCATCTCAACGCCCTCAGGCAGCTCGCAGTTCCCGGTCACATCCGTGGTCCGGAAATAGAACTGCGGCCGGTAGCCCTTGAAGAACGGCGTATGACGACCACCCTCTTCCTTGCTCAGCACGTACACCTCAGCTTCAAACTTGGTGTGCGGCTTGATCGAGCCCGGCTTGCAGATCACCTGGCCACGCTCGATGTCATCACGCTTGGTGCCGCGCAGCAGCAGACCCACGTTGTCGCCCGCCTGACCCTGATCCAGCAGCTTGCGGAACATCTCAACACCGGTCACCGTCGTCTTCGTGCTCGGACGAATACCAACGATCTCCACTTCCTCGCCCACCTTCACAATGCCGCGCTCAACGCGACCGGTGGCCACCGTACCGCGGCCCGAAATCGAGAACACGTCCTCGACCGGCATCAGGAACGGCTTGTCGATCTCACGCTCGGGCTCAGGAATGTAGCTGTCCAGCGCATCCACCAGCGCCAGGATCGACGGCACGCCGATCTCCGACTGGTCGCCTTCCAGCGCCTTCAGCGCCGAACCCTTCACGATCGGGGTGTCGTCACCCGGGAAATCGTACTTGCTCAGCAGCTCGCGGACTTCCATCTCCACCAGCTCCAGCAGCTCGGCGTCGTCCACCATGTCCGCCTTGTTCAGGTAGACCACGATGTACGGCACGCCCACCTGGCGAGCCAGCAGAATGTGCTCACGCGTCTGCGGCATCGGACCGTCAGCGGCCGAGCACACCAGAATCGCGCCGTCCATCTGCGCCGCACCCGTGATCATGTTCTTCACGTAGTCGGCGTGTCCCGGGCAGTCCACGTGTGCGTAATGACGGTTCGGCGATTCGTATTCCACGTGCGCCGTCGCGATCGTGATACCACGCGCGCGCTCTTCCGGGGCCTTGTCGATCTGGTCGTAGGCACTGAACTGACCACCAAAACGCTCCGCACCGACCTTCGTCAGCGCCGCCGTCAACGTCGTCTTGCCGTGATCCACGTGGCCAATGGTGCCCACGTTCACATGCGGCTTTTTACGCTCGAACTTTTCCTTGGACATGCCTGCCTCACGTGTCTATCTAGATGTCTTGCCGAAGATGGTGCCCACGACTGGAATCGAACCAGCGACCTCTCCCTTACCAAGGGAGTGCTCTACCGACTGAGCTACATGGGCAGGTTGTGTTGGCGGATCAGCTCCCGTTTACCGCGGCCATCTCCACTCGGCGGCATGCCGTTGTACCGGTCGCCGTGACGCGGAAGTTGGAGCGGGAGACGGGAATCGAACCCGCACAATCAGCTTGGAAGGCTGAGGTTCTACCATTGAACTACTCCCGCGCCGCGGCGCGTCGTCGAGTGGTGGAGGGAGGTGGATTCGAACCACCGAAGGCGTAAGCCAGCAGATTTACAGTCTGCCCCCGTTGGCCGCTTGGGTATCCCTCCACAAACGAGCCGCGCATTCTGGGACATGAAGCCCGAAAGTGTCAACCATATTGGTGTGGCAAGCCCGTTTCAGGGCAGCAACGGCACAGGATTCGCTGACGCCGCCGTCTGCGCCGCCCCAGAAACACAGAGGCCGCCCGAAGGCGGCCTCTGAGCAATCGCTTGCAGCTGTTGGATCAGAAGCGGCGCGTGGCCACCAGACCCAGACCCAGCAGCAGCAGACCGGTCAGCAAGAGACCCAGACGATCCAGCGCCGGGACCGGAACCACGTCAAAGCCGATCGTGATGCCATCGACGTTGTTGACCAGGTTCGGATCCACGGTCGCCGTCGTCACCGACGCCGTCGCCTGCAGATCACCACCCAACACCACCGCGACCGTGATCCCACAGCTGGTCGTTGCACCGTTGGCCAAGGTCGGCACCGAGAAGCTCACCACGTTGCCCGCCACCGTCGCGCCACAATCGCTGGAGACGAACGAGACCTTGTTGGACAGCGTCAGGGCAAACAGCACGCCCGTCGCATCACCCGGGCCGAAGTTCGTGCCGGTCACCGTGTAGACGAAGGTGTCGCCGACCGCCAGACCACCAGCCGTGCTCGCCGTCAGCGTGACACCCACGTCGGCCGGGAATGGCACCCCACCCAGACTTGCGGTGGCGCTGTTGTTCGCACCGTTCGGATCTGCCGTATCGGAAGTGATGGTGGCCGTGTTGTCGACCGGACCGAAGTTGTTGATGGTCGTGGCGATGTCGCAGGTTGCGTTGCCACCGTTGGCCAACGTACCAATCGTCCAGGTCACAACCTGTCCGGCCACTGCGGCACCACAGGTATTGGACACGTAGGTCAGGTTGGCCGGAAGCGTGTCGGTGACGACCACGTTCATCGCATCACCCGGGCCCGCATTGGACGCAGTCAGCGTGTAGGTGACCGCGTCACCCACCACCGGTGCCGCTGGCGCGGCGACGGTCTTGGCGACCGCGATGTCCGCGTCCATGGGCGGACAAACGGTCGGGATGGCACCCTCGTACTCACCAAGCGGATTGTCGCTGGCCAATGGTGTCACCGCGCCGGTGGCAAGATTGAACGTTCCGAACGTGTTGGTGCCGCCACCGGTATAGACATACCCATACAAAGTGCCGTCGTCGTTGTCGAAATCCATGCCCTGCGCAAAATTGGCCGCCAGGCCAGTTCCACCGATGACGGTTCCGACGCCAGTCCCGACATCAATCGAGTAGAGCGAATCGTCGGTGATGTTGTGGCCGAACAACTGACCCTCACAGTTCATCGAGATATCGATAATGATGCCTGCGGCAATCGTGCCAATCGGCGTCGCTACGCCAGTCGTCAGGTCAATTGAAGCGAGCAGTGAGTTGGCAGAGCCATCGAATTGCGAGATGTAGGCAGCGCCCGACATCGGGTCAATGGCCAGGCCCGTAGCGCCCAAACCACCGTCGCCGGTCACCGCAGCGATGGGTGTGAAGGCGGCAGTCGTTGTGTTGATGGTGCCCAGCGTATTCGGATTGCTTGCAGCCGACGTCGAAGGGATTGCGAACAGCGTTCCCGCGTCCGGACTGAAATCCAGCGCGAATATGCTCGGGTTGGTCTGGGCCACCGCCGTCTGACCCGGGAAATTGTTCAGCACGAAGTTGTAGATCGTGTTTTGCGGACGGCCGGCTCCGGCGTCACCGCGGACGTCGAGGGCCAGACCCTGATCGGTAGGTGCCGCCGTGGATTCCACGGGCGGGCTCGAGGGAAACGGCCCGCACTGTTCCGCGTATCCGTCTGGCTCGGCAAATTGGCTGTTGGCTAGCGCCGTACAGTCAAGTGACTGGGCCGTAGCCGCACTGCTGGCAAGAGCCAGCGGCAGGATGGCCAAATTCAGCAGCTTCATGATGTTTGTCCTCATTTTTTTACTGGCGCAGGGCAACGCACGCTCGCGTGAACGCACCTGACTATGCTACCGCGCTCCGAGCGCTCAGAAAAGGCCATTCACGCTGCAGACAGCTTCACGCCTTCCGAAAAACACAAGGGCCGCCCGAAGGCGACCCTTGTGCGGAGGCACGATGCCCGAGATCAGAAGCGGCGCGTGGCCACCAGACCCAGACCCAGCAGCAGCAGACCGGTCAGCAACAGACCCAGACGATCCAGCGCCGGGACCGGAACGACATCAAAGCCAATCGTGATGCCATCGACGTTGTTGACCAGGTTCGGATCCACGGTCGCCGTGGTCACCGAGGCGGTCGCCTGCAGATCGCCACCCAGCACCACCGCGACCGTGATCGCGCAGCTGGTCGTTGCACCGTTGGCCAAGGTCGGCACCGAGAAGCTCACCACGTTGCCCGCCACCGTCGCGCCACAATCGCTGGAGACGAACGAGACCTTGTTGGACAGCGTCAGGGCAAACAGCACGCCCGTTGCATCACCCGGGCCGAAGTTCGTGCCGGTCACCGTGTAGACGAAGGTGTCGCCGACCGCCAGACCACCAGCCGTACTCGCCGTCAGCGTGACACCCACGTCGGCCGGGAAGGGCACTCCACCCAGGCTGGCGGTGGCGCTGTTGTTGGCCGCATTCGGGTCCATCGTGTCCGACGTGATCGCAGCGGAGTTGTTGATCGGGCCGAAGTTGTTGATCGTCGTGACCACGTCGCAGCTGGCATTGGCGCCATTGGCCAGTGCACCGATCGTCCACGTCACAACCTGTCCCGCCACTGCGGCGCCGCAGGTGTTGGAGACATAGGTCAGGTTGGCTGGCAGCGTGTCGGTGACGACGACGTTCATGGCGTCGCCCGGGCCAGCGTTGGAAGCGGCAAGCGTGTAGGTCACCGTGTCACCCACCGTCGGAGCTGCCGGCGCGGCAACCGTTTTCGTCAGAGCGACATCCGCATTGTCCTGGAAGTCGGTGTCTATCAGCAGATTGTCGAAATTGCCGACATCCGTCAGTTGGAAGTTGTCGGACAGGATGACCACCTGCTCGAAGTTGGTTCCTGCGAACACGCCAGCGACGCTCGAATAGATCAGCACATCGTCGATGAAGTAGTCGAGAGTGTTGGCCACCGGGTCCATGTCAACCCGCAAATTGAACACGGTGTTGACCGGCCAATCCACGCCAGAGTCTTCGAAGAACAGACCGCCGCCGGTGTCGTCCAGAATCAGAATGTCACCCAGAAACGAAAACTTGATCCGCGCGGCGAGGAACATCTGCGAAGGCGTTTGCGGAACGATATCGTAGTCGGCACCACCAGCATCGGTGATCTGCACGTCCACTGACATGCGGCTGCGATTGGTCGTCGGCTGTGCACCTCGATCCGGGCTGAAACCGCCGGTCAGCGTGCCATTGGCCACGCTGCCATCAAGGGCAATTTGAATATGCTGCACTCCGGTGACCGGCGCGGCCGTGGACACCTGAGGCACATTCGGTGCGGCACCAAAAACGGTCCAGCCCTGCTGTCCGTTCAGCGCACCAGGAGAAAAACCTTCACCAGGCTCAAAACCCCAGACATCAAGGATGTTTGGAACTGCAGCCTGATTGCTGGAAGGAAACGCTGCACGACTCAACGCTTCCGCCGGAAGTGGCGGTTTGGTGACCTGTGCGAACGAGGCGGACGTGGCGAGTGCGAGACCCGCGGCCAGGATACTGGAGGCTTTCATGGGCAATTCTCTTGTTGTCTGCAGGGCGCAACGAGCATGGCACTGCCCGTCAAACACTGGATGCTAGCGGGCACTCCGCCATGCAACAAGTGCTTTGCAGCGCCGCGACGTCAATCGAGACCGCCGCCTGTTTGGTCTCTACCCCGCCGATCGGGCCACAAGATCGACTTCAATCATGCGTGTTGAGCAGACGCAGGATGCTGACCGCAGCTTCTCGCCCCTCATACACAGCCGTGACCACCAGATCTGCGCCACGCACCATGTCGCCGCCGGCAAAGAGCTTCGGATGCGCCGTCCCATAAGGCAGACCGCCTGCGGCGTCTTCGCCATGCACCAGAATTCGCCCCGAATTGTCTAATCGCACACCAAGCGCGCCCAGCCACGCTGGCGGATCGGGCTGAAAGCCGAAGGCAATGACCACAGCATCGGCAGGCAGCACGCTTTCGCTGCCGGGAATGTTCTGCGGCCGGCGACGCCCTTGCGCATCGGGCGGCCCCAACTCGGTCTCCACCACCAGCACGCCTTCGACCCGGTCCTGACCGAGAATCGCCAGCGGCTGACGATTGAAGAGGAACTGCACGCCTTCGTCGCGACTGTTCTTCACTTCGCGGCGCGAGCCGGGCATGTTGGCCTCGTCGCGACGATAAACACAGGTGACGCTGGCGGCGCCCTGACGGATGGCCGTGCGGTTGCAGTCCATGCCGGTATCGCCGCCGCCAAGGACAACCACCTGCCGACCAGCCAGGTCGATCCGGTCTGGTCCCTCGGCCAACCCCAGCAGCGGATAGACGTTGCCGATCAGATAGGGCAGCGCTCGGTGCACGCCGCCGAGATCCAGTCCCGGCAATCCACCATCCAGCGAACCATACGTGCCCAGCGCCATGAAAACGGCGTCGTATTCGGCCAGCAGCTGCTCCATGCTCAGGTCGCGCCCGATCTCCACACCCAGTCGGAACTGCACCCCCATCCCTTCGAGGACCTCGCGCCGCAGCTGCACCACGGCCTTGTCCAGCTTGAAGGGCGGGATCCCGAAGGTCAGCAATCCGCCGATCTCCGGCTGGCGGTCGAAAACCACGGTTTCGATGCCCTTGAGCGCCAGCCGATCAGCGCAGGCCAGCCCGGCCGGACCGGCACCCACGATGGCGACCCGCTTGCCGGCGACGCGCGGCGCCACCTGCGGGCGCCAGCCCTGGGCGAAAGCCTGATCGGTGATGTGCCGTTCGATCGCACCGATGGTCACAGCGCCGAAGCCGTCTTCCAATGTGCAGGCGCCCTCGCACAGACGATCCTGCGGACAGACCCGGCCACAGATCTCCGGCAACGGATTGGTTTCGTGCGACAGCTGCGCGGCTTCGATGATGCGACCTTCGCGCGCCAGCTCCAGCCAGCGCGGAATGTAGTTGTGAACCGGGCACTTCCATTCACAGTAAGGATTGCCGCAATCCAGACAGCGGGATGACTGCTCGTTGACTTCACCGGCCGGAAACTCGCCATAGATCTCGCCCCAACCTTTGAGCCGGGTCTGCACCGGCACTTCGTCGGGCATCTTGCGCGGGACTTCCAGAAATTCGAGGTATCGATTGGCCATGGTGCCCTCCTCAGGCCGCGCGCTTGAGGCTTTCGACCAGCGAGTCCATGCTCGCGGCCTTGGGCTTGGCCAGCCAGAACTTCGGCAGAAAATCACGAAACTCGGCCAGCAGCTGTTTGCCCCAGACGCTGCCGGCGTGGCGGACGTGCGCCTCCAGCAGCCCACGCAGATGTTGCATGTAGTGCTCCATGCCCTCGCTGGAAATGCGCTGGATGTCGATCAGCTCGTGGTTGTAGCGATCGACGAAGTCACGGTCCAGATCCAGCACATAGGCAAAGCCGCCGGTCAGACCGGCCCCAAAGTTCAGGCCGGTGCGACCGAGCACGGCGACGACCCCTCCGGTCATGTACTCGCAGCAATGATCGCCGCTGCCTTCGACGACTGCCGTGGCGCCAGAGTTGCGAACCGCGAAACGCTCGCCTGCCACACCAGCTGCATAAAACTCGCCACCGGTCGCCCCGTAGAGACAGGTGTTGCCGGCGATGACCGTATGCCTGGCCTCGAAGCGTGAAGCCCGCGGCGGCTGCAGAACGATTCGACCACCCGCCATGCCCTTGCCGACGTAGTCGTTGGCCTCGCCTTCCAGCTGCAGTTCCAGACCGGCCGCATTCCAGGCGCCGAAGCTCTGCCCGGCGCTCCCCGTGAACTGCAGTTGCAGTGGTGCACCGGGCAGGCCGGCATTGCCGTAGCGGCGGGCGATCAGACCAGAGACGCGGGCACCGATGGTGCGGTCACGATTGCCGATGGCATAGCTGTAGTGACCGCCGCGACCGTCAACGACCGCGGCTTCGACATCGCTGTAGATCCGGGCCGCCAGTGCGCCATGATCGGCGGGTGGATTGCGTTCCACCGTGCAACCGCCGATGTCGGGCTGGGCCAGGCCGTCGCGGCTGAGCAGCGGCCGCAGGTCCAGTCCTCGCGCCTTGCCGGAAGCCGACTCAATCGGCTGCAGCAGATCGCTTCGCCCCACCAGCTCACCCACACTGCGCGCACCCAGGCTGGCCAGCATTTGACGCACCTCCCGGGCCAGACCGCTGAAGAAATGCATCACCATCTCGGGCAGGCCGATGAAGTGCTTGGCCCGCAGCACCTCGTGCTGCGTCGCCACGCCGGTGGCGCAGTTGTTGAGATGACAGATGCGCAGGTATTTGCAACCCAGCGCCACCATCGGCGCGGTGCCGAAGCCAAAGCTCTCTGCGCCCAACATCGCGGCCTTGACCACATCCAGCGCCGTTTTCAAACCACCATCGGTCTGCAGACGGACGCGATGACGCAGGCCGTTGCGCAGCAACGTCTGGTGCGCCTCGGCCAGCCCCAGCTCCCAGGGCGTGCCGGCGTACTTGATGCTGCTGATCGGGCTGGCGCCGGTACCGCCATCGTGGCCTGAGATGGTGATCAGGTCGGCGTAGGCCTTGGTGACTCCGGCAGCGATCGTCCCAACGCCGGCATGCGAGACCAGCTTGACCGAGACCAGCGCCCGCGAATTGATCTCCTTCAGGTCATAGATCAGCTGTGCCAGGTCCTCGATCGAATAGATGTCGTGGTGCGGCGGCGGCGAGATCAGACCAATGCCGGGCTTGGCATAGCGCAACTGCGCGATCATCTCGTTGACCTTGTGCCCTGGCAGCTGACCACCCTCGCCGGGCTTGGCGCCTTGCGCGATCTTGATCTGCAGCACTTCGGCATTGACCAGATAGGAAGGCGTGACGCCGAAACGGCCTGAGGCCACCTGCTTGATCTTGCTCATCCGCTCGGTGCCGTAGCGGGCCGGATCCTCGCCACCTTCACCGGAATTGGAGCGGCCACCCAGGCGGTTCATGCCGATGGCCAGCGCCTCATGGGCTTCGGGCGACAATGCACCCAGGCTCATACCGGCCGAGTCGAAGCGCTTGAGGATATCCGCTTCGGATTCGACTTCATCCAGCGGCACTGGCGGACCGACCGGCTGCACCCGCAACAGATCGCGCAATGCCGACGGCGGGCGTTCGTTGACCAGTGCGCTGTAGCGCTGGAAGTCGGCCGCTTCACCGCTGCGCGCCGCCTGCTGCAGTGCGGCGATCACGTCCGGATTGAACATGTGGTATTCGCCGCCATAGACGTAACGCAGCAGCCCGCCCGGCTCGAGCTGCGCGACCGGATCATCGGCCAAGGCGCACAGGGCCGCTTGCTCGGCCTCGATCTCGGCAAATCCTGCGCCTCCGATGCGGCTGGGCGACCCGGCAAAGCACATCCGCACCACTTCGGGCGCCAGGCCAACGATCTCGAACAGCTGCGCGCCGCGATAGCTGTCCATTGTGCTGATACCCATCTTCGACAGGATCTTCAGCAGGCCCTTGCGAATGCCACGCCGATAGCTGCGGCCCAGTTCGCGCGGTTCGGCCGCGCGGGCCTTGATCACGCCGCTGCGGCCCATCGCGAACAGGCTTTGATAGGCCAGGAAGGGATAGACGGCGGTGGCGCCGAAACCCAGCAGGCAGGCGAAGTGATGGGGATCTCGGGCAGTGCCGGTCTCCACCAGCAAATTGCAGTCCGAGCGCAAGCCGGCTCGCACCAGATGCTGGTGCACCGCACCGACCGCCAGCAGCGCATGGGCCGGCAGGCAGCCTGGGCGAGGTTGACGATCCGTCAGATGGACCAGCACCGAGCCCTGCCGCACCGCCGCTTCGGCCTGCTGACAAAAGCGTGCCAGCGCCGCCGCCAACCCTTCTTCCTGCGGATAGTGCAGGTCGATGGTGATGTGGTTGGCGCCAAAGTCGGCAGTGGCCAGGATCTGCCGCAGCTTGCGCTGGGACAGGATCGGCGAATTCAGCACGATCTGCCGGGCATTCTCAGGCGCCATGCTGAAGAGGTTGCCCTCGCGCCCGAGCTGAGTGGTCAGCGACATCACCAGCCGTTCGCGCAGCGGGTCGATGGGCGGATTGGTGACCTGGGCGAAAGCCTGGCGGAAGTAGTCGTAGAGGGAGCGAATCCGCCCCGACAGCACCGCGATCGGCGTGTCGTCGCCCATTGAGGCGGTTGCCTCCATCTCGCTTTCGGCGAGCACCTTGAGCACCGCGTCGCGTTCCTCCCGACTGAGACCGAAGCGCTTCTGGAAGCTGGCCAGGGTGTGATCGTCCATGGGCTCGGTTGCCAAACTGGGATCGATCAGGTCACTTTCCAGATAACTGACACCCTGCTTCAACCAGCGCTTGAAAGGCGCCCGATTGCGGTTGATGCGATCGATGTCGTCGCTGCCCAGGAACTCGCCGCTGTACAGGTCGGCGGCGATCATCTCGCCCGGCCCAAGCCTGCCCTTGGCCACCACATTCTCGGCCGCGACATCGTAGACGCCGGTCTCGGAGGCCACGACCAGATGGCGGTCCTGGGTCAGCAGCCAGCGCGCTGGCCGCAGGCCATTGCGATCCAGCGTACAGGCGGCGTAGCGCCCATCCAGCATGACAATCCCGGCCGGCCCGTCCCACGGCTCGGAACTGAGCGCGAAGTACTCGTAGAAGGCCTGCAAGTCCGGGTCCATCGACTCGGTGTCACGCCAGGCCGGCGGCACCAGCATGCGCATGGCCTGGGGCAGTTCCAGCCCGCCCACCAGCAGCACCTCGAGCATGTTGTCCAGGCTCTGCGAGTCGGATCCCTCCAGTTCGATCAGTGGCTCGAACTCGCGGAAGTCCATCAGCGGCGAGCGCAGCTTGGCGCCGCGGCCGCGCATCCAGTTGCGATTGCCCTGGATCGAATTGATTTCGCCGTTGTGGGCCAGAAAGCGGAAGGGCTGGGCCAGCGCCCAGCGCGGCTCGGTGTTGGTCGAGAAGCGCTGATGAAAAACGGCAGCGCTGGCACTGACTTCGGCGTGCGACAGGTCCGGATAGAGATCCCCCAGGCGACCGGGGATGACCATGCCTTTGTAGCCGATCGACCACGGTGACAGGCTGACGACGAAAAAGTCGTTGTCATGCTGCAGGGCAATCTCGGTGCGCCGACGCAGGCGATAGAGCGCGCGAGCAAAACTGCCAGTGTCCGAACCGGGTTCGGCGTTGACGAAAACCTGCTCGATGCGCGGCATCGTGGCCAGGGCAGCAGGACCACAGGCGGACTCATCGATCGGCACCTCACGCCAACCGGCCACATGCAGATTCAGTCGCGCCGCCTGGGCGGCCAACTCGCGCCGTGCCGACTCGGCGGCAATGTGATCGCGGGACAGAAAAACCAGGCCACTGGCAAACAGCATGCCGACACGAATGCCCGACTCTTCGGCCAGGGCACGCAGAAAGCTCTCCGGGCGGCGCAGCAACAGGCCACATCCATCACCACTGAGGCCGTCGCCGCCGATTCCGCCGCGGTGCGACATGCGCGCCAGTGCGGACAGGGCCGCGGCCACGAGATCTGACGAACGGCGGTCGTCGAGTTGGGCGATCAGCCCGAAACCACAACTGTCGTGTTCGAAACGCGGGTCATACAAGCCAACCATGGCGCGCCGCACTCCTGCTCGATGGTGCAGGGCAGCGAGGCGACGGCGCGCGGGGATCAGGCCCGCACGATCGGCTTCACCGCCCGTCCATGCGGATCTCCGCCTCCCGGATCCGCGTCGTCCCGCGCGAATCGGCACAGAATCAGCCAGCGTTCAGCCGGACTGTTGATGGCGCTTCGTCGGGACGATCAATACAGCACAACTGCTGCACTGCGTCAAAGGGTCTGGGCGCCAAAGTCGGGCGCGAACGACCTCAGGAGGCTTCGGCCAGCAGCGCTCGAGCGACGCCATCTTCAGCAGCCGTACCCAGCCACAGCGACAACAACACTCGGTTGAACTCGACCCCCGGCAGAGAGATCAACGGCTCACCGTCAATCTCGACCCGCATACCGCGATCCGGGTCATAGTCGAAGCTGAAGCGGCTGCCACGGGAAACACCGGGAAGTACCTCAAGCAACTGGTCGATCCGTGGACGGGCGCGGGTCAGCACTTCGTCGTCAGCCGCGCCAGCAAAACGCTCGGCGAAGTAGTTGCGCACATGCGCTGCGTCGAGATCACGGGCGTACCAGATCAGCGTGATCCGGCAAGGCGCCAGTCCCTGCACCAACACCGCCGAGCGCGGACGCTGTTCGGGCAGATGCAAGGTCACGCCATAGAACGGCAGATAGCGCCGGTGCACCTCGGCGTGGCCGGCCAGACTCATGCGTCCCTGGCTGCCGTCGCCCTGCACGACATCGGGCACGCTGATTCCAGCAATCTCCAACGCCCAGGCGGAGGACGATGTGATCAGCAGCAGCAACAAGGCACGATAGAGAGCGGACAACGTCGTTCAACTCGGGGCCGGGATGGTCTTTATAGGACGGGCTCGCGGGCGCTGCAATGGATGGCACGGTCAAGCCCTGCCTAGTATTCAGCTTTTCTCAAACACCTCACCGCTTCGAACAGCCGTTCAGCCCATCCCACCATTCCAGTTTCGCGCGGCAAACGATAATCTTGCCAAAAATAACTTGTACGGATCGCCATGGACCCCACCGAGCGCCGCCGCGCGGTGGTTTCAGCCCGTCTGAGCGGGGCCAGCCTGCGGCAAGCCGCCGCCGCTGCTGGCGTGTCCCTGCCCACTGCGGTGGCAGCCTGGCGTCGCTTTCAGACGGAAGGCTGGACGGGGCTGGAAGCACGTCGCAGTGGACGCAAGGCGCTGCCACCAGACGGTCTGCAAGCGCCGATCTGGCAATGGCTGCGGGGAGCCTTTCTGGCCAATGAACTGGCGCCGGACGGCGCCCCCTGGAGCCTGGCACATTGCGTCACCGAGCTGCGACGGGCTGGTCTGCAGACCAGTTCGAGGCGACTGCACCGACGGCTGCAGGACTGGGGCATCTATGGCACCGGCAAGGCCTTCTGGTCGCAACTTGACCCGGACTGGTGGCGCGAGCTTCGACACCTCAACGGGATGGACGGACGCTGGGTCGGCCTGGAGGAATCAACGCTGCCGCCGCCACTTCAGCAGTCCGGCAAACGGGGCGGACTGCTGCGCGCGATTGACCGCCGCGGACGGGTGCAGTGGGCCTTCTGGCGGGGTTCGCTGCGAGCGCCGGCGCTCACCCGCTTCGTCGCCAGCCTGAGCGGCGCCGACGCTACGGCCCTGTTGATCGTTCCTGGCCGGGGCTGGCCCGAAGTGGCCAGCAGCTGGTTGTCGGAGCAGGCCGGCGTTCGGTTGTTTGTGCCGCCAGCGCACAGGCCGCGTTCGCGCAGTCGAGTGCGCACGCCCCTCGCCGTCGAGAACCAGTCCAGGACACCGCTCTCGCCAGGCCTCGATCATCTGTACAAGCAATTTTTGGCAGTACATTCGCGAAACCAGTCCGACTATGCTGCGCGTCCGCTTCGTCAATCGTCTTCGCGCATGACTCTTGATCACCTGGCCAGGCTGGAAGCCGAAGCAATTCACATCTTTCGTGAGGTCGTCGCCGAAGCCGAGCGACCGGTCATGCTCTATTCGATCGGCAAGGACAGCGCCGTGTTGCTGCATGTGGCGCTGAAGGCCTTCTACCCGGCCCGCCTGCCCTTCCCGCTGCTGCACGTCGACACGGGCTGGAAGTTCCGGGCCATGTACGCGCACCGGGACCGCATCGTGCGCGAGTCACAGCTCGAACTGATCGTTTATCGCAATCCGGACGGTGTGGCCCGCGGTATCAATCCCTTCGACCACGGTGCCGGCCTGCACACCGACATCATGAAGACCCAGGCACTGAAGCAGGCGTTGGATCTGCACGGCTTCGACGTCGCCTTTGGCGGCGCACGCCGAGACGAGGAAAAGTCACGGGCGAAGGAACGGGTGCTTTCTCTGCGCAACGCCCAGCATCGCTGGGACCCGAAGAATCAACGGCCGGAGCTCTGGCGGTTGTACAACGGGCGCAAACGCAAGGGCGAAAGCCTGCGTGCCTTTCCCTTGTCGAACTGGACCGAAGCGGACATCTGGCAGTACATCCGCCGCGAAGGCATCGAATTGGTGCCCCTGTATTTTGCCGCCGAACGCCCGGTGGTCGAGCGCGATGGTGTGCTGATCATGGTGGACGACGAGCGCATGCCGCTGCGACCCGGCGAGGTACCGGTACAGCGCAAGGTGCGCTTTCGCACGCTCGGCTGCTATCCACTGACCGGTGCGATCGAATCGGAAGCTGACACCCTGGACGGGATCATCACCGAAACCTTGGCCAGTCGCAGTTCCGAGCGGCAGGGCCGGGTCATTGACCACGATGCCGGTGCTTCGATGGAAAAGAAGAAGCAGGAGGGCTACTTCTGATGAATTCGCCTTTGACGTCGAACGCACCGGACAACATCGACCTGCTGCGCTTCATCACCTGCGGCAGTGTCGACGATGGCAAGAGCACCTTGCTCGGGCGCCTGCTGTACGAATCGCGACAGATCTACGACGACCAGCTGGCGACATTGCGCAGCGAGTCGCAGCGCATGGGCACGCAGAACGGCGAGTTGGACTTTGCACTGCTGGTCGATGGACTGGAAGCCGAACGCGAGCAGGGCATCACCATCGATGTGGCCTACCGCTACTTTGCCACCCAGCGGCGTCGCTTCATCGTGGCCGACACACCGGGCCACGAGCAGTACACCCGCAACATGGTCACCGGCGCCTCCAATGCCGAGTTGGCCATCCTGCTGGTGGATGCGCGCAAGGGCATCCTGACGCAAACCCGCAGGCATGCCTATCTGGTTCACTTGCTGGGCATTCGGCAGCTGATTCTGGCTGTGAACAAGATGGATCTGGTGGACTGGTCGGAGGCGGTTTTTGACGAAATTCGCGAGGATTTCCAAGACTTTGCCAACCAGCTCGGCATCGACCGGTTCCATGCGATTCCGCTCAGCGCCTTGCACGGCGACAATCTCTGGCAGGGCAGTGAGCGCAGCGACTGGTATCACGGTGCGACGTTGATGGGTCTGCTGGAAAGCCTGCCGGCCCACCCACAGGAAGCAGGGACGCAGCCGGCGCGCTTTCCGGTGCAATGGGTCAGTCGTCCGAATCAGGACTTTCGCGGCTACGCCGGCACCCTGGCCAGCGGGGTGATCCGACCGGGTGATCGGTTGCGCGTACAGCCTTCGGGCCGCTCGGCCCAGGTGGCGCGCATCGTGACCGCCGACGGCGATCTGGCCGAAGCTACTGCCGGCCAGGCCGTGACACTGACCCTCACTGAAGAACTGGACATTTCCCGCGGCGACCTGCTCAGCAGCGCCGAGCAGCCGGCGGAGTCGGCCGATCAATTCGAAGCCACCATCGTCTGGATGCACGAGCAGCCGCTGCTGCCAGGGCGCAGCTATGCCTTCAAACTGGCCAGCAGCCAGGCGCGCGTGCAGGTCACCGACCTGAAATACCGGGTCAACGTCAACACGCTCGAGCACACCGCCGCCTCGACGCTGGGCCTGAACGACATCGGCGTCGCCAGCATCAGTCTGGATCGGCCGGTGGGCTTTGATCCCTACCGAGAGATCCGCGACACCGGCGCCTTCCTGATCATCGATCGGGAAAGCGGCCAGACCCTGGGCGCCGGGATGATCCATTTCGCCTTGCGGCGGGCCAGCAACATTCACCGCCAGGCGCTGGACGTCGACAAGCAGTTGCGCGCGGGCCTGAAGGCGCAGCGACCCTGTGTGCTGTGGTTCACCGGCCTCTCCGGTGCCGGCAAGTCGACCATCGCCAATGCCGTCGAAAAGCGTCTGGCGGCGCTGGGCCACCACACCTATCTGCTCGATGGTGACAATGTGCGCCACGGTCTCAATCGCGATCTGGGCTTCACCGATGTTGATCGGGTCGAGAACATTCGCCGCATCGCCGAAGTGGCGCGACTGATGGTCGACGCCGGCCTGATTGTCTTGACGGCCTTCATTTCGCCCTTCCGCTCCGAGCGCGAGATGGCGCGTGGCCTGCTCGGGGAAGGCGAGTTCTTCGAAATCCATGTGGACACGCCGCTGGCCGAAGCCGAGCGCCGCGACGTCAAGGGTCTGTACGCGAAGGCACGCCGCGGCGAGCTGAAGAACTTCACCGGCATTGATTCGCCCTACGAGCCGCCGCTGCAGCCCGAGATGCGCCTGGATACCGTCGCGATGGATGTGGGCAGTGCCGCGGATGCCGTCGTTGAGCGGTTGCGCGCCGAAGGCTATCTGGATGGCACGGGCCACAGCCTGCCCTGAGTCCCGTCCGAGTCAGGCTGGATTGCCAAGCCAAGCCACAGGATCAGGCCAATCTGATCCTGGACAACGGAACCGCGCCCTCAGCAAACCGAGTTGCCTGGCGGCTATTGCCAATCTCATCGAACCCCGTGCATCAAGCGTTTGAGCAGCGGTGCCACGGCAAACGCGAGCACGGCGCAGCCCAGACCGATCCAGGTCATCAGCCAGAACAGATCGGCGTACTTGGCGGAGGCGGCGACCAGGTCGATGTCCGCGCCCACCTCCTCAATGGCGGCGAGCTTGCCAAACAGGGCCGCCAGGGTCTCGGAGAAGGCGGTGGCCAGAAACCAGGTGCCCATCATCAGGCTGGTGACACGCGCCACGCTGAGCTGGGTCACCGCCGACAGGCCGACTGGCGACAGGCACATCTCGCCAATCTCCAGCACGAAGTAGGCCAGCACCAGCCACCAGACACTGGCCATCGCGCCCGTCGCGCCCACTTCCTCGGCGGCCAGCGCGAGCGGGACGAAGGCCAGCCCGGCGAAGACCAGTCCAATCGCGCTCTTGATCGGCTTGGAGGGATTGGCGCCGAAACGATCCAGCCAGCCCCACAGGCCGGTGAAGATCGGCGCCAGCAGGACAATGAACATCGCGCCGAGGAAGGTCAGCGAGCCGGCGGTTTGTGGCAGCACGAGCAGGTCACGGAGCAGAAATACGCCGACCGCGGCGAAGACCGTGCCAAAGATCCACTTGGGCGCCGCCGAACCCGGCGTGCGATCGGACAGCCGCGCGGCGACGAAGAAGGACGCCGGCGCCAGGATCAGGCTGTAGATCGACCACGGCAACGGCGTGTAGTCGGTAATCACCATCGACGGGAACAGATCCTTGGTCAGCAGCCGGTCGGTAAAGGTCACCCAAGAGCCGTAGGTCTGCTCGTACAGCGTGAAGAACACCAGCGCCCAGAAAATCAGGGCCATCAGCGCCAGCATGCGGTCGCGCTCGACCGGGGTGCATTGGCGCAGGATGAAGACCATGAACCACAGCAGCACGGCACCGAGCATCACCATCATCAGCAGCAGGGCCAGCGACACGTGCTCGCCGAGCGTGAAGGCACCGTTGGCCGAGGCCCACATCAGCCAGGCCAGCGGCAGCAGGCCGAGCACGCTACCCAGATAAATCGTCCATTCGCGGCTGATGCCCAGCGCCGTGCGCTGTTGCAGTGCCTGAGGGTCGGCCGGTTCGGCGAGGCCATGCAGGTAGCGCTGCCCCCACAGGAACATGCCCAGGCCCAGCACCATGCCAATGCCGGCCACACCGAAGCCATACTTCCAGCCAAAGGTCTGGCCCAGATACCCGCAGACCAGCGAAGCGAACAGGGCACCGAGATTGATGCCGGCATAGAACAGCGAAAAGCCCGAGTCGCGGCGCGGGTCGTCCTGCGAATAGAGCTTGCCGACGATGGTCGAGATGTTCGGCTTGAGGAAGCCGACACCGACGATGATCAGCGCCAGCGAGGTGTAGAAGACCAGCAGTGCCGATTCGTCGCGGGTGACGACCTCGCCGACCTTGGTCGCCTGGGCGCCCTCGAAGGCCATGCCCAAATGGCCCAGGCACAACAGGATCCCGCCGAAGACCACCGCCTTGCGCATACCCAGGTAACGGTCGGCGAGCAGACCGCCGATGACCGGAATCGCATAGACCAGCCCACCGTAGGCGCCAATCACGTCATAGCCGGCGTGGTCGCCAAACAGGTGGTAGTCGATCAGATACAGCAACAGCAGCGCCTTCATGCCGTAGAAGGAGAAGCGCTCCCACATCTCGGTGAAGAAGCAGACGTACAGGCCCTTCGGGTGGCCCAGAAAATCATCGGATGCGCCGGACTGCATGGGCTGTCCCCAGGATCGTTGTCAGCTAGGCCGGCGAGCTTAGCAGCCCGCACCGTGGCAAGCTCTGCGCCCCAACCTCAGCCCCGGAGATTCAGGGTGACGATCGATCTGCGCAGCGATACCGTGACCCGACCGACCGAGGCCATGCGCCAAGCCATGCTGGCGGCGGCGGTCGGCGACGATGTCTACGGGGAAGACCCAACGGTCAATGCCCTGCAGGAGCGGTTGGCCAACGACCTGGGCTTCGCCGCCGCCCTGTTCCTGCCCAGCGGCACGCAGAGCAATCTCTGTGCGCTGCTGGCCCACTGCGAACGCGGCGACGAGTATCTGGTCGGCATGGAAGCCCACACCTACAAGTACGAAGGCGGCGGCGCCGCGGTGCTGGGGTCGATCCAGCCGCATCCGATCGTTCAGAACGAGCTGGGTTGCTTGCCTATCGAGTCGCTGCAGCGCGCCCTCAAGCCGATCGATCCACACTTCGCCCGCACGCGCCTGGTCTGCCTGGAAAACACCTGGCAGGGCCGCGTATTGCCAACGGACTACCTCGAGCAGGCCAGGGCCTTCTGCGATCAGCATGGTCTGGCGCTGCATCTGGACGGCGCCCGGCTGTTCAATGCCGCCGTCGCGCAAGTCACGGACGGCACGGATGCGATGTCTGCGGCCCGAGCCATCTGCGGCCATTTCGACAGCGTTTCGGTGTGTTTTTCCAAGGGACTGGGGGCGCCGGTGGGCTCGGTCCTGCTGGGCGATGCGGCGTTGATCGAACGCGCGCGTCGCTGGCGCAAGGTGTGCGGCGGCGGCATGCGACAGGCCGGCCTGCTCGCCGCCGCTTGCCTGCACGCGCTCGATCAGCATGTGGCGAAGCTGGCCGAGGATCACGATCGCGCCGCACAACTGGCCGCCGCGTTGCAGGGCACGGCAGCCTTTTCCGCCGTGACCCAGCACACCAACATGGTGTTCGTGCAGATCGATCCTCGGCACTTGCTGGCATTTCGACAACATTGCGAGCGCGGCGGACTGACGGTGTCGGTCGGCTCGCCGCTGATCCGCCTGGTTCTGCACCGTGACGTCGACGATTCGGCGCTGGGCATGGCCATCCATGTACTGCGCGACTTCCAGCCCTGAACGGGTGGGCGAAGGCGCAAAGTTCACGTCATCGGCGGCCAGAACCGAGCGCGCGCCAATCTGTTGCAAGGCTGGGCTGATAGACTGCGGGACTTCAACGTTGCGCTGGAGAGCCGCCATGTTCCGACCCCTCGCCGCCGCCGTTTTCCTGGCCTTGGGTAGTCAGGCAGCGTTCGCGCAGGGAGTCAGTCTGGATGCCGATGCCGCAGCCGCCGTGGTGCGCCTGCGGACGCCGGCCGGCGCCGTGGTGGACGTGCCCTTCGCCAACGCACAGCAGGCCAGTCTGGCCGCCGCACTGGCCACGCAGCGCAGCCTGGCCGACGGCAGCTACCGGTGGCAAATCGTCCGCCGCGCCGAGGTCCCGCAGTACCTGCTGGCGAGGGCTCAGCGCGAACAGGTGGGCAGCGAATTGCCCACCGGCTGGCCCGGTGCCACCGCGGTGGAATCGGGCAGTTTCACCGTGGCCCGCGGGCAGATGGTCGACAGCCGGGCACCGGAAGTCTCCGCGGCGGGCAAGGGTCACAATGGCAGTCAGGCCAAGGACGCCGTGTTTGGCGATGACGTGATCATCAACGGCGGCACTGGCAGCCTCTGCGTCGGCACCGACTGCGTGAACAACCAGAATTTTGGTAGCGACACGATCCGCATGTCGGAGAACAATCTCCGCATCACTTTCTTCGACACCTCCAATTCGGCCAGCTTTCCCAGCAACGACTGGGAGCTGACCGCCAATGACACGACCAATGGCGGTGCGAACTACTTCGCAATCACCGATCGCGGCACCAATCGTCGCAATCTGGTGGTCGAAGCCGGCGCGCTGAACAACAACCTGTTTGTCGGCAACGGCGGCTTCGTCGGCGTCGGCACCAATATTCCGCAGCGTTCCCTGCATGCTTTTCAGGGCGACAGCCCCGGCCTGCGGCTGGAGCAGTCACCGGCGCTGGGCTTCCCGGCGCAGACCTGGGACGTGGTCGGCAACGAGACTGGTCTGGTGGTCCGCGACCAGACCACTGGAACGCAGCCCTTCCGCATCCGGCCGGGCGCGCCGACCGATGCCACGGTGATCAGTGCGGCGGGTTTTGTCGGCCTGGGCACGACCACGCCGGGCGCCGCGCTGGACATCAGTTCGGCATCGGCACCCTTCCTGCTGAGTGCCGATGCAGGCGGCCCGTCGGTCATGCAACTGGATCCGGCCGGCAACCTGACCATCACCGGCACGCTGACGCAGGGCTCCAGCCGCAGCTTCAAGGAGCAGCTGGTGGCGGTCACCGGCGCCAGCATTTTGGACCTGCTGGCGAATCTGCCCATCTACAGCTGGCAGTACATCGGCTCCAGCGAACGACATCTGGGCCCGGTGGCGGAGGATTTTCACGCCGCCTTCGGTCTGGGCACGGATCCGACGCGACTGGCACCGGGAGACCTCGCCGGTGTTGCGGTCGCTGCAACGCAGGCGCTGCAGGCGGAACTCGCTGCCAAGGACGCCAAGATCGCCGAACTGGAGGCCCGCCTCGCCCGCATTGAGGCACGGCTGGCCGAATAGGACGCGGCCCGCGTGGCGCGTCGGCATCGCGCGCCTGCACAAGAAGGCTGGGCCTTCCCGACAGGCCGCACCCGGTCATTTGCCGCAGTTCTCACAGGCCGGCTCCGTGATCGGACCAGCCATTCTTGCAGCGTGTTGCGGCGACTTTGCATAGTCAGCAACATGGCAACACGCAGACGCCGCACCGCTGCTCGATGCTCGTCGGACACCGTTCGCTCCCGCGCGGCCGGCACCACCAACGATGATCTGTCCAGCCGGTGGCTTCTCACAGCCACCGGCCCCGCGGCTCAGTCGCTACGCTGGCGCAGGCCCAGCAGGCCCAGTGCCAGCATCATGATCAGCAGCAGCGAAATCGCTCGGTGGCTGAGCATTGGCACCGGCATGGCACCTGGACTGGCAGTCAGGCGCGCCGTGGCCGCCGCATCGCCCAGGCCCACATCGGTTTGCAACGGTCCGGCCACATTGTCGAACAAGCCTTCGGACATGACCCCGACGTCAAAGCGCACGGTGCAGATGGCGCCGGCCGCCACACTGCCGCCGCTGTAGCTCACCAGGGTGGCGCCGCTGGTGGCGTTGAGCGTTCCAGCGCCACAGTCCTGGGCTGCATTCGACGGTGCCGCCACGAACATGCCGCTGGGCAGGTCGTCGCTGAAGCTCATTCCCGTCACGGGCAATGTACTGGCCGAATTGTCGATGGTCAGAATCACCGTGGTGGTCTGATCTGCAAGGATCAGTTCCGGCTCGAAGCGCTTGCTGAAAGCCGGGACCGGATTGACCCGCAGGGTGGCGGTCGCAGTCGGAGTGCCACCGGCGCTGCTTTGCAGCGGGGCAGTCGTGTTGGTCAGATCACCGACAACCGAGGCCTGTACGTCGAAGCTGATCGTGCAACTGCCGCCGGCTACCAAGGCGCCGCTGTTGAGGCTCACTGTCGTAGCGCCCGCGCCCGCCGTCAGCGTCCCGCCACAGTCGGTCTGCGCATTGGGGCTGGCGGTCAGCAGCAGGCCGATCGGCAGATCATCGGTCAAGGCCACGTTGGTCAGCGCCAACGCCCCGGGGTTGTCGATGGTCAGCACCACGCTGGCCTGTCCGCCAACGAATATCTGCGTCGGCGCAAAGGCCTTGCTCAGTGTGGGCTGCGGCTCGACCTGCAGGCTGGCGCTGGCCGGTGGCACCGAACCGGCGTCGGTGGTCAGCACTGAAGTCGAGTTGAGCAGACTGCCACTGCTGCCGGCCACGACGTCGAAGCTGACGGCGCAGCTGCTGCCCGCGGCAACCATGCCGCCACTGAGCATCACGCTGCTGCCACCGGCAAGCGCCTGCAGACTGCCGCCACAGCTGTTGCTGGTGGCAGGCGGGCTGGCCAACAACAGGCCGGCGGGCAATGTGTCCGTGATGGCCAGACCACCGACCGCCTGCTGGCTGCTGCTGTTGTCGATGCTCAGGGTCACCGTGCTGGTCTGGCCGACGAAGATCTGGGTGGGCGCGAAGGCCTTACTCAGGCCTGGTGCCGCGTCGACGCGTAACGTGGCACTGGCATTGCCGCTGTTGCCCAGACTGGAGAGCAGGTCGCCGGTGGTGTTGAGGTAGTCGCCAGCGGCTGCTGCCACCACGTCGACTTCGATCGTGCAGCTGGCGCCGGCAGGCACGCTGCCACCGCTGTAACTCAGGCTGCCACTGCCGGCGGTTGCCGTCAGCGCGCCACCGGTGCAATTGGTGACAGCGTTCGCCGGAGTCGCGATCACCAGACCCGCTGGCAGCGGATCGGTCAGGTCCAGCGCGGTGGCCGGCAGCACGCCGCTGCTGTGGTCGATGGACAGGACCAGACGCACCGGCAGGTTGATGAATCCGGCAGCCGGACTGAACTGCTTGCTCAACAGCGGCCGACTGCTGACCACCAGGGTGGCGCTGGCGGTGCCGCTGTTGCCGGCGTTACTGGTCAGATCGCCGGTGGTGTTGACGTAACTGCCCGGCGTGGCACTGAACACGTCTGCCTGAATGCTGCAGCTGGCACCCGCGGCCAGACCGCCGCCGCTGTAGCTGATCACGCTGCCACCGTCGGCGGCGGTCAACGTGCCGCCCACACAGTCCGTGCTGGCATTGGCCGGCGTCGCCAGCGTCAGCCCGGCTGGCAGGTTGTCACTGACGGCGATCCCAGTCAGTGCGGTGCTGCTGCCGCTGTTGTCGATGCTGAGGCTCAGCTGGCTGATCGCGTCGACGGCCACCGCACTGGGCGCGAAACTCTTGCTCAACACAGGCTGCGGATCGACCTGCAAGGTCGCGCTGGCCGCTGCCACACTGCCCGCATTGGACTGCAGCGGCGACGTGGTGTTGAGCAGAGCTCCGGCAGAGACGGCCAGGACGTCGAAGCTGATCGTGCAATTCGCACCGGCCGCCACGCTGCCGCCGCTCAGGCTGACAGTGCTGCCACCAGCGGGCGCGCTCAGGGTGCCGCCACAGCTGCTGCTGGCATTGGCAGGGGTGGCGATCTGCAGGCCCGCCGGCAGCACGTCGCTGAGCATCACACCGCTCAGCGCCTGCAGACTGGTGGCGTTGTCGATCATCAACGTGACCGCACTGCTCTGGCCGACGAACACCTGAGTTGGGACGAAAGCCTTGCTCAGGCCGGGCGCCGGATCGACCTGCAGATCGGCGCTGGCTGGTCCGCTGTTGCCCAGGGTGGAGGTCAGATCACCGCTCACATTGGCATACAGACCGGCACTGGCAGCCATCACGTCGACTTCGACGGTGCAGCTGGCGCCAGCGGCCAGCAGACCACCGCTCAGGCTCAAACTGCTACCACCATCGATGGCCGTCAGCATACCGCCGCAGCTGTTGCTGGCATTGGCCGGCGTGGCCAGCACCAGACCCGCGGGCAGATTGTCGGTAACCGCCAGCAGGTCGGCGGGCAACGTGCCGGTGCTGTGGTCGACGCTCAGCACCAGTCGCGAGCTCTGATTGACGAACACGGCCACGGGGTTGAACTGCTTGCTGAAGAGCGGCCGGGTGCTGACCTGCAGCGTGGCGCTGGCCGGACCGGTCGTGCCCGCGCTGCTGGTCAGATTGCCGGTGGTGTTCAGATAGCTGCCACCCAGCGCGCTGGTGACATTGGCGGTCACCGTGCAACTGGCGCCGGCAGCCAGCGAGCCGCCGCTGTAGCTGAGCACAGCGCCACCGTCCGCCGCGGTGAGGGTGCCACCGGTGCAGGTCGTGGCGCCCGCGGCCGGAGTGGCCAAAGTCACGCCGGCTGGCAGACTGTCGGTGACATCGATGCTGCTGATCGGTGCACTGCTGCCGCTGTTGTCGATGGTCAGCGTGAGCAGGCTCAGATCGCCCACCGCGATCGCTGGCGGGGCAAAAGTCTTGCTCAGCAGCGGCAGCGGATCGACCAGCAGCGTGTCGGTCGCCGTGCCGCTGTCACCGGCGTTGCTGGTCAGTGCACCACTGGTGTTGGACAGCAGACCGGCGGAGCCAGCCAACAGGTCCACACTCACCGTGCAGCTGGCGCCCGTCGCGAGACTGCCACCACTGTAGCTGATGACCCCGCTGCCAGGAACGGCCGTCAACGTGCCACCGGTGCAGGTGGTGGCCGCATTGGCGGGGCTGGCCACGATCAGGCCAGCCGGCAGATTGTCGACAAAGCTCAGTCCGCTGAGTGCCAGCAGCGTGCTGGTGTTGCTGATGGTGAACTGCAGCGTCGTGGTCTGGCCGACGAAGACCGGATCGGCCAGGAACAGCTTGGTGAAACCAGGCAGTGGCTCCACCTGCAAACTGGCACTGGCCGGTCCACTGTTGCCCAGCAGGCTGGTCAGGTCACCGGTCGTATTGACGAAAGCGCCTGCCGAGCTGGACACGACGTCCACTTCGATCGTGCAACTGGCACCAGCGGCCACACCGCCACCGCTGAGCGTGATCACGCCGCTGCCGGCCGTGGCCGTCAGCATGCCGCCACAGCCGTTGACCACGACCGCTGGCGTGGCCACGGTCATGCCGGCGGGCAGGTTGTCGGTGAAGCTCAAGCCACTGGCGGCGAGCGTGCTGGCCGTGTTGTCGATGACGAACTGCAGCGTGCTGCTTGTTCCAGCGAACACGATCGTCGGCGCGAAGCTCTTGCTGTAGAGCGGCGGCGGATTGACCACCAGCGTATCCATCGCCGGCGGTGCCACGGCGATGCCGCCAGCACTCAGGTCGCCGCTCAGGTTGGGATAGCTGCCTGGTGCGGCCCCAGCCGGGACCGCCACGTTGACGCTGAAGCTGCAGCTGGCACCAGGCGCCAGCGTGCCACCGATCAAGGTCACCACACTGCCACCGGAGAGACTGGAACCCGCCCCGCAGGGACTTGCCGGCAATGGTCCGGTCGTCGTCGCACCGCTGAGCATCGCGTCCAGATCATCGCTGAAGCGCAGATCGGAGATCGGCGCCGCATCGTTGTTGGTGATGCTGAAGGTCAGCACCGGCGTGCCACCGGCATAGCTGTCGCCATCGAAGCTCTTGCTGAAATCGGCCGAACCACGGATCAACAGCGTGTCCGTGGCGGGTGCCACCGTCACTGAGGCCCCGCCCAGGTCACCGACCAGCGTTCCCGTGGAATTCAGATACAGGCCCGGCTGTGCTCCCGCCGGCACCTGCAGCGTGACGCTGAAGACACAGCTGCTGGCCGGCGCAAGACTGGCACCGACCAGGCTCAGGTTGGTCACGCCACTGAGCACCGAGCCCGCGCCACAGACATTGTTGAGCGGCAGGCCGACGGCCTGCAGACCAGGCAGAACGGCATTCAGGTCATCGGCGAAGGCGAGGTTGGTGGCGCTGTTGGTCGGGTCGCTATTGCTGAGTTCGAACTCCAGCGTGACGGTGCCGCCCGCGGCGACCGGGTCGTCAGTAAAGCGCTTGGCGAAGGCCAGTGGATCAATGACCTGCAGCAGCCCAGCCACACCAGTAATGGACGTGGGCGTGCCGTCACGCGTGCCCGAGATCACTGAGGTCGGGACGGAATAGTCGCCCGCATTGTGCGGCGGGGTCAGCGCGAGATTGACGCTGAAGCTGCAACTCGCACCTGGCCCCAGGCTGCCGCCAGACAGGACGATGGTCGGACCCGCTGCAGCCAGCACCGACCCCACCCCGCAAACGTTCATCAGCGGAAGACCGGTCGGCAGGGCGGTCGGCAGGATGCGCGGGTTGTTGTCGTTGAAGGTGAGGTTGGCGAAGCTGCTGGTCGCACTGAGGTTCTCCAGCGTGTATTGCACCGTGGTGCTGGTCGCGCTGGTGGGAATCGGCGAACCTGGGTAGCTCTTGGTCGCTCGTAGCGGCTGGATGATCAGGTTGTCGGTCGCCGGCGGTCCATCGGCGATGACCAGCCCGCCGACCGTGGCTGAAACGGCGCTGGTGGTGTTGGGATAGGTTCCGGGCGCCGCAGCGGCGGGAACTTGCAGGGTGACGGTAAAAATACAGGTCTCACCAGCCGCCAGCTGGCCGCCGCTGAAGCTCAGCAGACTGCTGCCGGAGAGCTGCGAGCCAGCGCCACAGATGTTCGCTTGCGGCAGACCCACGGCCACCAACCCGGACAGGGTCGCGTCCAGATCATCGGTGAAGCTGATGGCGGTCGCCGCAGCCGTCGAAGCTTCGGCATGCGTCAGGGCGAACTGCAGCGTCACCACGTCGCCGGCATTGACCGGGTCATCGAGAAAGGCCTTGGAAAGCTGCGGTGCGGCCACCACGGTGAGATCTGCCTCGGCGCCGCTGCCTTCCACCGGCAGTCCAGCGATGAGCGAGGTGACGTTGCTCGTTCGATTGGTATACACCCCCGGAGGCAGCGTGGTTGGCACGGGCAATTGCACCGAGAAGCTGCAGCTGCCACCTGGCGGGAGCGAGGCGCCAATCACTTGCAGAATGAGCTCTCCGGCGCTCAGAAAGCTCGTCGCGATGGCGCCATTGCAGAACCCGGGCGCAGGCACCGCGCTGAGACCGTTGGTCGGGAACCAGCGATCAACGGCATCGGTGAAGCCAATCTGGGTCGCGGCATTGACCGTGTCGACATTGGTCAGTGTGAAATCCACCGACAAGCTCTGCCCAGGTCGGGCTGTCGATGGGTTGATGACCTTGGTCAACCGCGGTGCAAGCACCACGCCCAGTTCGGCACTGGCCGCCACATCGGCAAACGGCGCGGCACTGAGCAGCCCGGTGATGGTCGAGGTCGTATTGGCGTAGCTGCCCGGCGCGGCCCCGGCAGGAATCTGAATGGGCACGGTGAAAGTGCAACTGCCCGAGGGCGGCAAACTGCCACTGGTCAGGCTCAGCAGCGTGGTCCCGCTGATCTGCGATCCAGCACCACAGACATCCGATTGCGGCAGACCCACGGCCACAGCGCCTGCCAGCATCGCGCTCAGATCGTCGGTGAAGCTCAGATTGGTCAGCGCATCGGCGCGATCGTAGTTGCGCAATTCGAACGTGAGATCGACGATCTCACCCGGCCGGACGTTGCCCTCGAAACGCTTGAGCAAAGTGCTGCGGACCGCGTCCAGCACCGCATTGGCGCGCCCCGAGGTACCCAAATTATTGGTCAGGACGTCGGTTCGATTGGCGTAGCGGCCGGCCGCGCTGGCCACCACGTCGAAACTGATCTCACAGGTTGCCGGTGCCAGCAGGAAACCACCAAACAGCGTGAAGGTATCGCTGCCTGCCGCGGCCGTGGGCGTGCCATTGCAGTTGGAGACCAGGTTCGGAATGGGCGCCACACGCAAGCCGGTCGGCAAGCGATCCGTCACGGCGATGGCCACGATCGTTCCGCTGGGAGCCGCCATCGTCAGCGTCAATCGGCTGATGGCGCCAACTTGAATGATCGAGGGGCTGAAGCTCTTGGTGAAGCTCAGCGGGTTGCTGACCTGCAGGTCAGCCATGCTGGCGCCGCTGTTGCCCAGACTGGAGGTCAGGCTGCCGGAGATATTGGTGTACGTCGAGAACACGCCGGCAGCGGGCACCACATCTACGCGCACCAAGCAGTCGCTGCCGCCACCCAGACGCCCGCCGCTGACGCTTATTGTGGAGCCGCCATCGGGTGCGCTGATGTCCAGATCGGTGCAATTGCTGAAGGCATTGGCGCCAGTCGCCAGCGTCAGCCCAGCCGGCAGTACGTTGGTGAAGGCCAGATCAGTGGCGCCGATTGCGCTGGGATTGCTGATCTGGAAAATCGCGGCCGACGAGGACTCTGGCGCCACGATCGGGGGATCGAAGCTCTGGGTGAAGGTCAGCTGTGCCCACGCGGCGTTGCCCAACAGCAAACCGAGCAGCAGCCACCACGCACGGCCACGAGCCGCTCCCCAGCCATTCCGGAAGTTCATTCCCGAGCGTCCCCGTATACGCGATGCCAACCGGGGATTCTGCCACACGCCATAGCGCGCTCAGGCCCATCGAAGGTCTTGAGACGGGATTCGAATGTGTTGATCTGAAGCGCGTGCTGAAGCTTGTTGGTCAGCGCACCATCATGGATTGCAGCACGCTGTGGCAGGACTAGCTCAGGGCGTGTTGGCCGCCAGCGCCGGGCCGTCGGTGGCCTTGGGCGCGTCCAGGCCCAGTTCCTGCCGATAGCGCTGATGCAGGATGGCCACGCGCTGCACATAGACCTGCGTTTCATCGTAGGGCGGCACACCACCCCAGCGCAGCACGGCATTCTCGCCGGCGTTGTAGCCCGCGGTGACGAGTTTCAGGTCGCCGTCGAAGAGGTCGATCAGCATGCGCAGGTGCCGAACCCCTCCGCGGATGTTCTCACCGGCGTCGTAGGAATTCTGAACCTTGTAGATGGCCGCCGTCGAAGGAATCAGCTGCATCAACCCTTGTGCGCCGGCTGGCGACAGCGCACGGGGATTGAAGGCGCTTTCGGCATGAATGACGGCTCGGACCAGTGCTTCGTCGACGCCTTCCTCAGCCGCCCGCTTGCGGATCTCGTCCTTGAAGGCCTCGATGTTGAGGCCGGTGGCCGTCCAGTCCACTGTGGAGGTCACATCACAGGCCGGGCAGTAGACCCGGATGATCTTCATCTTGGCCACACCACGTGGCTTGATGTTGGTGTAGACCGTCACACCGTTGCGGTCGGTGTACTTGTACACGTTGCCAGCCTGCGCCGCGAAGGGCAGCAGACAGGCCAGGGCGAAGATCAGCAGGCGTGACATCGACAATTCAGGCGAAATCTGACGATAGTCGGGCAAGTGTCTGACAAAACAGCGCCCGTGCCAAGCATGGGGGCAAGCGACTGGGTCACAAACTGACGACCAGAATGTGCAAGCCAGATGAGGGCCTCGCCGCTGGATGGCAAGGCCCTTCGGCCGACTACTGGGCCGTCTGCCAGATCACGTTCAGACCGATGGAGCGCTCCGGACCGAAGGTCGACAGCTCGTCGGCGGTCGCAAAATAGTCCTCATCGAAGGCGTTGCGGGCAAACAGCTGCACCCGCCACTGGTCATTGACCCGGTAGCTGAGGTCCAGATCGACCAGATCCACCGCATCACGCTCGACTTCCTCGAAGCCCGGACGGTCCATCTCGAATCGATGGGCGTAGAAGACACCCAAGGTCAGGGCCTCGGTGAAGTCATAGCGCAGTTCCAGCGTGGTGGTCAGGGGCGGTGATCCGTACAGCGGGTCCCCGGTCAACTCGTCCTTGCTGCGGACCAGCGTCAGTCCTGCCTGCAGATACAGATGCTCAACCGGCGTCACGCCAACGGCCGCGTCGATGCCGTGCAGCGTGGCCTCACCGATGTTGGTGTAGCCATTCAGGTCTGGACCCAGCTCGTATAGCTGGATCAGGTCGTCGACCTTGGTCTGCCAGAAGTTGACCTCGCCCCGCCAGATCTCACCGCGCCAGCCGTAGCCCAGGTCGATGCCGAAGGAGCGCTCCGAACTCAGATCCGGATTGCCGGCGATCTCGCCCTGCGCCGTGACGCCGGTGAAGTAGCGCTCCTCCAGCGTGGCGAAACGGAAACCGCGCGCCAGACTCAAACTGAGGCGGTGATGCTCCGAAGGTGACCAGACGCCACCGAAGCTGAGGGCGTAGTCGTCGTCATCGGCGTCTGCACCGGCCTGCTCCTGCGACTGACTGGTGTAGCGGGCACCGAACTCCAGCGCGAAATCCGGGTTGACCCGCCAGTCGCTGATGGCGAAGAGCGACCAGGCGTCCTCTTCGGCATTGCGCAGGCTGTAGCTGCGGTCGGCGAGCGTGCCTTCGGCATCGAAGCCGTTGACGTCACGACGCCCCAGGTACTCCAGGCCGATGTTGTGGCTGAAATCCCCCTGCACGAACGTCTGCTGCAGGGTGCTGCCCCAGTCGGTGCTCTCAATGTAGGCAAAAGTGTCGGCCCGGCCCGGACGCTGGTTGTGTGTCAGCAGGGACTGATCATGACCGCTGAGCGTGGCCTGGAAGCCGTTGGCGTGACGCAGGCGCAAGCGCCCGAGGGTGTGGTCGTCCTCGGGGTAGGTCGTGTTGCGGGTCGGAAAGCGGCTGTTCGACTTGCCGATGTCGTCGGCGCGCGAGGGCAGCAGCAGCGCATCGAAACTGAAGTCGCCGAAATCCTGCCTGTACTGCAGGCTGGCACTGCTGCGCTTGAAGCTGGTGTCCAAGGGCGCGCCGTTGGCTGCCTCACCGTCGTCAGCAACGTGGCGGGCGATGCCGATCGAGAAATTCTCGCCACCAAAGCCGGCCGTCAGGCTGGCCTCATCACCACCGGTGGCATAGCTGGCCTGCACCAGACCGCCATCGAACCAGCGGGGTTCGATCGAGATGGCGCCACCCAGTGCGCCCGGACCGAAGTGTACGGTCGCCGGACCGCGAGTAATGTTGATCTCGCCCAGCAATGCCGGCTCGACAAAGGCCACCGGCACACCAGCCCGGCGCTGCGCCGTCACCGGCATGCCGCCGACCAGAATGAGGATGCCATTGGCGCCGCTGCCGCGGATCGAGAAGGTTTCAAACAGGCCGTTCTGTCCGGTCGCTCCAACGCCCGGGGCACGGACGATCAGGTCCTGAAAATCCTGCGGTGCAGCGACCGAGTCCTGCCAGCCGATGACCTCGGTGGCCAATGCCAGTGGCACGTCGGCCGCAGTGCCCAGCGCTGTCACCTCGACGGCGTCGATCTGCTGCAGATCGGCGTCCAGTTCGCGGCCCTTGGCCGGCCCCACCGGCTCTGGTCCGGCTTCGGCCCACACCGCTTGCGTCGCCAATGCCAGCGACAAGCCCAGCCACATCGATGATCGTCGCCGCATGACTCGCCCCTGCTCGGCAAAAGGGCGCTAGGGTAGGAATCGGATTCATGGCGCACATCCACCCGAAGGTGGAGCGCCCGCAATACAGGATGTGCTAATTATCGGTGATCGTCGGCACCGCAGCCAGATCGACCAGATCGAACACGGCTTGCAGCAAGGCGGTGGCGAAACAGCCTCGCGGCAACACGAAGCGCAGCATCCAGTCGGAAGCATCGAGCGGCTCGGCACTGAATTCGGTTGGCATGGCGCGCAGCGCGCGTCGGTCGGCATCCAGCGCCAGACGCTCACACAACGCGTCCAGTCCCTCGAAGCGGGTCAGGACAGCCGCTTCCAACTCAGCAGCCGGGCCTGTCAGCTCGCGCTTGCTGCGGCCAGCCAATGGACCGCTGGGATGCAGCTCGCCGCTGGCCAGTCGCTGCTGGATGTCGGCATCAATAGCCTCCGGCACGAACCATGACCCTCGCCCATCCAGCATCAGGGGCTCACCGGCCTGCGCCTGATCCCAGGTGCCATTCTCGACGCGTTGCGCCAGCGCCGTGTTGAATATGTCTGCACGCAGAGCCGACAGGGCAAAGCCCCGCTGGTTGCGATTCATGCGCCGATCGCCGGCCAGCAATCGCTGCCAGGCCTGACGATTGCCATGGCCGAAACGCTGTTCGCCGAAGTAGTTCGGGAAACCGGATTGCCGGATGCGGGCCAACCGATCCTCGATTGCTGTGGTCGGGGCCGACACATCGACCACCCGGATGGCGAAGCGATTGCCGCGATGCGAACCTCGGCGCAGCTTGCGCCGATGCGGCTGGGCATCGAGCACCTCGACACCTTCAGCCTGCAGGGTGGTCCAATCCACACCACCCAATGGCGTCGGCACGGTGAAATACTGAGTTGCCACGGCATGCCGGTCTTTCAGTCCGCTGTAGCCCACATCACGCTCCGGCACACCGGCGTGGCGGGCCAGCCGACCGGCGACGAAGGCCGTGTTGGCACCCGTCTTGCGCACCTGCAGCAGTTGCTGCGGACCGTCGCCATCGGCGGCGAAGGGCAGCAACTCCTCCACCTCGAAGTCGGCCGGCGTCCGTCTGAAGCCGGCGCGACCCAGCGCCGGACCATAGGCTCTGGGCAGACTCATTGGTGTTCACCCAGCAGCACGATGGCGGCGGCGCCAATCCCTTCACCACGCCCCAGGAAGCCCAGTTTCTCGGTGGTTGTGGCCTTCAGGCCAACTGCGTCCATGTCGACTCCGAGCAGGTCGGCGACCACACCACGAATGGCATCGCGATGCGGAGCGAGCTTGGGCGCCTCGGCCAGCACCGTCAGATCGGCATTGATTACCACCAGCCCGCGTTCATGCACTTGTGCCATCGCGGCCTGCACGAATTGGCGGCTGTCGGCACCTTTCCAGGCCGGGTCGGACGGTGGAAACCACTGACCGATATCGCCCAGCGCCAGCGCGCCCAACAAGGCATCGGTCAGTGCATGCAGCAACACATCGCCGTCGGAGTGGGCCAGCACGCCGCGATCATGGGGGATCGCAACACCACCCAGCATCAGCTGTTGTCCAGGGCCGAAGGCGTGCACGTCAATGCCCTGCCCGATTCTCAAACGCATCCAGCGCGCTCCTGTTCCTTGCCCTGCCCCAGTGGATGCCGGGCCAGCCACGCCTTGATGACCGGCAGATCCTCGGGATGAGTGAGCTTGAGGTTGTCCGCGCTGCCCTCGATCAACCGCGGCGTGCAACCCAGGCGTTCCACCGCCATGGATTCATCGGTGACCACGATGCCCTCGGCCGCCGCCCGCGCCAGTGCTCGCTGCAGCAAGCCGCGTGGAAACATCTGCGGGGTCTGAGCGCGCCAGTAGCGCCCGCGATCGACCGTGGTCGACGCCCGTGGCGTGTCACCATCAGCAGCCGTGCACTTGAGCGTGTCCACCACCGGCAGGGCCAGCAACGCACCGGCGGTCTCGTGCCGATATGCGAGCAATCGCGACAGCAACGCCGACGACAAACACGGGCGCGCCGCGTCGTGAACCAGCACGGCGTCGTCATCGGCGACATGAGCCGGCAGCGCCTGCAATGCCGCGCGCACCGAATCGGCACGCTCGGCGCCACCATCGACGCGTCGAATGCGGGCATCGGTCGCGCAGGGCAAAGCCGCAAACCGGGTGTCGTCGCTGGCCAGCGCCAGCACGACACCTGCAATGTCTGGATGCGCCAACAGTCTCGCCAAGGTGTGTTCCAGCACGCAGCACTGGTCGATGGGCCAGTACTGCTTTGGCAGGTCGGCGTCGAAGCGGCGACCCCGGCCCGCTGCGGGCACAATCACCCAGGTCACGGCTGTGGTGAATCCTGCTCAGGTGCCGGCTGTGCCGGGGCTGGCAGGTCGCCGGGCTGCCCCGGTTCAACGACCTGGAAATAGCCCTCGCCCGGCGCCACCATGCCCAGCTCCTCGCGGGCGCGCTCCTCGACTGCTTCCCGACCGCTGCGCAGGTCCTCGACTTCCGCTGCCAGCGCCGCGTTGCGGGCACTCAGGCGGTCGTTCTCGGCACGCTGCGCCTGCAGGTCCCGCTCAAGTTGCCAGACCTGCCGCATGCCGCCGTCACCAAACCAGAGTCGGAACTGCAGTGCCACCAGCAGCAGCAGGAGCACCAGCATGACCCAGCGCAGCATCGGCGGTCTCAGTCGACGGGCACGCGGAAGGCTGCCGGACCGGCGTAGCGGGCGGCACTGCCCAGGGCCTCCTCAATCCGCAGCAGTTGGTTGTATTTGGCCACGCGGTCGCTGCGGCACAGACTGCCGGTCTTGATCTGCGTCGCGCTGCTGGCGGCAGCCAGGTCGGCAATCGTGGTGTCCTCGGTCTCACCCGAACGATGCGAGACCACTGCGGTGTAGCCCGCATCGGCGGCCATGCCGATCGCTTGCAGCGTCTCGGTCAGCGTACCGATCTGATTGAGCTTGATCAGGATCGAATTGGCGATGCCCTGCTCGATGCCCCGCTGCAGCAACTGCGTGTTGGTGACAAAGAGATCGTCGCCAACCAGCTGCACGCGTTGACCCAGGCGGTCGGTGAGCTGCTTCCAACCGGCCCAATCGTCCTCGGCCATGCCGTCTTCGATGGTCAGGATCGGGTAGCGACCGCACCAGTCCGCCAGCAAATCGACCATCTGCTGCGGCGAGAGCGTCCGGCCCTCGGACTCGAGCTGGTAAGCACCATCGCGGAAGAACTCGGTGCTGGCCACATCCAGCCCCAGCCAGATATCGCGCCCGGCGCGATAGCCCGCCTTCTCGATCGCGCCCAGGATGACTTCGACCGCCGCTTCGTTGCTCGGCAGATCCGGCGCAAAACCGCCTTCGTCACCCACTGCGGTGGCCAGGCCCTTGCCCTTGAGCACCGACTTCAGGGCATGAAAGACCTCGGTGCCAGCGCGCAGCGCCTCGGCAAAATTCGGCAGGCCCACCGGCAGGATCATGAATTCCTGGAAGTCGACACTGTTGTCGGCGTGCGCGCCGCCGTTGATGATGTTCATCATCGGCACCGGCAGCACCACTTCACGATCGCCAGCCAGATGCTGCCACAGCGCCTTGCCGCGTCCCGCCGCAGCTGCATGGGCGGTCGCCAGGGAGACGGCCAACAGCGCGTTGGCGCCGAGTCGGCCCTTGTTGGGTGTCCCATCCAGATCGATCATCCGCTGGTCGACGGCGGCCTGTTCGTCCCAACCACTGGTCTTCAGCGCCGTGGCGATCTCGCCGTTGACGTGAGCGACGGCCTGCCGGACTCCCTTGCCCAGATAGCGCGACGTGTCACCGTCCCGCAACTCGACCGCTTCATGACTGCCGGTCGAGGCCCCCGAAGGCACCGCGGCCCGACCCCAACCCCCGTTGGCCAGCCGCACCTCGGCTTCCAGCGTCGGGTTGCCACGGGAATCGAGAATCTCCCGCGCGTGGATGTGGGTGTATTCGATCGCCATGCTGCGCCCTCGTGGAATGTGAGTGGTCGGATTGGATCTCAGGGCGCGGCCTTGGCGATGCGATCGAGTGCCTGCAAGGTCTGCAGCAACCCTCGCAGCTGCCCCAATGGCCAGGCATTGGGACCATCAGAGAGGGCGTTGTCCGGATCCGGATGCGTTTCCATGAACAGCCCGTCGATGCCCACAGCCATCGCCGCGCGTGCCAGTGCCGGCACATATTCGCGCTGACCACCGGAGCGCTCGCCCTGCCCGCCCGGCAACTGCACCGAATGGGTGGCGTCATAGATCACCGGGCAGCCGGTGTCGCGCATGGCCACCAGCGAGCGCATGTCCGAGACCAGATTGTTGTAGCCAAAACTGACACCGCGCTCGCAGACCATGATCTGCTCATTGCCGGTGGCACGGGCCTTGTCGACCACGTGTCGCATGTCCCAGGGCGCCAGGAACTGGCCCTTCTTGATGTTGACCGGCTTGCCGGCCCTCGCCACCGCCTGAATGAAACCGGTCTGACGGCACAACATCGCGGGCGTCTGCAGCACGTCGACCACGCTGGCCACTTCGGCGTGCGGGGTGTCTTCGTGCACATCAGTCAGCACGGGCACGCCAATCTGCGCGCGCACCTTCTCCAGGATTCTCAGGCCGCCGGCCATGCCCGGTCCACGGAAGCTCTTGTGCGAAGAGCGATTGGCCTTGTCGAAACTGGACTTGTAGATGAACGGGATACCCAGTTCGGCGGTCATCTCACGCAACTGACCGGCGGTGTCCAGCGCCAGTTGCTCGGACTCGATCACACAAGGTCCGGCGATCAGGAAGAACGGCCGACCCTCGCCGACTTCAAAGCCACAGAGCTTCATCCGGTCACCGCTTCGCTGCTGCGCTGGGTGGAGCTGCGCTGCGCCTTGTAGGCCCGGGCGGCACGGACGAAGCCGATGAACAGCGGATGGCCGTCACGGGGTGTGGAGGTGAACTCGGGGTGGAACTGACAGGCCAGGAACCAGGGATGCTCGGGAATCTCGACGATCTCGACCAGCAGATCATCGATGGACTTGCCGGAGATCTGCAGACCCGCGTCTTCCAGCTGCGTGCGGTAGAGATTGTTGAACTCGTAGCGGTGCCGGTGGCGCTCGCGAACCACGTCGTCGCCATAGAGTTCCCGTGCCAGGCTGCCAGCCTTGAGCCGGCAAGGCTGGGCACCCAGCCGCATGCTGCCACCAAGGTCGGAGGTCTCGCTGCGGGTTTCCACTTCACCACTGGCCGTGCGCCATTCGGTGATCAGCGCGATGACCGGATGATCACAGTGGCGATCATTCTCGGTGCTATTCGCATTGGCCAATCCGGCCCGATGGCGGGCGAAATCGATGACGGCTGCCTGCATGCCGTAGCAGATACCGAAATACGGTACATCGTGCTCACGGGCATATTGCGCGGCCTGGATCTTGCCCTCAAAACCACGATCACCGAAGCCGCCCGGCACCAGAATGGCGTCCACGCCCTGCAACGCAGCAGCGGCACCAACCTTCTCCACTTCCTCACTTTCGATCCAGCGCAGCTTGACGCGCGTGCGCTGCTTGAAACCGCCGTGGCGCAGAGCTTCGGCCAGGCTCTTGTAGGCGTCTGAATGCTCGACGTACTTGCCGGCAATCGCGATCGTGACCTCGTCTTCGGGATGATCGCAGGCCTCGACGGTGGCCTGCCATTCCGACAGATCGATGTCGCCGGCAGGCAGGCGCAGTTTGTCGACGACCAACGCGTCCAGGCCCTGTGAGTGCAGCCACAGCGGGATCTTGTAGATGTTGTCCAGATCCACCGCTGACACCACGGCTGGTACGGGCACATTGGTAAACAGGGCAATCTTGCGGCGCTCCGACTCGGGCAGGGTTTGCTCGCTGCGGCACAGCAGGATGTCCGGCTGAATACCAATCGAGCGCAGTTCCTTGACCGAATGCTGAGTCGGCTTGGTCTTGATCTCCCCAGCGGCGCGAATGTACGGCACCAGCGTCAGATGCATGAAGATCGCCTTGTCCGCGCCCCGCTCGATGCGCAGCTGACGAATGGCCTCCAGAAATGGCAGCGATTCGATGTCGCCGACCGTACCCCCGACTTCAACCAGCGCCACATCGAAGCCCTCGGTGGCTTCTCGGACGGCCCGCTTGATTTCGTCGGTGATGTGCGGAATGACCTGAACCGTGGCGCCCAGATAGTCGCCGCGACGTTCCTTGCGGATGACGTTCTCGTAGATCCGGCCGGTCGTGACGTTGTTCTTGCGACTCATCCGGTTGCGGACGAAGCGCTCGTAGTGGCCGAGATCCAGATCGGTTTCGGCGCCGTCGTCGGTGACGTACACCTCGCCATGCTGGAACGGGCTCATCGTGCCCGGATCGACGTTGATGTAGGGATCGAGCTTCATCATCGTCACGCGCAAACCACGCGCTTCCAGCAACGCGGCCAGTGACGCCGAAGCAATACCTTTACCCAGCGAGGAAACCACGCCGCCGGTGACAAAAATCAGGGGGGTCATGCGCTGCCCGGTAAGTACCAAACCGGGACTCTATGGTAGCGCCGAAGCGTCCCGGTGGGAATCTTCGGCGCCGTGCCTGCCCAAAGGCAGGCACACGGATCAACCGGCATCACTGGCCGCCTTGGGGGCCTCAGATGCCGGGCTCGGCCGCGCTTCGGCCTGAGGCTTGCTCGGCCTGAGGCTTGGCTTCGGCCTGAGGCTTGGCTTCGGCCTGAGGCTTGGCTTCGGCCTGAGGCTTGGCTTCGGCCTGAGGCTTGGCTTCGGCCTGAGGCCTTCGGCCTGGGCTTGGCTTCGACCTGCGGCTTGGCTTCGGCCTGCGGCTTGGCTTCCTGAGGCTTGGCTTCGAGGCTTGGCTTCGGCCTGCGGCTTGGCTTCGGCTTCGCGGGCTTGGCTTCGGCTTGCGGCTTGAGGCTTCGGCTTGCGGCTTGGCTTCGGCTTGCGGCTTGGCTTCGGCTTGGCTTCGGCTTTGGCTTCGGCTTGCGGCTTGGCTTCGGCCTGCGGCTTGGCTTCGGCCTGCGGCTTGGCTTCGGCCTGCGGCTTGGATTCTGCCTGCGGCTTGGCTTCGGCTTGCGGCTTGGCTTCGGCTTGCGGCTTGGCTTCGGCTTGCGGCTTGGCTTCGGCCTGCGGCTTCACTTTGGCTTGCTGGTTCACGTCACCGTCAGCGCTCGCATCGGCGACCGCATCCGTCGAAACGACCTTGCGCGACCGCGAGCGTCCGCGACTTCGGGATTCGGTGGCCGCGGCCTCGCTGACAGGTTCGCCAGCATCCTGCCAATCGCTTTCGGCATCGGCATTGTCTGCGGCATTCAGCACAGTGCCGTTCTCGCCTTCGGCGCCGGCTTCACCCTTGCCACGTCGACGTCGGCGTCCGCCACGACGGCGGCGCTTGCGCGGTGCCTCGCCGTCCGTACCGGGGGTAGCAGCCGGATTGGCATCGTTGGTCACTGTCGCAGCGGCCACTGCCACGGTCGTTGCGACGTCGCTTTGGACCAGGGCGTCGGTGCTGCCCGGCCGATCTGAGCGGGTCGCCGCATCGGCCGCTCGCGGCTGTTCTCGGCGCGGTTCCTGTCGCGGCTCCTGTCGCGATTCCTCACGACGAGTCTCGTCTCGCCGCCCTTCGTTGCCGCGTGACTCTCGCCGAGCATCGCGGTCCCCTGGACGATTGCCCTGCTCGCGCCGGCCGCTGCGTTCGTTGCGACCGCGACGTTCATTGCCATCACGGCCCTGCCGGCCGCGCTGGTCGCGACGACCGCCATCCGAGCGCGTTGTTTCGGACGATGCGGGCACAGGCGCCACTGCAACCTTGGACGCATCTCCAGCATCACCGCGGAACCAGGCCATCATGCGGGCGAACAATCCCGGACCGGACGGCGCGACCGTCGGCGCGGCGACGTGAGTCGCGGGAGCCGGACCAGTGTCCTCTTCCTGCACCGGGATCGGGGTCGCCGAGCGCACGACGGTCACGGCCGGAGCCGGGCCACTGGTGGGCTCACGGTCGGCGGGCGTCGGCAGCGGCGTCACCGGTTGTTGCACGCGCTGATAACTGGGGCTGCTCTCGGCCGGCATATCCGACTGGCGAGTGCGCTCAATGCGGAAACCGGGCGTCTCCAGATACTCATTGGAAACGAGGATGACAGGCACCTTGTGCCGAGCCTCGATGGCGACCAAAGCGGGGCGCTTCTCGTTGCTGAGAAAATTGCCGACGCTGACCGGCACCTCGATCACGACCTGCCCGGTTGAGGGCTTCATGGCCTCCTCTTCCAGCAAGCGCAGGATGGACAACGACAACGATTCCACACTCCGAATGCGTCCGTGTCCGTCACATCGGGGGCACAGCTGGCCGGTGGCCTCGCCGAGGGAAGGACGCAAACGCTGCCGGGACATCTCCAGCAGACCAAAGCGTGAGATGCGACCCACCTGAACGCGGGCGCGGTCCATCTTCAGTGCTTCGCGCAGACGGTCCTCGACCTGCCGTTGATGTCGGGCGCTCTCCATATCGATGAAGTCGATGACGATCAGCCCGCCCAGATCGCGGATGCGCAGCTGGCGGGCCACTTCGTCGGCGGCCTCCAGATTGGTCTGGAAGGCGGTCTCCTCGATGTCCGTACCTTTGGTGGCGCGCGCGGAATTGATATCGACGGCGGTCAGGGCCTCACCATGATCGAAGACCATCGAGCCGCCGGATGGCAACTTGACGGTTCGCGAATAGGCGTTCTCGATCTGGCTCTCGATCTGGAAGCGCGTGAAGAGCGGAACTGCCTCGTCGTAGAGCTTGAGCCGACGCAGGCTCTGCGGCATGACCTGCTGCATGAACTCGCGAGCCTCATCGTAGAGGCGCTCTTCGTCGATCAGAATCTCGCCAATATCGGCACGCAGATAGTCACGCAGTGCACGAATGATCAGCTTGCTTTCCTGGTAAATCAGGAAGGCGCCGCTGCGCGCCTTGGAGGCTTCCTCGACGGCGCGCCAAACCTGCAACAGATAGTTGAGGTCCCATTGCAGCTCGGCCGCTTCTCGACCGACGCCCGCTGTGCGCACGATCAAGCCCATGCCGTCCGGCAGTTCCAGCTGGTCCATCGCCTCCTTCAGGGCCTGACGATCCTCGCCTTCGATGCGGCGTGAGACCCCACCAGCGCTGGGACTGTTGGGCATCAAGACCAGGTATCGACCGGCCAGACTGATGAAGGTGGTCAGGGCAGCACCCTTGTTGCCACGCTCTTCCTTGTCGACCTGAACCAGCAGTTCCTGCCCTTCCTTGAGCAGCTCGCGGATGCCACTCTTGTTGCTGGTTCCGGGCTGGAAATAGCTCTTGGCGATCTCCTTCAGCGGCAGGAATCCGTGACGATCGCCACCGTAGTCGACGAAGCAGGCCTCCAGACTGGGCTCAACCCGACTGATGCGAGCCTTGTAGATGTTGGCTTTCTTTTGCTCGCGGGCGGGGATTTCGATATCAAGGTCGTACAGACTCTGGCCATCGACGATCGCAACTCGCAGCTCTTCGGGCTGAGTTGCGTTGATCAACATTCTCTTCATTGGTCATCCTTGGCGCGCTCGACCCGACCGCTCTTTTTCGCCGTTCGCCTGCGCGGAATGGACCGCAGCAGGGGCTGGCGCGTACGAGACGGAGGGGGAGCGACGCACTGCGGGGGGCCGCGCCTGCGCAATCAGCGACAATGGGGTCGTTGGCAGCGATGGCGGCAAGCCCGTAAATTCGCGTCCTTCCTTGCCACGGTTCCCGCGAAAAAGGGACCGCACGCAGCCGAGGACTATAGCAAGCGATGAAGCGAAATCGAAGTGCGACACCCGGATCGAAAGGCAAGTCGGTAGTCGATGGCGGCGCGCGCGCCAGCGATCGAGGCCCCAAGCGAGGTGCGGGGCAGGCCAGCCGTCATGGATCCAAGGGAAGAAATGCGGGCAATCCGGGACGGGCAACCGCGTATTCGCCGGGTGAAACGCGAGAACGTCCATCCGGGCCGGCGGCGGTTGTCCGCCCCACGCAAGCCAAGGCGCCAGCCAGCTCCAGCGTGCGCATGGTCACCGTGCCAGAGGATCGGGATGGCCAACGCATCGACAACTTTCTGCTCGGGCAGCTCAAGGGGGTGCCCAGATCCTTGATCTATCGACTGCTCCGAACTGGCCAGGTGCGCGTTGACGGGAAGCGCGCCAAAGCGGAGCTCAAGCTGTCTGCCGGGCAGAATGTACGAATTCCTCCGGTCAAGGAGGCCGTCGCGGGGGCTCCGCTGCCAGCGCCCGAGCGATTGCTTTCATCGCTCGAGAGCTCGGTGTTGTTTGAGGATGAGCAGATTCTGGTGCTCAACAAGCCTTCTGGCCTGGCCAGCCATGGTGGCAGCGGGCTGTCTTTTGGGGCCATCGAAGCCCTGCGTCAGGGGCGCCCGACGCAGTCCCTGGAGCTGGTTCATCGTTTGGATCGCGATACCAGTGGCTTGTTGCTGGTGGCGAAAGCACGCGCGACGCTCCTTGCCATGCAGCGATCGATGCGCGAGGGCGAGGCTGACAAGCGCTATCTCGCACTGCTGGCTGGAGATGTCGAGAAGACGCGCTTTGATGTCAACGCGCCGCTGCGCAAGCAGGTTCTGAGCGGCGGCGAGCGCCTGGTGCAAGTCAGCTCGGAGGGAAAGCCCTCGCTGTCTCACTTCCGGGTCATCGAACGTTTTGGCGTCGCCACGCTGGTTGAAGTTCGCATCGAAACCGGCCGCACGCACCAGATACGCGTGCATGCGGCCCATGTCGGCCATCCCGTGGTTGGCGATGACAAGTACGGTGACACGACGACAAACCGCCTGCTGCGCGACTCCGGCCTGCAGCGACTGTTTTTGCATGCCGCCGAACTGCGAATGCCGCGACTGTCGGGAGGTCAGTGGCATTGGCGTTGCGATCTGCCAGATGGGCTGCAGCGCGTGCTGGGCGACCTCAGGGACCGCTCAAAGGGTGGCAGTGACGCGCATTGAGCGGACTCGCGGCTGACTCAGCGCCTGACGAGATAGTCACCTTCGCCGACCCACTTGTAGGTGGTCAGCGCTTCGAGTGCCATGGGACCGCGAGCGTGCAGGCGCTGGGTGGATATGGCGACCTCGGCGCCGAGGCCGAAGGCGGATCCATCGGTGAAGCGCGTGCTTGCATTCCAGTAGACGGCTGCTGAATCGACTTCGTTGAGAAAATGCGCGGCTTCTTCTGCGTTGTTCGTCAGGATGCCATCGGAGTGCGCCGTGCCATGTTGGCGGATGTGGTCGATGGCCTCGTCGACGCCATCCACGACCTTGATTCCCAACTGCAGGGAAAGCCATTCGCGGTCGAAGTCGCCGGACTGGGCAAGACGCACATCGGTCGCGCCGTCGAGCAGCTGACCGGCAGTTGAATCCAATACCAAGGTCACACCGAGCGGTTGCAACTTTTGGTGCAGTCTCGGCAGGACCGTGGCTGCGATGTCGCGATGGAGCAGGACCGTGTCCAGTGCGTTGCATACCGTGGGACGCTGGACCTTGGCGTTGGCAATGACCGCCAGCGAGCGGTCTGCGTCGGCACTTGGGGCCCAGTACAAGTGGCAGATGCCAATTCCCCCGAAGACCACTGCCATCTGCGCATGGCGACGACAATGATCCTGCAGTGCCTGACCACCACGCGGGATCAACAGGTCGATCGATTCATGCATCGTGAGCAACTGGTCGACTTCACTCCGAGTTTCGCCCGGCAAGGCCACCACGGCAGTCGTGGGCAAGCCGGCTTTCGACATGCCCGCATGCACACAGCCCAGGAGTGCTGCGTTGGAGAGCCTCGTTTCCTTGCCGCCCCGCAGAACCAGCGCATTGCCTGATCGCAGCGCCAGCGCGGCAATGTCGGTCGTGACATTGGGTCGCGCTTCGTAGACCACGGCCAGGGTACCAACGGGAACTCGCCGTCGACTCAGGCGCAGTCCATTGTCGAGCACGCGCTGTTCCAGCACTTCGCCGAGCGGGTCCGGCAGCTCGGCGACTCGGCGTAGATCCGCCGCCATCAGTTGCACGCGTTCCGGGTTGAGGGTTAGCCGATCCCGCAGAGAAGCGGAGAGTTGTGTCGCAGCGCTCAGGTCGGCGCTGTTGGCGTTCAGGATCGCGTCCTGCTGGTGCATCAGCGCATCGGCAATGAACGTGACGGCCTCGCTGCGCTGCGCGGCAGTGCTGGCTGCCAACTCATGTCGAGACTGCGCCGCCGACGCACAAAGAGATCGGATGTCCATATCGACTTCGCTCGCTCCGAAGCTGCTGAGTGAGGGGCGCGCCTGAGAATAGTCACCGATTGCTCATTGACCAAGCGGCACCCGTCTCTTTGCCACAAAGAAAAAGGGCCTGCCCATTGCTGGGCAGGCCCTTCGTACCTCGGGTGTCAGAGGCTAGAGATCAGCCCTTGACGAACCGACGCCGCATCCACAGGCCCAGACCAGCCATCAGCGCGGCCAGAGCAGCCAGCGTGAAGCCGTTCAGAGCCGGCACCGGCACGGCATTGGCCGTGGCCACGGACTCGATGTCGGTGTTGTTGGCCGGAATCGGATCCGGCTCGTTTGCCGTCGAGCTGACCAGGTTGATCACGTCACCCAGGCCGACATAGATCACCTGGATTTCGCAGTTCGCCTCGGCGCCATTGGCCAGCGTCGGGATGGTCCACGTCAGCGTCGCGCCGGTCACCGTCGCGCCGCAGGTGTTGGCCACGTAGGAGACCTTGTTCGACAGCACGTCGGTCACGACCACGTTGGTCGCGTCGGTCGGACCATTGTTGGTGACGTTGATGAAGAACGAGAAGGCATCGCCCGGAGCCAGGCCACCGGTCGCGTTGTTGGACTTCAACAGCACGACGTCGGCGAGGAACGCACCGGCCAGCGTCGACGTACCGGCATTGTTGGCCGGCGTCGGGTCGGCTTCGTTGCCGGTCACGGTCGCGGTGTTGGTGATGCCACCGACGGCGTTGACGGTCACCACGACATCGCAGCTCGCACCCGCGCCATTCAGCAGACCACCGATGTTCCAGGTCAGCGTGCCGGCTGCGAAGGTTGCGCCGCAGGTGTTGGACACATAGGTCACGTTGGCCGGCAGCGGATCAGTTACCACCACACCCGTGGCGTCGCCAGGGCCCGTATTGGAAGCCAGCAGTGTGTAGGTGATCGTGTCACCCACACTCAACGGGCTCGGCGCGGTCGCGAGCTTACCGATGACCAGATCGGCATTAGGCGGATCCGTACACACCGGGGTGCCGGAGACGGAGAGCGTGATGTCGTCGACGAAGAAGTTCGTACCAACACCCGTCGTGCCTGAGGTCGATTCGAAGCGGACCGTATGCGATCCACCGTCACCGAACGCGCTCACGTCGACCGTGACCTGACTGTAGCCAATGACACCGCACAACGCGCTGCTGGCGTCCGCCCGCCACACTTCGGTCCCGTCGATCGTGGCCCGGACGAAGTCTGCCGCGCCCGCACCGGCCGCGCAAACCGGGAACTCAACCCAGAAGTCGAGCGATGCGGCGCCGGCACCAATGACCACCGACTGTTGCACCGAACCGACTTCCAGCGAGCTGATGCCACCGAACCACGCCCAGAAGGCACCCGTGCGAGGACCGGTACCGGTACCCGTACCGCAGCCGCCAACGTCGCACAGCGGCGTGCCGAAGTTGCTGGACGCTTCGGCCCATGCCGCATTCGGGGTTCCCGTCTCGAAGCTGGGATCGGCAATCACGTTGCCTCCGACCGGCGCATTGGCGAAGGTGGACGTGTTGTTGCCCGCCGGATCGCTGATGCCCATCTCGCCAGCCACCACCGCGGTGTTGGTCACCGCCGGGCAACCCGCGACATTGTTGTTGACGAACAACTGGCAGCTGCTGCTCGCGCCGGACGTCAGAGCGCCGACGTTCCAGGTCACGTCCTGACCCACAGCCGTCGCGCCGCAACTGCTGCCGGTGAAGGTCACATTGCCGGGCAGCGTGTCGGTGACGGTCACCGTGGCATGGTCCGAGGGACCTGCGTTGTTGACGTCGAGCTGGAAAGTGTAGGGATTCATGTCGCGCACGACACCGTCCGGCGCCGTCTTGGTGATCGACAGATCACCCGGGGAACCGGTCGAGAAGTCGATCGTGGCGTCGCACAGGTTGCCGGTATCGCTGGCACCCGAGTCACCCGCACACACCATCCAGTTGCCGCCAGACGCCGTCAGGCCATTGAAGTCGGCAAGGCCGACGCCCGTTGCCGCGCCGACGTTGGAAACATAGTTGCAGACACCATCGTCCTGGCAAATGAATGCCGTGCCACCGATCGCGCCACCCATCGTTTCCGCCGAAGGTCCGCCGCCCTGATCATCGAAGGTCAGCGGCGAGGTCACGATCAGATCGGAGCTGTCACCACAACAGTTGGTGCCGTCGTCCACCGTCTCGACGAGGCCAGGACGGCTGACGAGCGTGCCAACCGTGCCACCCGGGGAAACGACCTTGAACACCAGATCGCCGACCCAGCTGTGCTCGACCGACATGTTGACGTTGACGTCGTTGATGGTCTGACCGTTGTTCGGATCGGCCACCGTCAAGCAGATCATCGAACCGACGGTGCCATCGTAGGCGTCGTCGGGGATGGCTACGCAGCCCACACGCTCAGGCAGCGGGGCGGCGGGACTGTCTTTCACACCCTCAACCGAGGGGCCGGTACGACGCGCAGTTGGATCTTGTGCGATGGCCGGTCCAGCGACCACCGCGCCTGCCAGCAGGACCGCTGGCAGCAATTTCATTTTGTTATCCACAGGGCATGACTCCCACCAAGAAGCTGAATCGCGACTGAGTCTAGCCCATGCGCCTGCGCCGCTCAAGAAGACTTAACGCACTCTACGCAGAACGTTGACGCAATCGTTCAGCACCGAGGCGGGCGCAACGATCGAGTCAGGGATGAGCACCCTGGGCAGAGCCGACCCGCGGGGTTCCATGAGGACACGCCGCGCGGGCGAGCGCCCTCACTTTCTTGCTGCGGCGCATGGTGATCGGTGGTGAGCGCTTGTCCGAGACGGAATGTCGTGTTGGCAGTAGACCAGGGCCAGACGCTCCAAGGTGCCCGATCTCGCGGCTGCAGCGCAGGGGGAAGCGCCAGGGCTAGGGTCGGTCGAGTTGGGTTGCCAATGAGATCAGCAGCTTGGCGACATCGCCCAGTCCCGCTCGGAGATTTTCCTCGATCTCGGACATGGTGATCTCGCCCTGGTCACCGATTCCGGCAGCCCAGTTGGCCACCACGGCCAGACACGCATAGGGTATCGAGCGCTCCCGCGCGAGTGCGGCTTCGGGCATGCTGGTCATGCCAACCAGCGTGCAGCCGTCGCGGCGCAATCGCTGAATTTCCGCGCGCGTCTCCAGTCGCGGCCCCTGTGTGACTCCGTAGATACCACCGTCGCTGACGGCCACCCCGACTCGATTGGCGGCCAGTTGAAGGTCCCGGCGCAGACAAGGTGCGTAGGGTTCACTGAGATCGATGTGCCTGACTTCGCCGGCCGCTTCGTCTGCGAAGCTGGATTCGCGACCCCAGGTGTAGTCGATCAGCTGATCGGGAATGGCCAGGCGCCTCGGCCCACAATCGACAGCAATGCCGCCTACCGCGTTGATCGCCAGAATTCGAGGCGCTCCGATTTCCGCCAGAGCCCAGATGTTGGCCCGGTAGTTGACGCGATGGGGCGCGTGCTGGTGTTGCTCGCCATGCCGGGCGAGAAAGGCCAGGGGCACACCGGCGAGGTGACCCAGCCGGATCGGCGCGCTGGTGCTGCCATAGGGTGTATCCAGGTCCACGCTGTCCAACAGCTGCAGACCCGGGAGCTGATACAGGCCGGTCCCCCCGATGATGGCCAGACGCGATTCGATCATGGATCCCCTGACTCTACCGGCTGCTGGAGTCGCACATTCTACCGTGCGCAGACCGCCACCCGGGACGCGGTCGGCGGTATGCTGCCGCGGCGCACCTGGGGAGGGACGCCGGCGACATGGAATCGCCACTGACGCTGATCCTGATCTCGCTGCTGTATCTCGGCAGCCTGTTCTATGTGGCCTATTGGGGCGACCGGCGGCCGCAGTTGCTGTCGCATCCCCGCCTGCGACGCTGGATCTACAGCCTGGCTTTGGCGGTGTATTGCACCACCTGGACGATCTACGGAGCCGTAGGAACGGCATCGGCACAGGGCTGGGCCTATCTGCCGATCTATCTCGGACCATTGCTGGTGTGGTTGCTGCTGCCCGCGCTGTTCGAGCGCCTGGTGCTGATCAGCCGGCAGCAGAAAACTGCTTCGATTGCCGACCTGATTGCCGCCCGTTTTGGGCGCTCCAGTGGTCTGGCGGCGCTGATCTCGGCGATCGCGCTGCTCGCAGCCATTCCTTATATCGCGCTGCAGTTGAAGGCCATTTCCACCAGCCTGGCGGTGATGTTGCCCAACTTGCCGCAGGTCAGTCGCGCCGACATCTGGCACGACAGCGCCATCTACGTGGGTGCGATCCTGGCGCTGTTCGCGGTGATGTTCGGCACCCGGCGAGTCAGTGCCACGGATCATCGGCCCGGCCTGATTCTGGCGGTGGCGGTCGAATCGGTTGTGAAGCTGGTGGGCCTGTTGACCATCGCCCTGCTCGCGATGTGGAGCAATGCCGAATGGTCAGTCCCTCCCAGCGTCGCCGCCTGGCAGGGCGAGAGCATGCTGTCACTGGCGTTCCTGCTGCAGACCCTGCTGGCAGCGCTGGCGATTGCCTGCCTGCCGCGCCAGTTTCATGTCACCGTCGTCGAATGTGCCGACCCGGCCGATCTGGGCAGTGCCCGGCGCATTTTCATTGCCTATCTGGTCCTGGTCAGCCTGGCGGTGCTGCCGATCGCCTGGACGGCCGTGGCCACGGCGCCAGCCGGCGTGTCGCCGGACAGTTATGTGCTCTGGTTGCCCTTGAGCATGGATCAGCCCTGGCTGGCCCTGCTGGCCTTCATCGGCGGTCTCTCCGCCGGTACCGGCATGGTCATCGTGGCTTCGGTGGCCCTGTCGACCATGGTCAGCAACGACCTGCTGATGCCGGCCCTGATGCGGGTGCGGTTGCTTCGGTTGGAGGAACGGGGCGATTTGTCCGGCGTGGTGCTGACACTGCGGCGCCTGGCGATTCTGGGATTGACAGCGGCCGCGTTGCTGTTCCACCGCCTGACCGACGCCGGCGCGCAATTGGCGTCGATCGGCCTGATCGCTTTCAGTGCAGTGGCACAGTTTGGACCAGCACTGCTGGCCGCCCTGTACTCACGACTGGCCTCGGCGGCGGGGGTTCGAATCGGCCTGACGCTGGGCTTTGCGACCTGGATCTATACGATCCTGCTGCCGGCCCTGGCGCAAGCGGGCTGGATTCCCGGCGACCTGGTGATCCACGGGCCGTGGGGGATCGCACCGCTGGCGCCGACGGCGTTGCTCGGATTGCGTGGACTGGACCCGATCACGCACGGCGTATTGTGGTCATTGTTGCTCAATGCCGGCGGTTTGCTGGTGGGTTCGCTGCGCTATCCACCCAGTCTGGCCGAGCGACTGCAAGCGGCCCCCTTCCTCGATCCCTATGCGCTGCGGCTGACCCTGCCTGAACAGGTCGTGCAACGCGTGACCCAGGGTGAATTGTGCGAACTGGCCTCGCGGCTGCTGGGTATCCAGGCAGCACGGGCGGCTTTCATCGGCCACGCGCGCGGTCAGGGGCGGCGCTATCAGCCTGATGCACCGGCCGATCGCCAGCTGATCAGTTTCACCGAGCGGCAACTGGCCGCAGTCGTCGGTACGGCATCGGCGCGTGTGATGCTGACCTCGGCGCTGCGCGGCAGCGGCCTGGAGCTGGGCGAGGTGGTGTCATTGCTCGACGATGCCAGCCAGGAACTGCGTTTCAACCGCGAATTGTTGCAAGCGACGATGGAGAACGTGGCCCAGGGCATCAGCGTGGTGGACGCGCAACTGCGACTGGTCAGCTGGAATCGGCGCTACCTGGAGTTGTTTGGCTTTCCGGAGGGGATGGTCTATGTCGGCCGTCCCGTGGCCGACCTGATCCGCTTCAATGCCGAGCGCGGTGAATGTGGGCCGGGCGAGGTTGAGGACCACGTCGATCGGCGTTTGGCGCACATGCGACGCGGCAGCCCGCACGTGGCGCAGCGGGTGCGGCCCAATGGCATGGTGCTGGAAATGCGCGGCCAGCCGATGCCGGGCGGTGGCTTCGTCACCACCTTCTCCGACGTCACCGACTACAAGGCGGTCGAAGCCCGACTTCGCGATCTGACCGATGCACTGGAGCAGCGCGTGACCGAACGCACGCAGGCATTGCAGGCATCCCTGGAAGCCCAACGGGCGGCCAAGCGCGAGGCCGAAACCGCCAACGCCTCCAAGAGCCGATTTCTGGCCGCCGCCAGCCACGATCTGCTGCAACCATTGCATGCGGCGCGCCTGTTTGCCGCCGCACTGCGGCATGAACGCGGCTTGCCGGCCGATGCCAATACGCTGGTCCAACGCATCGACAGCTCATTGACGGCGGCCGAAGATCTGCTCTCGGCATTGCTGGACATCTCTCGCCTGGAGCGCGGCGTGCTCAAACCCGAGCGAGTGCCCATAGACGTGCGCGAGCTGTTCGAGCAGTTGGGCGAACAGTTCACCCCCATCGCCGAGCAACGCAACCTCAGCCTGCGCGTGCATCCACTGGCCGACGGCGTTTGCAGCGATCGTCAGCTGCTGCGCCGGATCCTGCAGAATTTCCTCAGCAACGCGATTCGCTATACACGCCAAGGCGGTGTGCTGTTGGGCGCGCGCCGGCGAGGGGATTCGCTGGAGTTGGGCGTGTGGGATACCGGTCCCGGGATCGCACCGGAACATCAGGCCCGGATCTTCGAGGAGTTTCATCGTCTGGAAGATGCCAGTGCCAGCCCGGAACAGGGCCTGGGACTGGGATTGGCCATCGTCGACCGGGCGGCACGAACGCTGGGCCATCCGATCAGCCTGCGCTCCCGTCCCGGTGATGGCAGCCAGTTCTGCATCCTGGTGCCGCGTCTGACGCTGCCGCAGATCGCGGCGCAGGTCAGCGGGCCTGCCAGTCACAGCAGTCTGCAGGCATTGCGTGTGCTGTGTGTGGACAACGAGCCGGCGGTGCTGGAAGCGATGGCCGCGCTGCTGGGGCGCTGGGGCTGCACGCCGGTGCTGGCCGCTGACCGCAACAGCGCGCTGGACGTGGTCGCCAACGACTCGGTCGATCTGCTGTTGGCCGACTACCACCTGGATGCCGACAATGGCCTGGACTTGATCGCTGCCGTTCGCGGTCGTGTGCCTCGACTACCCGCTGCGCTGGTGACCGCCGACCGCAGTGAACAACTGGCCAATCGGGCCCGCGCCGCCACCGTTCCGATCCTGGCCAAACCGGTCAAACCCGCCGCCTTGCGGGCGCTGATTGGCGCGCTGGCACGCTGATTTGCACAGCAGGAACAGCCATCGCGAGCGCTGCTGAACGGGCGCGATGGGCACGGTGACCTAGCTTGCGTGGCCCTCGGGATCGACGCTGTCCAGTTGCAAACGACTCACCTTCATCACCGCCTGCGTTCGGGTCTGAACGCCGAGCTTGCGCATGATCGCCGTCATGTGCGCCTTGATCGTTGCTTCGGACACATCCAGATCGTAGGCGATCTGCTTGTTCAACAGGCCCGCACAGACCATGCCCAGGACACGAAACTGCTGCGGCGTGAGCTCCGCCAGACGCTTGGCCAGATCGGCCTCCTCCGCGTCGATCTGTGGCTGGATGCCGCCCAGCGGCGAATAGATCTCGCCGTCGAGCACCAACTGCAGCGCACGGGCCAGTACATCAGGACGTGCCGACTTCGGGATGAAGCCGGCGGCGCCGTGACCCAGTGCGCGCCGAATGGTCGACGGCTCTTCCCGCGCCGATACGACCACCACCGGCAAGCCTGGCAGGGCCTGCCGAACCTGAATCAGCGCGGAGAATCCCTGGGCGCCCGGCATGTTCAGGTCCAGCAGCAGCAGATCGGCGTGCGGGTGCCCTTCCAGCAGTTCGAACAGTCCGGCCACATCGGCCGCCTCGAACACGTCGGGTGACCCGAGGGCGGAGCGAACCGCCCCCTTCAGCGCCTCGCGGAACAGGGGGTGGTCGTCGGCGATCAGCACCTGCGTCATGTCGGCAGCAGCCTCCATTGCCCGGTCGAGGAGTGCGACGCCCACTGTCCTGCTCCCATCCAGCTCAGCCGGGCCTGTTCATCCGGTTGTCGACCAGCACCGGTACGACGCCGGGATCGGCCAGGGTCGAGGTATCGCCGAGCTGATCGTGCTCGTTGGCAGCAATCTTGCGCAGGATTCGCCGCATGATCTTGCCAGAACGCGTCTTGGCAGGCCAGGCGCCCACTGGATGTAGTCCGGCGTGGCAATGGGCCCGATTTCCGCACCCAGTCCCGCAGCGCCTTGCGCAGTTCCTCGGTTGCTTCCACGCCCGCGTTGAGCGTGACATAGGCGTAGATGCCCTGCCCTTGACATCGTGCGGGCAACCCACGACGGCCGCTTCGGCGACCTGAGGATGGGCCACCAGGGCGCTCTCGACCTCGGCCGTGCCCATGCGATGACCGGAGACGTTGATCACGTCATCGACGCGGCCGGTGATCCAGTAATAGCCGTCTTCGTCACGACGGGCACCGTCACCGGTGAAATAGGTGCCCTTGAAGGTGGTGAAATAGGTTTCGATGAAGCGCTGGTGGTCACCATAGACCGTGCGCATCTGACCCGGCCAGCTGTCGGTCAGCACCAGATTGCCTTCGCAGGCCCCATCGAGGAAGTTGCCCTCGTTGTCGACGATCGCCGGCTGCACGCCGAAGAAGGGTCGAGTCGCCGAACCCGGCTTGAGCGCCGTCGCCCCAGGCAGCGGCGTGATCAGGATGCCGCCGGTTTCGGTCTGCCACCAGGTATCCACAATCGGGCAGCGACTGTCGCCAACGACGCGGTGGTACCACTCCCAGGCCTCCGGGTTGATCGGCTCACCCACCGACCCCAGCAGCCTCAGGCTGTCGCGGCTGCAGCGCTTGACCGGCTCTTCACCTTCGCGCATCAGCGCACGAATGGCCGTGGGTGCGGTGTAGAACAGCGTGACCTGGTGCTTGTCGACCACCTGCCAGAAGCGGCTGACATCCGGATAATTGGGCACACCTTCAAACATCAACGTCGTCGCGCCATTGCACAGCGGCCCGTAGACGACGTAACTGTGACCGGTGACCCAGCCGACGTCCGCCGTACACCAATAGATGTCGGTGTCGCGCACGTCGAAGACGTTTTCGTGCGTGTAGGAGGCGTAGACCAGATAGCCGCCGGTCGTGTGCAGGACGCCCTTGGGTTTACCGGTCGAACCGGAGGTATAGAGGATGAACAGCGGATCCTCGGCTTTCATCGGCTCGGGCGGGCAGACACTGTTCTGCGCCTCCAGCGCCTCGTGCCACCAGCGGTCGCGGCCATCGGTCCAGGCCACCGGCCGACCAGTGCGGCGCACCACCAGCACGGTGTGCACGCAACTGATCTCAGGATTCTCCAGCGCCTTGTCGACGTTGGCTTTCAGCGGCACATGCTTGCCACCACGCAGACTCTCGTCGGCGGTGATGACGACCTCAGACTGGCAGTCGATGATGCGACCCGCCAGTGCGTCGGGCGAGAAGCCCCCAAAGACGATGGAATGCACTGCCCCGATGCGCGTGCAGGCCAGCATCGCGACGGCGGCCTCAACGATCATCGGCAAGTAGATCGTGACGCGGTCGCCCTTCTTCACGCCCATCGACTTGAGGGCATTGGCGCACTGGCACACGCGCTCATAGAGCTCGCGATAGCTGACTCGATCATGCACGTTGGGACTGTCACCCTCGAAAATGATCGCGGTCTTGTCGCCACGCGTGTCCAGATGTCGGTCCAGACAATTGGCCGAGACATTCAGCTCACCATCGGCAAACCAGCGGATGCGGAAATCATCCAACTTGAAGCTGACGTCCTTGACCGTGGTAAAGGGCTTGATCCAGTCCACGCGCTCGGCCACCCGTGCCCAGAACGTATCGGGCTGCTGCACGGATTCCGCGTACAGCTTTTCATAAGTCGGCTGATCGACGCGTGCCTTGGCTGCAAATGCATCGGGTACCGGATAGATGTTGGCCATGCTTCCTCCCTGGCAATGACGCCTGACTAGCGGTTGACCACAGCTTAGCCAATGCAGTCGGTGCTGGCTTTCGACTTTGGTCGCAACTCGATTTCGACTTCGACCAATGTCGAATGGGTCGACGGCTGCCCCACTGCGACGATGCGATGGCCCCGATATGCGACCGGGTGGGGAACCAAAAAGGGAGGACAACGCAAATGGCAACCGTATTGAAGAGATCCGCGCTCAGCGTGGCACTGGCTGTGGCGCTGGGGAGCGCCAGCCCACTGGCGCTCGCGCAGAGTAGTAATGAGGCCGAACTGGAGGCCCGCATCGCCGAGCTCGAAGCCACCGTCAAGCGTCTGGCTGGCATGCTCGAGCAGCAGCAGATGGAAGTGCAGAAGGTGGTTGAAGCGGCACCGCCCCCGCCGCCGGCCAATCCGATCCAGGCCACGACGATCACCCCGTCGGCCAATCCGAACACCGCCTTCAGTTTTGGCGGTTTCATCAAGGTCGATTCGATGTGGACCAATACCGACAGCGGCGAGTTGGCCGACGGCTCGGTGGGTCGCTTGTTCTACCTGCCGCAGACGATTCCTGTTGGCGGAGCGGATGAATCCACGGATCTGGATGCACACGCCCAGTTCTCGCGGGTCTGGTTTGCCACCAACACGACGCTGGACTCCGGCGACAAGCTGCGCAGCTATGTCGAGATGGACTTCTTCGGCAACGCGCTCGGCAACGAGCAGTCGACCAACACCTATGGCGCCACGGTTCGCCATCTGTTCTTTGGCTGGAACAACTGGCTGGCTGGTCAGACCTGGTCCAACTTCCAGGACGTCGGTGCGCTGCCCGATGCCGTGGACTTCGTCGGTCCGACGGAAGGCACCACCTTCGTCCGTCAGGCACAGATCCGCTACACCAATGGTCCCTGGTCCATCTCACTGGAGAATCCGGAGACCACGCTCAACGCCTTCGGCGGCGGTGGCCGCATCTCCAGCGACGACAACAGCGTGCCCGATGTGACACTGCGCTATCTGCACAAGGGCGACTGGGGTCATTTCACCATCGCCGGTGTGTTGCGTCAGCTCAAGTACGAGACCACGACCGGCATCGAGGATGACACCTTCGGCGGTGGCATCAGCGTTTCGGGCAAGTACAACCTGGGCAAGAACGACATTCGCTACATGGTCAATGCCGGTTCCGGTATCGGCCGCTATCTGGGCCTGGGCTTCTCCAACGACGCCACGCTCGACGCCAACGGCAATCTGGATGCCATCGATGGCTGGAGCGGTTTTGTGGCCTACCGACATGTGTTCAGCCCGAAGCTGCGCGGCAACCTGATGTACTCGGTGGCTGACTACGACACCGACATCGTCAATCAGGGCGGTGGCGCCAACGACAGCGCGCAGAGCTTCCACGCCAACCTGATTTACTCGCCGTTGCCGAAGGTGGATATCGGCGCCGAGCTGATTCTGGGCGAACGTGAAGTGGCCGGTGGCGCCGATGGCGGCATGACCCGACTGCACGTCGCGTTCAAGTACTCGTTCTAAGGGGAGTAGAACATGAGCAGCAAGAGCAACGCGGAAGCGTATTGGAGCGCCAACATACGCCTGATGACGATCCTGCTGGTGATCTGGTTCGCCGTGTCCTTCGGGGCCGGCGTACTGTTCGCCGACGCGCTGGATTCCATCCGGATCTTTGGTTTCAAGCTGGGCTTCTTCTTTGCCCAGCAGGGATCCATCTATGTCTTCGTGGCCCTGATCTTCATCTACGTCTGGCGGGTGAACAAGATCGAGCGCGAATACGACGTTCACGAAGACTAGGGAGAGATCACCATGAGCGTTTTGACCTGGACCTGGATCCTGGTGGGTCTGTCCTTCGCGCTGTACATCGGCATCGCCATCTGGTCGCGCGTCGGTTCGACGAAGGACTATTACGTCGCCGGTGGCGGCGTGCATCCGGTGGCCAATGGCATGGCCACGGCGGCAGACTGGATGAGTGCGGCGTCGTTCATCTCGATGGCCGGCCTGATCTCCTTCATGGGACGAGACGGCGCGGTTTATCTGATGGGCTGGACCGGCGGCTATGTGTTGCTGGCCCTGCTGCTGGCGCCTTATCTGCGCAAGTTCGGCAAGTTCACGGTGCCTGACTTCGTCGGCGATCGGTATTACTCCGATGCGGCGCGCCTGGTGGCCGTGGTCTGTGCGTTGTTTGTGTCATTCACCTATGTGGCCGGACAGATGCGCGGTGTGGGCGTGGTGTTCTCGCGCTTCCTTGAGGTGGACGTCACCTGGGGCGTGATCATCGGCATGGCGATTGTCTTCTGCTACGCCGTACTGGGTGGCATGAAGGGCATCACCTACACCCAGGTGGCTCAGTACTGCGTGCTGATTTTCGCCTACATGGTGCCGGCGATCTTCATCTCGCTGCTGCTGACCGGCAATCCGCTGCCGCAACTGGGTTTCGGCAGCACCTTGGCCGACGGCTCGGGCGTGTATCTGATGGACAAGCTGGACGGGCTCAGTACCGAGCTAGGGTTCGCGGCCTATACAGCGGGATCCAAATCGACCATCGATGTGTTCTGCATCACCTTGGCCTTGATGGTGGGTACGGCCGGTTTGCCGCATGTGATCGTGCGTTTCTTCACGGTGCCGAAAGTCCGTGATGCGCGCAAATCGGCTGGCTGGGCCCTGCTGTTCATCGCCATCCTCTACACGACCGCACCGGCCGTGGCGAGCTTTGCCCGCGTCAACATGATCGAGACGATCAATGGCAAGGATGGCAGTGGCCAGCTGTACGCCGAGGCCCCCTCCTGGATCAGCAACTGGGAGAAGACCGGTCTGATCAAGTGGGAGGACAAGAACGGCGACGGCCGGATGTTCTACGCCAAGGATGATCGCAACGAGATGACGATCGACCGCGACATCATGGTGCTGGCCAATCCGGAAATCGCCAAGTTGCCGAACTGGGTGGTGGCGCTGGTGGCCGCCGGTGGTCTGGCGGCTGCCTTGTCGACGGCAGCCGGCTTGTTGCTGGTCATCTCCTCGTCGATCTCGCATGACCTGTTGAAGAAGGTGGTAATGCCGAACATCTCTGAGAAACAGGAGTTGCTGTACGCGAGATTGGCGGCCGCTGTAGCCATCTTCATCGCCGGATTGCTGGGCATCTATCCACCAGGCTTCGTCGCCCAGGTGGTGGCCTTCGCCTTTGGTCTGGCAGCGGCGTCGTTCTTCCCCGTCATCATCATGGGGATCTTCTCCAAACGGATGAACAAGGAGGGCGCGATCGCCGGCATGATCATCGGTCTGGGCTTCACGACGGCCTACATCGTGTACTTCAAGTTCATTTCGCCGGAGTCGAATGTGGCCGCCAACTGGTGGCTCGGCATCTCGCCTGAGGGCATCGGCGTATTGGGCATGGTGTTCAACTTCATCGCCGCCGTGGTCGTGTCCAAGCTGACGGCTCCGCCGCCGGCGGATATCCAGGACCTGGTGGAGCACATTCGTGTTCCGCGCGGTGCTGGTGGTGCGGTGTCTCACTGATAACAAGATGTGCCCTGTGTAGTGCCACACACCCCGCTTCGGCGGGGTGTGCTTTTTTCTGGGGGCGGTTTTTCGAGGAGTAGGCAATGCTGGACCAGGTAGATATCGACACGAGTCAGGCGCCCTTTGATTTGCTCGACCAGCACAGTCAGGAACGTTTGCGGCGCACGGTCGATCTGGTGTTCTTTGCCTCGGGTGCCGAGATTCTCGCGGCCGAGTCCAAGGCCGAAAATGCCTTCGTGATCGCCAAGGGCCACGTTCAGGCTTTCGATGCGCGTGGCGCCGAGGGTGAGCGAGCGTTTGCCGATCTCGGGCCTGGAGATTTGTTTGGCTCACATGCGGTCCTGTCTGGCCGCGCACGTCACGGGTATCGCGCCGCGGAAGAGACGCTCTGCTACACGATTCCGGCCGAGGTCTTTGTATCACTCGTCGACAGCAACCCGCGCTTTGGCGCCTGGTTTCGTGAGGGGATGGCGGTCAAGCGGCAGCATTCGGGAGGGCTCGGGGGCGAGTCTTCCCGCATGCTGCTGGTTTCCGCGGGTGACGCTCACCCGGCCCCATTGGTTCGGGCTCCGGCAACGGCAACCATTGCCGATGTCACGCGCAAGCTGCGCGAGCGCTCGGTGGACTGCCTGGTCGTCGATGATCCCGACAATGGCCCGGGCATTGTGACTCGGACCGATCTGCTCGAAGCGCTCGCGCTGGCATTTCAGCGCCCCGATGCCCAGGTGGGTCCACTGGCGAACCGCCCGTTGCTGGCGATCGACGCCGGCGCCCCGCTGTTTCAGGCGCTGGTGCTGATGACCGAGCGGCATGTCGAAAGAGTGGTCGTACGACGCGGCGATCAGCTGATCGGCACGCTGGGTATGGCCGAGGTCCTGGCGAACTATGCGGCCTCTTCACACCTGATTGTGCTCGAGATCAATCGCGCCAGCACCGTGCAGCAAGTCGCCGATGCGGCGCGTCGGCTTCCCGAGTTGATTGGTCCGTTGTTTGAGCAGGGCGCGAAGATGCGCTTCCTGGCGGACCTGGTGACCGCGCTGAATGGTCGGATTCTGCGGCGCTTGTACGAGTTGATCGTGCCAAAGGATCTGCAGCGCCTGGCTTGCCTGCTGGTGTTGGGCAGTGAGGGGCGAGGTGAGCAGTTCCTGCGCACGGATCAGGACAACGCGCTGGTGTTGTCGGGAGAGTTTCCGCCGGATCAGTCGCAGTCGGTTGGCGAAGCGCTGAGCGCCGCCATAGAAGCTTGTGGATGGCCGCCTTGCACGGGCGGGGTGATGGTTCGCAACGCGCAGTGGCGTGGCACCGCCGAGGAATGGTCAGAGCGCGTGACTCACTGGTTGGATGAGCCAGGTGGGGAAGCCGTGATGAATCTCGCCATTCTCGTCGATGCCCGAGCCGTTGCCGGTGACCGTCGGCTGCATGAGCCGGTGCTGGCGAGCTTGAAGAAGGGCTTGGGTCAGGAAATCGCGCTGCGGCAGCTGGCGGCGCCTGCGCTGCAGTTTCACACGCCGTTGAGCTGGTTTGGGCGAATCAAGGGTGGCGATGAGGGTACTGATCTGAAGAAGGGGGCCATCTTCCCACTGGTGCACGGCTTGCGTTCGCTCGCATTGGCCAACGGAATCGATGAGCGCAACAGCTTTCGGCGGGCAGAAGCGCTGATTGAGCTCGGTCAGCTCACACCCGCTTTTGGTCGAGACGTACAACAGTCGCTGTCGGTGTGTTTGCGTCTGCGATTGGCCGAGCAGCTGAGCGTCGGTGGCGGCGGGCTTCCGGACAATCGCGTTCATGTTGGGAAACTGCGTCGCCTGGATCGAGAGCTGTTGCGGGATGCACTTCGTGTCGTCGGTGAGTTTCAGGATCATCTGCGGCAACGCTTCCGCTTGGAGGGTTGAACGCCTTGAAGTGGCCCAAGCTCTTTGATCGACTTCGGCCTGTCGGTTTTGACGAGACGGTTGTCGTGCTGGATCTGGAAACCTCCGGGCTTGATCCTCGTACCGACGAGATTCTGTCGTTGGCCGCAGTTCGGGTCAGAGGGTCGTTGATCGAGTTGCACGACCGAGTTTCGGTGCGCTTTCGGGCTGGAAGCGTCGTCAAGGCCGAATCCATTCGACATCACCGCCTGCGCCCGCAGGATCTGCACGAGGGCGCCGAGCTGTCGGCGTTTCTACCTGAGTTTCTTGGGTGGCTCGGCAATGATCCGGTCGTGGGCTACGCCATTGCCTTTGACGTCGCGTTTCTTCGGCGGGACTGCAAGGCGCTGGGACTCGCCTTCTCGCCCCGTACTTCAGATGTACGTGAAATCTATGCGGCCAGGATGCAGCGCCGACATCCGGAGGTGACACCGGATCTGAAGTTCGAGGCGATCTGCCAGGCGGCAAGAGTCACGCCCATGGGTAGGCACGATGCGCTCGGTGATGCGGTCACCACGGCCCTGCTCTGGATTGCGCTGGGGCTGGGGAAGCCCTGAACGTTGATCTTGTGTTGCGCCGATTATCAATCTGCTGCGCCTAGCCGTTCGCTGGTCGGTTCCCGGTTTCTCGAGGCCGTTGATTCCGCTCGTGCCGTCCAGACACGCGTACGAACTCGTGCGGAGACCTTTGTGTTCTGGTGCTTTGGCAGGGATCGGGTGGACTGGGGGCGATCGCTCGCGAGCCTTACGCGTCTTGACGTTGTCGCCGTTGAATGTCTTTGGTCTGGCCTTTGAAGTTCACCTTGTGTCCGCAATGCCGTCCACGCGGCCTGGATTTGGCACTGAACGCTCCGCTTCGGAATGATTGTGTTGTACCAGTCCGAAGAAACGCAGGAGCGCTATCGAAAGCAGAGGGTGGAACTACTGGTTTGCTGAGCCTCGTTCCCGCGTCCCGGCTGGATTGCCCTGGGCGAGCAAATCGCGGCGCTGTTTCAGTAGAAATGGCCTTGACGGATAGATGTCAGTTGGCAAACCTGGCGAAGCTGCTGACGCCCCCGTTGCCAGCTTTGACGGGGCTTGGCTTCGATTGAATGGTGCCTTGGCGTCGTGCGCAGAGATCATCTCTACAGAACGAAGAAGGGGCGCCGAGGCGCCCCTTCTCCTAACACTTGATGTTGCAGTGATCAGCCGCGATTGCGGATGGTCACGGCACCCATGCCCAGCAGCAGCAGCATGGCGGCCATCAGGATGCGACCCAGGTCACCCAGGGTCGGCACCGGAACCACTTCGGCATCAGGCGGAACAACCGTCTGGCCGGGGCAGTTCAGGGTCCAGGTGCGAGCGGTGGTGCCGTCGCAGATCTGGTTGCAGCTCAGGGTCGCCGTCACGTCGGTCGTGGTGCTGTTGTTGCACGACAGCGAGATCGTGCCCTGGTTGGACTGGCCACCCGGGAAGTTGAAGTTGATCGGCGAGTTGGTGATGGCAAAGTTCGCCGCGTTCGCACCGCTGACGATGCAGCTGTTGAACGTGGTGTCCGTGCCAGCCGTACCGCCGGTGTGACTCACGGTGATGCTGGCAGCGCCACCGGTGAAGTTCACTGCGCCCAGCGGCGGGTTGAAGGCCAACGTGCCGCAGGTGCCGCCCGAGCAGGTCAGATCCCAGATACGGACCACCGGCGAACCGGAAGCCGGGCTGATCTCTTCGCAGGACAGCTGTGCATTTTCGGTACCCACAGCCGGAACCACGCAGCTGCAGTTGATGTCGCCCGGATCCGCGCCACCCGGCGTGAAGTCCAGCGTACCGGTCGTGCCGGCCTGGCAGGTGATGCCCGGCGGGCTGAAGGACGAGGACACCGCGCAGTTGGTCACGCGAGCCGTCGCATCCAGACCGCTACCCGAGCCACCCGCACCGCTGACGGCGATCGTGGCGTTGGTCACCGTCAGAGGCGCACCATTCGGGAACACGACCGTCGTACCGAAGTTCGGCATGTAGGTCAGAGTCGGCGGAACGTTGCCAACCGGGGGCTGCACAGTGACCGAGCCGCTCGTCGCCGTGCAGGCCGCGGCGGCACCGCCACCGGAAATTGCACAAAGCTGGCCGTTGGCGGTCAGAGGCGTCGGACCATTCGGGGCACCCATGGCGATGGGTGCCTGGATGGTGCAACGAGTGGTTGCAGCAGCCGCCAGCGGGTTGAAGTCGAACACCACGATGCGGATGGTGTCAGCGTCGAACATCGTGCAGGTCGAATCCGCACCGGCAGTCAGGTTGGCGCCGGTGATGTTCAGGATTGCAGGGTTGAAATCGATGTCAATCTGGGTCGACACCGTTTCGCCGTCGCCAGCGAAGGTCACGTCGATCGGACCCGCGGTGGTGCCAGCGGCACCACTGGCGGTGCCAACGACCCATGCGCCAGCGAAGGCGCTGCTCGACAGACCGAGCAACGCCGCCGCCAGCAAGGCCTGCTTTGCGTTTGTCATTTTCATTCTTGTCACTCCGTTTCAGGGCGTAGAGAACAGTAGCGCTTTACTTGGTCGAGTCACTCCCGACCCGGGAGCTCACGGAAACCGCCTTGTTGCTGACGTCCGCCGCGAGGAACTCGGTCACCTTGACGTCGCTGGCGACCTTCGACACCCGAACTTCGCCCAGCGCCAGATGACCTTTCGGCAGCGGGGTGTTGCTCAAGCTGTAGGCCAGGATGAACAGGGAACCATCCTTGTTGAAGACGCAGGTGCCCTTGTGGGTCTGGGGCAACGAGGCCAGGCAACGAGAGGTGTCCACCTTCACGTCACCGGAATCGGCCACCTGGATACGGGTCTGGAAGTTGACGACCTCACCAGCGGACAACATATCGATACCGACTGCACCGCCGGCCTTGGAGCTGCTGGCAGTGGCGATCAGGTCGTTCGCAAAAGCAGCACCGGAGCCAATGAGAGGAGCCGGCAGCCGCGCTCTTGATGAGCGTTCATGAATTCAGTCCTCTTTCTCGATTACGGGCAGGCGGGAGAAGTGTTGATGATCGGAATCAGTGCGCCCAAGTCGAACACATTGATAGATCCGTCCTCATTCACATCCGGCTGTCCGGTCGACAGCGAGGAACCATTTGCATCACCGATGATGCCGCCAACGTCAAAAACGTTGCGAGTGCCGTCGTTGACCGCATCACCCACACACAGCCGACCCGGACTGGTCGTGCGGCGCGAGTCAAACGCGTCGAAGTTCATGAAGCCGGTGCCGGACCCGGAAATCTTGCCCAGACGGACCTCATCAATGCGATCGCTGGAGTTGTTCACGCCAGTGATCGGCGTCACAGCGATCGGCGTAGCCGAGCCAGCGCCCTGCACGGTGATCGTGAGGCTGCCGGTCGCGGAGGCTTCCCACGCCAGCTCAACCGAGTACCACCGGTTGGCGACGACGGCCGCAGTCCTCGTCGTGGCCGTGCCGGCCATGCCGAAGGTGAACTGCGAACCGTTGTATTGGGCGGTAATCTTGTTGTTTCCGCCGGAGTCGCGAGCTTCCAGGAAGTTCACCGTGCCACCTGTGTGGCTACCGGTGTAGACATAAACACGAGCACGATAGGTCGCTTCGGCAGCAGGCGTGCTGTCGGTCACAAAGTCACCGACCGCGTCGGCCTGGGCCGCACACACACCGGAGTAGCGAGCCACGGCCGGCGACTGATTCGGCTGATTGGCAACCACGGTGCCGGCCGTCGCGCTCCAGGCGCTCAGGGAGCAGGCCGAGGCGGTCGAGACCATCGCCACGGAGGCCACGCCCAGCGCGGCGGCAAGCAACAACTTGTTGGTTTTCATCGAGTTACAACCCCATTTTGGTTCGGAAGTTCCGATTGCGCCCGAATGTTTCCGGACAAGGCCGCACAACCTTGCCCAGAATCACGGCGAACCGTAGCACAGTCGAAGAGCCTTGCGGAAGTGGCAAGGCCCCGTTTATGCGGAACTTTTGGCGGATTCGAGCATCAGTGACCCCTTGTGTTCGGGGTCCCGGATTCCCGTTCCGTGCCTGCCCTCGTCAGTTCCTGCAACTCGCTTTCGCTGAAGCCCGCGAGCAGACGTGCCTGCTCGTTCAAGGGGGACCGCACCGCACCTGGCGCGCGTTCGCTCAGCAGGCGAGCGAAGTGCGCCTGCGGCTCAAGCCCCGCGGCATCGCAAAGGTAGGCATACCAACGGCTACCGATGGCGACGTGGCGGACCTCTTCGGCCAGGATCACGGCCAGACAATCGGCGCTGCGCTGATCCCCGACATGGATCAGTCGCGCCATCATGGGTGGTGTGACATCCAGCCCGCGCGCTTCCAGCAGTCGGGGGACCAGCGCCATGCGGACCAGCGGCGCATCGGCACTGACGCGCGCCATCTGCCAGAGTCCGTCATGGGCCGGGAAGTCGCCGTAGGCAAACCCGAGTTCCTGCAGACGACCGGTCAACAGTTCGAAATGACGAGCCTCGTCGTCGGCGACACTGAGCCAGTCTGCATAGTATTCCGGCGGCAAGCCGGTAAAGCGCTGGACGGCGTCCAACGCGAGATTGATGGCGTTGAATTCAATGTGGGCCACCGCATGCAACAGCGCTGCGCGGCCTTCGGCGCTGCCCAGGCGCCTTTGCTTGAGCGCTTTGGGCGGCACCAGCGCTGGCCGCGCCGGGCGCCCGGGCGTGTCTGGACCCGCGCGCACCCCGGAAGCCGCATTCGGGGCGTGGTGGCCGGCCGCCACAGCGGCAAGCAGTTCTTGCAGTGCGCTCCGTTTTGCATCGACCCCGCATTCGGCCAGCACCGCCAGCGCGGCGTCGTGAAGCGTGTCACCCGTCGCGTGCGCCAGGCCTGCGACCAGCGCATCACGTCTTGCGGCAATGGTGTGTGGGTCAGACTGCGGTATTGCGGCAGTGGGCGCCGCGGATTCGCTCATGCCGCCTGCGGTGAGCGCCGACGGCTCTTGGCGTCATCGGAGCGCAGCAGCTCGAGTTGTTCCAGGTAGTCCGCTGACAGGCCCGTGATGTACTCACCACTGAAGCAGGAGCTGTCGAACTGCTGCAGCGATGGATTGACGGCCGCTACCGCGGCCGCCAGGTCATCGAGATCCTGGTAGATCAGCCAGTCTGCGCCCAGCGCCTGCTCAATCTCGGCGAGGTTCTTGCCATGCGCCACCAACTCGGCTGCGCTGGGCATATCGATGCCGTAGACGTTGGGGTGGCGCACCGGTGGCGCGGCCGAAGCCAGATAGACCTTGCGCGCACCAGCATCCCGGGCCATCTGGATGATCTGCCGGGAGGTCGTGCCGCGCACAATGGAGTCATCGACCAGCAGCACCACCTTGTCGCGGAATTCCTGCTCGATGGTATTGAGCTTGCGCCGCACCGATTTGGCCCGTTCGGACTGGCCCGGCATGATGAAGGTGCGGCCGATGTAGCGATTCTTGATGAATCCCTCGCGGTACTCCGCACCGAGCAGGCGGGCCATCGGCAAGGCCGCGGTTCTGGAGGTATCGGGAATCGGGATGACCACATCGATGTCGTGATCAGGCCGCTCGCGCAGAATCTTGCGGGCCAGATGCTCGCCCATGTTCAGGCGCGCCTGGTAGACCGAAACGCCTTCCATGATGGAATCCGGCCGGGCCAGATAGACGAACTCGAAGATGCAGGGTGCATGCGGCCGCGGCAACGCGCATTGGCGCCGATGCAGCTCACCGCGCTTGGTGATGACCACGGCCTCACCCGGCGCGACGTCACCCAACCGCTCGTAGCCGAGGATGTCCAAGGCCACGCTTTCCGAGGCCACGGCGTATTCCTGACCCTGTTCGGTCTGCCGCACACCGAGGACCAGCGGGCGGATGCCGTAGGGATCGCGAAAGGCGACCAACCCGAAACCCAGCACCAGCGCCATCGCTGCATAGCCGCCCAGGCAGCGGCGATGGACACCGGAAACGGCATTGAACAAATGCTCGGGCTCCAGCCGCAGGCGTTCCTGCGCCTGCAACTCATGCGCAAGGACATTGAGCAGCACTTCAGAGTCGGACTCGGTGTTGATGTGGCGACGGTCCTCGACGAAGAGTTCGCGCTTGAGCTCGGCCGAGTTGATCAGATTGCCGTTGTGAGCCAGGGCGATGCCGAAGGGCGAGTTCACATAGAAGGGCTGCGCCTCGGCCGCACCTTCGGATCCGGCGGTGGGATAGCGGCAATGACCGATTCCCATGGACCCGCGCAGCCGTGACATGCCATTGGCCTCGAACACGTCCCGAACCAGCCCGTTGCCCTTGTGCAGGCACAGCCGCAGGCTGTCGGCCGTGGCGATGCCGGCGGCGTCCTGGCCTCGGTGCTGCAACACGGTCAGGCCGTCGTAGAGTGCTCCGGCCACTTCGGCCCTGCCGACGATTCCGATGATTCCGCACATGCTTGCTGCGCTCCCGTGCTCGCGCTGACCGCTATTGCTGCTCTGACGCCGGCTGACCTTCGGCCGGCGGCGCCTCGGCAGGTGGTGGTGGCTGTTCTGCTTGCGGCGCTGCCGGCACATCCTCAGGCGAGGCACCAGGCGGGGACGTCGGAAGCGCCATCTGCTGCAGTGCCGAGGCACCGGTGGCTGGGTTGGCAATCATCTCACGCACGTTGGCAGGCAAGAAGAGGATCAAGGCGTCCGCCGCACGCGCCACGCCGGGCATCATCGTGGATTGCTGCCACCACTCGCTCTGATCCAGCCGCATCAACAGGCCCACCCAGAACAGGGCGATGACGATCAGCAGGCCTCGAGCGACGCCGAAGATCAGCCCCAGCAGCCGATCGGTACCACTCAGACCCGCGCCCTGAATCAGTCGCTTGAGCAGATACAGCGCCAGCGCGCCGATGATCGAGGTGAGCACGTAGATCGCCAACGCCGCAATGCCGGTGCGCAGCGGGACCACGTCGATGCCCTGCAGGAATTGCTCGGCAGCTGGCGCGGCGAAATGAAAGGCCAGCAAGGCGCCGGCCACCGCAATGGCCAGACTGGCCACTTCCACCACCAGTCCCCGCAGCAGGCTCACCACCGCAGACAGCAGCAGCACGCCGACGATCACCCAATCGGCCCAATTGAATTCGGCCCCGCTCACGGATAGCTGACGACCAGTCCTTCGAGCTTGTGCAGCTGCTTGATCTGCGCCCGCGCCCGATCGGCCTCCTCGCGACGGGCCAGCGGTCCGACGCGCACGCGATACAGCACCTTGCCGTCACTGGGCATGCGCTCGAAATAGCCTTCCTGACCACTGCGCCGCAGATCGGCCACCAGTTTCTCCGCTGCCTCGGCGGTGCTGAATACCCCCACCTGCACGGCCCAGCCACGAGTGACGGGCTGCGTGACACGGCTGGCCGTCACCTCCGGCAGATCCAGTTCGGCCACCTGCGCGGAAATCTCCGGCATGGCCTTGCGCACGCTCAGCCGCATTTTCTCGGCGCCGGCTCGATCGGCCAGCGGCTGGCTGACCACCCGCTGCAGCGTGCGTTCGCCCGCCTTGACCGGTTCAATGCTGGCCGAAACGCCCTGAGCGGCCAGCCGCTGCACCAACCGGTCGGCATTGGCGCGATCGCCGAAGCTGCCGAAGCGAACCACGTAACGGCCATCTGCCGCGGCGGCCGCAGGGGGCGCTGGGGCCGTCGGAGGCTTGGTGGTCGGCTCAACCGGAGGCGGTGCGTCATCAAGCGTAGGTGTGGGGATGACTGTCGACACCGCCGGCTCGGCGGGCCGCTGGACCATGCCCACCGCGTCTTCATCGGACGTCGCCGGCGCGTCGTTCGTCGCCGCTGGCGGCAGCGACGATGGCTCCACCGGCAAGCGCCGCGTTTCCGTGGGCTGCGGCGGGATATCCAGAGACACCTCGCGCGTGTCCACTTCGGGCGGTGGCCCGTCCAGCAGCATCGGCACAAAGATGACGGCCAGCAGGATCAGGACCGCCGCGCCGATCAAGCGTTGTCGCAGAGCCGGATCCATGCCCTCTCCCATCACTTGCACAGCGCCGGATTATAGGACCAGGTGACCGAAGCGGTGGCGCCGCACTCGGCCCCAACGATCACCCGCCTGACCCAGGACAGGCGGCTGACAGCTTTGCTTGCCGAGCTGCGCGTCTTACTCGTAGGGTGCGTCGCCCGGATCTGCAGTCAGGACCGATGGCGGCGCTGCAATGACCAGAGCGGAGTGACCATGAACATTCGTCGAATTTGGCCTTTGGGTCTGCTGCTGATGACTACGCTGGCGAACGCTGCGACCGAGCCGACCCGCGAGCGGCCGGATGGCGAGGGACCATGGGTGGTCCGCGCGTACTTCGAGAACAAGGCTCAACTCGACGCCGTCGCACAGCACAATCAACCCTGGGAAGTTCATCACGACCAGCAGTTTGCGGTGCTGGAAATTGCGGATCGAGCCGAGTACGGCGACCTGCTGGACGCCGGCTTCCGGGTCGCGATCGATGCTGATCGGACGGCCTTCCTGCTCAATCCGCTGGGCAACCTGCGGACGATTCCAGGCTTCGCCTGTTATCGAACGGTGGTCGAGAGCGTCGCCAGTCTCAATGACATCGTCGCGACCTACCCGACCTTGGCAGCCATCGTCGACATCGGCGACTCCTGGAACAAGATCAATCACCCGGGCACCGGGCACGATCTGTTGGTTCTGAAGCTGACCAACCAGGCCATCGGGGGCACCAAGCCGCGCCTGTTCGTCATGGCGGCCGTGCATGCGCGTGAATACGCCACCGCCGAGACCGCCCTGCGCTTCGCCGAGGACCTGCTGGCTCGCTATGCCGACGACGCCGATGCTCGCTGGATGCTCGATCACCACGAGTTGCATCTGCTGGTGCAGGCCAACCCCGACGGACGCGAGTTGGCGGAAACCGGCTCGCTGTGGCGCAAGAATGTCAACGAGAACTACTGCGGCGCGACCAGCAGTTCGCGCGGCGCCGACATCAATCGCAACTTCAGTTTCGAGTGGGGCGCGCATGGCGGTTCCAGTGGCGACCCCTGCTCGGGCACCTTTCGTGGCGCTGGGCCGGGGTCGGAGCCAGAAACCGATGCGTTGATCACCTATCTGCGCACGCTGTTTCCGGCGGCTCGTCCGCCTGATCTGACGACGCCCGCACCCGCCGACACCAGCGGCGCCTTTCTCGATATCCACAGCTACGGTGGGCTGGTGATGTGGCCCTGGGGCTTTACCACCGGCGGCGCACCCAATGGTGAGGCGATGGCCACGCTGGGTCGGCGCATGGCCTGGTTCAATGGCTACCGACCGCAGCAAGCGGTCGAGCTCTACGTGACCGATGGCGGCACCAAGGACTTCAGCTACGGCGATCTGGGCATACCCGGCATGAGCTTCGAGATCGGCAACGCCTTCTTCCAACCTTGTGCCACCTTCGAAACGACCGAGTTGCAGCACAACTTTGATTCAATCGAATACCTGCTGCGCACGATACGCCGGCCCTACATGGAGCCATCAGGGCCCTCCAACACGCACCTGTTGACGGCGCCGGTGGAGGCCGGTGAACCGATCCAGCTGGTTGGCGTGGCCGATGATGAGGCCTTCCATCAGGGCAACGGCACCGAAGGCACACAGACCATTGACGGCGTCGATGTCTATCTCGACAGCCTGCCGTGGCTGGCCGCCAGCACCCCGGTTGCGAGCGCGGTCGCAGCCGATGGCAACTTCGACAGCAGTCGTGAAGCCTGGCGAGCCACGCTGCCATCGACCGGCCTGACCGAGGGTCGCCACACCCTGTATTTGCGTGCCAGCGACAGCGCCGCCGAAGGGCCGGTCTACGCCCGTGATGTTGAAGTGGTTGCACCGGGCAGTACGGCGCGAATCAGCGGCAGCATTCGCAATGCCCGCAGCGGTGCGCCTCTGGATGTGGCGGCACAGGTCCGCCTGGGCGCGCAGCTCGGTACGCTCAGCGATCCCGGCGCTGGTGCCGAATACACCGTGCGCGCCAGCAGCGGCAGCTATCCGTTGCAGGTGGAAGCGCCCGGCTATGCGCCCACCCAGATTCAGGTCACCCTCAGTGCGCCGTCCGCCCAGACGCAGGACGTTGAACTGCAGCCCCTGTGCACGCTGTTCAGCGATGATGGCGGCGACGGCCTGGTGAACTTCACGGCACAGGCGCCATGGGGGCTGGACAACAGCCGCTTCACCAGTGCCCCGGTGGCCTTCGCCGACTCCCCGGCCGGCAACTACGCGGCCAATGCCAACGTCTCGCTGACACTGCTGCCACAGGACTTTTCCGGTGCAGCCGACTTGCGCCTGCAGTTCCAGTCCTACTGCGATACCGAGTTCGGCTTCGACTACGGTCATGTCGAGGTGTCGACCGACGGCAGCACCTGGACGGAACTGTGGCGCTGTGAAGGGAATGCCAGCTGGCAGCCGGTCGACATCGCGCTGACCGCGCTCGCTGGACAGGCCACGGCCCGGCTGCGCTTTCGCTTGAGTTCGGACGGCGGCGTGCAGCGATCCGGCTGGAATGTGGACGACATCCGCATCGTCGGTACCGGCGCCACCTGCGACGCCCAGGCCGAGGCGATCTTCGCCGACAACTTCGAGGACTGAGTCGATCGATGGCGGCCGCCAGGGCCCGAGAAAGCCCTGGTATGGCCATTGACACCGGGAGACATTGGGTGCCCAATGGGTCATCCATTGATCTGCCGGGGGCGTCATGCGTCGATTCGCAGGGTTGCTGTTTGCTGCCTGCCTGGGTGTCAGTCCGCTCGCTGCCGCGCAGCGACTGGTCATCGCCGGCGACTCCACGGCCAGTCCCTACCCGGCCGCGCGCTACCCTCGCACCGGGTGGGGTCAGGCCATCGGCGAGTTTGTCGATCTGCCCGTCGACAACCGCGCGATATCCGGCCGCAGCACCCGCAGCTATCGCGACGAAGGTCATCTGGACACGCTGGCGGCCAGCCTGCAACCGGGCGATGTGCTGCTGATCCAGTTCGGTCACAACGATGCCAAGCAGTCCGACCCTCGCCGCTTTGCCGATCCAGCAACGGATTTTCCCGCTGGCCTGCGCCGCTTCATCGCCGCGGCGCAGGCAGCTCAAGCCATCCCGGTATTGCTGACCCCGGTCGCACGGCGTCAGTTCGATGCTGCCGGACAGGTGGAAGACACCCACGCGCCCTATGCCGCGGCCGTACGTCAGGTGGCGCGGGAGGACGCCGTCGCCTTGATCGATCTGGACCAGCGCAGTCGCGACTGGCTGCAGGCACTGGGACCGGAGGTGTCGACCGCCTACTACCTGCATGACCCGGCACAGGGCCTGGTCGATGACACGCATTTCCAGCGCCGTGGTGCGGTGGCGGTAGCCTGTCTGGTGGCTTCGGAACTGTTCCGACAGTCGCTGCTTGATCCGGCGCTGGCCCGCCGCGATGCCGACTGCGGCGTCCCCGCCGATCAGGCGGCCAGGCATGCTGCACAGACGAAACCTTCGCTGATCGAGCACGCCGATCTGATCGCCCGGGTGCAGCCTGGCCCACATGGCGGCGACGGCCAGACCGAGGGTTCCTCGTTGTTCGAGAGCGCCGACTTCGACTTCGTCGTGCGCCGCCGCATCCTGCATTACGGGGCTTCGATCGGCCTGCACGCGCACGGCAAGGACGAGGTCTACTACGTGCTTTCCGGGCGCGGTGAGTTTGCGCTGGACGGGCAACGACACCTCCTGACACCCGGCAGCGCCGCGCTGACGCGCGATGGCTCGACGCACAGCCTGCGCCAGATCGGCAACGAGGATCTGGTCATCCTGATTGTCTACCCGCGTCAGCCCCGCTGAGTTTCGCGCCGCCCAGGGAACGGGTTCAGCGCGCTGGCGAGGCGGCTCTGAGCAAGGCCGATGTGCGCCAAAGGATGGGCTGACACACAGAGCCGCTTGACCTTGCCATCATGTCAAGCCTGACACTGTGCCTCCCGATTGAGGCAGGCGTCCCCATCAACATGTCCGAAGCTGACCAGATGAACCCGGGCAGCAACGCGGCGACCGAACACTGGCGGCTGACTGTCAGCGGTCTGCATTGCGGCAATTGTGCCGGGCGAGTCGAGCGGGCACTGAAGGCCCTGCCTGAAATCGAGTCAGTCAGCGTCAACACAGTCTCGGGGCAAACCGATGTCGACGCCAGTGACGATCTGACGGCGGCGGAGCTGGTGGCAGCGGTCCGCCAGGCTGGCTACGAGGTAGTCGAGCACACCCAGACCCTGCCGGTGAGCGGGATGCATTGCGCCAGCTGCGTCACGCGCGTGGAGAAGGCGCTGAGCGCTGTGCACGGCGTGCACACGGCGGCGGTCAATCTGGCCAGTGAAACAGCCCGGGTGGTGACCATCGGTGAAGTCCCGCTGGCCACGCTGCGGCAGGCCCTGGCCAAGGCGGGCTACGCGTCCACTAGCGACGCCGAGTCGGGATCGCAATCGACGTCAACGACGGCAGCGCCCGCTCGATCGGTCCTGTCGACCGACACCTGGCAGTTGTGGCTGGCCATCGCATTGGCCTTGCCACTGGTCGTTCCGATGTTGGGCATGCCCTTCGGCCGACACTGGGCCCTGCCAGGCCTGTGGCAATGGCTGCTGGCCACGCCGGTGCAGTTCTGGCTGGGCTGGCGCTTCTATCGCGGTGCCTGGCAGGCGCTGCGGTCGGGCAGCGGCAACATGGACACGCTGGTCGCGCTGGGAACCAGCGCCGGCTATGGTCTGAGCGTCTACCAGCTCTGGCTGCACCGAGCCGACAGCCATCCGCCAGCACTGTATTTCGAGGCCTCGGCCGTGGTCATCGCGCTGGTGCTGCTGGGCAAGTGGCTGGAAGCGCGGGCCAAGCGGCAGACCGCTGCGGCGATCCACGCCCTGCAGGCCCTGCGCGCCGATCGGGCCCGCCGGGTCGCGGACGATGGCAGCAGCGACGAAGTGCCGGTCGATTCGCTGGCAGTGGGCGACCGCGTCATCGTCCTGCCGGGCGAGCGTATCCCGGTCGACGGCGTGATCGTCGAGGGTCACAGCGACTGCGACGAATCGATGATCAGCGGCGAATCTCTGCCGGTGGCGAAAGCCCCGGACGCGACGGTCACCGGCGGGGCCATCAACGGCGCAGGCCGGCTGCTGATTCGCACCACCGCCCTGCCCGGCGACAGCGTGCTTGCCCGCATCATCCGGCTGGTCGAGGATGCCCAGGCCGGCAAGCCACCCATTCAGCGGCTGGTCGATCAGATCAGCGCCATCTTCGTGCCCGTGGTGCTGCTGATCGCGATCGGCACCTGGCTCGGCTGGGGACTGCTCGGCGGCGACTGGACCACGGCGCTGCTGCATGCGGTGGCCGTGCTGGTCATTGCCTGCCCCTGCGCGCTGGGTCTGGCCACGCCAACGGCGATCATGGTCGGCACCGGTGCAGCGGCCAGGGCGGGCATCCTGATCGCCGATGTGGCGGTACTGGAACAGGTGCCCACCTTGCGAACGGTCGCCTTCGACAAGACCGGCACCCTCACCGAGGGTCGACCGCGACTGTATGAGCAGCACGGCCTTGACGGCGACATTCTGCCCGCCGCCGCTGCATTGCAGAGCGGCAGCGAACACCCGTTGGCGCGGGCCGTACTGGCGGCGGCCGCCGAGGCCCATTTGTCAGTCACAGCAGCCGATCGACTGCGGGCCATTCCAGGGCGTGGCATCGAGGGCTGGATCGACGGCCAACGCTGGCTGCTGGGCAGTGCCAGCTGGCTCAGCGACGAAGGTGTCTCGCTGACAGCACTGAGCGACGACGCTGAGCGTCATGCCGAGGCCGGACGTTCGGTCGCCTGGCTGGCGCAGTTCGATGACGAAAGCTGGCATCTGCGAGGCCTGTTGGCTTTCGCCGATCCGCCGCGTCCGGAAGCCGCAGCCGCCATCGCGGCGCTGCATCGCGACGGCGTGCGCACAGTCATGTTGTCCGGCGACAACCCCGGGGCGGCTCGGGTCGTCGCCACTTCGGTCGGCATCAATGCAGCCGATGTGCAGGCCGGTGTGCTGCCCGCCGACAAGGCCACGGCCATTGAGCGGCTGCGCAGTGACGGCCCCGTCGCGATGGTCGGAGACGGCATCAATGACGCACCCGCGCTGGCGGCTGCCGATGTCGGAATCGCGATGGGCAGCGGCACCGATGTGGCCATGCAATCCGCCGGCATCACGCTGATGCGATCCGATCCACGCCTGGTCGTGGCGGCCATCGACATCGCCCGCCGCACCCGCAACAAGATCCGTCAGAACCTGTTCTGGGCCTTTATCTACAACGTGATTGGCCTGCCGCTGGCGGCGGCAGGCTGGCTGGATCCGGTCGTGGCCGGCGCTGCCATGGCCATGTCCAGCGTCAGTGTGGTCAGCAATGCGCTGTGGCTGCGCCGTTGGCGACCGCCACTGGAAGCGCAGCAGAAGGCATCGACATGAATGCGAGCAACGATTCGGAAACCGAGGACCAGCGCCCGGTTCGCTACAACATCGGTGAGGCAGCGAATGCCAGCGGCGTATCGGCGCGCATGATCCGCCACTACGAAGCCACCGGCCTGATTCGGCCACCGGATCGCAGCCTGGCCAACTACCGGGTCTACAGCGAGGACGACGTGCACCGCTTGCGCTTCATCCGGCGGGCCCGCGACCTCGGCTTTGCGATGGAGCAGATCGGTCGCCTGCTGGCCCTGTGGGATGATCCCTGTCGCAGCAGCGCCGACGTCAAGCAGTTGGCCCTGGACCACGCCGCCAGTCTGGGTCGAAAGCTGGACGAGTTGAGGGCCATGCAGCAGACGCTGCTGACGCTGGCCAGCCACTGCCACGGTGACGACCGGCCACGCTGTCCCATCCTGGCCGACCTGTCCGGCGAATCGGAGACAAAGCCTTGATCCATCGCACGGCACGATCCGCGGTCCCGCGACTGCTTGAATCCTCCATGCCGCCACCGCCCTTCCTGAAGACACGGCTGATGATTGGCCTGCTATGCGCGGCACTGATGGGCTGCGCGCAACTACCAGTCGAGCAGGGCCGAGCGAGCGTGGCCGAACGCCTGGATGTCGACGCCGCGGCACTGGCCAATGTTGATGAGGTCAGTGATGGCCCGCTGGATCCTGCGCTGCGCGCCCAACTGGAGCAGCCACTCAGCGCCGATGCCGCGGTCGCGCTGGCCTGGCGCAACAGTCCGCGGGTCAAGGCGGCGCTGGCCAAACTGGGATTGGCAGCCGCCGACTGGTGGCAGGAACGACGACCGCGCAATCCGGTGATCAGCTACGCGCAGCTGGGCAACGGAGAGTCACGCGAACGTACCCTGGGCCTGCATTGGGCGCTGACGGACCTGCTGCTGTTGCCGGCCCGGCGCCAGGTGGCCGAGCAGGACTGGCGCGCTGCCACCGCCTCGGTGGTCGGGATGCTGCAGGACGAAGCCACCGCGGTACGGCGCGACTATTACCACTATCAGGCGGCCATCCAGGTGGCGGCGATGCGGGCTGCCGTGGCCGACGCAGCACAGCTGTCCGCCGATCTGGCCGAGCGCTTCCACCGTGCCGGCAACATCAGTGAGCTGCAGCTGGCGCGCGAGCAGGCCAATGCCATCGAAGCACGTCACGAGGCGGCGCAGGCCAAGGGTCGCCGCCTGGCGGCACGGATGGCGCTGGCCGAACGGCTGGGGCTGGCCGGGCGCAGCAACCGCTGGTCCGTACCCGAGCAGTTGCCCTTGCCAGTGGCCCTGGATCTGCCCGTGGAGGCGTTGCTGCAACAAGCGCGCGAGCAGCGACAGGACCTGCTGGCCGCACGCTTGCGGCTCGATTCAGCCTCGGCCCGATGGCGCCTGACCCGCCGGTCCGGATGGCTGGACGAGTTGGAACTGGAGCTGGAACGCGAGCGCGAGGGCAGCGAGCGGCGGGATGGCATCGGTTTGGGTCTGGCCCTGCCGCTGTTTGACCAGGGCCAGGCCGCGAGCGGGCGCCGCCAGGCCAGACAGCAGATCGCGCAGCAACGGGTCACCCAGATCGAACAGCGGATTGAGCGACAGGTGCGCACGCGCGCAGCACAGTTGCAGACTCAGGCGGAAATCATCGACAGCTATGCGCAGGCACTGTTGCCGGCCCGCCAGCGGATCGTGCAGCGCGAAACCGAGCGCTACAACTTCATGCTGATCGGCGTGTTCGAGCTGCTCGAGGCTCGACGCAGCGAGTTCGACAGCTGGGAGCGCTACTTCGAGGCCATCGCCGACTACTGGATCACCCACGCGGAACTGGGTCAGGCCCTGGGGCGACCGCTGCCCTTGCCGGACAAGCCGCAACTGACCCCGCCTATCGAACAGATCGTCGCACCGGCCGGCGCCAACGCGGGCTCGCATCATGGCCATCATTGACCGCTGCTGCATCAGGAGTTCGACATGAGTCTCAATCGCCGCGATCTGTTGCTCAGTGCCAGCGCCGCTGCCCTGGCGCCTGCGCTGGTGCGCGGCCAGCAGCCGGAGGCCACCCCGTCGTCACGCAGCGGGGACGGCTACACCCCGGTGCGCACGCTCAACGGTTGGACGCTGCCGCCGCGAATCGTCGATGGCGTGAAGGAATTTCATCTGGTGGCCGAAGAAATCGAGCACGAGTTTGCGCCGGGCTCGCGGGCCATCTGCTGGGGCTACAACGGCACCACACCGGGGCCGACCATTGAAGCGGTCGAGGGCGACCGCGTGCGGCTGTATGTGACCAACCGACTGCCGGAGCACACGACGATCCACTGGCATGGTCTGCTGCTGCCTTCTGGCATGGACGGCGTCGGCGGCCTGACCCAGCCGCACATCCAGCCCGGCGAGACCTTCGTCTACGAGTTCACGCTGCGCCAGCACGGCACTCACATGTACCACCCGCATGCCGACGAGATGGTGCAGATGGCGATGGGCATGATGGGCCTGTTCATCATTCATCCGCGCGCTGGCGAGCCCGAGCGCATCGATCGCGATTACGCGCTGCTGCTGCACAACTGGGCGCTGCATCCGGGCACCCATCGACCCGATTCCTCGGTGCTGCAGGATTTCGATCTGTGGACCTTCAACTCCAAGGTCTTTCCGGCGATCGATAGCCTGGTGGCGCGCAGCGGCGAGCGGGTCCGCGTGCGCATCGGCAATCTGTCGATGTGGAATCACCCGATCCACATGCATGGCGTGCAGTTTCTGGTCACCGGCGGCGATGGCGGCCGCTGGCCGCGGGCGCAGTGGCGCTCGGATGTCACAGAGATCGTCGGTGTCGGCCAGATGCGCGATCTGGAGTTCATCGCCGTGCCCGGTGACTGGGCCTTCCATTGCCACATGGCCCACCACACGATGGGGCCGATGGGGCACGAGATCCCCAACACGCTGGGCGTGCAGCAGTCCGATCTGGATGCCCGTGTGCGGCGGCTGCTGCCCGGCTACATGTCGATGGGCGAGACCGGCATGGCCGAGCATCAGGCGCATGTCGATGCCGGACACATGCCAGGGCCGCCGAACACGCTGGCGATGATGGCCGGCCAGGGTCCCTTCGGGAACATCGAGATGGGCGGCATGTTCACCGTGATCAAGGTGCGCGATGACCAGCCCGTCGGCGACTACAGCGACCCCGGCTGGTATCGCCATCCGCCGGCTCAACTGGCACGCAAGGTCAGTGCCGACCCGGACTGGGGCCAGCCGCAGCGGCGAGGCCAACCCCGTTCTGCGCGGAGCGAGGAGTTGCCGCGGGTGCGCCGCGATCGCGGCCACCAGGGTCACTGAGGCAACGATTCAGGTCGGATCGGGCGAGGTAGCGCGGCGTTGCCACCAGCCCAGCAGCAGGCCCAGCAGCATCAGACCCACGCCCAGACCGGCGGGAATGAAGCTGGCGGGACCGATGCCCCGCTCCAGAACCGCTTCGTCCGGGCGCAAGGGGTCGTAGTAGACGGGCAATGGCTTGCCCACGGTCCAGCCAGCCGCTGCGGCACGTGCCAATGCCTCATCCGGATAGTCGTCGCTGGCGCGCACGCCACGGGTGAATGAGTAGCGCTCTCCAACTCTGGACCGCCCATCAACGTCGTAGCGATAGCGCAGCTGCACATGCCAGCTGGGCTGTCGTTGCGCCGCGCTGGCGCTGCCACCCTTGCTCTGCTGCACCTGCACCGTGTCAACCACCCCGGCAACGCTCGGCCAGTCCTGGCTGCGCCAGCCCAGCCAGGCCAGATACAGCCCGATCAACAGCACGACCACGCCCAGCAGGCTGAGCCCGATGCCGACGACTCGCGCAATCTGCCGCTGTCGATCTCGCATGTCCACGCTGGCATTCACCCTCCCCCGGCACGGACTCATTGCAGCGAAAGGCCGACCCATCGGTCAATGGCGAGCCCCCCGGATTGGGGGATTGGGGAGGCGATCGAGAGCATCCAGGCTGGGCGAGACCGAGATCCACTGGAGCCCCGACATGTCGAACAACCACCCGCATCTGCTGTGGATCGCCCTGTGCGCCCACGGCATGGCGATCGCCGGCGGTCTGCCGACGCAATTCGAACGCTTTGGCTACACCGGCACCAGCCAGTCCACCGGCAGCTACGGCAGCGCCGTGGTCGCGATTGGCGACAGCATGGGCAATCAAGGGATGGCCGTCGGCGGCCCGATGACACCGGTCAGCGGGTTCGGTGCTGTCGATCGCTGGTTCGACACCGGAACGGGCTGGCAGCGGGCGTCAGTGGTGACGCGACCGCCGATGGCGCCGAACGGCCACCATTTCGGCGGTTCGTTGGCCAGTTTTGGCACGCGCTTGTTCGGCACCGCAGACAATCCGCCCACGGCCTATGTATTCGACATCCAGCCGGGCAACCAACTGGAAGCGACGCTGACCCAGACCCTGCAGCCGCAGCTGCTGGGCACCGCCGGGCTGTCGACCGGCTTGAACATCGGCAGTTTCGCCGACTACCTGGCCGTGAGCGTACTGCGCAACTACCAGGACAGCGGCAGTGTCGAGCTGTTCCGCTTCTCGGCCGGCCAGTGGACATCGACGGGTCAGGTGCTGACCGATTCGCGACAGTTCCGCTCGGCCGGCTTTGGCCAGGGGCTGGCGATGACCGAGGACCGCTTGTTCATCGGCGTGCCGCAACTGGACCCGCAGACCACGCCGCCAGGGGTCGAAGTTCGAGAATACCGACGCCCCGTCAGTGGCAATCAATGGAGCTTCGTCACCAGCCACGATCTCAGCGGTTTTGCGGTGCCGCAGAACCAGCCCAACCCGCGTTTGGGCTACAGCATCGCCGTCCACGGCAACACCCTGGTTGCCGGTGCACCGCAGCTGGCCGATGCCAATGGAGACGCGGTCGGTGCCGTGCTGGTCTGGCGCTACGACGCCAATCAGGATTCATGGCTGCCCGAAGCCGCGCTGTTCAATCCTGACCTGCAGGTCGATTCGCAGTTCGGCGCGGCAGTGGCCACCAACGGCGACCAGATCCTCGTCGGCGCGCCAACCAGCAATGCCCTCGACGGCCGGGCATATCGCTTCCAGCGCGACAACGGCGGCCAGTGGCAGGCGAAGATCCGTCTCAGCAGCCTGGCCATTGGTCTGCATCGGTTCGGCCAAAGCGTGGCCTTTGCCGATGACGGCAGCCATCTGGTCGGAGCACCCGGATATGGCGGTGGCGATGGCGCCCTGTACGTCTTCGAGGGCGACCGGCTGCTGCAGGACGGCTTCGAATAGGTTAGCTTCGAGGCGTCGCTGCCGGCCCGCGCTGTCATGACCGAGCCCACCCGCGTCCTGCTGGTCGAGGACGATCCCGCCACCCTGCGCGCGCTGGCGTTGCAGGTGCGTGCCACCGATGGCTTCGAATTGCTGTGGGCCACCACGCGCTATGACGAGGCGCTGCACAGCTTGCGACAGCCCTTGGACCTGTTGCTGGTCGATCTGGACCTGGGCGAGGCCTCCGGCATCGATTTGATTCGCGCCTGCCGGCAATGGCAGCCCGAGGTGCGGATCCTGGTGATCTCGGTGCTGGGGGACGAACGCACCGTCATCGCCGCGCTGGAAGCCGGTGCCGATGGCTATCTGCTCAAGGACAGTTCCGGCGGCAGTTTCAGCCAGAGCCTGCGCACCATCATGGCCGGCGATGCACCGATCAGCCCGGGCATCGCCCGGCATCTGCTGCGACGTTTTCGGCAACCGGGCGGACAGCTCCGCGCCGCCGATGACACGGCCACGCTGCTGTCGCCACGCGAGACCCAGATGCTCGAGGCCCTGGCCCAGGGCCTGAGCTACAAGGATGTGGCGCGTCGACTGGATCTGTCCGTCCACACGGTGGGTGACTACGTCAAGGCGCTGTACCGCAAGTTGCGCGTCAATTCGCGCGGCGAGGCGGTCGGCCTGGCGCTGCGTGAGCGACTGCTGTCGCTGGAGGAGCCACCACCCTGAGCCGGACCCGTCCCGACTGGCGCCTCGCTGCCGTGGTGCTGCTGCTGAGCCAGTTGCTGTTCTGGCTGCTGCTGTTTCTGGGCGAACGCTCGGTGCTGCCGGCCGGTGCCAGTTACGCGCCCGAGATTCGCATGCAACGCCTGGCCGAGGATGGCGCAGTGCTCGACGCCGAGCCGATCGCCGTGCCGCTGCTGCCGGCGCCGGCCTACCGTTATCGCGACGACAGTGGCGCCGGACATGCCCGCTTCGAGCACAACTTCGAGTACCACGCTGGCGACACGCCCTGGGCGCTGTATCTGAGCTGGAACCGGCGGATCTCCGAAGTGCGTCTCAATGGCCGCCCGATCACGGCCCGTGCGCCGCTGGACATCTGGAGTGTGCTGGGTGGATTCGATCCGGTCCTGTACGACCTGCCGGCCGAGTTGTTGCGGCCAGGTTCGAACCAGCTGGAGTTCCAGGTCTATGGCGTCGCCAACAAGATCCTGCCGGCCTTTTTCGTCGGTGAGCTGACACCGCTGTTCAACGCCTATGCCTGGGCCCAGTTGATCAGCGTGGATCTGGTGGTGGCCGCCATCGGCGTGATGCTGTTCGTCGCGCTGCTCTGTGCAATCACGCCCTGGCCGGCGAGCGAAGCACAGCGAGTCCGCGGTCTGATGGGCTTGTTGCTGTTGTGGAGCCTGCGCAACTTCAGTTTCTTCGGTCTGGATGCCGGCATCCCGCCACCCTGGCGACAGGTGACCCACTACTCGCTGACCTATCTGTTCCTGGTCGGCCTGGCCTGGTTTGCCGCCAGTTGGACCGGGCTGGGCGTTCGTCGGCCACGCCTCTACGCGGCGGTGGCGGCAAGCGCGGTGGGTTGGGCCATTCTGACCGGCCTGAGTGGCGACAATGCGCGCGTCTTTCACTGGCTGTTCCCGGTCGAGACGGCACTGAGTGCCATACTGGTGGCGCTGGCGCTGGCGCAGTTCAGTCGCTACGCCGCGCGCGGCGGCTGGTCGCGCGCTTACGAGGCCTTGCTGTTCCAGCTCTGCCTGACCGCCGTCGGCGTCGACGCGCTGGACGATCGCTACGATCTGAGCATTCCCTTCGCCCCGCAATGGCCGCTGACCTTCTACGCAGCACCGGTCTGTGGGCTGCTGCTGGCCCTGGGCAGCTGCACCATTCTGGTGGGCCAGAGCCAGCGCGCGCGCT
>JAWLAT010000015.1:0-80000 GCA_041395325.1 Lysobacterales bacterium
GATGGTTTGCGCTATCGGCTGCCCAGTCGGGACGAGTTGCTGGCGCATGCCGATCGCGTCCAGCCCAGTGACGCGTTGGCCTGGAGCGACACCTGCGTCACGGTCACCACGGTGCAGCAACCCAATGTGGCGCAGCGAGCCTGGGGCGGGGTCAAGGGCCTGTTCGGCGGCAACCGGGCGCAGCCCAAGGTCGAGCGCAGTTGCGCCGGCTGGTATGCCGTGGCCCTGAGCGAGGGCACACCAACCGCACAAACGGCACCGGCACCGGGGCCTCGCAGCGCGGTCGTGCTGTTGGCCGAACTGCCGCCGACGGACAGCGAGCCCTGACTGGCGCCAAGCCTTCTGCTGCGCCGACAATGGCCAACCCGATGAGGAGCGCCGATGGACAGCGAACAGTTCGAAGCCGACCTGCAAGCCTGGAGTCAAGGTGACCAGGCGGCCGGCGACCGTCTCTATGCCAGCGAGTTCGAGCAGCTGCGCCAGCTGGCCAGCCGCAGTCTGCGCGCTCACGGTCGCGGCGATCAGCTGCAGACCACGGTGCTGGTCAACGAGTGCTATCTGAAGCTGGCCACCGCCGGAACGGTGCAGGCCGAGAGCCGCACCCATTTCCTGGCCCTGTGCGCCCGCGCGATGCGTCAGATCATCGTCGATTCGGCCCGCCGGCAGCTGGCCGGCAAGCGTGATGGCCAGGAGATCCCAATCACACTGGCCGACGGTGCGCCACTGGATCTGGGGCGCAATGCGCTGAGCCCCGAGTCCATTGCCGCACTCGATCAGGCCCTGAGCGATCTGGATCGGCGCGAGCCACGACTGGCCCGCATCGCCGAGTGCCGCATTTTCAGCGGCTTGGAAACGGCCGAGATCGCGACGATCTTCGGCGTCACCGAGCGCACGGTGCAGCGCGAATGGCTGCGGGTGAAGGCGCTGCTGGTGCTGGCTTTGGGAGGAAATCCAGACAGCTACTGATCGAAGGCGGCCAGCGCCCGGTCCAGGCGCTCAGTCATCGCAGCATCGATGGGCATCGGCCAGGGCTCATCGGCGCCGGCCGCCAGCCGCACCAATTTGGAGTGCAAGGGCTCGGGCGGGAACGGTGGGTCGGCATCGCCCTCGCGAGCCGGCAGCCCGAATGCCTGCAACACAATGGCGCTACGCAGCGGACAGTCGTCTGGAATTCGCAGCGACGGAACCGGCTGGTTCTGCAGCAGACGCGCGCGCCAAACAGCCCCTTCGACGGCCGCGCAGCTGTCGCTGACCGGCTCGCTGCCGGCCGGCGGTGCCGGACCCATTCCCAGCTCGAAGGCCATCTGCGCGATGCTGTGCTGACGCGACCAGCGCTGCGGATCCAGCAGCAACAGTCGTTGTGCGATCTGCGCCGCGTGCGTCAGATCGCCGAGCTCGAACAACAGCCAACCCAACTGATCGAGCGACAGATCGAGTGCCTGCAGATCCGGCCCGAAGACCTGCAGTTCCAGTTCCATCGCCTCGACGCCGATCTGCAGGGCCTGCGCGTCGCGACCGGTGTTGAGCGCGGCCTGACTGTGGGCCTTCAGATAGCCGGAGCGATAGAACTGGGCGTCGGTGGCATCAGCCGCCGGGCGATAGCGTTCCAGCAGTGCCCAGCCGGTGTCGAAGCGGGCCGTCCGATGCAACAAGGTCGCGTAGTTGCGCACGATGTTGGTCAGCATCGGAAAATCAGCGCCCAGCCGGGTCTCGCTCCGCTGCAGATGCTGGCTGAACTCGGCATCGGATTCCTGATAGCGGCCAGCCACACCCAGTGCGATGGCAATGTTGGTCGGCACGGTCAACAGGGCTTCCTGGTGTTCCAGTTTGTCCGGGTCCAGAAAGCTCAACGAGTGGCGATAGGCCGCGATGGCCTCGTCCACCCGTCCCATCCGCCGCAGCAGGATGCCGTAGCTGTTGTAGACCGTGTGATGAAACAGCGCGTCATGCTCGCCCTCACGCAGTTCGGCCAGCAACCAGTCGAACTCGGCCAATGCCGCGGGGTGATCGCCACGTTCGGTCAGCAGCTTGGCGCGCAGATAGCGAGCCGGCGCCTGCTGTGCCGAGGGCCATGGCTGGCCGGCATCGAGCATCGCCTCGGCCTGTTGGAATTCACCCTGGGCAAAGGCCGATTCTGCGGCCGATACCTGCAGTCGAGCCCGCACCGCCTCGCCCAGCCCAGCCTGAGCGGAAAGTTCCAACGCCCGCGCCAGCAATCGGCCTTCGGCACTGTAGTCGCGGATCGCCCGCTGCAACTCGGCCAGGCGCTCGAGCATGAGCACCTGAAACAGCGGATCGGCATCGGTGCCGGTCAGAAAGCGCTCGGACGTGCTGCGCACCACATCGCCGACGGTCACCGACTCCGGATTGCCGGCCAGCGGATTGGCGTTGGCGAACAGGCCGGCCACGGTATCCAGGATGCGCTCGGTGCGTTGGGCGTATTCCCGTGATCGCTGCGCCAGCAGCAGACTGGCGGTCAGGCCCACCACCAACAACAGCAGGGCAACGGCGCTGGCGGCGACGCCGAGCCGGTGCCGACGCAGGAAACTGCGCAGCAGATAGCCGCGTGTCTGCCGTCGAGCCCGCACGGGCAACGCAGCCCGATGCCGCTGCAGGTCGTCGCGCAGGTCAGCCACGGTGGCATAGCGCGCGGCCGGCTCGCGCTGCAGGCACTTGAGCAGGATGCTGTCCAGATCACCCCGCAGCGCCTGGCGCAGGCGCGGATCGCTGACCCGGCGGCTGGCCGGCATGGGCAGCGCGTCGCCACGCAGGCGCTCGGCCGCACCGGCCGCCTCGCTCTCGTCGAAGGGCCAGCTGCCGGTCAGTAACTGATACAGCAGCAAGCCAAGCTGATAGACGTCGCTGGCCACGCCAACCGGTTCACCGAGCAGCTGTTCGGGTGAGGCATAGCGCAGCGTCAGCGGCGACGAACCGGTCAGCGTCGGCGCCGAATCCCAACTGGCGCCCTCGAGCATCTTGGCGATGCCGAAATCGATCAGCTTGACGCGACCTTCGTCGTCGATCAGCACATTGCTGGGCTTGATGTCGCGGTGAATCACCAGGTGCTGATGCGCCAGCATCACCGCGTCACAGACCTGGTCGAAGGCATCGAGAATCGCGTTCATGTGTCCACGACCCACCTGCAGACACTGATCGATGGGCCGACCCTGGACCCGCTCCAACACCATGTAGGGCCGCCCGTCGACGAAGCCCACATCCAGCAGCGTGGCAATGTTCGTGTGCTGCAGACGCGCCAGGATGCGCTGTTCGTTGAGAAAGCGCTCGCGCTCGATCGGTGAAGTCAGCGCCGCGCGCAGCAGCTTGATCGCCACCGGCTGCTCACTGCCATGGACATCGCGCGTGGCGCCGTAGACCGCCGCCATGCCGCCTCGGCCAATTTCGGCCACCACCTGATAGCCAGGTATTTCCGGTGGCGGCGCATCCTCCGCCTCCAGACGAACCCGGTCGCCCACGGCGCGCAGGTCGACCGTATCGACCTCTTCGGCCAGACCGACCAACTTGCGCAGCATCGAGGCCAACGCTGGGTCGGCTGCGGCGATGCGCTGCAACTGCGCGTCGCGCTCGTTCAGGGTCAGATCCAGCAGCGCTTCCAGCTGCCGGTCCAGCTCGGCGATGTCGATCACTGAACTCATCGGCGGTCCTGCGGCAACCTGCGGCATTGTGCGGCGATCCTGCCGCATCGGATAGACGGCTTGCGGTCGGACGTGCGGCCGACACGAGGCTACGCCGACTCCGTCAGATTCACTGCGGCTCAGTTGGGGCTTTGTGCGGCTTCCTGCACCGCCGTGGCGGGCGGCACCGCCAGCATCAACGCACTTTCGGCGACGCGCAGTTGCAACGGCCCTGGCAGCCGCAGCAGCTCTCCGTCGACGGCCAGATGCAGACGCGAGCGCAACCGCCGCTGGCTGGCCACCGAGAATTGCTCACCCAGTTCGACATGGATGGACGGCGCCTGACGAGCCCGACCCAGCAGCAGCATCAGGGCCGCCTGCAGGGTGCGCGCCCGACCCTGACCCGGTGCATGAACCAGGCACAGCTGACCCGGCGGCGGCGGCGGCAGCGCCAGATCGGCCAGTTGCACCGCGTTGCGACTGCACAGCATCGCGGCCAGATGGTCCTGCACCTCCAGGCCATCGCCGCGCAGCAGCAGTCGCCGGCTGCGATAGCGACCGAACAGCGTGCGCAAACCGGACCATATCGATACCAGCTGGCCACGGCCCCAACGCGACATGTCGCGCTCGCGTTGCCGCAGCAGCTGTGAATGCAGGCCCAGGCTGACATTGACCAGAAAGGGTCGGTCGTTGACGTAGCCCACATCAACCTGCCGCAGCGTCCCCTGCGCCAGTCGGGCGACGGCGGTGGAAACGTCCACCGGCAGGCCCAGGCTGCGGGTGTAGTAGTTGTAGGTGCCACCGGGCAGCACCGCCAGCGGCAGCTTCTCCCGCAGGGCTTGCTGCGCGGCCGCATTGAGCGTGCCGTCGCCACCGCAGGCGACCAGCAATCCACCATCGGCGCGAGCGCTGCGGGCGGCATCGGCCAGCGCCGACAGCAGCTGCTTGCCGCGCACCACGCGCAGCGTGTGGGCGGCGACTTGGGACGGCAGGGCGTCACGCAGTGCCTGCACCCGCGCTTGGGCGGCCACGCCCGATCCGGCATTGATCACCACATGCCAGGCCCGCTCCGCATTGCGCCGTTCCATCGTCACTGCTTGCCAGGTCTCTTCCGAATGCCAACGCACCGCACCGAGCCCAGATGCTGCCAGAGAACGCTCACATCGGTGTGCAGGCCGCGCCGACACTTGCGACCATCTGTCACCTCTCGACCTCTTGCATGGCTGAACTCAACTGGAGGAGCCGCCATGCGACGAGGCGTGGGCATGATCATCGGCCTGCTGGCCCTGTGTACCTGGGCATTGGCACAGCCGGCCCCCGATACCGTGCTGCCGCAGCGCGCAGCGGATTTCTGGCGATTGGTCGCCGAGGCGCCGACCGTTCAGGACAGCCAGCTGGAGGCGCTGTTCTCAGCCAGCTCGATCGAGCGCATCGGCCGCGACGGACTGCGCGATCTGCTGGGCCAGCTGCACGAAGACCTGGGCGATACCGTGGTCAAGCTGACACCCACGCTGGTGCAGGACCAGGGCGGTAGCCAGCTGCAGTACGAACTGCCCGACGGCCGACGGCTGGGCATGCGCCTGACGCTGGAAGAGACTGCCGAGCGACGCATCGCGCGCTTTGGGGTGCGCTTCCTGCCGCCGGCGGTGCCGTCGGTACCCGCCCTGGAGCAGCCCGCGGCGATTGCCGACCACGTCCGCGCCGAAGCGGCGGCCGGCCGTTTCTCTGGCGCAGTGTTGGTGGCCCGCGGCGCCACGCCTGTCCAGGCCCTGGCCGTGGGTCTGGCCGACCGGGTGACAGGCCGCGCCAACACGCTGGATACGCCCGTCAACCTGGGTTCGATGAACAAGATGTTCACCGCCATCGCCATCGGCCAGTTGCAGGCCGCCGGCCGGCTGGACTGGACGGATCGGGTCGGGCGTCACCTGCCGCAGCTGCCCAACGCGAAGATCCGTGACGAGGTCAGCGTGGAACAGCTGCTGACCCATACCTCGGGCGTGGGTTCGTACTGGAATGATCGCTACCAGTCCACGCGCAAGCAGATTGATGATCTGGCCGGCTTCCTCGCCACCTTCGTCGACGAACCGCTGCTGTTCGAGCCCGGCCAAGGCAACGAGTACAGCAACGGCGGACCGGTGATCCTCGGGTTGATCATCGAGGCGATCAGTGGGCAGAGCTACTACGACTACATGCGCGAGCAGCTCTATGAACCGGCCGGCATGACCCACAGCGGGCACTTCCTCAGCACCGACCAGGAGGCGGGCTTTGCGATCGGCTACCGTCGTGACGAATCCGGACAGTGGCAGGACAACGGTGACTGGCTGGGCCTGCGCGGGTCGGCCGCGGGCGGCGGCTATGCCTCGGCCAACGATCTGCTCGCCTTCGCCCAGGCGCTGGGCGATGGCCGCCTGCTCGATCGGGCCACACTGGAACAGCTGTGGCAGGCGCGAGCGGAGCTGGGACCGGACTTCGGCTACGGCTATCTGTTCGGCACCGGCCGGATCAACGGCCAGCGCTGGGTCGGCCACAACGGCGGCGCACCGGGCATCTCGGCCGACTTTCGCTACTACCCGGACAGCGGCCTGACGATCATCGTGCTGGCCAATCAGGATCAGGCGGCGATGCCGATGTCCGAGTGGCTCAATGCGCTGCTGACGGCGACCGCGAACTGATTGCCATCAGTCAGCAGCGGTGTGTCGCTGGCCCGACAGCAACAGGTAGACCGCCGGCACCAGAAACAGCGTGAAGGCCGTCCCGATGGTCATGCCGCCCACCACCACCCATCCGATCGATTGACGACCCTCGGCGCCAGCGCCAGCGGCGATGGCCAGCGGCACGGCGCCCAGAACCATCGCGCCGGTGGTCATCAGGATCGGTCGCAACCGCAAGGTGGCCGATTCGATCGTCGCCTGCAGCTTGTCCTTGCCGGCATCGCGCAGCTGGTTGGCAAACTCGACCAGCAGGATGCCGTGCTTGCTGATCAGACCGATCAGCGTGATCAGACCGATCTGGCTGTAGATGTTCAGGGAAGCCCCGGCCAGCCACAGCGCAGTCAGTGCGCCGCCGATGGCCAGCGGCACACTGAGCAGGATCACCAGCGGATCGACGAAGCTTTCGAACTGCGCAGCCAGCACCAGGTAAATGAAGGCCAGCGCCAGCACGAACAGGAAGGCCACCGAGGTGGTCGATTCGCGGAACTCGCGTGACTGTCCGCTGAGGTCGTACAGCGTGTCGCTGTCGCCCACCTCGGCCAGCAGCTGTTCCATGTCGGTGATGGCCTCGCCCAGGCTGTAGCCATCGGCCAGACCGGCGCTGACGGTGGCCGCGCGCAGCTTGCCGAAGTGATTGAGCTCGCGCGCAGCGACGGTCTCGGTGACCGTGACCAGATTGGACAGCGGCACCATCTGGCCGTCGGGCGCGCGCACGTGCACCTGACCCAGATCCGACGGCCGTTGGCGCTGATCCTTCTCGATCTGCACGATCACGTCGTACTGCTCCGAGCCTTCGCGGTAGCGGGTCACCTGACGCGAGCCCAGCAGCGTTTCCAGTGTGGCACCCAGGGTCGCCGTGTCCACGCCGGTGGCGGCCAGCTTGGCGCGATTGACGTCCAGCTTGAGCTCGGGTTTGTTCAGCTTCAGATCGGTATCCGGATTGGTCAGCCCGGGGTTCTCGCGCATCTTCGCCAGCAAGGCATCGACGGTGCGCTGCAGATCGGCCCAGCTGCCGGTGGTCTGCACGACGAACTGCAGCGGCTGGCCGAAACCACGATTGCCCAACGGCGGCGGCAGGGTTGGAAAGGCGCGAACGCCCGGAATCTGCATGAACTGGCCGAACAGCTGGCCCTGGATCTCTTTGGTATCGCGGCCGCGCTCGTCCCAGGGCTTCATGCCGGCAAAGGCAATCGCCGAATTGACCGAGCCGAAGCCGATGATGACGAAGTAGCGCTCGACCTCAGGCACACCGGCCAGCGCGGTCTCCATCTGCCGGGCATAGCGGCTCATGAAGTCGACGGTGGCACCTTCCGGGCCGCTGGCGAAGCCGATGATCGTGCCCTGATCTTCCTGCGGAGCCAGCTCGCTGGGCAGCGAGACGAACAGCCAGGCGGTCGCCAGGCCACTGGCCAGCGCCGCAACCAGCACCAGCGGCTTGCGACCCAGTGACCAGCGCAACGCCTGGCTGTAGCCATCGGTGAGCCGGTTGAGCGCGCGCTCGCCAATCTCGTGGAAGCGGCTTTCGTGGGTGTTGGCCTTGAGCAGGCGCGAACACATCATCGGCGAGGCCGTCAGCGCGACCAGTCCGGACACCAGCACGGCGCCGGCCAGGGTCAGCGCGAACTCGACGAAGAGCTTGCCGGTCTGGCCAGTGGAGAAGCTGATCGGCACATAGACCGCCGCCAGCGTGATCGTCATTGCCACGACGGCAAAGGCGATCTCGCGACTGCCATCCAGCGCGGCCTGCAGGGGCGTCTTGCCCATCTCGATGTGGCGGTGGATGTTCTCCAGCATGACGATCGCATCGTCGACCACCAGACCGATGGCCAGCACCATCGCCAGCAAGGTCAGCGTATTGATTGAAAAGCCCAGCGCGAACATCACGGCGAAAGCGCCGATCAGCGAGACCGGGATCGTCACCAGCGGCACCAGCGTGGCACGCAGCGAGCGCAGGAAGACGAAGATCACCAGCACCACCAGCGCGGTGGCCTCGGCCAGGGTCCAGTAGACCTCCTGGATCGAGGCGTCGATGAAGATCGTCGAATCGAAGGCCACCCGCACCTGCATGCCCGGCGGCAACGTTTCGGTGATCCGCGGCAGCAGCTCGCGCACGCCGCGGGCCACGTCCAGCGGATTGGCGGTGGCCGTCTTGACCACGCCCAGCGGCACCGCTGTCTCGCCCTTGAAGCGGGCCAGGAAGCGATCAGAACTGGGCCCCACCTCGACCCGCGCCACATCGCCCAGCCGCACCAGATACCCGTTGCGCTCGGCCAGCACGACGTTGCGGAAGGCTTCCGGCGTGCGCAGGTCCGTCTCAGACAGCACCGTGAATTCGCGCTGGGTGCTTTCGACCCGGCCGGCCGGCACCTCGATGTTCTGCCGCCGCAGCGCGCCTTCCACATCGCCCGGCGTCAGCGCATAGGCCGCCAGTCGCGCGGCGTCCAGCCAGATGCGCATCGCCGGTCGACCGGCGAAGACGTTGGCGCTGGCCACGCCGGAAATCGTCTGGATGCGATCCTTGACCAGCCGGTCGGCGAAGTCGGCCACCTCCATCTGCGAATGCCGATCGGAGGAGAAGGCCAGGTACATGATCGGCTGCGCGTCGGCTTCCTGCTTCTGCACCACCGGTTCGCGCACTTCCTGCGGCAGGAAGCCGCGCGCCTGGGCGACCCGATCGCGGACATCGGCGGCGGCCGCTTCGGGCTCGCGATCGAGCCGGAAGCGCACGGTGATCTGGCTGGACTCGGCGCGCGAGATCGACTGGATGTAGTCGATGCCCTCGATGCCAGCCAGCGTTTCCTCGATCGGCGTGGTGATCTGCGACTCGATCACCTGCGCATTGGCGCCCGGATAATTGGTGTTGACCGTGACGATGGGCGCATCGACCTTCGGCACCAGCCGCACGCTGAGCCGCTCGTAGCAGATCAGGCCAACCAGCAGGACGACCAGATTGATCACCGTCGCCAGCACCGGGCGACGGATCGACAGTTGTGGCAGGGTCATCGGCTGGCTCCCCTCGGCAGCACCCTCACGGGCTGCCTTCCCCTGCCGCGGCCACGGGCGCGCCATCACCAATCTTGATCTGGCCGGCAGTCACCACTCTATCGCCGGCCGACAGGCCCGCCGTCACCTGCACCTTGCCGGGCTCGCGCAGGCCGGTCTGCACCGGGGTGCTGACCGCACGACCATCGACCACCTTGAACACCGTGGTCTGCTGCACGCCGGGCACCAGCGCTTCTTCGGGGATCCACAGGGCCTGCGCCTGCCGTCCCAGTTCGATGCCGACGCGGGCGAACATGCCGGGCTTGAGCTCACCGGCCGGGTTGTCGAAGCTGGCCCGCAGGGCCACGGTTCGGCTGACCGGATCGACCACCGGGTCGATCGCATAGACCGCACCGACAAAGGCGCGACCGCCCAGGGCGTCGATCTGCACCCGCACCGGCTGCGCCAGCCGCAGCTGCGCAAGATAGCGCTCGGGCACCTGCACATCGAGCTTGATCGGGTCGATCTGCGCCAGACTGGCCAGGCGCTGCCCAGCACTGACGTACTCGCCCTCGCTGACCGTGCGCAATCCCATGATGCCGGCGAAGGGTGCCCGCAGTTCGGTCTTCTCCAGACGCACCCGGGTCGACTGCAAGCTGGCGCGCGCCACCTCCATCGACGAGCGGGACTGGTCGTAGTCACTTTGCGGCACCAGTTTCTTGGCCGCCATCTCCTTGGCCCGATCGAAGTTGCGCTGGCTCAGCTCAAAGGCAGCTTCCCGTTCGGCCAGTTCGGCCCGCAGCAGCGCCTGATCGAGGGTGAACAAGCGCGCCCCGGCGGTGACCGGCTGACCTTCGGCCGCATCGACCGACGCCACCCGACCGGCCAATTCCGCGGCAATGGTCACCTGCTCGGCGGCCCGCAGACTGCCAATCAGCTCTGCCCGTTCCACGGCCGGCGCCACGCTGACGGCGGCGATCTCGACGGTAGTCGGTGGGCGCTGCCCCTGCGCTTGCACAGCAGTGACGCCGAATACGCCGAACGCGGCCAGGAGCAGCAGAGGAGAAACGCGCATGAGCAACAATCCGCAAGACCAGCCAGCAAGCATAGGACAGCCCCACGCCAGCGGCGCAGGTCGTCGGTCATACGAACGGGGTGTCGTCAGTGCAGTGGCTGTCGCAGGGCGACTGCGGGCCGCGGCTGAACCGAATCAGCCAGCACTCACTCGGCGGCCGGCCGCATCGATCAGCGGCGTGCCATCTTCCTTGGCCAACGGCCCCGGGGGCAATCGATCGAGCAGGTCGAAGACCACCTCGCACGGTCGGCACAGCCGTACGCCGCGGGGTGTACAGACGATCGGTCGATTGACCAGCACCGGATGCTCAACCATCGCGGTCAGCAGGGTCTGGTCATCGACATCGTCAGCCAACAGCCCCAGTTCCTCGGCGGGTGAGCGCTGCGTGCGCAACGCCTGCCTGGGCGTCAAACCGGCGGCAGCGAACAGCCCCAGCAACTGGGGCTGTGTCCAGCCCGCTTGCAGATACTCGACCACGACCGGATCGGCGCCCGCCGCGCGCAGGATGGCCAGCGTATTGCGTGAAGTTCCGCAACCCGGGTTGTGGTAGATGACCGCCGACATGGATTCGATCAATCGAGCCGGAACAGGTGGAAGACGCTGTCGTAGTCGGCATCGGCGCTGCTGCAATGGACGGCACTGCGCACGCGATCGACGCCCACGGCGCTGTAGCCGAACTCGGCCGCACAACTGGCGCCCAGACTCTGGTAGCCATCCAGCTGACAGCGTGCAGCCGCGCCGGCCTGCCCCACATCGCAGCGGATCCGATACAGCAGCGGCGCCGGGTCGGGGACGCCCTCGCCGGCGGCGAAGGCACTGAAGACATGCGTGTCCACCGCACCGCCGAGGTCCAGACCGCTGTACTTGATCACCTGGGTCTGGAAGTCGTCCTCGCGCGCCCCGTCACCCTGGACGCCACCCAGCCATTCGCCAACCAGATCCGGCAACGCCGGTTCACCGGGCCCAGGCTGCGGCAAATCGGCACTGCGGGACAGATCGAGTTGTCGATAGACCAGATGATCGGCACCGACGACCCGAGGACTCTCCAGCACATCAACCAGGCGGGCGTGAATCTCGTCGGTGTCGGTCAACAGCAGTTCGATCCGCCCCTGCCGCACCGGTGCGACGCGCTCGCAGGGCGCCGTGACGCAGACGATCTCGCCGTAGCGCACCATGTCGGCAATGTAGACATCGCCTTCGACCTTGCCGGCGGCGTAGTACCACACGGCCTGGCCGTCGGCGTCGTAATCGAACAGCGCAGCGGTGAGCACATCGTTCTGCTGGTCGATGAACAGGCCGTGGTTGGCGATCGAGGTCACCCAGCTGCCAGTGCGAAAGCGCTCGGCCGGCGCAGCGCTCTCGCTGAAGGGCACTTCAATGCTGCCCTGCAGTTCACCGTCGTAGCGGTAGTTGACCGTCACGCTGTCGCCGAAATCCACTTCGGCACTGCTCGCTCGCGGATTGACCAGCTCGAAGAATGGCAGAACGACCTGGGTGCAGATGTCCACGCCAGTCGCCGGCACCGCAGTGATGTCGATGCTGCTGGCGCTGACCTGAGTGCGGATCTCACCACCGCAACCGTTCGGCCATTCACCCTGCACTGAAATCAGCCAGGGACCGTTCTGCCGAACCTGGGCCGGATGGACGGCCAGTTGGGCCGACGCCAGCGCTGGCAACAGCAGCAAGGTGACCAGTCCACAACGAAACTTGACCATGGCGCTTCTCCTCGAAGGCAATGCGTGGCTCGCGGTGACCAATGCAAGCCACTGACTAGCCTTCACATTCGGCAACTCGGGCAAGTCTGTCAAGCGCAGCCGGTCACGCCGCGGCACATTGACCCTGCCGATCGGCACGAAGAATGGAGCGGGCGATTCAGGGCCGATGCGCCTCGGCGAGATATTCGGCCGATTGCATCTCGATCAGTCGGCTGGACGTGCGCTGAAACTCAAAGGCCAGTCGCTCGCCCTGATACAGATCCACCGCACTGCGCTCGGCCGACAGCACCAGATTGACGCGGCGATCGTAGAACTCATCGACCAGCGTCATGAAGCGGCGGCTGGCATCGTTGTTGTGATCGCCCAGGGCCGGCACGGCCGAGATCAACACGGTATTGAAGCTGCGCGCGATCTCGATGTAGTCGGCCGCCGCGCGAGGACCTTCACACAGGTCGCTGAAGTCGAACCAGACCACACCATCGGCCCGGCGTCGGGTCGGCAGCATGCGCCCCTCAACCGTCAATGGCAGGCCCTCGACCACATTGCCCGGCGCGACCTGGGAGAAGAAGCGATCCAGCGCCGCCTCGCTGGCAGCGTCATTCGGGCACAGATACAGCGGCGCACTGGTCAGTGCGCGCAAGCGGTAGTCGGTCGGCGATTCCAGGTGCAGCACGGTGCAATGCTGCTCCAGCAAGGCGATGGCCGGCAGGAAGCGGGCCCGCTGCAGGCCGTCGCGATAGAGCCCATCCGGCGGCACGTTGCTGGTGGCCACCAGCGTGACACCGCGCTGCAGCAGATGCTCGAGCAGCCGGCCCAGAATCATCGCGTCACCGATATCGGCGACGAAGAACTCGTCGAAACACAGCACCCGGGTCTGCGCTGCGAAACGCTCGGCCACCAGCGCCAGCGGATCGGTCTGGTCTTTCAGCTGGGCCAGCTCGCGCTGCACCTTGCCCATAAAGCGATGGAAATGCAGCCGCAGCTTCTCTTCCAACGGAAGGCTGTCGTAGAACAGATCCATCAGGAAAGTCTTGCCACGACCGACCCCACCCCACAGGTACAGGCCCTGCACCAGCCGGGGCTTCTGGAAGCGCGACAGCACCCGCGACAGCATGCCCTCCGGCGCCTGCGCCAGCAGCGCGTAGTACAGCCGTTCCAGTTCGGTGATGGCGATGCGCTGGTGGTGATCGTCCTGCCAGCGGCCGGCGTCGATGCCGGCATCGTAGGCCGCCAGCGGCGACGCCGACGCCGCTTCGCTCATGCGTCCAGCAACTCGGGCAACGCTGCCAGCAGGCGATCGCGCAATTCGATCAGCCGGCCGTGGAAAAAGTGCCCGGCGCCATCAAGACGGAGCAGTGTCGGTGCCTCGGGGCGGACCTCGACGTAGTCGAACACGGCCTGCGGGTCGACCACATCGTCGGCGTCACCCTGCACCACCCACCACGGGCAGGGCACCGGACCCAGCCCGGCATAACCCCAGCGACTGACCGGTGGCGCCACGGTCACCAGGCCGGCCACACCACCTTCCACCGCGCGCGCGGCGGCGATGTAACTGCCGAAGGAGAAGCCCGCCAGCCACAGCGGCAGACCGGGCAGCCAGTCCTGCGCCTGCTGCACCACCGCGCGCAGATCATCGACCTCGCCCTGGGCGTCATCGTGCACGCCAGCGGAACCCCCGACGCCACGAAAATTGAAGCGCACGGTGGCGCAGTCTCGCGCCAGAAAAACCCGCTCCAGCGTCGTGACCACCTTGTTGTCCATGCTGCCGCCAAACAGCGGGTGCGGGTGGCAGATCACCGCCAGCGCCCGCGGGGCGCCCTCCGGTGCCGCCAGGCGGGCTTCCAGCGTCCCCGCCGGACCGGTCAGCAGCGTCGGGCCTGCACCGGTCGGCCAGCTCATGGAGCGGCTTCGTCGGCCGCGTCGGGCAGGTCCAGTCCGAGCAGCAGCGGATCGTGATCGGAGCTGCGAAAGGGATCGGCCTGATACAACCGACGCGCCTCGCGGCTGCGACCTTCCAGCCGGTAGTCGGATTCGACCAGTTCGTCGGCGTTGATGTGCCAGACGCCGAAGCCAGCCAGCGCCGCCGCCAGGTCAGCGCTGATCACGGCGTGATCCAGACTGCCCAGCTCGCCCCGCCATGAGTAACTGTAGTCGCGCTCATCGCCGGCCGCGGTCTGGTAACCCAGATCGCGCAGATCGCGGATGGGATCTTCCATGCGGTAAGCGTTGAAGTCGCCCAGGATCACCACGTTGTCGGTGCCCTGCCCGGTTGGATCACTGGACAGCCAGTCCGCCAGCACCGCGACCGCGCGGCGCCGCTGACCATTGAAACAACCCTGCCCATCGTTCTGATCGGCATCGGCGTCGCGCGCGTCGTCACAGCCGCCCTTGCTTTTCAGATGCACCGCGACCGCGGTGAACTGCGCGCCGCTGGACAGCTCGGAGAAGCGTTGCGCCAAGGCTGGGCGGCCCTGGTCGAAGGGTGAGGCTTGCAGGCTGACGGCTTCGCCCTGCAGGCTCAGCTTGGCGGCGTCATAAATCAGTCCGACGGTGATCTCATCATCGCCCAGCCGATCGCTGGTGGGCCGGACGAGCTGGTAGTCACGACGGCGACCGCGCTTTCGATCGAGCGCTTCGACCAGCTGTGGCAGAGCCGCGTCAGCCTCGTAGCCGTCGTTCTCCACCTCGGCAACGGCAAACAGATCGGCGTCCAGGGCCACCATCGTCGACAGCAGCTTGTCGCGTTGGCGTTGCAGCTCAGGTGCCGTTTTGGCGCCGCGGGAGGTTGGGAAGCCCTGACCTTGCCCGTCGCCGTTGAAATAGTTGAGCAAATTGAATGAAGCCAGTCGCAGACGGCCGTCGACCGCCGGCGGCTGATCCGGGCGCGGGGCCTGCTCAATTTCCAGCTCGCTTTCCGGGTAGAGCCGGTACTGACCCTCGCGCTGATCCAGCACCCCGGTCACTGCAGCAAGCCGGCTACCCGCACGCAACGGACGATTGCTGCGCGGCCAGCGCGGCAGATAGTCGATGCTCTTGGGCCCCTCGGCCAGATCGGCGTCATCGAGCACGATGCGACGGGCGAGATTCTGCGCCGCCAGCAAGCGGGCCGCCTCGCCGGGCGCTTCGACCTCGGTGGCCTGCCACTGACGGCCGCCGAAGGCCACGACCAGCTGACCACGTCGGTACAGCAGCCCTTGATCCACCACGGTCAGCGGTGCCTCGATGGTCACCCGCATGCCCTCGTAGCGTTCCCAGCCATCGCCGGCCAGCGGCGCCTGTTCGAGCAGCGCGGCGTCGGGCAGCGATTCGCTCTGGCCACAGACCCGCAGACTGGTCAGCGCGCCCAGTGCGGTCAGACTGGACTCTCGTGAACCGCGTTCCTGTACTTCACCCGCCGCCCGCAGGACATCACCAACCGCCAGCTTGGGGGGTGGCCCATCAATGGCGACGAACAGCCCTTCGGAACTGTCCAGATCACCGTCGCGATCGGCCTGCTCGTCCTGGACGAACACGCCGCCCAAGGTGTCGGTGGCGGCACGCACGACGACGGCTTCGACGACTACGGCGCTGCCCAACAAGGGCGAACGCATGCCCGAACCCTGTATCTCGTGCAGCGCAACGGCGCGGCCGCCACACAGATCCGCGGCATCGTAGGCTACCGTGCCATTGCCCAACGGGTTGCGGTCGCAGGCCACCAGCAGCGGGATCAAAGCGGCGGCCAGACTGGCCGGGCGCCAGCAAATCGAGAGTGTCATCGGCATCGGGCCTGCCAGCCCCGCCAGCAGGCTTATTTCAGTTCGTCGACCATCCACTGCACGGTGGCAGCGACCTGCTCGTCGGTCAGCGACGGGTTACCACCGCGGGCCGGCATGATGCCCGCCTGACCCTGAAAGCCCTCGATGGCGTGCTTGACCAGCGTCTCCATGCCTTGTCCGATGCGACTGCTCCAGGCGGCCTGTTCCAACTTCGGCGCGCCGGCGACGCCGGCAGTGTGGCAGGCACCGCAGAGGTTGCCGTAGATGACCGATCCATCGGTAGTGCCACCATAGGCCACCTGGCTGGCTGCTGCCTGACGAGCCGCCTCGGCTTGCGCCAGCATGGCCGCCCGACCGGTCTCACCGGCATAGACCTGACCGACCGGCTTGAGCCGCTCGTCGACCCGCGCTGCTTCCAGCTGCGCGCGCTCGTCATTGGCGCCGACACCACCCTCACCGTAGAAGCCGTGGTGCATGAACCAGGCCACGACCATCAGGATCAGCGTGAACACCACCAACCCGGCGATGATCTGCGAGAAGTGGCGCATGAAGGTTGCGTCGTGCTTGGTCACGGGGTCCATCCTCCACGCCAACCCAGGGGGCCGGCGAGACTAGTCGTTGAAACGGGAAGCGCGAAGTATACGGCACCCACGAGTCCTCGCCAGTGGTTGGTACGGTTCAGCGCCTGAATCGAGTGGGCCGCCCAGACGTCGAGCGAGTTGATGGGCTGAATCGTTGTGGTGAACGCCAACCTGAGTCGGTTCGCCTCAACGGGTCGCGATATCGATGGCAGCGAAAGAGTGAATTGGTCCTGGCCCATGCAGAGGCGGGCCGTACATGGCAGTGCCCTCGGCACGCCTGCGTTGCGGATGGATGGCCTATCCCTTGCCTGCGTCTCCAATTGCACAACGACTCAGCAGCGACTCCATTCGGCAGCGCTCACGCTCTGTCTGGTGGGCAGCCGGATTCACTTGCTGAATCTTCTGGCACGGTGAATTCGCACTTGTGTCAGCAGGCTGAGCAACCGCTGGCGCGCTGGTCACTCCCAGTGCCAGGACGGCCCAAGCGCGCATGCGTCCCGGTCGCCGGGACACATTCGGAATCACGCGATTGTCTGGCGTACTCACCCCGACAGCGTCCTCAATCCTCTCGTCACGGGTAGCGGTGCGGCTGCTCGATTCTCAGCGCAGCGTGGAGTTGGGCATCATCCAGACCTCCAAGCTGTGCAACGGCCAGATCGACCGACGATCCCTCGCAAAACCAGAGGCTCGGACGCTCCGTAGAACTACCCAGCTGAACTTCCACGGTCGCTCCAAGAGCGCCGGGAAAAGCTCTCAGCGCATTGGCGATGCTGCCCGGGAAGCGAGGCTCTGACGTCCCATCCTCGTCGTAAAGGTCACAATAGCGATCGAAATGCAGCTTCTCCACTTCGACCCACAGGCCGATACCCCAGCTCGCCTCGATGTTCCGCACCGGGACAAACAGGATTCCGCGGATGAAGTGCCGTCGCTCATCGAGGATGCAAAGGTCGTTGTTGGCTTTCACGCGGCTGGTAGCGGCGTCTTCGTCCAGAACCCATACCTCATCAGGACGCTGAAAGCCCAGATCGGGCGGCCACTCGGCGTGGGTTTCTCCGCAATGCGGGCACATGGATTTCATGATGGGTCCAAGGGGAGCGTCCGTGGTCAAAGTGCCATCGGGCCGTGTCAGTCGCCACTGACCTCAACTCGTCCAGTCGCTACATGGAGCGCTTGGCCGCCGGCTGGTTGGCGAGCTTTTCAGGTGTGACGCTTTCGGAAGGGAAACCCAGATTCCCATCGCCCATCGCCCATCGCCCTGAGCCCTGAGCCCTGAGCCCTGGGCCCTGGGCCCTGGGCCCTCAAAAGCCCTACCCCTTCCCCCGCGAGTTCTGGTCTTGCCCGGCTTCTGGTTCTGCTCCATGAACTCAATGATCTTGCCAGCGACGTCGATGCCGGTGGCCTTCTCGACGCCTTCCAGGCCGGGCGAGGAGTTCACTTCCATGATGACCGGGCCATGGTTGCTGCGCAGCATGTCCACACCAGCCACGTTCAGGCCCATGACCTTGGCCGCGCGCACCGCCACCGAACGCTCTTCAGGTGTGATCTTGATCGAGCGGGCGCTGCCGCCGCGGTGCAGGTTGGAGCGGAAGTCCCCTTCGGCACCGCGGCGCTGCATGGCGGCGATCACCTTGCCGCCGATGACCAGCGCGCGGATGTCGGTACCGCCGGCTTCCTTGATGAATTCCTGCACCAGGATGTTGACGTTGGCGCCACGGAAGGCCTCGATCACCGATTTGGCCGAGCGCGGTGTTTCGCCCAGCACCACACCGATGCCCTGGGTGCCTTCAAGCAACTTGATGATGGCCGGGGTGCCACCGACCATCTCCAGCACCTCGTCGGTGCGACTGGTGTCATAGGCGAAGGCGGTGACCGGCAGGCCAATGCCGGCGCGGGCCAGGATCTGCAGCGAGCGCAACTTGTCGCGGGCGCGACCGATGGCCACCGATTCGTTGACGCTCCACACGCCCATCATCTCGAACTGGCGCAGCACGGCCAGCCCATAGAAAGTGATCGAGGCGCCGATGCGCGGAATCACCGCATCGAAGCCGGTCAGATTGCGACCCTGATAGCGCAGCTCGGGCCGGTGCGAGGTGATGTTCATGTAGCACTTCAGCGTGTTGATGTGCTCGATCTCGTGACCACGCTGCTCCGCAGCTTCAAGCAGGCGCTGATGGCTGTAGAGATTGGCGTTGCGCGCCAGCAGGGCGATGCGCATGACGGGCTCCTGGTTCGGGGTCGGGCCCGAGGTCGCCGCCCGGCCGTCAGAGGATGAGGCCGGCCTGAAGCTGCGGGCTTCCTGAGGTGCGATTAGTCTGCCGTGAGCGGCTGCAACTCGTCCAGCACGAGCGGCACGCCCGCGCAGCGGACCAGCGCCAGGCGGCCGCAGTGGTCCTCGGTCAAGGCACTCAGGCTCTCGACCCAGTCACCGTCGTTGGCATAGACCAGCCCATTGCGCTGCAGCAGCTCGGGATGGTGGACGTGCCCGCAGATCACCCCATCCAGACCCCGCCGACGGGCGTCGGCCAGCACCGCGCTGCGAAAACGTTCGATGAAGGCCTCGGCGGCATTGGACTGCCGCTTGAGGAAAGTCGCCAGCGACCAGTAGGGCAGTCCCAGCCAGCCCCGGGCGCGATTGGTCCAGCGGTTGCCCATCAGGATCACATCGTGCAGCCATTCGCCGAGCTCTTCCTGCAGGCCGCCGAGGCGGACCTGGGTGTCGAACTCGTCGCCGTGGGTCACCAGCAATCGACGACCATCGGCCGTGGTGTGAATGGCGCGACGACGAATTTTCCAATGCGCCAGCCAGCGACCAGCCCAGCCACGAATCGGCTCATCGTGATTGCCGGGCACGTAGATCACCTCGGCACCGGCGCGGGCATGGCGATCGATCAGTGCCACCACCCGCTGCTCGGCCCGGCCGAAGCGTGATCGGTAGCGCGTCATCCACCACAGATCGAAGACATCGCCGACCAGATACAGACGCTCGGTGCGGATCTGCTGGAGGAAGGTGGCAAGTGCGTCGACCTGGCAATTGGGCGAACCCAGATGCAGGTCGGAGATGAACAGCGATCTGACCGTGTACGGGGCGGGGCTACGCATCGGCAGTCTCCAGCTGGGTGGCGGATTGGGTGCTCGATGCGCCCGGGCCGGCTCTGCGGCCAGATCGGCCGGCGGGCAGCAGGCCTGCGTGCGGATCCCGGTCGATGTAGCGCGCCCGCTTGGCCGGCTTGATTCGCTGCAGGTCCAGCCACAGCAGCCCATCGACACAATCGGCAAAATCCGGATCAACGCCGAAGGCCAGGAAGCGCGCGCCGCCCGGCTCACACAGCTCGGTGTATTGCTTGTACAGCGTGGGCACGCTGCAGCCCTGCTCGGCCAGCTGGGACTTGAGTGTGGTCAGCGCGCTTAGCCGGTCACTGCTGTCGATGCGCGGCGGCTCGCCGCCATAGCGAAACGGCCGTCGTGCCTGCGCGGCGTCGTTGAAGCCTTCGTCCGCACCGTGGAAGCAGTCGAACCAGGCCACCAACCGTTCGCGCGCTGGCAGCGGCAACGCGGCGGAGATCGACACCGGGCCGAACAGCCAGCGAATCTGCGGATGGCGGCGCAGGTAGGCGCCGATGCCGAACCACAGGTACTCGAGGCTGCGCGAGTTCCAGTAGCGCGGCTGGACGAAGCTGCGCCCCAGTTCCAGCGCCTGCGGCAGGGACTGCTGCAACTGCGGTCCGAGCTGGAACAAGGTGGTGCTGTAGAAGCCGTCGACACCGTGCGAGGCCAGCAGGCGTGCGCCCACGCCCAGCCGGTAGGCACCGACCAGTTCCAGTCGCTGCGGATTCCATAGCAACAACTGCTCGTAGTGCGGATCGAAGCGATCCAGATCCCGCGCCTTGCCACTCCCCTCGCCAACGGCGCGGAAGGCGATTTCGCGCATGCGGCCGATCTCGGCCAGCAGCGGCGAATCCAGATCGCCCCGGCCCAGGCGAATCTCCTGACCATCGGGGGTGTGACCGAGCAACTCGGTCCGGCTGATGGCCTCCACCAGTGCGCGCAGGCAACCGGGGCGCGCGACGGTCTCCTCGCCGCTGTCGCGCAGTGCCTGTGGCAATTGATAGAGGCGCTGACGAATGCGCTTGCACTGTGCCTCGATGACGCCACGCTCGGCCTGCGGCGGCGGTGGCCGCTCCGGCCGGCCGACGCGCAACGGCAGCCGGGTCATGCGACCGCGGAACATCTGCCGCGGCAACAGCACTGTACCCAGCGGCTTGGCCAGCATCGACAGGCCATAGAAGCCCAGACTGTTGCGGCCCCCCACGTGGATCGGCACGATCGGCGCCTGCGCGGCGGCGGCCAGCTTGAGAAATCCGGGATGCCAGCGGCCATCGCGGACACCGGCCAATCCCAGCCGCGACACCTCACCGGCCGGAAAGAGCAGCAGCACTTCACCTCGCTCCAGAGCGGCACGGGCTTCGCGCAGCGCACTCAGTGGGCTTCCTCGATGCAGCACCGGAACCGGCAGCAGCAAGGGCCGCAAGGGTTCGAGCTGCATCAGCCAGTCGTTGGCCAGCACCTTCAGATCGCGGCGGCATTCACCGATGAACTGGATCAGCGCCAGCGCATCGAGTGCGCCCAGGGGATGATTGGCCACCACCACCAGCGGGCCGCTGCTGGGCAGCCGGTCGCGTTCGATGTGGTCGACCTCAAAGCGACAATCGAGAAAGCGCAGACCCTGTTCGACAAAGGCGAAGGGAGACAGGTGTGCGTTGGCGCGAACGAAATCGGCCGCGGTATCGAGCCGCGCCGCACGAGCCAGTGAGCGACCCAGGCCGGCCCGAGCGGCCGACCACCACAGCGGCGGTGTCGCCACCGCCGGCAAGCGCATTCCGAGCATTGCAGCCGCCTTCGTGCAGAACTGCGCCAAGGCTGCGACCGGCAGGCAACGATGCGATGGCGGACAGGCGACGAAACGATGGCAGAAGGCCGCTTTCGTCATGTGACTGTCAAGCGGACAGCGCACCTCTCCGGTCGCGACCAAAACCGGCGACGCCGAACGCAGTCCCGCGGCTGAATGCCCACGCCGCTGACGATGAACCGCACCGGCTCTGCGTGTATGATCCGCGCCCTGTCAAGCGATTCATCGCTTCATCTCGACACAAGGATATTTCAATGAGCGCCTACCTGTTCACCTCCGAGTCGGTGTCCGAGGGTCATCCGGACAAGGTTGCCGATCAGATCTCCGACGCCGTGCTGGACGCGATCCTGGCCGAAGACAAGGCCGCTCGCGTGGCCTGCGAGACCATGGTCAAGACGGGCGTGGCGATCGTCGCCGGCGAGATCACGACCAACGCCTGGATCGACCTGGAAGAACTGGTGCGCAAGGTCATCAACGACATCGGCTACACCTCCTCGGCGGTGGGCTTCGATGGCAGCACCTGCGGCGTGCTCAATCTGATTGGCAAGCAAAGCCCGGACATCGCCCAGGGCGTGGATCGCAAGAAGCCCGAGGAACAGGGTGCCGGTGACCAGGGCCTGATGTTCGGCTACGCCTGCAACGAGGCCCCGGAATACATGCCGGCGCCGATCTACTACTCGCATCGGCTGGTCGAACAGCAGGCCAAGGTGCGCAAGCAGAAGAACTCGCCGCTGCCCTGGCTGCGCCCGGACGCCAAGAGCCAGGTCACGCTGCGCTATGACAACGGCAAGATCGAGGGCATCGATGCCGTCGTGCTGTCGACCCAGCACGATCCGGGCGTCAAGGCCAAGGAGATTTACGACGGCGTCTACGAGCACGTCCTGGTGCCGGTTCTGCCCGCCAAGTGGCTCAAGGGCCTGAGCAAGAAGCAGATCCACATCAACCCCACTGGCAAGTTCGAGATCGGCGGACCGGTCGGTGACTGCGGTCTGACCGGCCGCAAGATCATCGTTGACACCTATGGCGGCATGGCCCGTCACGGTGGCGGCGCCTTCTCCGGCAAGGATCCGTCCAAGGTCGATCGCTCGGCCGCCTACGCCTGTCGTTATGTGGCCAAGAACATCGTCGCCGCCGGCCTGGCCGACCGCTGCGAGATTCAGGTCAGCTACGCCATCGGCGTGGCCGAACCCACCTCGATCTCGGTGACCACTTTCGGCACGGGCAAGATTGCCGATGCGGCGCTGGAGAAGCTGATCCGCGCCCACTTCGACCTGCGTCCCTACGGCATCCTGCAGATGCTCGACCTGATTCACCCGATGTATCAACGCACCGCGGCCTACGGCCATTTCGGTCGCAAGCCGGTCACGGTCAAGGGCAAGAACGGCGACTACACGGCCTTCTCCTGGGAGAAGACCGACAAGGCCGCCGAACTGAAGGCCGCGGCGAAGGGTCTGTAGTACGGGAACGACGCCATCGACCAGGCCGGCCACCGGCCTGGTCGATGCAGTCTGAAATCAGCGACGGCGAGGCAATGCCGTCACCTTGGTCGAATGCCAGTCCAGCCGCAGGCGCCAGACTGGCACCAGCCAACTCCAGTGACGCAAGCGACCGGCCTGCAGCGCCTGCAGGTACAGCGGCGTGGTGTCGCGATCCAGCCAGGCACCGGGACGCCCCAGTCGGCGCAGATAAATGCGCAGCAGCAGCCGGATAGAAGGCTCGCACAGATTGCTGAAGGGATACATCGCGTGCAGCCCGCCTTCCAGTTGGGCCAGCCACTCGATCAGCGGCTCGGTGCCCTTGATCAGCCGCTGCAAGCGCGTGAATGGGCGCAGATGGGCATCGACCCTTTCGGCCATCGCCGGCAGCGGTGGCAGCAACTGGCCGCCCGGCAGCTGCAGGCCAATGACCCGCCAGCCGCCCAGATGCGGCAGTTCGCGTCGGCACAGCGCCTGCTGCAGATCCAGCAGCAACGCAGCATCAAAGGCACGATCGTCGAAGTCGCCACGGTCGATCGATGCCTGCAGCAGCGCTTGCTCCAGCGCCACGCTGCGCCAGATGGCGTCACCCGACGCAGGTGCGGCCGACACCGCAGCCAGTACCGGCTTTTGTGCCAGTTGACCGCTCCCGAATTTCCCTTCCCCCAGCTGTCCGCCCTGCATCGCTCATCCCTTCGCTTTGCCACGTCGAGGGCAAGTGACGCCAACGCGGCAGATGTCGCACCGGAATTGCCATGACCAGCACCCCATTGGTCGGACACCAGCTCGATCGGAAACAGGCCGCACGGAAGGCGCCGAAGGCCATGACCTGCGCTGAAGGGCAAGGTGACTGACGCCGCTGGCGGGCCCATCTCCGAAGGGTTGCGGCCCGGATCGCCCGCAGCCGCGTTGGATTTGATGCGCCGTCGTACGACTACGCATTGCCGAAATGACGCCTTGCTGCCAACGATCTGGGTCACAACGCGACACACGCGACTTGTTCAGAGGGTCCCTAGTAAAGTGCAGGCCCCGACAGTCTGGCCCACGCCTTTCGTGCGACCACCCGATCACGCCAATTCGTCCACCGTCGCTCCGCGAAGCTTGTTGCGCTGGACGATCGTGCTGTGGGCGGGCTGGCTGCTGCTGGGTTGCTCGGCCCATCGGCCGGGACTGGTGCGCGAGTACAGCTATGCCTATCCACCGGCCGAGTTCGGCACCGTCGCCGCCCGGGTCGGCCCGCTGCTGCCGGATGATCGGATCAGCTCTGGCCTGCGCCTGGTCCCCGGCGGCATCGACGCCTTCGCGCTGCGCGCCATCAGTGCCGAAAACGCGGCGCTGAGTCTGGATCTGCAGTACTACATCTGGCGCGACGATCTGACCGGTCAGCTGCTGTCCTACGAGGTGATGGCGGCCGCCGATCGCGGCGTGCGAGTACGCCTGCTGATCGATGATCTGGATGCCCGCGGCAAGTCGCAGATGCTGGCCAGCCTGGACCTGCACCCGAATATCGAGGTGCGCGTGTTCAACCCCTGGTTCACCCGGCGTGGCTGGATCCGCACGTCGATCGAGTTCCTGGCCCGCGGCAGTCGGGTCAATCGGCGCATGCACAACAAGCTGTGGCTGGTCGACACCCGCATCGCCCTGATCGGCGGGCGCAACATCGGCGACGAGTATTTCGATGCCAGCCCGGACGTCAATTTCGAGGATCTGGATCTGGTCATTGCCGGACAGCTGGTCGCCGATGCGGCCGAGCAGTTCGACCGCTACTGGAACGACGCGCTGGCGATCCCGGTCAGCTATGTCCGCGGTCTGCGCAAGAGCAAGATCGAAGACCTGCAGCAATTGCGTGAGCGACTGACCAGCACCTGGAGCGAAGCACAGCAAAGCACCTATGTGCGGCGCATGCGCGAAGCCGCCGTGCTGCAGGACATCCTCTCCGGACGCACCGCACCGGTCGTGACCCAGCGGGCGCGGCTGCTGGTCGATGACCCACGCAAGGCCGATCCGGATGCCAAGGACATCGAGCCTGGCGTGCGCGAAGCCCTGCTCGCGGCGATGCACGGCGGCGAAAAGACGGTGCAGGTGATCTCGCCCTATTTCGTCCCCGGCCGCAACGGCACCGAGGGCCTGTTGGATCTGGAGCGTACGGGCGTGGAGGTCGAGGTCCTGACCAATTCCCTCGACGCCACCGATGTGGCCTTTGTGCACTCCGGCTACATCCGCTATCGCCGGCCGCTGCTGGAAGGCGGGGTGCAGCTGTACGAGCTGAAACCGAACTTCGAGCCGGGTGCCGATCGACAGCGCCTGGGTCTGGGTTCCTCCAAGGCCAGCCTGCACACCAAGGCGGCGATCATCGATGACCGCTCGGTGTTCGTCGGTTCCTTCAATCTGGACCCGCGCTCGGCTCGACTCAATTGTGAGATGGGCGTGCTGCTGGACAGCCGCGAACTGGCCCGGCATCTGGCCGAGGTGTTCGACGGCAGCACCGATCCCAGCCGCGCCTACGAGGTGCAGTTGGACGACAAGGAACGAATGATCTGGGTCGAGGGCAGCGAGGACGAGCCTGTGATCCATCGGCATGAGCCGGCCGGTCTGCTGCGACGTGCACTGACGCAGATCATCCGCTGGTTGCCGATCGAGCCACTGCTGTAGCCAGTCTGGTGCAGCCCACCCAGCCTTCGCCTACCATCTCGCCATGGCCGCACCCTCGCCCCACGTTATTGCCCTGATCGGCCCCAATCCGCCGCGAACGATGCGTCCGTGGTTGCGACGCGAGCATGGTTTGCGCTGGTGGCCACGGCAGGATGCCGAGGACGAGCCGGCCTTTGAAACGATCGAGTCCGTGAACGGTGAGGCGAGTCTGGCCGAGCAGCCGTGCCGTTTCCAGGCGCGCTACGGTGAACGCTGGATCGAGCTGATCATCGAATACGAAGGTCGCTGGCGCTTCCTGCTCGATGCCGGGGGGCGCAGCATCCGCTTGCTTGACGGTGACTGGCCGCCCGCCACCGTCGTGCTGGGACCACCGCTGCTGCTGGCCCAGGCGCTCGCCGGGCGCTTCTGTCTGCACGCCAGCGCGATCGCCGGCGCCAACGCGCAGGCCTGGCTGTTCAGCGCCGCCTCCGGCACCGGCAAGTCGACCCTGGCGGCGGCGGCCACCACGATCGGCTGGCAGCGTCTGTGTGACGACCTGGCCCCGCTGTGGCTGAGCGGTGCAGACGTCATGCCCTGGCTGTTGCCGCGGATCCCGCAGCTCAAGTTGGGCGCCTCGGCTGCTGCGCCACCACCAGCGGTTCGTTGCGCGGCGCTGGTGCAACTGGCGCGAGGCAGTGAGACCGATTGGTCAGTCTTGCCGGATGCCGAGCGGCTGCCACTGTTGCTCGGTGGCACGGTGGCCAGTCGCCTGTTCGATCAGCGTCTGGCTGCGCGCCACCTGGATTGGGCCAGTCGGCTGGCCAGTCGCCAGGGTGGACTGGCGCTGTGGCGATTGACGCTGGCCGAGTCCCAGGCTGATCCGGTGTCGGTGGCACTGGACGCGTTGCGCGCACTGCCCGAAGCGACACTGTGCGATGTTGGCTGAACCGGGCTGGCTGGAACTGCACCAAACGCTGCTGCAGCAGCGCTGGCGTCTGTGGCGCAGGGGTTTTGGCAGCACCGCCGCACCCTGGCTGAGCACCGCCGACAGCGAGGATTGGCCGGCCGCAGCGGCCACGCTGCGACGCCTGCGACGGGCCTCCCGCTGGAGCCGCAGTCATTGCTTGCCGCGCGCACTGGCACTGCTGGTCTGCGCCGCACGACGCGGTCGAAGAGGGCAGCTGGTGCTCGGCACGCAGCGGCGCGACGGTCAGTTGAGGGCACATGCGTGGGTGCGCTTCGGCAGCGTCGAGTACGGCGCAGATGCACCGGCGGATGGTGCCTTCCTGCCCTTCCCGCAACCGCTGGACTCCGCAGCCTCCAGACAGGAACCCTTGCGATGAGCCAGCACTACGAAGCGTGTCCGGGCGTGGTTTGGCGGGCGCTGGATGACGGCCTGGTGCTGCTGGACAGCGCCCGCGGCCTGTACTTCGAACTCAATGCCAGTGCTCGGCAGATGTTCGAAGCCCTCTGCGCCGGCCAGCCTCGCAGCGAGCTGTTGGCCGGACTCAGCGAACGCTTCGACGTCGACCCGACCACGCTGGCGCACGATTTCGATGCCCTCTGCCAGCAGCTGCTGCAACAGGGGCTGATCCGGCGCACCCCCTGAGGAGGGGCAGACTGCCACTCAGCCGTCAGTTCTGGATACGGATCGGAATCGGATAGTAGGCGCCCGAGAGCTCCGCCGCGTCGAACACATAGGTCTCGTTGCCGTAGCTGGGATGGCTGCGCCGCCCGCTGGGGGTCGTGGCGCGTACGTACAGCAGATAGTCGCCGTTCGGATGGCTGGTGGAATTGAAGTTCAGTCGATAGCGCCCCTGCGGCGCTGGCGCGTCGGCCGAGGTGGCCAGCTGCGCAACCACCTGCCCCGGCGGTGTGGCCGACCCTGCGGGGCGCAGGAAGACCTCGATCTGCGCGATGCCTTCGGTGCCGCCGGCGGCCCACAACTCGACGCTCGACACCGGCACCCGCATCAGCTGTCGCGCCCAGTTGGCCCAACTGCCGTTGCCCACCTCGATGTTCAGCGGCACCACACCGGAGACCGGCAAGGGGACCAGTGGATTGGCGCCGATCCACTGTGCCTGGCCGACTTCGGCCGCGCCAATCTCGGTCAGCCGCGCAGGCGGCCCGAGCTGCGGCAAACCACTGTGCAAGGGGAAGGGATGAATCGCCGCCGGATGTGTGTAGGCCGGTTCGCCGCCCGGCGGATAGAGCACCTCGACATGCACATTGAGCAGGCCGGCGTTCTCGATGTTGAAGCGGAACTGGTTGGTGCCCACCTGCAGCGGCGAGCTGCCGTTGCGCACCAGATCGCCGAGCTTGACCCGTACCGTATGTGGTACCCCCCAGGTCATCACGTCGGGGTTGCTTGGATTGGTGTTGTTCACCGGTGCTGGTGCCGGCAGCTGGACGCTGCCATTGACCTGGACGGTGTCGCCGGGCTGAACCGACAGCTGTGAGAAGTCCCCCATCTGGTAGGTCCAGACCAGCCACGCTTCGGCCACGTCACCATCGCGGAGCGGCCGCAGATCATCCGGAATCTGCACGCTGAAGGTCGGTGTCTCGCCGGCAAAGCGCGCCGCCTTCTGATAGTCCGTGCCGGCGATACGGGTGACGTAGTTGTGGGTAATGCGGTCGTCCACCACTGGCCCATCGAAACCGAAATTGTCCCAGTGGTGCAGGAAGTAGGGCACGCCGTCCTTGGGCGTGTTGTAGCCAAAATCCACCCACAACAACTCGTAGTCGGCCGGTGGCAATGCATAGGGCGCCAGTGGCGCGTCGATCAGCTGCCGCCCGTCGACCAGGATCCGCACATGATCGCTGCGCACGCGCAGATCGAAGCTGCGGCGGACATTGGTGATGGCCTGGCGACCTTCCCCTTCCATGTCCACAGCGGCCACTCGGTGGGAGGCCCCCTGCAGGTCGACGATCGACACGCTCAGCGATTGCCCTTGGGCGCGCAAACGCAGGATTCCCGCCGGTAGTCCCAGTGCGCCTTCCTCGTCGAAGAAGCTGGCATGGCCGGTCAGATCCGCCGAAATCGGGTTGAGGTCCAGATACCAGACCGAACGCGGACTCAGCAGCGAGTCCATGTCGAAGACGATGCGTCGCTCGGCCCCGGCCGCCAACCGCAGCTTGTGGCGGAAGCGCTGCGTGGTCTGCGATTTGTCGCCGGTGTTGTCGACACGGGTGCCGTTGACCGTGTGGGTGTGCAACTGGCCGTTGATGAAGAAGAGGTTGAAGCGCTCGTCGGTGGAGACCATCTGCGCGTTGTTCCAGTTGCGCTCGTCGGTCGGCCCCAGCGGCAGATTGAAGTCATCGAAAAAGGTCATGCTGCTGCGCAGGGCTGCCACCCGTTGGCCATTGCCGCCGGCAAAGCCGAGCTCGGCCCACTGCGTGCTGAGCTCACCGAGCGCATTCAGCCGGGCCACCTTCAAACGATAGGGTCGATCATTGTCCAGCGGCTGCAACTGCACCCGGCGATTGCCGGTGACCAGCCAACTGGCGCCAGGTGGCAAGCCCGCCAGCACATTGGGCTGCGGCGCGCCGCTGTCCAGACAGGCTCCATGCGCAGCGTGGTCGGGTTCTGTCGGCACGACACTGGCGGTGGACTCCGGCCACCAGACCACGACGAAGCCGGCGTCGTCGTGTGGGTCACCGGACATCTCCCAGAACTGACCCCAGGGATTGTCGGCGTTGTAGTCCATCTCGACCGTCGCCACGCGGTCATCGCGCAAGACCTGCACGGTGGGCGCGGCCGGTAACACCGGCTCGAAGCCATCGGCATGGATCTGATCCTGCGCCGACGCTGGCATGGCCATCAGCAGCACAGCGACGGCGGCAAGCATCGCGATCATGCGGGCCATGGCAGGCTCCGGCTGGCACGGTGGGCACCATGCTAGGCGTTGCGAAATCTTCCTGACTGCGACGATGACAACGCTTTCCCGGCGCGTTCCGGCCACAAAGGCGCGCTTCGTCACATTCCGGACAAGTGACTCGGACTATCGCCCTCAGCGCTCGGCGCCGTCCGTGCGGTAGCTGCAGATCTCCAGCCCGAAACCATGCAAGGCAGTGAAGTGCCGTGGCGTACCCAGCACGTCCAGCCGCTGCAGGCCCAGGTCACGCAGGATCTGCGCACCGATGCCCGATTCGCGCCAGGCCGGCATCCCGCTGGACGCAGGCGCGAGCTGATCCGGATTGGAGCGGGTCAAGGCCAGCTGCGCCAGTCGCTGATCGTCGTCGGCGTGCCCGCCCAGCACCAGCAGCACGCCCTCGTCGGCCGCCGCGATCGTCGCCATGGCTTCGCGCAGCGAACCACCGAAGGCCCCATGTTCGATCGCCAGTACATCGCTCCACCAGTTCTGCGCCTGCACGCGCACCAGGCAGGGTCGATCCGCGCTGGGCTGACCGCGAACCAGCGCGTAGTGCTGCTGATGGCCGGACTGATCCCGATAGACGACAAGTTGGAAGTCGCCGTGGGCGGTCTGCACCGGTTGTTCGGCCACCCGCTGGACGGTGCGTTCGGTGCGCAAGCGGTGCGCAATCAGTGCCTCGATGGTGCCGATCTTCAGTTCGTGCTGACGGGCAAATTCCAGCAGCTCGGGCGTGCGCGCCATGCTGCCGTCTTCGCTCATGATCTCGACCAGCACGCCAGCCGGCTCCAGCCCGGCCAACAAGGCCAGATCGACGGCTGCCTCGGTGTGACCGGCACGTGTCAGCACACCGCCCGGCTGCGCCATCAACGGGAAGATGTGGCCCGGCTGGACCAGATCCGACGCCCGCGCATCAGGCTGCACCGCGGTGCGGATCGTGTGGGCCCGGTCATAGGCCGAAATGCCGGTGGTCACGCCTTCGGCGGCCTCGATCGACAGCGTGAAGGCGGTGCCATGCGGGCTGCGGTTGTCGCGCACCATCAGCGGCAAATCCAGCTGCCGGCAACGCTCCCTTGTCAGCGCCAGACAGATCAGGCCCCGCGCATGCCGCGCCATGAAGTTGATGTCTTCCGGCCGCACCTTGGCCGCGGCCATGATGATGTCACCCTCGTTCTCGCGATCCTCGTCGTCAAGGATCACCACCATGCGGCCAGCCGCGATGTCGGCGAGGATGTCGTCAGGGGAGTTGAAGGTGGTCAGGGCTGAGGGCCTAGGGTTGAGGGGTCAGGGAAAAGCTCGCATCGGAAGGCAAACGGCAGAACCGCGACTGCTGTGCAGTCTGTCAGAAGCTCTCACCACAAGTGGACCGATGCTCAGATTGTCCGACGGCAGCAAGACCTCGGGCAATGCGAGCGACGCAAAGCGCTGAACGGAGCAGCAGGTCAGGATCGCACCAGACCCCTCAGCCCTAGGCCCTCAGCCCCAAGCTCACTCAAGCATCCCTTATCACCAGCAACCGAATCTCCGTCATGTCCTCGATGGCGAACTTCACGCCTTCGCGGCCGAGGCCGGAGTCCTTGACGCCGCCGTAGGGCATGTTGTCCACACGCCAGGAGGGGACGTCGCCGACAACCACGCCACCGACGTCCAGATGATCCCAGGCGCGCATGGCCTTGCGCAGGTCGTGGGTGAAGATGCCGGCCTGCAGGCCGAAGTCGCTGTCGTTGATGCGCTGGACCACGTCGTCGAAGTCGGTGAAGCGGCTGAGGATGGCGACCGGACCGAAGGCTTCCTGGCAGCTGACCGCCTGATCACCGGGCACATTCTCCAGCAGCGTGGCTTCGAGCATCGCGCCGTCACGGCGACCGCCGCAGAGCAGCGTGGCGCCGGCCGCGACGGCCGACTGGATCCAGCCTTCCAGCCGCTTGGCCTCGCTCTCGGCGATCATCGGACCGATGAAGGTCTGTTCGTCCTTGGGATCCCCCATCGGCAGCGCCTTGACCGCTTCGACCAGCTTCAGCTTGACGGCGTCGTAGAGCGCATCGTGGACCATGATGCGCTGCACGCTGATGCAGCTCTGGCCAGACTGGTAGAAAGCGCCAAAGACGATGCGCTCGACCACCTTGTCGAGCTGCTCGCCCTGATCGGCATCGACCACGCAGGCGGCATTGCCACCCAGTTCCAGCACCACCTTCTTCTTGCCGGCCTTGGCCTTCAGCTCCCAGCCCACGCCCGGCGAGCCGGTGAAGGAGAGCAGCTTGAGGCGCTCGTCCTCGGTGAACAGATCGGCGCCGTCGCGCGAACAGGGCAGGATCGAGAAACTGCCCTTGGGCAGATCGGTCTCGGCCAGCACCTCGCCAATTATCAACGCGCCGATTGGGGTACGGCTGGCGGGCTTCATGACCCAGGTGCAGCCCGCAGCAATCGCCGGCGCGATCTTGTGCGCCGCAAGATTCAACGGAAAGTTGAACGGTGAGATCAGTGAGCAGGGCCCGATCGGCACCCGCTTCCACATGCCGCGATAACCCTTGGCCCGCGGCGCGATCTCCAGGTTCATCACCTCACCGCCACCGCGCACCGCCTCTTCGGCGCCGACCCGGAAGGTGTCGATCAGCCGCGAAACTTCGCCGCGAGCGTCCTTGATCGGCTTGCCGGCCTCGATGCACAAGGCCAGCGCGATTTCCTCGAAGCGCTCGGAAAAGCGCTTGACGCAGTGGTTGAGCACATCCTGGCGCGCGTAGGGCGGCATCGCCGCCATCGCCTCCTGCGCCGCCACCGCAGCGGCAATGGCCTGGTCGATGACCTTGGCATCGGCCAGCGCCACCCGCGTCGCCACCTCACCGCTGTACTTGTCGGTCACCGCCAGATCGGTGTTGGGGCTGTGGGCCTCGTTGGCGAGGTAGTAGGGGTAGGTGGGTTTGAGCATCGGGATTACCTCGAAGTTCAGGGCTGAGGGCTCAGGGCTGAGGGGTCAGGGAGCGCGGCGGTCGCTTCGTCCCAAGTTCCGTAGCCTGCCTTGCCTTCGCCGATTCCTAGATTGGCGCGAAGACTGCGTTCAATTGCACGCAGCATTCGCCCCGTTTCACTTGCAAGATTGTTGCACTGCTCAACAGCTTTGGGCTCGATAAAACCAAGCCGCAGACAGAGTTCTATCTGGGTTTCGAGTTCCGCCAGCGACCCACAAGCAATTGCTACATGGCGCGCGTACTCACGGGTACTTCGTCTCTCGTGGCCTTCGGCGATATTTGATGGCACCGACACGGCAGAACGCTTGATTTGCCGTGCCAGTCCAAAGCGCTCATCGTTCGGCAGCGCCGCTGCGAGCGAATAGGCCTCAACCGCGAGTTCCATCGCTCGCTGCCAAACCATCAGATCGCTGAACGACCTGACCGGAACCGATCCTTGCTCCCGGTCGCCTCGGTGCTTCCAGGTCGCCACTCTGATCCCTCAGCCCTGAGCCCTCAGCCCTAAACAGCCGCACTCAACTGCTTGATCTCATTGTTGAGAATCCGATCGTTGTCCGAGTAATCGATCGGCACGTCGATCAGATGCACGCCGTGGGTGTCGATGCAGTGCTGCAGGATGCGGTCGAAGTCGTCGGCGGAGGTGGGGCGGTGGCCCTTGGCGCCGTAGGACTCGGCGTACTTGACGAAGTCCGGGTTGCCCATGTCCATGCCGAAGTTGGCGAAGTTCATGTTGGCCTGCTTCCACTTGATCATGCCGTAGGCGTTGTCGCGCAGCAGCAGAATCGTGATGTGCTGCTTCAGGCGGACCGCCGTCTCGATCTCCTGGCTGTTCATCATGAATCCGCCGTCACCGGCCACGGCCACCACCGGACGGTCGGGATAGACCATTGCCGCGGCCATGGCGCTGGGCAGGCCGGCACCCATCGTTGCCAGCGCGTTGTCCAGCAACAGCGTGTTGGGCTGACGGCAGCGGTAATAGCGGGCGAACCAGATCTTGTACATGCCGTTGTCCAGGCACAGGATGCCGTTGTCGGGCATCACCTTGCGGACATCGGCCACCAGCCGCTGCGGGTAGATCGGGAAGCGCTCGTCATCCTTGCCCTCGTCCAGATGGGCGTTCATGGCGGCGCGGACCTTGTCGAAATAGGCGAAGTCCCAATGCGGCTGCTTGTCCAGCTTCTCCTTCATCTGCCAGACCGAGTTGGCGATGTCGCCGATCACTTCCAGCTGCGGGAAGTAGACGGTATCGACCTCGGCACCGAAGAAGTTGACGTGGATGACCGTGCGACGACCTTCCTTCATGAAGAACGGCGGCTTTTCGATCACATCGTGGCCGCAGTTGATGATGCAGTCGGCCTTCTCGATGGCGCGATGCACGAAGTCGCCATCGGACAGCGTGGTGTTGCCCAGCCACAGCGGGTGATCCTCGTTGACCACGCCCTTGCCCATCTGCGTGGTGACGAAGGGAATGCCCAGCTTGTCGACAAACTCGTTGAGCATCTTGCTGGTCAGCTTGCGGTTGGCGCCGGCGCCGATCAGCAACAGCGGATGGCTGGCCTGGCGAATCGCGTCGACCGCGCGCGAGATGGCCTTTTCGTCGGCGATCGGCCGGCGATGCAGGCTGGCCTTGATCAGGCCGACATCCGAATGCTCGTCGGCGATGTCCTCGGGCAGTTCCAGATGCACCGCACCCGGACGCTCTTCCTCGGCGCGGCGGAAGGCTTCACGAATGCGCGCCGGGATGTTGTCGGCCGAAACGATCTGCTTGGTGTACTTGGTCAGCGGCTTCATCATGTCGACGATGTCGACGATCTGAAAATGGCCCTGCTTGGAGGCCTTGACCGGCTTCTGGCCGGTGACCATCAGCATCGGCATCGCACCGAGCTGGGCATAGGCTGCGCAGGTCACGAAGTTGGTCGCGCCCGGACCGAGTGTGGCCAGACAGACACCGGTCTTGCCGGTCAGGCGACCGACCGTGGCGGCCATGAAGCCGGCGCCCTGCTCATGGCGAGTCAGGATCAGCTGGATCTTTGAAGTGCGCAGCGATTCCAGCAGGTCGAGATTCTCCTCGCCTGGAATGCCGAAGATCCACTCAACCCCTTCCGCCTCGAGTGCCCGTACGAACAGATCCGACGCCTTCATGGCTTCCCCTCTTTGCTGTGATGGATGTCACGCTTGCCCCCAAGAGGCCCGATTGTGGTCCTCCCTTCAAGACAGGGTCAATCGCGATGACCTCCGGATTGACGGTTGCGGGCCACGCTAGTCGATCGGCAGGTTGTCGGTGAATGCTTCCGGTGCGTTGGCACGCATCGGTTCGCGGTCCACACCCAGTACCAGCAGGCAGACGACCGCGCCGGCCAGGGGCAGGATCCAGACCAGCAGCAACTGGGCCAGCTTCTCCGATCCGCTGCACAGCGGATTAGAATCTGCCAGGTCGCCAGCAGATCGAGCAGCAGCGCCGTTACCAACGCAACAACGATCGCCGTGTACCAGTTCATCGGCACCTCCATGGTCAGCACTCCGCGGTGGCACAGACCATCGCACGGCCGCCGGAGGCGGACAACACGGCGCAGCCGGGACGAACCACGCTGGCCCGGCACCCCTTGGCCCCGTAGACTGCGCGCCGTTCATTGGCGCCGGGATCAACCTATGGCCCACGAGGGCTATCAACGCAGGGCCGAGGCGAGCAGCGCCAGCCCGCGCCACTTCGGCTGGCTGCTGGCGGTCGTGTTTGCCGTGGCCGCTGCGCAGACCGCATGGAAGGGCCACAGCGCCTGGCCGGCCTGGATCGCCGCCAGTGCCGTGGCCGCCGGTATCGGCTGGCTGCGACCGGCCTGGCTGGCGTGGCCGCTGCGCGGCTGGATGGCGCTAGGTCATTTGCTTGGCCGCATCGTCAATCCGCTGCTGCTGGGGCTGATGTTCGGTCTGCTGTTCGTACCACTGGCGCTGTGGTTTCGCCTGATCGGTCGCGATGCCTTGCGTCGCCGCCTGAACCCGGATGCGGCCAGCTACTGGATCGACCGCGAACCCCAGGAACTCGGCGCCCGCATGCGCCGTCCATTCTGAAACACACGGCAGGAGCACCGGCGTTGCTGAAGGATCTGTGGGATTTCCTGCGCGAACGAAAAAAGTTCTGGCTGCTGCCGATCGTACTGTCGATGCTGCTGCTCGGCGCCCTGCTGGTGTTCACCAAGGGCTCGGTGCTGGCACCGCTGATTTACACCTTGTTTTGAGTTCCAGTGTCCAGTTCCCGTTCCAGTTTGAACCGGCAATCTTGATGCCCTCTGGCAGCGGTGTCCGCAGGCACTCAACCGCGTTCGTTCTGCGCTAGGAGCAATACGAATGGCGAGAAGGCAACTGGCAACTGGAACTGGCCACTGGAACTGACCTGACCCATGCGCATCCTCGGAATATCCGCCTTCTATCACGACTCCGCTGCCGCGTTGGTGGAAGACGGGCAGATCGTGGCGGCGGCACAGGAGGAGCGCTTTTCGCGCGTCAAGCATGATCCGGACTGGCCGGCGCAGGCGATTGCGGCCTGCCTGGCGCAGGCGGGCTGCACGCTGGCCGATGTCGATCGGGTGGCCTACTACGAGAAGCCGCTGCTGAAGTTCGAGCGGCTGCTGGAAACTCATCTGGCGACCGCGCCGCGGGGCTTTGCCGCCTTTGCCCAGGCCATGCCGGTGTGGCTAAAGGAAAAGCTGTTTCTGAAGCCACTGATCGTGCGCAAGCTGAGTGCGCTGGCGCCGGGGATCGATTGGGAATCGCGGCTGCTGTTCTCCGAGCATCACTTGAGCCACGCGGCCAGCGCCTTTTATCCCTCGCCTTTCGAGCGTGCGGCCGTGTTGACGCTCGATGGTGTGGGCGAGTGGTGCAGCACCTCGCTGGGCTTTGGCGAAGGCGCCGACCTGCGACTGGATCGGGAGCTGCAGTTCCCGCATTCGCTGGGGCTGCTCTACTCGGCTTTCACCTATTACTGCGGCTTCAAGGTCAACGCCGGCGAGTACAAGCTGATGGGGCTGGCGCCCTACGGTGAGCCACGCTTTGCGCAGAGCATTCTCGACCATCTGATCGATCTCAAGGCCGATGGCAGTTTCCGGCTGGACCTGCGCTATTTCGACTACGTCGCCGGGCTGCGGATGACCAATGCGCGTTTCGACTCGCTGTTCGGCGGCCCGCCACGCGCAGCCGAGAGCGCACTGACGCAGCGCCACATGGATCTGGCGGCGTCGATCCAGGCGGTCACCGAGGAGGTGGTGCTGCGCTTGGGACGCGATGCCGCGCAACGCTATGGCCGACAGGCACTGTGCCTGGCCGGCGGGGTGGCGTTGAACTGCGTGGCCAACGGCAAGCTGCTGCGCGATGGCTGCTTCGACCAGATCTGGATCCAGCCCGCGGCCGGCGATGCCGGCGGCGCGCTGGGCGCGGCGCTGGCGGCCTGGCATCTGCACCACGGCCAGCCGCGATCCACACCAGCGGGCGACGCCATGCGCGGCGGCTACCTCGGACCCAGCTACGCGCAGGCCGACATCGAAGCGCGTCTGCGCGCCGTGGGCGCGATGTTCGAGGTGATGGACGACGATGCCGCGCTGACTCGACAGGCGGCGGCCGATCTGGCCGACGGTCATGCGCTGGGCTGGTTTCAGGGCGCGATGGAATTCGGTCCGCGGGCCCTGGGCGGGCGCTCGATCCTCGCCGACCCGCGTCGTGTCGAGATGCAGCGGACGCTCAATCTCAAGGTCAAGTTCCGCGAGTCGTTCCGGCCCTTTGCCCCGGCGGTGCAGCGCGAGGCCGTCGCCGACTGGTTCGATCTGGACGCCGACAGCCCCTACATGCTGCTGGTTGCCGAGGTGGCCGCGCAGCGGCTGTGCAGCACCGATTCGCCCTCTGGCACGGCCAGCTCAACCAGCGAGACGTCGGCCGATCCGTTGCTGGCGCGCCTGTATGAGCAGCGCAGCGAGATTCCCGCGGTGACTCACGTCGACGGCTCGGCCCGCGTCCAGACCGTCGACGCCCAGCGCAATCCGCTGTTCCATCGACTGCTGGGCGACTTCCGGGCGCTGACGGGTTGCCCGGTGCTGGTCAACACCAGCTTCAATGTCCGCGGCGAACCGATCGTCGGCAGCCCTGAAGACGCCTTCCGCTGTTTCATGGGCACCGACATCGAACGCCTCGCCGTCGGCCGCTGCTATTTGCGCAAGGACGCCCAAACGGCGCCCAGTACCCGTGGCTACGAGCGCGACTTCAAGCTGGATTGAAGACGATCCGATGACGGTCGCCGGTCGGACGCTGTTCGCGGTCGTTGTCCTGGTCTCAGGTCTTTCGCGGCCGCGTCCATTCGGGGATGGTGCGCTGTTCCCGTGAGCGGCAGATCGACAGTGTGTCGGCCGGTGCGTCCTTGGTGATGGTCGATCCGGCGGCGATGAAGGCGCCCTCACCGATCTTCACCGGTGCCACCAGCTGCGAGTCACTGCCAATGAAGGCGTCGGCGCCGATTTCGGTGTGGTGCTTGTGCGCGCCGTCGTAGTTGCAGGTGATGACACCGGCGCTGATGTTGGCGCGCGCGCCGACATTGGCATCACCGACATAGGCCAGGTGTCCGGCCTTGGCACCAGCGCCGAAGCTGGCGTTCTTGACCTCGACAAAGTTGCCGACTCGGGCGCCTTCGTGCAGCTCGCTGCCGGGACGCAGGCGGGCAAAGGGACCGACCTGACAGGGCCCGTGGGTGCGCACGCCCTGCAGATCGCAATGCGCGTGCACGATCGTCCCTGCGGCGAGTTGGCAATCCTGCAGACGGACGAAGGGTCCGATCTGAACGCCATCCCCCAACTCGCAGTCGCCTTCGATGATCACATCGATGTCGATGCTGACGTCCTGACCGCAGCGCAGTTGCCCGCGCAGATCCAGTCGCGCCGGATCGGCCACCCGCAGGCCTGCCAGGCAGAGCCGGCGCACCGCCCGTCGCTGATACAGACGCTCCAGCTGCGCCAGCTGCCAGGGATCATTGGCGCCCTGGGCTTCCTCGGCATCGGTGCAGGGAATCGGCAGAGCGGCCTGGCCATCGGCCGCGGCCAGCGCGAAGACATCCGTCAGGTACAGCTCGCCCTGCGCATTGTCGGGGCGGATCGCCGCCAGCCAGCGGCGCAGTTCAGCGGCACGGGCGGCGATGATCCCGGTGTTGACCGTCTTGATCCGGCGCTGCTCAGGACTGGCATCACGCTCTTCGACAATGGCACGCACGCGGCCATTGTCGTCGCAGACGATGCGCCCGTAGCCGTGCGGGTTGTCGGCGTACAGGGTCAGCACCACGAGCGGCGCCGCCTGCACGCTGACCAGCAGGTCCAGCGTCTGCGGCTGCAACAGCGGCACATCGCCGTAGAGCACCAGCACGCGCGCCTCGTCGGGAATGCCTGGCAGGGCCAGCTGGACGGCGTGTCCGGTGCCGTGCTGCTGCGCCTGGTGAACCCACTGCAACCGTTCTCGACCGGCGAAGGCGGCGCGGACCTGATCGCCACGATGACCGTAGACCACGTGAATGGCGACCGGATCGAGGGCCTCGGCGACCGCAACGACGTGTTCGAGCATGGGGCGGCCGGCCAGTGGCAGCAACACTTTCGGCAAGGCCGAATGCATCCGCTTGCCTTCGCCAGCGGCCAGAATGATGACGTGCAGGGGGGCGTGATTCATGCCGCGAAGCTTACATCGACGCGCGACGAGGACGGGCGGCGGTCAAGCCCCGAACTACCAGTCCTGATCGCCCAGGCGCAGTTCCGGCGCAGTGACGTCTCGTTGGTCCAGTGCCGGGTCGAACACCGCCAGGCGGGCACCGCCGGCGCGTTTGGCCCGATACATCGCCAGGTCAGCCGCGCGCAACAGGTCGATGGCACGTTCACCGTGGGTCGGATAGCGCGCCAGGCCGATGCTGGCGCTGAGCGGCATCGGTTCCGGCAAGGACTGTCCGAGCCTTTGCAGACGAGGCTGCAAGGCTTGCGCCAGTTGCAGTGCTCGCGACATCGCGTTCGGTCCCTCCAGCCAGAGCAGGAATTCGTCGCCGCCCAGCCTGGCCAGCAACTCGTCCACCCCCAGCGGCAGCGCGGCGGCAATCTGCTGCAGTTCGATGGCCACCTGGCGCAACAGCAGGTCGCCTGCTTCGTGCCCCAGCGCATCATTGATGGGCTTGAAACGATCCAGATCGAGGAACAGCATCAGGGCCTCGCCCTGTCGTTGCTGCAATGCCGGGATCACCTGCTGCAAATGGGTACGCAGCTGGCGCCGGTTGGCCAGGCCGGTCAGCGGATCTTCGCGCGCCTCGCGGCGAATCTGCGATTCATGTTTGCGCAGGGCCTCGGTCATGGTCGCGAAGCGCTGCTGCAGCTGGCCCAGCTCATCCTGCCGGGTACTCCCGGGGATGGTGGTGTAGTCGCCCGCCTCCACCCGTTGCGCATACTCGGCCAGTTCGCGGACGGGGCGCAACAGCGCGCGCGAGACCAGCCAGGCACTGAGCACCGTGATGGTCAGCACGACGCTGCCCAGGGCCAGCAGCGCCAGCGCCTGCCTGCGCTGCAGGTCGGCCAGTCGGCTGTCGACATCGCTGCGCGCCTGCGCCGCGGCCGCTTCGATCGGGGTCAGGGCGTAGCGCAGTCGCACACCGCCGATGGCACGGCTGCCGAAATCGATCCGGCCTGTGGCCACCAGGGACGCGTCGGACCAGCTCAAGGCTCGTCCGCTTTCCGGCAGGCTGGGCTTGAGTACGGTTCGACCAAACTCACTCAGGTCCGCACTGCCATCGTGCAGCAGGCGGCCATCGGCATCGTAGACCTCCACGCCCAGCACGTCGGTCTGTTGACGGATCGGTGCGATGATCTCTGAGATCGCCAGCAGGTCGACGTAGATCAGCGGATTGGCCAGCGCCTGGCGCAGGTAGTCGACACTTTGCTCGGCACGTTGGGCCAGGTGATCGCGGGCGCGCTCGGTCAACAGGGCGGCCGTGCTCTCGGCGATGTCACGTTCGGTCCGTGATTGGCTCAACCAAAAGCCGGCGAAGGCCAACAGGGCGATGGCCAGTGCTGCGCCTACCAGCAAACTCAGCCGGGCCGACAGTGACAGGCCCTTCACTCGACCTCCTCACGAACGCGCTGCAACCAGGGTCGCAGGCTTTCCAGCGCCTGGTGATCGGCGGCGGTGGACGGCAACATCTGCTGTGCACCAAAGTAGCTGCGCAGGATCTGCTGTCCTGCTTCGCTGCGATGCAGTCCCGTCAGGCAGTCCACGAGGCGCTCGCGCAAGGGATCGTCAAGGTCACCGCGGACCAGTTCGATGGCTCTGGGGACCAATGGGGAGCGCGCGAAGACGCGCAGGTCATTGCGAAAGCTTGGAGGGAAGTCCTTGGGGTTGTTCCAGTCCTGATCGCTGACGGCGACCGCGTCGACGACGCGCTTGTGTACCCAGGCCGCACTATTGGCCGGCACGCGTGCGAAGGCATAGCCGACCAGCTTGGGAGGCGGTCGATCCAGCGGCGAGCTCAGAATCTCCAACCGTAGTCCGGCCTCCAGCAGCATGCCCGCCGGCAGGTAATAGGCCGTGGTCGAACTGCTGTTCTGGAAGGCGATGGTCCGCCCGGCCAGATCGGCGAGGCTCTGAATGCCGCTGTCGCTGCGGGCCACCAGCAGGCTGCGGTACTGGCTGGCGCCATTCTTGCTCACTATCGCGACGGGTTCAGCGTTTCCGCGGTCCATCAGCTGCAGCGCCACCGCGGCCGTATCACCCACCCAGTCAACCTTGCCCTGGCGCAGATAGCTGGCCATTTGTGCAGCGTCCCGGGCCATCAGAATGCGACCATCGATCACGCCGACATCGGCCAGCTCGCGCACCATCAGATCCAGGATTGGCTGCAAGGCGCCCGCAAAAGCCGCCGGATTGTCGCTGAGCCGACCGATGACCAGTGTTCGTGGTGGGTAGTCCCGCTCCGGCGGGTGGGGCGGGGGACAGAGCGATGCGCCGGAGGGCAGCAACTGCGCGGAGTCCGACTGGGCCAGGACCGGAAGCCCGGCCCAGAGTCCGAGCAAACCGAAGATGGCGGCAACGATCCATTGCCGCAAAAACCGGCCGCTGCGCATCTGCCGAGGACCTCCCAGAGCACGCCTGATTCGCGTTCGGCTCACGTTAGCACGAGCACTGCAGCCATCCACGTATGCTCTGCGCCCGGACGGCAGTGGAGATTGGCGATGCGTGCATGTTTGTGGCTGGCACTGTGCTGGTGTCTGACGGCGACGGCGGCAGATTTCACGCCACCACTCGGGGCCGAACCGCTTCGGGCGGCTATACGCCGGCTGGTGGGAGACGCGCAATCTCCGCATGATGGCCAACTTCCGCGAACTGACGGCGGCCCATCCGGGTGCGCGTGTGCTGAACATCGTCGGCGCGTCACACAAGCCCTGGTACGACCAATGGGCGCGCCAGTTCGGCGATGTCAGCGTGGTGGATGTCGCCGCGATTCTCGGCCGCTGAGCTCAGCGGGTTTCATCGTCGGGTCCCCACAGCAACGCATGTAGCAGGACAGCCACGAGCCAGTGCAGTGCAACCAGCGCCAGACCGAGCACGAGAATGCTCGGCGTCTGTCCCGAGCTGACCTGCTGCCACATGACCGGGATCGCGGCCAGCAGGAGCAACAGCAACGCGCTGGCGGCCAGTACGCGGCGCTGCCGCGGCGCGCGATCGGGTACCGCCAGCAGCCCCCAAGTACCGATGGTCAGCGCCAGCAGATGGAGCGTCGTCGCCATGGGGCGGGTCCAATCGACCCAGAACGGCTGGCCAACGAACAGTGACAGCACAGTTCGACCGGCACCAATCAGCCCTTCGAGCACGGCCAGCACGAAGCTCAGGCGCAGAATGGACATGCTCCGGTCCGTTCAGCCACCTCGATAGATGGCGCCAAATCCAACCGATGGCCGCCACACGCGCACCTCGGTCAGCGGCAGGACACCGGCCAGTTCGGCCCAGATCCAGCGCGCGATGTTCTCCGAAGTCGGCACTTCGATGAAGTCGTTGAGCATGCGATGGTCAAGCGCCTGGCGAACCGGCACCAGGGCGGCCTCGAAGGCATCTTCGGGGATGACGTAGCCGTCCAGCGCCGGGCCACTGCAGCGCACCTCGACGCTGTAGCTGTGGCCGTGAACGCCGGGAAACTGCGGCAATGTGTGGGCCGCCTCGAAGGTGAATTGCTTGTAGACCTCGACCATCGCGTTCTTCCATCCAATCCGGTCCCGCTTGGGCCGCCGGAGACGACAACGCCGGGCGGGGCCCGGCGTTGCGTGAGTGGCACCGTATGCGGTGAACTCGTCAGTGCTTCAGATTCTTCTGCAACCGGGCGAGCGCCTGCAGCTGGGCCATGGCTTGTGCCAACTGGGCCTGCGCTTCAGCCACTTCGACCGCATCGGTGCGATTGGCCAATGCACGCTCGGCTTCGTCACGGGCCGACTTGGCGGCGGCCTCGTCCAGATCCTTGGCGCGAATGGCGGTGTCAGCCAGCACAGTCACCACGCTGGGCTGCACTTCCAGAATGCCGCCGGAAACGTAGAAGAACTGCTCGCTGCCATCACTGAGCATCACCCGCACCTGACCCGGCTTGAGCCGGGTGATCAGCGGCGTGTGGCGCGGCGCAATGCCGAGCTCGCCCATCTCACCGGTGGCCACGACCAGCTTGGCTTCGCCACGGAAGATCTCTTCCTCGGCGCTGACCACATCGACTCGAATCGTACTCATCTAGCCAACCTCATCGTTGCTACGGAACCCGCGCCGGGCGCGGGGGCGGCCTGGGTCAGGCCTTTTCCGCCATCTTCTTGGCCTTCTCGAAGGCCTCGTCGATCCCGCCGACCATGTAGAAGGCCTGCTCGGGCAGCGCATCGCACTCGCCGTCGACAATCATCTTGAAGCCGCGAATGGTCTCCTTCAGCGCCACATAGCGACCCTTGGCGCCGGTGAAGACCTCGGCCACGTGGAAGGGCTGCGAGAAGAAGCGCTCGACCTTGCGCGCGCGAGCGACGGTCTGCTTGTCCTCTTCGCTCAGCTCGTCCATGCCGAGAATCGCGATGATGTCCTTCAGTTCCTTGTAGCGCTGCAGCGTGGCCTGCACGCGGCGCGCAGTTTCGTAGTGCTCGTTGCCGATCACGTTCGGGTCCAGCTGGCGGCTGGTCGAATCCAGCGGATCCACGGCCGGGTAGATGCCCAGCGAGGCGATGTTGCGGCTCAGCACCACGGTCGCGTCCAGATGGGCGAAGGTGGTGGCCGGCGACGGATCGGTCAGATCGTCTGCGGGCACGTAGACGGCCTGGATCGAGGTGATCGAGCCGGTCTTGGTCGAGGTGATGCGCTCCTGCAGCACGCCCATTTCCTCGGCCAGCGTGGGCTGGTAGCCCACCGCCGACGGCATGCGGCCCAGCAGTGCCGACACTTCGGTACCGGCCAGCGTGTAGCGGTAGATGTTGTCGACGAACAGCAGCACGTCACGGCCCTTGCCGCTCTCGTCCTTCTCGTCGCGGAAGTACTCGGCCATGGTCAGGCCGGTCAGCGCCACGCGCAGACGGTTGCCGGGCGGCTCGTTCATCTGGCCGTAGACCATCGCCACCTTCGACTCGGGGAAGTTGTCCGGCTTGACGACGCCAGCTTCGATCATCTCGTGATAGAAGTCGTTGCCTTCGCGGGTACGCTCTCCGACACCGGCGAACACCGACAGACCCGAGTGCTGGGTGGCGATGTTGTTGATCAGCTCGAGCATGTTGACGGTCTTGCCGACGCCGGCGCCGCCGAACAGGCCGACCTTGCCGCCCTTGGCGAAGGGGCACATCAGGTCGATGACCTTGATGCCGGTTTCCAGCAGATCCTCGGTCGCGGCCTGGTCTTCATAAGCCGGCGCGGCGCGATGGATTTCCCAGTGATCCTTGGCTTCGACCGGACCGACTTCGTCGATCGGGCGGCCCAGCACGTCCATGATGCGGCCCAGCGTCGCGGTGCCAACCGGCACGGCAATGGCACGACCGGTGTTGGTGGCCACCAGGCCACGCTTCAGGCCGTCGGTGGAGCCCAGCGCGATGGTGCGGACGATGCCGTCACCCAGCTGCTGCTGCACTTCCAGCGTGATCTCGGTGCCTTCGATCTTCAGTGCGTCGTAGACCTTCGGCACTTCGCTGCGGGCGAACTCGACGTCGATGACCGCGCCGATGATCTGTACCACCTTGCCCTGACTCATGGAATCGCTCCTGCTTCTCGATGCTTGCCGCGCCTGCTCCGGTGAGCGGCGCCGGGGTTGTGCTTGATCAGACCGCGGCGGCGCCGCCGACGATCTCCGAAATTTCCTGGGTGATCGCTGCCTGACGCGCCTTGTTGTAGACCAGCGTCAAGGTGTCGATCAGCTTGGTGGCGTTGTCCGAGGCGCTCTTCATCGCCACCATGCGGGCGGCGTGCTCGCTGGCCAGATTCTCCAGTGAACCCTGGTACACCAGCGACTCGATGTAGCGCGTCAGCACGTGATCGAGGATCTCGACCGGATCGGGCTCGTAGAGGTAATCCCAGTTGTGCGTGCTGGCGATGTCATCAGCCGGCGGCAGCGGCAGCAGCTGATCGATCGTCGGCTTCTGCGTCATCGTGTTGATGAAGTCGTTGTAGGCCAGGTGCAAACGATCGATGTTGCCGGCGGTGTAGGCGTCGAGCACCACCTTGATCACGCCGACCAGCTGCTCGACGCGGGGCTGTTCGCCCAGGTGCGTGACCGAGCCAACCAGGTTGACCTTGAGCCGCTTGAAGAAACCGACCGCCTTGGCGCCAATGGCGACCACGTCAATCTCCACACCCTGTTGCTGCAGCTGGCGAATTTCGGCCAGCAGCTTGCGGAACAGGTTCGAGTTGAGGCCGCCGCACAGACCGCGATCGGTGCTGATGACAATGAAGCCGGCCCGCTTGACCTGCTCACGCTCGACCAGGAAGGGGTGCTTGTACTCGGTATTGGCCTTGGCGACGTGGCCAATGACCTGACGCATCATCCGCGCGTAAGGCCGCGAGGCACGCATCAGATCCTGTGCGCGACGAATCTTGCTGGCCGAGACCATCTCCAGCGCGCCGGTCACCTTGCGGGTGTTCTGCACGCTCTTGATCTGGGTTCTGATTTCGCGTCCGCCTGCCATGGCTCTCTCTAGTCGTTGCGTGGGGTGCCGTTGACGGCGCCGCGCGAGGCGGCGCCTGGATCAACGCAGCCTTACCAGCTGCCGGTCTTCTTGAAGTCTTCGATGCCGGCCTTGAAGGTGGCTTCGATGTCGCCGTCCCAATCGCCGGTTTCGACGATGCGGGCCAGCAGCGCGGCCTGGTTCTGATCGAAGTAGCTGTGCAGGCCCTTCTCGAAGGCGAGAATGCCGCTGACCGGAATGTCGTCCAGATAGCCCTTTTCAGCCGCGTACAGACTCAGCGCCATGTAGGCGATGTTCATCGGTGCGTACTGGGCCTGCTTCATCAGCTCGGTGACGCGCTGACCGCGCTCCAGCTGGGCGCGGGTGGCCGCGTCCAGATCCGAGGCGAACTGGGCGAAGGCCGCCAGCTCACGATACTGCGCGAGCGCCAGCTTGACGCCGCCGGACAGCTTCTTCATCACCTTGGTCTGGGCCGCGCCACCGACGCGGGAGACCGAGATACCGGCGTTCACGGCCGGACGGATACCGGCGTTGAACAGATCGGTCTCGAGGAAGATCTGACCGTCGGTGATCGAGATCACGTTGGTGGGCACGAAGGCCGAGACGTCACCGGCCTGGGTTTCGATGATCGGCAGCGCCGTCAGCGAACCGGTCTTGCCGGTGACCTTGCCGTTGGTCTCACGCTCGACGTAGGCCTCATTGACACGCGCGGCGCGCTCGAGCAGACGCGAGTGCAGATAGAAGACGTCGCCCGGATAGGCTTCGCGACCCGGCGGACGGCGCAGCAGCAGCGAGATCTGACGGTAGGCCACGGCCTGCTTGGACAGATCGTCGTAGATGATCAGCGCGTCTTCGCCGATGTCGCGGAAGTACTCGCCCATGGTGCAGCCCGAATACGGCGCGATGTATTGCATCGCGGCCGACTCGGAGGCCGACGCGGCCACCACGATCGTGTGGGCCATGGCGCCATGCTCTTCCAGCTTGCGCACCACCGAGGCGATCGAGGAGGCCTTCTGGCCAATCGCCACGTAGATGCACTTAATGCCCGAGCCCTTCTGGTTGATGATCGTGTCGATCGCCAGCGCGGTCTTGCCGGTCTGACGGTCGCCGATAATCAGCTCCCGCTGGCCACGGCCAATCGGGATCATCGAGTCGACCGACTTGTAGCCGGTCTGCACCGGCTGGGCGACCGACTTGCGCCAGATCACGCCCGGGGCGACCTTCTCGATCGGCGAGCTGCCGGAGGCGTCGATCGCACCCTTGCCGTCGATCGGGGCGCCGAGCGCGTTGACCACGCGACCCAGCAGGCCATGACCGACTGGCACTTCCAGAATACGGCTGGTGGTGCGAACGGTGTCGCCTTCGCGCAGGTGCTCGTAGTCACCCAGCACCACGACGCCGACCGAGTCGCGCTCGAGGTTGAGCGCCAGCCCGAAGGTGTCGCCCGGGAATTCCACCATTTCGCCCTGCATCACGTCGGCCAACCCGTGCACACGGGTGATGCCGTCGGACACGCTGGCGATGGTGCCTTCGTTGCGCGCCTGCGATTCGAGCTGGAACTGCTCGATACGGGCGCGGATCAGCTCACTGATCTCGGTCGGGTTGAGGTTCGTCTGCATGGCGTTTACCGAAATGGGAAAGGTTGAATGGGGGATCAGCTGCGCAGCGCTTCGCCCAGGCGTTCCAGGCGGGTGCGCAAGCTGCCGTCAATGACCACGTCACCGGCATCGATGATGGCGCCGCCGAGCAGATCCGGTTCGACTTCCACCGCCAGTTCGACGGCACGATCAAAACGGCGCGCCAGTGCGCCGGTTAGCATCTGTTCCTGCACCGGATCGATGGCCGCTGCCGTGCGCACGCGCACGGTCAGCGTGCGCTCGGCTTCGGCGCGCAGTTCGGCAAACAGATCGCTGATTTCCGGCAACAGACTGAGACGGCCGTTTTCGCTCATCAGCAGCAGGAAGCGACCAAAGGCCGAATCCAGCTGTTCGCCGGGCGGCAGGAACAAGGCCGCCTGCTGTTCGACCGACAGCCGCGGATTGTCCAGCCACTCGCGACTGGCCGGATCGGCCACCAGCAGCGCCGCGCTCTGCAGCGCTTCGTGCCAGGGCGCCAGGGCACCAGCGCCGCGCGCCAGATCAAAGGCGGCGCGGGCGTAGGGTCGGGCCAGCGTGCGTAGACTGCTCATCGGCTCAGATCTCCGCGATCAGCTCGTCGAGCAGCTGCTTGTGCACCTGCGGGTCGATTTCCTTGCGGATCAGCTTCTCGGCACCGGCGACCGCCAGCACCGCGACCTGACCACGCAGCTGGTCCTTCACCTTGGCGGTGAGGTTGGCGACTTCGGCTTCCGCCGCCGCCAGCTGACGCGCCCGTTCGGCTTCGGCATCGCGCTTGGCCTGATCGACGATCTGGTTGTACTGCTGATGGGCCCGCTCATGGATCTCGTTGGCCTTCGAGCGCGCTTCCTTGAGCACGTCGGCCTCGCGGGACTTGGCCTCTTCCAGCGCCTTCTGTCCTGCATCGGCTGCGGCCAGGCCTTCGGCAATCTTCTTCTGCCGGGCCTCGATCGCACCGATGATGTGCGGCCAGCCGAACTTCATCACCAGCCAGGCGGTGGCAAAGAAGGCGAGCCCCTGGATCACCAGGGTCAGGTTGATGTTCATCGCTTTACTCCGTTGCGGCAGCGACGCCGTTCGGGCGTCGGCTGCCAGACAAGCTCAACTGTGTTGTGCCTGAATCAGCCGCCGAGCGCGCTGAGGAACGGATTGGCGAAGATCAGCAGCAGCGCGATGGCGACGCCGATGATCGGCACGGCGTCCAGCAGGCCGGCGACGATGAACATCTTGGTCTGCAGCATCGGGGCCAGCTCGGGCTGACGCGAAGCACCTTCGAGGAACTTGCCGCCCAACAGCGCAAAGCCGATGGCGGTGCCGAGGGCGCCCAGGCCGATCAGCAGGCCGGCAGCAATCAGCGTGTAGCTCATCACTTCGGCAATGAATTGGGTGTTGGCTTCCATGGTCGACTCCGTTTACAGGTCAGATGGTTGATGAAGGGTGGAACGAAATGGATCTATCGAATCAGTGATGCTCGGCCGACATGCTCAGATACACGATGGTCAGCATCATGAAGATGAAGGCCTGCAGCGTGATCACGATGATGTGAAAGGCCGTCCAGACGAAACCGGAAAGCAGCTGCACCGGCGCCAGCGCCCAGAAGCTCGGCGAAGCCAGTGAGGCACCCAGGGTCATGACGGCGATCAGGATAAAGATGAGCTCGCCGGCGTACATGTTGCCGAACAACCGCAGCGACAACGACACCGGTCGCACGGCTTCTTCGATGATGCGCAGCAGCAGATTGGCCGGCGCGCCCTTCGGGCCAAACGGTGCGGTGAAAAACTCGGCGAAGAAGCCGCCAATGCCCTTATGGGTAATGCCGACATACTGGATCATGAAGAACACGCACAAGGCCATGCCCAGCGTCGTATTCAGATCAGCCGTCGGAACCACGCGCATGTAGGCATGATGCGGATCATGACCGCTGAGCTCATAGCCCTTGGCCCAAGCGCCCGGCAGCAGATCCACCGGCACCATGTCCATGAAATTCATCAGGAAGACCAGGCAGAAGATCGTCAGCGCCATCGGTGCGATCAGCTTGTTCTTGCCGTGAAAGGTTTCCTTGACCAGGCCATCGACCATCTCGACGACCATCTCGATGGCGCATTGCAGCTTGCCGGGCACCCCCGAGGTGGAGCGGCGCGCAACACGGATGAACACGAACAGGAACAGCAGTGCCAGCAGCGTTTTGAAGAGCACGCTGTCCAGATGAATGGCCCAGAAAGCGCCATCACCGACCTGCAGGGTCCAGTGCACGAGATGGTGCTTGATGTACGCCGTCATGGCGCCGGAGCCGGTTTCTTCCGCAACCGCTGTCAAAAGCTTATCCATAGCGTAGCAATGCCCACATTCCTGCCAGTTGAGCGGCGATCAGACCGACCAGCAAGCCCGCAGCGGGCAATCCCAGTCCAATCAGACCCGTTCCAAATACCGCGAACAACACCAACCACTTCAGCGCAGCCGCACCGAAAAAGCGTCGCAACATTGCCGCTGCGGGCGCCATTCCGGCGAACTGTCGCCAGGCAAACAACGCCTGACCCAGCACGACCGCCATGCCCCCCCATATGGCCGCCAGGCCCGCGAGCAGAGACTGAGTCCACACTGCGGCGACCGAAGCGGTCAGCAGGGTGGCCAGCACCTGAACCCTCAGCGTTCGCTGAGCCAGTCGCTTGCCGCCTGCGAAGGGATCGAACATCCGGGCCCTCTTCAGCGCTGTCGAAGGTGCCGAAAACGGACCGGGCACGCGACCTGCCTGACCGGAAGCCCAGTCAAAGCAAATGGCGCAACGAATCAACGGAATAATAACAGGGCGGTCGTCAAGGCGGCAAGCCAGCCATTGGTCGAATTCGCCATCGGATCAGGGACTCCGAGCAGGCCCGTGATCTGCATTCGCCAGCGCGTCCCGAAAGACGTCCAGCGGCACCACCCACGGCAGGCGGTCGCGACCGCTCATGTTGCTCACACCGGTTGAGTGGATGGTCCCGATGCGTGCACACAGCATCTGCGTCCCGGCGCGCTCACCGAGCAGCCAGACCGCGTCGCGACTGCGGCACCCTTGCCCATGTGCCAGATGGCCGCGGAAGGACAAGCGTCGGCGCAGCTCGAACAGACCACCCAGCCAGTCAGCGGGCAAGCGCCAATCGACTCGATAGCCTGACCAGCGCCAGGCCCAACGCTCTATCCGCCCGATGGCGTCATTGGCCAAGGGCTGCGCGTGCAGCAGCGGATCGGCCAGCCTGTCGCACACCCTGGGCAGCGCCAGATCCGGTCCCGGCGTCCAGTCGAACACGTGCTCGTCGCGCCGCAACCAGCCGGTCATCTCCGTCTGCAGCCGCCAACGACCCGCGGGTGCCAGGGGTCGCCAGATGCGCCAGCGCCGCCCGGCCGCCTCGCTGGTGCGCCAGGCCGGTTGGCCACCGTCACGACCATGGCCCTCCAGCGGTGATTCCCAGGCATTCATCCCACCCTCCGGCACCGCGCTGCACAAAGGCTACCCCGCCCAGCCCGCCGGCCCAAGCCACACAGGCTCGCCTATGTTGTGCGGGTCGCGCAGAATCGATGTCCCACCCGTGCAACCCACTCATGACTGACGCCACGCCACTGGAGCGTCTACGACGCCAGCAACCCGAGCGCCTGATGTTCGAATGCGTCGCCGGCAGTCGTGCCTATGGCACCGCTGACACGCACAGCGATGTGGACCTGCGCGGGGTCTTCGTCCAGCCCCTGCGCGAGCTGGTCCGAATTGGCGAGCCGGTCGCTCTGATCGCCGACGATCGCCACGATCAGGTCTACTACAGTCTCCGACGCATGCTGGAATTGCTGGCCCAGGCGAACCCGAATGTGCTGGAGCTGTTGTGGATGCCGGACGACTGTGTCCGCATGGACAGTCCGGAGATGCAGCGCCTGCGCGAGCGCCGCGCGATCTTCGTCACCCGTCAGTGCATCGACACCCATGTGGGCTACGCCATCGGGCAGATTCGCAAGGCTCGTGGCCAGCACAAGTGGATCAATCAGCCCAAGGCGGTCGATCCACCGCGTCGCGAGGACTACTGCTTTGTGCTGGACCGGGCCAGCCTGATAACCACCAGCGAGCCACCCTGCCGGCCGCAGAGATTACGCGACAGCAAGGTCGACCTGCAGCGCTGCCATGCCGCAAAGCTCGAGCATGCACCTGGCGTCTATCGGTTGTACGACTATGGGGCACAGGCTCGAGGAGTCTTTCGAAGCGATGTCCTGGCGCTGGAGTCGATACCACGGGAAGACGAATCCGAACGCTTCATCGGCTTGCTGTTGTTCGCCGAACAGGCATGGCGGCGGGACAGCGAAGACCATCGCCACTACTGGCAATGGCGTTCCGAGCGCAACGAGTCGCGCTGGCAGCAACAGGAGCGCGGCGAGCTGGACTACGACGCCAAGAACCTGATGCACACCTTGCGCCTGCTGCTGTCGGCCGCGGCGATCGTCGAGCAAGGCGCGCCCCGCGTCCGTTTTGAGGGGGCCGAGCTGGCCTTCCTGCGCTCGGTGCGCAACGGTGAGCACGCCTACCAGACGCTGGTGGACCAGGCCGAAGCCCTGCGAGAACGCTGCCTCGCAGCGCGGGGAGGGGTGAGCTTGCCAGAATCAGTCGATCCGGCAGTCGTTGACGAACTGCTGTGGGAACTGACCGAGTGCTGGGAGGCACGCCACCGGTGAGCGAGTCGATGCGATCAGCCGTGACCGCGGCACTGGTTCAGATCCAGGCCCAGCACGAGGTTCGTGTGCTCTACGCCGCCGAGTCAGGCTCGCGCGCCTGGGGCTTTGCCTCGCCGGACAGCGATTTCGACGTCCGCTTCATCTACGTCCACCGGCCGGACTGGTATCTGCGCCTCGACGAGCCCCGCGATGTCATCGAAGCGATGTTGCCCGGGGATCTGGATCTGGCCGGCTGGGATCTGCGCAAGACGCTGCGGTTGTACCTGCGCAGCAACATTGCGCTGTACGAGTGGCTGGATTCGCCCATCGTCTATCTGGAAGCGGGATCACTGGCGCAACAGCTGCGCGATTGGCTACCGCGCGCCTTCCGAGCGCCGGCGGGCTATCACCACTACCTGAGCACCGCTCAGGGCATTGCCCATCAACACCTGCAGCAGCCACCCATTCGGCTGAAAAAGCTGTTCTACGCACTGCGACCGCTGCTCGCCTGCCGCTGGATTCGCGCCACCGGCGCTCAGCCGCCAACGGCCTTCAGCCAACTCTGCCAGGCCGACTGGGTCAGCGACGACGAACGCGCAATGATCGCCGGGCTGCTGGCCGCCAAGCGCGAGACGGGCGAATCTGCCTCCTCGCAGGTGGCGAGCGACGTGCTGGCCTGGCTGCGCAGCGAGCTTGCAAGCGCCGATGTTGGCACCCAGGCGCTGCGGGCGCGGGCCGATCTGACAGCTCAAGATGTCAACCCCGAGTTTCGGCGATGGGTGCAACAACCCTGGTCGGCATAAGGGCCTTGGGTGTGGGCGAAATGTGTGACTGGGTCCGTCTCGGCTGCCGCCTGGAACAACGGGAGCCATCGCAACTAGACGGCAGAGCATTCAGGATCACGAGGCCTCTCGCTTCCACTCGCGCGGCAAGAAGCCCGGCGATCTGATCGCCTGCGGTTGAACGGACTGTTCCAGGTCAGTGCGGGCCGACCCATCGGCCGGCCCGCGCACTGATCAGATCTTCCTGGTCGAGCGACGACGCAAGGCGCCGCCGGCCAGCAACACCAGCGAGACCGCGAGCAACCACAGGCTCAACGGGCTGGTGGGAATGGGCTGCGCGTTGATGAAAATGGTGGCGGGGTCGCTGTCGTCCTCGTCGCCATCCTCGTTGCCGATGGCATCGTCGACTGGCTCGCCGTCGTTGTCCGGCAGATTGTCGCCATCGGAGTCGATGTCCAGCGGCACATCGCCGTTGGGATCTTCGGCCCGCGTGATCTCGGCCAGGTTGACCAGCGGACCCACGATCGCTTCGCCCGTCACGCGCAACACCAGTTCGACCGAGAACTGCTGCCCCGGCGCCAGCGGCCCCGGCAAGGTCACGGTGGCGGTGCTCCCCGGTCCAGCCGTCCAGTTCGGATCGCTCAACACCAGACCCAACGGGATGTAGTCGGTGACCAGCACGTTGGAAGCGGCAACCGTACCCTGGTTGTAAACGGTGATCAGGAAGCGCACTTCCTGGCCAACGCTGACGTTCTGTGCCTGCTCAGGTGCCAGCGTCTTGCGCAGCGCCAGATCGAAGTTGTAGAGCAGGCCGAAGTCCACCGACAGGTTGGACAGGTTGTCGCTGTCGCCATCGTTGGTGGGCTCCTGACCGTAGCTCAGGGTCACCGTGCTGGCGCACAACCGCGTGGGCGCGCCACTGACGCTGCCGTTGTCGTCGTCATTGACGTCGTTGTCCGGATCCGGCGCTGGTTCGTAGGGACCGACCGGGGCATAGCGTCGGCCGGTGCCACTGGAGGTGATGTAGGTCGCCGGCGCGGTGATGCAGACCAGATAGCCGCGCGGCACCAGTTCGGTAAACAGATAGCGACCATCGGCGGCGGTCGGCTGGGTGGCGACGGCCGCGCCGTCGGGCACGCCATTGCCGTCGGCGTCGACGAACAACTCCACCGGCACCCCGGCAATGCCCGGCTCGCCCGCACCGACCTGGCCATCGTTGTCGATGTCCTCCCAGACCAGGTTGCCCAGGCTCATCTCGCCCGGCCCGATCGTGGCGACGTAGTCCTCCACCTCGCCGTCAGCGACCAGACCATCCGGTGCACAGGGTGCGGTCTGCAGGCGGAAGCGGGCGTAGGTCTGACCATCGACCACATCAATGGGCACCGCGCCGAAGGCCAGCACGAAGTTCTGTGCGCTGCTGCCATCAGGTACGGTCGTCTCGGCCTGTTCGGACAAATCGTCGAAGTCGCCATCGCGGTTGTGGTCCAGATAGCCGCACAGGCGCGCTGCCGCACCGGTGCTGTTGGTGGCCATCACCGACACGTTGGCCGGACTGCCGCGACGCAGCGCGTCCAGATCGGCCTGGCTGACACCGTCCTCGTCGTCCGGCGTGGGGCCGGCAGCGTCGTCACCGGTCGCTGTCGCGTTGGGCTGACCATCGATCTCCTGGTCCACACCTGCGCCCATGAACAGCCCAGGGACGATCTCGTGGGCGGCACCGTTGTCGGCCAGCAGCGTGCGGTAGTTGCCCACACCCACGCCGGCGGAACCGTCGGGCAGATCGCCCAGATCGCGGCGCGCGATGCGCAGGGCATAGTCCTCCACCTCGCCGTTGTCCGCCTCGCCGACCGGCGAGCAGCCTGGATCGGTGCTGATGCGGAAGCGCGCGTAGGTCTCGGTGGCCGCGTTCATCGGCACCGTGCCGAAGTCCAGCGCCACGCTGACCGCGCTGCTGCCATCGCCGACGGCCACCGGTCCGGCCGTCTCACCGGCATCGGCAAAGTCGCCATCGGCATTGAAGTCGACGAAACCGCAGACGTTGGCGCCACCCAGGCCGGACTGGTTGGTGGCCTGCAGGTTGATCGTGCCATTGAGGCCCGCCAGCAATTCCAGCTGGTCGTCGGCCACACCGTCCTCGTCATCGCTGTCCGCCAGATCATCACCATCGGCCGCGGTGGTCGGCTGACCGTCCGCCTCGTTGTCGACGCTGGCGCCCAGGAACAGGCCATTGACGATCACATGCGAGGGACCGTTGTCGGTGCTGCGGGTCTGGTAGTCGCCAGCGGCGGTACCCGCGGCACTGTCGGGCAGATCACCCAGATCCAGCTCGACCAGTTCCACCACGTAGTCCTCGACCTCACCATCGAGCGCCAGACCATTGGGCGCGCAGGGACTGCCATCGGAGGACAGGCGGAAACGGGCATAGCTGCTGCCGGTCACCACGCTCAAGGGCACATTGAAGTCCAGCGGCACCAGCAGCGCGTTGCTGCCATCGGGCACGTTGGCGCTGACCAGCTCACCAGGCTCGAAGCTGTCATTGGCATTCAGATCGACATAGCCACACAGGGTGGCCGCCGCACCGGTGGTGTTGGTAGCCGTGACGTTGACGGTCGTGGTGCGTCCGGCGATGAAGCGGAGCGTCGTGATGTCCACGCCGTCCTCGTCGTCGAGCCCGGCCAGATCGTCGCCGTCGGCGTCCACGCTGGGCACGCCATCCACTTCCAGATCCTCGGCCACACCGAGGAAGATCTCCGGGAAGATGACGTGGCGCGGGCCATCGTTGGCCAGCGTCGTGGCCCAGTTGCCGCCGTTCTCCGGCAAGTCGCCCAGGTCCAGCGGAATCACGTTCAGCGCATAGTCTTCGACTTCGCCATTGGCAGCCGTGCCCACCGGGCTGCAGGTCTTGTCATTGCTGATGCGGAAGCGCGCGTAGGTGTCGAGGATCGCATCGGCCGGGACAGTACCGAAATCGAGCATGACCACGGTGCCAGCGGTGCCATCGGCGACGCTGATCGGACCGGCCGACTCACTGTAGCCGCCAGGTCCGGCGACGCCGTCGTCGAAGTCGCCATCGGCATTGAAGTCGATGAAGCCGCACACGTAGACATCGCCCAGACCACCGGTGTTCATGGCCGCCACCGGCACCTGCGCCGGCCCGGTGCGGAACAGGGCGTTGAGCACGGCCTGGTCGACCGCCGCTTCGTCATCGGGCGTGTTGCCGGCGCTGTCGTCACCATCGGCAATCACCGTGGGTTGGCCGTCGGCTTCGAAGTCGACGTCGGTGCCCAGCTGGATGCCCGCCACGATCACGTGCGCCGGTCCGCCGTTGGCGAGCAGCGTCTGGTAGTCGCCATTGCCGCTGCCGGCGCTGGTGTCGGGCAAATCACCCAGATCCAGCAGCAGCACCGTGGCCACGTAGTCCTCCACCTCGCCATTGCTCTGCGGACCGTTCGGCGCACAGGCGCTGGTGCTGATGCGGAAGCGGGCGTAGGTGTCCTGCACGGCATTGGTGGGCGTGGTGCCGAAATTGAAGACCAGGGCGGCATTGACGGCGCCGGACGCCACCATGAGCGACGTGGCTTCCGGCGTGCCGCCCACCGTGTCGGCGAAATCGCCGTCACCATTCCAGTCGACGTAGGCACAGGCCGTCGCCGCGGCCGCATTCGGATTGCTGGCGGTGAAGTTGATCGTGGCCGGCGAGCCGGCGACGAAGGTGAGATCGGCGACGGTGATGCCGTTCTCGTCGTCGCTGCCGCTCAGATCGTCGCCGTCGGCATTGGCACCCGGCTGACCGTCGGCCTCGGCATCGACCGATGCGCCAAAAACCGGACCATCGCTACGGAGGATGTGCTCGGCACCACCACTGGCCAGCAGGGTTTCGTAGTTGCCACTGCCAACGCCTGCGCCAGCGTCGGGCAGATCGCCCAGATCGGCCGTGACCACATTCAGGACGTAGTCTTCCACTTCGCCGTTGGGTGCGCCGCCGGTGGGCGTGCCGGCCTGACCCGCTCCTGTGGTGAAGCGGCAACGCAGATAGACCTGGGTGGCGGCAGTCACTGGCACCGACACACTGAGGTTGTTGGCGCCGGCCGCGAGCGGCTGGTCGGCGAAGACCTGCTCACCGGCATCGAGCAGACTGCCGTTGCCATCGAAGTCGTACCAGCAGTTGACGAAACCGGCGACGCTGGCGCTGATCTGCACCGGATTGGCGCGGCCGGCGATCAGCTCACCCACGGTGAAGCCGTAGACGCCGGGATGCACCACACCGTCCTCGTCATCGCTGACGGCGGCATCGTCACCGTTGGCCGCCGCATTGGGCTGACCGTCGATCTCGGCATCAACGCCCGCGCCGAGGAACACGCCGGGCACGATCGTGTGCACGGCCCCGTTGCTGGCCAGCAGTGTCGGGTAGGCGGGATCGGGCAGGTCACCCAGGTCGGTGGCCGTAATCGTGAGCAGATAGTCCTCGACCTCGCCGTCTGTGGCGGCGCCGACCGGTGAACAGGGACCCAGGTCGGTACTCAACCGGACCCGCGCATAGGTCGCGCCGATGATCGCCTGCTGCGGCACGGTGCCGAAGTTCAACAGCAGCGTCGCGGCCGTGCCATTCGGGACCGCCACGCTGGCGCTTTCGGGCGTGCCACCGACGGTGTCGGCAAAGTTGCCGTTGCCGTTCCAGTCGACGAATCCGCACAGCTGCGCGGCGACACCGGTGTTGTTGATCACGTCGACCCGCAATGTGGCTGGCGCGCCGATCTGCTGATTCAGGTCAGCGATCTGCACGCCGTCCTCGTCGTCGTTGGCGACCGCACAGCTACCCTGGGTGAAGGTGCCGGGGCCAGTGTCGTCGCCCAACGCCATCACGCCCGGCTGGCCGTCGGCTTCGGCATCGAAGCAGGCGCCCAGCTGCAGATTGGGCCGCGCCGGGTGACGCGGGCCATTGCTGCCGATCAGCGTGCCATAGGCATCCGGCAGATCGCCCAGGTCCGTCGGCAGGGCGATCACGATCACGTAGTCCTCGACCTCGCCACTGAGCGCATCACCATTGGCATTGGCCGTCGAACAGGGCGTGCCGTCGGTGCTGATGCGGAAGCGCGCGTAGCGAGTGCCATTGGCGCCGACCGGCACCGTACCGAAGTTGAAACTGAAGGCTCCGTTGTTGGTGGCCGCAGGCACGCTGACCGTGACGATCTCTGCCCCGCTGAAGACACCATCGGCATTGAAATCGAGATAGCCGCAGGCGGTGGCCGCGGTGGCGGTCAGGTTGGTGGCGGTGAAATCGAACTGCGCCGGACCGAAGACGAACAGCGCGTCCAGATCGGCTTGGTCGATGCCGTCTTCGTCATCGCCGGGAACGGCGCAGGCGCCATCGGTGTAAAACGACGTGCTGACATCGTCGCCAATGGCCGCGGCCGTCGGCGCGCCGTTGATCTCGGCATCGTTGCAGGCACCCAGGCGCAGACCGGGCACGATCGTGTGGCGGGCACCGCCATTGGCGAGCAGCGTTTCGTAGTTGCCGGCACCGACGCCTGCAGCGGTATCCGGCAGGTCGCCCAGGTCGGTCAGCGGCACGAAGCCGAAGTCGACGCTGTAGTTGGACAAGCCATCGGCGTAGACCGCGTTGCCGTCGTTGTCGTCGTCGGTCGCGCTGCCGACCCGCAGCAGCTCGGTGGTGGGTTCGGTGAGACCCGTCAGACCCAGCTGGATCAAGCCGGAGCGGATGGCCGTTCCGGCGCAGCTGGCACCGGCAGGGCCGACGCCGTTGTCGTTGTTGTCCACATCAGCGTCGGGCAAGGGCTCCTCGCCATTGCTCGAGGACAGCAGACCGGTCAACGCCGGCTGACCGTCGGCGATCGCCAGATAGTAGTCGGCGCCTCCCAACAGCGTGTCGAAAGCGTACTTGCCGGGCTGGCCGCCCACGGTGCTCGTAAGGACGGAGCCGACCAGCGAATCGCCGGCAGACGGGCCGGCGCTGCCGTCGTCATCCCGACACAGACTCACGCTGACGCCGTTGATGCCGGGCTCGCCGTTCTCGGCGTTGCCATCGTTGTCCAGGTCGCGCCAGACCAGGTTACCGAGCCGATAACGCTCGGGCAGGATGATGCCCACCTTCGGCGGTTCGGCGACCTGCAGCAGCGGGCCGTTGTTGCCGGCACTGGCCTCGCGCGCGCGATGGGCGAAGGAGTTCCAGCTGGGATTGAAGATCATCGGATTGCCGACGATCGACGGGGGACCACCGCTGATCGGCGCCCGCATCGGCACGCTGTATTCGATCAGCTCCAGCGTACCGAAGTCGCCGCCGACGAAGTCACGGATGCGGAAGGCGGTAACCAGCGAGAAATCCGCCACCGAGCCAGCGAGCACATAGGTGGTCGCGTTGCAGCCGGCGGTGTAGCCCACTTCCGGACGACAGGGGTTGGGCGTGGTGGTGTATTCGACCACCGGGGTCGATCCACCGGCGCTGTTGCTCTCGACGGTGACCGGACCGGTCAGCACCGGCCGATAGCGCGACTCGCGGGCGGTGGTTGAAAGGGGTCCGCCCGAGCCGGTGTCGCCCACCAGCGGCAGCAGATCGTAGAGGTAGTAGTCGTCCAGATTCAGATTGCCGGCGTTCTGGATGCGCGCGCGGTAGGTGAAATTGCCGCCGTGATCGGTTTGCGCCACACACGGGAAGCGGGTGTAGCCGTCGGCCACCGCACCATAGGTCAGACCGTAGTCCGGACAGAGGCCGCCCGGCGGCGTGATCATGTCGGTGGGGTCATCGACATTGGGCAGCAGCGGATCGCCCAGGATCCACTTTTCGCCGAGCAACACGGCAGCGTCGATCACCGTGTAGTTGAGGCTGTTCTGGCACCGCGGCTCGGTGCTGTTGGTATCGGCATCGCGGTCGTCGACGTCGATCACGCTGGTGGTGCCACTGCCGCCGCAGGTGAAGGCCGAACCCTGGTGGAAGACCGCCAGCTCGTTGCTATAGGTCGCCGCAGCAGTGCCCGGCAGCACCCGCACACGGATGTCCATGTCGGGCATGGCGTTGTTGGCGACGGTGCGGGCAAAGCTGGCCGGGTTGCCGCCGACTGCCGGCGCGCCCGCAAAGGTCACGGCACCGGCTGGTACCACCGGATTCCAGGTGAAGCGCACCAGCGTACGGCCACTGCCACCGTAGTTTTCGGTGACCGTCAGATACGGCTGCGCTGCGGCCGGCCCGCTGTAGCTGTAGGCCTCCCAGCCGACGAATTCCAGATTGGCCGGCAGCAGATCGGCCACCGTGGGATTGACGATGTCACCGGTGGAGTCGTCGCCCAGGTGGTTGAAACTCAGGCGGAACACCAGCTCGGTGGTGGGCTGGATCTGACCGGATCCGACCCGGGTCTTGTTGATCTGGATGGCCGGGGTCGGCGGTTCGATGTTGATGGTGTCGCAGGCCGGCCCTTCGGTCTGGGCCGGGCCAGCGCCGGCAGTCAGGCGCACGAAGGCGCAGTTGGTCGCGGTGCCTGCCGGCTCGCCCGGCGGCACCATCTGGATGATCTGCGGCCGCGTGCCGATGTTGAAGGCGCGCGGCACTTCATTGACGGGACCACCGCCGATGTTGCGGAAGACCCAGCGCACGCAGCGGTCGGTCGCCGGGAAGGCCGCGCCGGCGTTGAACAGCGTGTTGGCGTTGTTGGCGATCCCCACGCCACCGGCGACCGTCGTGTAGGTGCCAGTGGTGGCACTGCAGGGCGCCGGCGCCGTCTGCAGATCGGCGACGATCTGGTAGCCGAGCAAGGGATCGCCGGCGGTCCAGGTACCCGATCGAATGCTGACCAGATTGAAGGGTCCGGCCGTACCGGGCGCGTTCGGTGGCAGCACATCGACGAAGGAGAAGTCGGTCAGCGGCACATTCGAGCCGTTGGTGTTGAAGGTCGGCCGCCAGTTGATGTTGGTGAAGCCGGCCGACGGTGCGACGTCGTTGCCGAACTTGCTCGGGTTGGCATTGCCGACCGGTCCGACCAGGGTGTCATTGACCACGGCCGGGCCGATGCCCAGCGGCGCCTGACCTTGCGGCGTGATCATGCCGTCGGCGGTGTTGACCAGCATGTCGCCCACATTGGCAGCAGGCGGCGGCGGGACCGCAATGGTCAGGAAGCGGTCGATGCACTGGGTGGTGTTGGCCGCATTGCCGCCGTAGAGCGTGGCCAGATCGACCGCACCCAGGTTCCAGGTCACGGTCGTCGGCGGACCCAGTGAGACTGTACCGCCACCGGCATCGACGACAGTGGTGCCGGTCGGCAGCGTGTCGACCAGCACCGCGTTGTCCAGATCGACATTGCCCACCCCGCTGACCGAGCACAGCTGCACTCGATAGGTCACCGGCGCACCTGGCGCGGGCGCTACGCCGGTCGGGTCGATACGTTGCTTGCGCACCTGCCAGTTGGGCGTACCGGCATTGATGCTGATCGGTGGGGCCGAGGAAGAGACCATCGGATTGGTCACATTGCCGGCCGTCGCATTGGCGGTATTGATGACCCCGGCAGCCGGATCCTCGCCCAGGCGCACGCGGGTGGTCAGCGTGATCGCCAGGGTGTCGCCGCCGTTGTAGGGGGTCTTGTTGATGCTGTAGCCCGTCCCGCCGCCGGTAATCGTGCAGCTGACCGAGGGTGGCGCGTTGCAGCTCAGCGCCTCCAGCTGAACCGGCAGCGTGTCGCTGATGTTCAGGTTGCCGCAGCCACCGGTCAGGTTGTTGCAGGAGGCCGTGACCCGGTAGACCACCGTTGCGCCCGGCGCGAAGGCCGTCGGCGTGGCCGGATTGAGCTCCTTCAGCAACGACTGGTTCTGTGCCCAGGCGGGCACGGAGGCGAACAGGAACAGAGCCAGCCAGACCGGCACGGCAGCAAGACGCATCGCGATTCCCCAAGCAGTAGTTGATGTCGACATCCGCTCGTGCGGGCGCGAGTGCCCCGCACAACCCCGACGGACGCTCGCCACCATAGCTCGCCACCATAGCCGAAGGCAACGATGGCAATTTAGCGATCGTGAAAACATTGATGACGTCCGATCGGCGGCGCGCTTCGACCGCTGTGCGACACTGCGGTCCAGCCCGGCTGCGATCATCGCCTTGAACAACCCGCCCCGTGAGTAACTCTCCTGTCACCGGGGCGCTGGCCGCCCGACTGCCCGCCTCCTTCCGCCCCTATCTGGAACGTGGACCGCTGGCAGCGCTGCTGCTGGGCATCTCGTCGGGTTTTCCTTACGCGATGATCGGCGCCACCTTGACCACCCGGCTGGCACAAGACGGGATCGACAAGAAGGCGGTCACGGCTTTCTCGCTGGCCTTCCTGGTCTACAACCTGAAGCCGCTGTGGGCCTGGATGGTTGACGGCGTGCGCCTGCCGCTGCTGGGCCGACTCGGTCAGCGGGTGTCCTGGTTGCTGCTGAGCGCCGCAGCGGTGATCGCCGCCGTGGTGAACCTCGGCCTGGTCGACCCCCAGGCCAGTCTGCTGGCGACCGCCTACGCCGCCGTTCTGGTCGGCGTGGCCGGCGCCACTTTCGACATCGTCATCGATGCCTACCGCATCGAGTCACTGGAACCACGCCAACTGGGGGTGGGCTCGGGGATGTCCCAATACGGCTGGCGCATCGGCGCCGCCGCCGCCGGTGCACTGGCACTGGTTTTGGCGGCCCGTTATGGCTGGGCAGTGGCCTACGCCGCCTGCGCCAGTTTTGTGTTGCCAGCCGTCGTGGCCGGGCTGTGGCTGGGCGAGCCACCGCGACACCAGTCGCGCGAACGCAGCCCTGGCGTGCAGGCAGCGCTGCTGACCATCATCGAGCCGCTGATCGAGTTCTTCCGACGCCGGGGTGCCTGGCTGGTGCTGCTGTTCATCCTGCTGCACAAGATCGGCGACACATTGGCCAATTTGAGTCTGCGGCTGCTGTTCAACGATCAGGGCTACAGCAACGACGAGATTGCCTTTTACGACGTGGGCTTCGGCTTCTGGGCCTTCCTGGTCGGCATCTTCGTCGGGGGCCTGCTGTACACGCGGATGGGCATGCACCGCTCCGTGCTGCTGAGTCTGGTGCTGATGGCGGTATCCAACCTCAGCTTCGCCGGACTGGCGCTGGTCGGCCATTCCAACCCGCTGATGGCCGCCTCGATGTGCTTCGAGAACTTCGCCAGCGGCGTGGGCGGCGTGACCGTGGTCGCCTATTTCTCATCCCTGTGCAATCTGCAGTTCACCGCCAGCCAGTACGCGCTGATTTCCGCAGCTGCCAGCGTGGTCGGCCGGTTTCTGGCCGGAACCACCACCGGCGCGATGATCGAGTCCTTCGGCTATGTGCCGTTCTACCTGCTGACAACCGTCGTGGCCCTGCCTGGCATCGCGCTGTACTGGATGCTCTATCGGCGCGGGATCGGTGGCGTGGCCGAGGCTAATGGCGCTGGGGGCGCTGGGGGCGCTGGGGGCGCTGAGGCACGGTAACGAGTCACTCGCGCCGCAGGCGCTTTGGAGTGCGGCGCAACGCGCCGCTTTCACGTGTCAGCACCAAGCGATGCAAGCTCAATAGTCGTCCTCGATCCGCAGCCGATCAATCGGAAACGAATACACCGTCTTGACTCGTGCCGGCCGCGCCCGGCTCCGAAACTCCGCCGCGCTACACCATGGATAGTCCTTCGCGTCCGCCACCAGGCCGTGCTTGACCGGGTTCTCGTGCACATAGTGCAACCGTGCGAGATAGCTGCGCTCGTAGCTCAACCGAGTGTCCCAGTAGTTGTGCCAGACCTGCCGTCCGGGCGCCTGATCGAGCTTGTTGATCCAGCGCGCCGAACGCCGATGAAATTCACTCAGAAATGGTCGCAGTGAATTGGCGTGGTCCATCGCCTTGGGAGAGTGACCGACGAAGTGGTAGTGATTGGCGAACACGGCCCAGGCTTCGAGCCGCCACTCATGCTTGGCCGCGTAGCGGAGCAGGCCGCGGCACAGCTGCGTCAATCGCTCCTTGCCCTGGAAGTAGGCCACCTTGCTCACTGTCGCGGCAGTGACCATGTAGACGCCGCCTTCGCTCAATCGGTGAGCGGGCGCGTGCGCCCAGTCTTGCTTCGCCATCTCGCCCTGCGCTGATCGTCTCGCCGAGGCCAGCATCTGGCGAACTTCCGCGACAGGCAAGCGCTTCGGTCGCAAAGAACGAAAGCGGTAGCCGCAGCATCTGTGAGCGCTTGTGACCTCGCGACCGTCAGGGCCAGCAGCGTCCCTTGCGCCGCAGGCGCTTTGGAGTGCGGCGCATCGCGCCGCTTTCGGCCTCGCGCTGGATTCGACGCGCGAAGTCCGAGTCCACATGTTCGGCATTGACGGGCATCGAAAAGCAAAGCGGCGATGCTCGCCGCACTCCAAAGCGCCTTCGGCGCATGGTCTTCGGCCGAGTGCCGAAGGATCGGCCCTGTAGCGCGTGTGACGGTCGCTCAGCCCCGCTCGCCCGCCACACCCGCCTGGCGTGCGCGCAGTCGCGGCAAGCTGTAGTCGACGGTGTAGGGCGCGTGGTCGGAGAAGCGTTGATCGCGGTAGATCGAGACGGCCTTGACGCTGTCGGCGAGGTTGGCGCTGAGGATCTGGTAGTCGATGCGCCAACCCACGTCGTTGTCCCAGGCGCGGCCGCGATTGCTCCACCAGGTGTAGGCGGCCTTGTCCGGTTCCAGCAGGCGGAAGCTGTCACGCCAATGCCCGGCGAAGAGCTGGTCCATCCAGGCTCGCTCCTCGGGCAGGAAGCCCGAGTTCTTCTGGTTCGAACGCCAATTCTTCAGGTCGATCGCGCGGTGGGCGATGTTGATGTCGCCGCAGATGATCACGCGCCGACCGCTGTCGGCCAGTTGCTGCAGATGCGCGCCCAGCCACTCCAGTGATTCGAACTTGAAGCCCTGGCGGGCCTCGCTGGAGGAACCGGACGGCAGGTACAACGAGACCACTGACAGGTCGTCCCAGCGGGCTTCCAGCCAACGACCCTCGGCGTCGAAGTCAGCCACGCCAATGCCGCGGATCAGCTCGTCCGGCCGGCGTCGACAGTACAGGGCCACACCGCTGTAGCCGGGTCGATGCGAGTCCTCGAAGTAGGCGTCCATCTCGGCCATCAGGAAGCCACCGTGCTTGCCACGCACGTCGGCGTGAGCGCGGGTTTCCTGCAGACAGATGACATCGGCATCGGCGGCGGACAGCCAGTCGAAGACGCCCTTGCTGGCCGCCGAACGCAGCCCGTTGCAATTCAGAGTGATGATGCGCATGGGCGCGGAGCTTAGCGACTCGCTGGCGGGATGGACAGGCGCGACCGCGCCGCTGTCGCATGCCTGTCTGCTTTCAGGCCGCTTCGGCCTGGGCCAGCCAGGCCTTGGGGGAATGCCCGACGCGCGCGCCGAAGACCCGTGCCAGTGCCGAGGCATTGGCATAGCCCACGTCCAGCGCCACCGACTTGGCCGGCCGCCCCTGGCGCAGCAGACGCATCGCCAGCGCGACGCGCCAATCGGCCAGATAATCGCCGGGGGTACTGCCGACCACCGCGCGGAAGTGCGCAGCAAAGCGGGCCCGCGACATGCCGCAGCGGCTGGCCAGTTCGGCCAGTGACCAGGGCCTGGCTGGCTCTTCGTGGATGGCCACCAGCGCATGCAGCAGTTTCGGATCGGCCAGGCCAGCCAGACTGCCGCCCTCGACCAGTTGTTCGGTCATCACGTGGCGAAGCAGATGCAGGATCAACAGCTCGCTGAGCCGGTCCAGCGCCGCCTGACGACCACAGTACTGGGCGAAGGCCTCGGCGAACAGCAAATCCAGCAGCGCCGCCAGACCCGGCAAACGCTCCAGGTCGATCGCCAGCATGTCCGGCAGACTGGCCACCAGCGGATTGCCGACGCCGGCGCCAAAGTCGACCGAGGCACAGAGCAGGTCGACCGGTTCATCGGGCGCCGTCAGCAGCTGATGCGGCGCGCGCCCGGCGAAGTAGAGCAGGCAAGGCCGATCGAAATGCTGCTCCTCGCCCTGGCCGTGCGTCACGCGCAGCCGACCGCTGCGCAACAGGTGCAGATGGCCGACGTGACCGGCCGGGTCGAAGCTGGCCATGCCGCAGAGGCTGCCGGTGTGGAACACCCGGGCGCGCAGGTCAAAGCGCGCCAGGATCGCGGAGAGACGGTCGGGGGTGGGAGACATGCTCATTTTGAGACGATCCGTATTCATTGATGGATGATTCGTGCCCAATCGTACCTCATGCATCCCTAAGCTGTGTCCACCCCAACACAAGGAGCCTGACATGGCCCGCATTGAACCGATCCGCATCGACACCACCGACAGCCAGACCGCCGCCACCCTGCAGGCCGTCAAGAGCAAGCTGGGCGTGCTGCCCAATCTGATCGCGACGATGGCCCACTCGCCCACCGCCTTACAAGGCTACCTGGGCTTCTCCGACGCCGCCGCCAAGGGCAAGCTGAATGCGCGTCAGCGCGAAGTGGTCGCGCTGGCCGTGGCCCAGGCCAACGAGTGTGCCTACTGCCTGGCCGCGCACACGACGATCGGCCGCGGCGCCGGTTTGAGCGAAGCCGCCATCCAGGCCGCCCGCAGCGGCATCGGTGGCGATCGGCAGGACGCTGCCCTGGCCGAGCTGGCCACCCAGTTGACTCAGCAGCGCGGTCGAGTCGAGGACGGCGAACTGGCCCGCTTCCGCGCCGCCGGATTCGACGATGCCGTGATCATCGAGGTGGTTGCGCTGGTCGCCCTGAACACGCTGACCAACTACATCAATCACGTCGCCGACACCGTGGTCGACTTCCCCGTGGTCGATCTGGCCGTCGCCGCCTGAACCACAGGCGCCACGACCACCAGCAATCGGTCGTGGCGCCTGTTCTCGCAGACAAGGAGAGAGAGATGAGTCACCTCAAGGCACTCGACGATCAGGACTTCGCCAGCTTCGCCCAGCGCGAGGGTGCGGTGCTGGTCGACTTTCACGCCAGCTGGTGCGGGCCCTGCAAGGCCCTCGCCCCGACCTTGGAGGCACTGGGCCGTGACTACGCCGAGCGTTTGCCGATCGGCAAGCTGGACATCGACCAGGCACCGGCCACCGCCGCCCGGATGGGGATACGCAGCGTGCCAACGCTGATCCTGTTCCGCGACGGCCGGCCGCTGGATCGCCTCAGCGGCGTACGTTCCGGCGCGGAGCTGCAGCACTGGATCGACAGCACCCTGGCGGCGTGAGCGCGCCAGTCACAATCGATACCGGCACACCAGGACTTCGTCGAGACGCCAGTCATCCGGGCTACGATCAGGTCTCGTCGAACTGGAGACCACGATGTCGGCACCCGTCCAGGTCGCCCTGGTCACCGGCGCCAGCCGTGGCATCGGGCTGGCGGTCAGCGAGCAACTGGCCGCCAGCGGCCTGCGCGTGGCTTTGCTGGCACGCGATGCCGAGCGGCTCGAAGCACGCTGCGCAGGCCTGCGCGAAGCCGGCCGGGACGTCCTCGCCTGTCCGGCCGATGTCACCGACTTCGAGCAGGTTGTTGCGGTGGTTGAGCAAACCGAGCAGCGTCTGGGCCCGATCGACATCCTGGTCAACAACGCCGGCCTGATCGAGCCGATTGCAGCACTGGCCGAGGCCGACATGAGCCAGTGGTCGCGGCTGATCGACGTCAATCTGAAAGGGCCGGCAAACCTGTTGCGTGCGGTTTTGCCGGGGATGCGCGAACGCGGTCGCGGCACCATCATTCAACTCGGCTCAGGGGCGGCCCAGCGACCGTTGGAGGGCTGGAGCGCCTACTGCGCCAGCAAGGCTGCCCTGCGCATGCTGAGCCGCTGCGCCCATGCCGAGAATGCCGACCGCGGCATTCGCGTGATCTCGCTCAGTCCCGGCACCGTGGCCACCGACATGATGTCGACCATTCGCGACTCCGGCGTCAATCCCGTCAGCCAGCTGGACTGGTCCGCCCACATCCCGCCAGCATGGGTCGCCCACGCCGTCCACTGGCTTTGCGGTCCTGGTGGCGATACCTACGCCGGCGAGGAGTTCGAACTGCGCAGTGATGCGGCCAGACGCCAGCTCGGTTTGCCGCTGAACAAGTCGTAGCCAGCGAGTTCGCCACGAAAAAGGCCACCGCGAGGGTGTCCTAAGTCGTTGAATTCATTGGCGCGCCCGGCAGGATTCGAACCTGATCGAGCCAGCGGGCTTCCACGACCGCCCGCTCGTAGTGGCCAAGACAATCACACGGCCAGCGCTTTAACCACGAAAAGGTTGCCAAAACCACTACATATCGTGCCTGGGAGCTGGGGGAGACACTAGATCTATGCCTGTGACAGGCCCGAGTGATGGTCGACTTTAATAGCTCCGTTGACGTTAAAAAAAAGCCGCGCTAATTTTAATCATTGCCCTCGTGTCTATAGTGATCTTGAACCATGGACAGAAAGCGCTTTACTAACAATAAGTTAGGGCAACTGGTCCCGATCACCTTGCCACGGCCTGACGTCGCTTTCGTTCCGGCCCCTTTGGCCACTTCCTGGCAAATGCCACCTTCACTGTGGCCAAAGTTGATGGCAGCACGCGAAAGCCTGGCGCGGCTGGACGGCGTAGGTCGCCACCTTACCAACCCTCAGCTGCTACTGGCCCCATTGCAGCAACGAGAAGCGTTGCGCTCGTCGAGCATGGAAGGGACGTACGCGACACCGGAAGAGTTGCTGCTGTACCAGCTGGATCCACGCGAGCCCACCTCTCGCGAAGATCGAGTCAATGCCTGGCGTGAGGTATTCAACTATGGACGCGCCCTGCAGCAAGGTATGAGCCTGATGGCGGATGGACTCCCGCTGTCCCTGCGGCTCATTCGCGACATGCACCAAACGCTGCTTGGTGGCGTACGTGGTCAGGATCGGCGACCCGGTCACTTTCGTGACTGCCAAGTCCATGTGGGAGTCGGCGCGCGCTTTGTCCCGCCGCCGCCCAGCGAACTCATGCCTTGCCTTCATGCCTTCGAGAGCTATCACCACGAATCGTCCACTGTCGACCCGCTGTTGCGTGCGTTCATGGCGCACTATCAGTTTGAGACCATCCACCCCTTCCGTGACGGCAACGGGCGAATCGGTCGCGTTCTGCTGTCGTTGACGATCAGCCAATGGCTTGAGCTGGGAAGCCCTTGGCTCTACATGAGCGCGTTCTTCGAGCGTCACAAAGACGACTACATCGACCGTATGTTCAACGTTAGTGCTGACGGGCAATGGGAGCCGTGGCTGTCATTCTGCCTGCAAGGGGTCATCGAACAATCCAGCGACACGATCTCACGAATAGATCGACTGGTAGAGCTACGGCAAGAGTTCACTTCGCGAGTCGCAGCAAGCGGTGGAAGCGCCCGCCTGACGGGAATTGTCGAACGCCTGTTCAGCGCACCCATTGTGACTATTCCCCAGGTAGTTTCGGATACGGGCGTGACCTACCCAACTGCCAGATCAGATGTTCAAAAGCTAGTCGATCTCCGCATCCTGTCACAGGGAGACCCATCGGTGAGCCCCAAGTACTTCTTTTCGCGCGCGATCTTCGATATTGCCTACGGAGACAGCTAGCCTGAGGCAGCTACAACTTGCCATACCGTTGCCGTACAACCGAAAAAGGCCACCTTTGACAGTGGCCTAAATCGTTGAATTCATTGGCGCGCCCGGCAGGATTCGAACCTGCGACCCCTGCCTTCGGAGGGCAGTACTCTATCCAGCTGAGCTACGGGCGCGTACTGGGCCGAGCATCATACCGCAGTGCTCGTCGCCACGCATCGGTCAGTGTGGCGCCTCGGCGCTGGACAGATCGGCTGCGATCCGGGTCAGCAAGTCCTGCAGGGCCTGGGCGTGGCCACCGTCGGGATTGGCCGCGGGAAAGACATCCAGGGCGAGCGTCGGCGGGATCCCTCGACCTTCCCAGCTGACGCCTTCGTGATCCAGATAGATCTCGTTGGACAGGTTCAGCGACCAGCCGTCGTCCAGATTCTTGCTCAGGATGTCCGACAGCGCACCGCGGGTGGGCATGCCGGCGTGGACCACTTGGGGGAAGGCACGCAGCGACAACACGGAGATCTCACCGGCGCTGACGGTGATGTCGCTGGTCAGCAGATACAACGGGCCGGTGTAGCGGTGTTCGGCGGGTTCGATCCACAGCTCGGTTGGCCGCTGGTCCACGGCATCGGCAGCCCACTTGCGGTAGGCCAGACGGCGACGGTCGGCGAAGCGGCTGGCGAAGTCGCGGGCGAGGAAGTCGTAGCCGCCGTGATTGAGGCTCAAGTCCAGTACCACCGCTCGCGCATGTCCTGCCTCGAAAGCACCCATCGCTTCGTCCAGAAACTGGGCGAGCACCTGCCGGTCGGCAGTTGGGTCGCTGAAATCGCGCACGGCGTAGCCGCCCATGGCGTAGGCCGCCAGATAGCCAACGTCCGGAGTCAGCCAGCCCCACTGCAGGAATTCGTTGCCGGCCTCGTGGCGTGCGTCGCCGAGTGCGGCATTCCAGATCTCGCGCTGCCACTGGCGACGGTACGGCCCGGCCGGCTGATTGGCCTGTCGTGCTCGGGCGGTGATCGTGCCCAGCGTGCGGCCGCGGTTGCCTTCAATGCGCCGCGGCAAGCCCTGGACCTCGGCCAGCACGCTTAGATGGGCGTCATCGATGCCACGCAGCGTGCTGCGCAGCGCCGCGAACAGACGACGATCGCTGCTGTCGGCGTGCAGCCGGCCCCTGGCGCTGCGTACCCGATTGGACCAGTCCACCTGATAGCGGTCAAAGAAGGCGTAGTGGGCCTGCATCAGTGCGGCGAAGCGATCGAAGCGGGTCAGGGTGTCGCCGCTGGGCGGGTGGTCACAGGTGGCAGGCCAGTGGTCCAGGCGCCGAAAGCGATAGGGATGCGGTTCCCCGGTGGCGTAGAGCGCCAATTGCTGCGCGTCGCTGCTCAGTTCGAAGGCTTCGGTGCCACTGAGCCATTCATCGCCGTCCTCGGCCGACCAACACCACTCGCCGACGGCGTGGCTGAAGCGTGCACCCCGAGCATCGACCTGCAGACGCCAACCGTAGCCGTCGGAGGCCCACGTACCCTGCGCGGCTTCGGGCAGACCGGTTGGTGGCAGGGGCTGCGGCGCTGCGACTGCGGAGGTGCCCAACCAGAGTGTCACCAGCCAGCGTCGGGCGCCGCACCCAGCTGCCGATCGCAGGCCCGAGGCGATCATTGCAGCGAAGGCGACCGGCTGGCGGAAGGTCATGGTTCGATCCCGAGAGTGCGGCGACGACCGAGGATAGCGGCAGCGTTTGCGCGCTACCTGTGTCATCCGGCCCGCAACTGCCCGGCTTTCGTCACCCCATGCTGCACCGCAACAGCGGACAATGGGGGTCCTGCTCGCGGGTGCCATCGCATGTCTTCCGCCGTTCCCATCGACCGCCGTGGCCTGCTTGCGGCCATCGCCGCCTATCTGATGTGGGGTCTGTTCCCCCTGTATTGGGCGCAGATGAAGTCGATTCCACCGCTGCAGGTGGTGGCCCATCGAATCATCTGGTGTTGCCTGTTCGTGGTCGGCTGGTTGATGCTCAGCCGCGGCCGACAGTGGCTACGGCAGGCGCTGACCGGGCCGCGCGTGGTGCCGATGTTGCTGGCCAGCAGTCTGCTGATCAGCGCGAATTGGGGCATCTACATCTGGGCGGTCACCCACGAGCACGTGGTGGAGGCCAGTCTGGGGTACTTCATCAACCCGCTGATTTCGGTGCTGCTGGGTGTCGTCGTCCTGCATGAGCGCCTGAATCGCTGGCAGTGGACTGCCGTGCTGCTGGCGGCCATCGGCGTGGCCTGGCTGGCGCTGGCATTCGGCGAGCCACCGTGGATCGCGCTGGTCCTGGCGGTCAGCTTTGGTCTCTACGGACTGATCCGCAAGCTCGCCGCCGTCGACGCGGTGCCAGGGCTGGCCATTGAAAGCCTGTTTCTGGTGCTGCCGTCGTTGGGTTGGCTGGCCTGGGCTACCTGGCAGGGCGACAGCCATTTCGCCGAGGGCGATCTGCGCCTGGATCTGATGCTGGTATTCGGCGGCGCACTGACTGCGCTGCCACTGATCGGTTTCGCCTACGGCGCGCGGCATATTCCCTACTCGCTGATTGGCCTGCTGCAGTACATCGCGCCATCACTGCAGTTGCTGGTGGCCGTGTTGATTCTGGGTGAGTCATTCAGCAGTACGCAGGCAATCGGTTTCGGGATGATCTGGGCGGCATTGGCCATCTACGCCAGCGATGGCTGGCAGCGCAGTCGCAGGCAGCCAGCAGTCCAGGGGGAGGAAGTGCCGGTGCCGACCGTCTGCGAAGGTGCCGTGGTAGGCAGCGACGACACGGCCCCGGTCGATGACGAAACGGAATCGGAGCACTTGCCGTCCGGGGTCCCGAGCGGTCAGGCTGTGCGCCCCTGATCGAACCCGACCCCATGCTGCACGTCGTTCTGTATCAGCCGCAGATCCCGCCCAATACCGGCAATGTGATCCGTCTGTGTGCCAACACGGGCGCGATGCTGCATCTGATCGAACCGCTCGGTTTTGCGCTGGACGATGCTCGTCTGAAGCGGGCCGGACTGGATTACCACGAGTACGCCTCAGTGGCAGTGCACGCCAATCTTGACCGTTGCCGCGCCACCTTGCCCGACGCGCGCTGGTTCGCGCTCAGCAGCAAGGCCACCACCGATGTCTATGCGACTCGGTTCCGCAGCGGCGATGTGCTGCTGTTCGGCTGCGAGACTGCCGGATTGCCGAGCCACGTTGTTGACCACTTGCCAGCCGCTCAGCGCTTGCGCCTGCCGATGCGACCGCACAGCCGCAGCCTGAATCTGTCCAATTCGGTGGCGGTCGTCGTGTACGAAGCCTGGCGCCAACTGGATTTTGTCGGCGCCACGACATGCTGAACCGCTGGTGCGGGTGGTTGGCCGTGACTGGTCTGCTGTGCGCGTGCAGCAGCGCGCCGTTGCGAACCATTGACGACCGCGAACGTGCGGCCGCCGACCTGGCGCTGGAACGTGGTCAGCGCCTGTTTCTGCACGATCGCCTGGCCTGGGTGGCCTCCGACATTTACCAGGAAGCGCTGCGACGCGCCGGGGTGGCGCCGCCAGAATCGGTGGTCTGGGCGATTCGCGATGAGCTCGATGGTGCGCACATGGTCAGCTTCATCATCGATCTGGAGCACGGCGGCGGATATGTCGACGCCGAGGTCTACTTCCTGCCTGATGCCGACCCCGATGCCTGCCTGCGCCGGGGACTCGAAGATCCGAAGCTGTGCGAAGGCATCGACATTGCCCGTGGCGTTCGACCGGTGCGCGTCGAAGAACAACGCTGGGTCGAAGCCCGCAAAGCGATGCTGAGTGATCCCAGACTGCGGGTGTGCACCTCGGTGCCACCGAATTTCACGTTGCTTCCGGAAGGTGAGCGATTGATTGGCTATGTGTTGTCAGCCAGCAATGACCCCCAGCGGTTGATCGCCGCCGGACACAGCCGGTTCGAGCTGTCCTCCGACGGAACGCAGGTCCTCGATTTTCTGCCGCTGTTTCGCCGCTGCAGCGTTTTGCAGGCGGAGCAAAGTGAGCTCCCGGCCGCGCTGTTGGTCAGCGGCACACGTGGGCTGTTCGATGAGTCCCATGTGTTTCTGCAACTGGACCTGCAGCGCCCCGTCCAGGTTCGTGATCACCGCGGTCGCCTGATCCAGATCGAGGACGGCGACGACGGCTTGCGCTGGCGTCGGCTGGAGTAGTCGGGCAGCGTCGGCACACGCACGTGTCATACTGCAGATCTGCGGATCGCGTCATCGACGGGCTGCAGCCCGGCTGACGGATCGGGTTTCATCACGGCCGATAGCGGGACCAGGGATGACCTTGGGCCATGCCGATGGACCTGTCCGCGGACCTGTCCCGACGGAGTCCTGCCATGACGCTTTTCCTGCTGCTGGCCGCACTGCTTGTCTACCTGGGTCTGTTGTATGTCGGCCGCGGCTATCAGGCCTGGCTGGCTGGCGGCCTCTTGTTCTGGCTCAGCCTTTCCAGTGCCGGTTGCAGCGCCTGGCTGCTGGTCCCGCTGGCCCTGCTGTTGATTGGTGCAGGGCTGCTGTTCGGCGTGGGCGACTGGCGTCAGCGCTTCGTGGCTGCACCGCTGATGCGGTCCATGGCCAAGGTGCTGCCGCGACTTGGCGAGACTGAGCGCATCGCATTGGAGGCCGGCTCGGTCTGGTGGGACGGCGAACTGTTCTCCGGCAAGCCGAACTGGCAGCGGCTGCTGGATTTCCGCGTGCCACCGCCAGAGGCCGAGGTTCAGGCTTTCCTAGACGGGCCGGTTGCCACGCTCTGCGAAATGCTCGATGACTGGCAGATTCAACAGGATCGCGATCTGCCGCCGGCAGTGTGGGACTTCCTCCGCGAGCATCGCTTCTTCGGCATGATCATTCCCACGGAGTACGGCGGACTCGGCTTCGGCGCCGACGCACATTCGCGGGTGGTGACCCGAGTGGCCAGCCGCTCGGTGACTGCGGCGGTGACGGTCATGGTGCCCAACTCGCTCGGGCCGGCCGAGTTGCTGTTGCACTACGGCACTGAGGCGCAACGCCAGCATTATCTCCCCAGGTTGGCTTCGGGTCAGGACTTGCCCTGCTTTGCGCTGACCGGCCCGGAAGCCGGGTCCGATGCGGCGGCCACGCAATCACTCGGCATCGTCGAAGCTCGGGAGATCGACGGCGAGCGCGTGCTGGGCATGCGCCTGAACTGGAAGAAGCGCTACATCACCCTGGCCCCGGTGGCCACCTTGGTCGGATTGGCCTTCAGGCTGCAGGATCCAGACGGTCTGCTGGGCGAAGCCGGCAGAGACTACGGCATCACCTGCGCCCTCATCCCTCGTGACACGCCGGGTGTGCAGATCGGACAGCGGCATGACCCAATGGGTGTGCCCTTCATGAATGGCCCGACGGTCGGTGAAGACGTCTGGGTGCCATTGACGCAAATCATCGGCGGCGTTGAGGGTGCCGGTGAGGGCTGGAAGATGCTGATGGAGTCGCTGGCGGCCGGACGTTCGGTGTCCTTGCCGGCGTTGAGCGTTGGCGCGACCCAGTTCGCGACGCGTCTGGTCGGCGCCTACGCCACGGTGCGCGAGCAGTTTGATACGCCCATCGGTCGCTTCGAGGGCGTTGAGGAGCCGCTGGCGCGAATCGCCGGTCTCACTTATGTGCTCGGCGCAGCGCGGCGCCTGACCTGTGCAGCGCTGGATGCTGGCCACCGCCCCAGCGTGATCAGTGCCATCGTCAAAGCATACATGACCGACGCGATGCGTCAGGTCATCACCGACGCCATGGACATTCGCGCAGGCGCAGCCATCATTCGCGGACCGCGCAACATGCTGTCTAGGGTCTGGTCGTCGGTACCGATCGGGATCACGGTGGAAGGGGCCAATATCCTGACGCGTTCAATGATCATCTACGGTCAGGGCGCCATTCGCTGTCATCCCTTTGTGGAGCGCGAAATCGCCGCGATCGCCGAGGACGATCTGCCGGCTTTCGATGCAGCGATCTTTGGTCATTTGAACTTCCTCTTCCGCAACGGCGCTCGGGCCTTCGTGCTGGCGTTGACCGGCAGTCGGCTGGCGCAGGTGCCGGATCTGGATCAGAACGCTGAACGCTTCATGCAACATCTCAGTCGGTTCTCGGCCGCCTTCGCACTGGCCTCGGACATCGCCATGGGTACGCTGGGTGGGTCATTGAAGCGTCGCGAAAAGCTCTCAGGGCGCTTGGCGGATTGCCTGGCGTGGATGTACCTGGCCTCTGCCGCGATCAAGCGTTTTCACGACGAAGAGAAGTCAGGCGCGCACTACGACCTGCTGAAGTGGGTGGCTGCGCACGCGCTGTACCAGGTGCAACAGTCGCTCCGCGGCGTCATCGACAATCTGCCCATGCGACTGGCAGCCTGGAAGCTGGGCTGGATCGTGTTTCCCTTGGGTGCGCGGTTCAAGCCGCCGTCCGATCAACTGGGTTCTGCGGTGGCGCGGAGTATTCTGGAAGATCGTGCGGCACGGAGCAGCCTGACGGCGGACATCCATGTGCCAGGCGCTGAAGAGCCCGGGCTGGGGGCGCTGGAGGCGGCGTTGGACAAGGCCGTACGGGTCTTGCCCATCGAAGCCAGGATCAAACAGGCCGTTCGGGAAGGACGAATCGATCGAGCGCCTGGACGACAGCTGGATGAGTTGGCACTGGCGGCCGATGTGATCACCGCCGCGGAGTTTGAGCAGCTGGGTGAGGCCGACGCGGCCCGCAACGAAGTGATTGGCGTGGACGCGTTTGACCCAGAGGTGTATCGGGAGCTGCGCTGAGTCTGGATCGCGCAGCAGGCTGCGCCTGCAACATACAGTTGCCACTGGACAAGCAGGTTTTGGCGAGGGGCGCTGTCAGCGCCAGATCGCGCTTGCGCCCGGCTCCCGGTGCTGGGGGATCAGTGCGTACTGCGCTGAATACCGGTCGCCCCAAGTCTGGCGAACCGCGTCGTCCTTAGCCAAACGGCAACCAGCGGCGCCACCAGGACTTGCGTTCCTCGATCGCCCGCTCACGCTCCGGTGCGGTCAGGCTGAGCACACGCCGCACATCTTCTGCGAGAGCCGGCTCGTTCAAGCCGTCATAGCTGCTAGCCATCAGCTCGAGCGCATCCAGACTTTGCGGCGTGCGTTGATAATTCTCCACGACGTACGCAGCCCGGCTTGCCGCAGCCACATAGGCGCCACGACGGTAGTAGTAGCGGGCTACATTCATCTCAAACTCAGCCATGCTGTTGCGCAGATAGACCATCCGCTGACGCGCATCACCGGCATAGGCACTGGATGGATAGCGCTTGATCAACTCGGAAAAGTCGATGAAGGCCTGCCGCAGAGCCTGCTGGTCACGCGTGGAGATTTCATTGGGCAGCACGCGGTCGAGCATGCTGGCGTTGCGGTCGAAGTTGACCAGGCCGCGCAGGAAAAGCGCGTAGTCCACCTTGGGATGTGTCGGGTGGGCCTTGAGGAAGCGGTTCAACGTCGCGACGGCTTCGTCGTCCTGGTCCCGCTTGTACTGGCAGTAGGCCAGATCCAGCTGAGACTGCTCAGAGTAGCTGCCGAAGGGGAAGCGAGCGATCAGACCACGATAGAAGCGGATCGCACGGTCGTAGTTGCCCTTCTGCATCGAGACATTGGCTTCTTCGTAAAGCTGCTCAACCGACATGACATCGGCCTGGGCATCGAAGCGGTTCTTGTCGCCAAACAGTGAGCAGCCGGTCATGGCCAGCAGCAGGAGCGGAATCAGGAGCGTACGCAAGCGCATCATCGGCTGGACTGGCAGTGAGCGGACCGCGAATGTTAGCCGATGCGGCTGGATCCCGCATGAACCGGCTGCCGGGTGTGGCTCTGCGCCATGCGAGAATGCCCGGATGGAGACGACTGATCCGACACTCAGGCCCATTGAGGCCGATACTGAATTGCCGCGCGAATTGGCCGGGCAGCGCCTGGACGCCAGCCTTGCTCAGCTATGGCCCGAGCACTCTCGTTCGCAGTTGCAGCGCTGGCTGGAGGAGGGCTTGATTCTGGTCGATGGGGTGCAGCCGAAGGCGCGCTCGCGTGTGCGGGGTGGTGAGATCGTTCAACTTCGCGCCACCGAACGCATTCAGGCGCCGGACAAGGCGGAATCAATTCCACTGGATTTGTTGGTCGAAGATGACGAGCTTTTCATCGTCAACAAGCCCGCAGGCTTGGTCGTTCATCCAGGTGCTGGCAACCCGCAGGGCACGCTGGTCAACGCCTTGTTGGCGCTGGATCCGGCACTGGCCAAGTTGCCGAGAGCCGGCATTGTCCATCGACTGGACAAGGAAACCAGTGGTGCATTGCTGGTCGCGCGCACGTCGCAGGCGCATCAGACACTGGTCCAGGCCTTGAGTCAGCGAGAGATTGAGCGTGAGTATTTGGCGCTGGTGCACGGTGAGCCCGTCAGCGGTTTCACGGTGGACGCACCACTCGATCGACACCCGACTGATCGTTTGCGCAGAGCTGTGGTGCACGATGGTCGACCAGCGATCACGCATGCGCGCATTGAAGTGCGCTACCCCGGCTACACGCTTTTGCGCTGCCGTCTGGAAACAGGACGGACACACCAGATCCGCGTTCATATGGCGCACATGCGCTATCCGATCGTCGGCGACCCCCTCTACGGCGGTCGCTTGCGCCTGCCTGCAGGTGCCCCGACTGAGCTGATCGAGGTATTGCGGGGTTTCCGACGACAAGCGCTGCACGCCCAACGACTGCGCCTGGACCACCCGGTTTCGGGCGCCACAGTCGAAGCGTTGGCACCACTGCCGGAGGATTTTAAAGCGCTGCTCGCAGCCTTCGATGCCCTCGGTCGCTGAAGGCTGGCTGGCGGCAACCGGGCTCCCAGCGGGGGTCCGCGCCGGGACAGTCCTGCGCAACGCGCCGGGCGTTTCCGAAGGTTCCTTTGGCAGATGCAATCTGGGAGATCGTTGTGGTGATAGGCCGGAATCAGTGCGTCGGAATAGGGCCCACCTGATCGATTGGCTGGAGTTGCCCGGCGAGCCGATGTGGCTCAGACAGGTGCATGGAACCGAGGTGTTCCGTCCGAGTTCCATCGACACAGGAGCGCTTCCGGAGGCTGACGGAGCCGTTGCCGACGGCCGGGACGTGGTTCTGGCAGTGTTGACGGCAGATTGTCTTCCCGTCGTGCTGGTCGAACAGTCGGGGCGCTCAATCGGAATCGCTCACGCCGGCTGGCGAGGTCTGCTCGGCGGCGTCATCGAGCGAACCGTCGATGCCATGGAATGCGATGGTGCAGCGATTCGCGCCTGGCTGGGGCCGGCCATTGGACCGACAAGCTTTCAGGTGGGGCCAGAGGTGAGGAATGCCTTTGAGCAGGAGGATCGGCGATCGCTGAGTGCATTTGTACGCGACCACGGTGATCGCTGGCTTGCTGATCTTTACGCGCTGGCGCGACAGCGGCTTGCGCGCTGCGGAATCAGCGAAATCAGTGGCGGTGGCATGGACACGTTCGCTGACAAGAACCGTTGTCATTCCTATCGCCGGGACGGCGCGCATTCGGGTCGGATGGCGACGTTGGTCTGGCGCTCGTGTGGTGATTCGCCAAAACCTTGAAGATGTCTGATGAACTTTTGCTCGGCGCAAGGCAAGAGGATGAGGCATGGCTACGCCGTGGCGACGACGAATGACGCCACATCCGGGAAAGGAGCGCAGAAATGGTCCAAGGTACCTGCGGAACACCCCGTCAGGTGGACGAAGCGTGAGTGCTGAGAAATAGATGCCATCGCCGGTTCGAGTCTCAGGCCGATGAGCGCAAAGCAAAACGCCTCCAGATTGTTCTGGAGGCGTTTTGAGGAATAAGTCCCTGGCAGTGACCTACTCTCGCATGGGCTTGCCACACTACCATCGGCGCTGGTGCGTTTCACTTCCGAGTTCGGTATGGGATCGGGTGGGACCACACCGCTATGGCCGCCAGGGAAAACTGATATCGAGCGCGCTAGGCACTCGGGATAGTAGCTGAAGGTCTATGCGACGTGTCGCAAAAGGTTTGGGGGTTATATGGTCAAGCCTTCGAGCGATTAGTACGCGTTAGCTCAACGTGTTACCACGCTTACACACCGCGCCTATCAACCAAGTAGTCTACTTGGGCTCTTATCCTCTCAAGGAGGGAGAGATCTCATCTTGGGGCGTGTTTCCCGCTTAGATGCTTTCAGCGGTTATCCCTTCCGAACTTAGCTACCCGGCAGTGCCACTGGCGTGACAACCGGAACACCAGAGGTTCGTCCACTCCGGTCCTCTCGTACTAGGAGCAGCCCCCCTCAAATCTCTAACGCCCACGACAGATAGGGACCGAACTGTCTCACGACGTTCTGAACCCAGCTCGCGTACCACTTTAAATGGCGAACAGCCATACCCTTGGGACCGGCTACAGCCCCAGGATGTGATGAGCCGACATCGAGGTGCCAAACACCGCCGTCGATATGAACTCTTGGGCGGTATCAGCCTGTTATCCCCGGAGTACCTTTTATCCGTTGAGCGATGGCCCTTCCATACAGAACCACCGGATCACTAAGACCTACTTTCGTACCTGCTTGATCCGTCGATCTCGCAGTCAAGCGCGCTTATGCCTTTACACACACTGCACGATGTCCGACCGTGCTGAGCGCACCTTCGTGCTCCTCCGTTACTCTTTGGGAGGAGACCGCCCCAGTCAAACTACCCACCACACACTGTCCCCGATCCGGATTACGGACCTAGGTTAGAACGTCAAGCACATCAGGGTGGTATTTCAAGGTTGGCTCCACCAGAACTGGCGTCCTGGTTTCATAGCCTCCCACCTATCCTACACAGATGAACTCAACGTTCAGTGTGAAGCTGTAGTAAAGGTTCACGGGGTCTTTCCGTCTTGCCGCGGGAACGCTGCATCTTCACAGCGATTTCAATTTCACT
>JAWLAT010000015.1:85000-112458 GCA_041395325.1 Lysobacterales bacterium
GTTGCTCTCCAACCGGATCGCGCGCAATCGACCTTCGGCCAAACGCGCCACCGGGGTATCCGGGTATTTGCTGGTCACCATGGCGAGCGTCTGCGCCGCCCGCTGCGTGTCACCCAACTCGAAGTGGCAATAGCCGACCTTGAGCAGGGCGTCGGGCGCCTTGCCGCTGTCCGGGTAACGACTCAGCAACTGCTGGAAGCTGTCCAGCGCGATGCGGTAGTTGCGCGTGACGTAGTAGGACTCGCCCAACCAGTAGGTCGCATTCGGTGAAAGATCCGCATCCGGAAACTCGCTCAGGAACGCGGAGAAGTATCGGGCGGAGGCATCGTAGCGACCCTGCTTCAGTGCTTCGAAAGCACGGTCGTAGGCTGCGCGCTGCGCCGCCAGCGCCTCGGGATCGGCGGGATCGGCATAGATCGGTTCCGCGGGTGCGTCGAAGCCCGGCGCGGGATCCATGCCGACATCGTCATTCGCGGCCGGCTCGGGCTCACCCATGCTCAGTTGCCCGGGTGCGGGCTCGAAGCTGTCGTCGGCCGCCAGCGGCGCACCATCGCTGCGCATTGGCGCCGAAGGACCGCTGCCCTCGACCCGCTGCAAGCGCGAGTCCAGATCCAGATACTGATCGCGCTGGCGCTTCTTCATGCTTTCCAGTTCGAAGGTCTGTTGCTCGACCAGATTCCGCAGATTGGCCAGCTCGGCCTGCATCTCATTGATGCGGTTGAGCAACTCGACCGAATTCTGCGTGTCACCGCCGCCCTGGGACTGCGCTTCCAGGCGTGCAACACGCTCGCCCAGACTCAGGCGACCCTGAGCCTGCGCGGCCGTAGAGAGCACCACGACGGCCAATGCGGCCGCCGTGGTCCTGATCAACGGAATGACGCGTCGCTGCATCACTGCTTGACGGTGTAAACGATCTCGGTGCGACGATTCTTGGCCCAGCAGGTCTCGCTGGTCTCGACGCAGGTCGGACGCTCTTCACCGTAGCTCACCACGTTCAGCTGACCGCTGCGGGCGCCGTTGGCCAGCAGCAGATCACGAACTGCGTTGCCGCGACGCTCACCCAGACCCAGGTTGTACTCGCGCGAACCACGCTCGTCGGCGTTGCCTTCCAGCGTCATGCGGGCATTCGGGTTGTTCTGCAGCCACTTGGCGTGGCAACGGATCATCTCCTGCGCCTCGCCGCGCACATTGGCCTGGTCGTAGTCGAAATAGGCGGTGCGCGAGCGCAGGCATTCCTTGCGATCGAGCAGCGTCACATCGGTCCAGTCGTCGGCAGCCTGGGTCGGCGTCGGAGTCGGCGTGGGGGTCGGGGTCGGCGTGACCGGCTCAGGGCGGGGTTCGGGCTTGGAGGCGCAGCCGACGAAGGCCGCACAACTGAGCGCCAGAAGCAGGGTGCGAACGGACGTGTTCATGATCTTCCTCTTAAAGGGTCAGGGCGAATCGTTAATGGAGTCAGGTTCGTCTCGGTCGGTCGGACTCAGCGGGGGCGGAATGGCCCCCAGGCAGGTTCGCGCACATCACCTTCGGCAAAAGTCAGCCGCTGTCGAACCAGCCCATCCGCGGACGCAGCATACAACACGCCCTGCGCGCCTTCACGAGCCGCGTACAGGATCATGCTGCCGTTGGGAGCAAAACTGGGAGATTCGTCCAGCGGACCGGGAGTGATCAAACGCGTGGTGCCCGTCTCGCTCCGTTCTCGATCCAAAACCGCGATACGGTACACGTTCTTGTTTCCCTGCACCATAGCGATTTTGCGCCCGTCGTAGCTGACGTTGGCGCGAGCGTTGTAGTCGCCCACCGAGGTGACGCGGCTGGCGTTACCGCCACTGGCAGGGACGCGATAGATCTGCGGCTTGCCGGCACGATCTGAGGTAAACAGGATCTCCTGACCGCCCGGCATCCAGACCGGCTCGGTGTCGATGGAATAGTGCGAGGTCAGCTTGGTCAATCGACCACTGCCGATGTCCATGACGAAGATCTCTGGATTGCCGTCCTTGGACAGCGTCAGCGCCATGCTGCGGCCATCGGGAGAGAAAGCCGGGGCGCCGTTGATGCCCTTGTATGAGGTCAGGCGCCGCCGTGAGCCGGTGCTCACTTCGTGCATATAGATCGACTGTCCACCGTGCTCGAAAGTCACATAGGCCAGGTAGCGGCCATCCGGCGACCAGGCGGGCGACAGGAAGGGCTCGGAATTCCAGACGATGCGCTGCGGATTGAAGCCGTCCGAATCGGCGATCCAGATCGCGTATTCGGGTGAGGTCGTTTGCCGCTTGGCGGTGATGTAGGCGATGCGCGTGAAGAAAGCACCGCGCTGGCCGGTGATCTTCTCGTAGATCAGATCGGCGATCTGGTGCGCTGTGGCGCGCAGATCGCCCGGGCGACCGCTGACGGCCAGCGCCAGCAGCGAGTCCTGCCGAGTCACATCCAGCAGTTCGAACTCTACCCTGAAGCTGTTGTCCTCGCCGTCCTGGACCCGCCCAACGACCACATAGTCCTGCTTGAGCTGCCGGTAGGTGCCGTAGTTGACCTGATCGGCGCGGGTGGGCCGCTCGAAGATATCGGTGCGCGGCAGCGCCCGGAACTGACCGGTACGGGTCAGATCGTTGCCAACGACCTCGGCCAGATCGGTGCTGTCGGGGAAGCCTGCACTTTCCCAGCCGAATGGCACAACCGTGATCGGCGTGGCACTTTCTTCGCCACGAATGATGTCGATGGACAGTTGTGCGAATGCCGGCGGAACAGTGAAGAGCAATCCGAGCATCGCGACACAAGTCTGCAGAAATCTCATCATCTTGTTATCCGTCGTACTGAAAGTTGAAAGATAGATCGCGCTGAAAGACTCGCTCAAAGCCGCTGTACGGCAGCGGACTGGCGCGCTCAACGGCGTCCAAAATTGACTGCTGTACGGCGCCCGTGGCGTTGCAGGGGCGGCCGATGGTCACACCAATCACCTCCCCTCCCGGGATTTGCCGGACGACCAACGTGCAGCGCAAACCGAGTGGCGTATTCGGTGGTCGGCGCCAGTTTTGCGTGACGACCTGCTGGATCAAGGCTGCATATTGATGCGCCAGACTGTCGGCCTGGCGCGCAGCTTGCGCCGCGGCCGCCTGCGCCGCCGCGGCTTCGGCGGCCTGCCGCTCGGCGACCTCGCGGGCCTGCTGCTGACGCACCGCTTCCAGACGCTGGGCTTCCTCGCGTCGCTTGGCCTCGGCCTGCTCGCGCTCGGCGCGGACCTTCTCCAGTTCCTTCAACCGCTCGGCCTCGCGCTGCTTCTCGCGCTCGATGCGTTCGCGCTCGGCCTGAATGCGCAGGCGCTCGGCCTGGGCAGCCTGCTCGGCCGCGAGTTCCGACTGCCGACGCAGGGCGGCCTGATCCTCGATGATCTGCGGAGCCGGTTCGGCGGCTGGTGGGGGTGCTTGCGCGGCGACTGGTTCGGGTGGCGGGGCTGGTGGCGTCGGGCGAGGCAGTGGTACCGGCTTGGGCAAGGACTGCAGCAGATTCATGTCGACCATGACCGCCTGCAATGGCGCGGCGCCGCCGAGTTCGATCGGCTTGGAAAACTGCAGTCCAACCAGCAGCAGCAGCGCAGCGATCAGATGCACGCCGCAGGCGAGCAACAACGACCACGCCTTGTCGCCGCTGCGCTCCATCAGCCCCCCGCGCCACCCGGCGGCGGCGGATCGGCCATCAGACCCACCTTCGGTGCGCCAGCCTGCTGCAGCAGCGCCATCACCTCGAAGACCTTGCCGTATTCGACATTGCGATCGCCACCAACCAGCACGGCCAACTTGGGGTTGTTGCGGACGAAGGCGCCGACCTTCTGCTTCAGCGTGTCGGCGTCGACCTGTTCGTGCTCGCCGCCGACGCTGAGGAAATAATTGCCACTGCGATCGACGGAGACGACCACCGGTTCCTCGTCACGCTGCAGCGGTTCGGTGGAGGCCTGCGGCAGTTCCACATCCACACCCAGATTGAGCAGCGGCGCGGTGACCATGAAGATGATCAGCAGCACCAGCATCACGTCGATGTAGGGCACCACATTGATGTCCGAGACCGGCTTGCGGCGGCGTTTGAGTCTGGCCATGACCTGTCTGCCTTCGCTCAGCGACCGAGGTCGTCGGTGTGGACCTGTCTTTGCAGGATGCTGCTGAACTCCTCCTGAAACGTGTCATAGCGCGTTTCCAGGCGTTCCACCTGATTGGAATATCGGTTGTAGAAGACCACCGCCGGAATGGCGGCGAACAGACCCATCGCCGTGGCGATCAACGCCTCGGAGATGCCCGGCGCCACCATTGCGATGGTGGCTTCCTTGACGTTGGCCAGGCCCTGGAAGGCAATCATGATGCCCCAGACCGTGCCGAACAGGCCGACATAGGGCGAGATCGAGCCGACCGTGGCCAAGGTGTTGAGCGAGTGCTCGACGCGGTCGATTTCGCGCGTCATCGCCACCCGCATGGCCCGCTGCGCCGACTCCAGCAGCGCCCGGGGGTCGACGCTGCGCTTCTGCCGCATCTTGGCAAATTCGCGGAAACCGGCCTCGAACACGCACTCCAGACCCTCGGGCGCGCGGCCCTGGCTGATCTCCCGATAAAGCTGGGCCAGATCGGCACCGGACCAGAAGCGGTCCTCAAAGCGTTCGGCCGCCTTCATCGCCGCGCCCAGCATGCGTCGCTTGCGGAAGATGATCCACCAGGACCAGATCGAGGCCCCGAGCAGCAGCAACATCACCAGCTTGACCGGCAGGCTGGCCTCGAGCACCAGGTGGATCAAGTCGAGTTCGGTATTCAATGCAGCATTTCCTCGCGCAATTCCTCGGGGATGGGACAGGGACGCATGCCGTCGGCACGGACACAGGCCGCATCGACGGTGGCACGGCAGAGCTCCTCACCGCTGCCATCGCGGATGCTCTGTTCGAACACCAGCGAGGCGCGCCGCAGATGGCCGACCGCCACGCTGACCACCAACTCGTCATCCAGACGGGCCGGCTTGAGGAAGCGCAGCTGCATGCCGTAGATGACAAACAGCACACCCCGCTCGGCAGCCAACGTCGACTGGACGATGCCGCGCTGGCGCAACCATTCGGTGCGTGCGCGCTCCAGGAAGCGCACGTAATTCGCGTGATAGACCACGCCACCCGCGTCGGTATCTTCCCAATAGACACGCACGCGCCAGCTAAACGGCGGCTGACTCATGCCTCCTCCGGCGCCTGTGGATCGAACAGATCGGCGGCCACGCCTTGCCGCGGCGGCGGCTGCAGACCCAGATGCTGCCAGGCGCGCCGGGTGGCGCAGCGACCGCGGGCGGTGCGCATCAGATAGCCCTGCTGGATCAGATAGGGCTCGATCACATCCTCCAGCGTGCCGGCATCTTCGCTCAGGGCCGCGGCCAGATTGTCCAGACCCACCGGGCCGCCTTCGAAGTGGTCGATCAGCGTGCTGAGGAAGCGCCGATCCAGTGCATCGAAGCCGGCACTGTCGACCTGCAGCATGGCCATCGCCGCGTCGGCCGAGCCCTGGTCGATCAGTCCGTCGGCCTTGATCTCGGCATAGTCGCGGGCACGCCGCAACAGTCGATTGGCGATGCGCGGCGTGCCGCGCGAACGTCGCGCGATGGCGGCGGCGCCGCTGTCGTCGCAGGCCACGCCGAGTATCTGCGCCGAGCGCCCGACGATGTAGCTGAGCTCAGGCACCGTGTAGTACTCCAGCCGCGCCACGATGCCGAAGCGATCGCGCAGCGGCGAGGTCAGCAGGCCGGCGCGGGTGGTGGCGCCGATCAACGTGAAGGGCGGCAGGTCCAGTTTGATCGAACGCGCCGCCGGACCTTCGCCGATCATGATGTCGATCTGGTAATCCTCCAGCGCCGGGTAAAGCACTTCCTCGACGATCGGCGAGAGCCGGTGAATCTCGTCGACGAACAGCACATCACGCGGTTCGAGATTGGTCAGCAGGGCCGCCAGATCACCGGGTCGTTCGAGGACCGGTCCGGAGGTCTGGCGCAAATTGACGCCCAGTTCATTGGCAATCACATGCGACAGCGTCGTCTTGCCCAGTCCAGGCGGGCCAAAGATCAGCACATGATCGAGCGCGCCAGCGCGGCGACGGGCGGCTTCGATGTAGATCTCCAGCTGCTCGCGCACCTGCGCCTGACCGGTGTAGTCGGCCAGCCGTCGTGGCCGCAGGCTGGCTTCCAGCTGCGCTTCGCCCTCCCCGGTCGGGGCAGCGGACAGCAGGCGATTGGCAGCAGCCTGAGACATGCAGGACTTTGAGCGACGGGGGCGGGCGGCATTGTGCCACGGGCCTGACGGGCTTGATGGGGCTCATGCCACGGCGCCAGTCAACATTTGATCGAGCGGCCATGTCGGATTGCCGCAGCGCTCTCGTACTGGCCAGCAACCACCTCAACGCCGGAGCCGGCCATGCGACACCTCAACCTGCCACGATCTCTGCCCAGCCGCACGCTGGCCCTGACCACCCTGCTGCTGGCTGGAGCCGGTGCCGAGGCGGGCACTGTCGCCTATGTCAATGCCGCGGGTACTTGCGACTATCCGACGATCCAGGCCGCCGTCAATGATCTGCCTGCCGGATCGGAGATCCGACTGGCCAGCAATGAGTTCGTCCTCAACAGCGCGCTGTCGGTCTTCAACCGGGAAGTTCGAATTGTCGGCGGCTATCCGGCCTGCGGCGCTCCGGCCAGCACTTCGACGACCACCTTGCGAGCCGGATTCAGCGGGGATGCGGTCGTCTCCATTTTGGGCAACGTTCCTGGCGCCCTATCACTGGATCTGGTCAATCTGGATCTGGTCGATGCCAACAATCCGACCGGCAATGGCGGCGGCATGCTGGTGATCGGTCAGGGGCAGATCAATCTGTACAACGTCGGCATCTTCAACAACATTGCCGAGGATGGCGCCGGCATCTACCTGCAATCGATCGCACCCGGCCCCTTGGGCGTGAGTCTGCTGGCCGGTACCCAGGTGGGTGCCGTTGGCGCCGGCAATGACGCACTGCGCATCGGCGGCGGTGTCTATTGCGCAGGCGCACGCGTGCGACTCGGCGCAACGCAGATCAGCGGCAACTCGGCGGCCCAATCGGGCGGTGGGGTTCGCGCCTTCGACGCCTGCCAGCTGATCAGCACGGCCGATGTGGGCGATACGCGAATCGATGGCAACAGCGCCAGCGAAGGTGGCGGCATCTTTGCCAGCTCCGGTACCCAGATCGAGCTGCAATCGCGACCCGGCCAGCGCCTGTCCATCAGCGGCAATGTTGCCCAGGGCGACAGTTCGCCACGCGGCGGTGGCGTCTATCTGACCAACAGCGGGACCCAGTTCATAGCCCACGGCGCCTGGATCGAGAACAACCAGGCTCAGCTCACGGGCGCCGGCCTGTTCGTGACCAACGGCGCCAGCGCCACCTTGGATCGTGGTACGGATGCCTGCGCCGTGGGCGACGACCAATGTTCGCGCATCGCCGGCAATCAGCTGCGCAATGCCGATGGCAGCCTCAGCGGCAATGGTGCCGGCGTGTTCGTCAGCAGCGCTCAGGCGAGCATCAGTCACACCCGGATCGAGAACAACAGCAGTTTCACCGCTGCGGCACTGCGCGCCAGTGGCAGCGCGCAGCTGCTGCTGAGCAACGTGTTGATCAGCCAGAACAGCAGCAGTTTGCGGCTGATCAACATTGAAGGCGAGGCAAGCGCGGGGCTTGATTTGCTGACCATTGCCGACAACAGCTTCGTCGGCGCCGCCATCAACGTCAGCAGCACGGCGCCGGCAGCACTGAGCCTGGCGCGTTCGATCTTCCTCGTGCCGGAGGGCAACAGCCACGTCAGCGGTGCCGGTGCCACGCAGTTCAGCTGCCTCAACACGGGCGCCGGCGGAGCGCTGGGTGGCGATGCACACCTTCCGGCCTTCTTCGATGCCGCCAATGGCATCTATCGGTTGCGCAACGACTCGCAGAATCTCGACCGATGCACCGCCATGGGCGGCGAATCACCCGTCGATCTGGCCGGCCTGCCGCGGGTCATCGACCGCCCCGGCACGCCCAACAACATCGGACCGGTGGATCGTGGTGCCTTCGAGGATGTCGAGTCGCTGCTGATGGATGGATTCGAGGACTGAGTCCGGTCGAACGGACTGCCGGACGGCCCCGACGGCGGGCCGTGCCGGATCGGTGCCGCGGTACCGGGCCAGGGTCGGCGGCCGGATATACTCCGCGGCCTCTGCTCCCCGGCTCTCTGCGCATGTCTGCTACTGCCAACCCTCCCCGCGTCGGCTTCGTCTCCCTGGGCTGCCCCAAGGCCCTGGTCGATTCCGAGCGCATCCTGACCCAGTTGCGCGCCGAGGGCTACGAGATCTCGCCCACCTACGACGGCGCGGACGTGGTGGTGGTGAACACCTGCGGCTTCATCGACAGCGCCGTGGAGGAGTCGCTGGAGGCCATTGGCGAGGCCCTGGCCGAGAACGGCAAGGTGGTCGTGACCGGCTGCCTGGGCAAGCGCGCCGAGCTGATCGAGTCGCGCTTTCCACAGGTGCTGTCGATCTCCGGCCCGCAGGACTACGCCAGTGTGCTGACCGCGGTGCACAAGCAGGTCCCGCCGCAGCACGACCCGTTCCTTGATCTGCTGCCGCCGCAGGGCATCAAGCTGACCCCGAAGCACTACGCCTATCTGAAGATCTCCGAGGGCTGCAATCACCACTGCAGCTTCTGCATCATCCCGTCCATGCGTGGCCGGCTGGTCAGCCGACCGGTCGACGAAGTGCTGGCCGAAGCCGAGAAGCTGGTTCGCTCGGGTGTGCAGGAACTGCTGGTCGTGTCACAGGACACCAGCGCCTATGGCTCGGATCTGCGTTACGTCGAGCGGCCCTGGCGCGATCGGCAGGTGGCCACGCGAATGACTGATCTGGCCCGCGAGCTGGGGCAGCTGGGCGCCTGGGTGCGGCTGCACTATGTCTACCCCTATCCGCACGTGGACGAAGTGATTCCGCTGATGTCGGGCAGTGGCCTGTTGCCGTATCTGGATATCCCTTTCCAGCACGCCAGCCCCACCGTGCTCAAGGCCATGCGCCGCCCTGCCCATGCCGAGAAGGTGCTGGAGCGGGTGCAGCGCTGGCGCGCGCTATGTCCGGAGATCACGCTGCGCAGCACCTTTATCGTCGGCTTCCCGGGCGAGACCGACGCCGATTTCCAGCAGCTGCTGGACTTTCTGCAGGCCGCCGAGCTGGATCGCGTGGGTTGCTTCACCTATTCCCCGGTCGACGGCGCCGCTGCCAATGCGCTGGCCGATCCCGTGCCCGAGGACATCGCCCAGGATCGTTTCGAGCGCTTCATGGCCACGCAGGCCGCCATCAGCAGCCGCCGACTGGCCGCCAAGATCGGCAGCGTGCAGGAAGTGCTGGTCGACGAAATCGACGAGGACGGCGCACTGGGACGGTCCAGGGCCGACGCCCCGGAAATCGATGGCGTGGTGCGCATCCACGACGGTCACGCACTCAGACCCGGACAACGCGTCCAGGTGCGAATCGATGCCAGCGATGAGCATGATCTGGCGGGGTGGCTGGTGAACCTACGCCGAGTCACTCATCATCGTGTTAAGCGACATCGTCAAGAAGTCTTCAGAAGACATCCTGAAAGATATTGACGAGCTTCGTTGGGACCCCGAATTTCTGGCATGCACAGAGGCGCTGCTCGACCGTGCAGTTGAGCTGCTTAACTATCGATTGGCGGTGGCGATGCTCACGCTGGGCGCGGACGCGACTTGGCGAGAATCGAATCATGTCGATGGCTACTTGCACTCGCTCTACTGGACCTACGCCAACCAGACGACTACCCACGGTCTCGACGTTCTGGCATTCGTCGAGTTGCTCCTGACCCATGGCGCGGATCCCAATCAGGTAGGCGCGAACAACTACCGTGCCTTCGACCTCGCTTTGATGAGCGGTCACCATGGTTTTGCCGAAAAACTCCGCGAGGCCGGCGCCACTCCGGAACTGAGACCCTTCGGCTAGCGATCGTAGGCGCAGTCGGAGTCACCTTCGGTTTACTTCAATCGCTCCAGCCGACCCTTGCGCTTGACGATGTTCTGGTAGTCCCACTGCACGTCGCGCGACTCGGCCAACCATTGCCCCAGCTGCGCGGCGTCGACCTGCGCCACATCGGTATAGCGAATGTCGGCGGCCTTGAACTTGCCTTCCGGTCGCAGCCCAGGGCTCTGGAAGGACTGCCCGCTCCAGAACAGCAGCCGCATGCCGTCCTTGAGGCGGCTGTAGCCGACGATGGGATTGCCATCGAGGAACCAGACCGGGTGCGCGTGCCAGACCTTGTTTTCGGCCTCGGGCAAATGCTGTTCGATCAAGCTGGCCAGTTGCTGGGCGATGGCCACATCGGTCGCCGAGAGCCCATCGTGATAGCGCTGGGTATCCGAGTGCATCGACGTCTCCTGTGATCGGGAGTGCTTGAGAATGGTGCCGGGCACCGGCGCAGTATGCCTGCCAGCTGCCAGATCATCCGCACGACGACCGCCGCTCCCTTGCAATCCGCCGCCTGTCGCTGTCAAGCGCAGAAGCGGAGGCAGCGCCGGTGCCGGGCGCTGGCCAGACTCCCCATCGAGCGGATGGGAGAAGGCGATGACCGTGAAACAAAGATGGCTTGGGTGCTGGCTGGGCTGGTTGTGCCTGCTGGCGCCGGTAGCCGAGGCAGCCAGCTGGCATCTGTGTGACTGCGCGCCCGGGGCCGATGCCGACTGCGTGGCCGGCAATGATGCGGACGCCGGCAGCGCGCAGGCACCCTGGCGCACGCTGCAGGCCGGACGCAGTCGCTTCCGCACGATGGCCGCGGGTGACGAGATTCTGCTGTGCCGGGGCGGCCAGTTGCAGGAAAGCAGCGGCGGTGGCTGGTTCAACAGCGCCTGCCAGCCGGCGCAGCGCTGCCGCATCGGGGCCTACACGCCGCCCTGGGCCAGCGGCGACGAGGGCCCGCCGGTGATCGAGGCGCTGGGCGATGTGTCGGCGCTGGAATTCGTCGATGGAGGCAACGCCAACCGCGATGGCGGCTATCGGGTCGAGGACCTGCGGCTGCTCGGGCACGGCGGCAACGGCTTCGGCCTGTTCTTCTACAACGACGTCGACGATGTGGAAGCGGCCCGGCTGGAGATCAGTGGCTTCAACGTGGGCGTGCATCTTGCAGGCAGCAATCCGTGCGATCCGAATGATTCGGACTGCGATGGCCGCAACGAGCGAATCGTCGTACGGGACAGCCTGATCCGCGACAACCACGGTCAGGGCGTGCTCGGCGGCGGCAACGATTTCCACCTGCTGCGCAATCAGGTGTTGCGCAATGGCACGCGCAACAACCTCGACCACAACGTCTATCTCAGTGGCACCACCCGCGGGGTGCGAGCGATTGGCAACACGTTGATCGGCGCCGCCCGCGATGGATCCGGACTCTGCCAGGCCGTGTCGCTGGTGGTGCACGGCGTCTTCGACGATCTGCGCATCGAGAACAACCACATCAGCGAGGGCCCCGGGCTGGCCGGACCAGGCTGTTGGGGCATCGCGGTCGCCCCTGGCCACAACACCGCCGAGCGCTTCGATGACGTGGTCATCGCCGGCAATCAGATCGAGTACGTCGGCAACGTCGCCATCGGTGTGGGCGCCTGTCGTCGCTGCACGATCGAAAACAACACGATCGTCGGCGGCCAGGACTACGCCGTCAGCGCCATCGAGGCGCCGGTCTGCTGTGGCGGACCGGAGGACCCGGCCATCGACCAGCTGTTGATCCGCAACAACAGCATCTGGCTAGGCCGTCGCAATGGCGTCGGGGTGGCGCTGGGTGACGCCGGCGGCGAGCACCGGATCAGTCACAACGCGATCGAACTGGCCGACCCGATCGGATCGGCCTGCTTTGCCATCACTGCGCCGGCGCGATTGCTGCAGATGGACCGCCAGCGCTGCGCCGCCACGCAGGGCTCGGTCCCGTGGGTAGCCGGTCAGGGTGATCTGCTGGCCTGGCAAGGCGCCACCGGCTTCGATTCGGCCTCAACCGAGCAATTGCCGGGTTTCAGCGCAGCGGCCGCCGGTGATTTCCACGCCCTCGATGCCAGCGCGGCGATGGTCGATGGCGGCGATCCGGCCAGCGCCAGCCCGATCGACCGGTTGGGACAGGATCGACCGGTGCCACCGGACATCGGCGCCGAAGAATGGCGCGGCGAGGCGTTGCTGGCCGATGGTTTCGAAGGCTCGTAGCGCGGACTGCGCGCCGCTCAGCGGACGTCGCGCAGCGTCCAGTGCGAACCGATCAACCAGTTCAGCCGCTGGCTGACGAGGGCATGCGGCAAACGGGTCTGGACCTCCAGATAGTGACGGCTGCCTTCCTCGCTTGCGGTCACCTGCGCAGCGGCATCGACTGCCCCGAGTGATTCGTCCACCTCGTCCGGCTCCTCCTGCAATGCCAGCCAGCGCTGAAACAGTGCCGGGCTGCGCAGGGCGTCGGCCAGCGCGGTGGCCAGCGACGCATTGGTGCGGCCGTTGAAGCTGAGCGAGGGCTCTTCACCGCGGGAGGATTCGGGATCTTCGATACGCAACAGGAAAGTCGTCATCGGTGCGGTCTCGTCTTTGGGGAGCCCGGGTGCTGCACAAAGCATGCCGGCCACGGCCGACCCGAGGACTCAATCAACCTTGCGCCGACACAGCGCCATCACGGTGATGTCGTCGGACTGCTCGGCGCCGTTGGCATGCTCGCGGACCGAGGCGACGATGGCCTCGGTCTGTTCGGCCATCGGCTGGTCGGCAATCTGCAGCAGGCGCTCGGTCAGGCGCTCGTCACCCCACTGTTCGTTGACCGGGCTCATCGCCTCGTTGACGCCATCGGTAAACAGGAACAGCTCCTCGCCGGGGGCCAGCGTGGTCACCGCACTGTCGAAGTCCAGGTCCATCATCGCGCCGATCGGCACACCCTCGGCATCGGTCAGCAGGCGCTGTGAGCCGGCCCGATCAAGCACATAGGGGTGATTGTGGCCGGCGTTGCTGTAGACCAGTTCACCGGAACGGACGTTCAGCACCGCCACGAAGACGGTGACGAACATCGCCGCTGCATTGTCGTAAGCCAGTTCGTTGTTGGCGCGCGCCAGCGCCTGATCCGGCCGCGGGTCGATACCCATGAAGGCCTTGACCAGCGCCTTGGTCTTGGCCATGAACAGCGCCGCCGGAATGCCCTTGCCGGACACGTCGGCCACCACGAAACACCAGCGATCGTCGTCGATCTGGAAGAAGTCGTAGAAATCGCCGCCCACGTCCTTGGCCGGAATCAGGATCGCGTGCAGGTCGAAGGGGCCACTGCCCGGCTCGGGAAAGTCGGTGGGCAGCATGCTCATCTGGATGTTGCTGGCCAGGCGCAACGCCGAGTCCAGCCGCCGCTTCTCCACATAGGCCTCGGTGAGCACGGCACGCTCGAAGGCCATCTGCATCTGGCTGGTCAATGCCTCCAGCAGGATCTCGTCATCCTCGTCGAAGTAGCGGGCGCCGATCTTGTTGATGATCTGCACCACGCCCAGCAGCTTGCCGCCTTCGCCCAGTACCGGTGCGGCCAGAATGCTGCGGGTCTTGAAGTCGTTGAGGATGTCGAAACTGCGATCGAAGTCGGGGTCGGCATAGGCGTCGTGAACGTTGTCGATGCGCCGATTGCGCGCCACACGACCGATCACGCCGACCGTCTCGGGCACGGCGATGGTCTTGCTGTCCATGCCCTGCATGACCCGGCTGATCAGCCGCTTCTCCTCGCTGTCGTAGAAGAAATAGCTGCAGCGCTCGGCCCGCATGATGGCGTTGGTCTCGGAGATCAGTGCCGGCATCAATTCGTCGACATCGATCTTCTGCGCCAGCGCACGGGAAATGTTCAGCAGCGCGTTGACCGTATCCAGCTGTCGCTCCAACTCACGCGTATTGCGATCGGAGCGACGCACCAGCCACACGCCCAGACCCACCAGCAGCGCCAGCGCGACGCCAATGATGCCGCCGTAGGTGATCGCCTCACGGATGGTGGCCAGACGCTTGTCGTAGTCACCGGAGGTCAGGTCCAGCCCGACGATACCGACCAGTTCAGCCTGCTCGTCGTAGAGCGGGACATAACCGCCGATGCAGCCATCGGTGCACCACTGATCGAAGTAGAAATCCTCCGAGACGACGACCTTGCGTTCGTCCCAGGCCTGCTCAAGTTCTGGTGGCACCTCATCGGGCGGGTACTGCTCCATCACCGCCACCGAGTTGTCCTCAATGGCCGGGTCGGTGGGTTTGGGCGTGATGTCGTAGATGAAATAAAAGCCATCATCACGCTTGATCACGGTGTACAGATAGGCGATCTGCGGGTCGGCCTTGCGTGCCGCCACCCACGGCGCGATCGCGGCCGCGTATTCGGGCGTGAATTCATCCTCAGGCTTGGTAAAGCTGCGATGCACCGCAGGGTCGACCAGGCTGGCGGCAATGCGCGCCGTCCGTGCCAGGCCGCTGCGGATTTCGTCACGCAAGGCCCGCTCTGACGCCTGAAACTGGAACCAGCCCGCCGGCAGCAAGACCAGCAACACGGCCAATGTGGCCAGCACGCCCTGCGCCACCGGCGGCATGCCGCGGGCACGGCGCCGCAGCTGCCGATCGGGCATGGCGGTGGTGGTCTGGCTCATGTGGCGGCTCCAGCCCGAGGGGTCGTTGCACGTTAGCCAGTTCGCGGGTTCAGTGCCAGTCCGAAAGTCCCGCCATCGGCTGGCTGGTCCATGACTAAAGGCGCAGGCCAGCGGCGTTCAGCTGGGCTTATGCTCGCCTGCTTGCCCGCGGGAGTAGATGACGATGCGACGATGGGGATGGCTGGCCGTGCTGGCAGCGTGGCCGGCATGGGCCCAGCAGGGTCCGGAAACCTTCACGCCCAATGATGTGCATGACCAGCGCAGCGGCGCCTTCGCACTGGTCGGTGCCAGCGTGCATGCCGCCCCGGGCGAAACGCCGCGACAGGCAACGGTCTACCTGCGCGACGGCCGCATTGAGCGCATCGCCAGGGGTGCGACCACTCCGGGTTACGCCGCCATCGACTACAGCGGCCTGCATCTGTACGCCGGCTTCATCGATCTGAACAGTAACTACGGCATGCCGGCATTGCCGCCGCCGAAGCCCTTCAGCTTCGGCTCGCCGCAGGTGGTGGCCTCGACCAACACCGGCGCCTACAACGCCAACGAGGCGATCAAGTCCGACTTCGAGGCCGTTGGCGCCTTTGTGCCGAACGCAGAAGCCGCGGGCCAGCTGCGCCAGCTGGGCTTTACCTCGGTGCTCAGCCATCGACCCGACGGCATCGCCCGCGGCACCGGCACGCTGCTGGCGCTGATCGACGGACCGGCGCAGGAGGCGGTGCTGGGTGATCGGGCCAGTGCGCATTATTCCTTCGCCAAGGGCAGTAGCGCGCAGTTCTTCCCCATTTCAATCATGGGCTCGGTGGCGCTGCTGCGGCAGACCCATCTGGATGCCCGCTGGTACGCAGCTCAATCGCAGGCGCCCTTTGAGGACCAGAGCCTGCGCGCCTGGAACCGACAACAGTCCCTGCCGCAGTTCTTCAGCGTCGATGGTTGGCTCAATCTGCTGCGGGCACAGCAGATCGCCAACGAGTTCGATCTCCAGTACGTCTTTTTGGGCAGTGGCGACGAGTATCAGCGGCTGGATGCGGTCAAGGCCACCGGCGCCGCGATCGTGCTGCCGATCAGCTTCCCCAAGGCCCTGCAGGGCGACGATCCCTCGTTGCTGCGGATGACCCCATTGGCCGAGTTGCAGCACTGGGAACAGGCGCCCTACAACCCGGCCCGCCTGCAGGCCGCCGGCGTGCAGATCGCGCTGACCGCGGCAGGCCTGGAGGGTGAGAAGTACAAGGGATTCTGGCCCAATCTGCGCACCGCGATGGAGAAGGGCCTGAGTGCCGACGCCGCCCTGGCGGCACTGACCACCACGCCGGCGGCGTTGCTGGGTCAGTCCTCGCAACTGGGTCGGATCGGCGCCGGTCAGCGCGCCAACCTGCTGGTCACCTCCGCCGAACTCGACGACCCGGCGCTGGTCGTGCACGACACCTGGGTGCTGGGCCGGCGCCATTCGGTGGCGCCGATCAATGTCGACCTGCGTGGTCGCTGGACCATCGACATCGGCAGTGACCCCTTCGACATCGAGATCAGCGGCAGTCGCGACAAGCCCAGCGCCAAGCGTGTGGCTGCGGCCAGTGAGGGCGATGCGGATGAACAAGGCAAGGACTCGGGTGCCGGCGACAAGTTGACGCTGAGCATCAACGGCGATCGCGTGGTGCTGCGCATTCCGCAGGGCGACCGCCAATTGCGTCTCAGCGGTCTGTGGCGCGACGGTGGCATCGATGGTTATCAGCAACAGCCCTGGCGCGCCCGTCGCAGCAGCGCTGCCGACGAGAGTGAAGCCACGGCCGATGATGATGCCGCTGAGGACACGCCTGAGGTCAAGCAGGTCGCGGCCCAACCGACCCACCCGCTGGGCGCCTATGGCCGACAGTCGCGCCCGGCGGCCGAGCATCTGTTGTTCCGCAATGCCACTGTCTGGACCGGTGAGTCCGAGGGCATCCTGGAGCAGACCGATGTGCGGGTGCGCAATGGTCGCATCGCCGAAATCGGCCGCGATCTGGCGGCCAGCGGCGCACGCGAGATCGATGCCACGGGCCGCCACCTGACCGCCGGCATCATCGACGAGCACAGTCACATCGCCGCCAGCTCGATCAACGACATCGCAACCAACTCGTCGATGGTGCGCATCGGCGACGCGCTGGACCCGACCGACATCAGCATTTTCCGCAATCTGGCCGGCGGCGTGACCACCGTGCAGGTGCTGCATGGCTCGGCCAACCCGATTGGCGGTCAATCGGCGCTGATCAAGCTGCGCTGGGGCGTACAGCCACGAGATCTGCTGATCGATGGCGCGCCGAAGTTCATCAAATTTGCGCTGGGTGAGAACGTCAAGGCGGCCTCCAATCCGGCGTCGATCCGCTATCCGGGCACGCGCATGGGCGTGGCCCAGTTCATCGACGATGCCTTCGCCCAGGCGCGGCAATACGAGCAGCAATGGTCGGCATGGCGCCGGCTCAGTGCCCGCGAACAGGCGCGCCAACCGGCTCCGCGGCGCGATCTGGTCAGCGATGCGATGGTCGAGATTCTCAACGGTGAACGCTTCATCAGCGCCCATTCCTACGTGCAGAGCGAGATCCTGATGCTGATGCAGGTGGCCGAACGCTACGGCTTCCGCGTCAACACCTTCACTCACATTCTGGAGGGCTACAAGCTGGCCGACCGGATGGCCCAACACGGCGCTGGCGGTTCGTCCTTCGCCGACTGGTGGGCCTACAAGATGGAAGTGGTCAACGCCATTCCCTACAACAACGCCTTGATGGAACAGGCCGGTGTGGTCAGCGCGGTCAATTCCGACAGCGACGAAATGTCGCGCCGGCTCAATCAGGAAGCCGCCAAGACCATCAAGTACGGCGGCCTGACGCCCGAGCACGCGTGGCGTTTGGTCACCCTGCATCCGGCCAAGCTGCTGCACCTGGATGACCGCATGGGTTCGGTCAAGGTGGGCAAGGATGCCGACCTGGTGCTGTGGAGCGCCGAGCCGCTGAGCATCCAGGCCAAGGCCGATTACACGCTGGTGGATGGCCGGATCGAGTTCGACCGCCTGGCGGCCGAGGCCGAAGCGCCGCGCATCGAAGTCGAGCGCCAACGCTTGCTCGATGCCATGGCACAAGCCACCGGCCAGGGAGCACCGAGCATGTCACCCAAGCCGGGCATGCCGCGACGCTTCCATTGCGACGATCTGACCGGATTCGAGTACCTGCTGGGAGGCCAACATGCGCACTGAGACGATGAAGAGCGGCCTCCGACTGGCCTCGCTGGGCCTGCTGCTGAGCGCAGGCCTGGCCCAGGCACTGCCACCAAAGCCGGCGCCGGTGCAATCGCAGCCAGTCGCCCTGATCGGCGGCATCGTGCATGTGGGCAATGGGCAGGTACTGCAGAACGCCCAGGTGCTGTTGCGCGATGGCCACATCGAAGCCGTCGGCAGCGCAGCCGAGGTCAGCATTCCCGCCGAGGCCCAACGCATCGACGTCTCCGGCCAACACGTCTACCCCGGGTTGATCCTGCTCGGTTCGGACCTGGGTCTGGTGGAAGTCGAAGCGGTCCGGGCAACGGTCGACACGGCCGAACTGGGAAGCTTCAACCCCAATGTGCGTGCCGCCGACGCCTACAACGTGGACTCGGAACTGATTCCGGTGACCCGCTACAACGGGATTCTCACCGCCCAGATCGCACCCGAGGGCGGTGTCATCTCCGGTCGCTCGGCGACGATGCAGCTGGACGCCTGGACCGCCGAGGACGCGCTGCTGCGTGCCGACGACGGACTGTGGCTGAACTGGCCGCCTGTGCGAGCGCTGCAGTTCGACTTCGCCACCTTCAGCCTGCAATTGAAGGACAACCCGGAATACGGCAATCAGATCGCCGAGCTGGAGTCGTTGTTCGCTCAGGCACGCGGTCGTCTGGACAGCCAGGATGCCTCACCCAACCTCAAGCTGGTCGCACTGGCAGCGGTGCTGCGGGGCGAGAGTCGCTTGTTTGTTCGCACCGAGCAGGCCGCTGACTTCGAGCGTGCCGTGCGTTTCGCCGAACGTCACGGCATCGAACAGCTGGCCTGGTACGGCGGCGCCGAGGCGATGCAGCTGGCGCCATTGCTGCGGGCGCGGCAGATCCCGGTGGTCATCGGCGGCATTCACCGGACCCCGCAATACGCCGATACGCCCTTCGACGACCCCTATCGCCTGGCCGCGCAGTTGCACGAGGCCGGCGTCACGGTGGCGATCAGCTATCCGGGCACGATGAACGCGCGCAACCTGCCCTTCATCGTCGGCACCGCCATCGCCTACGGCGTGCCCGCAGAAGCCGCGCTGGGCATGGTCAGCCAGGTGCCCGCGCAGCTGCTAGGCCTGGGTGATCAACTCGGCACCATCGAAGCAGGCAAGCGCGCCACCCTGTTTGTCTCGGCCGGCGATGCCTTCGAGATGAGCGGCAATGACTTGAAACTGGCCTTCATCAATGGTCGCCAGATCGACCTTGAAGGTCGTCAGCAACAGCTCTATCAGCGCTATCACGAGCGCTACGGCGCGCGCTGAGAGCACGGTGAATGTGACTTCGGGGCCGACCCGCCCCGGAGTCGGCTCAATTCAGGCGGCTGGAGATCGGCGCCGTTGCCAACAGCAACGCCGCGTCACGACCGGCGTCGAAATGCAGGCTGACCAGACCGCGCCCGAGATCGGGGTGGATCTGCAGACGACCGTGCAACCGGGTGACCAGATCAGAGGCGAGCTGCAATCCCAGGCCGAAGCGATGCAATGCCGCCGTCGGCACACCTGCATCCGCACGACGTTCAAACCCCTGGCCCTGGTCTTCGACCTGCAGTTCGACAGCACCGTCAGCCTTCTGCCAGCCACAGACCCGCACCTGGCCATCCACCGGCGTGTGGCGGATCGCATTGAAAACGAGATTGCGCAAAGCAGACAGCAACATCCGCGGATCCCCGGTCAGGGTCATGCCTGCGTCGACCTCGTTACACAGACGCACCCGCTTCAGCAGCGCGGCAGTCTCGGCCTGCTCAAATGCCGTATCCGTCAAGGCGCGCAGGTCCATCAACAGTGTTTGACGTGTGACGTGACCATCGCGCTCGGCGGCCCAGCTGAGCAGGCTCTGCAACAAGCTGGTGCTGCGATCCAGGCCCGTTTGCAGCGACTGCAAGGCCTGGCGCACGGCCGGCGTGGCCCGCTCGGCCAGTGACGAGGCCAGGACTTCGGCGAAGCCGCTGGCCGCACCCAGTGGTCCACGCAGATCGTGCGCCAGCAACAGCTGCAACTGCTCCTGCGCCTGCTGTCGCTTGGTTGCCTGGCGCATTTCCAGCAGCGTCGCGACGTGCCGCGCCAGCGCTTGCAGCGCGGCCAGCTTGCTCGGACCGAACTCCCGCGGGCGCTGGTCCATGATGCAGACGGTGCCCAGATGGTGCCCGTCGCGAGTCGTGATCGGCGCACCGGCGTAGAAGCGGATGCCTGGCCCTGAACACACCACCTGCAGATCCTGGAAACGCGGGTCTTCGGTGGCATCGGACACGACCAATGCTTCGCCGGAGCTCCACCTGGACGCAGAAACAGTATTCACGGCGGGCTTGTTGCAAGGGAAACTGCCGACGCGCCTTGAACCATTGGCGGTCCCGATCGATGAAATTGATCAGGGCCATCGGCGCGCGACCGATCTCGGCCGCCAGCTCGACCACATCGTCGAAGGCGGTTTCCGGTTCGGTGTCGAGCACGTCGAATCGGTACAACGCCGCCAGGCGCTGGTCGTCTCCAGCGATGTGAAAAATTGCGGGCGGAGCCGCCATGTTGTTGTCATCGACCACCGGCAAGCGGTCGACGCCCTTGTTTCCCCGCTCACGAGCATAGCGCGACTGCCGACGCAGGCGATCGACCGCTCGTCGGTATTTGTCTACCGGTTGACCCCACACGCTCACCAGCTGGCTTGGGCGATAATGCGCGGATGCCCAGACCGACTGAAATCAAGCTGCACCAGCGCAGCCGCCTGCTGGAAGTGCACTTCGACGACGGCGCCGCTTTCAAGCTGCCCTGCGAGTATCTGCGCGTGATGAGCCCATCGGCCGAAGTTCAGGGCCATGGGCCCGGACAGCAGATGCTCGTCTGGGGCAAATCGCAAGTCGGCATTCAGGCCATCCACCCCATCGGCAACTACGCCGTATTGTTGGCCTTCGACGACGGCCACGACACCGGGATCTACAGCTGGGATACCCTGTATCGCCTCGGCCGCGAGCAGTCCCAGCGCTGGGCCGACTATCTGCAGGCGTTGCGCGAGGCGGGACAGTCCCGCGATGCCCCCATCGCAAGCTCGGATACCGGAGAGCAGGCATGAGCGACCAGGATCAGCGGCCGTCGGAGGCCGACACCACAACCCACTTCGGCTATCGGGATGTGCCCGTCGGCGACAAAGCCCGCCTGGTTGGCAGCGTCTTTTCCAGCGTGGCCAGCCGCTACGATCTGATGAACGACCTGATGTCCGGTGGCGTTCATCGGCTGTGGAAGCGACATTTCCTGGCTACCGCCCAACTGCGTCCGGGTCAGGCCGTACTCGATTTGGCGGGTGGCACGGGCGATATCAGTGCACTCGCCGCCCGCGCCGTCGGCGCCGAGGGCCGGGTCGTGCTGAGCGACATCAATGCGGCGATGCTGCGCATCGGGCGCGACCGCATGTACGACGAAGGGCTTTGGCCACGCGTGCAGACCTGCCAGATCAACGCCGAGGCCTTGCCCTTTCCGGACGGCAGCTTCGATTGCGTGACGATCGCTTTCGGCCTGCGCAACGTCACTCATCAGGATCGCGCACTAGCGGAAATGCGGCGGGTGCTGCGTCTGGGCGGCCAGGCCTTGATTCTGGAGTTTTCCAAGGTTCGCTCGCCCCTGCTGCGCCGGCTCTACGACGGCTATTCCTTCGAGGTCTTGCCGCGGCTGGGCAAATGGGTGGCGCAGGACGAAGACAGCTATCGCTATCTGGCCGAATCGATCCGCAAGCACCCCGATCAGCAGACCCTGGCCGGCATGATGGAGAACGCCGGCTTCGGCCGCGTCAGTGTCCGCAACCTGACCGGTGGTGTGGTGGCCATCCATCGTGGCTGGCACGTCTGACCCGGGCGATACCGTCGACGGCTGGCAGACCGAGCAGGCCGAAGCCTGTATCCAGACGGTCTGGTTGCAGGCCGCTGCACCCTGGTGTCGGGCCGTGCGCGACGGCCGTATCCGCTCGCGTGTTGCGGTCACGAACGCCGCCATCCTCGACGCCATCGCCGCCCGTCCAGGTGGGCGATTGCTGGATCTGGGCTGCGGAGAAGGCTGGCTGCTGCGCGCGCTGAGCGGCAATCCGGTCTGGCGCGAACGCATCGGCGTGGATGCCTCCCCTGAACTCGTGGCACTGGCGCAGTCGGCCGGCGGGGGACGATTCCTCTGCGGCAGCTACGGTGCGTTGTCCAGCGCCAATCTGGGCCGTTTCGACCTGATCGTGGCCAACTTTTCGCTGTTGGGTGAAACCTCCTCGCAGGCTGCCCTGTGCGATGCCAGCGCGTTGCTCGGTCCAGGTGGTGAGCTGCTGATCCAGACGTTGCCGCCAGCGAACAGGCAGGGATGGCAATCTGGTTCCTGGCAAGGCTGCGGCGAAGGCTTTGGACCGGCGGCGCCCTGGTTTGCGCGGACACTGGATGGCTGGCGCAGCGATCTGCAGTCCGCGGGTCTCCGCCTGCACCGAGCGCAAATCCATCTGGATCCGGCCTCCGGCCAAGCGCTCTCGCTGTTGCTGACGGCAATGCCAACCGACGATTGACCCTCGGCCACCCGGTCTGCTCAGAACCCGAATCAGCCTGCGACTGGATCCGGCGGCAACTGCAGAAACCAACCCGGATCAGCCAGTCGCTCCAACACGGTCGCACTGTCGACGCGGGCCAGTTTGCGCGTGGGTTGCAGGTCCAGTTGCATGACTTCGGCCAATGTGCCCAGGCGCTGGCGCAAGGCATCCGGTAGATCGCTGGTCGACAGATCCGCGCGCAGGTACAGATAGGTGTCGGCGCGCGCAGCGCAGCGGTAGACGAGGCAATTCATGGCTTGCGCGCGCAGGTCCGATCAAAGACGGCTTCGAGCGCCGGATGCACGCCACGCACGCCGGCAATGACCTCCGCGGCCCAATCGAAGTACTCACGCTGCCGCTGCAGCGGCCAGCCTTGCGGCGGATGCTCGGCAATATCGCGCAGGTTGCAGATCTTGTCGGCCAGCTTGACCAGTTGTGCGGCTCTGGAGATGTGCGGTGCGTGGGCGACCTGCTGGCGCTTGCGCTCGGCCTTCGGCAGCGCCTTGTCGTCGGTGACTTCATCGACGACTTCGGCGATGTCCTGACCGAAGGCTTCGGTCAGCTCTGCCAGCGTCGTGTCGGTGTCCTCGACGGTGTCATGCAACAGTGCCGCGGCCAGCACCACCGGATCGGCAATCTGGCCTTCTTCGGCCAACACCCGCGCGAGCGCCAGTGGATGGTTGATGTAGGGCGACGCCGCAGCATCCTTGCGGCGCTGATCGCGATGCTTGTGCGCAGCGAAGCTCGCCGCGCGCAGGATCAAGGTGAGATCGGACATGTCGGGCTCCGCACCGGGCCCTCCCGCCGACGTTGGCAGGACGAGCCGGATCAACCCTGATGGTACGCGGCTGGCCCGCACTCAGCCATCACCGGCCTGTCCGAGCCAGCGGGCGAAACTCCACTGGTAGCCGTCGATATCGCGCACGCAACACATGCGATCGCCCCAGAACTGGTCGCTGGGCGGCACCACGACATGGGCACCCGCCTCGACGGCCTGGGCGAACACCGCATCGGGATCATCGCAATAGACGTAGAAGGTTTGCGGCGGTTCGATGCCCAGTGTCCTCGGCGCCTTGGCGGTGCTGCCGAACGCGCCCTCGGGCGAAAACATCGCCACGATGTGATCGCGATAGACCAGTTCGCAATGCTCCGGCTGGCCGGCCTCATCACGGGCAATCTGCCCTGCCTGGAAACCAAAGGCTTCCTGGTAGAAGCGCAGGCTCTGCAGCGCATCGCGCACGGTCAGATACGGCATCAGCCAGGGCGCCCGGGGCGCCCGCGGATCGGTGTCACTCATGGCAGTTCCCCTGTCTGCCCGGGACGAAGCGACCAGATTAGTGTCGTTCAGTCCTCATCGCCCGTCCTGCCGGACTGGCGGTCGTCCAGAGGCGACCACAGCATCATGGCCGCCCTGGCGCAGTGCTCAATTGGTCTGTGCTGGTCCCAGATCCTTCTGCACCGGCTCGCTGGACACATCGGCCGCGGCCTGGGTCTCCGGCGTTCGGATGCCAAGTTCCATCTCCATCCGCTTGAGGGCGTCCTCGGCCATGGCCGACTCCATCCGTTCCTCGGCCTCGATGTCGGCAATGCCCTTTTGCGACAAATCGGAGGAGACCCTGACCGCGCCTCGATTGCGGTCGATCCGGTCCTGCACCACCGATTCCAGCTGGCCGAAATCGGTCGTGACGTTGAAGTCGAATTGCTCGGCCAGCTTGGTGATTTCGGCTTCGGCCTCGCTCATCTTCAAATCGGCTTCGTATTTCTGGATGCGATCCTTGACCTCACCCAGCTTCTTGGTGGCGTGTTGGATCTTGCGCAGGTTGTTGTCGTAGGCCTTCTCATGCAGATCCAGCTGCTCCTGGTTGGCGGCCAGATCCTTGCGGGTCTTTTCCAGTTCCAAGGCGAACTTGGCCGCGGTCTCGCGATCTCCGGCCTTCAGATAGGCCTTGGCCTGCGCTTCCAGCTTGTTGACATGATCAGTGCCGTTGCGAACCTGTCGCGACACCTTCTCGACCAGGCCGCGATACATCTCCAGCCCCTGGCGACCTTCCTTGAGTTCTTCCACCGAGCGGTCGTACTCGTAGCGCATCTGGGCGATCGGGTCGGCCTCCCAGAAGAAATTGGCCAGCTTGTTCAGCTGTGCCCGGAATGCCGCCCACATCTTGCCGAAGATCATCGTCTGCTCCGCTGGTTGATGCGCAAGAAACACCGATTATGGCCCAGGCTGGCGGGCGGCCCAAGTGGCGCCAGATTCAGTCAGGGGGGCGGTCGCCGCGTTCAAAGTCGATCCCTTCGGGCTCGTCCGGCTCATCGGGACCGGGCTGGTCATCCGGCAGCAGGAAGCTGGCCCGACCGAAGGCAGTGGCCTTGGCCGGTGCCGGATCGGCTGGCGAAGGATCGACCACATCCGGCACGTTGAAAACGGCGCGACCACTGACCGCCGTCGTCGTCTGCTCCGCCTCCAGTTCAAACTTGGCCGCTTTGGCTGCCCAGGGATCGACCTCTGCTGGCAAGTCCGTGGACGGCGGCGCCGGCGCTGGCGGCGCCGATTCCACAGCGCTCGCAGACGTTGGCTGAGTCGTTTCAGGGTCGGTGGGCAGGTCTTCTTCGGGCAACGCAAAGCTGGCGCGCCCAGCCGAGTCCGCGGGAGGTGAAGGCGCGTCGTCGGGCAGGCTGAAGCTGGCCCGTCCGGTGCTCACCGGGGTCGCCGGCACATCATCCGGCAACGCGAAACTGGCCCGACCGGTGGGTGCACCCGGCGGTGGTTTGGCTACGATAGGCGCGACCGGGGTCGGCAAGGGCTCGGCACTGTCGGCCTCGGCCGGTTTCGGTGGTTCCTCGGGAGCAGCAAAACTGGCGCGCCCGGTCGGTGCCGGCGGTTCGTCCGGCAGGGCGAAGCTGGCACGGCCTGTCACCTTGGGTGGTTCATCGGCCACGACGAAGCTGGCCCGACCGCTGGGGATCTCGGCCGCCGGGGCTCCGAAGCTGGCACGTTCTGCGCCGATCGCATCGTCGGCTTCGGCCAACTCCGCCTCGACCGCCACCGGCTCGTCGGCCAGTGCAGCGAATTCGGTCGCTTCCTGCGGCTCCAGGGGCGTACCGCTCTCCATGAACACGCTCGGGATGGGCTTTTCCGCGACCGGCTCGCGCTGAGTCAATGACAGCGAAGCGGCCCGCGCCAGCAAACCCTTGATGCCGTCGAGCCAGCGCATCGAGGCCGGCGGCAATGGCGCGGGCCCCTGTGCGGGGCCGGCTTCGGGACGTCGGCCGCCACTTTCCTTCTCGACCTGCTTGACCGCCTCCACGGCAAACCGATCCCAACGCAGGAAATGCGCATCGGGCACCAGCACCCATTCCATCGACGGACCTTCGCGACCCAAGGGATCCCAGAACTTGGCGCCGGCCAGCGCGAGGGCCTGCAGCCGCACACGTCCGCGGAGCTTGAAAGCGGCGAAGTTCTGATGGAAGTACAGGAAGGCGTGACCGCGCACCGTCGCACAGGGCTTGCCATACAGATTGGCCACGCTCGCGCCATGCGAACGGACCATGTACTCACAAATCGTGTCAAAGCGCGTTCGCGCGTTGGCCATCGACCGCCTCCCCGGTGACCCTGCAATGCTCGCATGCGGCGCCGGTTCCGACCATGCCGAGTGGCCGGAGTCGGTGACGTGCGCCACATCAGCATTATCGCATTTGCAAGACAACGTGACTCGGGTGCCGGGTGGGACACGACGGGCTCCTTGAGGCAACGATCTGAATTGGGTACCATTTAAGTCCTATATCGCAGCAATACTCGTTCATGTTTCGCCTGAACAAGCTCACCGACTACGCCACCGTGTTGATGACGCTGCTGGCCGAACAGCCAGACCGATTGCGCGGCGCGAGTGACATCGCCGAGGCCGCACAACTGGAGGCGCCGACGGTTGCCAAGCTCCTCAAGCTGCTCTCGCGTGCCGGCCTGCTGGATTCGGTTCGTGGCGCGCGTGGCGGCTACAAGCTTGCACGGTCGCCGGACACCATCACGGTGGCCGACATCATCACGGCGATCGACGGTCCCTTCGCGATGACTGAATGCGGCCTTCATCATGGTCAGTGCCACCATGAATCGCACTGTCAGGTGCGCGGCAACTGGCGCAAGATCGGACTGGCCATCGAATCTGCATTGCGCTCGGTCACGCTGATCGACATGGTGGCGCCGGCCTTGGGCTGGACGCCGAAGATCACGGTCGAACGACGCGAGCCCCGGCGGCTGCAGATCGACCTGCAAGTGGAATGTTCCTGATGAATACCGAGACCCTGGCATCGCCGCCAGTCGATACGCCCGAGGCGATTGCGGCCCATCTGCGCCGCCGCTACGAAGCCGGCTTCGTCACCGACATCGAGTCGGAGATCGTGCCGCCGGGCTTGAATGAGGAAGTGATCCGACTGATTTCGGCCAAGAAGTCCGAACCGGCCTGGCTGACCGAATGGCGGCTGGAGGCCTATCGTCGCTGGCTGCAGCTGACCCCACCCGACTGGGCCAAGCTGCAGATCGCGCCGATCGATTTCCAGGCCATCAGTTACTTCGCCGCGCCGAAGAAGGATCGCCCGCAGTCGCTCGATGAGGTCGATCCCAAGCTGCTGGAGACCTTCGACAAGCTCGGCGTGCCGCTGCACGAACGCGCTCGTCTGGCCGGTGTCGCCGTCGACGCCGTGTTTGACTCGGTCTCGGTGGGGACGACCTTCCAGAAGGAGTTGCGCGAAGCCGGCGTGATCTTCTGCAGCTTCTCCGAAGCGGCGCGCGAGCACCCGGAACTGGTGCGCAAGTACCTGGGCAGTGTGGTGCCGGCGCAGGACAACTATTTCGCGGCGCTGAACTCGGCCGTTTTTTCCGACGGCAGCTTCGTGTTCATTCCCAAGGGCGTGCGCTGCCCGATGGAGCTGTCGACCTATTTCCGCATCAACGCCCGCGACACCGGCCAGTTCGAACGCACCCTGATCATCGCCGAGGA
>JAWLAT010000016.1:0-110510 GCA_041395325.1 Lysobacterales bacterium
CATCGGCATGGTTGGCCGCCGCAGCCTGACGTGCGGCGATCCGTCGCAGATCATCGTAGACGGCTGCAAACAAGGCATCTGCGGCCGCTTTGTCGCCGGCACTGGCCTTCGCGATCAGCTGCGTGATATCGCCCACTCGCCGCCCTTGCGTTGCCGAAAGCGCAACGCTGCCACCGGCCTTCGGCCCCCGCAAGCGGCATCCGAGCAGCGCGTGCGGTGGTCGGCGAAAGGTGGCGTCGAGGCCAACGGCATTCCACCTGCTCGACCACGATGCCAATGCTTGCCGTGGCGCGAAAGCCGCGATCACGCCGCAAGCTCAACGGCCATCCCAAGGCCAACGCCTGGCCGACGAGTCAACTCGGCGGCGATCAATGCCATTCGAGTGAGAGGTCTGGTCCCATGACCGCAGTTCTCCCTTGCCGGAGTGAGCCAACAGCCTGCTCTGGCACATCCCGATCGCCTGGAGTCAGCATGTCGTCCGAACGTTCAATGCGCATCATCCTGTGGAATCACAGCAACTACACCCTGACCCACTTCAGCGGCAGTGCCACGCACGGCAACGCGCCTTGTCCGGATGGCTTGACGCTGTCCAGCTCGGGCTCGGTCAGCATCTCGCTGGCACCTGGGGGCTCCCTGGCCGTGGTGGCCAAGAACAGTAGCGGCGGCTGCACCGGTCAGTTCACCGTGACCGACAGCAACAATCACGTCAGCTTCCCCGTGCACTACGACCATCCCAGCAGCAACGACCCCACCACGCTGTACGTGGTGCCGGACAGCAGCCATCCGAGCTGCATGGGGGTCAACGACGTCGGCACGCTCAGCGGCCACGACATCACGGTCAACATGGGGCTGTACCAGGGTTGTGCGGTGCAGGAATGGGATGACAACGGCCATGCCTACACGGCGGGCTATGTGGCGCCCCTATCGGCCACACCCTACGAGGGCAACAACGCCCGCGATGTCGTCAACTCGCTGTTTCAGACAAGCATCCGCAAGCCCGATGGCGTGCAGCACTGGTTCAATCAGGCCAACGCAGTCCCCTATCTGCCGGCCGACTACACGGGCGGACAGTTGATCGTCAACGGCTCGGCCTCGCCGCCCGGCGCCTTGCTGCAGCTGATGCTGAACCAATGGCCCGGCGCCACCACGCCGCTGAACAACACCCCCGACTGGCCGCTGATCCAGTTCCTGGCCAACTTCCTGGTGCCCGAGACCACCACCAGCAGCACCCCGGCACTGGTGATGTATGTGCCCAAATTCAGCGACCAGGGCTACGTCAGCAGCAGCAGCGCCACTGGCCCGAAGTACCAATTGCTCGGTTACCAGGCATACCCGCTGGCCGGATCCGGCAGCCGCTTCAACATGGCCAATGTGCAGACCTTCCTGCGGCTGCTGCTCGGTGGCTCGCATTTCGTCAACATCCAGGCGGATCGGGATTTTCAGAACCAGAACCCGACCAACCCACCGGCCAACACCGGTCGCAATCTCTACGACGAGTTCAAGTCGGCCTTTCCCGCCCAGAACTCGCAGAGCGGGCGCCATATATGTGAGGGCAACTCGCACTACACCAATACGGTCAACACCAGTGGCTGGTACTACGGCAACCAGATGGGCGAGTGGGCGGCGTCGGACTGCGGTTTGCTGCTCTCGTTCCTGGTCGCCAAGACCGCCGACAACCAGTACAACACCTTCATGCAGCTGGAAGGCTGGCCAGCGGACAACGACTGGGTCTTCGGCGAAGGCTCATTGAGCGGCGGTGCACGCCATGGCGGCGACTACGCGGCCTACAAGCAGTCGTTGTGGAACATCTCCACCTTCGGCGCAGCGCCCTACAGCGAAAAGCGCGGCACCACTATCTTCCTGGCCCCGGCCAGCTGGGTCCCGACGATCTACAGCAACACCTACATGATGCCCTACGTCGGCGCCGAGACCCCGCAAAGCTGGCTGGAAACCGCCCTGGTCTCCGTCCCCTCCGGCACGCCGAGCACGCCTTCGCAGTATGGATAGCCTCGACCAGACACGCGCCATCTGGCGCCGGGTAGACCCGCTGTCAATCTGACAGACAGCAACCCCCTGGGAGCGCCGGCGTCCCCGCCGGCGACTTCCTCGATGGATCGGATGCGAGCCTCCCAGGTCTCGTTTGCACCGGGCGAGATTCAGCACCAGGGCAGCTACTCAAATCCGTCGCTGAAGATCTCCGGCGGGAGTTCGGGCAGCTCGGGCGCGAGGCTGAAGATTTCGCGCACCTCGTCGGTGTCCTGATCAGCCATATACATCAACCGGCTCCCATCGGCGTTCTGTACGAAGGCCTGCACATCGCCGCCGCTCACCAACGGGGCATTCAGCTTGACGCTGGCACCGCCGCTCAGGCTAACCAGGTGGATCTCGTCGACACCGGGCGCGTCCTGATTCGACTGATACACCAGGTAGCGGCTGTCCCGGCTGATGTCGAACCCGTTCAGGCCGCTGCCGCCGACGAATTCCGGCGTCAGCTGGATGGGCGTTCCGCCTCCGATGGGCACGCTGAACAGCGCCGTACCCGGGCTGCCGCCCTCGATCACGTCAATGAACCCAATGGAATAGGCGACGCTGCTGCTGTCGGCGCTGATTTCGAAGCTCTCGACCGTCTGCCCGGCAGGAAGCGGCGCATTCAACTGGGTAACCGCGCCCCCCTGGAGGGGCACGCTGAACAACTGGTCCTGCCCGGCCCCGCCCGTGCTGGTCTGGTACACGACCGTGCTGCCGTCAGGGCTGATCTGGTAGTTGAACGTTCGGTCGCCGGGATTGCTCAGCGGCGTGATGGCCCCGCCGCCAGCCGGAACACTGAACAACTCGTTGATGCCGATGACGTTCTGTTCGCCGCGATACACCACCGTGCTGCCATCGGGCGTGAACTGGAACTCAAAGATCGCGCCATTGGCTGGCATGGGGCCATTGAGCTTGACCACGGGGCCGCCGCCGACGGGCACGCTGAAGATCTCATGGAGGTTGTTGGTCTCCTGGTCGGCGCTGTACACCATGTTGCTGCCGTCCGGACTGAGCTTGATGCCGAACAGACCCACATCACCCTCGTTGGGCAGCGGCTCGTTGAGCTTGATGACCGATCCTCCGCTGATCGGCACGCTGTAGAGCTCGTTGACGTTGTTGGTCTCCTGATCGGCCAGATAGACCACTGTGCTGCTGTCGCCGCTGATGAACCGGGTGAACAGCACCTGGCGTCCGCCACCGGGCAGCGGCGGGTTGAGCTTGGTGATCGTGCCGCCGCCGATGGGCACACTGTAGATCTCGGAGACGTTGTCGGTGTCCTGATCGCCGAAGTAGACCACGGTCATGCCGTCCGGACTAATGCTGAAATCGGACACATTGCCTCCGGTCGGCAGATCCCTGTTCAGCCGTGTGAATGGTCCGCCGGTGGCGGGTACGCTGAACAACTCGGATTTGTCGTTGGTCAGCTGATCGGCCAGGTAAACGACCGTTTGGCCATCCGGCGTGAATCGGGCATCTCTGACATCACCGCCCGTCACCATCGGGCCGTTGAGCTTCACCGGCATGCCCCCGTCGACGGGCACGCTGTAGAGCTCGAAAACTTCGTCCGTGTCTTGATCTGCCCGATACAGCACGGTGCTGCCATCCGGGCCGAAAGATGGCGTGAAGGACACATCGCCACCGGGAGGAAGCGGCCCATTGAGCTTGATCGGAAGGCTGCCGGGGAAGGCCACCGCGGGCAGCGCGCAGAGCAGCACCAGGGTGGCCAGCGCCCGGGGGCGCGTGGCCCACGGCGGATTCACAATGGCGGAGCGCTGTTCGCGAGTGGTCTCAGTCATGGGAATGCCCCCGTTTGATTTGCGCGCAGTGTCCGGGGCCACCGTGGTAGCGAGCGTGGTCATGAGCGTTGGAATGCCGCAGATCGTTGCGGATTCGGATGGGAAGGTCGTCGGGAAACCGGGGCGGCGCGATGGATCACGGTGTTGCCGCACCGGGCTGAACATGGCGACGGTCGAACTGCCATCGCCCGCCGCTGGAGCGCCGCCGCGGCATCGAGCTCGGCCCTGGCTCAATGGCGCAGGGAGCATCTTCAAACAAGGATCAACCTGCGACTGCCGAACCGACTGACCGGGTCGAGACTGAGCGCTGGAGGAACCAGGCTCGGAGTAGGATTCAGCCCAAATCCCGTTGGCGGACGCTGGAGCGCGACATGCCGAGATTCGCGATCATCCTGCTGACCCTGATGTGGCTTTCCCACAGCCCGTCGGCCTTGGCGACAGCCCAGGTACCGGACGCCATCGAACTGAACGGCGTCGTCTATCCGCTGCTCAACGAACCGCTGGATTCGGTGCTGGAGCAACGCGAATGGACGCCGCCTGCCGATGCCGTCGAGTCATCCGCAAACTGGCGTGGTTATGTGGCGCACTGGACCATCCGGAACGACACATTGTGGCTGCTTGACGTGACCATCAAAGCCCAGCAACCGAACGGGGAACTGGACACACGGAGCATCATCCGCGAACTCTTCGACGACACGCCGCCCATCCCGGCCAGCTGGTACGACGGCACCCTGATCGTTCCCGATGGCATGCTCGTCAGCAGCTTCCACGCGGGCTACGAGAGCAGCTATGACCACTACCAGGTCCTGGTCGTGGAAGGAGGGCGGATCCGGGAACGGCGGTCCATGGACAGAACCGGCTTCGAGGCATTCCAGCAGGCCACCAAGGCAGCGCGCCTCGAAGAGGCCATTCAAGCCGAGCGCGTCAGGGAACAGCGTATGAAGCTGGACTGACGGCGCAAGAGCCGCCACAGCGTTGTGGAAGCCCGCTGCATCGCAAATGCAATTAGTAGCGACAATCGTCTGTGCCACAGCGACGAGCCGGGGAAATGGTGTTCTCCTCGGGCCGCCATTCAAACCGAGGCCCGTGAGTTCGTATCATCGGATCCCGATTCGTGAACATCACCTCGACGGAATCCCCGTCCTCGTGCACCACGCAGTCCACGTCTGGATAGGCGCGCACGTGCCTCGCACCATATTCGATCATGGCACTGGATTGATCACCCCATGCCCGCTCATCCATGACGGCAGACAGGGCCAGGGCGCACTCCGTGGGGAACTCGTAGACCACCCTTTCGACGCTTTCCTCGCCAAGCACAGGACTGGAAATCAGCAGCACCAGCAGGCCGAGTACGCCATGAAAGGACCTCATGGATACCGTGCACTTCGAATAGCGAGTCATTTCGTTTCCTCCGCTTCTGCTCTACTCACGTCGACGTTCGTTTGCCATATTCAACAGCCGCCGGACGCCCAAGTTGATGCCCATGGTTTGATTCGGCCAGAACCCACGCCGGTGGCGAACTTGAGCCGAGCACGGCCGTACGCTCCACCCGCACACCGCTCGGCACGACCGGCAGGTCAGCCCCCGATTCCACCGATCGACGCTCACTCCGCCTCGGTCGATCGAGGACTGGCGAAGATCGTGAATAGTTCATTCGGAAAGCCATCGGGGTCGAGCGCGCCATCGAAGCGGCCGTGGGTGAGCTGCCATTCGCCGGCGAAAGGTCTGAGGGCGAAGATCTGTTTGACCGTCCGCCCGCTGGCGTCGGTCAGCAACACCCTGTTGGCAATGACCCTCTCGCCGTTCAGCTGTGCCAGGACCGTGTCCACGCGTTCCATGTCGAAGGCGAATCGCTGTACCTCGACGGCACCGCGACAGCCGCTTTGTCGGTAGTGATCGATCTCGAAGCTCAGTTGCCGACCGTCGAAATGAAACACTTCCTGGCCGTGGGATTCGTTCGGCCCCAGTTCCACGCAGGGCTCGAACAGCCAGTCACCACCGACATTGAACCAGCGGCTGTCGGTGCTGACGAAGCTGCTGTGGGCCTGCGCCAGCGAAGCCTCGCAATCCAGATCCGGCGTCAGTCGGTTGAGCGGAATGCTGCCGCTGACACCGGCCGCCGTCAGTTGGTAGTCCAGTTGGGCCGTGGTGCAGCTGAAGAAGCGCAGCTGCGCCTGGCCCCAGACCGTCAGGTCCGCGGCGCCCGGCTGATCGAAACGACCGTTCTCGGACCGGTATACGGTCATGGTCGCGCGATCGCCGCTGACCTCCCCCCACAGGGTGTACCACTCGCGGGCGGTGCCGGCGGCGTCGAAGGTGTACCAGCCTCCCCAGAGCAGGTTCATCGAGGGGACGGTCTCCAGGAACATCCCCTGGCCGGGGCTGGCCGGGTTGTACCAGCTGCCATCGAGACCGTGGTTGATCAGGATGGTCTGCGCGTTGACGACCGCCCCAGACATGGGCAGGCAGCAGATCAGGCAGGCTCGGACGATCAGGTGGCGAAGGCTGAGTGACGACCGCTGGCGGACGTGGGTGGAGGGCTGGGGCATGCCGGGCTTCCTTGGGGTTAGGATGATCGGCGCGAGCATGGATGCGCACCGGATAGTCCCGATGAAGCGCGGATGATTTTTCTGAAGCAGAAATGATCAAGACAACCAAGCCTTCAAAATCAATGACTTACGCAGCAATGACGGGTGCTGGCCGGGCATGACCGAGGGAAGCGCACATCAGGGGGCCTGGCAGGTGGGCGACCTTTGGGTGGACCCCGGTTCGGCGCGAGTCGTACGGGAAGGGGCCGACATCGAGCTCCCGGAGCTGTCCTTCCGGCTGCTGTTGGCGTTGATCGAGGCGGCACCGGAGCGACTCAGCAAGGACCAGCTGATCGCCGCAGTCTGGCGCGGCGGCGTGGTCAGCGATGAGACCCTGACCCAGCGCGTGCGGCTGCTACGTCAGGCGCTCGGCGACAGTCCAAGTGCGCCTCGATACCTCCGCGCGGTGCGCAACTACGGCTATCGTCTGATCGCACCGGTCGAGCCGGTCGCCGCCGGCCAGCCGCACCCGTCCAAGGTCGGGTCAGCGCCGGCTGGCCGCGGCCTGCGCTGGCTGCTGGCGGTGGCCGCCGTGCTGGCACTGGCGATCATGCTATGGCGTTGGTCCGGCCTTCTGGGATCGGCGGCCGATGCACCCCAGGGCCTCGCGGTGTTGCCGCTGGACAATCTCAGCGCCGATGCGGGCCGGGCCTATCTGGTCGATGGGCTGCACGATGAGCTGATCAATCGGCTGTCGCAGATCGGCGGCCTGTCGGTGCTGTCCCGAACCTCGGTGCTGCCCTACCGGGATCATCAGTTGCCCCTCACCGAGATTGCCCGTCAGTTGGACGTGAGCCATGTGCTGGAGGGCAGCATCCAGATCGAGGACGATCGCCTGAGGATCCAGTTGCAGTTGGTGGACGGGACGGCCGATCGGTTGTTGTGGGGCGAGCGCTACGAGCGTGCCTGGAACATGCAGAGTCTGTTTGCAGTGCAGTCGGAGGTTGCACGGCAGGTGGCGCAGGCGCTGCAGCTGGCGCTTTCATCCACGGCGCAAGCGCGTCTGGTTCGATTGCCCACCGAGAACCTGGCGACCTACGACCGCTATCTGCTCGGGCGCCATCACGTCTTCGAGCTCACTGCCGACGATCTGAACGTGGCCACCGACCTGCTGGAGCAGGTGGTGGTGGACGATCCGAACTTTGCCGAGGCCTGGGCGGCGCTGGGCTGGGCCTATGCCTTCCAGGCGTCCGGATACGGCGACGCAATTCCGGCGCAGACCTATCCGAAGGCGCTGGCGGCCGCTCAGCAGGCGCTGCGACTGGCACCCGCATTGGCCGATGCCCACTCGCTGCATGCCGACCTCCTGAGCTGGTTTGTCTGGGACTGGTCCGGCGCGGAGACCGAGTATCAGACCACGATCCAACTCAGTCCCGACAATCTGGCCGGCTACGCCCAGTTCCAGTCGGCCATGGGACGGCATCGACAGGCACTGGAACTGATCAAGCGGCTGACCGAACGCTATCCGCAGATTGGCTATTACCGGATCAATGCCGCCTGGCGCTATCTGAATGCACGCCGCTATGACGAGGCCATCGCGCAGGCGCAGCTGGCGCGTGGCCATGCCGATAGCGACACCGTGATCGGTTGGGCGAAGCTGGGCCAGGGGGACGTCGCAGCCGCCCTGCAGGCACTCGAGCGAGCGCTGCAGAACAGTCCCGACAACCCGGTAGCCCGCTCAAGTTTTGCGGTCGCCCTGGTTCGCCACGGCGAACTGGAGCGTGGGCGCGATGAGTTGACCAAGTTGCTGGCTCAGGCCGACCAGCGCTACGTCCCGGCAACGGCCGTCGCAGCCGTGTATTTCTCCCTGGGGGATGCGGATCGCGGCTTCGAGTGGCTGCAGCGCGCCGTCGCCGAGCGGGATCGCGGGATCCTGTTTCTGCAGGTCGATCATGCCTACGACGGCTACCGCGAGGATCGGCGCTATCGGCAACTGGTGACTCAGTTAAGGTTTCCCGACGAGGGTTCGTAGGTGGCAACCGGTGAACGCCAGGCGGCGCGTCTGCCGACCCGCTGGCCACGGCACCAAGGACGCAGGGAGCGCCGCTGCAGCTAAGTACTTCTTCATTGAAATCCTGCTCGAAACAAGCACCCTATCTTCTCTCCAATTGATTAGTAATGAGCTTCGACAGCTCTGCAAGCTCCTCCACATAACGCCCCATGACAGTCGAATCACCCTCACGCCTACCGTCAAGCTCGGCGTCCTCAACAACCTTTTTAGCTCTCGGAAGCTGACCGATTTCCATCAGCACCTTCCCGTAGGCGATAGCATAATACTGATAGCTAATAGATTCATCAGGCAATTCGTCCCGCGCTCGATTTGTGATATTTTCCAAGATAATCAAGGCTTCGTCGAACTGCCGCAGCTTCAACAAACCAGAAGCCAGATTATAGTGATGCAAGAGACCACTCTTTGTATCCTTCCCCCGGACTTCATCGTTCAATGCAACCAGCGTTCTGCGCAGGGCCACCGCTTCCTCGACACGCCCCAGCTCCGACAACACGTTGGCATAACCGGTCAGAGCGGCGATGTAGAGAGTATGGGATTCCCCGTATAATCCCCGAACCCTTTCCAGCAGGTCCTCAGACTCCCGCAATGCTTCGCCCAAGCGCCCCAGAAGTCGCAAAGAGCTGGCCCTTACTAATGCGCAGCGAATCTGCAGTTCTGGTGCCATTTCCAGAACCGCAACACAGGTGACATCCGCGAGCTTCAGAGCCTCTTCATGCTGTCTAAGCATTTGCAGGACTCCCACCTGATTAAGACTGATCTTGTGCAGATCTTCAATCGGCACATCGCCTTTCCGAATTTCCGGATCACTCGTGAAGGATTGATACAGCTTCTGTCCTCTATCCCAATCTCCAACCTTTCTGACCAGACCTTGTTCAGCCAGTAGAAGTTCTGCTCTTTGACGGGCAGTGCGAGACAATGCCCTCACGTGGCCCAATTCACTGCGGGCCAATGGGATGTCCCTTACTGCAATCGCCGAGGCGACCAAAGCAAGCCTGGCTTCGCGCTCTGCCTCAGTGCCGCTGTCCGCGGTCAGCTCTACAGCCAGCCGAGCAGTGGTCGCTGCTTCGGTCTCCAGGCCCAAGGCCCGCTGTCCCTGAGCAATCGTTGTCAATAGTTGCGCCTTGAGCTCCGGCTGATCGCTGAGCTCCGTCTCCAGCTGCTTGGCACTGCGCTCCAGGATGTCCCTGGCCTTCACATCCTTGCCCAGTTCCCCTCCTGGATTTGCTGCAGCAAAGGCGTCGATCAGGAACTGGGTCACGTGCTGGGCGCGGTCGCGTTGTTGCTGGGCGTCGGCCAGCGCGGCTTCGGCGGCGTCGCGTTGGGTCTTGGCCTCGATCGATTGCAGATAGGTGATGACGCTGGAAGCGAGCAGCGCGATCGCGGCGGCGGTGGCGGCGCCGACCGACCAGCGATGTCGTCCGATGAACTTGCGGGCGCGGTACCAGCCGTGGCCGCCGCGGGCCTGTAACCGCCGCTTGCGCCGTCCAGCCACGCCTGCAGGTCTGGGTAATCAGATCGTCAACCGAACGGTAACGTTCTGCTGGCGCCTTGCGCAGGCAGGTCAGCACGATGGCGTCCAACTCGCCCTTGAGCTGACGTGACCACTCCTGCGGTGGATCGCCCTCGCCTTCCCGTTTGGACAGCCGCTGACTGGGCGTCTCGGGCAGCTCGTGCAGGATCTTCGTTTCGGCTTCGGCGGCGCTCAGGCCCTTGAGCTCGATGGCCGGCTGGACCACTCGAGGACTTCGTACAGCAAAGTCCTGAGGCCGTAGATGTCGCAGCCCACGGTGATCGCGTCACCCAACAGCTGCTCGGGCGCAGCATGGTGGTGAGAAGAAGCGCTGACCGGTGATCGTCTGCGACACCGCCTGCCCGGCCAGCTGACCGGCCAGGGGCTTGGCAATGCCGAAGTCCAGCAGGTGCGGCTGGCCTTGGGCATCGACCAGGATGTTGCCGGGCTTGAGATCGCGATGGACGATCAGCCTGGTGGGCGTAGGCCACGGCCTTGGCCACTCTTCGATCAGCAACTGCACCCGATCGCGTAGCGGCAACCGCTGCTGGCGCACGTAGCGCGTCAGCGGCAGGCCTGACGTAGTCCATCACGTAGTAGGCGTGCCGTCGGCCAGCTGTTCGGCGTCGATCAGTCGGGTGATGGCCGGGCGAATATCCAGCTGCGCCAGCACCTGGCGCTCCACCTCGAAGCGCTCGCGGAAACCCTCGGCCAGCAGGTCACGGGCCAGAAACTTGATCGCCACCCGCTGCTGCACCACGCCAACATCATTGCGCTCGGCCAGGATAGACCGAGCCCATGCCGCCAGCACCCAGCGGCCGCAATTGTGCTTATAGCGCCCCACCTGTGCGCCGACCAATGACTCCGGCCTGGCACCCAGCAGCATCGCATCCAGCTCACCAACGGCCTTGCGGTGCCGTGCCGAGCCAGCGCTTGTCCGGATGCCAGCAGCGATTCCAGCCGCTGTCGTAGCGCCGGGTCGTCGGGACACTCACGATCGTGCACAGCCGCCCGCTGGGCCGGATCCAGGTCGGCCAGCTGCTCAAACAGCTGTTGCATATGGTGAGGTCGGACATCACTGCACTGGAGCGGCGGTCCTTGCTGAAGCAGCGTTGATGCTGGTGCGAGCGGCACGATCAGGCAAGCGCTATCCACGGGCAATCCGCTGCCACACGCACCTGGGACACGCAAACACACGCACACGCACCCACACGCACCTGGGACACGCACACGCACCTGGGACACGCAAACACTCAAACGCAGATTAATCCGCCTCGAACCGACACCATCTGCCGGCAGACACCGCCCAGATGAGAGGCTGGCCTGGGACACGCAAACACTCAGACGCAGATTAATCCGCCACGAACCGACACCATCTGCCGGCAGACACCGCCTAGATGATGCGGCAGGCTGATCACCATGACCACCGCCCGCTCCGCGATCGCGCCAGTTGGCTCGGCCGGCTACTACCACTGCGTCAGTCGCTGCGTCCGGCGGGCGTGGTTGTGTGGAACGGATCGGCTGAGCGGCAAGTGCTACGACCATCGCCGCGACTGGGTCGTGACGCGGCTAACCGAACTGGCCTCGATCTTTGGCGTCCGTGTCCTGGCCTACGCGGCCATGTCCAATCATCTGCATCTGGCCTTGGAGTTCGATCCAGCCTGGGTCGAGGGTTGGAGCGATGGCGAGTGCCTCGACCGCTGGTTGCGGCTGTATTGTCCAGCCGACTATTCGGAGCAGCAGAAGGTCAATCGCCTGACCGCCTGGCTTTGCCAACCCGAGCGCATCGCGCAGATTCGGATTCGACTGACCTCAGTCAGCGAGTTCATGAAGTGCCTCAACGAACACATTGCCCGAATGGCTAACCAGGAGGACGGCTGTACAGGCCGATTCTGGGAAGGGCGATTCAAGTGCCAGCGGCTGCTGGATGAGCTAGCAGTGTTGTCGGCCATGGTCTACGTGGACTTAAACCCCATCCGTGCGGCCATGGCGACCGATCTGGAGTCCAGCAACTACACCTCGATCCAGCAACGGCTGCGCGAGACGGCTGAGCGGCTCGGTGACGTGGACAAGCTGCTGCGGCCCGTCGCTGGTGTACCGGGTGAGCTGGCGCTGGGAGTCTCGGTGCGACATTACCTGGGTCTGGTCGACTGGACCGGGCGGATCATGCACCCGACCAAGCGCGGCAAGATCGAGGGAGCTGCGCCTTCGGTGCTGGATTCTCTGGGGCTTCGTTAACGCGCTGCCGAACAACGGTCGGCGCTGCTGATCGGTTCGAACCATCCGATCGCGCCTGGACCTACCCAGGCTGCGCGTACTGAATCGGACTTCTACCGAGAGTGATTGGGCGTCGCCGAGCGGATCCTCGCCTACGCCGAGACAGGCAGCGATGGCTGCAGGGCGTCGGTGTGGCTGGGGCTGTCTGAATTTTGTACGAGGCTTTGGTGATTGGCTCACGGCGTCAGTTTCCTGATGCGACAGGCCATCCGTTTGGCAAGAATGATCATCCCGAACGGTCGCTGCCGGGAAGATGGCGAACTGGTCATGGCGCAGCGCCACTCCCGCGGCTCGGCCCCAGTCGGCCGTGATGTTGCGGCGACGGTGATCAGCTTGGTCGCGGCATCGTCACTGGGGAAGTGTCCGCGCGTTCCTGATGATCTTCGCAGTCGCGCGTGGAATGCTTTCGATCGCGTTGGTCGGGAGAAGATCACCCGTCTTACCGGGCGGAAGGCAAAGAACGGATCACCCGGTCCCAGTGCGCCGCCGCCACGACCGTGGAAACTTTACGCCCAGGCGCTGGCTTCGAAGGCATTACCGGCTGCCGGCCCGGCGCTGGGCGCCTTGCATCGGCTTGAGCGCCGCAGCCAGATCCTTCCGGTCCTTCCAGGCAGCAGTCCAGGCTGTGGATCAGGTGCACGATGCAGGTCTGCAGCGTGGTGGCAGGAATACCGTGCCGAGGGCCTCCGGAATCCCCTTCAGTCCATCGGTAACCGCGATCAGGATGTCGGCCACGCCGCGGGTCTTCAGATCATTGAAGACCTTGAGCCAGAATCCGCGCCTTCGGTGCCTCGATCCAAAGGCCCAGGATGTCGCGTGTGCCATCCGGCACACGCCCAGAGCCAGGTGTAGACCGCCTTGTTGCGCACCACTGCGTCCTCGATCTTGACTCGCAGGGCGCTGAAGAAGACCACCGGATACAGGGCTCGAGCGGCCGTCCCTGCCAGGCGATCACCCCGGCCATCACAGCGTCGGCACTCGTGCTGATGAACTCAGGACTGACCTCGGTGCTGTACTGCCCGGCCAGGAAGCCCTGATCTCACGCGCACCGTCAGCGCCACGGGCGTACATCGCCAGATCTTGCTTCGCCTGAATCCGGCGAAGCGCCGCTCGTGCTTGGGAACGAGCAGGGTTCGAAGCTGCCTGCACGGTCCTGCGGCACCGATGCAGTGGACCGGTCGTCGGTCAGACCGCCCTGGCGCTGCTGCCGTTGCGGTGATTGTCGCTGTCCGCCTCTGCCGGCCTCGGCGCCAAGCGGATAGCCAAGATGGTGCGACAACCTCACCGCCCAGCGCCCGCCTGATCAGCGCTCTTTCAGCGCCGTCGGCTGCGTTGATCTGCCCCCGGTCATCGGCCCGATGGGTCCGAAAACCTGATCCAGGACCTCTTCCGGAATCTTCGGCAACGCCGCACTACGCGCCGCGATCTCCGCATTCCTCTGTTTCGTCTTGCTCGGCATAAATGCTCCTTCGGCTCATGCTATGCCTCTGCACAAAATTCGGGACAGACGTGTGGTTTCGACTGCTCAGCCAGCGGCGGGCCAAGCCAAACCTGCGGATCAAAGCGATAGAGAGCGACGCCGACAGCAATCGGTGGCTTCGCCGTGCGCCATCTCGGGGATTTCACGACGTCAGCGAAGCGATCGCTCGCAGATTGGCCGAAACGGCCCTCCCCAACATCAAAAACCCGCCCAACTATCAGGCACTCGCGTCGAGGTCCGTGGACCTCGCGAAAGTTTGGGTGTCCTAGGCTGTCTTGGGTGTCCTAGGCTGTCTGTGTAGGCTGTCTGTGTCCTAGGCTGTCTGCGCCATGGTCGATCCCCGAGTCGGGCATGCCAACGCGTCGTCTGGGATACTCCCTCCGGACGTCAGCAAGAGTAACGCCATGACCGCATCGAGATCGTTCCTCGTCGCAGCGCTGCTTGCTGTCGCCGCCACCGCATCGGCCGAGTCGGTCTTCGACGGCCACTGGGTGGGCGCGATCGAGGTTCCGACCGGGGTCCTGAAGATTGATGTCGACTTCCGGTCCGACGACGCTGGCGTTGTCGGTGGCGATATCTCGATCCCAATCCAGTCGCTCATCGACGTTGACCTCAGCGACATTGCCATCGCGGAGCGCACGATCCGCTTCCGCATTCCCGGCATCCCCGGCGATCCGAGTTTCGAGGGCACCCTCGACGAGGCCGGCGAAGCGATTGCAGGCAGCTTCACCCAGGGCGACGCCAGCCTCGAGTTCCGCTTGGCGAAGGAGAACCGGGCAGCCCGGGTGAGCGCCGCCCTGGAAGGGCTCGACGCCGAGATCGAGCGGGCGCTGTCCGACTTCAACGTGCCGGGTCTGGGTATTGCGATCGTGCTCGGTGACGAGCTCGTCTATACCCGCGGATTCGGCTACCGGGACCTCGACGACCAACTGCCGATGACGCCGGACTCGCTGTTCGCCATCGGTTCCACCACCAAGGCGATGACTTCGACGGTGCTCGGGATGCTGGTGGACGAAGGCCTGATGGACTGGGACCAACCGATCCGCCGCTACCTGCCGAGCTTCAACCTGGCCGATGCGACGATTGCGGCCAGGGTCACGCCACGGGATCTGGTCACCCACCGCACTGGCCTGCCGAGACACGACATGCTCTGGTACAACTACAACGAGGGCAGCCGCGCTGATCTGATTGCGCGCTTTGAGCATCTGGAGCTCACCGCTGACCTCCGCGAACGGTTCCAGTACAACAACCTTATGTACATGACCGCCGGCTACCTCGCCGGTCAGCTCGCCGGTGGCACTTGGGAGGACACCGTCCGAGTCCGCCTGTTCGAGCCACTGGGCATGACGCGCAGCAACTTCAGCGTTGCGGCCTCCCAGAACGATCCGGATCACGCTCGACCGCACTACGCGAACGACGATGACCAACTGGAGGAAATCCCCTTCCGCTCCATCGATCTGGTGGGTCCGGCAGGGTCGGTGAATTCCAGTGTCAACGAGATGGCTCGCTGGCTGCGCTTCAATCTGGACGGAGGCCGGGTAGGCGGCAAGGCCCTGATCAGCCAGGCGGCGCTGGCCGACATCCAAAGCCCGCACATGACCCTGCCGGACGCTTCGACTCGCGGCGATATCGTGCCGGTGGGCTATGCCATGGGCTGGGAGGTCAGCGTTTACCGCGGCCATCGCCGGGTTGCTCACGGCGGCGGCATCGACGGCTTCGCCACCTCGGTAGTCCTGTTCCCCGACGACCACCTGGGCCTGGTTGCGTTCACCAACAGCGGGTCGGTGCTGCCTGATCTGTTCAACCGGATGGCGGCTGATCGCATCCTGGGGCTCGAGTCGGTCGAATGGGTCGGCGAGGCGCTGGAGCGCCACCGCAAGCGCAAGGCGATCCAGGACGATGCCGAGTCGAAACGGGACGCCGATCGCAAGGCGAACACGAAGCCTTCCCACCCGATCACCGAGTACGCGGGCAGCTACGCCCATCCCGGCTACGGCGTACTGACGATCAGCGGCGCACCCGGCAAGGCGGCGCTGTCGATGAGCTTTAACGGCATCGACGCGCCGCTTGAGCACTGGCACTACGATGTCTGGAAAGGCACTGAAACCGACGGAGACGGAACCTTCCAGGAGACGAAACTGTTGTTCCGCACCGACTATTCGGGCGACATCAGCGCGGTGGAAGTCCCGTTGGAACGCGCCGCTGCACCGATCGTTTTCACCAAGCAGCCTGACCCTCAGCTCTCCGATCCTGCCTACCTGCAGCGCTTCGTCGGCGATTACAACGATGCCGAGACCGGCACGCCGGACCTGATTGCTTTGTCGGGCAACCAACTCCAGCTCATCCTGCCGGGACAACCGGTGTACACGCTGGTGCCCGCAGTCTCGGGTCGATTCGACATCAAGGGGCTGCAGGGCTACGCCGTTGGCTTCACCCTCGACGCCGATGGACAGGTCCTGAAGATCACCTACTATCAGCCCAACGGCGTGTTCGAGTCGGCGCGCGTGAAAGAGTAGCGGCGCCGGGCGGTCGGCCAGCTGGTCCCTGGGACACGCAAACACTCCGAAGCACCCAACAGGGTCGGCGTTCCCGACTGTGATTTCGGAGCTCAATACCGCGCCTGCACTTGCACCTGTCAACGCTTGGCAAGGGCCGTTACCAGCCCCCACCCATGACTCGATGACCCAGCGGCTCGCTACGCCTTACCGGGGGAGGAACTGCCCCTCCAAGGTTCTGCCAGTTCGCCTGGCGCTTCCGGGTGTCCTGGGTCGTACTGCTCATGTTAGTGGCAAATGGATTGGCGACCCAGCCTTCCAGGCTCGGGATTTGCTCATCGCCCATCTCGAGTTGTCTCATACTGTCTGCCTTGCTGATTTCGAGGCTCTGTCGTGAGGGAATCTGTTCATTCACCCGATTTTCAGGCGATCACTAGGGGCAATCCACGCTGGTCAAGAACTCCTCGATCTCTCGAATCATTGGCTCAAATTCATGCTCTCCGTTCGAAGTGCCACCCAGTTCCCCGATGAAGTATAGCTCCATCAATATCGCTTCCTTTGAGCCAATTAGAGACTTTGTGACAGACCGGCGTTGAACTTGATTCAGACCAGACCGTTGAAGAATAGCCTCGGCCGACCGAATATTGGCTGTCGCACCACGCAGCATGGTTCCGGAAAGCCTTTCCCGTACGAATCCGACACCCCGGATTCGGGAGAGCGCATCTCTTGCCTGCTCTTCCTTGCCCTGCTCGCGAGCATTCCGAGCCAACAAGGCAAGTCCGAGCTCGATGGATGCCCATTTGTCCTGATTCCCGTCAAAATCGCATTCCGAGATCCGCAAAGCGGCCAACTCAAATTCTGTCGAAAGCCTCAATATGTAAGAATAAAGCGCGAACAAGGAGAGCGACTCTAGATGCTTTCGCTTTGAAGAGTCAAACTCGTGCGACATGATCCGCTTCAATCTCGAGAGTTCGTGCCGCGCCCAGTTCTTGGTGGCCATCACCTTCTCCTAACTGTAACGCTGTCAATTGCAGTACCAGTGGCGACGGTCCGAAGTTGATTTCCAATCTGCGCTCCAAAGCTTCGATTAACTCGTGGAGAAGTCGGAAACAGATTGCTACCACATGTTTCACATCCGCCCAATTGTAGATCAACCAGGTGATCAACCTCTTGTCCAGGAGGAACTGCGGCGCCTGTCGCAGCGGAATAGTGACTTGACGCAGTCCCGGTTCTCCTTGGTGTTGTTTTGACCAGGCGCCCATCTCTCGCGGCACGCTTTAGGCAGTTTATTTTCGCCCTCCCGTATTGCTTTTCCTCATTCGTCCACCACGATCTGATCCGCAACGACAAACCCTTTAGACCGTCGGGATCGGTGACGAAGATCGGCTCAAGATCGCTGTAGGCGTATACATTCAACCCACCCCGCAACCCAATCGGATCACTCTGCAAATACCTTCCACTCCCCGGCTCGTAGTCCCGGAAGTAGTTGTAGTGCGTGCCCGTTTCGGCATCGTATTGCTGGCCGGGGAAGCGCAGATTGAGGGTGTAGCTAGTCAGTCCTCCGCTGGGTTGCTCGTTGGCCAGCGTATCGCCAAAGGGTGCGCTGTCCCAGCGCCAGATGGGTTGGTTGTTGGCGTTGAGCACCACTCGTGGGGTGTCGAGGTGGTCGGGCTGCAGGTGGTAGAGGTCCATGCCGCCGGCTTGCGTACCGTTCCATGCGGTGGCGCTGCCGCCGCCGGTGGGGCCACCGTTGGTCGATCCCGGGCGTCGCTGGAGCACGGCGATCGGGGTGTCGTCCAGCCACAGGTATTCGACCGCGTTCGCGCTGCTGCCGCCGACGGGATACTCGCCGATCAGGCGGCCGTCGACGTCGTAGACATATTCGATGCGGTCGGGGGCCTGGGCGCAGGGGCCGGCGTGATCGATCGCCTTGCAGACCCGTTCGCCGAAGGCGTTGTGGGCATAAGTGCTGGTCAAGCCGGCACGGCTGACTTCGATCAGTCGATTGCGGGCGTTGTAGCGGCTGGTGGTGCCGGTGCCGTCATTCAGCGTATTGCCGACCGCGTCATGTTGACGCGGGTTGGATCCGACCTGTTGCAGTCGGTTGCTGGCTGGGTCGATCGTGTAGGGAATCGGTGGATCGGCGTTGCGGGTCTCGCTGGTGCGGTTGCCGGTGCCGTCGTAGGCCCAGTTCAGCTCCACATTGGCGATGGAGCCTACCGTGGCGGCGTTGTGCGCCTCGGTGATGCGATCCAGATCGTCGTAGTCGAAGCTCCAGTCCTGCGCCGATCCGGCCGCGGCATCGTCGGCGATCGCGGTGATGCGGCTGGCCGGGTCGAAGCTGAGGCTGCGCTGGCCTGCCCCGGCGCTGTGCTGGCGGATACGCCCGTCGCGGTCGTAGGCGCGCCGGTACTGGCCACTGCTGCCATAGTCCCAGCTGCGCACCTCGCCGAAGGCGAAGTAGTCGACCGCGCGAATCACCTCCACGCCGTTGACGCTGACCGACATCACCCGGCCGTCGGCGCGATAGGCATAGCGCGCCACCGCCCCGGAAGGCAGCAAATGGCCTTCGACCCGACCGTTGGGCAGATAGCTGGTCTGCAGGGTGCGTGCGCTGCCGCTGCCGACCGTCTGTGCCTTGGCGATCAGACGGCTGTGGCTGTCATAGCGCAGCGCGGTATGGCCTGAGGCATCGGCCAGGCTGGTCAGCCGCCCGGTGCCGGCGTTGCCGGCGGTGGTGTCGTCATGGGCAAAGCTCAGCGTTTCGGCGGTCAGACCATCGAAGGCAGGATAGGGCGCAATACAACGCCGAGAAGCGCCAGACCCAGATCGCCTATCGTAAAACCATCATCCAGTAGCAGCTGAGAAAGAACCCGACACCCCCCCAAAGTGCCACAAAAAAGCAATAGACCTTTGAAACAAGGCCTAACCCACTCCCGCTTTCACTCCCAATTCGCCCAAAAATAAACCGATGAGGACTGCCATTGAGCAAGGAGACCACTGCGGCCCAAATAGAAAGCAAGGAGCCACCAGCGATAATGATTGGAAATAGGAAATCCACCGTACTCAATCGCAAGGCCAAAGCCAGCCAGCATACTTCCTAGCGAACCAACCCGCTAAGAACGCCAGCTCTGGACGTAGCACCCCAACAATGCATCCACCTACGGCCGCGTTCTTGGCCTCACAATTTATCGAACTTTTTAAGCACACTTTCCAGTCGCACGACAATATGTCGCGATAGCCACATTGGTCAACGCAGCAAGTGAAAAACTGCTTGCCCACGTTGGTCGTAAATCCAGCCGCAGCACCAGCAATACAGCGTCCCGCTGCGGAAATTATCATAGCTTCTAGCATTGCTGCGCTAGGAACAAGACCGAGCTCGTCGTACTGTTGGTTCGGCGCTGATTCTGAATAAGCGAACGTTGCCAAACCACCCCATAGCCCAATCGGATCCGACTCCACATACCTCGCCACCCCCGCCTCATAATCCCGAAAGTAGTTGTAATGCAGCCCCGACTCGCCGTCGTACTGCTGCCCAGGGAAGCGCAGGTGAAACACCACCCGCGTGCCATCTCCATCCGGGTCTTCCAGCGCCTGTTCGGTGCCGTAGGCGTTATTGCCACCCGTCTCGCCGGTTGTCAGCGGCCAGCGCCAGACGGTCGTGCCTTGCGGCGGACTGTCACCGTGCAGGCTAGTCAGGGCGCGGGGGCTGTTGAGGTGGTCTGAGTGGATGGCGCGGATCAGGGGGTGGCCGTTGTCCATTCGCACGCTGGCAATTGGCGTGCTGTCCAGCCACAGAATCTCTTCATCGATGCGCCAGTCGGTGGCGCCTTCCGGCACGTACCGGCCGATCAGCTGGCCGGACTCGTCATAGGCGTACAGATACGCTTCGGTTGCGGTCTGCTTGGCGACGCGTTCGCCGCGGCCGTTGTATTCGTATCTGGCCAACTCCATGCCTCCGCTGAGGATGCGGGTCAGGCGGTTGCGTTCATCGTACTCGCTGCTGGCGTTCTGCGCATTGAGTACCGAGATGCCGGTCAGGGTGTTGCCGACTTCATCGTAATTGCGCGGGGTGGCGTCGACGGATTGCAGGCGGTGGCTGAAATCGGCATAGGTTGGGTCGGTGGGGAAGACCGGGGCGGCGGGCGTGTTGGTGTAGCTCAGCTGCTCGGTGGCGCCGTCCCTGGTACGGGCGGTGCGGTTGCCGGTGGGGTCGAAGTTGTAGCTTTCGATCAGGGCGGCATTCTGGTCGCGCACCTGGCTCAGGCGATCGAGGCGGTCGTAGTCGTACTGGCGGTCGGTTTCGAGAGCGCTGGCGATGGCGGTGATGTCAAGTCACCGGGATGTCAAGTCACCGGGACACGCAAACACTCCGAAGCAGATTAATCCGCCTCAAACCGCCGCCATCTGCCGGCAGACGCCACCCAGATGATGCGGCACGCTGTCCTTCATGACTACCGCGAGATCCACGATTGCGCCGCCTGGCTCGGCTGGCTACTACCACTGCGTCAGCCGCTGTGTGCGGCGTGCCTGGTTGTGCGGCTCGGACCGACTCACCGGCAAGTCCTATGATCATCGGCGCGACTGGGTGGTGACGCGGCTGACCGAACTGGCTTCGATCTTCGGCGTCCGTGTCCTGGCTTACGCAGCCATGTCCAACCACTTGCATCTGGCTTTGGAATTCGACCCAGCCTGGGTGGACAACTGGACTGATGTCGAATGTCTGGACCGCTGGCTGCGGCTGTACTGCCCGGCTGACTATTCCGAACAGCAGAGGGCCAGGCGGATCCATGTCTGGCTGGGGCAACCTGAGCGCATCGCTCAGATTCGGCAGCGCCTGGCCTCGGTCAGTGAGTTCATGAAGTGCCTCAACGAGCACATCGCCCGACAGGCCAACCTGGAGGACGGCTGCACTGGGCGATTCTGGGAAGGTCGCTTCAAGTGTCAGCGGCTGCTGGACGAGCAGGCGGTTCTTTCCGCGATGGTGTATGTGGATCTGAACCCGATCCGCGCGGCCATGGCGACCGATCTGGAGTCCAGCGACTACACGTCGATCCAGCAGCGGCTTAGAGAGACCGCGGAGCGCTTGGGTGATGTCGACAAGCTGCTGCAGCCTGTCGCTGGCGTGCCAGGTGAGCTGGCGTTGGGAATCTCGGTTCGGCACTACCTGGGGCTGGTCGACTGGACCGGCCGGGTCATGTATCCGACCAAGCGCGGCAAGATCGATGGAGCCGCACCTGGACCCGCCAGGTCAAGGGCACCGAATCGGACTTCTACCGCGTCATTGGCGCCGCCGAGCAGATCCTGGCCTATGCCGAGGACATCGGACAGCGCTGGCTGCAGGGCATCGGTGTGGCTCGACTGCTCAATGAGCGGCGGGCCAAGCCCAAACCTACCTGATCAACGAGAAAAGCGAAGCCGCCGACATGGTTCGGCGGTTGCAGTGTGCCTCGATTATGGGATTTCGTGCGTCCAGAGCACCAAACGACCGCAGATCGACCGATCTGGCCTTCACCACCTCAGGCAGCCCACCTAAATGCGCGCTATTCGCACCAACGTCAGGCGAGCCGCTGAAAGTGCGGGTGTCCTGAGCATCTCGCGGCTTTGTTGCGCTACTCGAAGAGCCCGTAAACCACCATACGTTCATACAGAAACTCGGTTCTCAACCCACTTTCATAGGCCCTCACAAACTCGACCCGTGCTTTCTCAAGCTGATCCTGTCCTTCATAGGCGATCCCGCGGTTGTAGTACGCCTCGCCGTACCCGGGCTTCAATTCCAAGGCTCTATCATACTCGTCCATCGCGCGTTCAAAATCACCACGATCGTCATACGCATTTCCCCTATTCACGTAGTCGTCCCAGACATCCGCCGGCTTCAATTCAATGGCCTCAGTAAATGCCGCAATCGCAGCATCTGGCATTTTGGCCCTGCGGTAGGCAATTCCGATATTTCGGTGCGTCCTCGCCAACATTGCCTGCCCCAACTCTCCGGTCTTGATGCAATCTTTGAAAAGCTCAACCGCAACAAGATGATTTCCTACCTGCGTCTCTCTCCACCCCTCCTTGCATAGTGTCAAGTCCTCCGCGTGAGCCCCGATCGGAAAAAATATCAATATCCCAGCTAAAAACAGCAGCGCCCTTTGTATAGCCATGACAGCCCCTCCCCTATTGGCCCAGCAAGATTTTACTGTATTGAATCACCTGCTAACTCGCTACCACAGAAACAGAACCGTTCTCGGGAATCATCTTGTCTCCAACAACCAGACACAACGGTAAGTGTCAGTGATAAACTTGGTATCTCCCGTCTCTTGCAGTTCAAATTGGGGAACGTGGCTGAGCTTGTGTCTTTGCAACTCAGCCGCAAGCGTCAGCCTCATCGATTCCGGGTGCATCTGACGTTCAATCGAATCCTGCCAGGCAACTACATCAATAGGCGGGGTCCAAGCACTCATTATTGACAGCGAAGCATCCAAACATTCTTGCGCATACTCTAGTTTCCCGCACCAACTCGCCAACAGAATGACGTCGCGGAATATTGCATGGCAATATTTCGCGACAGCGAAATCACGTTTCTGCTGAATAAACTCTGCGTGGAGCTCCACTATGCGAGGCCATGACAGCAAATCGGCATCGAGATCTGGCACCAATCCCCTAAGGGTCTCAGCCGCTTCTCCGTACTGTTCCAAATGATGCGCTATTTTTATTTTCCTTGGCAGAGCCTTCTGACGAAAGTCTGGAACCTCGAACACTAGCGAAAGCAAAATTGACAAGGACGGGGAAAGCAGATTATGAACATGGAATTTCGGTATATATATATCGTTGGAGCGAGTCCGGTCCAGCAGAACCCCCATAAGAAGCGGCCCGTGGCGCTTAAGCAACCACAATGGCTTATAAATACCCAGTGAAGGGAATGTTTCTGACCAATCTGAAGTGATTTCCCTTTTAATAACTGGAGTCAAGGTTGCGGGCTTACTCATGGATTAACCTCAGTCTGACCGGATTCCCTGGAACACAAAAATGACCCGACGCAGGATAGTCGGCGACAACGTTGTGCTTCGATATCGAGATCTCGGACATCAACTCGGCCCATCACCCGCCGATCGTCTGATCTATCCTGCTGCGTCCCCGCTACCTCACCCAAATAGGAACCGATCACATAGACTCGGGCGGCGCTGCAGAAGCTTGCGTGTCCCGATCGGCGGCCCAGCGACGGGCGGAGCCCAAACCAGCCTGATCAACGAGACAAGCGCAGCCGCCGACATGGTTCGGCGGTTGCGGTGAGCCTCGAATACGGAATTTCGTGCGTCCAGAGCATCTATTGGCCGCCGATCGACCGATCTGGCCTTCTCCGACTGAAGCAATCCACCAAAATGCGAGCTATTCGCACCAACGTCAGACGTTCCGCTGAGAGTGCGGGTGTCCTGAGTGTCTGTGACTATTTTCGCGATGACTCTATCAAAATCCTTAGCTCTTTGCTTCCCGGCTCCTCCCCCCATTCCTCGAGCAGTTCACTTATGCAGTCTCCGATGATCAGCCTAGCAGCCTCCCGATCAATTTTCGCTTCCGATCTTTCAACCCGACCGCTCACCGCACCTGCCAAAGCAAAGAGAGTGTCGATGAACCGCCCTACGTAGCTCGAGGACAACGTCGCAAGTGGATATGAAACCAGCATTTTTTCACAACCGTCCCTAGCGTCCGCTACTTCGCCACCAATTATCGTGTCGATGTTTGCGATCGTCTCCGACTGCCATGGTTCGCCACGTTCTGGGCAAGGTAGCGCATAGACATCGTAGTAGAGCACCATTCCCAAAGACTGCATCACAATATTCAACTCCCCGCCCGACAAAGCCTTTGACGGAATCACTTCGAATGTCACTTGCTCATGAAACATGATTTGCTTGCCTCTCCATCACAGTATGCCTGTCGTTGTCGGAACCGTGTGCCGATAGGGATCGACTGCACCGTGCTGATCCGGAGTTAGCTCCCTTAAGTTTAATGGGTCGCTAGCACCTCCTGCCCGCTGCGGAATCACATGATGCAGCTCCCTTGATTCGAAGTTTCCAGTCCGAGGATTGTAGTCCTGCGGGGCGCTACCGCGTTGCATCCTGCGCAAATTTTCAACACTAAACTCCCGGGTTTTCGCGGCAGCGAGGGCCCTATTTTTCCAGTATCGAGATTGTATCGTTCCCCAAGAAGGAGCACTACCATCCGGAAGGGGTTTGTCTATCGCATCCCCTCTCTGCCACCGCCGAAAATGAATCTTGCCATCAGCAAGCGCTGAGACATTGGTTTGAGCTAGCGCCCCCCGATTTGAATTTGCGCCAGCATTCCCCAATACGTGAGCCTGGTCTGCAGAAACCCCAAGAATACCGGAAGGATCCTCAATCGTGGTTCCGTGTTTCGAAACAGCCGCAATCCTCTTATCACCGACGCCAAACACAGTCGACCCGATGTTCTTTCCAGCTTTGGCTGGATTGAAATTGCTCAGAACATCATAGATGGCTTTAGACTCGCCATTTAGAACGGATTCGTACGTAGCTAGGACACTAGCGCCGACCGCGCTACCCGCGGCAATAGTCGATTCACCGGGCCTATCCGCAAAGGCTTCAGCAGCCGGAGCTGCCGCTCCAACGAAACTGCTCGTTTCATGGTAGGCCTCTCGCGCTAGGCCGCTAAAGGCTGTTTCCGGAACTCCAACCGCGTCTCCCAGCATGTCTGTTCCGGCAACCATTGCATTTGCAAATAGGTTTGCTCCTACCACCAGAAAACTGCCCGCTTCCGCGGTCAGATAACTTGCACCTGCACCGCCCCACGCGACTGCCAGTCCTGGCTTGGCGTACCAAGGGGAATCCCGCCACGCCCCCTTAGCGTTGTCTGCAACGGCCAATGATGCTTCGCTTAACCGACTGGTTACACCCTGCGCATCCTCGTTAAGCAAGGTTATGCGCCCATCCGGATCAACCCAAACCCCCGGATTCCCATTCCCATACAAATACGAATTCAGCGTAATCGGTCGAAGCCCATCCCCCTCCCAGGGATCCACACTCCCGAACCGCCCCACCCCCGGCAGGGACTGGCGCGCCTGCGCATACAGCTGATCGGTCGCGGTATCCCGCAAGTAGCCCGTGAAGCCGATTGGGTTGACGTGTGCTTGGGTTTGCTCCAGCACCACGCCCCAAGGGTCGAGCCGGTAGCGAACGGCGATGGCGGCGGCTTCGTCGGTGAGGATCAGCGGGGTGCCCAGGGCGTCCAGCTGGTAGCTGTACTCGGCGCCTTGTTCGCTGCTGGCCAGGATCCAGCCGTTGGCGTGGCTGTAGCGGGCCAGGGGGTTGCCGAGGGCGTTGGTGCGAGTGGCGAGCTTGAGGCCGTCCCACTGGTAGTGCTCGCGGCTGCCGGCGTCGGTGCGGGCGCTGCGCTGGCCGCCGTTGGCGCTGCCACGGCTGAGGCGGTGGTATTCGTAGCGGACCAGGGGCTCGGCGCTGGGGCTGCCTTGTCGAATCGCGAGCAGGCGGTCGGTGGCGCTGTAGCTGTAGTGGGTGGTCTGGCCACCGCTGGTCTGGGCGGTCTGGCGGCCGGCTTCGTCGTAGTCGTAATGGGTGACGACCTGTCCGCCACTGTCGCGGATGTCGGTGAGGCGGTCGCGGGGGTCGAAATCGGCGGTGCTGAGCTGGCCGCCGGTGGTGGTCTGCGTGCGGTTGCCGACCGCGTCCAGGATGTAGCTGGTCTGGCCTTCCGGTGCGGTGTAGCCGGTCAGGCGATCGGCATCGTCGTAGTCGTAGCTGGTCAGCCAGCTTTGACTCTGGGCCTCGATGGTTTCGGTCTGCCGGTTGCCATTGGCGTCGAAGCTGTAGGTACTCAGCAGCACCGCCGCCGCGCCCAGCCAGTGGCGAACCGCGTTCATGCGCCCTGCCCCGTCGTACTGCACCTGCGTGCGCACACCGTTGCCGTGGCTGATCTCGCCCCAACGGCCGGCGGCCGTGGGATCGAGCCCGATGGCTGCGGCGTCAGGCGGGGTGACGACGGTGATCTGGTCCAGCCCGTTGTAGACATAGACCGTCTCTCCTTCCGGACCGGTCCTGGCCAGGCGATTGTCGGCCGCATCATAGCGCTGGCTGAAGCTCAGTCCATTGCGGTCGGTGGCCTGGATCAACCGGTCCAGATCATCGAAGGCATAGCTGCTGGTGCACACGGTGCCGCCGCCGGGGCAACTGCCCGAGCTCAGCGTTTCAGTGACCTGGATGATCGCGTCGTTGCCGTTGTACTCGTAGTCGATCGACTCGATGCCGTCTTCGGTGACCGGTGCGAAGGTCTCGCTCACCAGGCGATGACGCTCGTCGAAAACGCGCATGATCTGCTGGCCATTGGCCCGGATCGTGGTCTCCGGATTGCCTTCCGGATCGCGCTCCGTGATCTCGGTGGCGCCACCCGGGTAGTGCATGGCCGTCATGCGGTCGAGCTCGTCGAACTCGAAGGTGCGGGTGTGGTTGTTGGCATCCAGGATCGAGGTGCGATTGCCGTTCTCGTCGTAGCCGTACTCGGTGCGCTGTGTCAGCGGATTGACCACGGCGACCAGCCGATTGGCGTCGTCAAACTCGAAGATCCATTCGGTCGCCAGCGGCCGTGTCATGGCGGTGCGGTTGCCGTTGCCGTCGTAGTCGTAGACTGTGGTCTCGTCCAGATCGTTGGTCTCGCTGACGAGTCGTCGACGCTCGTCGTACTGATAGGCCACAGCCAGTCCGTCGGGATCGGTCTGGCTGGCCAGATCGTCGGCGGCGGTCCAGCTGCGCTCGATGCGGGCACCCTCGGGCAGCGTTTCGACCTCCACACGGCCGGCAAGGTCGTACTGGGACCGCGTCTCACGGCCCAGCGGGTCGAAGCGCGAGGTCTGCTGTCCGGCTGCGTCGTAGAGGAAGCGTTGGCGCGTGAGCCCGGCACGGTTGATCGCGAGTACCCGGCCGGCGTCGTCATAGGCGGTCGTGGTCTCGATGCCGCGACGGTCGACCTGACGGATGAGCTCATTGAAGGCGTTGTAGCCGAACTGCTGCGTCTCGGTCGTGGGGTCGGTCTGCGCAACTCGCCGGTTCAGATCGTCGTAGTCGAAGGTGGTGGCGTGGTTGCGACGATTGCTCTGGCTGAGCACATTGCCGATGGCATCGTAGTCCCAGGTCTGCGTACCCAATGGATCGGTGCTGTTGAGACGCCGACCGAGCGTGTCGTACTGATGGATCACGGTGATCGTGCGTGGATTGGTTTCGGTCAGGGGCTGGTCCCAGGCGTTCCAGGTCCATGACCAGTTGCGACCTTCCGGCTGAAGCTCGCTTTCCTTGCGACCGAGCGAATCCCAGACAGTCGTGGTGGGCAAGGCGCGGCCATCGGTGCTGGTGATGACATGGCCGTCGGGGTCGTAGTCGAAGGTGGCGATGGGGCCGAGTTGATCCGTGCTCGACACCAGTCGATTGAGATCGTCGTAGCTGTGGGTGATCTCCTGACCGCTGGGCAGCGATTCGCTGATGCGGTTGTCGACTGCGTCGTAGCCGTAGCTGCTCACCCGGCCTTCGCCCGGCAGCTGTTGGGTGATCAGGCGATCGCGCAGGTCGTAGGCGTAGTGGCTGACGCGCCCGAGCGGATCGGTCTCGCTGATCCGATTGCCCTTGGCGTCATAGCCCGTGAGCCAGCGCTCGCCCACACCATCGACGCGGACCGTCTGCCGGTGCCGCAAGTCGTACTCGAAGGCTTCGGTGCGCGATCCACCGCCGCCGGCAACCGTGCGACTGAGCAGATTGCCCTGCGGGTCGTAGACGTGCGTGGTGGTCCGCCCTTCGGGTTCGCTGACCAGCAACGGCCGACCGAACGCATCGAAGCTGCTGGTGGTTTCGCGCTCCAGCGCATCGGTGCGCGTCAGCGGATTGCCCTCGCCGTCCAGCACCAGCGTCGTCCCGATCTCCTCGCCGTCCAGCACCCCGTACTCCCCGGTGCGGAAGTAGCGCGGGTGCTCGTAGCGATAGCGGATCGTGCGCTCGCCGCCGGCTCCGCTGACCGTCATTTCGGTCATCTGGCCGGTCTTCAGATAGGTGTAGGTGGTGTTGCGGCTTTCGGGCTCGCTCAGGCTGATGCGACGATCCAGTGCATCGAAGATGGCCGTACGGGGATTACCGCGGAAATCGGTCTCTTCCTCGAGATTGCCGTGGTCGTCGTAGCTCATCGTGCGGCTGTCGTTGAGCGCGTTGGTGATGCTGACCGCGCGGCCCTGCTTGTCCATCACGGTGATGGTGGACCGCTCCAGTTCGTCGAAGCTGGTGATGCTCGGCGTGCTGTCGTCGTAGACCGTGCGGCGGTCGCCTGGGCCTGGCGGGTCCACCCGCAACGGCCGATCCAGCCCGTCGTACTCGGTGATCGTCGCGCGACCGAGTTCGTCAGTGCGCAGCGTCTCGCGACCGCGCGCGTCGAAGGCCATCGAGACGACCGCGCCATCGGCGTAGGTCATGCGGATGGGCAGGCCCAGGTTGTTGTAGGCCGTCTCGGTGGTGTTGCCGTTGTAGTCCGTGTGGCTGACCTGATCGCCACGAGCGTCGTAGCCGTAGCTCATCGAGACGCCACCCTGACTGTGACCGATCAATCGACCCGCCGGGTCATAGCTGTAGGTCTGCTCAACGCCGCGGAAGTCGGTGTAGGTCTGTGCGCGGTTCTTGATCACCGGCGGATCGAAAGTGTCCGGGGGTATGAAGGTCCAACTGGCCTGGACTGGTTCTCCACGCCCACTGAGCCGTTGCTGCAGGGTGTTGCCGTAGGCGTCGTAGCTGAACTCGGTGAGCACGCCTTCGGCGTCGGTCTGGCTGTGCGGCTTGCGGTGCTGCAGGTTCCAGACGGTGCTCTGACTGCCGATGGGGTCGTCGATGCGCTCCACACCGCCGAACTCGTTCATCGTGTAGGTGGTGTCATACAAGCGCGCGTTCTTGACGACGGTGGTCTGCACGCCGGGCCGACCGCGTTCGCCCACATAGCTGAAAGTCACCGTGCCCGCATCGGTTTCGGTCAGCTCTGTCACGAACAACGAGATGACGTCGGCAAAGCTGCCGTCGCCCTGCTCTGCACCACTCCAGCGCGGGTTGTAGCTGTACTGGATCGCCGCGCCACTGAGCGCGTTGGTGGCGGTCGTCAGGCGCCAGCCCAGTTCATGAGAACGGGTTGGGTTGCTGCGATCCGGGTAGCGACCGAAGTTCTCGTAGCTGAACTGCTCGATGGGATCGGCACTGCCGAGTCCGGCTCGACGGACCTCGGTGAGCAAGCCTTTCTCGTCGTAGCGGTAACGCACGTCAATGCCGTCCGGGCCGGTCAGCTGCTGCAGCAGCGGCATGGCGAGACCGTCGACACCAACCACCTCGTAGCGCAGGTCGAAGCGGCGACCGTTGTCCTGGACCAGGCCGGTCACCACCAATCGGCCGCCAATGGGCGTGTACTCATAGCTGAGGCGGTTGCCGCTGGTGTCTTCGATCAGCCGCAGTTGGTATTCCTGTCCGTCGTACTGATAGCGCGTCCCGTCCAGCGCATACAGATCGAAGTCACCGGAGGGCCGGCGAAACAGACTGCTGTGGTAGCCGTCCAGGGGTCGATAGACGACGTTGCCTTCGCTGTCGTCGTGGTCGTAGACGAATCGCCCGCCGGCACCTTCACCACCGACGGCCTGAATCACGCCACAGGCGTCGAATGACAGATGTCCCTCGATGGGGCTGGACCAGCCACGGCCATAGGGCCCGATGCGGTTGCCCAGGGAACTGCTGTAGCTGCGGCGGAAGGCCAGCATTGGTCCCCGTCCAGCCACCTGGGCATCGCTGCGGGAGAGGACGAACTGCCCATCGAAGACGTCGACGCTGCGCACAATGGTGTGACCCAGCGCCAGATGATCACGCCGATCCGGTTCATTGCTAAGCGAGCCGCGAACCATCTCCTGATTGCCCAGTTGGCCGGTGGCATCGATCTCGTAGAGGTAGGTGCCCAGCCGAACGTCTCCGGGCGTCAGGTCGATGCGGTGCAGGCCCTCATCCAGCACCTCGGCGCTGAGCAGGGTCGCTTCGACCGCGCCGGAGACGTCCATGTCGTCGATGGGATACAGGCGCAGCGAAACGGTGGCGGGCTGCGCGAGGAAGAAGGCGATCTCTGCTCCCATATCGCAGACGCGCTGATTGGGGATATCGATGCGGCGCTTGAGCTTGAGATTGCTGCTGCGTCCACTAAGGACGCACTGCAGCATCTGGCCGTCACTCATTTCGCCGGCGCTGCCGTCATTCCCGCAGACCCCGAGGATGACATCCGATGACTGGGTCAGTGGAGCGACATCCGTGTCCAGCGCAAACGGCGTTTGCGCGTTGATCGTGGCCACCGCACTGTAGGTCTGATCGCGTTCTAGGCGCAGACCACGACCGAACAGGGCGAAGAAGCCGTCATAGCCGTAGGTCGAGATGAGATCTGCGACCGACTCACCGCTGCGCTGCAGCGACAGGCGCACCTCACCGGATCGATACTCGGGCGGATCCATGCCCAGTACGACTCGCAGATCCGACTGCAGCGTACCGCCCACACCGACCGGAATCGGCGAAGGCTCCAGCGTGAGCGACGGCACCACGGCCCAGGCCTCGGGCAGACTGGCCTGCAGGACCGTTGGCTGCGGCGCCTGTGGCGTCGGCGCGAACTCAACCCTCAACTCTCCCTGGGATCGCGCCGGACTGGGCGGCACGCGCAACTGGTACTGCCAGACCCCAGGGCCAATGTTGCGCAGATCCTCGACGCTGGCGCCATCGCTGAAGCTCAGCTGCAGATCTGCCGCTGGCGCTGCAATGGGTGGATCATCCAGGCTCGGCGGCAGCATCGATGGCCCGCCCATGTCCCAGGTTGCCACCATGCCGCCCTGCATCACCACATCGGCGAACACCGGGCGCTGGGCGAAGTGCATGGTTCGTGGCAGCGGCAACAGGTCGCCGGGGCGTGCCGCTTCAATCGAACTCAATGGCGCCAGCGGAAACCCGGGAACACTCGATCCGTTGGCCGTGAAAATCACCTGATCGGAGAGTCGCTCTCCGTCGATCACTTCGTGAACGGAGTGACCGAAGATCGATTGCCAGGGGCCGTGCACTGCGCGGCACAGGCCGCTTTCGGGGATCACCACGACGGTACCAGTGGTGGCAAAGCCGAGATTGAGCGTCGGCAGACCGGCCGAGCGAAGCTCATAGCGAACGTTCGCGCCCACCACATTGGGTGGGACGATGTGGAAGGCACTTTCCTCGGCTCGACTGACCAGCTGTCGGGAGGTCCCCACACAGGCGTGGCCGGTCAGGATGAGCTGATCAATCGGGCATTCTCCCGGCAGGAACACGCCTGCGGGCAAGGCACCGGTCAGCGGATCGGTGGCGCAGACGCCCGGCGGCTGGATCTCGATGCCTGGCGACCAGCTGGTCTCGATCTCGAAGGGCACATTGGCCACCAGATGACCGAGAGCGTCAACGACGATCACGCGGTAGCTCAGATAACCGATACCCGGCGGATGGAACAGGCCAACATCAGGGTCGGTGGGCGGTACTGCCGTCAGCCCCAACTGTGCCGGTGGCCCGGGCATGCCGTAGGCTCGGTAGGACTCACCCGCCAGCACGTTGCCGCCAGCGACGGCAGCCGCCACGGAAATGTCCACCTTGAACACGCGGGCGCGTTGCGGATAGGTCTCACCCTCGCGCTGGACAATCGCCTCCAGAGGCGAGTTGTTCCCCAACTCCAACCGTGCCTGGGCCACGCCGCGATGATCAGTGGCAACGATGATCTCCGGCGCGCTCGATGTGTCGTGAATCAGTACGCCCTCTCCGGCACTGAGCACGAAGCGAACCTGTGCGCCTTGCACCGGCCGGCCGCTGCCGTCCTCCACGCGCACGCCCAGTGGTCTGTCCAATTCCTCACCATGCTGCGCGCGTTGGTCTTGGGCGCTGGCGTCCAGTCTCACGAAGACGCCGGCCAGCGGATCGGGGTTGGTGGGCTTGGCGAATGGGTCGTTCAGTGCGGCAGCGAGATTCTCCAGGTACCACTGGTCAGGCGGGAGCACTGTGATGCCACCGGCGAGCCCGCCGCTGAGAAAGTACCCCGATGAACCCTCTGCATCGGACACCAGCCAGGCGCTGCCCAGCCATGCGCCCACCTGGATGGGCGCAGCCGGCAAGCGCACGCGAAAGCCCAGTTGCAACCAGGAAGCGATCTTTTCACGGACGGCTGCTGGATGCGTGGTGGCGGAAAGTTGTGCCTCGCCGGCCGGGCCCTGCAGATCCAGCATCGCCACGCCGCCCAGCGCCGCCGCGGCCATGACCTGGTCAGCGGACACCGCGGGCGTGGACCATTGCTCATCGAATACGCGAGCTTCCAGTGAACTGCCCTGCAGGGCGATCAGGCGCAGCAGATCGGCGGGCGCGTCAACCCCTGCCAGTGGCGTCAGTATGCGCATCGCCGCGTCGAGTCCAACGCTGTCCAGCGAGATGCGCAACGGCAGGCCCTCGATGCGCTCGACTTCCAGCTGGCTGAGGACGAAGCCCGCCGCCGGCAACGGCTGAACCACGGTCTCGTCGGCCAGCAAGGCCAGCGTTTGTGCGTCGTCATTCCATTGCTGGTAGTAGCGCCGTCCCAGATTTGCCAGCAAGCGGGCGGCTTCGGGCTCGCCGTCCAGCGGTGGTGGCAAGGACTCACTCGACACTGGGCCGGTCTGGCTCAGCACGACGGCGGCATAGCCCCCGACCTGCAGTCGCTGACTGACCTCGACAACGTCCTCGCCGGCCGGCAAGCGCAGTCGCAACGAGACCCATTCGCCAGGCGCCAGCGGTTCGCCGACGGCCACGGACCGCCCGTCCAGCGAGACTTCGGGCCGAAAGCGAACCAGATAGGCCGGCGTGTCAAGCAGCCCGCCGAAACGGGCGATCAGGTCCTGATCGGCCCAAGTGGCGGGCAGGAATGAGACGGTCAGCCGGCCGCTGGTCAAGGCAGACGTCGGCGCATCGACTACCAGATCCTGGATGCCGTCGCCGCTGACGGTCAGCTGCGTTGAGACGCCCAATCGCTCTGGCAAGGTTTCGGACACCGCCATGGCGCCTTCGATCTCAAAGGGCAAGGTTGGCGGAATCAACCCCTGCGGCGGCTCACTGATGTGCCGGCCGTTGAGCCAGCGCTCGAGCGGCTGACCTTGACTGCCGGACCAGGCTTCCGCCATGGCCATCAGGGCGGCGAGTGGGTCCTGCGCCGGCGTCGAGCTGAGATAGCTCGCTTCGAAACTGTCGACATCCAGGCCCAGTGATGGAAACAGACTGCCGTAGTGATCGCGCTCATGCTGCTTCAGCGCAGTGTCCAACGGCACACAGGTCAGCCCGCGGTGTTGCTGCGCCGCCGAGCCGCGATAGTCATCCCAGGACAGTTGCGCGACGACCCAGGTGTAGTCAAAGCGAAAGGCCACCGGCTCGCTGATGCCCGGCTCATGGATCGGCTCGTGTGGACGCAAGGCTCGATGCAGCAGTGTGTCTACACCGGCTGCCGGAATCGCCATCGTTTGGGCCAGGGTGCGAGCAGGTGCCGTCACCCGGCCGTGTACATAGGCGGCGCGCAAACCACTGGCCCGCAGAAGCGCAATCAGCAGACTGGCCTGATCCACATCGTTGCCGCGACCGCTGCGCAAGGTCCCGAGTGCTCCCCGCTGACTGCCCGGATACCACTCGGTCAGAATGCCCGTGCGCACGAAGTCGTAAATGCGGGTGTACTCGAACTCCAGTTCAGCCGCCTTGGCCAGGATCTCGGCCGAAACATCCGCTTCCGCCCCGGTCAGCAACGGGGCATCAAAATTCGCGCAGTTGTCGGCCGCCTGCAGGTAATCGGGATCGAACATCGTTGCGCTGCGCAACGGACCCGCCGTGGCTGGCAGGTAGCGCACCGGCATCGCCTGCAAACCCATCACCGTCCGGGCATCGTCGGTTCGCTCGCTGAGCAGCCGTCGCAGATCCGCATCGACCGCGTCAGCCTGCTTGGCATTGCGCCGCAGCAGTGGTTTCACGGCGACGGCCAGTCGATCCCAGCGTGCACGCGCGCTGTCGACGGCTTCCGTGTGCCGCTGCAGGATGCTGGCCGAAACCGCCTTGGACTGAAGCTGCTGCCCGATGTCCTGAAGTCGTGCCTCGGCCAACAGATGCGCCGCTTCCAGTCGCCGCCACGTCAGGACGAACTGCTCATGCTCGCCACGATCCAGGGCGCGCAACAGGCTGTCTTCCAGATCCATCATCGTGCTGGCTGGCAGTGTCGCAACAGCGTGACTCGAGAGGTCTCGCGGGAAGTGCCGCGCATCGCGACCCGCCTGCAGCGCGACCATCCAGTCGTCCGCCAAGCTGACTGGTGCGCGATCTGCAGCGAGGATCGGGCTGGACAAGCTCGTCAGGACGACCAACGTCCCGCACAACCATCGCCAGAACGACTGGCGCGACTGGCTCGCTGCTCGGGTGCTCATCGGTCGCCCTCCAGCCGCTCCACACCCGCCGGACCGGTCCACCTCAGCATCTGCCTGAGCAACGGGGGCGGATCGCACTCCACCCCTTCGAAACTGTCGGCGAAGAGTTCATCGATGCCCTCGAACGGATCCGTGAACAGCCCATCGCCGGGTTCGCCCAGGCTGGAGCTGCGGCAGAGGATGATCGGTGTGGCGAAGGCTTCATTCTGCGCAGTGTCAGCAGCTCGGACTTCCACCAGGTTGTAGCCAACGATCGGCAGGAACGGACTGGCCTCGTAGGAGTCCGGCACGACACTGGCCGTCATCGGTTGCCAGGCACCGGCATTGATGCGCACAGCGACGCCAGCGATCTCGCTGAGCACATCGGTCGCGGTGGCGCGAATCAGTGGCTTGCTGCCCACGATTGCCCCATCGATCGGTTCGACGATGCTGACTTCAGGCGCATCGCCGTCGCGAATCGTCACCAGTCGCTGGTCGATGATCACGGGACTGGCATCGGGCTCGTCTTCGGCGCGCCAGCTGAGCTCGACGCGCAACTCGCCGAGAGACCAGCTCGAGCTGTCGATGCTGAAGGCTTGTTCGGTGGTCGCATCGGGCGGGAGTTGCATCGGCCAGGAGCGCTCTTCCAGCAGACTGCTGCCGTCGTACACCCGAACCAGAATCGTGATGGGACCCGGATCGAAGTTGCCGCCGTTGCCGATCTGATAGCCCCCGAGCAGTGCGCTACCGTGATTGACCGTCGCCGACTGCAGCGTCAGGAAACCCTCGATGATGGCTTGCGTCGGACGTACCCGGGTGACCTCGACTGCCACTACCGCAGAGCGGTTACCGGCTGCGTCAATCGCGCTCGCCTGCAGGCTGTTCGGCCCGAGTTGCAGGGGCACGGCAGCAAACTGAACCAGCCCATCGGTGCCGGTGCTGGCGTTCTGTGAGTTGGCACCGGTCACCAGTTCTACCAGAGCGGCGGCCTCGCTCTGCAGCTGAGCGGGCACGTGTGCCGCCAAGGTCTGCAGGCCGTCGGGCGGCGTCAGAAAACTCAGCGCCGGCGGGGTGAAGTCCAGCGTGAAGCTGAGCGTCCGCGAGGCGCTGTTGCCCAGCGCGTCGGCAGCCTCGACCTGCAGCGTATGTACGCCCTCCCCCGCCACGGTCGAACCTGATGCGAAAGGCAGGCCATCGAGCAGGATCTCGCTGCTGGCCAGGTGCGGATCGGTGATGGCCACCACGGGTGCCAAGGGCTGATTGCTCAGTTGGTCATCGCTGACTCCGCTGATCTGAATCGCAGGCGGCGTGGCATCGACCACGAACTCGCGCTCGGACGACGTCGGGTTTCCGGCGTGGTCCAGTGCCAGGAAGCGCGCCAGATGTGGACCATCGGCAAGTGGGCCCGGCTGGGAGACAAACTGGCTCGGCTGCAGCGGGTCCTGGGCCTGGGGGCCCAACTCGACGGCATCCAGGGTCAGCTCCACGCGATCGACACCGCTGAGCGTGTCAGTTACTGCCACACGCAGCTCCGGATCGGCGCCCACCAGCGCGTTGGCCTGCGGCGACAACCATTGCAACAATGGCGCCGTCAGGTCAGCCAACTCGACGGTGGTTTGAGCCAATTCCACCCAGACCAACTGAGATTGCTCATCAACCAGCTGGGCCGACAGCGTCAGGCCGTAGAGCCCGAGCTCAAGGCCCTGCGTGGCGAAGCTGAAAGCGTCCTGCACGCTGCCATCGGCGAGCAGGCTGACGTCAAATTGCGTCTGTTCCAGCAGGGTGCCATCAGGCCGACGCAGCGTCAGCCGGATAGGCAGCGGTGCCAAATCCAGGGCGGACAGGTTCTGCAGTTGCCATTGCCCGCCAATGGCCGTTGGCGGCTCGACCGCCGACACCACCTGCAATTCGCCAGTGACAGCGTTGATGGTGGCCGCCGACCGGATGACACCGATCTCAACCGGCGCGGACTGGTTGCCTGCCAGGTCACGCGCGCTGGCCGCCAGCACATTGGCGCCATCGACCAGCAGCACCGTGTCGAAAATCGCGACTCCTTGTGCATCGGCGACAGCCTGCAGCGTTCCACCCGCATGAATCAGCGTCACTGTGGCCGCCGCCTCAGTGCTGATCCGGACCAAGGTTTGCGATGCAGCGATGACGGCGCCATCATTGGGCGAAGCAAAGCTGACCTCGGGCGGCGTGAAGTCCATTTCGAAGGCGACAATCGCGCTGCCTTCGTTGCCAGCCGCATCACGTGCCAATACATACAGCACGTGAGCACCCTCAGTGGCGACCAATTCACCACTGATGAAGGGATGGCCATCCAGCAACTGCTGCGAGCTCTGCGGATGCGCCTCCATGATCGTGATCAATGGCGTCCTGGGGCTGTTGTATAGCCCGCCATCAGTAACACCGGTGATCTGCACCAGCGGCGGAGTGGCATCCACGATCAGCTCGAAAGGTCCGATTTCGGTCCGATTGCCGACACTGTCACTGGCATCCAGACGCAGGCTTAGCGGTCCGTCGCCCAAGGGCCCGAATGCGCGCACATACTGGCCGGCGAAGTCGATGCCCGCGGACATCGGCTGCCAGGCCTGGCCTTGTGACTGGATGCGCACCTCCCCCAAGGGGTGGTGCAGATCCGCGGCTCGCGCGTCAACCCGGAAGCGCGCTGGCACGACCGAACCCGAGTTTGGCGCGATCAAGCTCAGCTGCGGCGGTGTGCGATCCACGACCGCGAAGCCGCCGAAGTCCAGCACGCCCGCATGCGGGCCATCGATGACGATCAGGGACACCAGCTGGTCGCCCAGCCCCAACAAGGCCGGCGGAACATCGAGTTGTGTCGACCATTCACCCCCAACCGGCAGATCAATGACTTGCTCCAGCGTCGCCGAAGGCGCCGATTGCAGACTGCGGCGCAGGCTGGCGCGAACCGGTAGTCCGGTCAGCGTGACCGTGCCGACATTCCTCACCATGAGCGGAATGCTCACGCCCTCCCCGATTGGGATTGCCGCAGCCGGCAACTGCAAGGCGCCATCCAATTGGGCGAGCGCCAATGCATCGGTCAGTTGCAGTGCCGCGGCTGATTCGGCCAGCAGGCTCTGCGTCCACAACTCTGCGCGCAGCACATACTGGCCTGCCGGTGCGACAGGATCCGGATTCAGCACGGTCGTGAGTACGCCCTGATAGCCCGGCGACAACGTCGCCAGGGGCTGATCGGATTCCGCCAGCACGTCGCCTTCGAAGGTCTCCAGCCGGACGCGCAGGCTGGCCTGCTCGATGGGGGCGTTGCCAGCGAGATACCGCAACTCGCTGCTCAGCGTGATGGGATTGCCCACCGGCACGCTGGCTGGCTGGGCCACGCTCGCGAGGCTCAGCGTACGTACGACGGACACGGCAACGGGCACCGTTTGGCGCGCCCGCAACTGACCCTGGGTGTCGTACAGACTGGCCTGGACCTGATAGTCCCCCGCGGCGATGTTTCCGGGAATCCAGAGCAGGTCGCGTTCCGGACCATTGCCCACTGCCGGAACCTGCACCGCTTCATCCAGCAGATCCCGGACCAATTGACCCGCTGGCGAGACGATGCGCACGGTGAGGCGACCCGCCAAGGCCTGGCCGCCAGTCAGCACGCTGACTTGCCCCGTCATCGCCTGCGTCGGTGCCAGCAGGCTGGGCTGCGCCAAGAGCACCAGATCGGGGGCACCGTCCGCACTGACCGCAAAAGTCAGACTGGCCTGGTTGTTGGCGGTGCTGCGCTCGGTCAGTGTCCCGTCGGGGTCCAGGCGCACCTGTGCGACATGCGGCCCCGTCTGATCGAGACTCGGCAGAATCCAGCTGATCAGCGTCTCATCGCCCGGCAGCAAGGCCGCAACGCTGCGCGGTGGCAGGGATAGCGTGCCGGCCGGTGTGCTCAGAACCAGGCTCGCCGAGATGGCCTCGCTCGCACCGCTGCCGATGTTGCGCACCCGCGCACCCAGCCTGGGCTGATCGCCGGGATGCACCTGATTGGGCAACAGGCTCAAGTCGCTGGCGCGCACCTCCAGATCCGGCAGGCCGTCGGCAGGTACCAGGACCGTGATCGGCAACGCTGGCTGACTATTGAGCTGACCCACCCGAATCGACAAGGCCGTCAGCAGATTCTCGCCAGGTGCCAGCGGCACGCCGTCAACGCGGAACACACCCGCTGGACGCAGCCAGCTCAGCTCCCCATAGCTTTCGCTGCTGCTGAGCAAGACCTCGCCGGTGGCCAACGCCTGCATTCTCACGGCGCCATTGGCATCGGCCGATTGAACGAAGGTCATGCCCGGCCATTGATAAAGCTGCCACTGCCCGTCGATCAGTACGTGCACCTGGTCGCCAAATGGGGAGAAGGCGGCGCCTTGAGCGAATCCACCGCCCACGTCCAGCCAATGCAGATCGCCGTTGGTCAGATCCAGCCGATAGAGCCCCTGCCCGACGGGACCCACTCCGGCCAGCACCGCCATCGCCTGGTCCGGGTGGAAGCCCACGGGTGTGGCCGCAGCGATGGCGGCGTCGATCTCGTCTACCATCCCGCTGGCCAGATCCACTCTGAGCAGCCGTTCGTCGCTCATCCGTCGCAACAGCGCCCAGCGACTGCTCGGGTCCATCTGCAGACTGTCGGGATCGACATCGAAGGCATGGACGGCCAGCTCCTGCCACGGCCCCCCATCGCGTCTAAGCGCGAACGAGTCTCGACTGCCATCGGGCCAGTCAAAGTTCGCCAGGAGCAGCCACGCGTGTCCATCTGTACTTTGGCGGAAACCTCGAATGCCGGACTGGCTCAACACCAACTCGGACTGATCCAGTGAGGCGACATCCAACCGCAGCAGGCGCTCAGGGAGAGTTTGACCGTCACAGTGCAGCAATGTGTTGGACGTGAGCCATTGCGCCTGCGCACACGCCTGCCCGAGATCATTTTCATCGCCGCCGCCATCCGCGTTCAGCGCTTGCAGGACGGCGGTGTAGCCGTAGTCGTTCCAGATCCAGTTGGCCGCGGCGTTGATCGCACTGCGCTGACCACCATATCCAACGCCATGAATCTCTGTTTCTGCGGGCAGCTCCAACTCAGGCCACAGCTGATCGCGATAGCCCAACAGCAGGCGTGAATCGGGCTCCGCTGAACCGGCAACCACGGTTTCCGGGCCCGGCAAGGTCACCGACTGACCGAATCGCGTGGGATAGGTGAAAACCGGTGTGATCAGCCGCTCGTTGGCAAACGGCACGCCATCGGCGACATTCGAGTCACCGCTGGCATTGCCGCGCCCGTCCAGCGCCGCGACAACGTAGTAGTAGCGAACGCCATTCTGCAAGCCGTTGTCCACATAGGTCGTTTGTGCAGCCGGCACCTGAACGATCGGCTGGAATGGGCCGGCACCCTGCAAGGCACGCGAAACTCGATATTCCGTGGCCGGAGCGCCGAGGCCCGGCGACCATTGCAGGCGCAGCGCACCACCGCCTTCGATCGGTGACACGGCGAGATTCGTGGGTTCTGCCGGCACCATCCCGCTGATCGTGTGCACCACGACATTTGAACCGGCCGCATTGCCGACCGCGTCGACGGCGAATACCTGGTAGTCGTAGATGCCGTTGGGCAACGCGGCATCGAGGAAGCTGCGTTGGTTCAGATCTGTGATCTCAACCAGCAGTTGTCCACGCCGATAGAGCTGATAGGCGGCCAGATCCGGGGCCGAACTTTCGCTCCAGCTCAGCGACACGTCGGCATCAGTCTGGTCGCTGCTGAGCACGACCGGATCGGGCGCCTGCGCGTCACCCACTTGCGCCTCAACGGCGTCTGAACGCGGTCCTTCAAAACCGTACTGGTTCACTGCACTGACGCGATAGAGATAGGCGCCGTCGGAGAGCGTTTCAGCGAATTTCGTCATGGCAAGCAAGGGGCGCGACAGCACAGCAACTTCGCCAACGTGGAAGCTTCCGCCCGAGTCACCCTCGGCCCGGAACGCAAGGCGCAGGCGCGTCGACACGTATGGCTGGTCGGGTCGAACCACAATGCGGCCGTCGGACTCAATCGCCGTCACTGCCGGAAGCTCGATCCATCGACCTTCCCAGAGGCCTTCAAGCCTGACCCGCTCGGACGCGCTCCAGTCCTGCACACCGTCCAGGTACAGAGTCACGATCAGCGACTCTGCAGGCAACGCCACTTCCAAATACTCGTCGCGATTATTCCGAGGGAAGAAATAGGCCCCCGTGTCCGGATCACCGTCCACCAGATCCGCCAGTTCGAATGGCGTCTGACCGGTCGCGTAGACCCACGCCATCGACGGCTGAATGAGCTCATCGCTCAGCACCGCTGCGCCGCGCCGGAACAAGCGGTAGCCACGGATGCTGTCCTCGGGGTTTGGATCCCACTGCAAGCTCACGTCGTGATCGTTGACGGTCAGCTGCAGCCCAGCAGGCGTCGCTGGATCGGCATCGTAGGCAGCCAGCACACTGGCCGAGCGACTGCGATTGCCTGCAGCATCAACGACTCGCAATCGAAACTCGTTCAGCCCTCGCAACAAGACGACGGGCAACTGCGCCTCAGCATCCGCAGCCAATGCCGGCACGACGACCGGGTCTGCACCCAGACTGGAAACTCGCTCCAGTTCCACCTCGCCAGCAACGGTCGAGCGTGCACGCAGCAACAGCGCGGACTGGTTGCCGGGTGCATAGGGTTGAACCAGGGCCGGGCTCCAGACCCTGGCTGACGCCGATTCAGAGCCCTCCGAGATATTGTCGAAGGCATCGATGGCCCGGACTCGGTATTGATACAGGCCGTCGGCGACGCCCTGGTCGACGAAAGTGAGCGAAGGCTGTGCGACCTCACCCACTGTTTGCCAGGCTCCCTGAGACTGCAGCTGGCGTTCAATCCGGTATCGACTGACGTCCAGAGCCTGCGGCCCGTTCCAGCTCAGACTCACCTGATCGCCATCAACCGCTGCTGCCAGACTCACGGGTTCGTCAGGAGCGGTGAGATCACGGTACTCCACCGCCACCACCGGAGGCGACGGATCGGTGAGCCCCTCGCTGTCCGTCGATGCGGCACGCAGCTCGTAGTCGCCGTAAGCTTGGTCCGCGGGCAGGAAACTTCGCTCGAAGGGCGGCTGGGTGAAAGGGGCGCCCATGTCCGTCCAGCTGCCCGTGCCCTGGACCCGGTACTGCAACCGGACCTCAGTGAGGTCCTGGTCCGTCGTGCTGCCACGAACAAGGATGGGTTGCTCGAATACAGTCCCGGGTGAGGGACGAACCAGCGTCACGCGGGGTGGATGACCGGCAACTTCGGCCGTGGCCGGCGACGACGGGTCCGACACATTGCCGGTGGTGTCCACGGCCATGACGCGGAAGTCGTGGCTGCCATCACCGAGCGCTTCGACCCGATGACTGGTCTCGGTGTAGACGATTGAGCGAGGATCGGCGTTCGCGCTGCCATTAAGCAACTCCGGCCCCAGGTACACCAGATAGCCAGCCAGATCGGGTTCGCTGTTGGCCTGCCAACTCAGGTCGACGGCAGTGTCATCCACGCTCACGTTCACGCCTTCCGGCGCCGCGGGTGGCGTGTTGTCGACGGTAAACACCACCGAGGTCTCGGCACGGTTCTGGCTGAAGTCCCACGCTTCCAGCAGGAGCCCATAGTCACCATCGGGATGGGCCCGAGAGTCCCAGACGGCCAGTTCGCCGCCGAGATTGGGGTTACCACCCTGGACCAGTACAGTCGTCACGCTCGGCGCCGCGGCAGGGGTGAGGCTCAGCCGATAGCGGTCGAAGTCCTCCTGACTGTGCGCCCGACCGCGTATTGCCACTTCGGCTCGCACTCGGGACTGCTGCTGCGGTGCGTGAATGCTCACGTCCGGGGGTGTGGTGTCAATCCGAATGCGGGCCTCATTGCTGGGTGAGGACTCATTGCCCGCCCTGTCCAGCGCCGTGACCTGATAGCCACGCTCGCCATCGCTCAGGCTCTGATCCAGATGGCTGAGTCCGGGCAACTCCAGCAACAACTGCCCATCGCGGAACAACCGATAGGCGACGACATCAGGAGACGATGAGGCGTTCCAACTCAGGCGCACGTCGCGCAAGCCTTCGCGCTCGGCGTTCAGCACCGGTGGCGGCAGAGGAGGCTCGGTATCGATGTCGACATCGACGTAGGCCTCGCCGGTCAAACCGACTCGATCGACAGCACTCAGCCGCAGTACGTACGGACCATCCGGCGACGGCGCCAGCACGTTGGCGAGCAAACCAGCGAGCTCAGTCGTCCCGCCAGACAGACGCTGCCAATCGAGAGTGCCAGCGCTGCGGGGCGCGATCTCGAGTTGATACGCCTGCAAATGCGGGTCCGCTACGCTGCCATTGACCGCAAAGCTGCTGCCCAGCCAACTCCCGTCGAGCGGGCCGCTGATCGTGACCACTGGCGGTGTGTTGTCGAGCACGACCTGCACCTGATGCTCGGACTCGTTGCCGGCCAAGTCCACCACTCGCAATCGCAGAGCGTAGTTTCCATCACTGCCAGCCGCCGGCCACTGGCCCAGGGGCCCGTCGATGTTGCCGTTGCCGCTCGCCACGGGATGGGCGACACCGTCGAGCCCGACCACCTCCAGTGCCCAGCTCGCGGGATGAAGGTCCGTGGCGAAGCCGACAACCTCGATGCCGGAACTACCACGGGTGACCAGGTCGCCATCGCCTGGATAGGTGATCAGTGCGATTGGGGGCGTCTGGTCCAGCGTGAATGTCAGGGTCTCCGTGGTGCTGTTGCCGACATCGTCCAAAGCGCGGATGCGCAACTCGTGCTCGCCTTCCTCGACCCCTGACCACGCCAGCACCGCCTGTTCGCCAAAACGCTCCCCTTCTGGAATCAGGTGCGGGAGCGAACTGCTGCTGGAGATCTCCCAGCGCAATGGATGCGCGTCAGTGAACTCGACGATCAACTCGTCTGATGGGGATACGAAAGCACCATCGGCAATCTGCGGCTCGATGCCAGGCGGTGTGTTGTCCACGACAATCTGGAGCAGCATCTCCTGCAGACCGCTGCTGGCGCCTTCCTCGCCAGCGAGAATGCGTGCGTAGTACTCGCCATCGGGGACGACGGCGCCATCGTCGTTGGTGCCATCCCAGGAAGCACGGAAAGTCCCAGGCGAAATGAACTCCGGCTCCAGCAGCGCAACCGGCGTCCGATCAGCGTCGACCACATCGATCGCCAAGGGCACCGGCTGATTCAGGAGCAAATCCAGAACCGCGACATCGAGCACACCATCGCCATTGGGGGAGATCAGCTCGGGAATGATCGAGGCGTAGGCAATCAGGTCCGGCCTTTCGGGGATGATCACCTCCACAACCTCCCACTGACCGATATTGCCCACTTCGTCAGCGGCTCTGGCGCGCAGCTCGTAAGTGCCGGGCGAGTAGCGACCCGCCTGCCAGATCCAGGAGTAGGTCCCTTGAAAGTGCTCTGTGAGCAGCGCTTGCGGCACCCACGCACCGGGACCGTGAACCGGGTCGAGGCGTCGCAACTGAATTTCGGTGCTGACATGCCGATAGTCAGTTGGACTCACCAGCACGGACACCAGTGGACCCGCAATTTGCGAAGGCGTTGGCGACGCCATCGAGACCGAGGGCGGGGTGCTGTCGACGTAGAACAAGTACGTCCTGTTGAAGGTGCTGCCGCAGCTGTCGGTCAGATCGAGAACGAAATAATACAAACCGTCGGCGACCGCATTGCCGCTTTCATCCGTACCCTGCCAGGTGCGGCTCAGGACCCCGGGCGGGAAATCCCCGGTCGCCAGCGTTCTCACAGTTTCTCCAGTTGACAGCTGCTGAACTGTCAAAGTCCCAGTGAGCGGCTCGCCAAAGACCACACTGAACTCCGCCTCGTGGCTCAATGCGATTGAAAAGCCCCTTTGGGGAACAAGGGCACTGTAGCGAAAAGGCGGTGCGATGCCGGTTGGTACCGTCATTCTGACTCCGTCGGCCAGCACACCCAGGTCAACCGTGAGCTCCCGAGTCACCACCGGGCCCGGTCCTTGACAAACGTTCTCCGCCCAAACATCCAGTTCGATGGAAGCCCCATCAGGAATCAGCAACGGGCTACCGTTTACTGGAATACTCTCTCCGCCGCGCAAATCGATAAACGCCAGATCAGCATCACTCTCAACATCCGGAGCGAACCGATAGGGCCTAACTGGAACGAGCCCCACCCCCATGGGATAGATGGCAACGAGCGGAGATCTTTCTCGAGACGAACCAGGATTCTCGCTTCGCGTCAGTGCAGGATACTCATTCCCTAAGTATCGAATTCTGCCGTCAACTTTCGGGACATCGGTTTCACTGAACACTTGCCCATACAATGAGCCACCCGCACAAACGCGGTCTCCGGAAAGCGGGTAGTCAAGCTCGACTGTCAATCGATCACCACCGACCCGGCCGTAGAACTGGGAATGCACTTCCGGCCACACTCGATCAATCGGGCGCTGCGCAGTCCAGATATCGCCGATTGGAAACTCGTCCACGCTGGTAAGCAGGCAATTGCAGGCGTATCCATCGGGACACTCGGAACGTGGTCCCGATTGAGCAAGCGGACACGCTCCCGTGCCAGCAGGAATCAGGCCGACAGGGTCGACTGCCTCCAGCCGATTGGCCAACTCGATAAACCCTGCGCTGGCGGTCGATTCCTTGCCGAATGCAACCTCGGTACCGATTGGGCACCAAAGCAGCGGGACCAACACTTCAGACTGTCCGTAAAACCCGCAGCGGCCAACACCGGGTGGAGCTAGGCACTCAGTGGGCTGTCCCTCAAGCCACAACCGTTCTCCTTGATAGGCCTCATCGAAGTCCCTCGGAATACCGGTACCAGTGAGCAGATACTCAATTTCCTCCAAGGGCGCCAAGCTGGGAAGCGATGCCCGATAGACTTTTGCACCGGACACGACACAGCGTTGGGACGGCGCACTCACGGTGGCATCACTATCCGGCACTGGAATGAGCTCCAACGTGCCAGAGCGACCACGATTGGTTCGATAAATCAACCCAATCGTGGTCGGCGAGACTCTTGGATCGACGATCTCGAGGAGGACCTCACCGAGATCGGTATTGGCACCCACAGAAGTTGGAGTGTCCTGTCGACTTAATGGGTAGTTGATCTGCCAAATGGCACCCAATTGATAGCGGCCGCTATCTACTGCATCAGATGTGAATGTTTTGGCGGAAATAAATGGCAGCGGGGCCAGCAGTTCGACAGCGTTCTGGTTTCCAGCCAGGTCCTCAACCAGCAGGCGATGATCAAGCTCAGCCCAATCGCCGCTATGGAAGCGCCACTGCAGGAACACATCGGTATCCGACGGCGTCAGCACCGCTTCCGCATCGTGCCAACCCTCCCCCAATTGATGTCCTCGGGCCTGAAAACGCACGGATTTCCAGTGCGGCTCGCTGGCACTCACGTCGACGGCCGATACTGGATTCTTGAATCCCCGACGCATCGTTGCCGACGTGTCCGATGACTCCCAGTCACACACGGCTTCTGTCGGCGGCAGTCCCTCTCTGGGTTGGTTGACCTGCAAGGCAGGCGGCACCGTATCGACGGTAAATGGCAACCGACGGCCATTGATGAGCAATTCGTATTCGCCATCGGCGACAATCTCACCCTGCGCGTTCGTGCCTGACCACTGATAGCTGTAGTTGCCGGCCACGGTATGCGTGTTTTCATGCGTTTGCACGACGACGCCGATGGCATCCCGAATCTCGATCTGTGCATTCAGTGGGCCATAGGTTTCGTACTCGAGCCGGAGTTGGTCGAGCCGACCATCTCCGTTGGGCGACAGGAACTGCTCGCTCAATTGCACGGTACCCAGCAAGGAGTGATCGAACCAGAAGGCGGGGATGGTGAACTGGCGATGGTTACCCGCCTTGTCCCAGGCCTGGACCGTGAGCTCATAGACCCCGGGTTGCGGCGGACTCCAGATCGCGACCGCGCTGTCCAACCTTGGTGTGCTGCCACGATGGATCGCTTGCGCGCCGGGTATGCCGGGGCGCCGAGCATCGATGCGGTAGTGGTCGAGATTCTGGTCTTCTGCGGTGAGGCGGAGCAGGAAGCCGGAATAGGCCGACACGAAATCCAACTCCAAGTCCAGGCCCAGATTGGCACCCGAGCGCACGATTCGCAGACCACTGTTCTCGCAAATATCCCCGCCCCCTTGCAGCAACATCGACTCCGGCAAGGGAATCGGGTCCAGCTGACCAACGGACTCAGGGAACGTCGCTCGCTGCACGAAGCCACGACGGATCAGCACGCCAGATTCGTAGCCGATGGCTTGCGTCTCTCCGACGATCCAAAACGGGTAGTGGAGGTAGTTGTCAAATCGCTTGCCCAGTTCGGGCAGCACCTCCAACCGGAGCGTCGTCGGATCGAGAATGAAGTTGTCGTTGTCGAGGTACTCGTATGGGTGATCCACGACGTGCCTGAGCAGGAGCGCCTCAAAGTGCCAGCGGTCGTGGCCGGGTGACGCATGTACCGCCCTGAAACCCGCTCGAAGCCGTTCCCCGGGTTCCAATTCACGCTCGGACTCTGGTTGCGTGACGAACACCTCAGGCAGCTCGGTTTCCTGCACCAACCCCGCCGCAATATTCCAGCGCAGCACGGAGGCCGGCACCGAGCGCAGAATGATCAGTTCCCCGGCTTCGCTGCCGCCCAGCAACTGCAAGGATGCGTCCGCGTCTGCCGGGATCGGCAACATCGTCAGCGGTTGGGATGCGCTCGGATCGAGCACGTAGATAGTGTCGAGGTACCAGGGCTCGATTTCGTCGAGCGTCGTTTCTGCTGCAATGGCGAAACGTCCATCACCCACAGACACGACCGTCAAGTGATGCGCGGCAACATCCGTGAATACCGTTTCCGTCAGCGTCTGGTGCATCAGCCTGGTGCCGCCAGGACTGTTGATCTGGTAGAGCAATGCATCCTCGGTTTGCGCCAACAACTGATCCGGGATTGTTGAAGAAAGCAACCGGCGTTCACCCGTCTGCATGTGGATCGCCGCCAGCCCATCGGAAGCACGAAACACGGCCCAGTCCGTTTCTAGTGACGCATGCCGGGCCCCTGGATGCTCAGTTCCGGACCAAACCAACCGGCTGCTGACGCGCCCATCGATTCGCAGCGCGTGCAACTCATAGACCAAGCCCGTGAGGTCCTCGGCAATGAGGAGCACGGCGATCTCGTTGCTGCCCTTGACCAGCCATTGCTGGGTGGACGTCAGTGCGCCCACGTGCAGATCGTTCAGCTTGATGATGCGAGTGGCGGGTTGCCCGTTGAGTGGCGATCGATACAGGGCCCTTTCGCCCGGTTCAACCTCCCACCACAAACTGACGAGACTCTCGCTCGGAGGATGGAAAATATCGCCTGGGCTAGGAGAGCGTCGCCGTCCGTCGATGTCACAGGTGGTACCGACGCTCGCATAGCGGTCATGCCCGGTGTGGAAGGCCTGCAACAGCGGCGAGTTGTTGGTGTCCACGGTCACGGCGAGCAGCCCCAGCAACTCGCCCGAAGCACGCTCGACACGGACCGAATATCGATCATCCAGCGCGCGACGACCGTCCTGGCGCAGGCCGTTCCAGTGAACGCTGGCGACGGTGGTGTTGCTCAGGGGGCCACCCTCGGCACGGAAGACCTCTTCCCCCCAGCTGCTCAGTATTCGCACCCGCAGATCCTGGGGAGCCGGCACTCTCGCAACGATCTCGGTGCTGTCGCGAATTCCATCGCCATTGGGCGAGATGAATTCCTCTGTCACATACAGATTGGGGTCAAGGTCACCAATCGTGAGTTCGGCGACGTTGTTGCTCTCGTCCGACTCGGCCACCACCTCGGCACTATCGACAAACGCGCGCAGGACCATCGAGCCCGAATCGCTGGCCCGCTCGAAGGGAAACTGCAACGTCACATTCGCTCCGGCTGCCAACTCAGGAATGAGTTGCGGTGCGGAAGCCTCCACACCGACACCGTCCACCCACCGCTCGACGGTGACCGTCGCGCCAACAGCGCCCTGTTCGCCGAGATTGTTGACGACGACATTGAGCGTGGCATTCGAACCAGGGGCCGGCTGGGTGGGTGTGGAACTCAGGTCGGCAGAGCGCAGTTCCAGATCCGGCAGCGCCCTGAGTTCGAACTGACGCAACTCGTCGTTGTCCCCTTCATTGGCCTCGGCAAGAAGTTGCTGGGCATCGACTCGAGCAAAGAGCGTGCGAGTCCCCCGCCCAGGCAAGGGTGGCAATACCAGCGTCACGTCCACGCTGCTTTCGCCCGCCAGTGCTGCTATCGAACTGCTGCCCCAGGGTACTGATGCCGGCAGGTCGGGATCGTCCAGATAGACTGTCAGATCCGTCGGCGCGCTCGGTGCTGTGGACGAGTTGCGGACGAGCACATTCAGAGTCGTCTCCGTTCCCGCAAGCACAGGGTCCGGACTAAGCACCAGACTGCCCGGGACAATCGTCAGGTTGGGCAGCGTCGAAGGCAAAACAGCCAGATCGAGCTGAGCGCGGTTGTTGTCCTCGCGCACTTCGCTAACCAGGTCTTCGGGGTCCATCTCCACGATCAGACTGACCGGCCCGGCCAGGTCCGCCGTCCAGTCATAGTGACGCAGTGCCGACTCACCGGGTCCGATCTGCAAATCCTGCTCAAGCAGTACTCGCGCCGGTGCAGACTGTCCTTGCACGCTCAGGCGAATCCGAAAGACGGGCGATCCGCGCACGCCGCGATTGTGTGCGGTAACCGCCAAACGCAGCGCCTGCCCCTGCTCCACCGCTTCGGGACTGACGCTCAGATCCTGGGATCGCACCTCGAGATCCACCGCGGGTTGGCTAAGCAGCTGCAACTGGATCTCGTTGTTGCCTTCATCGGCTTCGATGAGCGCCTGGTCATCATCCAGCTTCAGGACCAACGCGGTCACATCCGGATCGTCTATGGTCCCCGTCAGTTCGAGGTTCAGCCGCCCTTGTGACGGAAGCTGAATCGACTGCTCCGCCATGGGAATCAACTGACCGAATCGCCACGCATACAAGCGCGCCGTGCTGGGAGCCGCGGCATCCAGACCAATATTGATGACTTCTGCCTGGACCAGAACCGGCAGTGGCACCGTGTTCAGCACGTCCGGTGACACCTGGGCCGATGCGATCAGCAAATCAACCGCAGTCGGCGGTGCCTGCAGAACAAATGACTCCTCGCGCTCGTTGTTGAGCTCATTCGCCTCAGCCAACTCACCATCTACGTCCAGACGCAGACGCACCCGATACGACCCAGGGACCAAGCCCAGCGTCTGCCAGTCCATCGAATATGTGCTCAGCACACCGGGCGCCATCGCAGGAAGGAACGCGTCGCCCAGCGGCAGCCAAGGATCGGTTTCGAGCGAATCTTCATGGCGAAACTCAAGCACGAGCCGAGTGCTTGAGGCTTCGATGGAACCCGCATTGCGAACCTGACCATGGAGGCGGAGTGGCAACCCGACTACTGAGCTTGGCGCGTCCACCTCGATCGGCCCGGCAGGCTGCAAGTCCGGCAAGTTCCGGGCAATCAACCAGCGCAGCGACTCGGCTGTTGCCGACACACTGCCGGCCCAGCTGCCATCGACACGCTGAGCTGCACGCAAGCTGCCGTCCAGCGCCTGCACGCGGGCATCATCCGCCAGCCCCAAAGCCTGCATCACATGCAGGCGCTCGGCGAGCTGAGCACCATCGGGATCGACTTCCAGACTCAGCAGGATGCCGCGTGTGTCGTCCAACTGTCCGGCCGTGACGCCAACTGCGGCGATGGCGCGCAAGGCCGCCAATGTGCTCAAACCATCGCAGCCGCCTCGGCTCTCGCGAGCCCAGCAAAACTGCGCATCAGATGGCGGGTTCGCCGCCGGGTTGGCCTGTCGGAGATTGACGACGGCCTCGAGCAGTTCATCGATCGGGGCCACAGGCTCGCGACCACGAGCTTGCAGTGAAACACTGGCCCCGAGCACCTGGGCGGTCTCCAAGGTCGAGGCTCGACGGCTGCCTTGCGCTCCGAACGACGCCTCCGAACCGAATGGCGTCCGTGTCTGGCGCAGGTCTGCAACCAGCGCGGATTCTTCGGCCAAGCCGATCAAACCACTTTGCAGCAGCGCGGCTTTCTGTTCGACGTCTGCCGGAGTCACCGTCGCCAGCCAGGCGATCGCCTGATCGATCGAAGCGTGGCCATCAGGCATGGCAGCCTGCAACGCCGCTATGGCGAGCAGCGTGTCGCGCACTGCGGTCTGTGGCTTGTCAGCCCATGATCCATCGGCGCGCTGGGTGGTCAGCAGCCATTGCACGGCACCTTCCGTGCCGGTGGCGCAGTCGGGCTGCCCGACCTCGCCGCATTGACCTGAGAGCATTCGCTCCGGCGGCGCCTGGGCCGTTGCTGAAGGTGCTTCGTAGCCCAGCTCCAGGTGCGCACGCCCCAGGGTCAGTGCGGAAAATCGGTCCTGCGCGCGGAGCCGAAACGCCTCGATTCGATCCAGCACTGCTTCGGATGCTGGTGCACCGGACCGCTTCAGCAAGACCAACGCTGCCTTGAAGTGTTTTTGACTTCCGTTCTGGTCCGGAACGCGTGCACCGTTGGCGGCGACAATGTCCGCAGCACCCAATGTCCTGGCCGTCGCCGTGATCTCAACGCCGATCTCCGGCAGCGCGCTGCTGGCCAGATCCGAAGATTCGAGCAAGGTGATGGGCGGGAGTTCTTCTGCGCCCAGCCATCCCGCGGCGTAGAGATCGAGAGGCGCATACTGCTCCCTCACGCCGATCGACCTGGCGCGCATGTCGGGCAACAGCTGCCATCTCGCCCCGTACATCACCGACGCATCGGTCGACAGCAACGCCGACCAATGCACACCGCCACTTCCAAGCAGCACATCGGCGGGCAACCCGGGCAAGTCCAATCGAAGATGACTGCCCCATTGATGCATCAGTTCGTGCATCAGGGTGTCGAGAACCTGATCCTCCTGAAAACTGCCAGGTGCGACTGGCTCGACCAGCGCATTGCGCATGTCGATGATGGAGAGCAAGCGCCTTGACCCAAAGCTCCCGCTGGAGTGAAAAATGGGCCGTCCAATCCCTTCAACGGCATTGCTGACCGACCAGTTCACGCCGGTCGTGTTCGGTCCCAGATCGACCGGGAACTCGGTGAAGATGACGAGGAAGTCGAAGCGGTTGTCCAGTTCCCCTTGTCCGCTGCGCAGGACCTGCTCAGCGACCTGTTGGCGGGCGAGCACGTTGGAACTGGAGTCACTCAGGAACCGATCGTAGTCGCCGTCGAAATCGACCACGATGACGTTTCCGCGGGCATCCACCGCGCCCACCTGCTGCTGCGCCTTTGCGACGTCAACCCGATCGGGCAATTGCACGACTTCAATCAGATGGGGGCTATCGATCTGCGCAAGGGCAGGCTTCGCGGTGACACAAAGACCGACAAGGCACCAAGCCAGTGCTGCGAATCCGCGGAGGGAAGCCACTGTCGAAACTGCCGAGGTGGTCGTCATTGCGCACCTCGATGCGACGGTTCAGGGGTTTGGCGCTCGATCGGTTCACTGGGTGACTCGGTCGATGTCTGCGCTTGCGGCGCCAGAGCTATTTCGTCTCGAGAAGAATCGAGACTGTCTGCCGCCGCATGCATGGGCAAGAGCACCAGACGATCGATCGTTTGCGTTGGCAGATCAAAAGAGACCCACTCAGCCGGTCGGCCCAAATCCTGGCGATGGAGGCGCAGTTGCCCACGCTGAGGACGGGTCCGGCGCAGAATCACGGTGTCGGCGTGCACTTCGGTCAACTGCAGCGCACCGTCGGGCGAACGTTGGCCCACAGTGGCTATGGCAGCCGAACGTCCCGGCCAAGCCAACACGGCCCGTTCGCCTGGCTCATCGATCTCAACGACGACCGGCAAACCCTGAAAGGGCTCGGCCAATGCGGCTTCGCCTATAGCTGGGGCTGCGGTATGTACGTCAGCCCACAAGGGCTCGAGACGGGCCGCACGACCATGCTCGACGTAGATGATCCACGCGCCACAAACCGGCACGGCCAAAACGGCCGAAAACCACCAAACTCGACGTAGTACGGACACGATGCCCCCATCTGTCCTGGTCACGGTCTGTCATCGGAGTACTCAGACCTACCGTGTCCTTCCCCTGGAACACACTGCTCAGTGAACGTCCGGCCCGAACAGCCCCCCGATTTCTCGCTACATCCCTGATAGTCGGGACAACACAATCACGCAATGCCTCGGACCGCCTGTCGGAAAACTGCGTCGCACTGAGTGCGACAGTCGGATGCAAGTGAGAGATCCGGCTTCGATTCGGCAGTCCGTATTGAATGCCCCTTGTGAATGGAGCAAAGCGGAGCGTGTGCCGCCCCTAGCAGACTGACCGCCGAATACCAACCCCAAAGGGCGACAGAGATCATCGTCGGACAGTTCACATCTTCGGCTGTTCACCTTCGCCCTGCTCCGGAACGCTAGTCGAAGACAGAGTTTGCAAGTCTCGAAAGCGATCGTCTGCCGGCGAAGTACTGCACGAAGCGGCAGAATTTGCCGTCGGCGCAAGGCAGAAAAATCTGCTATGGCACCGGCTGGCTGTTGGCAAGGAGGCGTTGCAGGCGAGCGCCGGTCAGTTGGAGTCGGTCACGCCGCTGACCTGGCGATCTCCCCACGTTTTCGGACGAAGCGATGGACGCCTGATCAGCGCATGGCGAAGCACTCGCGGGGTCGAGAGCTGAGGTGGCGCAGCGCCGATGAGATCAACCGAGGTGGGCGCAACTTGGCGGCGGACTGGTGGCCACGGAACCTGTTCAAAGGGGCCCTACGACCATCGAATGTTGTGAACCGCCCCGACTTTCCCGGAGGCTCCAACCTTTGAGAGGATGGAGCGATGAGGAAGTCGGAACACTATTCACCTGAGACGAAAGAGCGGGCTGTTCGGCTGGTGCGTGAGCACCGTGACGACTACGGCTCAAGAATGGGCCGCGATCTGTTCGGTCGCCGAGAAGATTGGCTGCAAGGCGGAGACCCTGCGTCGTTGGCTGCGACAGGACGAGCAGGACGCCGGTGAGCGACCTGGGCAGACCACTGCGGAGCGTGAGCGGATCAAACAGCTCGAACGTGAGAACCGCGAGCTGCGCCAAGCAAACGAGATCCTGCGCAAGGCCAGTGCGTTTTTTGCCCAGAGCGGAGCTCGACCGCCAGTTCAAGTTCTGACGGCGTTCACGTTGACGAACACCGCGAGGTTTACGGAGTCGAGCCGATCTGTCGGCAGTTGCAGATCGCTCCGTCGACTACTACGAGCACTGGCCAAGAGCGCCGTGACCCATCGCTGCGTAGCCGGCGGGTCAAGCGCGACGAGGAACTGAGCGTGGCCATTCGGCGAGTCTTCGATGAGAGCGACGAAAACTACGGCGCGCGCAAGGTGTGGAAGCAGCTGCTGCGCGAAGAGGCGAAGACCAAAAAACAGCGCTGTACGGTCGAGCGCCTGATGGAGCCCAGCTTGGGCTCTGTGTGGTCCGTGGCAAGGGTGTACGAACCACGATCAGCAACAAGGCCCAGCCCTGCCCGCTGGACAAGGTCAATCGGCAATTCCATGCCGACCGGCCGAACCAGCTGTGGATCGCGGATTTCACCTATGTTTCGACCTGGCAGGGTTTCGTCTACGTCGCCTTCGTCATTGGTAAATCTCATGCGGCGCATCGTTGGCTGGAAGGTGTCGCTCACCCAACACTGATCCTGGTGATGGCCGCGCTGGAACAGGCGCTGTGGTCGCGCAAGCCCGACCGGAACAACCTGATTCACCACAATGATCGTGGCGTGCAGTACCTGTCGATCCGCTACGAGCGTCTCACCGAGGCGGGCATCGAACCGTCTGCAGGCAGCGTCGGCGATTCCTACGACAACGCCATGGCCGAGTCGATCATTGGGCTGTTCAGAACTGAAGTGATCGCAAAGCAAAGCTGGCGCAATCTGGAAGCCGTCGAGATGGCCACCCTGAAGTGGACCCACTGGTACAACCACAAGCGCTTGATGGGGCCGATCGGTGACATCCCACCGGCAGAGTTTGAAGCCAACTACTATCAGCAACCGAGTCAGGTCGCCGAAGCGGCATGACTCACAACCCGGAGTCTCCGGAGAACCCGGGACGGTTCAGTTGTGCACGCGCGGCGTGCGGTAGTACCACCAGTGCTGCGGGCCCATATCCTCCCAACTTGAAATGGCCCGTGAATTGGCCAAGGGAATCGTGCTCTCAAGAAAGATCGCATCTGCCGCACAGATTCTGACCCTCAGCGACTCTGAAACCTCCTCCGGCATCGCATCCATGATTTCGTGAAGGATCTGGCGCCCGTCCAGCATGTTGATGTGCTCCGCCCGCACGGTTCCGATCTGGCCGGTCGACACGGCCATAGCCCAATGCTCCCAACTGCCGACAAGCCACTCCAGTCCGAGCTCTGCCACCAGCCCGTAACCCTTTGATTCACAGAAATCTTCGACTATTCCCATATCGCTACGCGATCGACGCACCGTGGCCACCTCAGCCCATACCGTTTCCGTGACCGGCCAGACCCCGTCCAACGGAATCGGCTACGGCGACGCCAGCGGCGTGGCCCAATCCCTACAGCGCCTCGAATTCGCGCCGCTTGCCTTCGTACCATTCGGCCATTTGCTCCGGATTCTCCATCAGCTTGCGCATGGCGCTCATGGCTTGCAGATGGACGGGATCCTGTGCGCGGAACATGTCCATGCCATGCGCTTTGCTTTGCGCCTCGATCTCCTCGAAGCGCTCCCCGGTGAATGCCAGGTCGCAGGCACCCCCGAGATCTCTGCACGTCATCGACTTCATATCGCCCCTCCTTGAGGTTGAATGGAGACTCGTCAAGTCTGTCGGTGAACAGCGAAGCCTCTTTGGCAACTCGAGGTCAACAGCTAACCCGTCAAGGCACGGACTTTCAGCGTCTGCCGCAACTGCTTGGGTCCGAACCCAGATGAAGCGTCAGGTGTCGTATTCACCATCCCAGGGTGGGTAGAAGGCCATGTAGTTGCCCGGTTCCACCGTCACCCAAACACTCACTTCGTCCTCTTCCTCCTCGTCTTCATCGTCTTCATCGCCCGGGTCGAATATGAGGCCAAACTGGATGCCGAAGGCTTCCACGGCGAAGGGTGCTACCCGAATGTTGCCGAAGCGATGCTCACCCAAATCGTCCAGCAAGGATTGCACGAAGGCCTGGTCCTCCGACTCAGTCGGCTTCGCGCGGTGAATCCTGGCGTCCTTCAGAGCCCCAAAGGCATCAAAGAGATAGAGCGCAATGAAGCTGCCACCGGGAGAGAACGGGAAGGTCAAGAAGAACTGATCGCCGGCCTTGGTCTTGCCGACATAGTTGGCGTGGTAGTCATCTAGATTGATGCGGACCAGTTTCGGCGGCAGACGCTTCTGGTACTCGGGAATCTCGGCGACCTTGCCCTCGGAGTAGCCCTTCTTGAGCTTCGACCTCACCTCCTTTTCGGCCGCGGCCTCCGCCGCCGACGGCGATGGGAAGCACTTGCGCGTCTCCCTGGGCTTTGAGCCCACCCGCCCGTTCGTCGTGACGATCTCAGCTCCCTGCACCTCGATGGTCCAGAACTTGTTCGACTGGTCATCCTGCAGGTAGAACTCTCGCCTCATCTTGAACTCCACGCATGACCCGCCAGCCGATGATGCGGCACGAGGTTCATGATGACCACCGGCGGTTCGGCCCTGGCGTCCTGTGGACCAGCCGCGCGCGGGCAGAATGACGCGCCCATCGATCGCAGTCGGCTGCGGCCTTGACAGCGAACGCAGGAAGCTCCCGGAGGAGCGCATCACACGGCGCTTCGACCCCAGGCGCACCGGCTGTCCCGATGCACCCACGGCTTGCCGAAGAACGCCGGAAGCAAGGGCCAGCAAGACACCCCGGAGCGATAGCCTGCCGGCCCTTGTCACTGTGGAAGCGAGATCATGATGCGACTTTCCCTGGCGCTGGCCGCCGTCCTGTCGGTCGGTGGCATGGCCGATGCCCACGCCGAATCGCTGGCCCAGCAGGCCTTTACTGATCTGGCCTCATTGGCCGGCGAGTGGGAAGGCACCTATGCCAACGGGCGCAGCCACCGCGTCAGCTTTGCACTCACCGCCGGCGACAGCGTCATCGTCGAAACCTGGACCATGTCGCCGACGCGCCAGTCGCTGACGCTCTACGCACTGGACGGCGATCGTTTGCTCGCGACGCACTATTGCCCGCAAGGCAATCAGCCGCGACTGGTGCTGACTGAACGAGATACGGACGACAGCTATCGCTTCGCCTTTCTGGATGGCACTAATCTGCAGGACCCCAACGGCTCCCATCAGCACGCGCTGGAGATCGCGATCGATTCAGCGCAGTCGTTCAGCCGCAGCGAAACCTACGTCAGCAACAACCCAATGGGCGACGTGCCTGCGGAGGTTGGAGAACGCGTGCACTACCGGCGCGTGTCGCCCTAGGCCGACTTCTTCCGCGATGCCAGCAGTTGCTCCGCCAGATCCGTACTGAGCCATTCTTCAACGATCAGCCCATTCTCGACGCGACTCACCAACATCTCTCGCCAGACGACCTGACGATTGCAGGCCGGGAAGCCCTTGAACGCACCTTGTTGGACGCCGCGCATGGTTCGTTGCCATGCCACGCGATCCACGCCCTGCAGAAGGATCTCCACATCCACTCGCAGGTCTGGAAAAGCCTTGCGAATCTGGGTGATGGCCGCCTGCACGATCTTGTGCCCACCACCGTAGTCCTGGCCCGTGAGGTGCACGACATAGTCTTGCGAGAAGTACTGGCCGATGAGTGGAAGCTCGCCGTGCTCGATCAACTGGCTCGCAGCGGACTGGACGATCGCAGACAAGGACGCGCTCATGCATCACCCGGCCGACTTGCGCTTCTCAGATCCAGCATCGACAGCACCACGAGCACTGCCAGCGCAACAATGGCAATCGCCACTCTGGGATCGGCAAAGACCACGGCAATCAGCACCACGTAAAGCAGCGTCAGCACATTGACGACAAGGCTCAACAGCTTCGTGAGCCAATCCTTCGACTTCACACGAGCGAAGTTGAAGAAGGACAGAAAAATGAAGGCCAAACCGGCCCCCGTGTACATCAGCGCATCCAGATCAAACGGTCGCTGATTTGCCAGGGTGAGCACGGTGTGCATCAACCCCAGCAGAAAGAAGATTGCATTGAACCCATGTTCCAGAAAGACCTTCATGCCATTCCTCACATAGACCAAGGTTTCAAGCCATCGGGTTCCAGGGATCCTCTGAACAGGTCGCATGAGCCGCGTTGTATCCCAGATCGTTCGCAGCACCACGATAGATGATGGCACCGAGCACTGGTCATGAGTCGCCGGTGATGGCGCCGCCTGCAGAACGCTGAAGCCGACTCAGAACGGCAAGTACTTCGGCATCGCGAAAGTGGTGGCGGCCACTGATGTTCGCCATCACATGCAGAATTTTCGCTCCATCAAGTTCGTCATGAATCTCAAAGTAGGCGAGCGGATCGCTGTCTGCAGCCCAGAGTATCCAGGGATCCTCCTGACCTGGGAGCTCTCGTCGAAGCGCGCCTCTCGCCGCCTCGATCGACGCCACGTTCTCAAGAAAATAGGACTTCACCGTGCTTGCTCCTGCCGAGTGGCACCCGGTCGACGTTGCGCGCTAAAGCAAACGGAGCAGAAACCCGGCGGCTAGCGCTGCCACCACTGCACTGGCGGCCAGAACACGACGATAGAGGCGCAGGTGACGCGTTTGCTGCTCCACGGCGACTCGCTGCTGTGCAATCGCGCCCTTTTGCAGATCCAGCGACTCTCGTTGCATCAACAGCGCCTCTTTCTGCGCGTCGCGCATCTCCTTCAGCAACCCAACAATTTCTTCGCTGCTCATTCGCCATATCCCTTGTTACGCAGTGCGACGGCGCGCGACGCTCTGCATGCGGTCAGGCTCACCTACTTCCCCGCCCCTGCGCCCAATGCCGGTCTCAACCTATCACGCGTGAACGGCATCGAGGCCAAGCCCCCGCCCCTGGTTCAGCTGCGCCAGTCTGAGTCAGAGGTCAGCGTGACCAAGGGAACCTGTAGCCGCGCACTACGGCCAGGCTCGAGTACCACCCGGTCCTGGCTACCGAACGCCGCCCATTTCGACAGAAACCACGAACTGGCAGTGACCGCCAAGCAATCGGAGCCCCCTATCGCCAGGCAGCGCCCGGGTACCTCTGCAACACCCGCTCCCGCTGACTGCGCTGGACCTGTTCCAGCCGCTGCAGGGATTGGACGAACGCGGGGTCCGGGCGCAGGTCGCTCAGGCGCACATCATGTTGCATCAGACCCAGCTCCATCCGGCCTTCGCGCAATGACTGCTCGATCAGCGTGCGGGCCTGCTCAATGTCGCCCAGGCCCAGGTGGGCGATGGCGAGTTCGTAGAGCAGAATTTCGCTGCCGGGCTGAGCCTGCAGCGCGGTCTCACCGATCTCGATGGCCATGGTCCGCCATTGCGTGGCCTGCCCCGGATCTGCGTCGGTCGCATTGGCCGAGGCCAGATGGGTCAAGGCGAGCATCTGATAGTGCGGTCCGAGTTCCCGCCACGCCGGATGGTCGAGCAGCGGCAGCAGACAACGACGGGTCTGTTCGGGTTGCTGCAGGGTCAGGCTCGCCATGCCGCAGGCGATTCGACGATTGATGTCGTCAGTGCCGGCCGCCTCAGCCAGTTCCCGAGCTTGCCCTTGCCACTGTTGCAGCAGCGCCTGCAGTCCCTCTTTGTTGCCGGCCGACAGCTCGACCACTGTGCGCAGGCCGAAAACGAAAGGATGGGCCGGCGCCAGTTGCTGCACACGATCCAGATAGCGGCGGGCACGCTCATGCAGACCCAGCCGTGAGGCCGCCTGCGCCAGATTGAGCGCCACCGTCGCATGCAGCGGATTGAGCTGCTGGGCGGTGCGCAAGCGGCTGTAAGCCGCCACCAGATCACCGCGCTCGGAATAGACCGTCCCCAGCAGCATGTGTGCGGCGTCCGAACTGGGCCGCAAGGCAACTGCCGCCAACAGCTCGGCCTCGGCCTCGGGCCATTGGGTTCTGGCCGCGTAGTAGTTGCCCAGCGCCATCCGCGTTTCGGGCGCATCCGGAGCCAGCGCCAGCGCCTGGTCGAGCAGTGCCTTGGCCCGCTGCTGGGCCGCCTCCGGAGCGAGTCCGGCGTAGGTGGCTGCCGTAAGGATGCATTCGGCCTGTCCGGTGTAGGCCAGGGCGAAGTCGGGCTGCAGCGCGGCCGCGCGCTCGAACAGGACCATGGCTTCGGCGAGCGCCTGCGGATGGCGCTCGTTCCACAGATGGCGACCGCGCAGGTACAGCTCGTAGGCGACCGGGTCGGTCGCGGTGCCAGCAAGGTCGGCCGCAGCGATGGCGCCCGACAGCAGCGGCGGTGCGATCTGCTCGACCACCGAGCGGGTGATCGCCTGCTGGGTGGTCAGGATCTCGCCCCAGCGACCGTCATAGCGCTGCGACCACCGCTGGTAGCCGGTGGTCGCGTCGGTCAGTTGCACGCTGACCTGGAATCGCTCGGCCTCCCGTCTGACGCTGCCTTCGATCAGATAGCGCACCTGCAGCGCCCGGGCGATCTCGGCCAGCGCTGGTGTGGCCTCGCCGGCAGCACTGCGAAATCGAAAAGACGAAGTACGCGAGGCAACCTGCAAGCCATCGATGTCGGCCAGCTGGTTGAGCAGGGTTTCGGCGATACCGTCGGCGAAATAATCGCTGTCCGGGTCCGGCCCCAGATTGACGAAAGGCAGCACGGCGATCGTGGCTTCGTCGGCCGGCGAAGCCGGTGGTGAGCGCCCGCCCAGCCAGATCGCAGAGACCACCAACAACAGCAATGCGGCGAAGCCCAGTGCGACGCGCAGGCGGCGTTGACCCGACGCCGGACGCGCGGGCGGTTGCAGCGTCCCGACGAAGCGGTAGCCGACGCCGTGCACGGTGGTGATCCAGTGTCCGTCGGCGTCATTCAGTGCCCGCCGCACCTTGCCGACAGCCTGCGGGATGACCGTCTCCGACACGTCCCGGCTGTGCCACAGCGCCCGCCACAGTTCGTCCTTGGAGACCACCAGATCGCGATGGCGAAGCAGATGCAGCAGAACATCGAAGGCGCGCCGCTCCAGGGCCACCGGCGTGCCATCGCGCAACAGCTCACGCGAGCCCGGTCGGAGCTCGAACTCGCCGAAAACCAGGCTGTCGGGTAGATCTGCGTCTGCTGACTGCACCGCGAAGCTCGCGACATCGATGAGCTGCATGATGCCGCAGCCCGCCGGCGGGAATCCAAGGACACACTTCAAGAATTCTGCAAGCACTCTGCAAGTCGGCGTCAGGACCTTGCGCGTGGCGGCAGGCATTCATTGGCAGCGATCCGCCGGCCGGTCCGGCATCTGTGGAGGCGCCTCCGATGAATCGAACACGCCGTTGCCTGCTGCTGTCACGGCTGGCCTGTCTGCTGTGCTGCTGCAATGTGTTGGCCATGGCGGGGACGCCGGAGCTGTCGCTGAGCCTGGGCCAGCTCAATGTCACCGAGAACGACACCGCCAATCCGGCCCAGTTCAGCATCGTGCGCAGTGGCAGCGTGGCGCAGAGCCTGGTGGTGCGATTCACGGTGGATGCCGCCAGCACGGCCGCACTGGGCCCGACAGCCGGAGTCGGGGTGGATCTGATCGCGCCGCGCCTGAGCGCCACGCGGATCGCCGTGATCCCGGTTGGCGCGGCCAGCTACGAGATCACCATCACGCCGCAGTCCGACAACCGCATCGAGCCCCTGGAGTTCGTGCGGCTGGCACTGGCGCCGGACGCCAACTACACCATCGCTCCGGGCAACAGCGGCAGTTTCGACATCAATGTGGCCGACGACCCTGCGCGGGTGTCGATCAGCATGCCCGATCCGGTGGTGGCCGAAGCCGGACCCGATACCGGCGTCGTGCGACTCGATCGCAGTGGCGGCGACCTGGGCAATGAACTGCAGGTCATCCTGAGCTTCTCGGGTCAGGCGCTGCAAGGCACCTCGGCCAGCGCGGACTACACCCTCGACAACAACCCCAGCAGCCTCTACACGATTCCGGCCGGCGAAGCGCTGCGCGATCTGATCCTGGTCCCCTTCAGCGACAACCTGGTCGAAGGCGACGAATCGCTGGTTGTGACCGTGGTACCCAACAGCAATCCGAACTCCGCCTATCTCATCGACGCCGCCGAGACGTCGACAACCATCATCGATGACGCCCCGCGGGTGGGCATCGCCGCGATCGACGACCAAGCCTCCGAAGCCGGCGATCCCGGCGTCTTTCAGGTGGCTCGTACCGCCGGCAATCCCGACAGCGAACTGTTCGTGTTCTTCAGCGTGGAAGGGAGCGCCAGCCCCAGCGGCCCGGGCCGCGACTACCTGCTCGACCCCAACCTACTGATCGGACCACAGCCGCCACGCCTGCGCTTCGCCCCCGGCATCACCTCAAAACTGGTCACGGTGAATCCAATCAACGACGGCGATCCCAACGAACCCGCCTTCGAAGACGTGATCCTGACCATCCGTGGCGACATCGGCCAGTACCTGATCGTACCCGGCAACGAAACGGCGAGCGTCGACATCGCCAATCTGATCGATGCGGTCTTTGAGGATGGGTTTGAGGCGATGGATTGAAGGTCAAGAACACTCGCCTAGGGCAAAGGAAGCCCCAGGCAAGGCCCCGAACATGACCTTGCTCGCTTGGGGCAAGTTGATCCTACGGCGTGTTCATTCATAGCTATCGTCGTGTCACCCGACGCCTGAGTCAAACCGCGTCGCAAAGCGACGTCGGCATGAAAGAGTGATTAGGGACCATCCTTGTCGCCATACAGCTCTTCCTTGTGAAAGTTTGGCTGAACCCTATCCACCCATTCCTGAATTTGGGAAGCTTGCTCATCTGAGATGTCGCCTTCACCGAACGAAACGCTAACTTGTCCATTCTCAAGCTCCAGCCACAATAACATTCCTCCCGAAACACGAATGACAAATGGATAACCAGCCAGCAGGACTTTGTAATCGAACTCTGCCGGCACAAGGGTTTCTCGCTCGCACACAACTACCCGAACTCCGCTCGGCAGATCGGCTGGCAACAAAAAAGTGTCTGCGGCGCGTAGCGAGATAACTCTGATCTCTGGAGAGGCAATCGATACTGGTGGTGCGTCCGCAAGCACGCTACACGACTCTGCGACTGTGTCGCCTTGAGAGTCCGCCGAAGGGGCAGTGAGTGCGAGCGCTAGAAGAACGATTGGTGAGTTCATAGATCCTCGACTGGGTCCCAACGACATTAACAAGCAGCTCCCGCGCCGCGGCTTTGGGTTATCGCGAGGACCTCACCGGCGATCGCGTTAACCTTATTGTTGGACCGTCCAATTTTACCGCGAGAATTATTCACTGGGATGTTTCTCCGTGCGCGCGAGACGTTTGCATCTTGCAAGCAACATACCAAAGCAAAACCCAAGGAAGCAGGAAACCGAACACCATTGTGACGTACATTGCGACGAGCGCCCACGACGCAAGCAGCGTACAGCCAGCGAGCGCTATGTACAGCGCAACATTCTTCTTCCACGCAAGCACGAAAGCCACCAAAAATGGCAGCACATAGACTGTGAAAAGAATATAACCCACCCTCCTCTCCTCCAAGTGACTCGAACGGCCGCCTAACGATTGAGTTGAGCGGGGCGCGCCAACGTATGAGCTTGGCATTTCGCATTTCACGCGTCCGATTCAACGAGGTATCAGGTACCAAACTGACTCCCTGAGACCAGGGCCTGGCCGAACGCTACGCCCCGGATGACGGTGGCTTCAAAAGGCAACCGCATTTCTGGTGCGAGGCCAATCATCAGCATTGGGCACAATGGCTTTGCGACAAGTTCATAGCACCCTGTGCGTTGGGCATTGGCACGATGCACATCTCGCCAGTCGTATGCGTAAAGGCCTCGCTCCGCCCACGCCAGGAAATCATCAGGTCGTGAGTATCTAACCAAAAGCTCGCTTCCCCCAACTACAGGCAGCTGTGCGACTGCGGCTTCCGCGGCGGCAGAAACTTGCAGTGCGCTAGGAGGCACTGGCCCTTCACCAGCGGTCGTGAAGATCGCAAGTCTGCCGCTTGCGTCCGTGGCCACCCATGGAAGATCGATGTCACGAGAAGCGTTCATTGCAGCCTAGCGTCGGAGGTAACCGGACTGCCCCTTGCGGCAGGCCCGGTTGACCAAAAGCTTGGAGAGAGTAGAGATCAATTCAATCAAGACCCAGATCCTTAACAAACTCAGCGTTGCGAATGATCAGCTCGGGACGAACACCTACGTGCGTTACGAGATAAGCCTTGATGCTCTCTAAGACCTTTGATTCCGAGTGTAGGGTATGCGCATTGATGCTCAAGAGGCGTTTGTGAATATATGAAGAGAACTCACCAACTGTTCGGATGCTTGACGCATCTGCGTCTGGAATTTCGATTCCAAACTCTTGTTCAGCCCACAGTATTGTTTCGACAGTGTCGAGACCCATAGCCCTCTCCAACGATTAGGCGGCGCGCTGGCGCGCGGAAACAACTGGATCATCGCGAGAAACTCCCCGGCAGTCGCATTGACCTACTTGTTGGGCGGTCGACCCAGGCCCCACGCTGCAAGTTCACGGCACATCCAACTCAGCGAAAATCCTGGGCTCTTGAGGTAGATCGCCAAGGGCACTTAGAAACCGATTTGCCGATTCCGCGCTTGGTAGCCGAATGCTCGCACCCTCGGCCGACAGAGCATCATCCACGACCCGTTTCGCTTCGAGCAGTCCGCAATCGAGTTCTTTCTGGACCAGTTTCACTACAGCGACGGTCCCGACGCTCATGCCGAACAAGTATTGCCCTTCGATCCGAAGGCGAACTGAATGGGTCATGTAGCCGCCCAACGAACTGCTTCAGCCGTGCGAGATTCGCACGTCGGCTGCAAGGAATTGTTACCAGGGTTCATAAGACTTCAATCGTGTTCAGCGGTAGCGAGATCCCACGCTCCAGTTTCGGGAACAATTGGTACAGGAGTTCGGGATGCTTTCTAAGACCTGCCCCGTCGAGGTACTTCCAATCTCCAGTGCCGACGCGACGGATCGCCATCATAAAAGTAGTGCTCTTAACCTTCTGTCCTTGCACTTCCATCACCGAGACTCGCGGCACAAAGCACAGTTCTTCATCACCAGCCGTATAGGTTTGCGTCGGAGTGCCGACTTCGGCGCTAATAAACTTGACACCGGCTTGCCGAAGTTGCTCGACCGCCTGGTGCGTAGCCTTCGCAAAGGCTTCTTGACCCCCAACAAGATCATGCAGCGAGGGATGGGTACGCGCGATTAACACCTCCGCGTCCCCGTGCTCGAAGGACGTCGCAATTGTGGCAACTTCTGCTCGCAGACTGTCGGCTTCGGCCACACTCAATGTCCCAGCAAACGCGGGAATCGCAAACCAACAGCAGAGCGCGAGCGCAAGTCCTGTGTCTCTCATATGTCTCCTGCTAACGCTGAGCTAGGCGGCTACCGCGCCGCAATGACTGGATCATAGCGAGCAACTCGCCGGTGTCCGCTTGAGCATCCTGCTGGGCCATTGACACCCATTTCCCTTCGCGTCCCACGACTGTCCAAGAACCCTCGATCCTAGACATTGTGAAGATCTCGGCAGTTCCGTGCCTACCGTTTACGTAAGTAGTAAATGTCAGTTGCAGTAGGTCCTCGGAGTACATCCGAAGCCCAGACAGCCCGTAGAAAACGGCGTCTCTGCCGGTCGCTGCGTGCGTGCCGCCTTCTAACACGTTGGAGGCCGCGGAGCACTCCGATGCAACCACTAGCAGGCGGTCTGTTTCGATGCTCGATTTCACGCTCTCTTCAGGATCCTCACCATTCACACGAAGGCAGATCACAACTGAGCTGGGTTCTTTCGGAACAACAGCCCTGAATGCCGCAATCTGAATTCTAGCGGGAATCGGCTCCCATTGCGAAAACGCACTCTGACTGACCGCCACTAAAATCAACGCCGCAAACTTACGCAACATCACCGGCCCAGCGCCTGAAGTAAGCCGCGCCGCAAAGCGGCGTCGGTTTGAATGAATTGTTAGGACGTCGTTACATAGACGTGCTGCGACCAGAGCCCACCGGACTTTTTGTACCAAATATACAGACCACGCTTCTCGCCCTCCCGGTACTCGCCGAACTCCTTGAGGTTGCCATTGTCCCACCAAGACTCGTACCTGCCATGTTTAATCCCGTTTCGGAAATGTGCTCTGAGCGTAATTTGCCCAGAGCTATTCCATTGCTCTAGAAGGCCGTTTGGTACCCCATCGATCAACTCAATGCGGCTGTGAACCTTTCCAGACGCGTAGTGCAATTCCTCGATGGTAATAGCTGGCATGGTGCGCGCCCTAACACCGCGTTGAGCGGCCGATGGCCGACATCATCTCAGGAAACATCGAAGCACTTCCCATCGGTCGCTCTAATGCATAGTTAGACTCATTCTCCCGCCTCGCAACCCTTCTCGATGATGGGCTTCAGGTAGCTATCGAGTGTCTTCGCGTCTTGCTGTTTCACCAGGGTATCGAAGTAATCAATCGAGGCTTCGGGGTGCGTGGACAGGATGCTTCGGTATGCATTCAAGGAACTTCGGACGCCCGCAGCTTGCACGGCAATCGTGTCTGCTTTTAGCGTAGGATTTTCAATCTGAAACGCAGCGTTTCCGAATATCATCTGCGTCAGAAGGGTGCTGCCAAATGGCACCTCCTCGCCAGGAACTGGGCCCAGAACGTCGCAGATAGTCACAGTGACTGAGCTACTCTCACTCGCCCAATCAATCAACCAGGTCCGGATGGCCTTGTCAGAGTCTGAGAATGGGTCGGCCTCAAGCTGCCGCGTCAGCCGTACGAACTTGGATTCACTCGACTCTTCTTCAATTTGCGCGGGCTCCTCGGCTGCACCAAGAATCGCCGCGAGGAATGCTGCTGCCACCACTGCGTTTGGCATTTACCTCTCCGTCTCGTAATGAGTCTAACGACTAGGTAGCGCACTGCCGTGCGGGAACAACTGGATCATCGCAAGGAACTCTCCGGCAGTCGCGTTGACCGTTTGGTTATGCGCTCTTTGCATGATCAGACTATTGCCACCCAAATGGAACTCGCCAAACGTGAACTAACCGAACGGGGTCCTTTCCGACCGTTTTGAAGTTATAGGATCCACCGGGTAAGGTGTGATGCTCTCCGGCCGAAGCGCACACTGATACATTCCGAAATTCGAACTCGCACGCACCTTCCAGCACGACAAGAAGGCCATAACGCATGGCGCCTCCAAAACTAACGCCAGGCCCGTAGCAGGTAGCTGACACGCGGAAGTACGGCGCGGGATAAAGTTCGCGGAGTGTTTCCAGACTCGGGACGTCCGGCAAGAGCCAACCATCACTCGTGCCCGGCATAACGTTTGAAGTAAGCCGCGCCGCGATGCGGCGTCGGCTTGAACGAATTGTCAAACCTGACGGTACATGACGTCTGTGCGCAACACATACTTGGTGCCTTCTTCCACCAGTTCCTCCTCGTGCGTTCTCTCATGCAGGAAAAATAATGCCATTCCGACCTCCGGCTCAACAACGGTCTCGTTTTCCGAACCCACGAACCAAAAGCGAGTGCGACCGCCGACGAATCCAGCGTTGAGGTAGACCATCAGCGTCCACCAACTTTCATCACCCTTCCCTCGGCGAAATGAGCCATCCTGATGCTTCCGAAATACTTGGCCGGGCTTATAGCGATAAAAGCCGAATCTCTCATTTACTCCGTAGGCATGCCACTTACCAAACGACGGCGGCACAAATTCTCTGCATCTATGCCACCAATCATCCGCAAGCAGGGGATCATCCCACAATATCCGATCGTTGTTTCGTATATTCTTGACTACCACCTGACCGAAGGCGGTGGAAATTGCTGCTTCTTCGAACCCATGAGACTCGCTCTTGGCGATCATCTCTTCACATTCTTTCCGTGAAAGAAACTCCTTCACCATGAAGATGTCGGTTCTCTCACCTATGGCGAGCTTTTTGGGCATGGTCAGGTCTAACAGTAAGTCGACGGCGATTCCTCGTGTTTCAACGCGGCGAATTGCCGGATATTGCTCATCGTGCACTGGAGCATGGCCGTGTCAGTGTTGACCGCGCGGAACCGCTCTGGAGTGTGCAGCCACACGGCTTGTCAGACAAGGGACGCGGATTGCCAGAGACTTTGGAGCCACCCTCCTCCTCTCCCGGGACACGCAAACACCTGGAAGCAGATAAATCCGCCTCAAACCGACGCCACTTGCCGGCAGACACTCCCCAAGTCATGCGGCAGGCTGATCACCATGACTACCGCCCGCTCCGCCATCGCGCCGCTCGGCTCGGCTGGCTACTACCACTGTGTCAGTCGCTGCGTCCGTCGTGCGTGGTTGTGTGGAACGGATCGGCTGACCGGCAAGTGCTACGACCATCGCCGCGACTGGGTCGTGACGCGGGTGACCGAACTGGCTTCGATCTTTGGCGTCCGTGTCCTGGCCTACGCGGCCATGTCCAATCATCTGCATTTGGCCCTGGAGTTCAGCCCGGCCTGGGTCGAGGGCTGGACCGATGTCGAATGCCTGGAGCGCTGGCAGCGGCTGTATTGCCCGGCTGACTACTCGGAGCAGCAAAGGATCAACCGCCTCACCGCGTGGCTTTGCCAGCCCGAACGCATCGCGCAAATTCGGGTTCGACTGGCCTCGGTCAGCGAGTTCATGAAGTGCTTGAACGAACACATCGCTCGAATGGCCAACCAGGAGGACGGCTGCACCGGTCGCTTCTGGGAAGGACGCTTCAAGTGTCAGCGGCTGCTGGATGAACAGGCCGTGCTGTCGGCCATGGTGTATGTGGATCTGAACCCGATCCGTGCGGCCATGGCGACCGATCTGGAAACCAGCGACTACACCTCGATCCAGCAACGGCTGCGTGAGACCGCCGAGCGACTGGGTGATGTCGACAAGCTGTTGCAACCGGTCGCTGGTGTACCGGGCGAACTTGCGTTGGGAGTCTCGGTGCGCCACTGACCTCGGACTAGTCGACTGGACGGACGAATCATGCATCCGTCCAAGCGCGGGGAAAATGGACGGGTGCACCTTCGGTGCTGGGGTATTGGGGATTCGCGACAAGGCGAGCAACACCAGCGTTGCTGGATCGGTTCGAAGTCTCCGATCGCGCCTGGACCCACCAGGTCAAAGGCATCGAATCGAACTACTACCGAGTGATCGGCGCCGCCGAACGGATCCTTTCCTACGCCGAGGAGATCGGTCAGCAGTGGCTGCAGGGCATCGGCGTCGCCCGGTTGCTCAACGAACGACGGACCAAGCCCAATCCGGCGTGATCAAAGCGATATAGAGCGACGCCGACAGTGATCGGCGGCTACGCCGTGCGCCATATCAGGTATTTCACGACGTCAGCGGCGATTGGTCACAGATTGGCCGAAACGACCCTCACCAACCTCAAAACGCCGCCCAATCGAGAGGCACTCGCATCAAAGCCCATTTGTCTCCAGCAAGTTTGGGTGATGAGATGGACGCCTCCTCATCGAACGGCGTCGTAGTGCGCCAGACTGGAATCCCCGGCGAGGGACTACCAGTCGCAAAATGAGGAGACGTCCATGCTGAAGATTAAGGTGCTCGGGCTCGATCTGGCAAAGCGTGTGGTGCAGGCGTGCGTGCTCGATGAGCACGACAAGGTCAAGAAGAACGCCAAGCTCACACCAGCCAAGACGGCACAGCTGCTGGCCAACACGGCACCGACCGTGGTGGCGATGGAGGCCTGCAGCATGGCGCACTATTGGGGCCGGCTGGCGCAGTCACATGGTCACGAAGTGCGGCTGATCCCACCGCAGTACGTCAAGGCCTTCCGTCGCGTGCACAAGAGCGATGCCCACGACGCATTGGCGATCTGCGAAGCGGCGTTGCGTCCGGGCATCCACACGGTTCCGGTGAAATCGATCGAGCAGCAGGATCTGGCCATGCTGGTGTCGGTGCGCGATGCGCTGATCGTTGAACGGAGCGCCAAGTCGAACCAGATCCGCGGCATCGGCCGGGAGTTCGGTTTGCACTTCGGCAAGGGCATCGAAGCGCTGCTGATCGACATCAGTCAGCTGTCGGTGCAGTCAGAACTGCATTCGGCGCAGACCGCGCTGATCCTGGGTCAGCTGGCGCAGGACCTGGTGCGCATCAACCAGCGGGTCAGCGAAACCGAGCAGGTCTTGGTCGAGCTGGCTCGGCGCTACCGGGCCTACGAGCGGCTGCAGCAGATTCCTGGCATCGGGCCCGTCATTTCGGCCTCGCTGATCGCCAAGGCTGGTGATGGCCAGCAGTTCAAGAACGGCAGGCAGATGTCAGCCTGGGTGGGACTGGTGCCCCGGCAGAACGGCACCGGCGGCAAGGTGCAGCTGGGCCACATCACCAAGAACGGTGACCGCTACTTGAGGCGCCAGCTGATCCACGGCGCCAGAACGGTGATTCGCTGGCTGGATCGGCAAGAAGGGCCGATGCGGAGCTGGCTCGAAGGGCTGGTGCAGCGTCGCGGCCCCAAGCGCGCGATCGTGGCCTACGCCAACAAGCTGACCCGATTGGCCTGGCGGGCATTGGCCTTCGATGAGCCCTTCGACCTCGCGCGGGCCTTCGGTGCCGACGCGAAGGCATGCGCGGGCTGAGTACCCAACCATCCACCGAATAGACAGCGACTGGCGATAAACAACCCATTTGTTACACAAGGAGCCCCACCGCGAACTCCATTGCACTGGTGAAGCAACGGTCATCCGACCTGGCGGGAACCTGACTCGAGGACACGAGCTACCAGCTCGTTTGGGTGTATAGGCCGCCAGGACCCGGATCTCACCATGGCGCGGGCGCAAAGAGCCGCCTGAACCGCGCCTTTCGGAGGCTCCAACCTTTGAGAGGATGGAGCGATGAAGAAGTCGGAACACTACTCACCTGAGACTAAGATCGGCGGTTCGGCTGGTGCGCGAGCACCGTGGCACTACGACTCGGAATGGGCAGCGATCTGCTCGATTGCCGGAAGATCGGCTGCGGCTGAAACGCTGCGGCGTTGGCTGCGACAGGACGAGCAGGACGCCGGCGAGCGAGCTGGGCAGACCACTGCGGAGCGCGAGCGGATCAAGCAGCTCGAACGTGAGAACCGCGAGCTGCGCCAAGCAAACGAGATCCTGCGCAAGGCCAGTGCGTTTTTTACCAGGCGGAGCTCGACCGCCGGTTCGTTCTGACGGCGTTCGTTGACGGACACCGCGAGGTTTACGGAGTCAGCCGATCTGTCGGCAGTTGCAGATCGCTCCGTCGACCTACTACGAGGATCTGGCCAAGCGTCGCGACCCGTCGTTGCGTTGCCAGCGCCCAGCGCGACGAAGTGCTGAGCGTGGCCATTCGGCGCGTCTTTGACGAGAACCTGCAGGTTTATGGCGCGCGCAAGGTATGGAAACAGAGCTGCGCGACAGATCAGCACGGCGCGTACGGTCGAGCGACTGATGAGGCGGCTGGGGCTGGCTGAGCGGTCCGCGGGAAGGGTGTCCGAACCACCATCAGCCAGAGCGCAACCCTGCCCGCTGGACAAAGTCAATCGGCAGTTCCATGCCGACCGGCCGAACCAGTTGTGGGTCGCGGATTTCACCTATGTTTCGACCTTGCAGGGTTTCGTCTACGTGGCCTTCGTCATCGATGTCTATGCACGGCGCATGTTGACTGGAAGGTATCGCGCTCACCCAACACTGATCTGGTGATGGCCGCGCTGGAACAGGCGCTATGGTCGCGCAAGCCCGACCGAACAGCCTGATTCACCACAGATCGTGGCGCAGTACCTATCGATCCGCTACAGCGAGCGTCTCTCCGAGGCGGGCATCGGAACCGTCTGCAGCAGCGTCGGCGATTCCTACGACAACGCCATGGCCGAGTCGATCATTGGGCTGTTCAAGACTGAAGTGATCGCAAAGCAAAGCTGGCGCAACCTGGAAACGGTCGAATGGGCCACCCTGAACTGGACCCACTGGTACAACCACAAGCGCCTGATGGGGCCAATCGGTGACATCCCACCGGCAGAGTTCGAAGCCAACTACTATCAGCAACCGAGTCAGGTCGTCGAGGCGGCATGACTCACAACCCGGAGTCTCCGGAGAACCCGGGGCGGTTCACAACGATGCGTCGAACGAAGTGCTCAAAATTGGCCTGAACCGTTGCGGAGTCAAGGATCATTTCGTAGGCGCATAACAAATAAGCGTTTGTCCGCCGTGCGGAGCATGGCGGATAAACGTGTGTTGGACTGAGCCGCTCACGTAGGTCTGTCCTTACTTGGGAATTTGTATTGTGGGCGACGCAGGGCGCACAAACTCAGAGCGGCGCAGTGGCCCTGATTGACGCTGGTCCAGTGGCGGATGGGTTGCCATGCTCTGTCCTGCAAGGGCTGCGCGGGATGCGTTTGTTGCCTGTATTACGCTCGATTTCACCCTATCAGGCAAGCGCCAGCGCCCGTGGCCGGTGATCCACCGGTATCGAGGTCAGGTGCTTCAGTCAGCTGTCAGCGCGTCATTCGTCACCCGCATTCGAGCCTGATCGGCTGCCGCTGCAGGTGCAGGCTTCCCTGTCGGCATTTGGGACAGCGCCTCAGCCAGTCGGTCGGTGACCAGGCCGGTGGGTTCGCTTTTGCCTTGGTCTGTTTGCGCTCGGCCTGCGCCTGTTCCTGTCGCTTCAGTTCCGTCCGAATGGCTGGCAGACGCTCATTGCAACAGCGGTTCGCCAGGAATCCGAAGTGGCGTATTCGCATCAGCCCCTTGGGCAGGACGTGGGTCAGGAAGCGACGCAGCAGTTCCACGCCATCAAGCCACATCGATTTGTCCTGGCCGTCCCGATAGTCGTGATAGCGCAGTCCAACCTGCTCGCCGCGGATGCCGATCAGCCGGCGATCGCTCAGTGCAGTGCGGTGGCTGTAGCGGGATAGGCCACCACCGTGTCCGCTCGGCCCAGGCACGGTTTGGCAAAGCCCCCCCATTCCTCGGCCATCAGCGCATCGAGCACCGTATCGATCGATGTTGCACTCAGCCCTGAGAGTTCCCCTTCCTTGACCCGTTGGCGCAAGCCAGCCACGAAGTTTCCTCGCAATAACCGACTCAGCGCCTTGACCGGAAACAGATACTGTCCCTTGGCCGCTCGCCACTGGCCGGTGTCGGTCCCGCTCGAATCGGCCAGTTGCTTTCACTGGATCAGCCGATCGCTCCGCCGGGTTTGGGGATTGAATCCGACATGAGCCGAGCGGCTTTACGTCCTGACGACTTGGCCCTTGGCCTTCCTCGCCATCCGCCAGCCCCGCCAGGCCAGCAACGGGCCAGCGATGGGTTCGATGCCACGGCGCAGCAGCGACTGGCGCCACAGACCGATGTGCACGGCGAGCGCGGGACTGGCTTCCCCCAATGCCACTGGCGCCAGCCAATCCTGTGCGAGGTCCCGTCGCGCTTCGGCGGCGCGCGCGGGTGCTGCCACGAGTTCCTCCCGCGTCGCTGGCAGGCGGGCGCGCTCGGCCAGACTGAGCGGGTGGTTGAGGTCCGCCCCGCCCTGCCCCAGCGAGGCCAGTCGATAGACATCATCCAGCGCGCCCAGAACCAACGCCGAACTGCCGTCGTCCAGCAGCGCCTGCAATGCCTGCAATAGGGCGGCGCGGTCGTTGACCAGGGCCGCGCGGTTGGCCGGTGTGGGGGCATCCAGCTGCCGGGCGGTGGCGGTGATCAGCGCAGACGCGGCAGCGGCGTCTGCGATCGGCGCGAGTGCCTGGGTCAGGGGATGGCGCGGGTGTCCGGCGGCCAGCTCGGCCGCCTCATCCAGCCACCAGCCCAGCTTGCTCTCGGCCAGGCGCCGCTCACTCAAGCGGTACAGGCATTCCTGCAATTCGAAGTACAGACCCAGCGCCGGCGCGAAACGGTCGCTGCGAGCGTAGATCTGCGCCAGCGCGAAGGCCGGATCGCGCTGCCGCCACCGCTGCAGAAAGGCATCGGCGGACGGGTTCATCGTGGCAGCGCAAAGCGCTCGGCCAGCGCCTGCGGTGTCCAGCAGATGTGGTCCGCGCCCCAACTCGCGACGGCGTCGGGCTCGTCCAGATAGCCCCAGCCGGCGACGATGGTGCCGCAGCCCGCCGCCTGTCCGGCTTCGATGTCACGGGCATCGTCGCCGATCATCCAGGCCTGCGCGGGGGTGCCGCCCAGTTCCATCAGCGCATGCAGCAGGGGCGCCGGGTGCGGCTTGCGCTGAACCAGACTGTCGCCACCGATGACCACGGAGGTGCGGTCCTGCCAGCCGAGGCGATTCAACAGCTGACGGGTCAGGCCAATCGGTTTGTTGGTGACGATGCCCCAGGCGATCTGGTGGGCATCGAGACGGTCGAGGAAGGCTTCGACGTCTTCGAAGGCGCGCGTGTGATCGGCGATGCCTTCGGCATAGCTGCGCAGAAACTCCGGCAACAATGCATCGATGGTGGCCTCACTGGCCTCCGGAAAGCCCTCCTGCAGCAGCCGTCGACCACCGCGGCTGACCAGCCGGCGCAAGGGCTGCGGATCCATCGCCGACAGGCCGTGGGAGGCTCGAACGGCGTTGAGCGCAGCGATCAGGTCCAGCGCCGTGTCCAGCAGCGTGCCATCCAGATCGAACAGCAGGCAGCTGTGCCGCTGCAGCGGAATCAGTCCTTGGCCAGACACAGAAGGTAATTGATCTTCGGTTGCGGACTGCGCCAGGCCCGTCGACTCAACGGGTCGTAGCCGAGGCCTTCCAGCGCGATCGGGTGCAGTCCGGCCTGGCGGCCCATTTCGATCAGTTCGCTGGGTCGCAGGAAGCGGTCGTATCGATGGGTCCCGCGCGGCAGCAGACCGAGCAGATATTCGGCCGCGACGATGCCGAGCAAGAAGCTGGCCGGACGCCGATCCAGCGTTGACAGGAACAACCGTCCACCCGGCGCCAGCAAGGCGGCGAGCTCATGCAGCAGGCCCTGCTGGTCGGCCACATGCTCGATCAGCTCCAGCGCGGTGATCAGCGGATACTGGCCGGCGTGCTCCGGCAGCAACTCGGCGCTGCTGGCCTGGCGATAGTCGATCTGCAGTTCCGATTCCAGCGCATGCAGCCGGGCGACTTCCAGCAGATCCTCGGTCGGGTCGATCGCCGTCACCTGAGCGCCAGAGCGGGCCAGTCCTTCGGCCACCAACCCGCCGCCACAACCCACATCCAGCGCCTGCACGCCATCCAGCGCGGCGTGCTCGGCAACGAATGCCAGCCGCAGCGGATTGAGCACATGCAGCGGACCGGCCGGCCCCGAGGGATCCCACCAGCGCGCGGCCTGGGCGCGGAAACGCTCGACTTCGGCCGGATCGGCACCGCGCGGCAAGCGCAGCGGCGCACCCGTCTCGGTCATGCCGAGCCCCCCGAGCGGGCCTGCCGCGCGCGCAGGGCCCAGCGCTGGGCGTTTCGGGTCAGCGCATCCAGATCCACCCCCAGCAGTTGACCGGACTGCACCCGACGGCGCCCCGCCACCCAGACATCGCTAACGTGCTGGCGGCCGGCGGCGTAGATCATTTGCGACACCGGACTGTAGACCGGCTGCAGGATGGCATCGGACAGACGCACGGCGGTCAAATCGGCCCACTTGCCCGGTTCCAGCGTGCCGGTGACATCGGCCAGTCCCAGCGCCTTGGCGCCGCCCAACGTGGCGGCTCGCAATGCGGCATGGGCGTCCAATGCGGTGGCGTCGTTGGCGACCGCCTTGGCCAGCAGCGCCGCCGTGCGGGTTTCGCCGAGCATGTCCAGATCGTTGTTGCTGGCGCAGCCATCGGTGCCGATGGCCACGTTGACACCGGCCTGTTGCAGCTTGCCGACCGGACAGAAGCCGCTGGCCAGTTTCAGATTGGATTCCGGGCAATGCGCCACGCTGACGCCATTGGCCGCGCACAGCTCGATCTCGGCATCGGTCAACTGGGTCATGTGAACGGCGGTCAACGACTCATTGACCAGGCCCAGTCGCTGCAGTCGAGCCAGCGGCCGCTCGTGGTGCTGGTTCTTGCTGTCGACGATCTCCTGCGCGGTCTCATGCACATGACAGTGCACGCGCAGACCGAACTGGTCGCTGAGCAGATGCAGCTTGGCGAAGCTCTCGTCAGACACCGTGTACGGCGCGTGCGGTGCCAGCGCGGTGCCGATCAGCGGGTGCCCCTTCCAGCTGTCATGCACCCGCACCGCCTTGTCCAGATACTCGGCGGCATTGCCGGCCCAGGCGGTGGGGAACTCGATGACGATCAGCCCCACCAGCGCGCGCAGACCCATCTGCTCGAACACCGCGGCGGCGACGTCGGGAAAGAAATACATCTCCTGACAAGCCGTGGTACCGCCGAGCAGCATCTCGGCGGCGGCCAGCTCCGCCCCTTCGCGGACGAATTCGGCGCTGACCAGCGCCCCTTCCACCGGCCAGATGTGCTCGGTCAGCCACGGCATCAGCGGCAGATCATCGGCGATGCCACGCAGCAGGCTCATCGGCGCGTGCGTGTGGGCGTTGATCAGGCCAGGGATCAGCAGATGCTCCGGCAGGTCGACCCGCTCGCCTGGATCAAAGCGCTGTTCGGCTTCGGCCAGCGGACACAGCGCCACGATACGACCCTCGCGGACGGCCAGGGCATGGCCTTCGTGCACGACGCCGACCGGCTCCACCGGTGTGATCCAGCGGGGGACGATCAGACTGTCGACACGCTCGTTGCCCATGCTCACTCCTGTACCCGAGGCTGCACGCCGATCCCCTGACCGGCGTGATCGATCCTTACTTGACGCGCGAGACGTATTCGCCCGAACGGGTGTCGACCTTGATGGTCTCGCCCTGCTCGATGAACAGCGGCACGCGCACCACCGCGCCGGTGCTCAGCTTGGCCGGCTTGGTGCCGCCGGTGGCGGTGTCGCCGCGCACGCCCGGATCGGTCTCGACGATCTCCAGTTCAACGAAGTTGGGCGGCTGGATGCTCAGCGGCGCACCGTTCCACAGCGTCACGATGCACATGTCCTGCTCGCGCAGCCACTTGGCCGACTCGCCCACGGCCACGGCGTCGGCGCTGAGCTGCTCGAAGCTTTCGGTCTGCATGAAGTGCCAGAACTCGCCGTCGCTGTAGAGAAACTGCATGTCGGTGTCCATCACGTCGGCGCCTTCCACCGAATCGCTGGACTTCATGCTGCGTTCCACCACCCGGCCGTTCTTCAGGTTGCGGATGCGGATGCGGGTAAAGGCCTGGCCCTTGCCCGGCTTGATGAAATCGGAATCGACGATGACGTAGGGATCGCCGTCGATCAGGATCTTCAGGCCGTTGCGTACATCGTTGAGGCCATAACTCGCCATGACTGCATTACTCCAGAGGTGGAAAGAGGTTCGGCGAGGCGGAATCGCCATCGTCCGGCGCGGCAGGCGGGTGCGACCTCAGACTGGTGCATCGTCAGGCAGACCACTGCGTGACCATCGCACAGGCTAAGATGGCTGTCCGATGGACCGCCGCAAAGCAATCGCCAATGATAACTTGGAAGCGCCAGGGATTGCGCTCCCTGCCGGGCACAGCGCGCCGATGAGTGCTGTCTCGACGACCCTTGCGACGCCGCATCTGGTCGACCGACCCAACGGCGACTGGCAGATGCAGCTGCGACAGGCCTTCCGCCGCCTGCCCGATCTGCTGGCGCATCTGCAGCTGGCGCCCGCGCAATTGCCGGCGCTGCGGGCCGATGCGATGCACTTTCCGTTGCTGGTGCCCAGGGCATTCGCCGCGCGGATGCGGCCCGGCGATCCCCACGACCCGCTGCTCTGGCAGGTGCTGCCGCTCGCCGCCGAAGCCCGTGCAGGTCAGGGCGAAACCCTGGACCCGGTCGGTGACAAGGCCAGCGAGCGCAGCCTGGGGATGCTGCAGAAGTACCGTGGCCGCGCCCTGCTGCTGACCACGGCGGCCTGTGCGATCCACTGCCGCTACTGCTTCCGCCAGCACTACGACTATGCGGCCTCCAACGCGGCACGCGGGGATTGGCACGAGGTCGTCGCCGCCATCGCCAGCGATTCCACGATTCATGAGGTCATCCTCAGTGGCGGCGATCCGCTGTCGTTGTCGACCGAACGATTGCGCCGCCTGACCGATCAACTGCGGCAGATTCCTCACCTGCGCCGGCTGCGCATCCACACGCGATGGCCGGTGGTACTGCCCGATCGGGTCGACCGCGAGTTGCTGGACTGGCTGGGTGAGCTGCCCTGGCCGGTCACCATCGTCGTCCACGCCAATCATCCGGCCGAGATCGATGCGGCAGTGAGCTCGGCCTGTCAGGCATTGCGCCGCAGCGGGGCCTGGCTGCTGAACCAGTCGGTGCTGCTGGCGGGCGTCAATGACGACGCAGACTGTCTGGCAGCCTTGAGCGATGCCCTGCAACAGGCCGGCGTGCTGCCCTATTACCTGCACCTGCTCGACCCGGTGGCCGGCGCAGGGCGTTTTCGGGTCGGCGAACGCCGCGGTCGCGCCCTGATCGCGGAGCTCAGAGCCCGCCTCCCCGGCTATCTGGTGCCCCGGCTGGCCCGGGAAAAGGCCGGCGAAGCCGCCAAGCTGGTGCTGGCCTGACGTCCATGCGACAGAAATGCTGCTTTGCGGCATTCCAGCTTGATTAGCCACTCAAGATCTGCAGAGCGTCACGATTGACATGCGCCCAGAATGACCCAAATGCATCCATATCGGTCACAATCAGCCCCGCCAAAGCAAGGACTGCGCTATGGGTAAGGCAGACAACATCATCCGCCTGTTGCTGGTGGAGGAGTCGGTCGAGGACGCCGAACACGTCATCAGTGTGATCCGCAACAGCGGGATGGCCGTGCGCCCGTCGCGCGCCACCGACGGCGAGGAAGTCAGCTCGCTGCTGGCCGAGCAGGGCGTGGATCTGGTGCTGGTGTCGCCCAATCTGCAGAGCAGCAAGCTCAAGGTGGTGGTTGAGGCCATCGACAAGAGCGGCAAGGACATCGTGCCACTGCAACTGCTGGACAGCCTCAGTGCCGACAACCTGGCCGATGCGCTGCGCCAGGGCGCCCGCGACGTCATTCCGCGCGCGCTGCCCGACATCCTGCAGATGATCGTCAAGCGCGAGTTCGAGAATCTGCAGGCACGCCGTGGCCTGCGTCGGCTGGAAGCCTCGCTGCGCGAAAGCGAGCGGCGCTGTCATTCGCTGCTGGACAGCTCACGCGACCCGATCGCCTATGTCCATGACGGCATGCACGTCTATGCCAACCGGGCCTATCTGGAAATCTTCGGCTTCGAGGACTTCGAGGAAATCGAAGGCACGCCGATGCTGGAGTTCATCGGGCCCAAACACGCCGATGAGATGAAAACGGTGCTGCGGCAGATCAGCAAGGGCGAAAAGCCACCCGAGCGGATGAGTGTGCAGGCGCGCACGCCGGAGGGCACCACTTTCGATGCCGCGCTGGAGCTGTCCGAGGCCAGTATCGAGGGTGAGAGCTGCACCCAGATCGTATTCCGCCAACAGACCGTGGACGCCAAGGTCGCCGAGCAGCTGGATACGCTGAAGCGGCAGGATCTGGTCACTGGTCTGGCGAATCGCCAGCATTTCCTGAGCGAGATGGAAAAGGCGGTCAGCAGTGCCATTTCCGGCAAGATCGATCAGGCCCTGCTGTATGTGGAACTGGACGGCTACCGCCGCACGCTGGACAGCATTGGCGTCGGCAGTGCCGACCTGTTGCTGGCCGACGTCGCCAGCTGTCTGGGCGAACAGGTGGGTGAACAGGATCTGGTGGCCCGCTTCTCCGACCACACCTTCACCGTGCTGGCCAACAATCGCAGCCACGCCGAGTGCGCCACCTTCGCCGAGACGATTGCCAAGGCCATTGACTCGAAGATCTTCGAGGTCGGCCAGCAATCGGTCAGCATGACTGCCAGCGTCGGCGTCTGCCTGCTCACCGAGAAGATTTCGCGGGTGCAGGATGTGCTCGAACGCGCCGCGGAATCAGCGCGCAGCGCCAGTGAAGAAGGCGGCAATCGGGTCGTCGTCTTCGACCCTTCCGCCAAGGAAAAAGCGCAGGCCGAAAAGGACCAGCACTGGCTGAGCCTGATCAAGGATGCGCTGAACAAGGACGGCTTCGTGCTGTTCTATCAGCCAATGATCAGCCTGCAGGGCGCCGAAGGCGAGTACTACGAGATCCTGCTGCGCATGAGTTCGCCCAAGGGCGAAATCATGCCCAACAACTTCCTGCCCGTGGCCGCAAAGCACGGTCTGCTGCCGCACATCGACCGCTGGGTCATCGGCAAGGCCATCAGCATTCTGGCCGAACGCCTGCAACAGGGCAGTCGCTGCACCTTCTTCGTCAAAATCTCGCCGGAGTCGATTCAGGACGGCACGATCCTGCAGTGGCTGACGCAGCAACTGAAGCAGGCCAAGCTGCCTGGCAAGCATCTGGTGCTGGAGATGCCGGAGAGCAAGGTGGTCACCAACCTCAAGCCTGCCCGTCTGCTGGCGCAGGGTCTGACCCAGTTGCACTGCGGCTTCACACTGGAGCAGTTCGGCAGTGGCCTGAACTCCTTCCAGCTGCTCAAGCATGTGCCGGCCAAGTACATCAAGATCGACCGCAGCTACATGGCCGACCTGCCCAAGCACAAGGAAAACGAGCTCAAGGTGCGCGAGCTCTGCGACGAGGCGCGTGGCGTCGGCCGCGAGGTCATCGCCGAGTTCGTCGAGGACGCCGCCAGCATGTCGATCCTGTTCTCCTGCGGCGTCAGTTTCGTGCAGGGCAACTTCCTGCAGGAACCCGAAAAGGTGATGAGCTACGAGTTCAACTGATCGCGCGATGGATCGGTGGGTTGGATGACCGGCCCAGCCAATGCTCGTCAGTCAGTCCGAAGGCGGCGGCTGAAGGGCTCGCCCCGTTGGCAGTATTCGCAGCCGCAGGGTTTGCGGCCTCTTGCGGCGGGGTAGAAGCGCCAGCCGGTCACCTTCGGAGGGCGATAGATCGCAAGAATCTCGTGCGGCGCGATGGCACGAGGGATGATCACCTCCAGCCCCAGCGGGTCGCTGTGTTCGCGCACGACGCCAATGGCCGCTGCGGCCGTCAGCACCAGCTTGGTGGCGTTGTACTTACCCACCCGGACCAGTTCTGTGTCGGGAATGCGCAGGCGCGCGGCCAGCAACTGCAGCCCCTGTCGCCGGCGCAGTTCACGCATCCATTGGTGATTCAGGATCGGGTTCTCGGTTTGCGGATGGGCGAAAACGCCATTGTCGAGGCGCCACTTCGTTCGCCGGACACGAATGCCGCCCCGACGAATGCTGCGTTCATGGCGGGCGTCGAACAGATGGATGAATTGCGCCATGCCCTGTTGCCCGGCGTCAGACCAATTCAATCACGAACGCGATCCACAGCCCCTGCAACAGCGCCAGGCTGAGCAGGAACACCGCGAAACGGTGATAGACCGTGTTGTAGGTGCAATGGATCAGGCTGTGCAGCACGCGCAGGCCCACGTAGACCCAGGCGCCCAGGCTCAGCCACGCGGGCACATGATCCAGGCCCAGCGCGATGGCCACCAGGGCGTAAAACAGCACCGGCGTCTCGAACAGGTTGCGGAAATTGTCGGCGGCCTGGGTGTGCTCCAGTTTGGCTGCCATCGTGGCCGCGGTCGGCACCGATTGCGGATGGATGCGTCGAGCGCGCATTTCCCGAACCCGACTGGTCAGCATGGCCAGGCCGACCACCAAGGTCAGCAGAACCAGTACCAGCGTGGCGAGCAACAACTGAACGGCATTGGCCGCCATGACGATCTCCCCGAAACCGACACCTGCCGGCTCATACATGCTCGCGTTGTAAGGCATTCCGGTCAACGTCGACTTCGCAATCCGACGGGCATCCCTGCGGATGACGCGCCTGCACACAATTCACTCGGCAATGCAATCCCAGGTCGGTCCTGCCGCTCGCCTGAACACCATGTCATGCTCGCTACCGCCGTCGAGTTCGGCTGGAGAGCAATGGCCAATGCAGCCAATACGGCGCCTGGCGATGCGCGCCTGCGGTGCCCCAATCAGCCGTCGACGTGGCTGTCCCTGCTGCTGATCACCCTGCTAACCCCTGCGCTGGCTTCGCGTCCGGGCGATGAACCCAAACGCTTCGCGCACTGGGAGACCCGTGCCACAGCGGCTGAGCGCACACGGGAATTGCGACACTGGTTGGACACGCCATTTCGAGGGGCGGCCGCGTGGCAACCGCAAACAGCTCCCCTGCACGGCCAGCAACGACGAGCGACGGGGCGTGTCACTCGGGTCCGCCGCGAGTTCGATGCCAGCCAGGGCGTCCAGGTGTTGTGGTTGGGCGCTTCCAGCGGCGGTTTGTGGCGGCAGGTCGGCAGCCAGTGGACGCCGCTCAGCGACCGACTGCCGGGCTCGCCGGCCGTGGGCGATTTCCTGATCCGACCGGACGGCCGCATTCTGATTGCCAGTGGCGATCCCTGGCGCTACGCCGGCGACGGCATCTGGCGCAGCGATGACGACGGCCAGAGCTGGCAAGCCGCCGCCCTGCCCGTCCAGCCGGCATCGATCTACCGCATTGCCATCGACAGCAGTGACCAGGAGCGGATCTGGGCGGCGACGCCAGACGGGCTGTTGCGCTCAAATGATGGCGGCGCGAGTTTCGTCCTGCGTCTGTCCGGTCATTTCAGCGAGATTGTGCAGGACCCGCTGCAACCCCAGCGCTGGTATGCCGCCTCCCAGCCTCACGGCCTGTTGCGCAGCGACAATGGCGGCGACAGCTTTCAGGCCGACCTGCCTCCGGGCTTCCTACCGATGGGTGCGCTGGGCCGCATCCGGATCGCTCCCAGCGCGGCCGAGCTCGGGCTGGTCTTTGCCATGGTCTGTGACAACGGCAACACCACCGGCATCTGGCGTCGCCGCGGTGAGGGTGACTGGGAGAACATCCATCCCGGTGCCGATTTTGGCTGGGGCCAGAGCTTCCACACCTGCGCGCTGACGCCCCACCCGACGGATCCGGACTGGCTGGCCGCCGGCGCTGGCGGTGCCGAGCTGACCCGCAACGCAACGGCTGCCCTGCCCGACTGGATCCCGTTCAGCAGCGGTCACTCGGACACCACCGGATTCCTCTGGGATGAGGGCATGTTGCTGGCCAGCAACGACGGCGGTCTGTACCGGATCGACCCGGTCAGTCTGGATCTTGATGACAGCCCGATCGGCACGGGTCTGGCCCTGGGTCAGGTCATGGGCAGCGGCGCGCTGGCGTTGGCCGACGGTGGGATCGGTGTGGCCTCGGTGGGCTACCAGGACAATGGCGTGGCACGGGTACGGTTCGCCGGTGACCCGATGTTCGCCTTCGTCGGTGAATCAGACGCCAGCTGGCTGAGCATCGCGCCGGACAATCCGGAGCGTGTGGCCGCGGTCATTGGTCTGCCCTTTCGACACTATCTGTCACTGAATGGCGGACTGAGTTTCGGACCGATGACTTGTCCGCTGGGCGATCACAACAGTTCGCTGCCGATCGTCTTTGACAGTGCTCCCGGCAACACCAGCCCAACACGCCTGTATTACACCCGTGGTCCCGCCGGCGACATCCGCTTTGCGCGAATGAACCTGTCGGCCACCTGCACCAGTGCATCGCAGTCGATTGCGATCACCGGCTCAGACAACTTTCGTGCCGATCACCTGGACGTGGCGCGGGATCCTGACCAGCTGCGCGCCTATGTCACCGACACGGCCAGCGGCAGCGAAACCCGCATCGCACGCGTGCAGAGCCCACCGGGTCAGCGGCTGGGCGGCATGAGCCTGGACTGGCTGGACGCGCCCGAGGCCCGCAGCGGCCGCGCCATCGTTGATCCATTCCGACCTGAGCGGGTGATCTGGTGGGCCAATCGTGATGGCACCCGAGCGGCGTTGTGGATCAACGATGCTCGCGGCGAGCCCGGCGCCTGGCTCAATCTCAGTGCCAACCTCGCGGCATTTGGCGGTGGCTTGACGGTGCACCGACCGGCCACTGACCCGAGCGATCCGGAGCGACTGTGGCTGGCCACCTCGATGGGGGTATTGCTGCGCGAAAACGGATCCTGGGTACGCGACCAGAACGGCTTGCCGACCGTCACTGATGTGGTCGACATCCGCAGCGAAATCGTGCCGCAAAGTCCGCCACGGCACCGGCTATGGCTGGCCACCTATGGTCGCGGCCTGTGGTGGCGGGAAACGATCACCGATCCGCTCTTCGCCGATGACTGGGAATCGCCCTGAACAAGCGCCTCAACCGAGCTCATCGATGTGCCTCGGCCAGTTGGCATGCAGCAGCCGCGACAGGGCTCTATCGGCCAGCACGCGCCCACCGGTCTGGCAGCGCGCGCAGTAATTGACCTCGTTGGACGCATGTACGATCCGCTGCACCGGCGCACCGCAGTCCGGACAGGGTTGGCCATAGCGGCCATGCACCGCCATCTCGGGTCGGAAAGCAGTGACCTTGTCGGGAAAATGCTCACCCGCCTCCAGGCTCAGTCTTTCCGTCCATTCCGTCAGCACAAGCTGCACCGATTGATGGAGCCTGAGCATCTGATCGGCGGTCAGCTTCTGGCTCAGCGCCAGCGGCGAGAGTCTGGCCCGGTGCAGGATCTCGTCCGAGTAGGCGTTGCCGATACCGCTGAACAATCGCGGATCGGTCAAGGCGCGCTTGAGCGTGTGATTCTCCTGTTGCAGGCGCGCAGCAAAGCTCGGCAGATCAGTCTGCAGTGGCTCCCGGCCGCCCGGATCGAGCGCGGCCAACGCCGCCTCCCCTTCGACCAGGTGTAGCGAGGCCCGTCGCTTGCTGCCGGCCTCGGTCAGCAGCAGCGTCCCATTGGCGAATCGCCAACTGGCCAGGACCGATCTCTTCGTCGGCTTGCCACTGGCGGGCTGCCACTGCAGACGGCCCGCGATCATCAGGTGAATGACCACGAAATAGCGTCGGTCGAAAACCAACACGACGCGCTTGCCGACTCGTCGCACCTCCGTGACCGCGCAGCCAAGCAGTCGTTCGATGGGCGGCTCGACGGTGCGCAACACGAAGACATGGGCGATCGTCTGCTGTTCCAGCACGGCGCCCAACAGTCTCGTTCGCAGGGCCGTCAGGTACACCTCGATGTCTGGCAACTCCGGCATCGAGAGGCTCAAGCCTGCCGGCTGGCGCCGCAGTTGGACAGCACCCTGCTGGGCACCCTGACTGTTGTCATTGGCGGAGGACTCCTCATTGGCGCTGATGTTCAGACTAGTCGACTGCAGCGCTCGTCGGGAGTGTCCGACTGTTGCATCAGCAGCACTTGAGCGGCTAGCCATGCGTCTACACCGGCGATCCTGCCGACCCCGCAACCCCGCTTCTCCCCTGCCAGCCCTTCGGGCACACTCTGGACACGTTGCTTGGCCAATCCAGAGAGGAGCGGAATGCGTATCCTGAGCACAGACGTCTATGTCGGCCCGAACCGCTACGCGCTGTTTCCCTGCATCCTGCACCAGATGGATCTGGAAGACCTGGAGCGCTGGCCGACCGGACGCCTGGGTTCACGCTTCATTGAAGGCCTGGAGAAGGCCATTCCCTCGCTGGCCGAACACGGTTGCTCCTACGGCGAACCCGGCGGATTCCTGCGCCGGATGCGCGAAGGCGATGGCACCTGGCTGGGCCATGTGTTCGAGCACGTGGTGCTGGAGATCCAGAATCTGGCCGGTCAGGACGTCGGCTTCGGCCGCACCCGCGGCGCCGGCAAGGACGGCGTCTACAACGTCGTTTACGAGGTGCGTGATCGCGACATCGGCCTGGAAGCCAGTCGGCTGGCACTGCGACTGATCCACTCGCTGTTGCCGGACAACCTGCGTGAGCGCTATCCCGATCCGGACTTCGACTTCCGCTACGAGCGCGACGATTTCATCCGCTATGCACAGAAGCGCGAGTTGGGCCCGAGCACCGGCTCACTGGTGCAGGCCGCCGAGAAGCGCGGGATTCCGTGGATCCGCCTGAACAACCAGTCGCTGGTGCAGCTGGGCTACGGCAAGTACCAACGCCGCATCCAGGCCACCATCACCTCCGAAACTCGCCATATCGCGGTGGAGATCTCCTGCGACAAGGAGATGGCGCACCAGATCTTCGAGGATCTGGGATTGCCGGTCCCGCGCCAGCGCAGCGCCCGCTCGGCCCGAGAAGCGGTCCGGGTGGCCGAACGCATCGGCTATCCGGTGGTGGTCAAGCCCTACGACGGCAACCACGGCCGCGGCGTCTGCATCAACCTGGGCAGCGCCGAGGAAGTCGAGGAGGCCTTCGAGATCGCTTCCAAGGTCTCCCGCACCGTGGTGGTGGAGAACTACATCAAGGGCTTCGATCACCGCCTGCTGGTCATCAATGGTCAGCTGGTCGCCGCCGCCAAGCGCGTGCCCGGCCATGTCATCGGCGATGGCAAGCACTCGGTGGCCGAACTGGTCGACATCGTCAACAGCGACCCGCGCCGCGGCATCGGTCACGAGAAGGTACTGACCCGGCTGGAGTGGGATGTGCAGGCCGAGGATGCGCTGAAGAAGGCCGGGCTGAGCCGCGACAGCGTGCTGGCCACCGGCGAGATTCTGTACCTGCGCAAGACCGCCAATCTGTCCACCGGCGGTACCGCGGTCGATGTCACCGACATCATTCATCCGGACATCAAGGCGATGGCCATCCGCGCCGCGCGCGCCGTGGGGCTGGATGTCTGCGGTGTGGACTTCCTCTGCGAGGACATTTCGCAGTCCTACCGCACCCACGGCGGCGGCATCTGCGAGATCAACGCCGCGCCGGGCTTCCGCATGCATGTGCAACCTTCCGAAGGCACCCCGCGTGATGCCGGCGGCGCGGTCATCGACATGCTGTTCCCGCCCGGCATGCCCACCAGCATTCCCACCGCGGCCATCACCGGCACCAACGGCAAGACCACGACCAGCCGCATGCTGGCGCACATCCTCAAGATGGCCGGCCACACCGTGGGTCTGACCAGCACCGATGGCGTCTACATCGACGGCAAGCTGACGGTCGCTGGCGACATGACCGGCCCGGTCGCGGCGACCATGGTGCTGCGAGACCCCACCGTCGATGCGGCGGTGCTGGAAACCGCCCGCGGTGGACTGCTCAAGCGCGGCATGGCGGTGCGCCGGGTCGATGTGGCCGCGTGTCTGAACGTACAGAGCGATCACCTCGGCCTGCGCGGCATCAACACGCTGGAGGAACTGGCCGAGGTCAAGCGCACCGTGGTCGAGATCGCCCAGAACGTCGCCGTGCTCAACGCCGACGATCCGCTGGTGCTGCGCATGGCCGGCTACACCGAGGCCAAGCACCTGTGCTACGTGACCATGAACCCGGGCCACGCGCTGGTGCGCCAGCACATTCGCGCCGGTGGTCTGGCCGTGGTGCTCGAGCAGGGCATGAATGGCCACATGATCGCTCTGTACGAGAAGGGTGTGCATGTGCCGCTGATGTGGACCCATCTGATCCCGGCCACGCTGGAAGGCCGCGCCATGCACAACGTGCAGAACGCCATGTTCGCCACCGCGCTGGCCTATGGCATGGGCGTGAGCCGCGAGAACATCGAGCACGGCCTGCGCACCTTCGCGACCAGCTTCTTCCAGGCCCCCGGCCGCATGAACATCTTCGACGAACTGCCGTTCAAGGTGATCATGGACTACGCCCACAATGCCCACGGCGTGCAGGCCATGGCGCGATTGACCGACCAGTTGCCGGTCAGCGGACGACGCATCGTGGTGCTGGCCGCACCCGGCGATCGCCGCGACGAGGACATCACCGAACTGGCCCGCGCCGCGGCCGGTCACTACGACATGTATGTCTGCAAGAGCGATGACCACACTCGCGGCCGCGCCCGCGAGGACGTGCCCAAGCTGATGCTCAGCGGCCTGGAGGCCGGCGGCGTTCGCAGCGAGCAGGTGGTGGTCGAGTTGGACGAGCAGGCCGCCGTGCGCAAGGCGCTGGAATCGGCCCGCGCCGGTGATCTGGTCATGGTCTTTGCCGACCAGATCGCGCGCACCTGGAAGCAGATCATCTATTTCAAGCCGGACGAAGGCGTGGCGGCCCCACGCAGCGACCGCAGTTCGGAGACCAGTGCCTTCGTGGCCGATCTGCCCGAGCTGGGTCCGGTGCTGGAGAACGAAGAGATCGAGATCCGCAGCGACGAGCGCGGCGTCTACATTGCCCCGGAGCAGAGCGACTGAGCGGCTGATTCATGCCCCTGCCCCACCTGATCGATTCGCGCCGGCTGACCGGCCCCAGTCTGCTGCTGTCTAGACCGGGGGCCATCATCGAAGTCGAACCACCGGCCGAATCGATGGGTCAGCTGGTCACGCTGTGGCGCCGCTATCTGCGCGGGCTGCATCAGCGTCTACGCTGGCAGCGCGAGGAAATCGCCACCCGCAAACTGGGCCCGAACGCCATGCTGGCGGCCACCGCACCGGTGGACCTGTTGATGCTGGCAACCTACATGAACGAATGGGCCTGGGAAGCCGCCCTGGCCCATCTCCATGGCGAGCGCTACGAGTCGGTGACCGACGCCGCCGAGCGCTACGCACGCCGCGCCCGGCGGCAGGCCAACCTGCCCTTGCGGCGTCTCTACCGGCAGGCCTGGCGTCGCAACGTGCAACTGCAGATGGGTGATGACCTCAGCCTGGGCGAAGGCTCCAGGGCACAGGTCTGGTCCTTCGACGAAGCACCCGATCCGACCGAAGTCGATTTCCAGCCGTTCCGGCATTGGGTACCGACCGCCATCGTCACCGGTACCAACGGCAAGACCACCACCACCCGCATGCTGGCGAAGATCCTCAATGCCGCCGGTCACCGCACCGGCTTCTGCTCCACCGATGTGGTGCAGATCGGTGACGAGGTCATCGATCGCGACGACTATTCCGGGCCCGGCGGCGCGCGTGCGGTGCTGCGCCATCCGGCCACCACTGCCGCCGTGCTGGAGACGGCCCGTGGCGGGCTGCTGCGCCGCGGCCTGCAGGCCCGGCTGGCCGATGTGGGCATCGTCACCAATGTCGGCGAGGATCATCTGGGCGATCTGGGCATCCACACCGTGGAGCAGCTGGCCGAGGTCAAGTTCCTGATTCGGCTAGGACTGGCCCGCGGCGCGCCGATGGTGGTCAATGCCGAGGACGTTCACTGCCGCCGCCACGCCCGGCGCCTTGACGGGCCGGTGATCTGGTTCGCGCCACAGCCGCCGAGCGCCGCCGTGCTGCGTGGCACCCGTCGGCCCTGGGGCCTGGCCACGGTGCGCGATGGCCGACTCTGCATCGAGCGCGCGCGCCGTCGCATCGACCTGCTGGCGGTCGAGGAGATTCCCGCCTGCCACGGCGGCAGCGCCCGGCACAACGTCGCCAATGCGCTGGCTGCCGCCGCCGCCGCGCTGGTCATGGGCGCACCGGTGGAAGCGATTCGCAGCGGGCTGGCCAGCTTCGGCAGCAGTCCGCTGGACAACCCTGGGCGGGCCAATGTCTTCCACATCGGTGGCGCGACCGTGCTGATGGACTTTGGCCACAATCCGGAAGGCTTGCGGGCGGTGTTCGAGATTGCCGCGAAACTGCCGCGGCAGCGTTTGCTGGTGAGTTTTGGCCAGGCCGGTGATCGCACCGACACGGCCATCGCCGAACTGGCCGACGTGCTGGCGGACCAGCAACCCGATCGGGTGTTGGTCAAGGCGCTGACCAAGTACGCCCGAGGTCGCGATCCGGCCGAGGTGCCGCGCATCTTGCTGCAGCGGCTGCTCGAGCGCGGCCTGCAAGCGGCTCAGCTGCAGCAGGTCGACGGCGAACATGAAGCCGTCAGCGCGGCGCTGGACTGGCTGCAACCGGGCGATCTGGCAGTGCTGTTCGTGCATGGATACATCGATCAGATCAACGCACAACTGGCCGAACTGGCGGGCCAGCCTGCGGCATGAGGCACCCCGGCCGACGGCCTTTTGAGGGTCAGGCCGTCTTGAGGGCGCTTTGGCTGCTGGGCGCATGGCTGTGGCTGGGAGCGACCGCAACCGCCGGGCAGCAGGAACACTGGCAGTCACTGCGCATCGACGGGCTCAAGGTCGGTCATACCCATTTGGAAATTGAGCAGGACGCCGAGCGCACCGTCCACCGATCGGTGATGACCTTGCGGCTGACGGATCGCAATGGTGGCGAATCGCTGCGGCTGGACGAGACGCAGACGGAATCCGCGGAGGGTCAACCCATCAGCCTGCGCTGGACCCGACGCGAAGGTTCACTGCAAACCACGGTCCGGGCCAGCTATCGGGACGGCCGCTGGCAAGGCGAACGGCGCCGCGCCGATTCGCGCGAGCGCTTCGACCTGCCCGCCCCGGATCTGCGCCTGGATGGCGGTCTGGCCCTGGGAGTCGCCGAACTGCTCGATGGCACGCGCGCAACACTGCGCCTGCAGCGGTTCGACCCCGAGCACCTGAGCCTGTCGTCCTGGCAGCTGCGCCTGCAGCCGCAAAGTCAGTCGGGCGACACCGATCCGGACCTGATCTGGCTGCTCGCCCATCGACTCGATGACTCGGCCGAGTGGGAACAGCGCTGGCCCTGGCGCCTGTCGAGCCAACGCCTGGACGCCCCCCTGCGCCTCAATGGGCAGCGGGTGGAGCGGGTGAAGGTCGACCACGTATCGGCGCTGGCCGACAACGACGAATTCGATCTGCTGTCGCGGACCCTGATCGACTCACCGTATCGCTTTCCTGCACACGTGCTCGGCGGCCGCCTGCGCTATGTGCTGGTCCGTCGCGACGGTCAGCCGCTCGACCTCCCCGCCACTGACGAACAGCAGATTCATCAGCGGCCGGGGCGAACGATCGTGACGGTGTGTCGGGACTGTGGACTGATCGAAGGTGGCGGGCGCACCGCGAGCGAAGCCGACCTCGCAAGTACTGACTGGATCCAGTCCGACGACGTGCAGATTCGTCGCCTCGCCCATCGGGGTGAGCGGCGCAATGAGACGTTGCCGCAAACCATGCAGCGCCTGGTTCGGCTGACCCAGCAGCAACTGGGCGAACAGATCACCTATTCCGAGTACGCCTCGGCTGCCGATGCGCTGCGACGTCGCCGTGGCGACTGCACCGAGTACGCCCTGTTGCTGGCCGCCCTGACGCGGGCACAGGGCATACCGGCGCGCGTCGTTTACGGCATCGCCTACGCCAGCCGCTTCACCGGGGCCAGCCACGTGTTCAGCCCGCACATGTGGGTGCAGATCCACGATGGCGAGCGCTGGCACAGCTACGACGCCGGACTGGGCCAGTTTGATGCCGGCCACATCGTGCTCGCGCTGGGCGACGGCTCGCCCACGTCATTTCAGGATGTGATGGCGCTGATCGGCCAATTGCAGGTGGTCGACGCCGCCGAGCTGGTCGACAGCGGCGAGTCCGCCGCGCGCTGAGTCTTCAGCGGCGCGGGGCCGGTGCGGTGGCCGAAACGAACTCAACCTCGTCGAGGAAGGCCGAGTCGGAGGCCTGGGGAACCTGTGGCAACGTCAAGTCCTTTGCATCGACCCAGGTTGCCTTCTCCGGCGCCGCCACGCCACCCAACAGCATATCAACGCCAACTTCGAGGACTTCCACTTCGTCCTCGCAATCCGGTCCCGCTTCTGCGGCCTGCGACAATGGCAGCGCCATCTCGGGCTGTGTCGCCGGATCAAAGCCCCCATCGGCTGCGAACGCCGCTGAGCCCGCCACACCCATGGCGACCGCCAGTCCCACCCCGGCAGCCGCGCGCGCCAGCCGCTGCGGCGATCGCGGAACAGCATAGGCCACGCAGATGGGCGCCTGACTGTTGGCCAGCAATGCTCTCCGCTGGGCTTCATCCAGCAGATCCAGACGATGAACCCGCTGCTGGCAATGGGTACAGAGGTCACGGCCGGGTTGCGGCGCCTGTCGCAGACGCAGCGGACAGGGTGAATCGATCTTCGGGTATTGGCCGTGGCTCATCGGTGTTCCCATCATCGGCGGGTGACTCACGCTAGCGCATGCCTCCCGCGTACGCAGCCTCTCGCACTCGAAATCGCAAGTCTCACTCCGCCGCTGCGACCTCCGGCGCAGCGACGGTCAATCCCAATGGCAGCTTGCGCAGGCGTACGCCGGTGGCCGCGAAGATCGCGTTCGCCAGCGCCGGCGCCAGCGTCGGAACCGCCATCTCGCCAGCACCGCCGGGATCGGCCTCGGATGGGATCAGGATGACCTCGACCGACGGCGCCTCGTCGATGCGCAGCAACGGGTAGGTGTCAAAGTTCTGCTCGACCACCTGCCCGTCGCTGACCCGAATCTGCAGGCGCAGCGCCGTACTGAGGCCATCGATGGTGCCGCCGATGGCCTGGGCTTCCAGTCCCAGCGGGTTGATGATCCGACCCACATCCAGCGCACAGACGCAGCGTTCGATGCGGTAACGGCCATCGGCGTCGACCCGCACCTCCAGCGCGTGCGCCGCATAGCCACCGAAGGTGAAGTGGCAAGCCAGACCCAGACCAGTCCGCGCCGGGACCGCCCTGCCCCAGCCGATCCTGTCGGCAACCGCACGCAGCACACCGGCCAGTCGACCCGTATCCAGCTCCGGGCCGCCATGCTGTGCATAGGGCAGCCGACGTCCGGGTTCCAGCTGCCTCAGTCGAAAATGCAGCGGATCCTGCCCACTCGCATGGGCCAGTTCGTCGATGAAGCTCTGCACCGCGAAGGCGTTGGCGGTGTGCGCCGGGGCACGCCAGGAACCACGAAGCATGCCCGACTGCAGCGCGAACCATTCCATGCGGACATGCGGGACCAGGCCGCTGGGCAAATCATCGGCATAGAGTTCCGGTGCTGCCAGGTCAGCTGCTTCAGTGACACCAGGTCGGCGATGGTATTTGCTGGTGCTGGCCAAGCGGTGCGACCACGCCTGCAGCGCACCCTCGGAGGTCAGACCAGCCTCCAGTTCGTGCAGGCCGCAGGGTCGGAAAAAGTCGTGGCGGATGTCGTCCTCACGACTCCACAACAGCCGGATCGGGACGCCAGCTGCCTGCGAGAGCAGCACGGCCTCGGCGACGAAATCGTTGCTGAGGCGGCGCCCGAAGCCCCCGCCAGCCCGCGTCATCTGCACCTCAATCCGGCGACGATCGATACCGGTCAGATCACTGGCCACGCGCGCGGCACCGGCCGGCATCTGCATCGGCGCGATGATCTGGATCCGATCGGCCTGCACGTGCACACAGGCGTTCTGCGGTTCCATCGGCGCATGGGCGACGTACGGCACTTCGTAGCGAGCACGCAGGCGCAGCGCGGCATTTTCCAGTTGAGAATCGACCTCACCCTCATCACGCACCCGGAATCCCGCTTCCCGGGCATCGAGCAGTGCATTGGCCTGCGCCCACAGAGCGGCACTGGATTCCCGCGCCGCCGGTCCAGGCTGCCAGCGAATGCGCAAGGCCTTCCGACCCTGCAGAGCCGCCCAGCTGTGCCGTGCCAACACCGCCACACCAGGCGCCATGTTGGCACTGATGGCATCGCCAGGCTGCGGTCCGGGCAAGGCCAGCACCTTCACCACGCCCGGGACGGCCAGCGCCGCGCTGGCGTCGAAATCGATCAACGCGCCCTCCAGATGCGGACAGCGCGCCACCACGGCCACCAGCTCGTCCGGCATCCGTGCGTCGATGCCATAGGTCGCCCGCCCATGAACGATGTCGCCGGCGTCGACGACGCGTTGCGGCCGGCCGATCAACCGGTACTCGCTGGCGGACTTCAATGGCAGCGGTTCACTGGCGGGTGTCAGCGTGGCGGCCAACGGTGCAAGCGCGCCGTAGTCCAGGCGCCGGCCATCGCTGTGCCGAACTTCGCCGGCAGAGGTCGACGTGCTGGCCAGATCGCACTGCCAATGCCGGGCGGCGGCCCGACGCAACAAGTCACGAACCACCGCCCCGGCCTGACGCAGATCCTGCCAGGCGGTGGCGATCGACGTACTGCCGCCAGCGCCTTGCGGACCATACGTCCAGCCCAGGGTCGGGGGATCGCCCTGCTCCACCAGTCCCAGCGGCAACTGCCGTACCTCGACGCGAGACCAGTCGGCGTCCATCTCCTCGGCCAGAATCAGCGGCAGCGAGGTCTTGACGCCCTGTCCGATTTCCGGCGCACGGGCGCCGATCAGGATGCGCCCGTCAGCTTCGATGAGTACGAAAACACCCAGTTCGGTGGCGCGGCCGAGATGAGCCGGCTCGATGTTCAATGAGGGTCTGGATCCCCGCCCGCAGGCCACCAGCAGCCCGCCAGCGGCGCTCAGGCTCATCCCCAGCCAGCGGCGTCGACCGAGCCGCAACGGCCGGCGCATCGCCGCCCGCAACACGGGCAGAAAGTCCTCGCCCGCTTTCGCATCGGATGAATCCGTCATCGCCGCCTCCCCAGGTCTGGACCACCGCCGTCTGACTGCGGGAGTGTTGTCGACGGCATCTGCGCGCCGTCAATGCAAGACTCGCCATGGGACAGCCGGCGTCTGACCAGACCCTAGCAATGCGCAATGGCGTTGGCCTGTGCCGATGGATGCCACGTCGGCCGCATGGGCCAGGGCGAGCCTGGGATACGGTCAGTCGACCGTGCCCACCGCCACCTCAACTGCGCTGAGGGCGGAACAGGTCGATGGCCAGTTCCTGCTCGAAGGGCGGCACGCGACATTCGATGACGTCGGTCGGCGCGATCTGCAGTCGCAGGCCCACGACGTCGGCATGAATTGGCAAGCGCGTCACGCAACGATCGACCAGCACCGCGGTGCGCACCGGATCCGCTGCGCAGTCGTGCAGGAAACCCAGCACCTTGAACAACGAGTGGCCCTGGTAGAGCACATCGTCAACGACCAGCACCTGCTGGCCGCTCAGCGCGTCAGCGGGCACATCGGGTCGATCCATTCGGGTTTCGGGATGCAGCAGAGTCAAATCATCGCCATAGCGCTTGACCTTCAGATCGAGGCGTTCGATCTGCAGCGCCGGCGCCAGTCGCAACAGCCCTTCCCGCAAGCGATCGGCCAGCGGAGCACCGCGGCGCAGCACACCCACCAGCCACAGCGGACGCGAGTGATCGATCAGGCCGTGACACTGCCGCGCCATGGCGTCGAACACCGGCTGCAGTTGCGCATCGGTGTACAGGCGAAAAGTCTCCCCTTCCATCGCTAGTCCCCACATCCAGATCGGTCGGCAGCGGGAGTGTACGGCAGCGGCGCCCTTGGTCAGGCCAGGCCCGGCCATGCGCACTTGCGCGTGGCGCATGTGGGTTGCCGGCTGCTTGCTCGGACGATCGGATCGATCGATCGGTACGCCGGCATGCCCTGAACCGATTGCGCCTTGGCCCATCGAGCACGGGGCGCTGTGGTGACGCCAGCGCTGCGTCGCGCCCGATCACCACCCGCCCCCATGTATCCTTGGCGCCCCGTTTGCCAGGCTGGTCGGTATGCCCGCTGTACGTTCACTCGAAGTCGCGCTGTTGCAGGACCATCACCGTGGCAGTGCCGAGGCCAATTTGCAGGCCATCGAAGCCGGTTTGGCTCGCGCGGCGGCAGACGGCGCGCAGCTGGTGCTGCTGCAGGAACTGCACAACGGGCCCTATTTCTGCCAGCAGCAATCGGTCGATGTCTTCGATCTGGCCGAATCGATTCCCGGACCGACCACCGAACGACTGGGCCGCGTCGCCGCGCAGCTGGGACTGGTCATCGTGGCCTCGCTGTTCGAACGACGCGCCGCCGGCGTCTATCACAACACGGCCGTGGTCATTGAGCGCGACGGCAGCATCGCCGGCCGTTATCGCAAGATGCACATTCCGGACGATCCCGGCTTCCTGGAGAAGTTCTACTTCACCCCGGGTGATCTGGGCTTCGAGCCGATCGATACTTCGGTCGGCCGGCTCGGCGTGCTGGTCTGTTGGGACCAGTGGTACCCCGAAGCGGCGCGGTTGATGGCGCTGGCCGGCGCCGAACTGCTGCTCTATCCCACCGCGATTGGCTGGGATCGGCGTGACGAGGAAGACGAACGGATGCGTCAGCGGCAGGCCTGGATCCTGGCCCAGCGCGGCCATGCGGTCAGCAACGGGCTGCCCGTGCTCAGCTGCAACCGCTGTGGCCTGGAACCCGACCCGCAGGGCCATTCGGCCGGGATCGACTTCTGGGGCAACAGCTTTGTCTGCGGACCGCAGGGCGAGATGCTTGCCGAAGCCGCGGCCGAGCCCACGTTGCTGCGCGCCCGCCTGGACCTGGGTCGCAGCGAGGATGTACGCCGGATCTGGCCCTTCCTGCGCGACCGCCGCATCGATGCCTATCAGGACCTGCTGTTGCGCTTCCGGCGCTGACAGCCGACCACATGGACTTGCCAATGACCACCGAAGCCGCGCCGGCGGGACCGACCGATCCGGCCGCCCAGATCGACAAGCAACCGCTGGAGCGGATCAGCCGCGACGGCGTCGAGTACATCGTCCTGGGCACTGCCCATGTGTCGCGCGCCAGTGCCGAAGCCGCTCGGCAGTTGGCCAGTGAACTGGACATCGATGCGATTGCTGTCGAACTGGATGCCGGACGGCACCAGGCGCTGACCGATGCCGAGAGCTGGCGCAAGCTGGATCTGTTCGAGGTCATCCGCAAGGGCAAGGCTGGCCTGGTGGCCGCCAATCTGGCGCTGGGCGCCTACCAGAGGCGGCTCGCCGAGCAGTTCGGCATCGAGCCCGGTGCGGAGCTGAAGATTGCCTGCGAAGTGGCGGCCGAGCGTGACAAGCCGTTGTGGTTGATCGACCGCGACATCGGCCTGACGCTGCGCCGCGCCTATGCCGCCATCTCGCTGTGGGACCGCTTCAAGTTGATCAACGGCATGCTGGCCAGCCTGTTCGTCGACGAGCAGATCGATGAATCGGAGATCGAGAAACTCAAGGAAGGCGACCTGTTGGAACGCACCTTCTCCGAGTTTGCCAGCCAGTCCGAAGGCCTCTATCACAGCCTGATCGCCGAACGCGATGACTACATGGCGGCGCGTTTGCGTGACGAGGCCGGCAAGGCGGCGGTCCAGCGCGTATTGGTGATCATTGGCGCCGGCCACATGAAGGGCATGGGTAAGGCGCTGGCGCACGGCGAACAGGCACCAACCGAAGTGCGCGAACGGCTGGAACAGCCACCACCGCCATCCCTGTTCGGGCGCATCTTCAACTGGACCATGATCACCGCCGTGGTGGCACTGCTGATCTGGGGCTTTGTGCAGGGCCTGTCGACCGGCACCGAAGTATTGACCGTATACGTCGCGATGACCGGCGGCCTGGCGTTCACCGGCGCCTTGCTGGCCGGGGCACATCCGCTCAGTGCACTGGCAGGCGGTTTGTCGGCGCCATTGACGGTGCTTCATCCGGCCCTGGCTGCGGGCATGTTCAGCGCAGGCGCCGAGGCCTGGCTGCGCCGCCCGACTGTCGCGGACTTCGAAGCCCTGAAGAATGATGTCGCCACGCCCAAGGGCTGGTGGCGCAATCGCGTCGCGCGTGTGCTGCTGGTTTTTGTCCTCACCAATCTCACGACCGCGATCGGTGTCTGGGTCGCTGGCGTGGAAATCATCCGGCGTCTGAACTGAGATCCTGCTCGGTTGCCGGTATCGCCACTATTGCGGATGGGCCCTCGCCATGAGCCTGCTGTCTCGATTGTTCAAACCCGCCTGGCAACACGACTCGGCCAGCCGTCGACTGGCTGCGGTCCAGGAGAGCCAGGAACCGGCCCTGCTTGAGGCGCTGCCTGCACTGGCCACCACCGATCCCCATCCGCGCGTCCGCCGCGCCGCCCTGCAGCGTCTGGGTGACCTGGGTCTGTGGGGCGATCGCAGCCGTCACGATGCCGATCCTGAGCTACGCGATGACGCGCGGCGCCAGTACGTCAACGGCCTGATCGGCGCCGATACCGAACTGCTCCCAGTGGCCGAGCGGCTGCTGCGGGTGGAGGAATCGGTCGAGGTGCTGGAAGCGGTTGCCGCTCGGGCGCGCCAAATGGCGCTGCGCCGGCTCGCGCTGGAGCGCAGTCAGCGCCCCGGACTGCTGGCCGACTGCGCCTTGAGTGATCCGGACGCTGAGCTGCGTTTGTGGCTGGTCGGCCGAATCGACACCGAGGCCGCCTTGCGGCGCATCGCCGACCAATCCCGCACTCGCGACAAACGCGTCCACCGACTTGCCCGCGAGAAGCTGGAGGCGCTGCGTCTGGCCGACGGTGATCGCGCTGTCGCCGAGCAACGGGCCCAGGCAATCTGCACCGAGCTCGAGACCCTGATTCATGCACTGCCGGCCGATGGTCTGCAGCGTATCGCCGCCATCGAGGAACGCTGGCGGACTCTGCCGCAGGCTCAGGACCCCGATTGGCAGCGCCGCCACGATGGCCTGGTCGAAACGGCTCGCGCAGCGCTGAACGCACACGAGCGGGCGCTGCAGGCGGCCGCTGCCGCTGCCAGGCAAACCGAGCAGGCGGCCGAGGCAGAGCCCGCCCAGACTGCTGCGGAAGCATCGGTGGTCGAGGAACCGCCAGCAGCCGAGGTCCCGGTCGAGCCCGAGGATCCGCGGACAGTGGCCCTAGACGCATCGTTGGCTGAGGCCCGGCGGCAACTGGCCGAGAATCCGGAGCTCGATCTGTCGCCCTGGACCCAACAACTCGAGACGCTTGCCGCCGACAGCGAGCCGCCTGCCGCATTGTCTGAACTGCAGCGGCAGCTCAACCAGCTGCACCGGCTGCAGGAGCGCCACCGACGCGAACAACTCGAAGCCGAGGCCATGGCGCTGCTGCCTCCCTTGCGTGCAGCCGTGGAAGGCCAGCAGGCGACCGCTGCGCGACAACAGCTGGAACGCCTGGAACAGCTGCGCGAGGCACTCGGCGGGCTGCCTCGCAGCATCCGCGCCGAGGTCTCGGCCCTGCGCGGCGAGGCGCGCAAGTTGCTGGATTGGCAGCGTTGGTCCAACAACGAAATCAGACGTCGGCTGTGCGACGAGGCGGCGGCCCTGCCCGCGGCCGGCCTGCACCCGGACGCCATGGCTACCCGCGTTCGCGAACTGCAGGATGAGTGGAAACGGCTGGACCTGATCGAGGAGATCGATCCAAAGGCACCCTATCGTGGCCTGGCCCGACGCTTCCATGCACTGATCCAGCAAGCGCTCAAGCCTGCCCGACCGTTCTTTGAGAAGCGCAAGGAACTGCGCCGCGAGCGCACCGAAGCGCTGTCCCAGCAGACTGGAGAACTGGAGCAGCAGCTGGGACGCATCGGCCACGACCGTCGCGCCCTGATCGCGCTGCGACGCTCACTCGGTGATTCGCTGCGCCAGCTCGACGACGTCGATCCGCGCCAGCGGCGCGAGTTGGGACAACGCCTGCGCGCCGATCTGACGTTGGTCGACGCCCAACTACAGGCGCAGGCCGATCAGGTCGAACTGGCCAAGCGCAAGCTGCTGGCCGAATTGCGCCGCGACCTGGCCGCCAGTGCCCCCGAACAGCGTCCAGATCGGGCCAAGCAGGCCCAGCAGCAGTGGAAAACACTGGGCATCGGCGATCGGCGTCGCGATCAGCAGCAATGGATCGAACTGCGCGAGCTGGTCGACCCGATCTTCCTCGATGTCGAGGCTGCTCGTGCTCAGGAACGGGCGGAAACTGATGCCCGTCAGGCGCAGCTGCGCGAGATTCATCAGCGCATCGAAGTTGCCTTGCAGGACGACAACGTCAGCCCACAGTCCCTGCAACAGCTGGCCGATGCCTGCCGCGCCGAACTGGCCGAGCTGGCCCCGCTGGAGCGGACGGCAGAGCAGCGCAGTGACCGCTTGCTGCAGCAATTGCAGACGCGTCAGGAGCAGGCCGAGCAGCGCCAGCGATTGGCCTCCTTCAGCGCTCTGGCCACGCGAGCGGCGCGACTGGACCGGTTGGAACAGGCCTGGATTCGCGGCGATGGGCTCGACCGCGAGGCCCTGGCCGAGCTGATTGAACCGGCGCTCACCGACGCGACGCTGCAGTCGGCCCTGCGGCAACGGCACGACCGACTGCTGGCCCTGGTTGGCGACGGCGACGAGGCACAAATGGCCACTGTGCTGCAGGCGCTGGAGGAACAGCATCGGCTGGCCGAAGCGCTGCTGCTCGAGTGTGAGTTCCACACGGGCATCGACAGCCCCAGCGAAGCCCGTCAGGCGCGCATGGATCTGCAGGTGCAGAAGCTGGCGCAACGCATGAGTGGAGGTGCAGCCGCAGGCGGGGCTGCCGAAGCGGCGCGGCTGTGGGCCGCGTGGTTCTCCATCGGCCCGATGGAAGCCGCGACGAGGCAAGCTTTGGCGGAGCGCTTCAACCGCTGCCGCGGCGGGCTGGAAGCTCAGATCTCCGGATAGATTCCGGCGTTGCCAAAAAAGCGGGACGCCGTGACGGCGTCCCGCTGCAGCTTACTGCAGCACCCGATAGCAGGGCTTGTAGGCCTGCTCGCTGGGGATCTTCATGCGATGCTGGGCGACGAAGTCCTGCAGCAGCGCGTCCAGCGCCTGCATGATCTCGCTCTCACCGCGCAGCTCATAGGGCCCATGGGCCTCGATCGCCCGGATGCCATCTTCCTTGACGTTGCCGGCGACAATGCCGGAGAAGGCGCGACGCAGATCGGCCGCCAGTTCGTGCTTGGGCCGCGAGCGCTCGATGTGCAGTCCGGCCATCGCCTCGTGGGTGGGCTTGAACGGACGCTGGAACTCCAGCGGCATGTGCAACGTCCAGTTGAAGAAGAACGCATCCTTGTGTTCGATGCGATGGACACGCACCCGATCGATGCCACGCTGCATCGCCTGCGCCACGGCCGTCGGGTCGTCGATGATGATCTGATAGTGCCGGGCCACATCCTCGCCCAGGGCCAGCTTCAGAAAGGCGTCGATCTGCTCGAAATAGCGAGCGCTCTCGCGTGGGCCGGTGAAGACCAGCGGGAACGGCAGCCCGGCATTGCGCGGGTGCAGCAGGATGCCGAGCAGATAGAGGATCTCCTCGGCTGTGCCCACGCCACCCGGGAACACGACGATTCCGTGCCCCAACCGCACGAAGGCCTCCAGGCGCTTCTCGATGTCGGGCATGATCACCAGATGATTGACGATCGGGTTGGGTGACTCGGCGGCGATGATGCCCGGCTCGGTGATGCCGATATAGCGATTGGCGCGGCGGCGCTGCTTGGCGTGGGCGATGGTCGCACCCTTCATCGGGCCCTTCATGGCACCCGGGCCGCAGCCGGTGCAGATGTCCAGGCCGCGCAGGCCTGCCTCGTAGCCCACCCGCTTGGTGTAGTCGTACTCCAGTCGGGAGATCGAGTGGCCACCCCAGCACACCACCAGATTCGGATCCAGCTGGGCCTTCAGCAGGCCGGCATGGCGCAGTGTCGAGAAGACCAGATCAGTGATCGCCTCGGAGTCTTCGGCCAGCGCCGACTCGTCGAAGCGCAGCTGCGAATTGACGAACAGGATGTCGCGCAGCACGGCGAACAGCAGTTCGCGTGCACCGCGGATCATCCGACCGTCGACAAAGGCTTGTGAGGGCGCATCCTGCAGTTGCAGCTTCACGCCGCGGTCCTGCTGCACCACCTTGATGTCGAAGTCCGGATAGCGCGCTATCAGGGCGCGGGCATCGTCGTTCTCGCTGCCGGTGGTCAGTACGGCCAGCGCACAGCGCCGAAACAGATTGTTCAGGCCACCCGCAGTGGCGTCGCACAGGCGCCGGACCTCGGCGCGGGAGAGCACTTCCATGCCGCTGCTGGGCAGGATCGTGGCGTTGATGCGTTCTTGGTTCTTGCTGTTCATGTCGTTCCTTTGCGCGGCGATCGCGCCCCATGCGCGCGCCGTCTGGTTGTTTTGATCGGATGCCCTGAGTCCGTGGGCGCAGGGCTCGATTGGCCAAGTGGCCGCCGCCGCACACCCGAATCCCGGATGTGGACGCTGACACCGGCGCACAGGTGGTCACCTGGCACGTGGTCGAGCGGCCGCCTTGGCTGTTTCAGCGAAATCGCTCCGGACTCACCCCACCCCGAATCAGGTGGGCATCGAATCCGCGTTCGCTGAGCAGGAAGGCCGCCGACGCGCTGCGGCGACCCGTGTCGCAATAGATCCAGTAGCTGCCCCCCGCCTGGAGCGAGTCGGCCAGCTTGCGCAGATGATTCAGGGGCAGATTGATCGCCCCTGGGAGATGACCGGCCATGAATTCGGCCGGCAGACGAACATCCACCAGCACTGCCCCCTCGGGCAGTTCGTCCAGTGTGACTTCGTCCAGCAACGGTGCCTTCAACAGCCGGTTGAAGGCGCTGCTCGACAGGCGCATCAGATTGCAGCGCGTCAGCGCACGCACCGTCGCGTTGCGCGGCTCGCCGGAAACCAGCGCCTCCTCGCCAAAGCAACGCCCAACGCCGAGCTGTGCCAGTTCCTCTTCTTCCATGCCATCAGGCGATTCGAGGACGACCTGACAGCGACCCTCGGTGACCACGTAGTAGTAGTCGCCCGGCTCGCCCTGGCGCAGGATCGTTTCTCCGGCCGCGATGGCCACCGGTTCCATGCTGGAAAAGATCTGCGCAATATTGGCCGGTGGAATGCGCAGGAAGGCCTTGCTCTGCAGCAGTGCCGTCATCCAGTCGTGCGAGTCGGCGTCATCGGCCTCGGCGCCGATTTCCGACACCTCCATCTCGCCGGCCTGAGTCCAGGTCAGGAATACGTCGAGTTGCTCGCGATCGACATACAGCACCTTGGCGGCCGTCAAGGCCCGACCGGCAGCGCTGCGCCTGGGACCGGGCGCCAAGGGGTGCACCGCATCGGCGTCCTCGGCATGCAGCACCCGCAGACCCTGGTCATTGGTCAGCTCCACCGAGCCTTCGATCAGATAGGCGTGTGTGCGCGCCAGCTCACCGTCGCGAAACATCGCCTGCCCGGGCTGGTACTGCAGCACGCTCGATTGCTTGGCCAGTTGGGTGCGATCGGCCGGCAACAGGGCCTTGAGAGGCACCAATCGGTTAAAGAGACTGATATTGACCATGCGGCTTAGGACGACGGGCGGATCGACCAACCACGGAAACGCCGCTCCGTACCGGTCGCTGTGCGAGGCTGCGTAGCGTGGTCCGTCAGGGCAGAAATTACAAGCGCCGGGCGGCGTCGACGCACGCAGCTGAGCCGTAGTCGATGGTTGGCGGCGAATCGATCAAACAAACCGGTCGCCAGTTCGCCACGGCCGCTGCAGCGACGCGCTGCGGCACATTGCGAGCCTGTCCGAGTGCGGCCACAATGCCGGGCTTTTCGACAGCAGATCAGCTTCGCCGCTCGATCTGTACCACGGTCAAAGGACGACGCATGAGTGCCACGGAGCCGGTCAACCATTTCATCCGCAACCTGATTCGGCGAGATGTCGCCGCGGGCAAGCATGGGGGCCAGGTGGTGACCCGCTTTCCGCCGGAACCCAATGGCTATCTGCATATCGGGCACGCCAAGAGCATCTGCCTGAATTTTGGCCTCGCGCAGGAATTTGGTGGCGTCTGTCATCTGCGCTTCGACGACACCAACCCGGTCAAGGAAGATCTGGAGTATGTCCATGCCATTCAACAGGACATACGCTGGCTGGGCTTTGAGTGGGACGCGCTGCGTCACGCTTCGGATTACTTCGAGGTCTTCTACCAGTCCGCGCTGCGGCTGATCGAGAAGGGGCTGGCCTTTGTCTGCGACCAGAGCGCGGACGAAGTGCGTGAGTACCGCGGTACGCTGACCGAACCCGGCCGCAACAGCCCCTGGCGGGACCGCAGCGTGGCCGACAACCTGGACCTCTTCCAGCGCATGCGCGCCGGCGAGTTCGACGACGGCAGCCGCACTCTGCGGGCGAAGATCGACATGGCTTCGCCGAACATCAATCTGCGTGACCCGGCCATCTATCGGATCCGCAAGATTGCGCACCAGAACACCGGCGATGCCTGGCCGATCTACCCCATGTACGACTACGCGCACTGTCTCTCCGACGCGATTGAGGGCATCACGCATTCGCTGTGCACGCTGGAGTTTGAGGATCACCGCCCGCTGTACGACTGGTATGTCGATCAGGTGGATTTGCCCAACCAGCCCGAGCTGCGTGCACTGATCACCGCGGCCGGGCTGCCGGACCAGGTCTCCCGACCCGAACAGACCGAGTTTGCCCGGCTCAATCTGGACTACACGGTGATGAGCAAGCGCAGACTCATCGAGTTGGTCAAGGGTGGTCATGTCAGTGGCTGGGATGATCCGCGCATGCCCACGCTGTTGGGATTGCGTCGTCGCGGCGTGCCGCCCTCGGCGATTCGCACGCTGTGTGAGCGCGTTGGCGTGACCAAGCAGGTGACGGTGATCGGCTACGAGGTACTGGAGGGCTGCATACGCGAGGATCTGGACCACACGGCTGAACGCCGGATGGCGGTGTTGGATCCGGTCGAACTGGTGCTGCAGAACCTGCCCGCCGACTTCGACGACGCCATCGAGGTGGCCAATCACCCGCAGCGACCCGAACTGGGAACGCGAACGCTGCAGTTCGGTCCGCGCCTGTGGATCGAGCGCAGTGACTTTGAAGAAGTCCCACCCAAGGGTTTCCACCGGCTCAAGCCCGATGGCGAGGTGCGCCTGCGTCATATCGGCATCGTGCGCTGCGTCGGCATCGACAAGGATGCCGATGGCCGCGTGCTGCGTATCCTGGCGGAACTCGATCCGGCTACGCGGCCCGGCGAACCGGAGGCTGGCCGCAAGGTCAAGGGCACGATCCACTGGGTCTGCGCCCGCCATGGCAGCCGGGCCGAAGTCCGCCTGTACGACCGCCTGTTCTCGGTGGCCAACCCGGACGCCGGTGAAGGTGGCTATCTGGCCCATCTGAACCCGGACTCGATCCGTCGCTGCGAGCAGGCCTGGATCGAGCCCGCGGCCGCGAGCGCGGAGCCGGAAAGCCGGGTGCAGTTCGAGCGCACCGGTTACTTTGCTGCCGACCGCCATGACCATACGGTGGACCGGCCGGTTTTCAATCGGGTGGTGTCCCTGCGGGACAGCTGGGGCAAGAACTGATCGAGGCGATCGCCGGTCGCCGCGTTACCTCCATATCCATCGCCAGTCGCTGCGGGAGTTCAGATGCGCCGCCTGCTTGTATGCAACCTGTTGACCGCACTGCCGCTGCTGGCATCTGGCTGGGCGGTCGCCGAGAACAAGACCCCCGACCCCACTTCGCTCCTGCAGCAAGCCGACGCTGCCGCGCGCGACCCACTGGTATCGCCGGTGCAGCGGATCGAACGGTCCGTGCTGCTGCAGATGCCCACGACGGATGGCAGTCAGAGTCCCTGGCCAAGCATTGATGGCAGCAACAACGATCCCGCTAATCCGCAGGAAAACATGGCAGGAATGCCGCTGCGTCGCCGCATGGCGGCGGCCTACGCGGATGGCGTCGCGGCGATGGCCGGCGCCGATCGACCCAGCGCCCGACAGGTCAGCAACCTCGTTCACGCCCAGGATCAGTCCCGCGTCAACCTCCGTGGCGCCACCGACTTCCTCTGGCAGTGGGGACAGTTCATCGACCACGACATGGATCTGAGCGACGGCACCAACCCGCCAGAGCTGGCGGCCATCGCCGTGCCAGCCGGAGATCCGTGGTTTGACCCGGATGGCACCGGCACACAGAGCATTGTTTTCAATCGATCCATCTACGACCACGACTCGGGAACCGGTCCCGACCATCCGCGCGAGCAGATCAACGAGATCACCGGTTGGCTCGATGCTTCCATGGTCTATGGCTCGGACGCCGATCGCGCCGCGGCACTGCGCAGCTTCGAGGGAGGCCGACTGGCGACCAGCGACGGCCAGATGCTGCCCTTCAACACAACCGGGCTGCCCAATGCCGGTGGCTCCGGCAGCGAACTGTTTCTGGCCGGCGACGTTCGCGCCAACGAACAGGTCGGGCTGGCCGCCATGCACACGCTGTTCGTTCGAGAACACAATTTCTGGGCCGGCGAACTCGCACTCGCCGATCCGACACTCGACGACGAGGGCCTTTACCAGCGAGCACGGATGATCGTGGCCGGCGAGATTCAGGCGATCACCTATCGCGAATTCCTGCCGATGCTGCTTGGCGCCAATGCCATCGCGCCCTATCAGGGTTATCGACCTGAAATGAACGCGCATATCGCCAACAGCTTCTCGACGGCCGGGTACCGCATTGGCCACAGCCTGCTGAGCCCACAGCTGCTGCGGCTGAATGCCGACGGCACCGAGGTCCCACAGGGACATCTGTCGCTGCGCGAGGCCTTCTTCGCGCCACAGCGCCTGCAGGAAGCGGGGATCGACCCGATCCTGCGCGGTCTGGCTGCCCAGCATTGCCAGGATCTGGACATCTACGTCATCGACGATGTCCGCAATTTCCTGTTTGGCCAACCCGGCCAGGGCGGCTTCGACCTGCCCGCGCTGAACATCCAGCGTGGCCGCGACCACGGCCTGCCCAGCTTTGTTGAAGCTCGAGTCGCGATGGGTGGCAAGCGGCTCGATGACTTCACCGACATCGGTGCCAATGCGGCCGTGACTCAACGCCTGGCGCAGGCCTATGCGGATGTCAGCCAGATGGACCTGTGGACGGGATTGCTGGCCGAACCGCATGCGCAGGACGGGATGGTGGGTCCGACACTGAAGCACCTGCTCAGCGAACAGTTCACCGCCCTGCGTGACGGTGATCGCTTCTACTACGAGAACTGGGCCAGCCCGAGCTTGCGTGAGCAGATTTCATCGACGCGGCTGGCTGATGTCATCCGCCGCAATACGGACATCGGCGACGAACTGCCAGACCTTGTCTTCGGGGTGGCATCACCGTCCAACGGCAGCCGCCGGCAGATTGTCCCGACCAGACTGCGGGACTGACCAGGCGACCAGCTTCGTTCGGCCAGCGCAGCGCTTCACTCACGGCTGCGCCAGCGTCTCGATGCCGCGTTCGCGCTTGGCCTGTTCGACCATCGCCCGAACGTTGCTCAGCAACGCGCGGGCATCGTAGACAATGCCGTCCTTGATGGTCAGCTTGACGCCGCCCACTCGGCGCAGCCGACCCTCATCATCCAGGCGAATATGGCCGGTGCCATAGAGCACCTTCAGATTGGCCAGGGGATTCTCTTCCAGCACCACCAGATCGGCCAGTTTGCCGGCCTCGATCGAACCGATCCGACCATCGGCGCGTAGCACCTGCGCGCCATTGAGTGTGGCCGAGCGCAACACTTCCAGTGGATGGAAACCGGCTTCCCGAAGCAATTCCAGTTCCTGGATCGTGCCGAAGCCGTAAAGCTGATAGATGAAACCCGAGTCCGACCCGACGGTGACCCGTCCACCGCGATTCTTGTAGTCGTTGACGAAGTCCATCCACAGCCGGTAGTTCTCGCGCCAGGCCACTTCATCCTCGGTACCCCAGTCGAAGAAGAAGCTGCCGTGATTGGCCCGATTGGGTGTGTAGAAATCCCACAGACTGGGCAACGTGTACTGATCATGCCAGTCGGCTCGACGGGCACGCATCAGATCGCGTGCAGCCAGATAGATGCCAAAGGTGGGATCAAGCGTGAAATCCAGGTCCAGCAGTTCGGAAATCACCGCTTCGTAGTGCTCGCTGCCACGTCGCGCCGCCTGTGCCCACAACCGGCCGGCCTGACCGAATCGATCCGCCTCGTTGCTGTAGTTGTAGTCGGCCGGGTAGTGCTGCACGGTGCGGTCGTCGAACAAGGCTTCCGGCAGGCCGTACCAATGTTCCATCGTCGTCAGGCCCCAGCGTGCGGTGGTCAGCACGTTGACGCGCGACACATCCAGCTGAGCATGGTGACAGGCACTGCCCATACCCTGCTCGGCCAGTTCCTCGAAGGCCGCCTGCAGGATGTCGGGCCGGTAGCCGAAGCACTTCATGCCTACCGCGCCCTTCTGCTTCATCTGCCGCACCCAGGCACGGGCCTGATCGGGTTCGGTCATCGGCGCGTCGCGACCCTGACCGAAGAAGACATAGGGGAAGATCCGTGGCGCGGTGATCTCGTTGCGCTCGCTGCGCCGGCTCTCGTTGACGCACCAGTCGATGCCGTTGCCGCAGCCCGGGTCGCGGACCGTCGTAATCCCATGACCGAGCCAGAGCTTGTAGACATACTCCGCCGGCGTGCCCTGCTCTTCGCCGCCGATGTGGCCATGCAGGTCGATCAGTCCGGGCATCACATAGTGGCCCTCCAGATCGATTTCCCGTCCACCCTCGGCCAGCTTCGGTCGACCATCGGCCGCAATCGGCAGTCCTGGCGCACCGACACTGCGAATGGCCTTGATGCGATTGTTCTCGATGACCACATCGGCTGGGCCGAAAGCGGGGCTGCCGGTGCCATTGATCACGGTGACGCCGCGCAGGATCAGCTGCGAGTAGGGGCCGTCTCCCTCAGCTCGATCCGGTGCCGGTGTCACGCTGGCATGGCTCACGACGGCCATCCCGGCGCCGAGCAGGATCACAAGACTGTGCACAGCTAACCCGATGCTTCGACGCCGCATCTGACACCCCTTCCCCGAAACCAGCCCGCATGATGCCGCAGCTTGACGGCTTTCTCACACCAGCGGGCTCGATCGGCTTTGCCGACACGCCGCAGACGGGCAAACTGACCGGGACAAGGTCAGGCGCCAGGGCGATGACGTCGAACTGCAGTTGCCCGCGTACTCAGGGCCGACGCTTCCAGGGCGATGCGCCTGAGCGCCATGTCGAATTGGTCGAAGAGCAGGCCTGGACCGATTGGCCGCCACGCTGGCGCCTGCGTTGCCCTACCTGCCAGATGCGCTGGTTGGTCAGCTACATTCCCGGCGGTGGCATTTACGGCGACTTTGACTGGGCCAGACTGGATGAACCGGGCTGATGGCCTTCAATGCGGGCAGCAGGCGTCCGCGTAGCGGCGCAGCAGCCGCAGGTTGGTCAGGTGAGCCCAGGCAATCAGTCCGCCACCCAGCGCCAGCAACAGGCCGTGCCACAAGCCCAGGTCGATCCACTCGGTAACGGCCAGCAGCAGGACCAGAGCCCCGGCAGCATAGCTGCGCAAGGCCATCGTCTGTCGGTGCCGCCACCAGCCATGAGCCAACACGACGCCGGCAAAGGCGATGACGCTGCCACTGATCAGCCACTCGACCTGATGCGACCAGATGAACCACCGCAGCCATGCCGGCGAGTCCGCAGAAAGGTCGGACAGGCCCAGTTGCAGTAGCGGCGCCAGCAACAACAACAGCGGCAACAGCAGACAATGCAGCGCGCAGCCCAAAGACAAGCCCGCACCAATGCGGTCGGCCCAGGGCCACCAGCCCGCATCCGCCCGATCGGGCACGACACGATCGGGCCAGGAGGTGGCCAGGTCGGTCGAGTTGGGCAGGTTGGTGGCAGGCATGGGCTCGATCAGAATTCGACTATTGCTCACAAGGCGGAATGTTATACAGTAACAATTGCTGTCCGCAAGCCAAACGAATGCATTTGTTGCGTCCCATCGCCCCTGCCCGTAGCCGACGCTTGGGCTCACCAGCAAAGCCAGCGGGCCGATGAGCACGGTCCTGGACATGGTCGACGTGCGCTTCGGCTACGACCCGCAGCAGCCGCTGTTGCGCATCGATGCGCTGTCTCTGGAAGCCGGCGAGAGTGCGTTGTTGTCGGGCCCCTCCGGCTCAGGCAAAAGCACCCTGTTGGGCCTCGTTGGCGGCGTTCTGCAACCGGACCACGGACAACTCCGGGTCTGTGGTCAGTCGCTGGCACAGATGCCCAGTTGGCATCGCGACCGCTTTCGCGCCGAGCAACTGGGTCTGATCTTTCAGCTGTTCAATCTCTTGCCGTATCTGAATGCGCGCGACAATGTGCTGCTCCCGCTGCGCTTCGCTCCGGCCCGGCGTGCACGGGCGGGCGCGAATCCGGCGCAACGCCGGCAGCGTGCAGAGGCCCTGCTGGCTGCGCTGGATCTGCCCAGCAGCTTGTGGACTCGACCGGCCGGACAGCTGTCCATTGGCCAGCAGCAGCGCGTCGCGGCAGCCCGCGCGCTGCTCGGCCAACCTGCGTTGATCCTGGCTGACGAACCCACCTCGGCCCTGGATGCCGACAATCGAGACCGTTTTCTGGCCTTGCTGCTGCGGCAGGCCCGATCCGAAGGCAGCGCGGTTCTGGTCGTCAGCCACGATCCTTCGATGGCCGGCCAACTCGACCGCCATATCGCCATGAACAGCCTGCGGGCTGATGCGCCAGCGGTGACCGCATGAGCCTGTGGCAACTGGCCTGGCGCAGCCTCTGGAACCGCCGGGCATCGGCCTTGCTGACGCTGTTGACGATCGCCGCCAGTGTGGCGCTGCTGCTGGCGGTGGAGCGGGTTCGGGTACAGGCCAGGGCGAGCTTCGCCAGCACCGTGTCGGGCACTGATCTGATCGTCGGCGCTCGTGGCGGATCCATCCAGCTGCTGCTCTACGCGATTTTCGGTATCGGCGATGCGCCGCAGAACTTCAGCTGGGACAGCTACGAGGCGCTGCGCGAGCACCCGGATGTGGCCTGGTCGATTCCGCTGGCACTGGGTGATTCCTATCGCGGCCAGCGCGTGTTGGCGACCGATCACAGCTACTTCGAGCACTACCGCTATGGCGGTGGTCAGTCCCTGCAGCTGAGCCAGGGCCATCTGCTCGAATCCGCGCAGGATGCAGTTCTGGGGGCCGAGGTGGCCCGCCTGCTCGATCA
>JAWLAT010000017.1:0-104746 GCA_041395325.1 Lysobacterales bacterium
CACACGGCCGCCCCGAACCTGGGCGTCCATGTTGCCGCTCAGGTTGATGCTGCCACCGTTGCTGAACACGTACGCATTGCCCAGCAGCGGCACTCCGCCGACACCCAGCGCCGTGGTTCCGGAGAGGTTGATCGTTGCGCCTGGGTTGTTGTTGAACAGCACCATCGTGTTGGTCGAGGCTGGGTTGGGCCGGAAGACCTTGGTCGCGCCGCTGATCGTGACCGAGCCACCACTGCGGCCGGTGATGCGCATGCCGTGGTTGCCGGCACCGGTACTGCAGGCCGCCGTGCAGTTCATGTCACCCGACAGCGTCAGGCTGCCGCTGGCACCGGCGCCGACGTCGACCAGACGCCCGGCGCTGGTCTTGTCGAGGCTGCCAGCGTAGCTGGTGGTACCCAGCGTGCCCTGGGCAATGAAGGCAATGCCATTCGACCCACTCACGGCGCCACCGGTGGCCGCAATCGACCCGCTGATGTTGTTGATTGAGATGCCGACGTTGGTGCTGTTGGTCGACGACAGATTGCTGAAGGTCCAGCCCGCACCGGTGCTCAGCCCGGACAGGTTGAGCGCCGGTCCGCCGGTGGCGTTGATGCTGTTCATGGCGCCACCAATATTGACGGTGCCTCCGCTGGCGACCAGGCCATGGCCGCTGCTCGTGGTGACGCTGAGGCTGGCGAAACCGATGGTGGCGCTCGCGTTGCTGCCATTCAAGGACAGGCCGCCCGCACTGGAGCCGCTGATGGTGGTCGCTCCGAAGTTGAAGCTGGTCCCTGCCGGGGCGTTCTGGATGAAGATGGCGTCTCCACCTGTGGTGCCACCGATGTTGGTACCGCCCACGCCGACACTGATGGTGCCACCGACGTCGGACATGATGATGCCGTTGAAGCCACCGCTGCTGGTGATCTCGTCCAGCGTCAGGTTGGCTGTGCCGGCGGCGTTGAAGTTGATCGCCCGACCCGTGCCGAGGATGCTGGCCTCGGACATCGTCAGGGTCCCGAATGCGGCCGGCGCGAAGATGCCCGAGTTACCGGTGTTGCCAATGTTCAGGCCGCGGATGGTGTTGCCCGTTGCCAGGGTGAACCCGGATCCGGCAACGGTCGGCCGAGTGCCACCAAGCGCCGGGAAAGCGCTGCCGGCAGCCGGAGTAATGCCGCTGATCGTGATCAGATCACTGCCCGAGCCGGAGCCGATGACGCGCTGGTTGGCCTCGAGGGTGATACCCGTGTAGCTGCTGGCGCTGGACGCAATGTGGATGATGTCGCTCGCCGTGTCGACCGCGGCCACCGCCGGCAAGTCCACGTGGGGTCGGGCCTGCGTGCCATCGGACGGCCCGTTGGCACCGAGGTAGTTGTTGTCGACGAACCAGACCAGCTCGGTCAGCGCGATGTTGAGGGACACGATGCCAATGGATCCACCGGTCAACGTGTAACAGAAGCTGTCTTCCGGTGTCGGCAATGCGTTGTCCACCAGCCCGGCGGGCGGGCCATAGCTGAAGCTGCCATCGGTGGACAGCACCACTCGGCCACCGTTGCTGGAGGCGGCCGCATTGGTGCCGTTGGGGGCGACCAGATTGCAGTTGCCGAATGGGCCGAAGCCGATGATCGCGGCAGTGCCGAGGGTGTCGTTGCCCAGCACACCACCGCCCTGCGGGCTGGCCGCGCCGATGTTGAGCAACAGATGCGGCGTGACGTTGTAGGCATCGTCGGCGGCAATCGCCGGGTCGTCATATTCGATCGTCACGACCACATCGGCCGGCAGGTTGTCCGGCGGGTCGCCGGCATCGACGTCGGTGATGCCGGCCGCACGAATGCTCAGCGTGCAGGTCTGTCCGGCGATGGCGGCGTCATCAGGATCCAGCACGGCGCTGCCGGCGGGGCTGGCGCTGAGCACCGAGAAGCTGACCGCCGCCGGACATTCCAGATCGAAGCTGACATTGGCGGCGTTGGGGGTGGTGTCGAAATTGACGGCTTCGGAGAAGTTGATCGTGATCGTGCCGCTGGGCGGCTGCAGCAGCGCGCCATTGGCCGGCACCGTGGACAGCACCATCGGCGCGGCATCGGTGGTGAAGCTGCTGACGAAGTCCGCGACCGGATTGTTGGGTGGATCGAAGCCGTCGCTGTCACCGATGTTGGCCGCCACCGCGGTCGCGGTGCACAGCGTGTTCTCCGGCAGCGGTGCCGACGGGGTGAAGGTCAGCGTCGCAGTACCCGAACCGGTGATCGTGCCGGCCACCATGCCGCCGCAGTCCACGGTGATGGCGCCAGCCAGTGCGTCCACATTCTCGCTGAAGTTGAACACCACCGCGGTGTTGGTGCCGATCTGGGTGGCGGTGTCGGGCGGTGACACGCCCGTCACTGCCGGCGCGGCATCGACATTGACGGTGATGCTCACATTCGCTGGCAGGTTGTCGGGCGGATCGAAGGCGTCAACATCGGTGATGTTGGCCGCCACCAGCGTCAGCACGCACATACCCGCCGGCAGATCGCCGGTGGGGTTGATCGTCGCCGTGTTCGTTCCCGACCCACTGACCGAGAAACCACCGGCGAAGGGCGTGCCACCCGGGCATTCCAGGGTGAAGCTCGAGGCGTTGACATTCACCGGCTCGCTGAAGGTGACCTGCAGGTTGGTATTGCTCGCCACCGTGGCGCCATTGATCGGGTTGGAAGAGACGAAGGCCGGCGGCGCGTCGATCGAGTAGTTCAGCACGAAGTTGTCGACATCGCCCTCGATCCCGTCGCCGTCGTTGTTGCCGTCGAGCTGATCGGGCGGGTCAATGGCGTCGACATCGGTCATCAGGGTCGAAATGACGGTGATGGTGCAGTCATCGCCAGGCTGACCGAAGCCGACGTAGCCGAACGTGTTGTCGTTGGCGACCGGACCTTGCACGAAGTTGGTGCCGGAGGGCAGGCAGTTGAGCACGATGCCACCGTTGGCCAGATTCACCTGTTCGCTGATGTCGATTCGGGCAATTCCGTTGCTGGCGATAACCCCGCCTTGTGCCGGCACCGTGTTGATCACGATCGGCGGCGCATCGACCAGGATAGCCACGCTGTCGGTGTCGGTCAGCGGGCCGCCGGCGCCGGTGTTGCCCTGATCGTCGGAGACGATCATCAGGGTCTCGTTACCCACACCGACCGGGGTGAACACCAGTCCGTCCAGCGCGGTGTTGATGTCCGCCTGCAGACCTTCCAGCGTCACCGCGTTGGTGCCATTGCCGGTGACCAGCACGCCGGCCGTCGGCACGGCACTGAGCGTTCCAGTGACCACGGCCAGATTGACCTGCAGGAAGCCCGGATCGGCGTCGACATCCAGCACGCTGATGGCGTTGCCATTGACCGTGCTGAACTCCAGCGACATGCCCATGACGGTCTGCATGCCGGGCACGCTGTTGACCGGGGCATCGTTGACCGCGTTGACGGTGATCGCCACCACGTGATTCTGCGTCTGCGGGCCACCGCTGCCGGTGTTGCCGTTGTCATTGGCAGCAATGTCCAGACTGTCCGGGCCGTTGTAGTCCGGATTGGGCGCGTAGGTGAGGCTGGCCAGCGTGGCATTGACGTCGGCCAGGGTGCCGTCGATCTGGGCGGCATTGGTGCCGTTGCCCATCAGGGTCGCCGCGCCGGCCGCCGTCAACGCCAGCGTGCCGTCCGTCACCTGCAGGGTCAGTGTCAGGTTGCCGCCGCCGATATCCACATCACTGACGCTGATCAGGTTGGGACCGGTGAAGTCCGCAACGCCATCTTCGTCGACCGTGCGCGGGCCGCCGGAGGTGGTCAGCGGCGGGTCGTTGACCGCATTGACCGTGATCTGGAACACCTGCGCCGGGGAGGTGTCGTCACCACCGTTGGCGGTGCCGCCGTTGTCCATCAGGCTCACCGTCACCATCGCGCTGCCATTGGCATCGGGCGCCGAGGTGAAGCTCAGCACGCCGGTGGGGCTGATCGCTGGCTGTACGGCAAACAGCGCATTGTTGTCGTTGCCGACAATGAAGCTCAGCAGCTGGCCGGACTCGTCCGCCGGGCCGGCGCTGATCGCCGTGGCCCAGGGGCTGGCCTGAGCACCCGCATCTTCATCGACCGTGACATCGGGTCCGGCGACGAAGCTGGGTTCGTCGTTAACCGCGGTGACGCTGATCGTGAAGCTCTGCGGCGCGCTGGTGTCCACGCCACCATTGGCGGTACCGCCATCGTCCATCAGCGTCAGCGTGATCGTCGCCGTGCCGTTGGCATTGGCAGCCGGGGTGTAGCTGAGGTCGCCCGTCGGGCTGATGACCGGGCCAGCACTGAACAGGGCTGCATTGGTGTTGCCGGTCACATTGAAGTTGAGCGTCTGACCGGCTTCGTCGGCGGGACCGGTGCTCAGACCGGTGGCCCAGCCGGGCACGGTCTGCGCGCCACTATCTTCCAGCACGGACTGATTCGGTCCAGCGGTGAAGCTGGGCGCGTCATTGACCGCCGTCACCGTGATGTCGAAGCTCTGCGGCGCACTGGTGTCGACGCCGCCATTGGCGGTGCCGCCATCGTCCATCAGCTCGATCGTGATCGTCGCCGTGCCGTTGGCATCGGCCGCCGGGGTGTAGCTCAGGGTACCGGTTGGGCTGATCGTGGGACCGGCGCTGAACAGCGCTGCGTTGCTGTTGCCAGTGACGTTGAAGGTCAGCGTCTGAGTGACCTCCGGGTCGCCGTCGTCGATGCCGGTGGCCCAGTTGTTGACCGTCTGCGCGCCGGCGTCTTCCAGCACCGTCTGATCGGGACCGGCGGTGAACACCGGTGCATCGTTGACCCCGGTCACGGTGATCGTGAAGCTCTGCGGCGCACTGGTATCCATGCCGCCATTGGCGGTGCCGCCGTTGTCCATCAGCGTGAGCGTGATCGTCGCCACACCGGCGGCATTGGCAGCCGGGGTGTAGCTGAGATCACCCGTGGGGCTGATCGTGGGACCGGCGGCGAACAGCGCGGCATTGGTGTTGCCGGTGACATTGAAGCTGAGAGTCTGGCCGGCCTCATCTGGGGGACCTGCGCTGATCGCGGTGGCCCAGGGGCTGACCGTCTGCGGACCGGCATCTTCCAGCACCGTCTGGTTCGGACCGACCGTGAAGCTGGGCGCATCGTTGACCGGGTTGACCGTGATCGTGAAGACCTGCGGCGCACTGGTGTCGATGCCGCCATTGGCGGTGCCACCGTTGTCCTGCACCGTCACCGTGAACTGGCTGCTGCCGTTGGCATCGGCTGCTGGCGTGTAGCTCAGCGTGCCGTTGTTGGCGATCGTTGGTCCGGCGGCAAACAACGCCGGATTGCTGACCGCACTGACCGTGTAGGCCAGCACCGCCTGACCGGACTCATTGGCCGGACCGGGGGAGAAGCTCGCAAAAGCCAGACTCTGCGCACCGGCATCTTCGTTGACCGCCGGCGGGTTGCTGGCGGTGAAGCTGGGGGCGTCGTTGACCGGGGTGATGTTGATGCTCACGGTGGCCGGCGCGATCGCGTTGACCTGGCCGTCGTTGACCGTGAAGGCAAAGCTGTCGCTGCCGTTGACGTCCGGGCTGGGGGTGTAGGTGACGCTGGCCGAGGTCGCCGTCAGCGGCGTGATCGCACCCAGCGTGCCCTGGCTGGGTGGCGTGGTGATGGCAAAGCTCAGCGCATCGCCGTCCGGGTCCGAGCCGGTCAGCGTGATCGTCACCGGCGTGTCTTCCAGCGTGGTCACCGCCTGCGGGTTGGCCACCGGCGGCTGGTTCTCCACATCGGTGACATCCAGGCGGAACACCAGCTCACTGCCGGACAGACCGGCAAACAAGGCCCGCAGGTCGGCGGCGCTGTCGTTGTTGCTGCTGTCGCCGGCCGGATCGGTGGCCAGCGGGCTGATGCCGCTCCAGTCCGACAGATTGCCGTCGGCCAGCAGCGCCGTGCCGGCCACGCTCGAACCGATGCCCAGCAGCAGACCCACACTCAGCAGCGCCCGGCGCTGCCATTGCCGGCGTGAACGCCAGGCCAGCGCGATCAGCAGCAGCGCCAGCAACAAACCACCGATCACACCCAGCGTCGGCACCTGGAAAGGCAGCCCCAGCAGAATCGGGCCACCGTCGCCGGCGCCATCGCGGGTCAGCAGCAGATCCTCGTTGCCACGCTCGGTGCGCGCGGCCGCTTCCAGCCGGATCGCCCGCGTGCCGGAGATTCCCAGCGGCGGACCGAAGACGCTCAGCTCGATGCCGTCCGAGCCATTGACGCCGGTATTCAACGCCACCGGATAGCCACCCCCGATCTGCACATCGCCGGCGAAGCTGCCGCCATTGCAGACCGCCTGCAGCACCTGCGTGACCATCGGCGGATCGCCGCTGACCACCGCCGTCAATCGGAACTCCGCCCCCGCCGTCTGACCCGGTGCGTTCGGATAGCTGTCGCTGCAGCCCGTCGTCGCATCGGCATCGATGTCCAGATACAGGAAGTAGCGGTATTCCTGGGCAATTGCCGGTGTTGCGAGCAACAACAGCAGCAGGATGAGGGCGTGGCGGAAGGTGGCAATCATGGTCGGATTCCTAGCAAAGGCTCAGCAGCAGCGCATCGAAGGCACCGCCAGGTGTGGCATGGATCAAATCGGGGAGCAGGTCAGGCGAGGCGGCCCGCCACGCCAGTGGCAGTTGGTCCAGAGATCGGGACGAGAGCAGATAGAGGCCTGTGCCTGGGAGGTCGAGCTGCCTGCGAAGAATTGAATCTCCAGAAGGTTGTTCGACCAGGGTCAGCTTCAGGCCGGCAGTGGGCTTGCCAAGGGTCTGCTGCAACGGTCGGCTGCAATAGCCCAGCCCGCGGCGATCGAGCGACCACAGCTGTCGGCCCTCCTCATCCGGCGATCCCAGATGCAAGGCCCAACGCTGCAGCAGGTCTGCACCTTCGCCCATGCAGGCGGCCATGAACTCGACCCGCTGAATCGCGCCACCGTCAGCCCGCAGGGCATGCAATTGCAGTGCACCGGGCAAACGCGGCGCGGACGCTGCCAACGACGGGCACAGCCCCATCAGCCCGACCGCAGGAACGGCAGACAACCAGTCTCGGCGATACATGCAAGCCCCCAGGACACTCACCCCCAATGCATCGGTCACCACTATACAGGTGCCAGGGTGGACGTTTCTCCCACCTGCCGGTGATTGGCGCGTGCCATTGGCCGGCTCGAGCGCCCACGACGGCCAAGGCGAGAACCCTTTCCGGCAGGCGAGTGGTTAGACTTGCGCTCTTGTCGGCAGCCGACCGGATCGGCGCCCTGCACCCTTCGGGAGGATGGGTATGAACGAACTCAATGACATTCTCGATTCGGATCTGGACCCGAACGAGACACGCGAGTGGGTCGAATCGCTGCAGGCAGTGATCGGTGCCGATGGCGCCCAGCGCGCGCACTATCTGATGGAACGGATGGTGGAAGTGACCCGGCGGGCCGGTGCCTTCCTGCCCTTCCAGCCGACCACCGAATACATCAACACGATCGCGCCCACGCTGGAGACGCGCGGCGATGGCGATCCGGCGATGGAGTGGCGCATTCGCTCGATCATTCGCTGGAACGCGATGGCGATGGTCGTGCGCGCCAATCGGCGCCCTGGCGAAGTCGGTGGCCACATCGCCAGTTTCGCCTCGTCGGCGACCCTCTACGATGTGGGTTTCAACCACTTCTGGCGTGCCCCCAACGATGCGCATCCGGGCGACCTGATCTACGTTCAGGGCCACTCGTCCCCGGGCGTCTACGCTCGCGCATTCCTGGAAGGGCGTCTGAGCGAGGAGCAGATCGACCACTATCGCCGCGAGGTCGATGGCAAAGGCGTGTCCAGCTATCCGCACCCCTGGCTGATGCCGGATTTCTGGCAGACCCCGACGGTGTCGATGGGGCTGGGTCCGATCACCGCGATCTATCAGGCACGTTTCTGGAAGTACCTCGAACATCGCGGTCTGATGCCGGATTCCGATCGCAAGGTCTGGTGCTTCATGGGCGACGGCGAGTGCGACGAGCCCGAGTCCCTGGGCGCCATCTCGCTGGGCGGGCGCGAACAGCTGGACAACCTGGTCTTCGTGATCAACTGCAATCTGCAGCGGCTGGATGGTCCGGTGCGCGGCAACGGCAAGATCATCCAGGAACTCGAAGGTGTCTTCCGGGGCGCCGGCTGGAATGTCATCAAGGTCGTCTGGGGCAGCTACTGGGATCCGCTGCTGGCACGCGACACCTCCGGCATGCTGCGCAAGCTGATGATGGAAACGGTCGACGGCGAATACCAGAACTGCAAGGCCTTCGGCGGCGCCTATACGCGCGAGCACTTCTTCGGCAAGTACCCCGAGACCAAGGCATTGGTGGCCAACATGTCCGATGAGGACATCTGGCGCCTCAATCGCGGTGGTCACGATCCGCACAAGGTCTACGCGGCATACGCGGCGGCCATGAAACACACCGGCCAGCCGACGGTGATCCTGGCCAAGACGGTCAAGGGCTATGGCATGGGCGGTGCGGGCGAAAGCCAGAACACCACCCATCAGACCAAGAAGATGGACAACGAGTCGGTCAAGGCCTTCCGTGACCGCTTCAATATCCCGATTCCCGACGACCAGATCGGCGAGGTGCCCTTCTATCACCCGGGACCCGATTCGCCGGAAGTGAAGTACCTGCAGTCGCGCCGCGCGAAGCTCGGCGGTGCGTTGCCCCAGCGCCGACGCCAGGCCGACCTGAGTCTGCCAACGCCGGAACTGAAGATCTTCGACCGGCTGCTGCAGTCCTCCGGGGAGCGCGAAATCAGCACGACGATGGCCTTCGTGCAGGCGCTCAACGCGATTCTGCGCGACAAGCAGGTCGGCCCTCGGGTGGTGCCCATTGTCGCCGACGAGGCGCGCACCTTTGGCATGGAAGGCCTGTTCCGACAGATCGGTATCTACGCGCCCTTCGGTCAGAAGTACAAGCCGATGGACCGCGACCAGCTGATGTACTACCGCGAAGACGAAGCGGGCCAGGTGCTGCAGGAAGGCATCACCGAGGCCGGCGCCTTCTCCAGCTGGCTGGCGGCCGCCACCAGCTACAGCACCAACAACCAGCCAATGCTGCCGTTCTTCATTTTCTACTCGATGTTCGGCATGCAGCGCGTTGGCGATCTGGCCTGGCTGGCCGGCGACATGCGCGCACGCGGCTTCCTGCTCGGCGCCACGGCCGGTCGCACCACGCTCAATGGCGAGGGCCTGCAACACGAGGATGGTCATTCACACCTGTTGTCCGGCGCGATCCCCAACTGCCTCAGCTACGACCCGAGCTTCGCCTTCGAAGTGGCCGTGATCCTGCAGGATGGCATGCGTCGCATGCTCACCGAACAGGAAGACGTCTACTACTACATCACCCTGATGAACGAGAACTACGCCCACCCGGCCATGCCTGAGGGTGCTGCCGGAGGGATCATCAAGGGGATGTACTTGTTGGAGAGCAGGGCTCAGGGCTCAGGGCCCAGGGCCCAGGGGAAGAGCAAGGCCTCGGCGAGCGAGTTAAGGGTGCAGCTGCTGGGGTCGGGGACCATCTTGCGTGAGGTGATGGCGGCGGCGGATCTGCTGGCCGAGCACTTTGGCGTGGCCGCCGACATCTGGTCCTGCCCCAGCTTCAACCAGCTGCGCCGGGACGGCTACGAGGTGGAGCGGCTCAATCGCCTGCAGCCACAAAAGACGCCGCGGCAGGCCTATGTGACGCAGTGCCTGACCGGTCGCGCCGGGCCGGTCGTGGCCGCCACCGACTATGTCCGCCAGGTGGCCGACCAGATCCGCCCGTTCCTGCCGCGCGGGGCACACTACACCGTGCTGGGCACCGACGGCTTTGGTCGATCGGATACCCGGGCGGCGCTGCGGCGCTTCTTCGAGGTCGATCGCAACTACGTCGCGCATGCCGCCGTCAGCGCGTTGGCTGCCGAAGGTCAGCTGACCGCCAAGGACGTGGCCCGGGCAGTGGAGCTGTTCGGCATCGATGTGGACAAGGCCAGCCCGGTGGGTTGCTGAGCGATACTGCGATCAGGCGCCGGCAGCCGAGCTGGGCTGACGGCGCTGCCGCACCTGCACCAGCAGTTCACGCAAGCCTTCCAGTCGCAGCGGCTTGGCACGGTAATCGTCCATGCCGGCATCCAGGCAGTTCTGCGCATCACGCGGCTGCGCCGAGGCCGTGACGGCGACGATCCAGGCGCCGTTGGCGAGCTCGCGACGGCGAATTTCGGCCACGGTCTGGTATCCGTCCATCCGCGGCATCTGCACATTCAGCAGCACCAGGTCATAGTGCTGCTCCGCCATCATCAGCAGCGCCTGCTCGCCAGAATCCGCGATGTCGGCACTGGCACCGAGTGACTCCGACATCGCTTGCAGCAATTCCCGATTCAGATCGACGTCGTCGACCACCAGCACCTGCAGTGGGCGTTGATCCAGATCTGCGGATTGCTCCGTAGCAACGGGAGCGACGGCGGCTTCCTCCGGCGCTGGTGAGGCCGGCGCCACGTCTGTGGAGGGTGTATCAACCTGCAGCGCTTCGCGGCTGACACTGCTCGGCCAGCTGGCCTTGAAGCGACTGCCCAGCCCGGCCTGGGATTCCAGCGTGAGCTGACCCCCGAAGGCCTTGACGATGCGCCGGCAAATGGCCAGCCCCAGCCCGGTACCACCATGCCGCCGACTGTCACTGGAGTCGGCCTGGAAGAAGGGCTCAAAGATGCGCTCGCGATCCGCGTCTGCCACGCCAGGCCCGTTGTCGGCGACGATGCAGCTGACGGTGCCATCGCGATAGGACAGCTCCACGCGCACCACACCGTGGTCACTGAATTTCAGTGCGTTGCCAAGCAGGTTGTAGAGCAGCTGACGAAAGCGCTCGGCATCACCGCGAATCAGCTGTCGGCTGCCCGGTCCTTCGTCGACCTGAAGCTGCAGACCCTTCTTGCGGGCCAACTCCGACAGTCCATCGATGACGCGATTGGCCTCTTCGGCCAGACGCATGGGCTCGAGCTTGAACTGCAGGCCGCCAGCATCGGCCCGCTCGAAATCCAACAGATCGTTGAGAACCGCCAGCAGGTGCTCGGCCGATGCCTGCAGCCGGGTCACCTGTCGATCGAGGTCGTCGGGCAGCGCGCTTTGCCGCATCAGTTCGAGGCCACTGATCAACCCGGCCACCGGCGTACGCAGCTCGTGACTGGTATTGGCCACCAGTTGGTCACGTGTGCGCAAGGTCACTCGAACGGTGTCCAGTGCCTGTTGCAGTTCGGCGGTCTGTGCGCGGATGTAGTCGTCACGACTCTCCAGAGCCTGGTCGCGCTCGGCCAGCGCTCGGTGCTGCAAGGCGTTGGCGCGAGCCAGTCGCTTGCCCAATGTGCGCACCGCGCCGACGATGGTTTCCAGTTCGGCCGAAGCCCCGCTGGGAGATGGCAACTGCAGCACTTCCACTTCCGAACTCAGGTCGGCCTCGCGTACCGCCCCGGCCAGGTCCACCAAGGGCCGGCTGACGCGTCGAGCGAGCCAGCGACTGACCAGCAGGGCCGACAGCACCGTGGCGATCAGCGTGATGACCAGCAATACGGTCAGGCGGCGCGCCGACTGCACCGCCATCTCGTGGCGTGAGCCGAGCGTCAGTTCCCAGCCGCTGGCCAGGTCAATCCGCACCTTCTCGTCGTCAGGGAGGAACAGCGGGCCGATGGCCGGGTGCCGAATGATCAGTTCGCCGTCGCGACCGATGACCTGCAGGCTGTAGCTGCCATTGGCCAATGCCCGCACCAGGGTTTCGCTGATTTCGTCCAGGTTGAGCGCACCCTGGACGATGCCATCGAAACCATGGTGATACATCGGCGCGCTGACAGCGACGACGCGGTTGCCGGCGATGCGTCCGGCAAAGACATCTGAAACATACGGCTGACCGGTATCACGTGGTACGCGGAAGTAGTCACGGTCCTCAACGCGCCGGGTGCCGTCGGCCACCATCCGACTGAAAGGCTCCCCCAGTTCCGAACTGGAGGCGAGCACGAGTCCTTCGGCGTCCACCAGGATGGCACCGCGAAACCCGGTGGAGCTCTCCCGCATGCGCTGCAGCTCCGATGCCGCGCAATCAAATGAACGACAGCCGGGTCGCTCCTGCAGATCCTCGGCCATGTGCACGACCAGGGTCAGATGGTGCTGCAGGAACTGATCCAGATGGACGGCAAGAAAGCGCGCCTGCGTCCGCAACTGCGCTTGCGCCTGCTGCAGGCTCAATGTCTGTTCGCGATACAACGCCAGTGCACCCAGCAACAACACCGGCAACACGCTGGAGATCAGCAGAATCAGACCAAGGCGTCGATGCAGCGGTTTGGCGGATGAATCCGGCATAGGCTCTGCTGTGGGTTGACCCGATCCTGTGGCCAGCGCTGAACGGATCGTGCGCAGCATGCCACTGTGCTCTTACGCTGTGAACAAATAGTCAATGCCCTCGGCCATGTCATGCGTCTCGCACCATGACCTGATCTCCTCTCGGGCCCCAGCGCTGCCCACCGCCACAAGTACCACCGCTCCGCTTGGGCGATCGGTGACGGCCTGCAACGGCAACACGGGTCGACCGCGCTTGCGCCCGCCGATACGTCGCGGATGCAGGTCGACGAAAGCCTGCACCGTCGCACCCGCCACGGTCAGGGCATCGAACAGCACCGCACCGGATGGACCGGCACCCCAGATCCAGAAGGGCCGATCCGGGAATCGCCAGCTCAGCAGGTGCCGCACCTTCAACTGCAGAAAGCGTGTATCGGCATAACGCGCATCGGTGCGGGTCAGTCGATCATGGTGATCACGCCAGTGCAGCAGGACACCCTGTGGCTTGCCGAAGCGCAGGCCCAGGCTGGCGGCGTGCAGCCACAGGCCGTAGTCCTCAGGTCCGTCGAAGATCTGATAGCGCCCCAGCCGCTGCCAGATGCTGCGATGCAGCAGGATCGTGGGGTGTGGCAGGGGGCTCTCGACAAACAGCTCGTTGGCGATGGCCTTGGGTTCGGTCAAGGCATTGAGCCAGGCCTCGTAGCGTCGGGCCCCGCCGCTGGCCGCTGGTCCGTCAATGCGCACCTGGGTCGCACAGATGTCCACCCCCGGATGTCGGCGCAGATGCGATAGCTGCCGACTCAGACGCTGGGGATGGGCGACATCGTCGGCGTCCATGCGGGCGAGAAATTCGCCGCGGGCCTGCGCGAAGCCGTGGTTGAGCGCTGCGACGATGCCACATCCGGGTGAGCTCAACACACGCAGCCGACGGTCCCGACCGAGCATCGCGTGGACTGCGCCGTCATCGGAATGGTCGTCAATCACCAGCAACTCGAGATCCTGGCAGTCCTGGGCGAGGATCGAATCCACCGCTTCGGCCAGCCAGCGCCCGCCATTGCGAACCGGCATGATCACTGACAGCAGGGGCCCCTCAGTCTTCATGCATCGGCCGCCGCCAATCCTCTCGATTGCACCAAGATGGTGCAGAACCGTTCATGCTGCACCGCAACAGTGCACCGCTTTGGTTCATCTGCCATTCACTCGCCGCGTCAGGACGCCATTGTGCCGATTGGCACGGACCTTGCCATCCATCTCCCGCCAGGCACCCGGGCGACGACGGGTGCAGCGCAAGGAACCGACCTGCCATGGAATTGACAGAACTCAGTTACGCCCTGGATACCTTCTATCTGCTCATGAGCGGCGCGCTCGTGATGTGGATGGCTGCGGGCTTTGCCATGCTCGAGGCAGGCATGGTGCGCTCGAAGAACACCACCGAGATCCTGGCCAAGAACATCCTCCTGTATGCGGTCGCCTGCCTGTCCTTCCTGGTCATCGGCTTCAATCTGATGTACGGCTCGGCCGCGGGCGGCATCATCCCCAGCATTCCGGGCATCGTCGGTGGTGATGACCACGCACTGGCCGCTCTGGCCGGGGAAGAATCCCCGACCTACTCGAAGCTCGCCGACTTCTTCTTTCAGGTGGTGTTCGTCGCCACCGCCACCTCCATCGTCTCGGGCGCCGTCGCCGAACGCATGAAGCTGAATGTGTTTCTGCTCTTCTGCCTGGCGATGTCCGCGGTCATCTACCCGGTGGTGGGCTACTGGAAGTGGGGCTTGGGCTTCCTCGACGCGATGGGCTTCAAGGATTTCGCCGGCTCCGGCGTGGTTCACCTGACCGGCGCCGTCGCCGGCTTGGCCGGTGCGATTCTGGTCGGCGCGCGAATGGGTCGCTACGGCAAGGATGGTCGCGTCCACGCGATTCCCGGCGCCAATCTGCCGCTGGTCACCATCGGCACGTTCATCCTGTGGCTGGGCTGGTTCGGCTTCAACGGCGGATCGCAGCTGAAGCTGTCGACGCTGGAAGACGCCAACGCGGTGTCGCGGATCTTCGTCAACACCAACGCCGCGGCAGCCGGTGGTGTGCTGGCCGCCTATCTGTTCAGCAGCTTCCGCTTCGGCAAGGCCGATCTGACCCTGATCCTCAATGGCGCGCTGGCCGGTCTGGTGGCCATCACCGCTGAGCCACTGACCCCCACGCCGCTGCTGGCCACGATCATTGGCCTGGTCGCCGGCGTACTGGTGGTACTGGCGATCGCCGGCTTCGACAAGCTGAAGGTTGATGACCCGGTGGGCGCGATCTCGGTGCACGGCGTCTGCGGCATCCTGGGTCTGCTGGTCGTTCCGGTCAGCAACCCTGAGGCCAGCTACGTCACTCAGGGCATCGGGGCCGCAGTGATCATCGGCTGGGTGGGCGTCGCCAGTCTCCTCGTCTGGCTGCTGCTGAAGTTCACTTTGGGTCTGCGCCTGAGCCCGGAACAGGAAGCCGAAGGTGCTGACCTGAGCGAATGCGGACTGTCGGCCTACCCCGAGTTTGTGCCTGACCACGCCCGCGGCTCGCAGATCGGACAGTCGGCACAGCGCAACATGGCTGCCGAGGCTGCGCAGCTCGCGGCCAGCCGCGGCTGAGTGCAATCGCAGGTTGGCGCGGCCAGCGCGCCAGCCTGCCCGGGTCGCTTCAAGTGACCCACGTTCGTCGTCTGGCAGCAGTTCCGGTCGGGGTTCTGCTGCCGGGCAACGAGGCCCCCTCCCGGGCCATCAACGGGCGGCCCTTCGCGGGCCGCCCGTTTTCTTTTCCTGACTAAGGGTGGCCAGCGAGCCCGGCAAACTGTCCTGACGGGAACATTCAGCGCGTTTGAAGATTCCGTGTGCTATCCCGATCCCTGCCGGATCATTGCCGAAGGAGTCAAATCATGACCAAGCGCAAGTTGCCGCTCGCCCTCCTGCTCGCCGCCAGCTTGAGCTGCGGCGCTGCCGTACAGGCCCAACAACTGGACTACGTGGACCGCCAGGGTTTGCAGTCGGTCGATGCCGCCGATCTGGATGAGGCTTGGGTCCGACCCGGCGCCGATCTCAGCGTTTTCCACAAGGTGCGGCTGGAGCCGGCCACACTGGCCTTCAAATCGGACTGGCGTCGCAAGATCAATCTGAGCAACCAGAGCCTGTCGCGCAAGTTGACTGACGCTCAAGTGGAGCAGATCAAGTCACGCACGCTGGAGGACTTCGACGCGGTCTTTGCCGAACAGCTGCGTGCCGCCGGCTATCAGTTGGTGGCCAACGACGGCCCCGACGTCCTTGTGCTGCAGCCAGCCATCAGCGAGCTGTATCTGAATGACCCGGGCATCGAAAGTAACGCGCGCTCGGATGTCTTCGTCAAGCGCGCCGGTCAGGGCACGCTGACGGTGCTGGCTCGCGACGCCAACGGGCAGTTGCTGGGTGCGGCGATGGACCATCGCCAGACCCGCGACCACAACGTGATTCATCGTTCGTCGTCCGTCTTCACGCAAAGCGATCTGCGCGAGCTGTTCGCCGACTGGGGCCAGACAATCGGCAGCGACCTGCGTCAGTTGCATCAGCGCCCCGCGCTGAGCCAGGCCGACTGAGCCCACCCCGCCATCAAGTCGCCGGAGCCCGCCCGGGCTTCGGTACTCAAATGAACAGCCAGCGTCCACCGTCCACGCGCAGCACCTGGCCGGTGACGTAGTCGGCTTCGCACAGCAGGAAACGGGCAGCCTTGGCGAGGCTGTCCGGATCTCCCTGCCGCTGCAGCGCCGTGCGCTCGGCCACGATCGCCGGTGTTTCGGCCTTCTCCATGTTCTCGCTCCACAGAATGTTGCCCGGCGCGATCGCGTTGACGCGCACTTCCGGACCCAGTTCTCGAGCCAGACCGTAAGTCAGCGCCACCAGCGCGGCTTTGGCCATGCAGTAAGGCAAATAGTCCGGCAGCGGCCGATCGGCGTAGATGTCGACCATGTTCAGCACGGCACCTCGCTGCCGGCGCAGCCAGGGCGCTGCCGCCTGGGCGAGAAATAGCGGCGCCCGCGCGTTGGAGGCAAACAGCTCGTCCACCTGGGCCGGCGTGATACTGCCCAGAGGTGTCGGGTAGAAGGCCGAGGCGTTGTTGACAAGCACGTCCAGGCGACCAAAACGATCGATGGCGGCCTCCACCAACCGCTCGGCTGCGCCGTCCTGTTGCAGATCCGCCTGAATGCACTCGACCCGCCCGCTGTCGGCCATCAGTTCGCCGGCCAGGTCCGTCGCAGCATCGATCGAGTGGCGCGCGTGCAGCAGCAGATCATAGCCGGCGGCATGCAGCGCACGAGCGATAGCCGCGCCCAGCCGACGGGCCCCGCCGGTGATCAGCGCAACAGGACGGTTGGCATTCGAAGTGGTCACTGTTGTGCGGCTATGCTTGGGGCTGGCAAGCATAGCGCCCGCGATCTCGATGACCAGCCTGGATCTGCCGCCACCGGACGAAGAACTGCGTGCCCACAGCGATCGGCTGGCGCAGCTGTTGCGTGCGGAGATTCTGCGCGATGGTCCGCTGAGTTTCGCCCGCTACATGGAGATGTGCCTGTATACGCCCGGGCTGGGCTATTACAGCGCGGGCCTGCGCAAGTTCGGCCGCGATGGCGATTTCGTCACTGCGCCCGAACTGGGACCGGTTTTCGCCGGGTGCCTGGCGCGGGTCATCGCACCGGTGCTGCGGCGCCTGGATCAACCGACGATCCTCGAGCTGGGCCCGGGCAGTGGGCGCCTGGCCGTGGACCTGTGCCGTGCCCTACGCGATCTGGATGCGCTGCCCCACCGCTACTGGCTGCTGGAGCGCAGTGCCGATTTGCGCGAGCGGCAGATCGAACGGCTGGAGCAGGAACTGCCGGAACTGCTGCCGCGGATGGCCTGGCTGGATCGTCCGCCCAGCGAGCGGTGGGATGGCGTACTGCTTGGCAATGAAGTGGTTGACGCGCTGCCGGCAGAACTGTTCCAGATCGGCCCGGGCGGGCTGGCCGAAGCAGCACTGCAGCAGTTGCGGGTGACCTGCGTCGACGACCGGTTCGACTGGCTGCCGGCCCCGATGCCGGTCGAGGACGTTCGTCGATTGCTGCCGCGCCTGCAGTCCCTGCCCCGAGGCCTGCCGCCGGGTTGGCGAGGCGACTGGCAACCGGAGATGGCGGCCTGGCTGCATGCGGTGGGCGAGAAGCTGCGCGATGGTCTGGTGTTGCTGGCCGACTACGGCGAGGTTCGTTCCGATCTCTATCACCCACGGCAGGGCGAGGGCAGCCTGCGCTGCTTCTACCGCCATCGGGTCCACGGGGATCCCTTCTGGTGGCCGGGGCTGTGTGATATCAGTGTCGGTGTGGACTTCACCGCGTTGGCCGAAGCCGGGGACCGGCTGGGCTGGACACTGCTGCACTACGACGAGCAGTCGGCCTTCCTGCGACAGGCCGGCATCGAGTCGGTGGTCGGTGACCTGAGCCGGCTCAGCGAGCGACGTCGGGTCGCCACCGCCGACGAGATCAAGACGCTGCTGCTGCCTTCGGCGATGGGCGAGCGCTTCAAGGTCATGGCCTTCTGCCATGGGCTCAATCCGGACGCGCTGCCGGAGCTCTTTCACCAGCCTGGACAGATGCATCGCCTGTGATTGCCGAAACTTCGACCCTGCATGGGGCACCGGCCTGGCAACGACTGCGGTGGTGGCAGGCGCTCGGCTGGCTGGGCGTGGGCGCCGTCATCGTGTTGTCGCTGTTGCCCCTGCCGCAGATAGGCCCGCAGTTGCCCAACGGCGACAAGTGGCAGCATCTGCTGGCCTACGCGACGATGGCGCTGTACTTCGCCCAGTGGGCCAGCACCTGGGCGCAGCGGATACGGCAGGCGCTTTCGCTGCTGGCCCTGGGTGCGCTGCTGGAAGTGCTGCAGGGGCTGACTGGCTACCGACAGATGGATCCGCTCGACCTGTTGGCCAATGCCACGGGCATCGCCATTGGTGCCGGGCTGGCATTGGGGCCGCCGGGACGCTGGCTGCTGGCCATCGATGCTCTGCTGGCGAGGGTGCAGACCCCATGATCGCGCTGATCCAGCGCGTACGCGAAGCCGCCGTCACGGTCGACGGCGAATGCATTGGCGCGATCGGTCCGGGCATGCTGGCACTGATCGCGGTGCAGCCGGACGACCAGGAGGCTCAGCTGCAGCGAATGGCCGAGCGCCTGCTCGGCTACCGCATCTTTGCCGACGAACAGGACCGGATGAACCGCTCGCTGGTCGACAGCGGTGGCGGTCTGCTGCTGGTCTCGCAATTCACGCTGGCCGCCGACACGCGCAAGGGCATGCGGCCGAGCTTTACGCGGGCGGCGCCACCGGACAAGGGTCGGGTCGACTTCGAGCGGCTGGTGCAGATCGTGCGCGAACGCCATGCACCTGTGGAAACGGGCCGTTTCGGTGCCAACATGCAAGTCAGCCTGGTCAACGACGGGCCGGTCACCTTCTGGCTGGAGAGCTGATCCGGGTAGACAGGCAATGCCTTCCGCGCGGCGCTTGGACATTGTCGCGGTCCCCGTCAGTGACCGCACGCACCCCCATCAACTGAACATGCGTCTACTAGTTGACAGCATGTCAGTGCGGGACTAGCATCCCGCCCATGAGCTACGTCGCCGAACGCCGTCTGGAAGAAAAGGAACAGCGTCGCACCGACATCGTCGATGCGGCCGAGGCCTGTTATCGCGAGGGCGACTGGGAGCGCGTCACGATGGACCAGGTGGCGCGGCGCGCAAGGATTTCGCGTGCGCTGCTCTATGTCTACTTCAAGGACAAGGTCGACCTGCATTTCGCCATCGCCGAGCGCGCTCTGCAGGAGCTCCGCCGCCGCTTCATGGCAGCAATGAGTGACCAGGACAACGGCCTGGAACAGGTCCAGGCGATTGGTCGCGCCTACGTCCAGTACGCCACCGATCTGCCGCACTACTTCAACGCCTGCTCGCGCTTTGAGGCGCATCAGCCCGAGGGCTTGTGCGGTCACAGCAATGAGTCGGCCTGTCTGTCCGCTGGCGATGCGGTGCATTCACTGGTCGCCAAGGCGATCCATCGCGGTATGGACGATGGTTCGATCTCACCGTCGGTGGGTGATCCGATGCTGACGGCCGTGGTGTTGTGGGGTTTCATCCACGGCATCATCCAACTCGGCAAGACCAAGGCCCACGTCATGGCCCGCGATGGCTTCAATATCGACAACCTGATCGATCAGGCCTTGCGTCTGGCCGGTCGCGCACTGGCCTTGGGCCCCGCCTGATCCTGATCCGCATTCGCGGCCATTTTTTTGACCGGAGTTTGACACGTGTCTAGGGCTTGTATGGGTGTCGAGAGCGGGGCAGAGGGGCCAGGGCTGAGGGGTCAGGGGGCGCGAGTTGGTGTCCTGGCGGCAGTCGCCATGCTGATGGCATTCGGCACGACTGCGGTGATCGCGTCCGAGGCGCAAGCGGTTGCACTCGACTCCGATCAGGAGGCGGCGGCCGACGAGCGACCGCTGGATCAGGTCGTCGACGCGCTGGTCGCAGAAGGCCTGCAGCGCAACCTGGGCCTGGCCGGTCAGCAGCTGGATCTGGATCGAGCCTCGGCGGCACTGCGGGAAGCACGGGCCAGCTGGCGGCCGCAGGTGGAGCTGCAGGCCCGCTACACCCGCACCGAAGGCGGTCGCGAAATCGATCTGCCGGTGGCCGACCTGCTCAATCCGGTCTACGCCACCTTGCAGCAGCTGGCGCCGGGCAGCCAGTTCCCAACCCTGGACCAGACCCGCTTCAGTCTGCTGCGCGAACGCGAGCAGGACACCCGACTGAGTCTGCGCCAGCTCATCTATGCCCCGGCCGCCAGTGCGCAGATCCGTCGCCGCGAAGCCGAGCGGGCAGCGCAGGAAGCGGCCACCGAGAATTTCCGGCGGGAACTGGCGCGCGACATCCGCATTGCCTACTACGACTGGAGCCGCGCCCGTGCCGGTCTGGGAATCGTCGAGGCGAGCCTGACGGTGCTGGGCGAGAACGTTCGGGTCAGTCAGGCGCTGTACGACAACGGCAAGGTCACCCGTGACCAGGTGCTGCGTGCCGAGGCCGAGCGCTTGTCGCTGGAACAGGAACGCACTCGGGCGGTGGCGCAGGTGGCGCTGGCTCGCCGCTATCTGAACTTCTTGCTGGACTGGCCGCTGGATCAGGAGATCGCGCAGAGTCTGGCCAGCCTCACGCCCGCGCTGCCGGCCGTGCAACTGCCCAGCGTCGCCGAGCTGGAACGCCAGGCCTTGCTGGGGCGACAGGAGCTGCGACAGCTGGACGCTGCCGTACAGGCTGCCGAAGCGGCCGAAGCCGCCGCCCGCGGTGAGCGCCTGCCGCTGCTGCTGGCCCAGGTCGATGTGGGCATCCAGGGCGAGGACTATCAGTTTGGCAGCGGCCACAACCAGGCCATCGCCTCGTTGGTACTGAGCGTGCCCATCGCCGATGGCGGCGCGCGCAAGGCCCGCCAGTCGCAGGCCCGTCTGGCCGCCGAGAGATTGCGCCTGGATCGAGCGCTGGCCGAACGTTCGGTGCGGCTGCAGCTGCGCGCCAGTCTGGAACAGCTGCAAACCGCGCTCAGCGGCTACGACAGCGCCAAGGCGCAGGTGGAAGCCTCGCGCGAGGCCTTTCGCATCGCCAGTCGCAAGCGCGATGTGGGCTCGATCAGCCAGGTCGAATTCATCGACGCCGAGCGCACGGCCAGTCGCGCCGAACTGAATCTCAATCTGCATCGTTTCGATGTGCTGATCCGACGTGCCGAGCTGGCCTTTGCCGCCGCCCTGGAGCAGCCGCTGTGAACCCCATTTCTCACCTGCGTTTTCGGAGAACGATCATGAACCGCACACTCCTGGCCGCGCTCGCCGTCGCGGGTGTAGTCGTCAGCCTCACGATTGCCGGCTGCAACGGCATGGCCACCCCGGACCTGGAAGCAGCGCCACGGGCGGTGCCGGTGCGCCTGGGCGCCGTGGACAGCGGACCGCTGTTGCCGGGCATCGACACCAGCGGGCTGGTGGCCGCGCATGAAGAACTGAAGCTGGCCTTCAAGGTGGGTGGCGTCATCAAGGACATCCATGTGCAGGAAGGCGAGCGGGTCCAGGCCGGCCAGCGCCTGGCCGAGCTGGAATTGACCGAGGTCCAGGCCGGCGTCGAGCAGGCGGTCCAGGCGCACAAGAAGGCCGGTCAGGATCTGGCCCGTGGCGAGCGGCTTTACGCCGAACAGGTGGTCACACTGGAACAGCTCGAAGCCTTGCGCAGTGCCGAAGCCAGCGCCCGAGCCGCGCTGGATGCGGCCCGCTTCAACCGTCGCTTTGCGGTCATCGAAGCACCGCGCGCCGGACTCATTCAGCGCCGCCGCGCCGAGCCGGGCGAGACCGTCGCTGCCGGCTCACCGATCCTCGAGCTGGGTGCCGATGCCGAAGGCTATGTGGTACGCGCCAGCCTGGCCGACCGCGAGGTGGTCCGGCTGGCCATCGGTGACAGTGCGCAAGTGCGGCTGGATGCCTATGCCGGTGAGGTACTGCCGGGTCGGGTCACACTGATCGCGGCGGCGGCAGACCCGCGCACCGGTACTTTTCCGATTGAAGTGCAGATTGATGCCCGCGAGCGACGGCTGGCCAGCGGCATGGTGGCCCGCCTGAACCTGACCCCGTCGGCCGGCGCAGCTGCAACGCTCGCCTATGTGCCCATTGCCGCCATTGTCGAAGGGCATGGCCGCCGCGCCAGCGTCTACAGCGTGGTCGACGGCAAGGCCAAGCGCCAGCCAGTGCAGGTCGCCTTCATCGACGGTGACCGCGTTGCCTTGAGTGAAGGGCCGCAACCGGGCAGCGAGGTCGTCACCGATGGGGCGTTGTTCCTGTCCGACGGCGACAGTGTGCGGGTGCAGAACTGACCCGCCACACCCGGCGCACTTCCTCCAGCCATTGCGCGTGCCCCAGCGGTGCGCCGCGGAGCCGAATCGATGAGCTTCCTCGAGTTTCCGATCCGTCGCTACCAGTTCACCGTGGTGGCCTTCCTGCTGTTGATCGCGCTCGGCGTCAGCGCCTTCAACGGCATCCCCCGCTCGGAAGATCCCTACTTTCCGATTTCCACCTTCGTCGTCACTGTGGTGCTGCCCGGTGCCGACCCGAAGGAGCTCGAGCGCACCGTGGTCAAGCCGCTGGAAGATGCACTCAGCGAACTGGAAGACCTCAAGACCATCGAAACCACGGTCAATGACTCGATCGCGGTGGTCATTCCCGAGTTCCACGCCTTCGTCGATGTCGAACGCAAGTACGACGAGGTGGTGCGCGAGATCAACGCACTGCGACCCAAGCTGCCCAGTGAGCTGCAGGACATCCGCGTTCGCAAGGTCAATCCCGGGCTGGTCAACATCGTCCAGATGGCGCTGGTCAGCGAGGATGCGCCCTATGCCGAACTGGAGGACTGGGCGCGCGAACTGAAGGATCGCTTCAAGGGCGTGGTCGGCGTTCGGCAGGCCGAAACCTGGGCCTATCCGGAGCGCGAGTTGCGGGTCGCGCTGGACCTGGAACGCATGGCCCGGCTGGGCGTGCTGCCCGGTCAGGTGATGGCGGCACTGGCCAGCGAGAACGCCAATATCCCGGCCGGCGTGGTCGACGTGGGCCCGCGCAGCTTCAGCCTGCGCACCACCGGCAGCTACGAGCGACTGGAGCAGGTTCGCGACACCGTGGTCACCGCCGTCGACGGTCAGCGCATTCGCGTGTCGGATCTGGCCGAAGTCAGCTGGTCGACCGCCGCCGACACCTACCTGGGACGCTTCGATGGTCGCCGGGCGGTATTCGTCACCGCCAATCAGCAGGACGGCCACAGCATCTTCGATACCCGCGACCGCCTGCACGCGGTGGCGCAGGACCTGGCCAGCGAGCTGCCGTCACGGATCCAGTTGGAGCTGGGCTTTGACCAGGCCGAGAACGTCGCCCACCGGCTGGAACGGCTGGGCATCGACTTCGGTATCGCCATCGGCCTGGTGCTGATCACCCTGCTGCCGCTGGGCCTGCGTGCCGGTGTGGTGGTGATGGTGGCGATCCCGCTGTCGCTGGCGATGGGCGTGGCGGCGCTGCATGCGCTGGGGCAGTCGTTGAACCAGCTGTCGATTGCCGGCTTCGTGGTGGCGCTGGGCCTGTTGGTCGACGACTCCATCGTCGTGGTCGAGAACATTGCCCGGCACCTGCGTGAAGGCATGAGCAGGACGCGTGCGGCCATTGAAGGCACCAAGCAGATCTTCCAGGCCGTACTGGGCTGCACCGCCACCTTGCTGTTCGCCTTCCTGCCGCTGCTGGCGCTGCCGGGCAATGCCGGCAAGTTCATTCGCGTGATGCCCAGTGCGGTGGTGGCGACGGTCATCGCCTCCTTGATCGTGGCGCTGACCATCGTGCCCTTCCTGGCCAGCCGCATGCTGGCCCGCGACCAGCATGAACACGGCAACTGGTTCCTGCAGAAACTGCTCAGCGGCATCACCCGCATCTATCGCCCGCTGCTGCATCGGGCGCTGGCGCGACCCGGCCTGACCGTGGTGCTGGCACTGGCGCTGTTTGTCGCCAGCCTGGGCCTGGTGCCGGTGATTGGATTCTCGCTGTTCCCGAAGGCGGACACGCCGCAGTTCCTGATCACAGTGGAGACGCCCGAGGGTTCCAGTCTGGCCGCCACCGACGAGGCGCTGCGCTTCGTCGAGGCCGAACTGGCCCAACGGCCGGAGGTGGCGCACTGGTTCGCCAACCTTGGCCACGGCAATCCGAAGATCTACTACAACATCATCCCGCGCGAGGAATCGAGCAATCTGGCCGAGCTGTTCGTCCAGCTGAAGGGCTACGACCCCACGGACACGCCGGCGATGATCGAGACGCTGCGGCAATCCTTGTCGAACTATCCCAATGCGCACATCGTGGTGAAGGAGTTCGAAAACGGACCGCCCATCGCCGCGCCGATCGCGGTGAAGTTGTTCGGTTCGGACATCGACACGCTACGCCGGCTGTCAGCGACGGTCGAGCAGATCCTGGCCGAGCATCCCGGCACAAGGGACATCGACAACCCGGTCAAGGTGGCCCGCACCGATCTGAAACTGGTGGTGGATTCGGAGAAAGCCAGTCTGCTGGGCGTCGCCGCGGTGGAGCTGGATCGGGCCGTCCGCCTGGCCGTGTCGGGCCTGGAAGCCGGTCAATTCCGCGATGACCGCGGCGAATCCTATGCCATCACGGTCCGAGCCCCGATCGAGGGGCGGCCGACGCTGGCGCTGCTCGACCAGGTGCAGGTACCGACCCGCCAGGGCAGCCTGCTGCCGCTGAGTCAGCTGGCCCGGGTGGAGTTCATGGCCTCGCCGACGCAGATCCAACGGGTCGATCGTGAACGGGCGGTGGTGCTGAAGGCCTGGACCGCGCAGGGCTACAACACGGCCAAGGTGACGGCGCAGATCGAGCAGCAGTTGCAGGCGCTGAACTGGCCACGCGGTTATCGCTTTGCGATGGCCGGCGAAGCCGAGAGTCGGGCCGAGAGTTTCCAGGGTCTGGGCGCAGCGGCCATCGTCGCGGTGTTCGGGATCCTGGCCGTGTTGGTGCTGGAATTCGGCAGCTTCAAGAGCACGCTGATCGTGCTCGGCGTGGTGCCGCTGGGCGTGCTCGGTGGCCTGGTGATGCTGTTCCTGACCGGCTACAACCTGTCCTTCATGGCGATGATCGGCTTCATTGCGCTGATCGGTATCGAGATCAAGAACTCGATCCTGCTGGTGGATTTCACCAACCAGCTGCGGCTGCAGGGGCGCTCGCTGGATGAAGCCATCGAAGAGGCCGGCGAGGTTCGCTTCCTGCCGATCCTGCTGACCAGCCTGACCGCCATCGGCGGCCTGTTGCCGTTGGCGCTGCAGAATGTCGGCATGTACTCACCGATGGCCTGGGTGATCATCGGCGGACTGATTTCCTCGACCTTCCTGGCCCGGCTGGTGACGCCGGTCATGTACAAGCTGCTGCCGCCCGAGGTGATCGAGGCCGTGGAGGACGACGAGATCCTGCCGCAGCCCGCCTGACGGCAACGACCCCGACTCAGGGTGACTGCGGATCGTCGCCGGCGTCGGCGGCAGGCTCGCTCGACGCCGCATCCGCGGCCGCAGCGTCACTGCCGTCGGTCGCTGACGGGTCGCGAAACCGCTCCAGGTTGCGAGCATTGCGCTCGCGAAAGCGGGCCAGATTCTCCTGCTGCCGCCGACGGATCTCGGCCGATTGGCGCTTGAAGTCCGCCACTGCCTGTTCGCTGGCCGCGCGGACCTGCGTGGCGGTCTGCTCGCGCTGCGCCTGCAGGGTGGCGGACAGCTGACTGACACTGGGTGTGTCGATCTGCACCTCGATCCCATCAAGGCGATAGAAACGCTCCAGTTCGGGAGCGCCCGGCATCGCCGCAACGACGTCCAGACCGCGCTGCACATCGATGCGCAAGGCGCTGTTGAGCAGGCCCGGGTGAAAGTCGGCGCTGGTGTCCGATTGCACGATCTGCAGCAGCGGCTCGCCCGCAGGCTGCGAGATGAAAGCCACCCAAGGTCCGTCGATGAGCATCCGGTACTCGCTCATCCGCCCCAGCCGCTGCGCGTACTCGGCGGGCAACAGCGGGGGCGCCTGCGCTGCATCGGTCTGCTCGAAGGCCGGCCAGCCTGGCGCCTGCTGCAGTTCCAGTACGATCGCCAGTCGCTGCACCGCCATGTGCCGCGGCCGTACGCTGGTCTGCAGGATCGAGCGCTCGCTGCTGCGAAATTCCACCAACCACAGGTCGGCGTACGCCTGGCGCTGACGCAAGACCCGCTCGACCTCACTCACATCGCCCGTCAGCACTGACCATCCCGCCAGCCGCGCCTGCCACTGGGCCAGCTGGTCAGCATCTGCGATCACTTCCAGGGACAGCTCGGACGCCAGCTGCGTCCGCTGTTCGCTCACCGGCACCTCACCGCGACGGACGATCCAGCGATCGACCGCGAGGATGCCCAGGCCAACCACGATGATGATCAGGCAGATTTTCAGGAGCAACCAGGCCCCCGGTGACAAGATGCTCATCGCGCCCTCCTTGATCACAGGATAGTCGGATCGACCCTCAAGCCGTGGTCGCCGTCGGCAGCGATGGTGGCGAGTCAATCATCGCGGCCGACTCGCCCCGCCGCCGCGTGAAGGTGGATCGCACGCGCACCGAGACGACGAAGTAACTGGCCCAGATCAGCGTGGAAAAGACCGAGCGCACAGCGTCTGCCTGCAGTTCCTTCCGCACGTCCAGAGCGAAGCCCTCGATCTGACCGGTCGCCCACAGGGATATCAGATTGCTGGCCAGAATCCACAGTAACAGCGAGATGTACAGGTGCGGCACGCTGCTTCTGCGCTTCAGGAACAGCACCAGCAGCAACGGCACAAGGATCAGCAGCGCCAGTGAGCTTGCCAGATCGAACAGCAGCGCCCAGATCCACCAGGAATCGTAGGCACTGCCGCCGACGACGGTCAACGAACTCCACAAGGGTTCACTGTAGGCGTCCAGGTTGGTCGCCATCGTGACCAGTGTGACGATCGGCTGTAGCAACAGCCCCAACAGCGGCAGCACCAACCAACCCCCGATGCCGGTCAGCCGTGGATCGGCAGGGCGCGGGTCTGGCGCGGGGTCGTAACGGTAGACCCAAACGGCCAGCCAACTGCAAATCACCAGCACCAGAGCGCTGAAGAACAGCACGGCAGGCGGCATGGAAGTCGCCGTCACAGGCGTCTGAGCGATGGCATCGTCGTACTGATACAGCTGATAGCCGAGCTTGCCACGAGCCTCTTCCAACTTCTCCGCATAGGCTGGCACGGCGTCTGCGGGCACGTGATCCGCCAGCGAGGTGTAACGGTCGGTGATCAGTAAATGGCTGCCCTGACTATCCACCTCACGGACAAAGCGGAAGTGCGGGTCTTCGACCACTTCCTTGCTGTGCTCATCGGGCCAGTCACTGGGCAGCAGCACTTCCAGCGTCTGCACCATTTCGACCGGATGGGCCAGCGCCAGCGGTGCCACCCGCAGGGTTTCGGAGGGGGCGCTGAGATAGGCGCGGATGTCCGGTGCCTCGACGCTGGCCGCCCGCCGCGATTCCGCTTCTTCGCGTTGCCAGAAGCGCGGCAGCTCGTAGCGCTCGACGATGCGGAACTGATTGCTGGCGGCGATCGACTCCACCTCGATGGGGCCGGCCGAGCGAATCCCCTCGTAGTAGCCGGCATAGAAGTTCAGATACTGCTTGCGGACATCATCATGACTCTGTCCGGCGAACTCGCTGCGGCTGCTTTCGGCGTAGGAACCCTCGCTGAGGGTCGTGACCGTGAAGCTGGCGGTCTGCTCGAGGCCCTGGCGACTGTCGATCTGGTGGTGCACCGTGCGCCGGTTGGGGCTGCGCTCGGGGAACATGGTCTGCAGTGCCACCACGCCATCGGCGACCGGCAGCGCCAGTCCATAGTCAGGCTGATAAAGGGTCTGGGCGGTGCCAGGCTGTTCGTCGCGGGTTGGGTCAATCCAGTAGCTGCGGCCGTCCATGTCGGCCCGGACCAGCACATGATTGAAGGCGCCCGGGCTGGGCAGGCGCTCGGCGAGCTTCAGGCGCAGCTCGGTGCTGACCAGCGCGGGGACCGCTGGCACGTCCAGTTGATCGAGCAGAGCGAGCAAGAGCAGCGTCTTGTCCTTGCAGTCGCCATAGCGACGCTGCAGCACCTCGTCGGGCTGCCTGGGTGCATGGGAGCCAGCGCCCAGTTCAATGCCCAGATAGCGAATCTCGCTTTGCACCCAACGCAGCGCCGCGGCCATCCGGTCGGCCGGCTCGCTGTGCTCGGCGGCGATGCGGGCGGCGACCTGCTGCAATTCAGCGGGTAGCTCGGTGGGGCGCCGATACAGCGGCTGCGCCCATTGCACGACCTGATGCCAGTCCTCGAACTCGGTCCAGCGTATGCGTTGCTGCGGCTGATACCAGGCCGGCGCATCGTCTTCGACGACCAGCGCAGGCATCGCCTGCTGCTGCCAGCGGTATGACTGCCAGCCGTCCTCCAGCTGTCGAATCTGCAGATCGTCGTCACTGCCTTCGAAGCGCAGATGTCGGTCAGGCGGGAGCAGCATGCGGGTGTGTACCCGCTCCACCGGCGCCCCCCATTGCAGCCGGACCGCACCAAAGTTGCGGTCAGCGAAGACCGGGTTGTCGCCCTCGATGCTGTAGGCGTATTCGACGACATCACCGATGCGCACGTCGTCAATGAAGATGCTGACGGTCTTGTCGCCGTCGACGATCAACGATTCCAGATCGGGCTCACGCTGCAGCAGCTGGATCTCGGAGGTCCGTAGTCGGGAAGTGGCTTCGCCAGCACGCCAGACATTCAGCACATGCAGACGCAGCCGCTCGTAGCTGGGATCGAAGTCAAGCTGAATCTGCGCAACGTTCTCGACCCCGTCCCGGTTCAGCGCCAGCATGGCCAGCCGGCGGAAGTACGTCGGATTGCCATGCGCCAGGCGCAGCTGCGTGTCCAGCAGCAGATATTGCGTCCCGCCGGTGGCGGCGGTGTCGGGCAGGCTTGCCTGCGATGGCACGGCCACGGGCTCCACCCAGTCGGGGACCGCGGTCATGGCGTATTCTTGGGCGGTCGCCACAGTGGCCATGGCGCACAGGCCCATGGCCAGCAGGGCACGTCGCAGCCCATCGTGTAGAAAGCGCATCTGAAGCCGTCCCCGTCTGTCGTTCCGCAGCATTGCCCAGCCCCCATGGCTACGCAAGGCAGTGCCTTCGAGTGCCCGTGCGCATCGGAGTTCCGCCCGGCAGCCGCTACCATCCTCCGCCCGACCCCAGGCAACACCCGACCATGCAGGACTTTCCCAAGGCCGCCCGCGGCGTGCTGGCCAGCGTGCCCAGCGAGGCCGATCCCGATCCGATCGAAACGCAGGAATGGCTGGAAGCCTTTGATGCGGTGGTGCGCGAGCACGGCCAGACGCGAGCCCAGTACCTGTTCGATCGGCTCGCCGACCACGCGCAGACCCGCGGGGTGCAGTCGTCGCGCGCGCGAATCACACCCTATCGCAACAGCATCGGTCTGGAAGCGCAGCCACCTTACCCCGGGGATCTGGCACTGGAGGCCCGGCTGGGCGCGGCGATCCGCTGGAACGCGCTGGCGATGGTGATGCGCGCCAACCGCCAGGCACCGGAGCTGGGTGGGCATCTGGCCAGCTATGCCTCCGCCGCCGATCTGTTCGAGGTGGGTTTTCATCACCACTTCAAGGGCCCGGATCATCCCGACGGCGGCGACCTGGTCTATTTCCAGCCGCACTCGGCGCCCGGTGTCTATGCGCGCGCCTATCTGGAGGGTTTTCTGGGTGAAGCCGATTTGGCGCGCTATCGGCAGGAGGTGCTGTTGCCGGGTCAAACCACGGCCGGCAGCCGCGGTCTGAGCTCCTATCCGCACCCCTGGTTGATGCCGGATTTCTGGCAGTTCCCGACCGGTTCGATGGGCCTGGGCCCGATCGGCGCGATCTACCAGGCACGCTTCCTACGCTATCAGGAGCACCGCGGTCTGGCCGACAGCAGTCAGCGGCGGGTCTGGGGCTTCTTCGGCGATGGCGAGATGGACGAGCCGGAGTCGATCGGTGCGCTGTCGCTGGCTGCGCGCGAGCGACTGGACAACCTGGTCTTCGTCATCAACTGCAATCTGCAGCGGCTGGACGGACCCGTGCGGGGCAACAGCCGCATCATCGACGAGCTGGAGGCGCTGTTCGGCGGCGCTGGCTGGAATGTCATCAAGGTGCTGTGGGGCTCGGACTGGGATGTGCTGTTCGCCCGCGATCACGAAGGCGCTCTGTTGCGGGCCTTCGCGCAGACCGTCGATGGTCAGTTCCAGACCTTCTCGGCCAATGACGGGGCCTACAACCGCGAGCGCTTTTTCGGCCAGTCGGCCGAACTGATGCGTCTGGTCGCCAATCTGTCCGATGCCGACATCGACCGGCTGCGTCGGGGTGGCCACGACCCGCGCAAGCTGCACGCCGCCTATGCCGCCGCGCAGGCCCACCGCGGCCAGCCAACCGTGATCCTGGCCAAGACGATGAAGGGCTTCGGGCTGGGCAGCGCCGGTCAGGGCCGCATGACCACGCATCAGCAGAAGAAGCTGGAACAGGACGATCTGGCGCAGTTCCGCGAACGCTTTGGCCTGCCCTTGAGCGATGCGCAGCTGAGCGAGCTCAGTTTCTATCGACCCGCGGCCGAGAGTGCCGAGATGCGGTATCTGGAGGCCCGACGGGATGCGCTCGGTGGTGCCCTGCCGCGGCGCCGGGCGCGCGCCAGCATCTCGTTGCCTTCCGTATTGGGGCGGACCTTCGGCGGCTTTGCCCTAAGCGCCGACGGCAAGGAGATGTCGACGACGATGGCCGCGGTGCGCATGCTCGGCCAGCTGCTCAAGGATTCGACGCTGGGCCCGCGCATCGTGCCGATCGTCGCCGATGAGGCGCGCACCTTCGGCATGGCCGGACTGTTCCGACAAGTGGGCATCTATTCGCCGCTGGGTCAGATGTACGAACCCGAAGATCTGGGCTCGATGCTCTACTACCGCGAGGAACGCGGTGGACAAATCCTCGAGGAGGGCATTTCCGAAGCCGGCGCGATCTCCTCCTGGATCGCCGCGGCCACCAGCTACAGCGTCAGCGATCTGCCGATGCTGCCCTTCTACATCTATTACTCGATGTTCGGCTGGCAGCGGGTTGGTGATCTGATCTGGGCCGCCGCCGACCAGCGCGCCCGCGGCTTCCTGCTCGGCGCCACCGCCGGTCGGACGACACTGTCCGGCGAGGGCCTGCAACACCAGGACGGTGGCAGTCATGTCGGCCTGGCGACTGTCCCCAACTGTCGCGCCTACGATCCCGCCTATGCCTACGAGGTGGCGGTGCTGTTCGAACACGGCATCCGCGAGATGCTCGAGGAACAGCGCGACGTCTTTTACTACCTGACCGTGGGCAACGAGAACCAGCCGCAGCCGAGCATGCCCGCTGACGTGCGTGAGGGCATCATCCGTGGGCTGTACGCATTGCCGACCGATTTCGAGGGTGAGGCCGATCTGCAGATCCTGGCCTCTGGTGCGTTGCTGGAACAGGCCCGCACCGCGGCGTCAATGCTCTGGAACGACCACGGCCTGCGCGCCCGCCTGTGGAGCGCCACCAGCTACAGCGAGTTGCAGCGCGAGGCACTGGCCTGGCAGCGGGCCCAACGGATGAACCCGCAACAGCAACGCCCGCAGCCGTGGATCAGCCAGCAACTCGGTGGTTGTCGAGGGCCGGTGCTGGCCGTCAGCGACTATGTTCGCGCCTGGCCGGAGCTGATCCGCGCTTTCGTCGCGCAGCCGTATCACACGCTGGGCACCGATGGCTTCGGCCGCAGCGCCACCCGGCCGGCCCTGCGCGCCTTTTTCGAAGTCGATGCAGCGTCAATCCTGCTGACGGCACTGGCTGCGCTGGCCGAGGAGGGCCGCTTCGATCCGGCGGAGCTGCAGGCGGTGCGCCGTCGGCACGAACGCGACACGATCGGCGACATTGCCCCTTGGTTGCGCTAAAGATGTGACCAAGCTCGACGCACAATTGGCTTGAAAAAAACCAAACAATCGTCACTAAATAATCACCTTGCGATACGACCAAGGTACACTTGGTTGCGCAGGTAACCACTGCGCGATTTGGGCGAGATGGCTCATCCTCAGCCAGGACGGCGACCGGATGACCATCGCCTGATGACAAGGGGGAATGGCGATGTTCGCACGCAAGACTGCGGCTGGGCATGCGGAGCTCGGAGAGCGCACGCTCAAGCTGGACCTGTTTACACGTCGGCTGTTGATCCTGATCGACGGCGATCGCAATCGCGACCAGCTGCAGGCCTTTCTCGGCAGCCACGACATTGGCCCAATGCTCGAGCAACTGGTCGAACATGGCCTGATCGAAGGCGACGTCAGCGGTGGTAGCGGTACCGCACCCGTCAACGGGGCAGCAGCCACGCCCCACTCCAGCAGCGACAGCACGGGCGGCGCACTGCCCGCTCGCAGCGCCAAGGAACTGGAGATGGGTCGCAATTTCATCATCAACACGCTGTCGACCTTCACCGGGCCCTATGCCCATGCCGACCTGATGTCGGAGGCACTGAAGGCACCCGATCAAGCCAGTTTGCGCGAACTGATTCCGCGCTGGCGCGAGGCACTGACCGTGGCCACCAAGGGCAAGCGGCTGGACGAGCTGGAGCAGCAACTGCTCAAGGTGATCTGAGCACTTCGTCCGCGGCCATTGGGCAGCGCTGGCACTGTCGTGTCGGCGCGCCTATGCTCTGGCGCCCATCCTGATGGACTGATGTGATGTCGGCGAAACTCACCCTGGTCGTCGCCCTGTGGCTGTCACTGCCCTTGACGGCGGCGGCCGCCAGCTTCGATTGCAAGAAGGCCGGCAACGACATCGAAAAGCGGATCTGCGCCAGTCCCGCCATTTCCGTGCTGGATGAGCTGCTGGCTGAGGCCTATGCCGATGCGCGTCAGCGCGGTGATGCCGATCAGCTCAAGCGGACCCAGCGTCAATGGCTCAGCTACGCCCGCAACAGCTGTGAGGATGACGCCTGTCTGGCTCAGGCCTATGCCGGCCGACTGGCCGCATTGACGTTGTTCCCCGAACCCTCGAGCGTTCGCGACGCCCTCTACCGCGAAACCACCGAAGCCTGCTTCGTGGCCGACAACCCGGAGGGCGTCAGCTGCGAGGGCGAGGCCGAGAGCACGATCCACGTGACCGCCACCGGTCGCGACCGTGGCTGGGTGAAAGCCAGCCTATGGTTCTTCAATGGGCACAGCTGCACCTTCAGCGGCGCCGCCCGCAGCACGGGCGATGGTATCCGCGCCGTACAGGACGATGAGGATCCGGAGTTCCGCTGCGAGTTGCTGCTGCGGCCAACTGAAACCGGGATCATCACCGAGGCCAGCGAGAACTGCCGGATGTACTGCGGCGCGCGTGGCTCGCTGGATCGCATCGAACTGCCGCTGCTGCGCTGAGCGCCGTGCCGGACTGGCGTTTCTGGCTGCCCTTGCCGGGCCTGTTGCCGCAGGCGCTGCGGGTCCGCGCCAATGCGTTGCGCTTGCCCGCGGCCGCGGGGGAAACCGGTGGTGAACTACCTGGCAACGGCCCGCCACTGCGACTGCTGCTGATCGGCGACTCGATCATCGCCGGCGTTGGCGTGGCGCAGCTGATCGACGCCTTTCCGGGACAGCTGGCCCGCGCCCTGGGTCAGCGCAGTGGTCGAGCCGTGCAGTGGCAGGCGTTGGGCGTGGGCGGCCTGGACAGTGGTGAGGTGCTGCAGCAGCTGCTGCCCAGGATTCAGGCCGAAGTACCCTTCGATCTGGCTTGTCTCAGCGTCGGCGTCAACGATGTCACCGGTCTGACCTCACGGCGACGTTGGCGTGACCGCCTGCAGCAGCTGCACAGCGGCCTGCAGCAGCGCGCCCATCGCAGCCTGCATCTGGGCCTGCCGCCGCTGGATCGCTTTCCCGTGTTGCCGGCTGGCCTGCGCCGAAGTTTTGGCCATCGCGCCCGTCAGCTGGACGCCATAGCCGGGCGACTGGCGGCGGCCGACCCATGCCGCCTGCACCTGCCGATGCAGACGTTGCCGGAAGCCGACCAGTTCGCCGCCGACGGTTTCCACCCGAATGGTCCGGCCTGCGGCTTATGGGCCGACGACGTGGTTGAGCGACTGTTGCAGGCCTGGCCGGAGTTGGTGCAGAGCGACTCGACAGCGAGTCAGGACGGCTAGGGATCGAGGCGCGTTTGGATCAGTCCCGCAAATCGGCATAGGGTGAGACTTCCCCAGCCGGTCGCACGCCGAAGCGGCGATAGGTCCATTGATACTGTGCCAGCGCCTGGCGCGCGCAGGCCTCAACGGCGGCGTTCAGTCGCGCGGGGCCATCCAGCGGCGGCTCGGCGGTCCGCAAGTGCAACCGCCAGCCTTGACCGCGTGGCAGCCGCTCGGCCCAGGCGGTCACGACCATGGCGTCGAAGCGCTCGACCAGTCGCGGCAACAGGCTCATCGTCAGCGCCTCCACCCCAAAGAAGGGCGCGAACTCACCTTCGCCCTGCTTCGGCTGCTGGTCGGGCAGGATGCCGATGCAGACGCCCTCGCGCAGCAGCGAGACCAGTCGCCGCACGCCGGCGCGCGTGGCAGGCACCGGCTCGGCGCCACCACGGCCGCGGGCTCGATTGAGCAGCGCCTCGAGCCAGCGCTGACGGGGTGGTCGATAGAGCACCGCCATGGGTCGCTGCTGGCACAACCACAGGTTCAGCACCTCCCAGCCACCCAGATGCGGGGCCGCGACGATCAACGGACGCCCCTGCGCGCCAGCCTGCTGCAGTGCATCGGCAGCGTCGCCGACCTGCAGCCGGCCCAACACCGTCGACAGGGGTCGAAACCAGATCCAGGCCAGTTCCAGTAGGCTGCGGCCGGTCTCCTGCAACGCCTCACGACACAGCGCCTCGCGCGTGGCTTCATCCAGCTCGGGCAGGCACAGCGCCAGATTGCGCCGCGCCACTCGCGCCTCGTAGGCATCACGTGCGTACCAACGCCGACCCAGCCAACCACCCAGCGCCTGCAACCAGGCCAGCGGCAGGCGACCCAGCAGCCACAGCCCGAATGCCAGCAGGCGTGCGCCCAGGTTCATTCGCGCCAGAAGGCCGGCGTTAGCAGCACCAGCACGGTGAAGACTTCCAGCCGCCCCAGCAACATGGCGATGGTGCAGATCCAGGTGCCCCAGTCATCCAGCGGCTGCATCGTGGCCGAGGCCTTGCCCAATGCCGGACCCAGATTGGCGATCGACGAGGCCACGGCCGCGAAGGCGGTCACGAGCTCCTCTCCGCTGGCCATCAACAGCAGGCTCAGCAGCACGAAAGCGATGAAGTAGACGGCGACGAAACCGGCGACGGCCTCCAGCGTCGCGTCCGGCAGCGCCCGCCGATCCAGCTTGACCGGAAACTCACCACGCGGATGGATGACTCGCATGATCTCCCGCCAGGCCAGCTTGGCCACCACCATGCAGCGCACGACCTTGAGACCACCGGTGGTCGATCCGGCACAGGCGCCGATCATCGCCACCAGCATCATGAAGGCCGGCAGGAAGGCCGGCCAGCCGGCGAAGCCGTCGCGGGTGAAGCCGGTCGAGGTCATGTTGGAGGTGACCTGGAACAGTGATTCACGCAGTGATCGGCCAAAGCCCTCATAGCCCTCATACAGCCACAGGCCGACCGTCACCGTCAGCACTGAAAAGACCCAGATGGCGACAAAGCCGCGGAACTCGGCGTCACGCATGTAGGCGGCAAAGCTGCCGCGTCGCCAGGCCACGAAGTGCAGCGCAAAGCTGGTGCCGCCCAGCAACATGAAGATCACCGCGACGAACTCGATCAATGGGCTGTCGAACAGTCCGAAGGAGGCATCGTGGGTGGAGAAGCCGCCGGTCGAGACGGTCGAGAAAGCGTGGTCGATGGCGTCGAAGAAGCTCATGCCGGCCAGCCAATAGCTCAGCGTGCAGGTCAACGTCAGCCCCAGGTAGATCGCCCACAGCGCCTTGGCCGTCTCAGCCACCCGAGGTGTCAGCTTGGTGTCCTTGACCGGCCCGGTGGTCTCGCCCTTGGTCAGCTGAGTGGCACCGATGCGCAAGGTAGGCAGCACCGCCACCGCCAGAATGACGATGCCCATACCACCGAAGAACTGCAGAAACTGACGATAGAACAGCACGCTGCGCGGCAGCTCTTCCAGACCGGTAATCACGGTGGCACCGGTGGTGGTCAGCGCCGACACGGCCTCGAACACCGCATCGGTGTAGCTCATGTGTGGCGCCCCCAGACTGAAGGGCAGGGCAGCGGCAAAGGTGATGCTGACCCAGATCAGGGTGGTGGTCAGAAAGCCATCGCGCATTCGCAGCTCACCGACTTCGCCGCGGCCAGCCAGCAGCAGCACCAGGCCCAGTGCCAGCATCACCACGCCGCCTTCGAAGAAGGCCAGCCAGGTGCCGTCGGCCAGACCCAATCCGATCGAGGGCACCACCATCACCGGGGCGAAGGTCTGCACACCACCGACGGCGCGCAGGATCGAGCGGGTTCGTGGGGTCACAGGGCGGTGGGCCGGACGCGGAACAGCAGCTCCACATCGCGCACATGCCGCCGATTGGAGACGAACAGGATCACATGGTCATCGCGCTCGATGAGGCTGTCGTGATGCGCCTGCAGAAAACGATCACCACGGACCAGACCGCCAATGATCGTGCCTGGTGGCAGGACCACCTCATCGATGCGTCGGCCCACCAGTGGCGAGCTGCTGCGATCGCCCAGCGCGACCGCCTCGATGGCTTCGGCAGCGCCGCGCCGCAGGGTGTGCACCCGCGCCATGTTGCCCTGGCGCACATGCGACAGCAGCGCCGACAAGGTGATCTGTTGCGGCGAGACGGCAATGTCGATCATGCCGCTCTCCACCAGCTCGGCGTAGGCCGGGCGATTGATCAGCGAGATGGTTCGTTTGGCACCCAGGCGCTTGGCCAGCATCGACGACAGGATGTTGGCCTCATCGTCGTTGGTCAGGGCGCAATAGACATCGGTTTGATCGATGTTCTCTTCGCGCAGCAGGTCTTCATCGGCGCAGTCGCCGACCAGCACGATGGCCGTCTGCAGGTCCTCGGCAATCTGCTTGACCCGCTCGCGCGAGCGCTCGACCACCTTGACCATGTACTGCTTTTCCAGCGCCTGCGCCAAGGCGCGGCCGATGTTGCCGCCGCCGGCCAGCATGATGCGCCGCGCCGGCTTCTCGGCCCGCCGCAGCTCGGCCATCATCGCGCGCAGGTTCTTCTTGTCGGAGAGGAAGAAGACGTCATCATCCTCTTCCAGCACGGTACTGCCTTCGGGTGAGATGGACCGCCCCTGGCGGAAGATCGCTACCACCCGAACTTCCACACCGGCAGGCAGATGAGTGGGCAGCTCGCGCAGCTCATGCCCCACCAGCGCACCGCCACTGACCGCACGCATGCCGACCAGTTGGGCGCGTCCATCGGCGAATTCCAACACCTGCAGCGCACCGGGGTACTCGATCAATCGCTGCACATGGCGGGTCACCAGGGCCTCGGGGCTGATCTGCACGTCCACCGCCAATCGCTTGCTGGTGAACAGCTCGGGGTGGCGCAGATAGTCGGTCTGGCGCACGCGGGCAATCCGCGTGGGCGTGCTGAACAGCGAGGCGGCCACTTCGCAGGCCACAATATTGACCTCGTCCGACGAAGTCACCGCGACCACCAGATCGGCGTCCTCGGCACCGGCGCGCGCCAGCACCCGCGGGTGCGAGGCAAATCCGTGGACCGTGCGCAGGTCGATCTTGTCGCGCAACTCGGCCAGCTTGCCGGCATCGGTATCGACCACCGTGATGTCGTTGTTTTCGCGGGCCAACGCGGCAGCCACCGAGGTGCCGACCTGGCCGGCACCGAGTATCAGGATGTTCATGCAGGAGTGAGTGCGGCCGCGATCATCAACATTGTAGGCGCTGCGGGCTCAGGTCGGGGTCAGTGTCTGCAAGGTCGCCAGGGCCTGGTCTGCCTGCTCGATCGGCACGAACAGATGATCGTGGTGCACGCCAGCCACAACATTGCAGGCGATGTCCGCCTGCGCCAGCGCCGTCGAGACGGCCGCGGTCAGTCCGACGGCTTCCAGCGCCGAGTGCACCCGCAGCGTGATCCAGGCCGAGCGGAATTGCACCGGCCAGCCCTGCGACACGGCCTCGGCTTCCGGCACGATGACACTCAGGCCTTCGGCTTCGCGAAAGCTGGCCAGAGCCACCTCGGGCACCGTCGACCCCGGTGCCAGCAGACACCAGGCCTGACAGCCGGGCTGACGCTCCGGCTGCAGCGCGTGCAGCAGCGCGGACAGATCGCGCAGCGGTGAGGCCGATTCAGGCGTCATCGAGCAGGACCGCGGCGTGATGACGCAGCTGAGCGTCGATCACGCTGGCGATGAAGTAGTAGCCGTGGTCATAGCCCTCATGTCGGTGCAGGTCCAACGCTTGACCGGCCGCGGCACAAGCCGCCTCCAGGCGCTCGGGTTGCAGCTGGCTGGCCAGAAAGCTGTCGCTCAGACCCTGGTCGACGCGGATCGTGCCATTGAAACGGTGACCGTCGGCCAGCAGCGCACAGGCGTCGGCCTGACGCCAGGCGGCCGGATCCTCGCCCAGATAGCGAGGCAGGGCCTTCTGCCCCCAGGGCACTTCGATGGGTGCGCAGATCGGCGCCAGCGCCGACAGTGAGCGATAGCGTTGCGGGTGTCGCAGTGCCAGCGTCAGCGCACCATGGCCGCCCATCGAGTGACCCAGCAGACCGCTGCGCTGATCGTCGATCGGAAAGACCTGCCGCAGCAGTGCCGGCAGCTCGTCCACCACGTAGCTGGCCATCTGGAAGCGGCTGCGCCAGGGGTCGGTGCTGGCATCGACATAAAAGCCGGCCCCTTCACCGAACTCCCAGTCGCCGGTGGCGCCCTCGAAGCCGGTGTCGCGCGGACTGGTGTCCGGCGACACCAGCACCAGGCCCAGTTCCGCGGCCAGCCGCTGCGCGCCCGCCTTGATCGGAAAGGTCTCGTGCGTGCAGGTCAGGCCGGCCAGGTAGTACAGCACCGGGCGCGGTCCCTGCTCTGCCTGGGGTGGCAGGAAGATTGAAAAATGCATCGGACCACCACAGCACTCGGACTGATGGCGGTAGTAGGACTGGGAGCCACCGAAGCAGCGGTGACTGGAGAGACATTCGAGTGAAGCGGACATGCCGATCCTGGAAAGCTGGAGCAGCCCCGATGCTACCAAGCCGGCGCGACGTCGATGCTCAGCTGGTGCCCGAGCAACGTCCCAGGAAGGCCTGCAGACTGACCTCGGCCTGTGACGGAATCGGCTGATCGAGCATGGTCAACGTCTCGAATCGATCCAGGCGGAAGCTGCGATAGTCGCCGCGCAGTTCGCACCAGGCCGCCAGCGTCCAGACGCCGCCCCAGTAGAACAGGCCCAACGGCCACAGTACCCGTTCGGTCGGCTCGTCATGCACATCGCGGTAACGCGCCAGCAGCTTGCGCTTTTCACGACTGGCGCGGCGCGCCAGCGTCAGGTGGGCCCGGGTGCTGGGGCGATGGCGAAAACCCAGCACTTCGAAGCCGTCGGCACGCAGCTGCGGCTTCAGGCGTGCTGGCAGCACCGCATCGACCTTGGACAGTGCTCGCTCGGCAGCGGCCTGCAGGTGGTCATCGGCATAGGCACTGACCCAGGCCGCACCCAGCGCAAGGGCTTCCAACTCGGCCGGGTCGAACATCATCGGTGGCACCGAAAAGCCAGCCCGCAGCGCATAGCCCACACCGGCGGCGCCATCGATCGGCGTGCCCTGGGCGACCAGGTCGGCGATGTCGCGATAGACGGTACGCGCCGACACCCCCAACCGCTCACCCAGCTCACGCGCCGTGCGAACCCGACCGCGACCCAGTTCCACCAGCAGCTGAAACAATCGATCGGCACGGCGCATGGGCTTTCTCCGCTGGCAACTGACCGCGGCCGATCAGGTGCGGCGAAGCATAGTCGCTCTGTTGCCAACTTCTGGCCAAGTTGGTTCGGTTGTGACCGCCATGCTGGCAACAGGCACGCATAATCGACGCCTCCCCCGCCCGGAGTCGATCATGGCCTTTGCCGATCATTTCTCCTCGCAGGCCACGCAGTACGCAGCGGCGCGACCGCACTATCCCGCCGCGCTGTTCGATCACCTGCTGGACTGTGTCGGGCCGACTGCCGTCGTCTGGGAAGCGGCCTGCGGCAGTGGCCAGGCCACCACCGACCTGGCGCAGCGCTTTGCGCAGATTCATGCCACCGAGCCCTCGGCCAGCGCGCTGGCACTGGCCCCACCACTGCCGAATGTCGACTATCGCGTCGCCACCGCCGAAGCCGGTGGACTACCGCCGGCCAGCGTCGACCTGGTGGTGGTGGCGCAGGCGCTGCACTGGTTCGATCAGGCGGCCTTCTTCGCCGAGGTCGAACGCGTGCTGCGACCCGGTGGCGTTCTGGCCGTCTGGTGCTACCAGGACGTCTGTCTGCCGCCGGACCTGGCGCCGCTGTATCGAATCTTTGCCGAGCAGATCGACCCCCACTGGCCGCCGCAGCGGTTGCTGATCGATCAGGGCTACAGCCAAACGCACTGGCCTTTCAGCCCCTTGCCCGTGGCGCCTCTGCGACTGCAGGCGAGCTGGTCGCTGGCTCGCCTGCTGGAGTATTGCCGCAGCTACTCGGCGGTGGTTCGCTGCCTGCAAGCCACCGGCAGCGATCCCGTCGAGTCCCTCGCCGCCGCCCTGACGCCGGTCTGGGGCGAGGGCGAGCGACCGATCGAATGGCCGCTACGGATCCATCTGCGGCGGCGAGAGGGTCGAACGGGCTGATCAGCAGCCCACGTTGCCCTTGGTGCAGATGACCCGCTGCTGCCGCTCGGTGGATTCTCGGGCGCGACGCGTGCGCTCTTCCCGCTCGCGCACGGTCAGGCACTCGTACTTGCCCATCCGCGAACCGGCCACCTTTTCCCGCTTGCAGACCTTGCGGTCCAGATCATCGTTGCGAATCACCGCCGCAAAGGTCTCCTGCGCATTGAAAAGCTCAACACGCTGCTCGGGCTTCAGATCCAGTGCCGATTGCTGACCATCGAGCAAGCGATGGATGGTGTCACGTGCGTCCAGCATACGCTTGTAGTCGGGCGCCGAGATTGAGCCGTACAGCCCCTCGCGGGCCTGCTGGGTGGTCTGGTCAATCTCTGCCAGGAAGGACTGCGCATCGGCGATCTCGGCCGCGCTGGCGTTGGCTTGTTGCACGACATCGCCACCACTGGTCGATTGCTGGGGGATGGCCATGGTCAGTTGTCCGGCGGTCAGAGAGATTCCGGCCAACAGCGTGGTGAGCAGGATTTTCATCGGTTTCCCCTTGGGTTCGTTGGTTGGAGCAGGCTCCGCGCCTGCGTGCTGTTGCGATCCACTCGACCGGTCACATCGACCCGAACTGACGCCGCTGGCGCGCGTGACAGGCGGTTGCGCAAGATCTGCAACCCCAGGCGACTTCAGCAGCCTGGACGGCCGTCGGCACACAATGGCCGCTGGAAACGCTCGGTGTTTTCACGCGCGATCTTGGCGCGCCATTCGCGCTCGTAAACACTGAGGCACTCGTACTTGGTGAAGCGCGAGCCATGCACAACGATGTGCTCGCAGACGACTCGATCGTCCGGGCGATTGCGAATCACCGCCTGCATGGTTTCCTGGGCGTTGTAGACCTCGATGCGCTGTTCCGGGTCCAGATCGGTCGCCTGCTTCTGGCCCTTCAACAGTCGCACCATCGTGTTGCGCGACAGGATCAGCTTGTCGAAGTTCTGCCGCGTGATCGAGCCGTAATGGCCGTCGCGGGCGTTGAGCAGGGTCTGATCGACTTCCTCCAGAAAGTCGGACACATCATTGATGTCCTCGACGAAGCCGTCGGCCCTGCGGACCCGTTCTTCGGGCGTCTGCGCCCATGTTGTCGTGATCATCAGAGCCAACGTCAGCGCGACGCCGGAGAGCCAGCGGGAAGTGCGCAAACGAGTCATGGTGCTGCTCCTGCAACAAGGTCGGATGGTGTCTCCGAAGCTACCAAGCCCCCGCTGTCGTGGCGAGTGTCGGAGCGCCGAGCAGCAGGCACTGAGCCGGCATTTGGCAAGGACCGGCACCTCGCGCAGATGATCTATCCTCGCCGACCTGGAAGAAATCGGGAGTGCAGGGTGTTCACGGGATTGGTGACGGGCACGGGTCGACTGGCGACCACCGAGGGTTTCGAGGGTGGCCAACGCTGGTGGATCGATACCGGCTCACTGGACATGAGCGCGTCCACGCTGGGCGAGAGCATCGCCGTTTCCGGTGTATGCCTCACCGCGGTGGCGTTCGCGCCGGGTCGCTTTCAGGCCGTGCTGTCAGAGGAGACCCTGCGCCGCAGTCACCTGGGCGACAAGGCTGTTGGTGCGGTACTGAATCTGGAGCGCTCCCTGCGCGCCGGCGATCGCCTGGGCGGGCATCTGGTGGCCGGCCATGTCGATGGCGTTGGCCGGGTGCGACAGATCCAGCCCGAAGGGGCCAGCGCCCGCTGGTGGTTCGATGCACCGCTGGCGCTCCTGCGATACATCGCGGTCAAGGGGTCGATCTGCGTCGACGGTGTCAGCCTGACGGTCACCGATGTCGACCACGACGGTTTCGCCGTGGCGTTGATTCCGCACACCGTCGAGGTGACCGCCTTCGCCCGCACGGCGGTGGGCGATGCGGTCAATCTGGAGGTCGATCTGCTGGCGCGCTATGTCGAGCGCCTGCTGCAGGCGCGCGACTAGCTCAACGACCGCAGGGGTTGCCCACGCCGGGAATGCAATCCACGCGTTGCATACGAGCCGCGGCATCGCGTGCCGCACGTGCGCGCTGTTCCCGTTCTGCCACCGTCAGGCATTCGCGCTTGGTCACTCGTGACCCGGCCTGCTTGACGCGCTCACAGACCTTGCGGTTCTTGTCGTCGTTGCGAATGATCGAGATGATCAGTTCCTGGGCGTTGTACAGCTCAATGCGCTGATCCGGATGCAATTCAGTCGCCTTGGCATGGCCATCGAGCAGCGTGGCGATCTTGTCGCGAGATTGCTGCAGGCGCTCCATGTCGGCGGCCTTGATCTCACCGTAGACGCCTTCCCGAGCCAGTTGCAGGCTCTGATCGATCTCTGCCACGAAGGCATCGGCATTGCTGATCGATTCGGCCTTCTGATCGGCCAGCGCGGCGCGGTCGGAATTCGCCGCCCAGACGCTACTGCTGAGCAGCAGAGCCAGCAGGGTGGTGGCCAACGTGCGCTTGATCATGGCGTTCCCTCCGCTTCAGGAAACACCGATGATCCAGCAGGCACGTAGCCTGCTGCAAGGCCAATCGGCCGGCAGACGACCGCGTCATGGCACCGATCAGCTGCCCGAATCGTCGGAGTCATCCCGGTCCGCAGCCCAGACGGGCACGGACATGAAAATGGCCCTGTTCCAACGGAGACAGGGCCATCCCAGGCCGGCACGCTCGACCGCGCTGCGGGTCGGCGTGCCGGATCTTGCTCGTCGCGGCAACAATCGTCAGCGAATGACGCCGCAAGTGCTGGTTTCACCCGGCACGCAGTCGACCCGCAGCATTTCGCCCGCGGCGTCCCGCGCCGCCTTGGCGCGCTGCTCACGCTCGGCCACGCTCATGCACTCACGCTTGGTGATGCGCGAACCGGTGGTCTTCACACGCATGCAGACGCGGCGATTCTTGTCGTCGTTGCGGATGATCGAGGTGATCAGCTCCTGGGCGTTGTACAGCTCGATGCGATCGTCCGGCGGCAGGTCCATCGCCGTTTCCTGACCGTCCAGCAGGATCGTGATCGTGTCATGGGCCTCGTTGAGGCGGTCCATGTCGGCTTCCTTGATCTCGCCATACAGACCCTCACGGGCCAACTTCATCGTGAAGTTGAGCTCCTTGACGAAAGCGGCGGCATCGCTGATGGCTGCGGCCTTGGCGTCCGCAGCGGCAGCGACATTGTCCTGCGGGGTGGGGATGGCATGTGCGGCCAGCGACAGCGACAGGCACAGCGCCGCAGCGGAAATTCGGGGCAAGAACATGATGTAACTCCTGTTGGGAAGGGCTCCATGCAAGGCCCGCCACGGTGCGCCGCAGCACTGCCCGTCCAGCCCTTGGCCGGCAGCGGAACAGAAGGGAAACAGACGTGTGGACGTCCGCAGTACCTGAACCTCCCCACCAGCAATATACGCAGCTCCCCGGGCGCGACAAGTGCCGATTGGTGACGGATGATCAACTGAAATGCGACTGGCAATCATTCGCTGCCGCTGATGTAGGGAGGCTCGCGGACCAACCGAGACCAACCGGTATCGGTCGTTCCGAGCGCTGGTCGGTGCACTCGCAGCCATGCTCACAGCGACGCCACTCGGGGATCACGCAGCGCAGCCCAGCTTCAATGTCCAGCAGCGAAGGCCGGGCTGATCCCCTATGCTCGGGCCAGTCCCGCAAGACCCGTTGATCTGCACCGATGACGCCACAACTGCAAGCCGCCATCCAGCAGGCGCACCGCCTCAGCGATGCGGGCCAGCGCGACCGGGCCATTGCGGCCTACGAAACGATCCTGCGCAGCGAGCCCAGACTGCCCGAGATCTGGTACGAGCTGGCGTGGTTGCTGAAGCAGCGCGGCCGCCACGATGAAGCCCTGCAGGCCTACGGCGAGGCTCTGCGCCACGGCGTCGACAAGCCCGAAGAGGTGCATCTGAACCGGGCGGTGATCCAGACCGACCACCTGCACGACCATGCTGCCGCCGAAGCTTCACTGCAGCAGGCGCTGCAGATTCGACCCGACTATCTGGCGGCGCACCTGAACCTGGGCAACCTGTACGAGGAACAGGGCCGCAAGGACGCTGCAGCGAACTGCTATCGGCAGATATTGGCGCATGGCGCGGGTGCGCAGCCGGCCCCACTGCAACTGGAGGCGCTGGCGCGACTGGTCGCCCTGGAGGCACCGACCAACGCGCAAGATCTGAACCTGCAGCGACTGCAACAGTGCGCTGATGGCAGTCCGGGCCTGGATGACAGCACCCGCGCCAACCTCTATTTCGCGCTTGGCCGCAGCTACGAGCGCCTGGCCGACTTTCCGGCCGCCCATCAGGCCTTTGCACGGGCCAACCAATGCGCGGCACGCACTGGACCGGCCTATCAACCGGCGGCGCTGAGCCGCTGGATTGACAGCCTGATCGAGACGCTGCCGCAGGATCTGCCGGACCAGCTCGTCGACGACGGCGCAGCACCGCGACCGCTGTTCATCTGCGGCATGTTCCGCTCGGGCTCGACGCTGATCGAGCAGGTCCTGGCGGCCCATCCGGCCGTCGTGGCGGGGGGCGAACTGGACCTGCTGCCGCGCCTGGCGAGCGGTCCGCTGGCGCCCTATCCGGCAGGCCTGGCACGGCTGGACCCGGCGCAGGCGCAGCAACTGTCCGACGCCTATCGTCAGCACCTGGCGCGACTGATTCCGGCAGACCGGACCGGTGTGAGCCTGGTGACCGACAAGCGACCGGACAATTTCCTGCTGTTGGCGTTGATCGTGCGGCTGTTCCCGCAGGCCCGCATCATCCACACCACCCGCGATCCGCTGGACAACGGCCTGTCGATCTTCCAGCAGCATCTGGACCAGCGCGTGGCGCCGCACAGCAGCGATCTGTCGGCGATCGGTCACTACTACGGTGAGTATCGTCGCTTCATGGCGACAGCTCGCCAGCGATTGGGCGAACGCCTGATCGACTTCGATTACGACGCCTTTGTGGCCGACCCTGAGCCAGCGCTGCGCCGCTTGCTGCATGTTCTGCAACTGCCCTGGGATGATGGCCTGCTGGAGTTCCATGCCCGTCGCAGCACGGTCAAGACCGCCAGCTACTGGCAGGTCCGCCAGCCGCTCTACCGCGATGCCTCCGGCCGCTGGCGTCACTATGCCGAAGTGCTGGCACCGCTGCGTCAGGCCTTGCGCGCGGCTGGCGTGAATGTGCCCTGACGGCTGTCCCCTCTCCGCGCCTTTGCACGAATCTGACGTCCGCAACTGCGATACTGCGCAAGACGCCTGATCGGTTTGGACCATGACGCCAGCGACCATCATCATCCGCAATCTCGAGGTCGACACGCTGATCGGTGTCTACCCGGAGGAGCGCACTGGAACGCAGCGCCTGCGGCTGGAACTGGAGCTGGGCCTGGACGGCGCACCAGCAGCGCGTTCGGATCGGCTGCGCGATACCGTCGACTACGATCTGGTCGCCGCCAGTGTCCGCCGCTTCGGTCGCGAGACCGCCGCCGAACTGCTGGAGCACTTCGTCTATCAACTGGGCCGGGCGCTGCTGCGGGAGTTTCCGTTGCGGCATGTCCGCATCACCGCCTGGAAGCGGGTTGCCGGCCTGCTGCCCGCCGAAGTCGCCGTGCGAATCGACATCGACGCCAGCCAGCCCGAGCAGGATTGGGATGACGACGGCTACGACGACTGAGCCGCGCTATCTGCTGCTGCTGGGCAGCAACAGCAGTCCGGAGCGCAAGCTGGATCTGGCCGTGGCGGGCCTGCGGCGACGCTTTGAAGGCCTGCAGCTGTCACAGCGCGAACAAAGCCGCGCCCGTGAGGGGGGCGACGCGCCGGACTATATCAACCAGGCGGCGTTGATCCGCAGCGAACTGGCGCCAGCGGCACTCAAACTGGCCCTGCGCGAGCTTGAGAAGGACCTTGGCCGGCGGCGCCCCAGCCCCGACCCATTGCTGTGTCCGATCGATATTGACCTGATCGCTCAGATCGAACCACGACCGGTGGCCTTTGCGCCGGAGGATCTGGCAGACCCGGTGGCCCGGCGCCTGTGCGGCGAGCTGATTGGCGATCTGTTGCCGGTGCTGCGCGGGTTGTAGATCGGCCGGGCTAGCTCAGATCGAGTTCAACAGCGCCGCGATTCGAGTCCGCAGCACGGGCAATGTGTCACGGTCAAACCAGGGATTGCGGCTCAGCCACAGGCGATTGCGCGGGCTGGGATGGGGCAGCGCCAGCCGATCCGACTGCATGGATTGCCCGCGCACCTGATCTGCCAGCTTGTCGCCCGCAAGCCCACCACCATAACCGGCGATGGCGTAGCGCCCGATCAGCAGGCGCAAGCGAACGCCAGGCATCTGTTGCAGCAGGGCCGCATGCCAGCGCGGCGCGCATTCGGGCCGTGGCGGCAGGTCACCACTGCGGCCGCGACCGGGGTAGCAGAAGCCCATCGGCATGATGGCGAAGCAGCGCGGATCGTAGAAGCGCTCGCGATCGACACCCAGCCAGTCGCGCAGGCGCTCTCCGCTGGCATCGTCCCAAGGCACGCCGGACGCGTGCACGCGGGTGCCCGGCGCCTGACCGATCAACAGAATCGGCGCGATCGCACTGGGTCGCACCACCGGCCGTGGACCCAGCGGCAGATGCTCGGCACAGAGGCGGCAGGCCTGAATCTCGATGTGGAGTTGCTGCAGCGCTGCACTCATCTTCGGAAACCGGTTGCCCGCTCTGCGGACCGGACAGCGGCAAAGCTGCTTGCAGACGAACGTGATCCAAGGCTCAGGGCAGCACCTTGCCGGGGTTGAAGATCCCGGCCGGATCAAAGACCTGCTTGATCTGCCGCATCAGCTGCAGGGTCGCCGGCGCCACCGCACGAGACATGAAGTCGCGCTTGAGCAGGCCGATCCCGTGCTCGCCGGACAACGTGCCGCCCAGATCCAGGACCCATTCAAAGACCTCAGCCAGGCAATTCTGCGCGGCGGCCGCCTGACTCGCATCGGCCGGGTCGTACAGCAGGTTGACGTGCACATTGCCGTTGCCGGCATGACCGAAATTGACGATCGTCAGCGCGTGGCGGCTGGCCAGCTCGCGCAAACCCTCAAGCAGGCGCGGCAATCGACTCACCGGCACGACCACATCTTCGTTGATCTTCTTCGGCGCCACCGAGCGCAGCATCGGCGACAGCGCCTTGCGCGCGGCCCACAAGCCGGCCGCCTGTGACGGATCGGTGGCCGCGCTCCATTCCACCAGTCCCTCGACCGCCGCCGCGGTCTCGACAGCGGTTGCGGCGCGCTCCAGTTCCTCCGGATGCCCATCAACCTCCAGCAACAGCAGCGCCTGGCCATCGGGCAGTTGCACCGCCGGGTCACGACGCACCAACGCCAGCGCGCCGGCGTCCATGAACTCCAGTGCGCTGGGCGTGACCGGCTGCGCCATGATCGCCGCCACCGCACGACAGGCGGCGGCTTCGTCTCGATACAGCGCCCGCAGTGCGCGCCGTGCACTCGGCGCTGGCGTCAGCTTCAGCGTTGCCTGGGTGATCAGGCCCAGCGTGCCTTCGGCACCGCAATAGAGCCGACACAGGTCATAGCCGACCGCCGTCTTGCTGGTGCGGTGACCGGATTCAATCAACTCGCCGTATCCGCTGATGGCTCGCAAGGCCAGCAGATTGTCGCGACTGGCGCCGTATTTGACGGTGCGCGGGCCGCCGGCATTGCAGGCCAGATTGCCGCCGACGGTGCTGTAGGGCGCACTAGTGGGATCGGCCGGCCAGAAGAAGCCGGCCGGTGCCAGCGCCTGCTGCAGGGCGCCGTTGAGCAGGCCCGGTTCGACCACCGCCAGACGGTCATCCGGCTCGATGCGCGACAGCTGGTCCATCCGCTCGAAGCTGACCACGATGCCGGCCTCGACCGGTACCGCGGCGCCGGTGGTCGCGGTACCCCGACCGCGAGCGGTGATCGGCACACGGCGCTCGGCGGCCAGGGCCACGACGGCCTGCAGCTGCGCTTCGTCCTGGGCCAGCACCACGGCGGCGGGCAACTGATGCAGACGTGAGTTGTCGCCGCCATAAACGTGTCGGTCGGCCGGCGCATCGAGCACCGATGTGGCCCCCGCGGCCGCCCGCAGGCGGCGCAGGAAATCGGCGTCAACCGCCGGCATCGAAGGCATGGCGCACCCATTGATAGCGAAGCTGATCGATCTCGCCCTCGACCCCGAGCACATCGAAGCGGCAGGGGCGGCGGGCATGTTCGGGGTGCGCCGCCAGCCAGGATTGCGCCGTGCGCAACAACAGCTGGCGCTTGCGCGCTCCGACGCTGTCGACCGCCCGGGTCGCGCGCGGATCGCGCCGATAGCGCACCTCGACAAAGACGATCGTGGCCGCTTCGCGCATCACCAGATCGATCTCACCACCCACGATCTGATAGTTGCGCTCCAGCAATATGAGCCCCTGCCCGCGCAGCCATTGCGCCGCCTGTCCCTCGATGGACTGGCCCCGTGCCCGCCCGCTGCCGGCCAGCGCGGCGAGCGGTTTAGTCCACCACCACCGGAACGCCATTCTCGAAGCGAGCCCAGGTCAACAGACGACGAATGCGACCATTGCGATCGGCCGACAGCTTGCCGGTGGCACCATCGACCGCCTGGCCGGGATTGGCCTCGAGCCAGTCCAGCAAGGGCAGTAAACGCCAGGCGTCGATGCCATAGGCGAACAGGCGCGCCGCCGGACCGTCGGTCGTCGGCAGGCCAGCCAGCGCCGAGCGCTCAGGCACATCGCCCGGCACATAGCCCCCCAGCAACCACGGGCTGTCGCAGAACTGCAGACCGTCCAGATCGCGGTCGAGCGCAGGGTTGGGGCGGCCCTCATAGACGGCGCTGGTGGCATAGACCTCACCCGGCAGGTCCTGTCGCGTACGCAGCTGCGGCAACAGCAGGCGAGCCTGCGGCGCGCGCACCAGCAGCACGATCGCATCAACGTCCGAACGCGGCGCCGGTTCGTAGCGCAGATCCAGACCCAACAGTCCGCGCAGATAGCGCACGCGATCGCGGCCGCTGTCATTGCCGGCCAGCTTGGCCAGGGCGGCACTCTGATCCGGGGTGCGCGGATCGGCGCTGGCGCTGTCGATGATGCGTCCGCCGCGGGCTTCGTGAGCGGCGCGGAAGGCGGCCAGACTGCGCTGGCCCAATTCATCGGCACTGCGCAGAACCAGCACGCGACCATGCCGACGTTCGGCCAGCCGCACGGCGATCGCGGCAGCCTCCTCTTCCGGCAGCAGCGCAAACTGCAGGCTGCCGCGCGGCGCGATCACCGCTGCATCGGCGTAATTCAGCGCGAGCGTGGGCAGCAGCGCCTGTTGCCGCTCGAACAGTCCCGTCACGGCCTCGCGCGAGAGCGGTCCCAGGATATGGTCGGCGCCCTCGGCGACGGCCTGGTCGTAGGCGGCCAGCGCTTCCTCGCGAGTGTTGCCGGCGTCATAGATGCGCAGCAGCGGGCGAGCCCCCTGATCGGCGAAATAAGCCGCCATCACACCTTCCTGCAACGCGGCGGCCGGTGCCGCCAGGGCGCCGCGCTGTGGCAACAGCAGCGCTACCTGGCTGCCGGCTTCGCGCGGCAGCTGATCGGTGCGGTAGGTGCGCACACGCTCGTTGGTCGCCAGCGGGCCGGCCTGGACCGCGCGGGCATAGCTGCCGCGGCGATCACCACCGAAGCGTTCCTGGCTCAGTCGCGCCAGCAGCTCGTACAGCGGTTCGTCACGTGGCGTATCGCGCAACAGATTGCGCAGCTGGTCATCGTCCAGTCCGGCGATGCCTTCTTCGGCCTCGGCCCGATTGCGGGCACGCTCTTCGCCCTGCAGCAGCGGCTCCAGCCGCAGGCGCTCGGCCGCACTGGCCACCTGGTCGCCACGCAGCGTCAGCGCTCGTGCGCGCAGTTCCAGGGCCCGCACCCGCACGCTGACACTGCCCACCTCGGACGGCATCGCCAGCAGCGCCATGGCGGCATCGGCATCACCATCGGCCAGCGCCAGTTCGGCATAGAGCAGATCCAGCCGGGCTTCGTCATCGGGTGACAAGCGCGCCCGACGGATACTGCCCAACTGATTGGCCAGCGCCATCAGATCGCCTTCCTCGCGCAGTGCTTCGGCGGCCAGCAGCGCATAGCGGTCCCGCTCCGGCCCACCTTGCCGCGCCAACTGCTGATACAGCTGCGCAGCGCCGCGGAAATTGCCATCCAGCCAGGCCGTGCGTGCATCCATCTCGGTGACGGCCGGTTCGACCCGCACGCTGCCACCGCCGCCACAGGCGGTCAGGCAGAGCAGAATCAAGGCCGGCAACAGCGGTCGCCAGGACCAGCGGGCGGCCCCGGGGGATGGGCTCAGGGTTGGGGGCAAGGTTGATCTCCTGCGCTCGGGCGCGAGGCGCCATGATAGCCACTGCGACCGGGCAATTCCTGTCCGCGACGTGGCAGCCATCACGCATACTGCGCCCATGTCGCATCCAGCCGCCGTCGCCGTCGCCCAACCGGGCACCCTTCATGTCGTCGCCACGCCGATCGGGCATCTGGCCGACCTGTCCCAGCGTGCCCGTCAGATCCTGTCCGAAGTGGACGTGGTGTTGTGCGAGGACACCCGCACCAGCGCGCCATTGCTGCGCCACGCCGGCAGCGATCGACCACTGCGGGCATTGCACGAACACAATGAGCAGGCCGCCGTGAACGGCTGGTTGGCGGCGCTGCAAGAAGGACAGTCGCTGGCGCTGATCTCCGATGCCGGCACGCCGCTGCTGAGCGACCCCGGTTACCGGTTGGTCGCCGCCGCGCGTGCCGCGGGATTGCCGGTCTCGCCGGTGCCCGGCCCCTGCGCCGTGATCGCCGCGCTGAGCGTGGCCGGGCTGGCCACCGACCGTTTCAGTTTCGAGGGCTTCCTGCCGGCCAAGGCGGCGGCGCGTCGCGAACGCTTGCGCGGGCTGGCCGACGATCCGCGCACGCTGGTCTTCTACGAGGCCCCGCACCGGATCGCCGACTGCCTGAGCGACATGCTGGCCGAGTGGGGTTCGCAACGTCCCGCCGCCCTGTGTCGGGAGCTGACCAAGACCTTCGAGACCGTCATCCTGGCGCCACTGGCCGAGTTGCAGCAGCGTGTGGCCGCGGACAGCAACCAGCAGCGGGGCGAGATCGTTCTGGTGGTGGCCGGGGCAGAAGTCCAGACCGACGCATCTCTACTGCAGGCCCAGCAACTGTACCGGGCCCTGCTCGATGAACTGCCGCCCAGCCGCGCCGCCAAGGTGGCAGCGAAAATCCACGGCGTGCCCAGGCGCGCGCTGTATGGCGCCGACGACTGATCGCGCTGGTGAGTCAGTACCGTGCGCTGGAGATTTTCATTCACCTGATGCCAGCAGCGTTAGGTCACAGATCGAACCCGCCAGAGCCATCGGTGAATAGCGGACAGAGCGTCAGCTGATGTGGGTCAGCGCTGTGCGCTGACGCTCTTCATCGAATCCAAAAGCGTTCGATCACAGATCGAACCCACCAGACGCATACAGCAAGCGGCGAGATCAGCCGCTGACCATGGCGGGTAAGCGCTGTGCACTGAGGTCTTCCGTGATCCCAGCCAGCGGCCCAGATCACCGAATGAAAGCACCGACGACATGGCCGACTCGCTGGGCGCCAGCGTCCTTCGCCCCATGACCTTTGGGACTGTTGCAGACGGCTGAAGGGTCCACCATCACGGCCCTCATTGCTGACCAATCGATTCTTCAAGGAGTCCTGCATGCGACGTTCGCCGCTCTATCTCGCCCTGGCCCTGGCCTTCACCCTGACCGGCTGCGGCCAGGCCCCGGAGAGCGGTAGCACCGCTGCACCTGCCGACACTCAGGCCAGCGCCGACAGCACCGCGGCGCAGAGCCCTGCCGACAACCCGCTGCTGGCGGACTGGACCGGCCCGTACAACGGCGTACCCGCCTTCGACAAGATGTCGGTGGACCTGATTGGTCCGGCACTGGAAGCCGGCATGGCGAAGAATCTGGCCGAGCTCGATGCCATCGCCGCCAGCGCCGAAGCACCGACCTTCGACAACACCATCGTGGCGATGGAGAAGACCGGCTGGGACGTCGGTCGCGTGTTCGTCTACTTCAGCATCTACTCGGGCAACCTGTCTTCGCCCGAGTTCCGTGCCGTACAGCAGCAGATGGCGCCGAAGCTGGCCCAGTTCCAGTCGAAAATCACGCAGAACAAGGCATTGTTCAAACGTGTCGAGGCCGTCCGCAATGGCGCCGAGTTCGCCACGCTGCGGCCTGACCAGCAGCGTCTGGTGACGCTGGTCTACGATCAGTTCGCCCGCAATGGCGCCACCCTGGAAGGCGACAAGGCCGATCGCTATGCCGCCATCAACGAGCGGCTGGCCGAGCTGCACACCCGCTTTGCCAACAACGTGCTGGCCGACGAAGAGAAGTACGCGCTGTTCCTCGACGACAGCCAGCTTGGCGGCCTGCCGCAATCCTTCATCGATGCGGCCGCCGGACTGGCCGAAAAGCGCGGCGAGCCGGGCAAGTACGCCGTGGTCAACACGCGCTCATCGATGGATCCCTTCCTCACCTATTCCGACGAACGGGCGCTGCGCGAGCAGGTCTGGCGCACCTATTACTCGCGCGGCGACAACGGTGATGACAACGACAACAACGCGCTGATCGCCGAAATCCTGCAGCTGCGCGATGAGCGCGTGGCGTTGCTGGGCTACGACAACTATGCCCAATGGCGTCTGGAAGACCGCATGGCGAAAACGCCGGAACAGGCGATGGCGCTGATGGAGGCCGTGTGGCCGGCGGCCATCGCCCGTGTCGCCGAGGAAGTGGCCGACATGCAGCAGGTGGCCGACGCCGAAGGCGCCAACATCACGATCGAGCCCTGGGATTACCGCTACTACGCCGAGAAGGTGCGCAAGGCGCGCTATGACCTGGATTCCAACGAGGTCAAGCAGTATCTGCAACTGGACAAGCTGCGCGAGGCGATGTTCTACGTCGCCGGCGAGCTGTTCGACTTCGACTTCGTGCCGGTGCCCGAAGGCAGCGTGCCGGTCTATCACCCGGACGTGAAGGTGTGGGAGGTCAAGCGGCGCAGCACTGGCGCCGAAGTGGGCCTGTGGTACCTCGACCCCTATGCCCGGGAAGGCAAGCGCTCCGGCGCCTGGGCCTTCGCCTATCGCGGCTACCACGAGCTGGCGCCCAAGCAGACGGTGCTGGCCAGCAACAACTCCAACTTCATCAAGGGCAAGCCCGGCGAGCCGGTGCTGGTCTCCTGGGATGACGCCACCACCTTCTTCCACGAGTTCGGCCATGCCCTGCATGCACTGGCGTCGAACGTGGAATATCCGACCCTCAATGGCGGCGTGCGCGACTACACCGAGTTCCAGTCGCAGCTGCTGGAGCGCTGGCTCAGCACCGAACCGGTGATCAAGAACTACCTGGTGCACGTGGAAACCGGCGAGCCGATGCCGGCCGAGCTGATCGAGAAGATCAAGCGGGCGGCCACCTTCAATGAGGGCTTCCGCACCACTGAGTACCTGGCTTCGGCACTGATCGACCTGAAGCTGCACACGATCGACCCGACCGGCATCGATCCGGACGCCTTCGAGCGCGACACGCTGACCGAGTTGGGCATGCCAAAGGAAGTGGTCATGCGCCACCGCACGCCACAGTTCGGGCATGTGTTCTCGGGCGAAGGCTATTCGGCCGGCTACTACGGCTACTTGTGGGCCGAAGTGCTGACCGCTGACGCCGGCGAAGCCTTCGCCACCGCCCCGGGCGGCTACTACGATGCCGACATGGCGAAGAAGCTGGTCGACCATCTGTTCGCCGTGCGCAACGCGGTCGATCCGGCCGACGCCTATCGCGCCTTCCGCGGCCGCGACGCCAAGATCGACGCCCTGCTGCGCGATCGCGGCTTCCCGGTGCCCGGCGAGGGCTGAGGTCTCACAGGGTGGAGGGCCCAGGGCTCAGGGCCCAGGGCCCAGGGGGTCGCCAGCGGCTGAGTTGACGGCGAGGTACGTCCTGCAGCGGAGCCCTGGGCCCAGCGAGAGCAACGCACCTGCAGGCCGATGGCGGAGCGCATCAGAACTCTGAAGTCGATCAACAGCCGGCCCTTCCGTGGGAGCGAGCTTGCTCGCGATCTTTTCGGGAATACGCCGGTGCACTGCGTGGCTAGATCGCCCATCGCGCCCCCAGAGCTTCCCCGTCCGACCCTGCCGTGCTGACATAGCCGGCAGTGGACGGAAGCGGAACCATCGATGGCCAACGCTGAACCGCAGATCATCGAGGTGGCTCCGGGCATTCGCACCGGGCTGTGGCACTGGCAGCCACCGTCACCCGCGAGAATCCGCCGCGCCGTGCTGATCCTCCCGGCGCTCGGCGTGCGGGCCGCTGCCTACCGGAACCTGGCGCAGGCGCTCAACGGCCATGGTCTGGATGTGCTGGCGCTGGATCTGCGCGGTGTCGGCAGCAGCAGCATCCGCGCCTCCCGACAGCACGATTGGGGCTATCAGGACCTGCTCGACGACGAGCTCGAGTGCTTGCTGGCTCAGGCCCGTCAGCGCCTGCCGCAGGCACCACTGGCCTGGCTGGGGCACTCATTGGGCGGGCACCTGGCCGTGCTGCATGCGCTGCTGCGCGGCAATGCCACCCCCGACCTGAAGCATCTGCTGCTGGTGGCCAGCGGCAGCCCGCACCTGCCACTGCTGGCCCGACGCGAAGCGCGCGGCGCCCGCTTCCTGACGGCAATGATCAACCTCAGTACCCCGCTGCTGGGCGCCTTTCGCGGCGACTGGCTGGGATTTGGTGGGCGGCAGGGCAGCCGTTTGATGCGCGAATGGGCACGACTGGTGCGAGCGGGAACACTGCCACTGGGTGATCCACGCGGACCGATCGATCGGCCTACTGTGGCCGCTTTCACCATGGCCGGCGACCACTACGCGCCAAAGGCCTCGGTACAGGCGCTCGCCGACCGGCTCGGCCAGGGCCATGCCGCCGAGACCATCGGCCCCGATGAGGAAGGCCGCTTGCCGGGGCACTTCGACTGGATGAAGCGTCCGGAACGGATCGCCAGGGCCCTGGCGTTGCGGGTCTGTGGCAGCGACTGATGGTGGGCAAGTGTCGCGGCGAAGAGGACAGCTTGATGGATCGCCCTAGTCCGACCCACGAGAACCTACCGCCGCCAATTATTTCGTCGGCGCGCCTGCTCGCTTTCGTCGTGATTCCTGACACGCAGCCCTACACCGGCCGGATCTGCCTGCTGGTCGACGGCGAGCGCCTGGGGCGCGTCCCGTATCTGGCAATCTGCCGCAACTACCATCCGCCTAGCGACATCCTGCTGCTGTTCTGCGACGAAGAATGGAACTCGCTGGGCTGCATCGGGGTAACCAGCGTCGAAGACGGTCAACTGCAGGCGGAGCGCGACTACCCGGGATTGCAGTCGCACTGGGTCGACTCACCGTATGATGACCCGGCCATTGCGCGCTATTTGCGCGATGAGCTGGGGGTGGATCCGGCGTCGGAATGGTGGGCTTTTCGTTGTTCGTTCTGTCTGGCCGAGTGCGAAGGCATGGCGATCAGTCAGGGCAATGCGACCATCTGCCGCCGCTGCATCGACCATTTTCACGTCAGCATTCACGAACTCGATGACTGAGATGCGCGCATTGCGATCCGGGCGCTGATCGGCTCAAGAACCCGCTACGAGAACTGCGCATGTATCCCCTCGTCCTGAAATTCTGGTTTGCCGAAATTGAGCCCCGGCAGTGGTGGGAGAAGGACCGGGAATTCGATCAGCGCATCGCCACGCGCTTCGGTCTGCTGCACGCACAGGCGACGCAGTGCGAGCTGTACAACTGGCGGACCACGGCGCTGGGCCGTCTGGCCGAGGTCATCGTGCTGGACCAGTTCTCGCGCAACATGTATCGCGGTCGAGCAGGCGCATTTGCCCACGATGCCCTGGCCCTGGCGCTGGCGCAGGAGGCGGTCGCCATCGGCGCCGACCTGGAGCTGGAGCCGATGCAGCGGGCCTTTCTGTACATGCCCTACATGCACAGCGAATCGGCCGCCATCCATCGCGTCGCCGAGCCGCTGTTCCGCGAGCGCACGACGGCCGAATCGCACGCCTTCGAACTGCGTCACAAGGCCATCATCGACCGCTTCGGCCGCTACCCGCACCGCAACACCATTCTCGGCCGCCGCTCGACCGACGAGGAGCGGACCTTCCTGCAGCAACCCGACTCCAGCTTCTGAGTTCGGACGGCGGGCAGCGTTCAGGTGTCCGCGCTGACCGACCGGAAAGCGCAAGCATCGTGCGCTCGCGCTGCGGACCGGACAGCCCGGTACGCGGACAGATTGACGCTATGCTCTGGCGCCCCCCAGCCTCGAGGTTCCGCCGATGTCCGCTGCCCTGTTTGATCTGACCGGCAAGACGGCCCTGGTCACCGGCGCGTCACGCGGGATCGGCGCGGCCATCGCGCGACTGCTGGGCGAGCATGGCGCGCATGTGATCGTCACCAGCCGCCAGCAGGAGGCCTGCGAGTCGGTGGCCGACGAGATCCGACAGGCCGGTGGCCAGGCGACGGCAAAGGCACTGCACATCGGCGATGGGGCCGCGATCGAAGCGATGTTTGCCGAACTGGACGCCGCCGGCACGCGCATCGACCTGCTGGTCAACAACGCCGCCACCAACCCCTATTTCGGGCCGATGCTGGACATGTCGCTGGCGGCCTTCGACAAGACCGTGGAAGTGAATATCCGCGGCTATTGGCTGACCACCCGCGAGGCGGCCAAGCGGATGGCGCCCGGCAGTGCCATCGTCAACGTCGCCTCGGTCAACGCCAGCCGACCGGCGCCGATGCAGGGCGTCTATTCCTTCACCAAGGCGGCCATCGTGGCGATGACCCAGGCCTACGCGAAGGAACTGGCGCAGGCGCAGGTTCGCGTCAATGCGGTGCTGCCGGGTCTGACCGACACCAAGTTCGCCTCGGCCCTGACGCAGAACGAGTCGATCCTCAATCGTTTCCTGATGCTGGTGCCACAAGGCCGCGTGGCGCAGCCGGAAGAGATCGCCCCGGCGGTGCTGTTCCTGCTCGCGCCGGCCAGCAGCTATCTGACTGGCGCCGCGCTGCCGGTCGATGGCGGCTATCTGGCCTGATCGGCGATGAGCACTTCATCTTCTCCGCAACAGCGGCTGCTGCAGGCGGCGCTGGCCTGCGGCGCGTTGCGCTTCGGCCAGTTCACGCTGAAAAGCGGCCGCCAGAGTCCCTACTTCTTCAATGCCGGTCAGTTCAGCAGCGGCGCCGGCCTGAGCGAACTGGCCGCCGCCTATGCCGACACGCTGGTCGGCAACGGGATCCGCGACGTCATGTTGTTCGGCCCCGCCTACAAGGGCATCCCGTTGGTAGCGGCACTGGCCCAGTCGCTGTGGCTGCGCCACGGGATCGATCTGCCCTTCGCCTACAACCGCAAGGAAATCAAGGATCACGGTGAAGGCGGGCAACTGGTGGGCGCTGCGCTGGCTGGCCAGGTCTGGATCGTCGATGACGTGGTCTCGGCCGGCACCTCGGTGCGCGAATCGCTGCAGATCATCCGCCAGGCCGGGGCCCTTCCGGCCGGTGTACTGGTCGCCCTGGATCGGCAGGAGCGCGGCCAGGGCAGCTTGTCGGCCACCCAGGAGATCACCCGCGACCACGGCCTGCCGGTGCTGGCGGTGGCACGACTGGAGGACCTGCTGAGTCATGCCGCCAGCGATGCCAGCCTGACCGAACACGCCGCGGCGCTGACCCGCTATCGCGCCGAGTACGGGGTCTGAACGCCCGTTGGCCGCCCAGCCCGGTCGCTCCCGCATCCGACATGAGCATGTTCTACACTGTCCCGCTGACTGCCCTGACCTCGTCGCATCGTGCATCCGGATCCGGACTCCTCCACTGATCGCGCCACGATCTTCGAGTCGCCCAGCGACGAGGAGCGTGCCGGCGGTCCGCGTCTGATCGTCGTCAGCGGCACGCTGCTGGGGACGCAGGTGGACCTGTCCGAGTTGCCGCTGATCATTGGCCGGTCGGCCAGCTGCGGCCTGACGCTGGCGCATCCCAGCATCTCCCGCAACCACTGCCGCTTGTGGCGCGAGGCAGGGCAGATCTGGATCGAGGATCTGGGCTCAACCAATCGCACCCGCGTCAATGGCCGCTCGATCGAGCGCACCGGGCTGCGCGATGGCGATCAGATCAGCGTCGGCCAGGACGATCTGAAGTTCTTCGAGGGCGCCAGCGCCGAATCGCGCTATCACCAGGAACTGATCGATCTGGCCCTGTACGACAGCCTCACCGGCTTCCTCAACCGGCGCCAGTTCCGCGTCTTGCTGCAGAAAGCCTGCGAGGCGACCCCGCTGGAACAGTTTTCGCTGTTGTTGCTGGATCTGGACCACTTCAAACAGATCAACGACCGCCACGGTCATCTGGTTGGCGATCAGGTGCTGGCGGCGGTCAGCAAGGTCCTGCGCGAGCAGATCGGCGACAGCGGCGAATTCGGTCGCATCGGCGGCGAGGAGTTCGCCCTGCTGTTGCCGCAGATGGATGCGCAGACCGCGCTGGAGCTGGCCGAGCGGCTGCGCCTGGCCGTCTGTGACAGGGCCATCGAACCGGGCCCGGTGACGGTCAGCATCGGCGTGGCCGGCTCGAATCTGCTGGCCAGCGGGTTGTCGCGGCGCGCTTCGGATCTGCTGGCACTGGCCGACACCGCGCTCTACGAGGCCAAGAACGGCGGCCGCAATCGGGTCGTTCTGGCGCGCTGATCGCGCTGCTGCGCCGAATCAGTTGGCGCGCAGACGAAAGCGCTCGCGGTATTCGCCCGGGGTCAGACTGGCGGCACGCTTGAACAGCTTGCGGAAGCTGGACACATCGCTGTAGCCGCAGCGTTCGACGATCTCCTCCAGGCTCAGATGGGTGCTTTCCAGCATCGCCTTGGCCCGTTCCACCCGCAGTCGCTGGATGTACTCCAGCGGAGTCACGCCATGATGGGCGCGGAAATGCCGCAGCAGGCTGCGCTCACTGACGCCGCAGTGGTCGGCCAGGGCCGACACGCTGAGCTCGCTGTCCAGCGCCCGCCGCAGGTAGCGCTCGGCCTTCTCGCTGAGTGAATGCCGCGGCCGTTCGATCATCGCCAGACTGACATAGGGCGCCTGACTCTGCCGCTCGCGATCGATCACCAGCATGTTGCTGGTCTGTTGCGCCAGTTCGTGCCCGCCCACCTCGGCGACCACCTGCAGGATGTACTCGTACACCGCGGTGGCAGCACCGGTGGTGACCAGCTGACGATCACGCACGACCAGCTGATCGGCCTCCAGTTGCACATGCGGGAAGTGTCGACGGAAGGCGGCCGCCAGCCACCAACTGGTGGTGGCCCGGTAGCCGTCCAGCAGACCGCTGGCGGCGAGCAGAAAGGTGCCCGTGCAGGCCGCGGCGATCGTCGTGCCGCGCTCGGCCAGTTGGCGCAGATAGTCCAGCTCCGGGCCGCTGTCCTGCGCACCCCGGTGCAACTCGTGCGCGGTCTCGTGCATCACGCCGGGCACCAGCAGCAGATCGACCTCGGTCTCGGGGCCGTGCAGACCCTGCAGCTGCAGTCCCTGCGAGGTCGTCACGCTGCTCTGACCGCGGGCGTTGATGACCCGACTCTCGAACGGCGCCGCCATGGTCGGATCACGCAGCCGGGCCAGCCTGGAGGCGATCTCCAGCGCATCGGCCGGGCCGGCGACGCTGGACAGCACCACGCCGTCCAGCGCCAGGATGCCGACTTTCAGCGACCGCCGTGCGGCAGCCGTCTCAGTCATCGATGCGCACCGCACCGCTGGAGGCGGTGAGCAGGTCCAGCAACAAGCGTGGCGCAGCGATCGTGCTGGTGCCATCCGCCGCTTGATCACATTCGACCAGACGCAGCTGACCACTGTGGCCGGCCGGCAGGTTCACTGCCGACGGCGCCATCAGCGTGGGCTGGCCGTCGGCATCGGTGGTCAGCAGCCACACGCCGGTGGGCAGCGATTGGCCCTGTCCACATTGCGCGTCGGTGCTGACATCCAGCGTCTGGCCGTCGGCCGGGGTCAGCTGCCAGCGGGCGGCATGCTGATGAAAGGTCGCGGTGTATTGGCTGCCGGCCTGATGGCCGGGCAGATCCTCGGCGGCCATCGCCGCGGTGCTGAGCAATGCGAAGGCGCTGACCAGCGCGGTGGTGATCGACAAAGCCTTCATGACGTTCTCCTGTCTCCATCGGCGCGGGGGAGGGGCGCCGGGTAGACACATATTGAATGTTTGACAGCTGTCTAGTCAGAGTCGGATCAGCCAATCTTAGGGCGAAATCAGCCAGCCGTGTGGCCAAAGTCGCCTGAAGGGGGGCTGGCTGCCGTGCAAAGGGAACGATGGGGAATGGCCGCGAATCGGGCGAAAGATCGCGAGCAAGCTCGCTCCCACTGTGCCTCGGTGCGCCGGGCGACGGCGGGTTGTAGCCGGCGCTGTGGCTGATTCGGCGTCAGCGCTTCTTGGTTGCCGGGCCTGCGGCGTTGACGGGTGACGGCTCGTCGGGCGCCCTCGCCATGGCGTTGCGCTCAGTCCCAGCGGTGCTTGACGACCTGCGGGATGTCGGTCGGATAGGTCTCCACCGAGGGCTCGGCCGGCAGCCGATCCAGCTTGACCGGCGGCCACTCGACCTGATGGTCCGGCAGCTGGTCGAGCAGATCGCGCACCAGGTCCAGCCGGCCCTGCTTCTGGTCATTCATGTCGACCAGCCGCCACGGCGCGTGCGGGGTGTGGGTGGCCGCCAGCATCGCGTCGCGGGCGTGGGTGTAGGCGTCGTAGCGCTCGCGCGCGGCCAGATCCATCGGCGAGATCTTCCAGCGCTTGACCGGATCCTCGATGCGCTCGGCGAAGCGCTGTTCCTGCATGGCCTGATCGCAGCCCAGCCAGTACTTGTGCAGCAGGATGCCGTCGTCGACCAGCTGCTGTTCGAAGATCGGACAGGCCACCAGGAAGCGCTGGTACTCCGCCTCGCTGCAGAAACCCATCACCTTCTCGACCCCGGCCCGGTTGTACCAGCTGCGATCGAACAGGACGATCTCGCCGGCGGCCGGCAGATGCTCCACATAGCGCTGGAAATACCACTGCGTGCGCTCGCGCTCGGTCGGCTTGGGCAGCGCCACCACCCGGCAACTGCGCGGGTTCAGGCAATCACTGAACACCCCGATCGCGCCACCCTTGCCCGCCGTATCGCGACCCTCGAATACCACCACCAGCCGCTGCCCCGTGTGCTGCAACCATCGCTGCACCTGATTGAGCTCCACCTCCAGCGCCTCCAGGGCCGCGTCATAGTGCTTGCGCTTGAGCTTGCCAGCCATCGGAGCGTCCTCGTGGGGTGGAGGGTGGACAGTAGCAGGGCGGGGCCCGACAACGCGCCATGGGCTGCGCTGATCCGGGTGGGGTTCCTGCGGCGAGTCGCGTTCTGGAAAGCGTTCCAGTGAGAGCCAGCAAACCGAATCACTGAGGCAAACGCAGGAGCGAGCCCTGCTCGCGACCCGCCGGCCATGGCATCCGAAACACAACCGCCGATCAAACGAACGCCGACCCGAAGGCACCGGTCCTAAACACCGAATCAACCCGAACGCCGCGCAACCAACCAGCTGCCTTCCGGCAACCCGAAGCGCAGTGGGAGCGGGCCTGAGATTTCTTCAACCACGCCGATCTCAGCGAAACCATGAACTGTAGGAGCTCTCAACAAGAGCGCACGATGGGTCGCAAAAGAATGAGAATAAGCGGTCCGTGGTACGGTCCAGTCGATGAATACAAAGAAGTACTAAGTCCCACTGCTGCTTCCGCAACCTTGGGAACGACTTTCATAAAACTTGCGAGTTGATCATCCATCACCAAAGACCATGCTTCCCAACCGAGCCCAAATGTAGAAAGCATGATGAGCACGAAGGCGCCACGAAACGTAGGCCATCTTGCACACCACACTAAACGGTTGCACACTCCATGCTCTGACCCATCAGCGTTTGACAAAATGATGACCTACTCCTCGTCCCGACTTCGCAGCAGCCAATTCTCTGGACTGGGAAACCTACGCTCAAAATGTTCATGCAGTCCAGCTCGGCGACGGACTACGACAAGTTGCTCTCGCCATTCAGAAAAGTTGCGCCGAGCCGAACCACAAATATGACGATGTAGCCGCAACACGCAGAACCTAGCATGAAGGGGGAGGCATGCCAAAACACGCATTCAAGTTTCCACCAGAAGTAACTGATTCAATCAGAAACATGTAAGAAGTGCGATCGACATGATCGTGCCGGAAAGATACAAGCAGGAAGCCAATTATACAGCTACGCCACTCTGAAAGCGCCTTGACGGGTACTTTATTCCGGAAAGCACGGAAGGGTCATACATCAGCACGATATTTGATGACCACTTGGACCCAGCAATTCCGCCGAAAGCAAATATGGCGCAAGATAAAATACGATAACCGCAACGGTTTCGGATGGCGCAACGACTATTTCCAAGGTCATTCTTGTTCAGGCGAAGCTGGGACACGTAAACGAGCTCACAAACCGCGAGATGATTCTTAAGAAGCAGATCAACAAAATGAAAGGGGTGGTTTCGTCGCCAAAAGTAATGGAGATACCCACAACCAACGGAAGGCGGCGCCCGGCAATGGTGAGTGGAAACAAGGTGTTCCACGACAGCCCATACCGGCCAATGCAGCTCCCAGAGTACTTCGTCGCTCGCATTACAACGACGCTTGATGGCAGCACCAATCCTGAAGTCGTGGCGGCTGTTAAAGACAGCTCCCTATCAAGACTGGACATTAAGGCCAAAATTCGGCCCTAATTTCGACCAAACCAACATCGCAGCGGAATGTTTGATGTTTCGCCCGGAAAACCGCCTATCGTGTTTCCCAAGCTGCCAGTCCTCTTGTAAAGCTCCGATTGTACTTGGCCGACAACCTTATCCGTCGCTACCAATCAAATTGACATGCCAAAATCTATTGATCTGAGCTACCCAGCAGTTCTCGAGCAATGCACCGGGCACATCGCGAGCGGTCGCGACGAAAGTCGTGCCTTCCTTGCTTGGTTTATTGAGCATTACTACCGCCTAGAGCAGATTTCGGCTCAAGACTCGGTATGTGATGGTCCGGATGACAAGGGCATCGACGGTATATACATTGACGACAATCTCGAACGGATCGATGTATTCCAGTCAGATAATTCAGAACGCAGGAAAGACAATTGGCGAAAGGTACTCAGACCATGAGCTTGATCAGTTGCAACGGCTTCATCTATCAAGCACCTAGTGAAACAACGGGAAACACAGAGCTGAAGAAGCTTCTGGCCACTTCCTCCGTCATGGACAAGGTTGCAGAGGTTATGAAGTTCGAGGCGTTTCGTGACGAACGGATTAGCTGATCGAAGCGCGAGAACTTTGCCAATGGCGCAGACCGCCTAGAGATTTTTGATGCTGACAGACTGAAGGCCAGCTATATTCCAGTTGGACCATCCGACCCAATTGCTTCGCAGGCCCAATTTGATGTTTCTGGATTCGATGTAATTCAGTACAGCACTACGGAATCGAAAGTCCTTGTCGCCCCTCTTTTGGCTTCCGAGTTGGTCAAGCTGGACGGAATTCAGAACGGCGAGCTGTTTGATTGGAATGTAAAAGGAGGCGGTCTTTGGGGCGCACAAAAGTCAACAAGGCGATTGCGAGAAGCGTCAAGGATCAGGCCGAGCACAAGAACTTCATGCTGTATCACAACAGTTGACAATTCTCACGACGGAGCTGCAGTACAATGATGATCAGATTGTTCTCTCTGGGTATTCTGTAGTAAATGGCTGCCGGTATTACGATCTCTTTGAAAACAGGGCGAGCATAACCAACGACCTAAGGGTTCTTGGTCGGCTAATTCAACTTCCTCCTGATAGCAGTTGGCTAGCAGGATCACCCTCACAACAATAACCAAAATTCGATCAGCGCACGCGACCTTCAGTCAAATAGCACCATTCAACGTCGCCTGCAACATGAAATACTTGAGAACTATTCAGATATCTTCTACGAAATTAAGCGCGGAGAGGAAACCGAAAGGGCGATCGTAATAACTAACGAGACCGCGGCGCGAATTCTTTATGCCTTCGATGTCGAGCAGCCATGGTCGTGCCACCAATCATATAGCTCTTCGATGAGCTGTACGCTGACATTTTGCGCGGCCCTGTGTAAACGCAGATCGCATCATTGCCCTTCATGAAGCATTTCAGTCGGTTCTTCTAGTGCTTCCAGCCATTGTGCCTGGAGTCCTAGGTAAATACAGGCTTCTGCAGTTCGCACTTCTCTACTTGCTCCGTCGTGCTCTCGAAACCGACGGGGAAGGTTCGGAGTTTTGCCGGAATCCCACCCCTTATATTCGAGCGCCGCAAGAGGACGAGACGGATCAGAACGCTATGACACGCGTATTGGAGGACTTGGTTATTGACATTAATGCCGAAGTTGCTGACCGCAATTCGTCGGAAGACCCTTTTGATTACAAGCGGGAATTAAAGAGCCCGCACTCCGTCAAGAGGCTGCAACAAGCAGTGATACCGATGTATCAGAAGGCTGTTTCGCGAGGCAGGGCGACGTCATTCGGTGAAGAGTGGCGATCGACGACGACTTTGCGTTGAGTCCTAGTTTCGGGGTTTAGGCGCTCGAGCGAGGCCAAAGCGTGATTCTGCTCACCATCGCTTCAAGTAAATGAACACTCGCAACAGCTTAGAACCCGTCCCGCCAATGCGCCCACCAGCGTTTCGGCTGACTCGGCAGGTGCTGCCACCAAAGATTGACCGCGGCGTGATCCCCTTTGATCCAGTCCGCTCGATGGGCGGCGTCATCGGCTGGCACACCCAGCGCTTGCGCCAGGCGCGGATAGAGCGGTCCGGCGGCGAGGCTGCGATCTCGCAGCAACAGGCTCATCAGCGTGTATTGGTCGGCGTCGCGCGCCGTGCGCGCCACCTCTGCTGCCCGTTGGCTGATCGTGTCGGCATCAGCCTGGCGCAGCAGCGCCTGATCGAGCGCGGCCACGGCTGCGCGCAGTGCGGGTGGGGCGTCGTCGCGCAGCGCGGTGCCGGCGCTGTCGGCGGTGAAGTCCAGCGCGTGGCCAGCGGGATCGGCGCAGTCCTGCCCGCCGAGGTGTTGCTGGACCCAGCCGCTGAGTACGTGCAGCTGGCCGCTGCCATCGCGGTGGCGTTCCAGGATGAATTCGCAGCCCAGGTCGACCACCCGCATCGTGCCGCTGTCGATCGCGAAATACCCCGGCGGCGCCCAGATGCGGGCCTGCACTCGACCGTGCGTCAGTTCGATTCGGTGCCGACCGCTACGGCTTTCGATCAGCGTCAGGGTCGAGTGGGGGGCGATCCGCAGGCTGCCGATGCGCGCGACCGACAGCTCGGCGTGTTCGTGCGCGCCCGTCTGCAGCCGCTCGCCCGGCGCCAGCAGGCGCTGTTCGGCACCGCTCCGCAGCGGCCACGGCTGGCCTTCGGGCCAGGCGAGACGATGGTGATGCGCTCCCCACAGACTCAGCAACAGCGTCGCCGCCATGGCCAGACCCAGCAACCAACGTCGACGGCCCATCCGGACTGGCGGCTGAACTCTGGGCGGTTCCAGCAACGCCGGTTGACGGGCGGCCGCGTAGGGCGCCAGCAGGCGCTCCAGCTGTCGCAATTCCTCATCGCCGGGGACGCGTGGATCCCACAGCGGGTCAGTGGCTGGATCGGCTGGCATGCTCATGTCTCTTTCGCTCCCGCGGTACCGATGAGCTCGCGCAGCTTGCGCATCCCCCGATGCAGATTGACCCGGACCGAGTCCGGGGTCAGACCAGTCAGCTGCGCGATCTCGGCGCCGCTCATGCCTTCGACCAACCGCAGCGCCAGGGTCTCGGCGTAGCTGCCGGGCAGACTGCGGATGGCCGCCAGCAGCTGCCAGGCCTCGGCCTGCCGGGCCGGATCGGCGCTCGGATCATGGACATCGAAGGGCTCGGCCATGGGTTCCTCATGGTAGTTTTCCGGGCTGCGCAGATGGCGCGCGATGCTGGCAACCCAGGCACCGAAATGGGCCGGTTCCCGCAGTTGCCGCAGGCGCTGGAAGGCCAGCGCGAAGCACTCCTGGGTCAGCTCGTCGGCGATGGCCGGCCGAAACCGGGCCAGCAGCACGCCATGCACCAACGGCAGATAGCGGCGATACAGCCAGGTGCACGCCGCCTGACTGCCGTCGCGTGCCTGCGCCACCCGCCGAGCGACCGGCTCGATGGCCGCCGGCTCGCTGTCGGGCTGCCGCTCGCGGGTCGGGTGGGTGAGGGTGCGATTCACGGATGCGGTCCGCTCATGGCAGTAGAGAGTCCGTCTGGCGCAGATTCGTTAACAGCGGCTTGCCGCCAGCATTGCCTGGCGGTCCAAGGCGAGTTCAGCGACCGAGGCAGACCCGAATCTAGCCCGGATGTCATGAGACTTCTGCTGCGGTCGCCGATCTCGTCGCCCTCGTCTACGAACCCTCATGACATCCGGGCTAGCGGCAATCCCAGCGATTGAGGTCCCGCCCAGCGTTAACAGTCCCGTTCGCCGAGCGCTCTTGCAGTCATCGACCTTCGACTGGAACCGACCATGCGCCTGTGGACCTACGCCCTCCTTTTCGCCGCGTTGCTGCTCACATTCGACGATGCCCGGGGGGCGCCTGCGTCGCCTCGGCCGCTGCAGACCTGGGATGCCCTGCCCGCTTTCGATCCGCTGCATCTGGCCGGCGCCTACCGTGGGCAACGCGTCTGCCCGATGTGCACCCATGGTTACGACGCCGGCCTTGTGCTGTTCCTGCCCTCCGATGGCAATCCCGTCGATGCCGCAGCAGCGATCGCGCCGATGCGTCGCGTGCGCGCGCAGATCGATTCGCCGCGCTTTCGGGTGTTCGTGATCCTGGTGGGCGCGACGCCGACCGCGGAGCTGCTGGACGCCGTCGGCCACGCCCACCCGCAGTGGTACGTGGCGCAGCTGGATGGCGACGAAAGGACCGCGGCCGAGCACGACTTCGGGCTGGCACTGGGGGACGCGCCCATCGGCTATGTCTTTGCTCAGCGTCGATTGCTGCGCCGCTACGAGCGATCGGCGCTGCTCGATCCGGCGTCGACGCTGGCGCACGACGCAGGCTACGCGATGCAACTGCTCGACTGGCTGCATCCGATGCCCCTGCCGGCCGACGCCGAACACGACAGGCCGCAAGGCGAACTGTGGTTGGCGCCCTCGCGTCTGAACGAGGCGCTGCAACTGGCAGATGCCGTGCCGGAACCGGCCTGCTTCCAAGGCGACGATGGCGCTGCCTTGGCGCAGGCGCTGCTGATCGTGAACGAGGCAGCAAGCGCGCCTCCCCGACCACACTGGGCGCGCACCAATTCACAAGGCTGCGTGGCACTAGCCGCCGATCCGGGCCGCTATCGCGTCACGCTCTACCCGCTGGGCGAGGCGCGCATGACGCGCGAGCTGCTGCGCGTCGACCCCACCGATCAACCGCCAGTGCTGGGGGCCTGCCAAGGTTGCGAAGCGGTCTACGACGGCCGTCCGTTGCATATCGCCAGCCGCACCGCACTGGCTGCCGGCGACGAACCCGGTGAGCGGCTGCATCTGCGCGGTCGGGTATTGGGCACCCATGGCAAACCGGTCGCCGGCGTTCAGGTCTACGCTTATCAAACCGATCACGCCGGCCACTATCCGCCCCTGGACGGCGCCGGTCCCGCCGCCCAGCGACACGGCCGCCTGCGCGGCTGGGCGATCAGCGACACGCAAGGCCGCTATCACTTCGACAGCATCCGACCCGGCCACTACCCCGGCCGCCGCGTCCCGCAGCACATCCACCTCCACGTCATCGAGCCCGGCCGTTGCACCTACTTCCTGGACAACGTGGTGTTTGCCGATGATCCGTACCTGGCCGACGAACCCCCGTCCGAACAGCCCCGCGGTGGATCCGGCCTGACCAGGCCCGAACGCAGCGCCGACGGCAGCTGGCAGGTCCAGCGGGATATCCACCTGGGTCGTCATGTGAGCGACTACGACGAGTGCGGATCTGGTGATCGCTGAGGTGTGGATACTTGCAGCAACGTACGCGTAGACGTACGCTGATTCCATCACAGGAGCCCGCGATGACGACCCTCACAGCCAGCGAAGCGCGCGCCAACCTCTACCGCCTCATGGATCAGACGGCGGAGTCCCATCAGCCGATCCTCATCTCCGGCAAGCGGCACAACGCTGTACTGCTGTCTGCCGAAGACTGGGCGGCGATTCAGGAAACCCTGCACCTGCTGTCGGTTCCCGGCATGCGCGAATCCATCAAGGCCGGCATGGCCGAGTCGGCTGACTCGCTCCCGACGGAGCTTGAATGGTGAGCTGGCGTGTCGTCTTCGCCAAGCAAGCCCAAAAAGACGCACGCCATCTCAGTTCCGCCGGACTCAAAGACAAGGCGCAGTCGCTGCTGGCCGTGCTTGCCGACAACCCTCTGCAGACGCCTCCTCCCTATGAGAAGTTGGTGGGCGATCTGGCCGGCGCTTACTCCAGGCGCATCAATATCCAGCACCGGTTGGTGTATCAGGTGCTGGAGGCGGAACATACAGTCAAGGTGCTCCGCATGTGGACGCACTACGAGTAGGCGGCTGGCCGTTCGTACCGACGCCGCTTCGCGGTGCTATGTCATCTTTTGGGTGGACGGGCCCGAGAGAACGCGTAACAACTGAGCGCTCCTGGATCCAATGCCGGCTGGAGCGCGCAATCCGTTCCATGCGCCTCAGCCCCGCTCGAGTCGATGCAATGCCGACTAGAACCAGACAGCCTGGGATCGATCTGCCGGGAAGCAGGGACTTTGGAATGCGAACGCCCGCACAATGGCTTCCGACAGGAAGGTGGTCGATTGACCTGGAGGACATCGAATGCTGACCGTACTACTCCTCGCCCTGGCAGGCACGACCGAAGCGCCCGTCGATGCGCAGAAGCCCTTCGTACTGGGTGACCTGGTTGCGCGCACCTGGATGGTGGGAAGGTGGCGCGGCGAGGTTCGTACCGATGACGGCTACACGCGAATTTGGGAGCTGACCAGGACGGCAGATGGCACCTTCGAGACGAACTTTTGCATCGCCTGCGGAACGGCTGCAGAAAGGCACCTCGTGGAGTACGGACGCTGGGGCGTATCCGGCCCGGTCTACTTCACGATCACCGAGGGCTGGATCGGCAACGGACGTCGGAACCCCGTCGATCCCAACGACGAATCGCTTTATGACGCCTACTACATCGTCGAGGCCAAGGGAGACAGCATGACGTACCGCAACGCCGCGACCGGCAATGAGTTCACCATTCGCCGCGAGGCGCAGAACGACTGACAGGTTCCACATGCACGATCGCAGCGGCTCACACGTTCCCGTCTACCGTGGGCACAGGCACGTCGGTCTCACGGACAGCGGTACCTGAGGCGGTCGCAGTTCCAATATTGAAGGCGAGCGTCATGGCAGCAGTGGCCAGCGATCTAGGCGACCGCATCATCAGGGTCAATCACGCAGGCGAGCACGGCGCCATTGGCATCTACACCGGGCAGATTCTCCTGGCCCGGCTGACGGCTCCAAAGATGGTCGCCGAACTGCGTGAGTTCCGCACCCATGAGCAACGACATCGAGCCATCTTTGGCGCCGAGTTGGAGCGGCGTGGCCGCCGTCGCTGCCGCAGTTATTGGCTTTGCGGCGCGGGTGGCTTCGTACTCGGGGCCATCACTGGTCTGCTTGGTCGCAGTGCCATTGCGGCCACGACCACAGCGGTCGAACGTGTGGTGCTCCGTCACCTGGAACAGCAACGCGTGGTGCTCCAGGACCACGACCCAGCCGCGGTATCCGCCATCTTATCGGTCGTGGCCGAGGAGCAGCAGCATCACGACCAGTCTTTGGCACACATTCAAGCGGGTACCTTCTGGCCTCGGATCATCACGCCCATTGTGTCCGGCTCGACTGAAGCCGTGATCTGGCTGGGCATGCGGCTGTGAGCTGCAACACTCCAAGCATCCGGACCCAGGGCGGAAGGATCCGAAGTGGGTGCTCGGTGCTGATGCGTTGGGACCGCGAGACCGGCGAACAACGGACAAGCTGCCGAACCACCGCTTTCGAAGTGCGAAAACTACTACTTACGTCGACAGTTGGTTATCCTTCCAAATTGGTTTCGAGAAAAACGGGTATACGGTGTGCGCTCACATTGATTACGGCATTGGCGTTGTTGTCCAGCTGTGCGTCCGTACAGCCAGTCCAGTCCGTTACTTATCAGCGTCCCGCGACTACGTCTGAACGGCGGTTTGAGACAAGCTACGAGCTCCTGTAGAAGCCTACTGGAGAGCGTATGCTCCGGAGTACAGGACTACTACGTCACAACAAATGAAAGCGGCTCAAACTCAACACACTTGACACCTACCGTGGCCTCTCTCCGTTAATGCCGCCGTTCACGTCCGCTAGCTTCACCGACAGAGACGTAATCTCGGTCGTCGGGACGACGGAGCGACGGAACCACGTATCGGTTGGTGAAACTTCCCAGACCCTGACTCCAGTTGCTTCGGTTCCTTATCGATGAAACCGGGGCCTTCGGAAGGCAGCGCGCTGAATAATCTTGGTGCGAGAATGGATGGAGCTGCTGTAAACCTGAGCCGCAGTCAGTTCAGACTGACTCCGGCACCATCTACTACCCGAGTGGATGCATCAAAAAGGGCTACACGAACTACGAGTTGGTCTATGGTGGCACTACGAGAGACTTTCAGATTTCACAGGGAATACACTCAGAATGACCTCGTGCTCGGCCAGCCTTCTCGCAGAATCTCGTCTATGAGAAGGGCGGCGAAATGATTCGGTTCAGAGAACTGCAGCTGCAAGTGCACGAAACATCCAACGACCGCATTCGATTTTACGGTTGTGGCCGATGGGGACGCTTAAATCTTACCGCGCTTTTGGAACGGGCCTACGAAGAGAACTATGCCTCCTGCTGAGACATTGTCTGCCATCGTCCCGACTATTCTCCAATAGGTACGACAGAAAATTGCCATTGCGTCTAGAGCACAAGCCGAAACAATTGTGAGACGACTCAAAGTAGAGCTGCTCGATGGCGACGGGGGGTTCTATCACAACCGAGGGTCTATAAGAGATGCGGCATTGAGCGGTGACCTGAGATGCTTGTGCCGCGGGCGAACAATCTTGGGGTTCGGGGTCGTCACTCTCGGATCAATGAGATCAAAGATTGACTTTTTGAAATCTTCCGCGGCGGTCATGGTCTTGCCGGTGCCAGGCGGCCCCACAAGCAGCAGCTTTCGCATCGGTGAGAACCCGTGCTCAAGCAATCTACTGCGCTCGCGTTGCTCGGTCAGCACCCGATCGAGCCGTGCCTGGATCGTGTCATCAAGCGCCATGTCGCTCAACCGAGTCTTTGGGTAGGCGACCGTAAGCAGACTCGCCAGCTCCCCGCGTGGTTGTGCCAGCGGTGTAGGTGCGAAGGGCTGCTTGAGATCCACTGCCTTGGATCTGGCCTTCGCCTGATCGACAGCTTCACGCAGCTCGACAGCAAACTTGCCATGACCGGTCCGTGCGGCTTGGGCAGCAACTTGCATGGCAACGGCATAGAAGCGCGTGTCATCGCGCTCAGCATGACTGCGGATCAAAGCCTTGATCTGCGCTGCGTTCGCCATGGCGCCCTCCGTGCACGTGCCGCGTTCGGACTTCCGCCCTAGGACCTTCTGAGCCCGATTGTGCTTCCGGCTGATTCAGAATGCACGCTCAGCGTCTGCTGTTTGGTCAGTTCGCATGACCCATGCCGGCGCTCGTGGCGCGGCGCACTGGGTATAGCGGGCAATCTTCTTCGAAGTTGGACAAAGGAATGGGGCCGATTTCGCGGCGAATACTCGCGATGTCTAAAGTGTTCGAGTGAGCTGCGGATATCAATGCCCTCAGCGCTCGTTCTCGACCGCGAATCCTCGACCTCCCGAGCTCTTCCCTGTGCCCTGGGCCCTGAGCCCTGGACCCTTCCCAACTACCCATGCCAAGCCGGCAGCGCCCGCAACCGCTCCTGCGTATACCGATACCCAATCTCGATCGCCCGATCGAAGTGGCGCCAGTCGAGCAGGTCGATTTCGTTGACGGGGGGGCGGAGGACGAGGTCGGAGGCGGCGAGGTTGGCGGCGGCGGTGGCGGCGGAGTTGACCATGCCGGCGCGCAGCAGGATGGCGGCAATGCCGGGGCGGCGGCCGCGTTGCAGATAGTGCTGGCGCAGCAGCCGCGGCAGCGCGGGCGATTCGGTTTCGTCGACGGCGGCCGAGATGGCGTGCTCGCCGGCGATGTCCACGCCGATCACCGGGCCGCGCATCTGCTGGCGCATCACGTCCAGCGGCAGGTTGTTGATGACGCCGCCGTCGACCAGCACCTGGCCCTGCTCGAACACCGGCGGAAGCAGGCCGGGGATGGCGACCGAGGCGCGCAACGCCCGCCACAAGCGGCCCTGCTGGTGAATCATCACCTGACCGGAGGTGAGATTGGAGGAGACGCAATAGAAGGGCAGCGGCAGGTCCTCGATGTCCAGCTGCTGGCCGTAATGGTGGGCGATCATCCGTGAGGCCTTGCGGCCGCGCACCAGGGCGATCAGCGGCAGCGTGTAGTCGTTGACCGGATTGGTGGCGACGAAGGCGCGGCGCATGCGCTCGACCTGTTCTTCGTCGCTCCATTCCAGTGCCACGCCGGCCGCCATCAGCGCGCCGATCGAAGTGCCGCCGACGCGGTCGATCTGCAAACCGGCTTCGCGCAGCGCGCGGATCACGCCAATGTGGGCGAAACCGCGGGCGCCGCCGCCGGACAGCACGATGCCGGCCGCCTGCCCGACCAGCTCGCGGGCCAGTCGCTGCAGATCCTCGTGCTGGCGCCAGTGGTGATGATGTTCGGTCTGACAGGCCGCCGACCAGGCCAAAGCGGCACCCGGGCGGATGGCGCCGCGATGGCGCAGCAGCAGCCAGCGCGACTGGATGCGACCGCGGCGTGGGATGGCCAGGGCCTGCTCGGGCGCGTACTCGGCATCGGCCAGCAACAGCAAGCGATCGGCCTGGCGCAGGCAGCGCTGCCGCCAGTTGGCATCGTCGTCGTAGTCAGCCAAATACAGTGCTACCCGCTGATCGCTCTCCAGCGCGCTCAGCTCACCGGCATTCAAGCCGGCTGCCTGGCTCTGGTCGATCAGCCGCACCGGCCCGAAGCGCTCCAGACTGTGCAGCAGGTCGTCGGCCAGACGCCGCAAGGGCAGGTCCGGGTGCAGGCCGATCAGGGCGATCGAGCGGGGCGTGCGGCCATCGGGCTCGTGCATCGCCGATTCCAGCCGCTGTACCGCCAGCCGCGCCACGTGCAGCGTGGCCTTGGGGTGATGGTGGGCCAGCCGGTCGAAGGCCTCACGGCTGAGCCGGACCAGCTCGCTGTCGCGCAGGGCGCGGACGGTGCCCACCCGCGGCTGGCCGGACAGCAGCGCCATCTCGCCGACCGTCTCGCCGGCCTCGATGACGCCGATCTGCCGCTCGCCCTCGCCCTGCTGCCGATAGGCGCCGAGCAGGCCCGACAGCAGCACATAGAGCGCGTCGGCGTGATCGCCCTCGCGGAACAGCACGTGGCCGCCGGGCAGACTCTGCCACTCCAGATCCTCGGCCAGGCTGCGCAGCGCGGCGCCGTCCAGACCCTGGAACAGGGGCAGCGAGGCCACCAGCGCCAGCGGATCGCGATCGGGCGTGGAGGGCTTCCACCAGCGGCGCAGCAGCTCGAGCATCAACGATCCCGGCGAGGGGGCCACGCCATGGTAGCCGGTCGCTGGTCGCCGTGATGGCCGGCGCGAGTCACACTGAGACCTTTTGCGACGTTTTGCGACACAGGTGGCCGGGCCTGGGCAGATGCTCTGTTAAGATGTGACGAATTTCTGACCAGACCGACGATGCCGGATCTCCTCATTCGAGGCATAGAAGACGAGCTCGCCGAGCGCATCAAGAACTACGCTCGGGACCGCGGCATGACGATCAATGCCAGCATTCTGGAGATCGTCCGCAGTGCGCTCAGTGCCCGTCCGACGACGGCGGTGGCCAGCCGCGCGCGGGAGATCGATGAGGGTGATGGCGAGATGCGCGTACTCGGCGGCAGCTGGAGTTCGGACGAGGCCCGCGCCTTCCACGAAGCCATCGGTGCACTGGAAAACTTGAAATAGCCCCCCGCTTGCCGGCCAAATACGGGTTCACGTCGTCCGTATTGGGTCCGATGTCCGCACTGAATCGATCAATCGCTCCCGCACGCCGCCTGTCGGTGATGGTGCGGCATGGCTGACAAGCCAGGATTGCTGGGCTATCTGGGCGCGGCTTTCAGCTGGCGCTGGAATCTGCTGGCGCTGGGCGCTGGCATCGCCACGGCGGTGATCAGCGGCACGCCGGAGATCCTGCTGCCGGTGGTCGGTGCCGCCGAACTGCTGTATCTGACCGGCCTGATCTCGATTCCCAAGTTCCGCCAGGCCATCGACATGCGCCATGCGGCCAGCCGGCGGAAGGAGAGCACGCAGCCGGCCAAGGTCGATGCGCGTGACCAGGTCGACCAGCTGCTCAATCAGCTCGCGCCCGGCCTGCGCAAGCGTTTTCTGGAAGTGCGCGAGCGCTGCCTGACCATGGGCCGCATCGCCCGCGGACTGAGCGGCGGGCAATCCAGCGCCGATGATCTGCGCACGCCGGGACTGGACAAGCTGTTGTGGGTGTTCCTGCGGCTGCTCTACGCCCATCAGGGTCTGACGCGCTTCCTGCACGAAACCGACGACAAGGCGATGCAGGCGCAGATCGAGCAGCTGGAAAAGCGCCTGCAGAAGCTGGGCGAAGGCTCCGACGACGATCGGCTGCGCAAGAGCCTGACCGGCGCGCTGGCGACCGCCACGCTGCGGCTGGACAATCTGCGCAAGGCACAGGGCAATGCCGAGTACATCGAGATCGAGCTCGATCGCATCGAGGCCAAGATCCTGGCGCTGTCGGAGATGTCGGTGAACAACCAGAGCCCGGACTTCATCACCAGTCAGGTCGATGCGGTGGCCGCCGGCATGGCGGAAACCGAATCGGCGATCAAGGAACTGAACTACATCACCGGCCTGGGCGAGACGCTGGAGGAAGCGCCCTCGATCCTGTCGCGCGAGCTGGCCTGAGATGGCCGAACGGCGGCCGCTGAAGTCCCGCGCCTCGCGCTGGGCCGGCTGGCTGACCCAGCGCTGCCTGCAATGGGGGCTGACGCCGAACCAGATTTCGCTGCTGAGCATCGCCTCTGCCGTGGTCGGCGCGGGACTGATGTGGCTGGACTACGGCTGGTCGCTGGTGCTGGCGGCGATCTGCGTGCAGCTGCGGCTGCTGTGCAATCTGCTCGACGGCATGGTCGCCGTCGAAGGCGGTCAGGGCACCCCCAGCGGTGCGCTCTACAACGAAGTGCCGGACCGGGTCGCCGACAGCCTGTTCCTGATTGCTGCCGGCTATGCCGCCGGGATGCCTTGGCTGGGCTGGCTGGCGGCATTGCTGGCCGCGCTGACGGCCTATGTGCGGCTGCTCGGCGGCAGTCTGGGTTTGCCGCAGGATTTTTCCGGGCCGCAGGCCAAGCCGCACCGGATGGCACTGCTGACGGTCTCGCTGTTGCTGTCTGCCTTCCAGCCTCTACACTGGCCGACTGGCCCGGATCTGCTCTGGCTGGGCCTGATCCTGTTGACGGCCGGCACCGCCTGGACCGTGTGGCGGCGGCTGCGGCGGATTGCCAACGCACTGTCGGCGGGGGCTGCCAGGTCGGCCTGAGACCCCTGCCCGGCAGCGCGTTCACGTGCCCGATGCCGGCAAAGCGGGCATGCTTGAGGCCTCTCTCGACGACGTAGCCCCATCATGGCCAGACTGATCCTCGCCCTGTCCGCGCTCGGCCTGCTGGGCTTCGGTGTGTGGATGCTGATCGCGCCGCAGGCGATCCTGGCGGCCATCGGGATCGCGCTGCAGAGCGAGGCTGCGCTGACCGAGATCCGCGCCTTCTATGGCGGCCTGGAGATCGGATTGGGTCTGGCGCTGCTGTTCTGTCTGCTCAGTCCGGGCTGGCTGCGTCCCGGGCTGGCGCTGTCGGCGCTGTGCTACGGCTGCGTGGCCTTGTGTCGTGCCGGCGGCATGCTGGTCGACGGCAGCGGTGGCGGCTTCCTGCTCGGCGCCCTTGCCTTCGAAACGTTCCTGTGTGTGGGATGCGTGTGGGCGCTGCGCGCGGAGCGGGGCAAGGGTATGCAGGCCCCGGCCGGCGCCTGAACGCGTCGTTTGCGGGCCAATGCTGCCGCCCGCGGGAAGCGGCCTGGCGGCGCTCCGGCGACCCGCCGGCGGCTTTGTGTTTGCACAGAACCTGGACGATTCGCCGACCGGTGCGCGCGCCCATCCGCTATCCTGAGCAGTTTGCCGCACGCGGATGGTCAGCATCGCACCGATGTGGACGCCTGATTTCGAAGCCCAGCTGCAGTTGCTCGACCGGCGTGATCGACGCCAGGGCGAGCGCTATCTGCGCGCCGGACAGGTGCGCATCGAACGGCAGCTGCGCGAGCCGGGCGAGCTGCGGGTCGATGCGGCCGTGCAGGGCTCGCGGCGGGATCCCTACCGGCTGACCCTGCGCTTTCGCGCCGGCGGCAGTCCGGCGCTGGAGAGCCATTGCAGCTGCCCGCTGCGGGTCGATTGCAAGCATGTCGCGGCGGTGCTGCTGCAGCTGCGTGAGGATCGTCAGGCGGCCAGTACCGCGCTGGCCACGGCCAGCCCCAGCGAGGCGCAGCGTGCCAGCGGCGTCGGACTGCAGCTGCAGGTGGTGGACCAGCGCGCCTGCCTGCGCAGTCTGGTCCGCATCGAGCGCAGCAACGGCGAGGTACTGTGGCGCGCGGTCAGCCTGAGTTACTTCGGCGGCGATGCGCCGGTGTTGCCGCCGGCCTTGCTGGCCGCGCTGCACGCGCTGCCCAGTGATCGCGACGAACAGGGCACGCGCTTGTGGCTGCGCGATGCCAGCGCGGCCGCGCTGTTGCCGCAGTTGCTGGCTGGCGGCTGGTGTCTGGACGAGCAGGGCCAGGCGCTACAGGCCGGATCGGAGGAATTGCGCCAGTGGTTGTGGCGCTGGGCCGAGCAGGGCGATCTGCGGCCGGATCTGGATCCCGGAGCCGGTCAGGTGTTCTGGCTGGATGGGCCCTGGTGCCTGTTGCCGGGGCGACTGGCGCGCATCGACAGCGGCCTGCCACCTGCGCTGGCGCAGCAGCTGCACGAGTTGCCGCCGCTGCCACCGGAGCAATGGCAGCGGGCCTGGCCGGCGCTGGCGGATTCGTTGCCGGCCGATTTCCCCACCCCGCCCTGGCCCAGCGTCGAGCGCATCGAAGGACAACCGCCGCAACCCGAATTGTTGCTGCGCATCGCCCGAGCCCGCGACTCACAGTTGTCGCGCAACAAGGCCCGCCGGGCGCTGCTCGGACAGCTACGTTTCCACTACGGTCTGGCCTCGGTGGCACTGGGTGAGCAGCTGCGTGAGCTGCGCCAGGGCGTCGGTCCCGACGGGCTGGCCCAGCCACCGGGTGCGATGCTGCGGCCGGGCAGTCGGGTGCTGCGCTGGCCGCGTCGACCGAAGGCCGAGCAGACCCGAATCGCCGAATTGCTGGCGCAGGGCGCACGGCAGGACTCGGGCGGGCTGGCCCGGCTGTTGGGTCTGGACAGCACCGATGCCAGTCAGGCGGATCGCCACGCCTTCCTGCTCAATCCGACACTGGATGAGACCGGGCTGGAGGACTTCTGCGTCCGCATCGTGCCGGTGCTGCGTCAGCGCGGCTGGCGGATTCGCTTCGATGGCGACTTTCCGCTGCGCCTGATGGACCTGCAGCTGAATCTGCAGGCACAGGTGCAGGCCGAGGGCGACGGGGTCCGCGTGACCCTGCGGGGCACGCTGGACGATGAGACGGTCGATCTGTGGGATGCGCTGCAGCGGGCGCGCGAGGCCGGGCTGTCGGCCGGGTCACGCGATGCGGCGCTGTTGCCGCTGCCGCTGGCTGACGGCCGTCGCGTGCCCATCGCCGCGGCGCAATGGCGTCAGCTTGATGGCTTGCTGGACGCTGCCAAGGGCCAGTCTGGCGCGCTGAACTGGCAGCTGCAGCCGCAGCAACTGGGTTGGCTCAGTGAACTGCAGCAGGTGCTGGGCGAGGCCGAACCGGATTGGCAGGCTCCAGCCAGCCTGCGCGCCCTGGCCGTGCAACTGGAGGGCGAGCCGGTCTGCCCGCCAGTACCGCCCCCGCCAGCGCTGCAGGCGACGCTGCGCCCCTATCAACAGCAGGGCCTGGACTGGCTGGGCTTTCTTGGCCAGCACGGCCTGGGCGGCATCCTGGCCGACGACATGGGCCTGGGCAAGACACTGCAGATCCTCGCTCACATCCTGGCCGAACGCGACGCCGGGCGGTTGTCGCTGCCGGCGCTGGTGGTCGCGCCAAAGAGCGTGTTGCCCAACTGGCAGCAGGAAGCGGCCCGCTTCGCGCCCAGTCTGCGGACGCTGGCACTGGAAGGACAAACGCGGCGCCGACACTTCCGCGAACTGGACCAGTACGACCTGATCCTGACCACCTATCCGCTGCTCAGTCGTGATCTGGCCTTGTGGCGCGAACAGTCACTGGGACTGGCCGTCTTCGACGAATCGCAGATGCTGAAGAACCCGGCCACCCAGGCCGCCCGCGCCGCCCGCGGCTTGCCGACGCCGCGGCGGCTGGCGCTGACCGGCACACCGCTGGAAAACCATCTGGGCGAGCTGTGGGCGCAGGTCGATCTGGTGGCGCCTGGACTGCTCGGCAGCCGCCGCGATTTCGAACGCCGCCACGCGGTGCGCAGCGGCCGTGCCCGCGATGCCGAAGCCTTGCAGCCGCTGCGCCAACGGCTGCGGCCCTTCCTGCTGCGTCGCTCCAAGGATCAGGTGGCTCGCGATCTGCCACCCAAAACCATCGTGGTGCGGCGCATCGCGCTGGAAGGCAGTCAGGCTGAACGCTACGTCGATCTGCGTGACCGCCTCAGCCGGCAGTTGCAGGAGCTGATCGACAGCGGTCGCGGCCTGCAGGGTCAGCGCCTGCGGGTGCTGGAAGCGCTGCTGCGCCTGCGTCAGCTGTGCTGCGATCCACGGTTGCTGCCCGACACTGAGGGTGGCGATCCCGAGCCGGCCAAGGGCCGCGGGCGTCGGGCCGCGCCGAGCACTCCTCGCAGCTCGGCCAAGCTGGATCATTTGCTGACGATGCTGGAAGAGCTGCTGTCCGAGGGACGCCGCATTCTGATCTTCAGCCAGTTCACCTCGATGCTGGCGCTGCTGGGCGAGGCGCTGGAGCGACAGCGGATGCCCTTTCTGCTGCTGACTGGCGACAGCAGCGATCGCGAGACGCCGGTGCGGCGCTTCCAGGCGCGCGAGGTGCCGCTGTTCCTGATCAGCCTGCGTGCCGGCGGCTTCGGCCTGAACCTGACGGCCGCCGACACGGTGATCCACTACGACCCCTGGTGGAATCCGGCGGTCGAGGCGCAGGCCACCGATCGCGCCCATCGCATCGGCCAGGACAAGCCGGTGTTCGTCTATCGACTGATCGCCCGCGACACCGTCGAGGAACGCATCGTGCAGCTGCAGGACCGCAAGCGCGAGCTGGCCGAAGCGCTGCTCGATGATCCGGCCGGGGGCCCGGGTGAGCTGACCGCGGAAGAGCTGCTGGCCCTGCTGCAGTAAGCGTTAGCGGATCGGCTGGCGGATCCAGGTGTAGCTGCGCTGCTCGATCCACTCGCCGTCTTCGCTGATACGAAATGACTTTCCAACGTGCTCGTTGTCGCCGGACCAGTGGGTCAAGTGACCGGTCTGCCACTGGCTGCCGTCAGGCGCGTAAAAGGTCTGCTGCAGTCGCTCCACGCCGTCTTCGTGCTGCAACGGTCCATCCAGCACGGCGCCACCGCCGCCCAGCTGCAGCAGATGAGCCTGATCCTCGCCGGGGTGCCAGTACAGCCGGAACTCCCAGATCGTGCCGCCGTCCTGACCGTCGACTACGCCGTACAGACGACCCTTGGCGCTAAGTCCACCCACACCTGGCTGCCAGGCCAGCCCGTAGGCTTCGAAGCGTTCCTGTTCGGAGCGATAGCGGCTGTTGTCGGCCAGCCAGACCCCGCCGTCGGCCACCAGCCGATCGACATGGGCGCGATACCAGTCCGGCGGCGGCCCGGCCTGTGCGGCGCTGCCCAGCAAACAGGCCAGCGGCAGCCACCGGCGCAGATCTGTGGCAAACATGGCGACCTCCCGAATCCGACTCTGGGGCCGCTGAGCACAACACAGAATCGCTCGCCGGCAAGGTGCCGAAAGTCGCCCCGGCGCGCATTCCCCACCGATCACTGGACGCAGACCACGTACCGCCAAGGGTCGTCTGCGGTAGCATCCACCGCGTTCCCTACCTCGGTCATCGCGATGCGTCTGCGCCTGTTGATGTTCTGCCTGCTCGTTCCGCTGCTGGTGCCGGCCATGGCCAACACCCAGGCCGAAAAGCACCCCGGCATGCGCGAGTTCGCGGCCGAGCTGGCGGGTGGCGATGAGGCGCAGATGCAGGCCTATCTGGCGGTGCTGGAACAGGCCGACTACAAGGACAGCATCATCAAGGCGATGACTCGGCCGGCCGAGTCCAAGCCCTGGTACAAGTATCGGCCGATCTTCCTCACCGATGAGCGCATCCAGGGTGGGCAGCGTTTTGCCGCCGAGCACGCCGAGTTGCTGCAGCAGGCTGAGGCGAAATATGGCGTGCCGGGTGAGTTCGTGGTGTCGATCATCGGTGTGGAGACCTTCTACGGTCGCATTACCGGCACCTACCGGGTGCTCGACGCCCTCGCCACACTGGCCTTCTACTACCCACCACGAGCGCCCTATTTTCGCGGCGAACTGGGACGATTCCTGCGCCTGCCGGGCGAACATGGCATCGGTCTGGACCTGACCGGCGTCAAGGGCTCCTATGCCGGGGCGATGGGCTGGGGCCAGTTCATGCCGACCAGCTATGCCACCTGGGCGGTGGACGGCGACGAAGACGGGCAGATCGATCTGTGGAATTCCACGCCCGACATCATCTTTTCCGTCGCCAACTACCTGGCCGAGCACGGCTGGGTCGCCGGTGAACCGGTCAAGCTGGCGCTGCATCCGATTCCGGGAGCGCGGGAGATCGAATGGCAGGGCGCCGATCCGGTCTATCCGCTGGCACAGCTGGTCGAATGGGGCTACCAGCCGGACTCGGTCTCCGAGCCCGATCGGCTGTGCGCCCTGTTGTCGCTGGAGCTGGCGGAAGGCCACGAGCACTACGCCACCTTCGCCAACTTCAAGGTGATCACGCGCTACAACCGCTCGCCGATGTACGCGATGGCGGTGACGCAGCTGGCCGAGGCGATCGCCGCTGGCGACGGCACGCCGGCACCATGAGCTCGTCACTGCTGCGTCTGGCGCTGGCCTGGTCGCTGGCGCTGCTGCTGGTTGCCTGCGCCGGCAACAAGACCCGACCCGGAAAACCTGCTCAGCCAGTCCCGCCACCGGTTTACGAACCGCTGGACGGTCCGCCGACGATCCCCTTCGACGTCGACAGCATTCCCGAGCCGGTGCCGCAGATCGAGCCGCGCAGCCGCTACGGCAATACCTCGCCCTACGTGGTGCTGGGCAAGCGCTACACCGTAATGGACAACGCCCGCGGCTATGTCGAGCGTGGCGTGGCCTCCTGGTACGGCACCAAATTTCATGGCCGCTTAACGTCCAACCGCGAGCCCTACGATATGTTCGCGTTCACGGCCGCTCACAAGTCGCTGCCGCTGCCGACCTACGTGCGGGTGACCAATCTGGACAATGGACGCAGCCTGATCGTGCGCGTCAACGATCGGGGCCCTTTCCTGCACGGTCGCTTGATCGACCTCTCCTATGCCGCCGCGGTTCGCCTGGGTGTGCATTTGAGCGGTACGGCGCCGGTGGAAGTACGGGCGATCACTCCGGACGCGCCGGGCCTGCAGGAATCGCGCGACTACCTGCAGGTTGGTGCCTTCGGCGAGCGGGACAACGCCCGCCAGCTGGCGCGGCGCTTGCGTGACGAAGGTCTGGAACCGGTGCGACTGGTTCGGGTCAGTCGGGAGGGCCGGACGATCTACCGCGTTCGCATCGGGCCCTATGCGGACCTGAGCGACATGGCGGCCGATGAAGACCGATTGCGCGCACTGGGCATGACCGCCGTGCGCGTCCACAAACACTAACCCGCTGCAGGATGAAGCCTTTCTCGATGCGTCTTTTTTCCCTATTGCTGTTGTTGCTGGCCACCGGCCTGCAGGCCCAGACCCCCGCTCCGGCCACGCCCGTCCCGGCGCCGGCCCCAGCCCCTGCCCCGGCCGCGCCGCTGCCACCGGCACCGAAGTTCGAAGTCGCCAGCAGCATCCTGATGGACTTCACCACCGGCCAGGTGCTGGCCAGTCAGGAAGCCGACACCCGGGTCGAGCCGGCCAGCATCACCAAGGTCATGGCGGCCTATGTGGTGTTTCGCGAGTTGGGCGCCGAACGGCTGCAACTGGCCGATCCGGTGCAGGTCAGCGAGAACGCCTGGCAGCGCGGTCTGGGCGGCTCGCGCATGTTCATCAAGGCAGGCAGCACCGTCAGCGTGGAAGAGCTGCTGCTGGGCCTGATCGTGCAATCCGGCAATGATGCGGCCGTGGCGCTGGCCGAGCACATCGCCGGTAGCGAGGATGCCTTCGTCGCGATGATGAATGCCGAGGCCCAGCGACTGGGTCTGCAGGGCACGCATTTCAGCAACGCGCCTGGCTTGCCGGGTCCGGACCACTATTCCACCGCCCGCGACATCGCCAATCTCGCGCGGGCAATGATTCGCGACTATCCGCAGTACTACAGCTGGTACTCGATGCGCGAGTACAGCTACAACGGCATTCGCCAGTACAACCGCAATGCGCTGCTGGGTCGTGACGACACCGTCGATGGCATCAAGACCGGCCACACCAGCGCCGCCGGCTATTGTCTGGTCAGCTCGGCCAAGCGTGGCGATGCGCGGTTGATTGCCGTGATCATGGGCAGTAAGACCGAGGAAACACGCGCGCAGCAGAGCCAGGCCCTGCTCAACTACGGTTTCCGCTTCTTCGAGACCCATCGGCTGTACCAGGCCGACACCGCACTGACCACGCTGCCGTTGTGGAAGGGTCTGACCGATGAAACCGCGGTCGGGCTGGCCGAGCCGCTCGATCTGGTTGTTCCTCGGGCCAGCTATGACCGCCTGGATGCCGCCATGGACCTGCCCCGCTATCTGATCGCACCACTGGCCAAGGGTCAGGTGGTCGGCCAGCTGAAAGTGCGCTTGGACGGCGAACTGCTGGCCGAACGACCGCTGGTGCTGCTGCAAGACGCGCCCGAGAGCGGCTGGTTCTCGCGCACCTGGGATGGCTTCTGGCTGTGGTTCGAGGACGACGCCTGATGACCGAGATCCTCTCTGGCGAAGGCTACGAGTTTCCCTGCGAAATCCCGCTGATCGCCTTCGGTCCGGCCGGTTCCGATTTCCCGGGTCAGGTCGAAGCGGCCCTGGTCGCCGCCGGCGGCCAACGGACGGCTTCAGTGGTCAGCACCCGCGATTCCAGCGGCGGCCGCTGGCAATCGGTCAAGGTGCCGCTATGGATCGGCGACCGCGCTGAACTGGAACGGCTGTACACGGTGCTCGCGTCGGTGCCGGGGGTCAAGGCTCGGTTGTAGGCTGCTGAGGGCTGAGGGCTGAGGGCTGAGGGCTGAGGGCTGAGGGCTGAGGGCTGAGGGCTGCGAGCGTAGGGTGCGAGCTTCACGAACCCACTAGCGGACCGTGTTTGCCGCAGATCCGACGCTGTACGGAGGTGTCGTTCAAGCATGATCCTGCAAGTCCACGATCTGGGCCGCCAGGCCTATGAACCGGTCTGGCGAGCCATGAGTGCCTACACCGACGAACGCGGGCCGGACAGTCCCGATCAGTTGTGGCTGGTCGAGCATGAGCCGGTCTTCACCCAGGGTCAGGCCGGCAAGGCCGAGCATGTGCTGGCCGCGGGCGACATCCCGGTGGTGCAGGTGGACCGGGGTGGTCAGGTGACCTATCACGGCCCCGGTCAGCTGGTCGCCTATCCGTTGCTGGACCTGCGCCGGCTGAAGATCGGCGTGCGGCAGCTCGTCGAAGGCCTGGAGCAGGCAGTCATCGACACGCTGGGCGTTTGGGGCATCGACGGGCAGCGTCGCGATGGCGCGCCGGGTGTCTATGTGGGCGGCCGCAAGATCATGGCGCTGGGCCTGCGCGTGCGTCGCGGCTGCAGCTTCCACGGTCTGGCCTTCAACGTGGCAATGGATCTGAGCCCCTACGCCCGCATCAACCCCTGCGGCTTCACCGGCCTGCAGATCACCCAGGTGTCCGAGTTGGGTGGGCCAGACACGTTGCCGGCCGTGGCTGCCGAGTTGTTGCCACGCCTGGCGTCGGCGCTGGGCTTTACGGGCTGGGAATCGGTCGAGGGAAGCAGCGGCCTTGCCGTGGTGCCAGATCAGGGTGCGAATCGGCCGCCGACGGGAGCGTGACGGCCCTGACCGGGGGTCGTCGATCGGTTCTGCCTGAACCCGCTATCATCGCGAGTTGGCTGCACAGGGGAGCGCGACCTCACCCATGACTGGAATGGCAGAACCGGCGTCGGCTCGGCGCTGGTTGATACGGCATGAGCGGCCGCAGCCGCAATCGGGTCTGTTGGCGCAGTGGCGCTTTGGACTGAAGCCGCGGGAAGACGATTTCTGCGTGGTCGACCTGCCGGTGTTGCGGGACCTGAGCGAATGCTGGTTGCCGCACGGCCGGTTGCGCTACGGCCAGCTGGGCGCAGCCCAGTTCGTTGCCGACGACGAGCTGATGATGGCCGAGCTGAAGCTCTCCGAGCACGATTTCGCCGACTTCCCGGATCTGTGCGAGGAGGCCTACCGGCGGTTGATGGACTATGCCCGCGCCTCGGGCTATCCCTTTGTGCTGCGAGTCTGGAACTACTTCTCGGCGATCAATGGCGGTGAGGGTGACGAGCAGCGCTACAAGCTGTTTTGCAGTGGTCGGCAGCGGGCATTGGAACGGGGCTGGTTCGACGAGGATCCGGCAGCCACCGTGATCGGTCGTCCGGGCGACTCCTCGCGCCTGCAGGTCATCTGGCTGGCATCCAAGACGCCGGGCCGCTGTCTGGACAATCCACGCCAGGTCACGCCACGGCGCTACCCGCGCGACTATGGCCCGACCCCGCCACGCTTCTCCCGCGCGATGTTGTGGGAGGGTGCACGCGGCGGCCTGCTGTTGATCAGTGGCACGGCGAGCCTGGTTGGACATGCCTCGCAGCACGCCGACGATCTGCCAGCACAGGTGGCCGAGATCCGTCGCAACATCGACAGTCTGCTGGTGCAGGCCGGCGATGTGCGTGGACGCACGATTGGCTACGGCCCCGGCACCGTATTGCGGGTCTACGTGCGCGACAGCGAACGCATGACCGAGGTGCAACAGCTGGTCGATCAGCTTTTTCCCGCGGATGTCAGTGCACTGATCATGGAGGGCGAGGTGTGTCGACCGGAACTGATGGTGGAGATCGAAGCGGTAGTGCAGCTGTGACCGAGCAGCGCTTCATGGCGGCCTTCAATCGCATCGAACGCTGGGTAGAGGACCGTTATGGCATCCCGATCCGCATCTCCGATGTGCCCGATCCCTTCACCGGTGACCTGGACGGGGCCGAGATCAAGGTCGATCACGACGTCACTCCGGAGGATGCGCTGTTCATCGTCGCGCATCTGTTCGGCCACACCGTGCAGTGGAATCTGTCCGAGCGCGGCCGCACGCTGGGCGTGCAGTCACCCGATCCGGGTATCTCCGAAGCACGCCTGGCCGAGCTCTATGACTATGAGCTGGAAGCGGCGCGATTGAGTCTGGCGCTGTTTCACGAAGCCGGCGTGACCGATCTGGATCAGTGGGTCAGCGACTATTTCCACTGCGACTGGCGCTATCTGGCGCATTTCTACCGCACCGGTGAGAAGCGCCCCTTCCGCAGTTTCTGGCAGGACGGCGGCCCGGCCATCGAGCCACTGGAAATCCCCGCCTTTCAGGCCACCTGCTGGCGCGCTCGCTCGGGCGGCATCGTGCTCTGATGCCCTACTCGAAGCCGTCGGCAAGCAGCTCGTCGGCGAGCGCATAACCGGTGACGGTTCCGGACTGAATCTGGGTCAGACCGGCAGGGACATCCGGGCGCAGCGGTTCGGCGCCGATCCAGATCAGTGCCCCGCCGCTAAGCGTGTGACTCGGCTCATCCCAGCTGGCCCCGCTCACATCGACCAGATGATCGACGGCCACCAGGGCGAAAAATTCGGTCGCGCTCAGCGGATTGCCCAGCTCGTCGCTGAAGGTAGCACCGGTGCTGTCGACCAGCAGACCCTGAATCTGCAGCAAGGGCTCGGCCACGGCCTGCACCGGTCCACGCAGGCGCACATCGGCTGGATCTGGATTGCCGCGTTCACGCACGCGGGTGGCATGGGCCTGGCCGCTGCTGTCGAGATAGCCGCGGACCTCCACCTGCGTCGGGGTGTTCAGTCCGTTGGCGACGATGCCGTCCTCGTCGCGCAGCTGGGCCGTGGCCAGCACCGACACACCGAAGGGCCGCAGCGATTCGCCGGGCGTGACTTGAGCCGGCGTCATCGGCGCCTCGAAGCGAACCACCGGTCGGACGAATTCAACCACCGCGGCGGCGAACTGCTGGGCATCGACGTAGCTGCCATCGACGCTGACCGCCACGCCCTCGGCGAGGTCGTCCACGGTTCCGAACTGATAGAGGGTGTTGCCGTCGGTGACCACGGTCAGGCCACCCAGCTCGAAACTGCCGTTGGCGACTGCACCCACCAGACCCTGAATGAATCCGGCAGCACCAGCCGTGCCGGGCGGGACCAGTTCAATGCAGTCGGCGCGCTGCAGGTTGCCGAGAACCGAGCCCGGCGGGAAATTGGCCACCGCGGGCGCCCGCAAGGACAGCACGCTGCCCACCGGGGGCGGCGTGCTCGGACAGTTGTTGAACTGCACACCCGCGTAGGCGACGGTCTGCGCACCGACGTCCAGCGTGCCAGCGCCGGTATCGACCGCAGTCACCGGCCCGGTCAGCAGAAAGCTGTTGCCAGCACCGCCGCGGCGTTCCACCAGCGTCGCCAGCACGCTGCCATTGGTGTCGACCAGGCCGGCCACCACAAAGGTTGTGCCCAGGGGCGCCTGCAAAGGCACGGCGGCATTGACCAGTACGGTGTCGGCCGTCGCGGTGATCGCCTGGCCCAAAACCTCCAGCGGATCGTTCCCGGTTACAGGTCCGATGAGCGTGTAGCTGAACACCGGCGCCGGCAGGCCACCCTCAATCGTGGCAGCGCTGCTCCAGCTGGCCTGCATGCCATCGGGATATTGCTGCAGCTGCGCCAACGTGGCCGGCATTTCGTCGATGACCACCGGGGTGTCGAGCGGCAGCGTCACAGGCCGGCCATTGAGACTGAAACTCAGCTCGCCGGCCAGGGCCAGTGAATTACCCAAGGCAACACCCGCAATGACGCCCAAGTACCTGTACTTCACGGCGACCCCCTGTGGCTGCCGAGCCATCTATCTACGCTGTCTAATATGCAGGGCATTCGACAGTTTGCAAGGCCTCTGGGTGTTTTCCCTGGCTCACCTGGGTGAAGATGCCGCTTTCGCCGGGCCGGCTGCCCACCCATGAGGTGATCGATGTCCGCTTTGCTGTCCATGATGCTGCTGTCTGCCGTGCACAACGCGGCGATCGATTGCGATGCGCTGCTGACCGAGCAGCGTGAGCCTGCCTTGCAGTTGGACTACCAGGCTTTCGATCAGACCTCGGGGTCGGGATTTCGGGTGCTGGCCGAAGCCGGCTGCTCCCGCCAGGCCGGCGATTTGATCGAGGAGTACATGGCCACCACCGGTGCCGAGCAGAACTCGCTGCGCTGGCATCTGGCGCAGCTGCGCGGCGAGGCGGACCAGATCGACGAAGCCATCGTCGCCGCCCGCTCCACGCTGAAAGCGGACGAAGCGCCCACCGACGAGTTCCGCTGGAACGCCCACGTACGCGCCTATCTGGCCTTCCTGCAGCAAAACCGCGTGGCCTTCGATGCGGCTCTGGCCGAGTTGCTGGCGCACGTCCAGGATCACCAGGGCAACGCGATCAATGCCGGTTTCTGGCGCAAGCTGGAGCCCCATTTCGAGCAAGGCTACGCCGCTGCGGTGCGGCTCGGCATGCAATAGGGCCACAGGTCGTGCTGCACCATCTCTCGCTCGGCGTTCGCGATCTGACCCTGTCGATCCGTTTCTACGATGCCGTGCTGGCCGAACTGGGCCTGGTTCGAGTCTGGTCCGATCTGCGGCCCGGCGAAGCGGGTCAGGGCGTCGGCTACGGACCCGTCGGCGCGGACGATCTGCTGGCACTCAAGCAGCGTGACGAGGCTTGCGCTTCGCCCGGATTCCATCTTGCCCTGGTCGCAGGCAGCCACGAAGCGGTCGAGCGCTTTCATGCGTGCGCCCTGGCCTGCGGTGGAGCGGATGCCGGCGTGCCCGGGTTGCGGCCGCAGTACGGCGCTCGCTACTACGCCGCCTTCGTGACCGATCCGGATGGCCACCGGCTGGAAGCGGTCTGCCTCGGACCCTGAACGACCCGAATCCGTCGCCAGAACAGGGCACCAGTCGGCTACTCGAAGCCGTCGCGCAGCAACTCCTCCCTAAAGCGATAGAACGCACCTTGCGCGATCGCTTGCGTGCCAAATTGCGGAGCACCGCCCAGATACTCGGTGTCGTTGTTGAACAGCACCGCCTCGCCGAAGCGGCTGGCCAGGGTTGAGGTACGGATCAGCCGGCGGGTCGCGACCCAGCTGTTGGTCCCCTGGCGGCGATAGACATAGGCGCGACCGCGCTCGCCGGCAACACCGGGTGCGCCGATCAGCAGGTCTTGGTCATGGATGCTCACCGCATAGCCGAATTCGGCGCCATCGACGGGCTCGGGGCTGAGGACGGTGGCCCGATAGGTCCATTGATTGCCGTCCAGTTCGTAGACGATGACCGCCCCGATTTCGGGGCCGGTTTCCGTTTCGCGCAGCCGTGGTGCGCCGATGGCCAGGATTCCGTTGCGGACATCCATGCTCCAGCCCATGCGCGCGGGCTGTTCCTGCGGCAGGCCCGGGGGTAGCGGCAACTGGGCAACCTGTGGCCAATTGCTGCCCACATTCGGCCGCTGGAACTGGTAGACCCGTCCAGGGAAGACCATCGCGTTGAGGTTGTTGTAGCTGGGCATGCCGACGAACAGGGTGTCGCCGGTCATCGCCATTGCATGGCCGAAAGCCGCACCAGGGACGTTGATCGGCGCCAGAATACTGGTGCGTACGCTCCACAGGGGCCCGCCGCCATCCGGCCTGGCAAAGGCCCGCTCGAGGATGCTGACGCTGCCGGCATTCTGGTTGTTGGCGACCCTGGCCGCGGCCAGCCACACGCCGGAGGCGGCCAGACTCATGTGCGTGGAGGTGCCCTGCGCGCCCGTGGACGCCAGGTTGACCGTGTCATCCAGCCCAATGCCGCTGGCGACCACGTTGTAGATCCGCACTTGATGATTGGCACCGTTGTTGGTGAGCTGACTGACATAGAGTCGGTCGCTGGCGCTGGTCATCGCTTCGCCCAGCATGGCGTCGGTTCCCAGCGGTGCGTCATAGGTTTCGCCGGCCGCAATCTGAAACTGTCCTGAGCTCTGGCGCCGCAGGCGCGAGAAGCTGCCCTCGAGCTGACCTCCCTGTGCGTGCATGGGAGAGCTGGCGAAGATGTCATCACCGACTCGAGTCAATTGGGCGCCAAACCAGCCAGCGTAGTCGCCTGCGCCAGCCTGGCCTTGAATTTCGTTCAGGTCGGCGAGGTTGCCGGCGTTGGCCGCCGGCATCAGCGCCAGCGCCAATGCGGCGAGCGCAAACCGCGTCGTGCGGGGAGAGAAGGGCAAGGGCATGGGAAGCACTCCGTCTGACGGGAGCACTCAGTCTTCTGCGCCACATTGATGCCGACCATTCCCCGATATTGGGGGGGCGGTTCTTGCGAATCTGCTCGACGAAGGTCGGCCGCTACCCGCCGTGCCGTTAGCCTTGCCCGGTCCCCCGACCCCGGACTCGAGGATCTCCCATGCTTCGTTCGATGTTGTTGAGCGTCTGTCTGTGTTGCGGCGTGCCACTGTGGGCTCAGGTGCAGCCCCAGCCGGCGCCGGTTCTCGAAGGGGCCTGGGAGATGCAGGCCGTGCATTGGCGCAGTGGCGAGCGCTCGCAGTCGATTGATCCGGCCCAGCCCGGACTGTTCCTGTTCACGCCGACGCATTATTCGATCATGTGGTCACCCTCGCAGGGGCCCCGGGTGCCCTTCGCCAAGCTGGCCGAGCCGACCGAAGCCGAAATACTCGCTGGCTTCCGTTCGATCGTCTTCAACGGCGGTCGCTATGAGGCCACGGCCGATACCGTCACCACCACGGCGATGGTGGCCAAGGTGCCGGGCTTCGAGGGCGGTCAGCAGTTCTATCGCTACCACATCGACGGCGAGCTGCTGCACCTGACGATGTTCGACGAGACCTATCCGGACGGCAGCAAGCCGGCGTGGTCGGGCCGCGTGGAGACCGAGTTCGTCCTGCGTCGAGCGGCCGCTGCGGTCGCACCGAAGCCCTCCATCGGCGCTGCCATGTCGGCACTGCAGGCCGGCGACGGGGAGTCGGCGCGTGCCATGGCAACGCAGCTGACCGAACTGGAGCCCGGCAACGCGATGGCCTGGCGGACCCTGGGATCAATCTGCATCAGTCTCAAGGATCTGCCGTGTGCCCGCGCGGCGTTGCGGCAAGGACTGGAGCTGACGCCGGATGCGCCTCAGCTGCTCTACAACCTGGCAGTGGTCGACAGCCTGGGCGATGATCAGGACGTCGCGCTGGCCCATCTGGCACAGATTCGTCAGAGCCGCCGTTTCGATCTGACGGGGGCTACGGTGGACCCCAACCTTGCAGCGCTCAAGAATGATCCCCGTTTGCTCGCCTTGCTGCCGACTGCCGAGGAATTCGCCGATCCCTTTGTGGAGCCGGTCAAGATCGTCCGCCAGTGGGTGGGCGAAGCGAGCGGCGATCAGTTTGGCTGGATCGCCCGCGACATCGGTGATGTGGATGGCGACGACATTCGCGACTTCGTCACCTCGGCGCCGCTGAAGCACACGACCGGTGAAAAAGCCGGGCGCATCTACGTCTACTCGACGGGCACCGGCGAGCGGTTGTGGCAAGCCGATGGCGAGCCGGGTGACCAGCTCGGCAATGGCATCGAGGCCGCTGGTGACGTCGACGGCGATGGCATCGGCGATGTCATTGCCGGCGCACCGGGCGGGAACCGGGCAGTGGTCTATTCCGGGGTCGATGGCGCCGTCCTGCTGCAGTTGCATGGCGAGGCCGAGGGCGACAACTTCGGCCAGCACGTCAGCACGATGGGCGATGTCAACGGCGATGGTCACGCCGACCTGCTCACTGCCGCACCGGGCCATGATGCGGTCGGCGCCGACGCCGGGCGCGCCTATGTCTACTCCGGCAAGGACGGTCAGCGCCTGTGGCAGGTGGACGGTGAAGCCGCCGGCGACGGCTTCGGCAGCACGGTCTACGGCTACAACGACGGTCGGACCCAGTTGCTGGTGGTCGGTGCGCCCGCTGCCGGCCCGCGCGACACCGGGCGGGTCTACGTCTATCGGGGACTGCAGGACACACCGGCCTTCGTCATCGATTCCGATGAGACCGGCGGCGCCCTGGGTGCCATGTTCGCCGCGGTGCTGGGAGACGTCGATGGCGACGACTATCCGGACGTCTACGCTTCGGACTGGGCCAACAGTGCCAAGGGACGCGGAACCGGACGTGTCTATGTCCACTCGGGCGCCACCGGCGAGCGGCTCCACACCTTCACGGGTGAAACCGCCGGTGAGGGTCTAGGCACCACGTTGGCGGTGGCCGGCGATGTCGATGGCGATGGTCACGCCGACCTGATCGTCGGGGCATGGCAATACGGCGCTGCCGCCGTCTCGGGCGGTCGCGCCTATCTCTATTCGGGCAAGACCGGCGAGCTGTTGCGGACCTACACCGGCAAGATGCCGGGCGAGACCTTTGGTTTTGATGCGGTCGGGATCGGCGATGTGGACGCTGACGGGATGCAGGAGCTGCTGATCACCTCGGCCTGGAGCAGCATCCGCGGCTATCGCTCCGGTCGCGTGCTGGTGATCTCCTCTGGTGTGGAGCAACACCGCTGATCGATACGGGTAGGAATTCGAGCCCTCAGGTCGGGCACTGCAGCTCCCATTGCAGGTGCGTACGCAGGCGCGCGGAGGCCTGTTGCAGCAAGCGACCCAGGCGCAGCGCCTGGCGCGTGCTCCCGAGCATGCCGTCGGCGCGCAGCGTCTCCAGCCTGAGGCGCAACCGGCAACCCTCGGCGATGGGCCGCAGCCAGAGATCGAGCAACAGGATGTCGGCCGGCTGGCGCAATGACAGGACGATGCGACTGTCTGGCTGAAAGTCGAGCACCTTGAGCAGGGTCGGCTGGCCGCGCCAGGTCAGGCAGGCCAGGTCTCCGCGCTGGCACAGGCCCGGCGGCAGTGGATGCAGATCCTCTGCCTGTGGCCACCAGCGAGGCAAGCAGGCCAGATTGCGCAGGCAGGCGAATGCGCGTTCGCGCGGGCAAGCCAGCAACAGCTGGCGATCGAGGGTCAGCCAGTCGCCGCTGTCCCTCAGGCCTTCTGCACTACGCTCATCGAGTGACGGCTGGGACCAGCGGGCGGCCGTGGGTAGTGGCAACGCAGGGTTCGTCATGACCGATACCTGGATGCCGCGCCAGCCCACCGCCCGGCCGTGCCGCGCGCCTCGGGGGAAGGGCGCGGGTGCCGCGTCGATAGGGGTAGACCGACGAGTTCCGAGTCGGTGGTGCTGGCGCTGCACACGAGGGGCTTGCTCCTTCGCATTGAAGTGCGAATGAGTCTCATTTAGATCAACGGATCTGTCAAGACACCGGCTCCGCCTCCTTCCGAAGAATTGACGCCCTTTGCGTGTTGTCAAGATGCTGGGATATACTTGGCGGCTCGCTCGTTTACGAGCCCCTTGTGCTGCCCAGGAGATTCCATGCCAAACGTCAAAGTCCGGGAGAACGAGCCGTTCGAGTTCGCCCTGCGTCGCTTCAAGCGGTCCTGTGAAAAGGCCGGTGTGCTGACCGAAGTGCGTCGTCGCGAGTTCTACGAAAAGCCGACTTCCGAGCGCAAGCGCAAGCTGGCTGCGGCCGTCAAGCGCAACGTTCGTCGCGTCTCCCGCGACATCACCAAGCGCAAGCGGCTGTACTGATCGACTCATGTCCCTGAAAGACCAGATCACCGCGGACATGAAGTCCGCGATGCGCGCCGGCGAGAAGGAGAAGCTCGCCACGATCCGCCTGATCCAGGCAGCGATCAAGCAGCGTGAGGTGGATGAGCGCATCGAGCTTGACGATACGCAGGTGCTGAGCGTGCTGGAGAAGATGCTCAAGCAACGGCGTGACTCTGTCAGCCAGTTCGCCGCCGCCGGTCGCCAGGATCTGGTCGACAAGGAACAGGCCGAGATCAGCGTGATCGAGGTCTACATGCCGCAGCCACTGAGCGAGGCCGAGCTGGCCGAGATCCTGGCTGCGTGCGTGAGCGAGGCCGGCGCCACGTCGGCCCGCGACATGGGCAAGGTGATGTCCTTGCTCAAGCCCCGCGTGGCCGGCCGAGCCGACATGCAGGCGCTCGCCGGCAAGGTCAAGGCCGCTCTCGGCGGCTGAGATCAGGCGCAGGCGCCTCTGCGGCGCCTTGGCGTTTTGAATTCCGACGACTGACAGTGCCCTCCGCCGCGGCAGTGGGCACGCCCATCCTTGTCACTCGTCAAAGCGCAAGTGCTTCACGCTGCGACCTTCCTCGCGCACCTCGCGCAGGGCATCCAATCCGATCCGAATGTGATGATCGACGAAGGCTTCCGACACACGGCGGTCGCTCTCCTCGGTCTTGACACCCTCCGGAATCATCGGCTGATCGGAAACCAGCAGCAACGCACCCACCGGCACGCTGTTGGCAAAGCCCACGCTGAAGATCGTCGCCGTCTCCATGTCGATCGCCATGCAGCGGGTGCGCCGCAGGTATTCCTTGAACTCGTCGTCGTGTTCCCACACGCGCCGATTGGTCGTGTATACGGTCCCGGTCCAGTAATCCAATCCATGATCGCGAACGGTCGAGGACACCGCGCGTTGCAGGTTGAAGGCCGGCAGTGCGGGCACCTCGGGCGGGAAATAGTCGTTGCTGGTGCCCTCGCCGCGGAGCGCAGCAATTGGCAGGATCAGATCGCCCAGGCGGTTCTTTTTCTTCAGGCCGCCACACTTGCCCAGGAACAGCACGGCGCGAGGATGGACTGCGCCCAGCAGATCCATGATCGTGGCAGCATTGGCGCTGCCCATGCCGAAGTTGATCATCGTGACGCCACCGGCGGTCGCATTGGGCATGGGCCGGTCCGCCCCGGTGATGGTCGCGCCGGTCAGCTGGCAAAAGTGGGTCAGATAGCCATTGAAGTTGGTCAGCAGGATGTACTTGCTGAAGTCCTCGAGCGCCGTTCCGGTATAGCGTGGCAGCCAGTTGCCGGTGATCTCCGCCTTGGTGCGCATGTATGCTCGCTTGCACTGCAAACCGGAATTATTGCGCAAAGCGTTCGTTGCCGCAGAGTGGCGCAAGGAGTATTGAAGCAGATGATCGAATTTCAGCTCAACGGCCAGCTCCGATCAGTGCAGGAGAGCTGCACGATCGCCGATCTACTGGATCGCGAAGGTTGGGCGCAACGGCGCGTGGCGGTGGAATGCAACGGTCAGATCGTGCCGCGCTCGCAGCACGCGGTGGTGGCCGTCAACAGCGGCGATCGCATTGAGGTGGTGCAGGCCATGGGGGGCGGCTGAGCCACGTGCCTGCGGAAGTTCAGACGGTCACCACGACCTCGAGTGGCAGATGATCGGAGAGTGCCAGGGGCAGCGTGCGGCAGCTCTGCACCTGCAGGTCGCGACTGACCAGCACGTGATCGATGGCCCGACGCGGCCGCCAGGATGGAAAGGTCGCCGGTGGTGAGGCGTCGGCGTGTTGCAGACCGGTGCGTTCACGGAAGGCACGGAAATCCCGGTCATCCGGCGCACAATTGAAGTCACCCATCAGCACGACCTTGCCGGCGTCCTCCACCAGATCGGCGATCAGATCCCACTGCGGCTTGCGCGATGCCGGACCCAAAGACAGGTGCGCAATGATCACGGCCAACTGGTGTTCGGCCGAACCCACTCTGGCCAGCAGCGCACCGCGACCACGGATTCTCCCGGGCAGCGGATGATCCTCGGCGGCCCCAATTGGCAACCGGCTGAGCAGGCAGTTGGTGCTGTGAGCGATCGGACCGACGCGGCGATTGCCCTGCTGGGTCCAATAGGGAAAGTCAGCCGTTTCGGCGAGATAGCGGGCCTGATTGAGAAAGCCGCTGCGCAGGCTGCCGCCATCGGCTTCCTGCAGGCCGACGAGGTCGTACTCCGCCAGCCAGGGCACCAGCGCGGCCAGGTTGCGCTGCTTGCCGGAATCCGGCAGCACATGCTTCCAGCTGTGTGTCAGATAGTGTCGATAGCGCTGGGTCGCATTCCCGGCCTGAATATTGAAGCTGAGAATGCGCAGGCGAACGGGGCCCGCATCGATCCGGGGCCCCGCCATGGCCTGACTCAGGGCGCCGCCTTCTCGGCTTTGGGGCGCTCGGAAGCCGCCTTCTGAATCAGAAAATCGAGCAGCGCGAAGGCCGCCTTCTCCGAACCGCCCGCCGTGGCCACGCTGAAGCGGTACTTGCCATCGACGATGATCTCCGGTGTGCCACGCACGCCCATGCGAGGCACCAATTCCTTGGAGCGCTTCAGCTTGGTCTCGACCGCAAAGGACGAGGCCGTCTGCTTGAAGGTTTCCGGATCGACGCCGTACTTGGCGTAAAAGGCGGTCAGATCATCCACCGTACGAATCTGCAGGTGCTCGATGTGCAGGGCGTTGAACAGCGCCTGATGGGTCTTGTCGAGCACCTTCAGGGCTTCGGCCGTGTAGTAGGCGCGCGCATAGAACTCCCAGGCTGGGTTCCACGCTGCCGGCATCATGACGACTTCGACATTGTCCGGCTTGTTCTTCTTCCAGGCGGCCAGATGCGGCTCGAAATTGGCGCAGTGGATGCACGCGTAGCTAAACACTTCGAGCACTTCAATCTTGTCGCCGGTCGACGGCGCCTGCGCCGGGCTGACCAGGAAGTAGTTCTGGCCCTCATGCCAGAGCGCCTGGGCCTGCACCAGCGGCGCGGCAATCAGGATGGCAAGAGCAAGGAAAATACGTCGCATGAATGGCTCCCATTGAATTGGACGCAAGGCGCCGAGAGACTGCCACGGCGCGGCTGAAGTTCCGTTGAAGGATGCCATGAGCCAGTGGCGCAGGCACGCCGGCAGCGCAGTCGAATCAGGACTAGACGACGAGCAGGCCGGGCGCCGCGTCCAACCGAGCCTGACAGCCTCAGGCGAACAGGCGAATCAGCCGCCGTGCAGGCCTTCCAGATAGGAGGCCAGCGCCTCGATCTCGGCATCCGTCAGCGTGGCGGCGATGGCCGACATGGCCAGATTGTTGCCCTCTGCGTCGCCGTAGACGGCCCCGTCACGGAAGCGCCGCAGCATGTCGGCGGTGTAGGTCGCGTGCTGTCCGGCCAAGCTCGGGTAGGGCACCAGCGGATTGCCGTGGCCCGTTGGACCATGGCAGCCCATGCAGGCCGGAATCCCGCGCTTGGCGTCACCACCACGGTAGAGCTGCTGGCCCGTGGCGACCATGCTCTCGTCAGCCACACCGGTCTGCACCGTCAGCGTGGCGAAGTGCGCGCCAAGATCCAGCATGTCCTGCTCACTCAGCGGCAATGCGAAACCCGCCATGATGGCGTTGTCCCGCTTGCCTTCCTTGAACAGCGCCAGGTGCCGAGCGGTGTAGTCAGCATGCTGGCCGGCCAGCTTCGGGTACTGCGGGTCGGTGCTGTTGCCATCCAATCCGTGGCAGGCGCCGCAGACGGCAGCCTTGGTGGCACCGGCAGCGGCATCACCGACAGGCATCGCAGAGTGCTCTTCGGCGGCCATGACGGCATGGCTGGCGGCAAACAGGACAAATGCAGCGAGAGATCGCACGCGCATGGACGGGTCCTTCGAGAATCGGCTGTGGCAACCTTGGTGGATCGGGCAGGACGCCCGCCAGAGCCGCGTTTTATAGCAGTGCGGCAAGAAGAGGGTCAACTCGAAAACGCGTCCACAGGCGCCTGGAGCCGCCCCTTTCAACCGTCGTCTTCCTGCCTCAGACGCGGCTGCGCAGGTGGCGGCGAACCTGCGCCAGGTTGCGTCGACTGACCTCCAGCGCCACCCCGCTGCGCAGGCAGGCCTGCACGATGCCACCGCTGCGACGCAAGCCGACCAGTTCGCTGCCGGCCACCAGGCAATTTCGGTGGACCCGCAGAAAGTGCTCGGGATAGCGCTCTTCCAGTGAGACCAGGGAATCTTCGATCAACGCCACCTGCTGTGCCGTGTGCACCTCGACGTATTTGGCGTCGGCCAGCAGGTAGTGCACTTCGCGCAGCGGAATCAGGCGGATCTCACCGCGGATTCGCGTCTGCAGGTGAGGCTCATGGGCATCCGCACCGCCACCACCGAGCGCCCGGCGGGCACGGTCGAGCGCTTGTCGCAGTCGTTCCGGCCGGACCGGCTTGACCAGATAGTCCACCGCTTCGACATCAAAGGCGCTCACGGCATGTTCGTCATAAGCGGTGCAGAAGACCAGTGCGGGCGGGCGCTGCAGTTCACGCAGTCGCCGAGCCGCGTCGAGTCCGTCCATACCCGGCATGCGAATGTCCAGCAGCACCAGATCCGGCTGCTGTTGCTGGATCTTGAGCAGGCATTCTTCACCACTTTGTGCGGTGCCGACGACGTCGCAGTCGGCTTGCGCAGCCACCAGTTGCGCCAGGCGCTGTCGCGCCAGCGGTTCATCGTCGACGATCAGGACCTTCATCGATGGGTATCCATAGCCGAGCCAGATGGTAGTCATCGGTGACCTCACATTGCAGGTCGGCCCGATCACCGAAGCGATGCCGCAGACGAGCGCGGATGTTGGTGACGGCTTCACCAGCACCACGATGCCGCGCGCCGGCACTGGCCACCGGGTTGCCGACCTGCAGCAGCCAACGGTCTCCGTCACGCCTGCCCTCGATGCGCAGCAGGCCACCGTCGGGCAGCGCCTGAATGCCGTGGTAGACCGCATTCTCCACCAGCGGCTGCAGCACCAGCGGCGGCAGCGCCAGTTGCTCGGGCAGTTGCAGATCCCACTCGACCCGCAGTCGGTCGCCCAGGCGCTCGGACTCGAGTGCCAGATAGCGCCGACACAGATCCACTTCCTCACTCAGAGCGATGCTGTGTTCGCCCGCGCGCAGGCTGGCTCGGAACAAGTCGGAAAGGTCCAGCAAGGCCGACTCGGCTGCGTCTGGCCGGACGTGAATCAGCATGGCCACGGTATTGAGGCTGTTGAACAGGAAGTGCGGACGGATCCGAGCCTGCAGGGCATCGGCTTCGACCCGAGCGTGCGCGCGCACCTGCTGCTGCCACTGGCTGTGCACGAAGGCGTAGCGCAACGCTGCCGCAATGATCAGTCCGGCGCTGGTGGTGCTGCCGAAAACGAAAGCCGTCAGGCTGCGACCGGCGCCGCTCAGACCCAGGCCCAGTTGCCGGTCCACGTATCCCACGGCCAGCGCACCGAGCAGACAGGTCAGCACACACATCAGCCAGGCCAGCGAGCCGCCCAGCAAGGCCGGCCAGCGCAATAGCCAGGGCCGGCTCAGGCACAGTCCGACCACACAGGTCAGCGACAGCCATTGCACATAAAGACTGACCGGACCGACGCGGCGCCAGCCGGCGACCGCGGAAATACCTTCCTCGGCAAATGGCGCCAGCACGGCGACCAGCGCGACCAGTTCAGCGACCAGCACAATGGTCAGCACTGCCTCCCAGCGACAGAGCTCCGGCAACCAGCCGTCGCGCAGGCGAGTGTCGGCGGAATGGCCGGCCATGGCGTCAGTCGAACAAGTGCTGCTCGAACCAGTCACCCAGCGCCCGAATTTCCTCCAGGCAGACCTGATGCGCCATCGGATAGCTGTGCCAATCAACCTGGAATCCGCGCGCCTGCAGCCGATCTCGCGACAACTCGCCCAGCGCCTGCGGAACGACCGGATCGAAACGGCCGTGGGCCATGAACAATGGCCGCTCGAAGGCCGTCGGATCGGCGCCCTCGAACAAGCGCAGGTCCAGCGGCAAGTAGCTCGACAGCACGACCAGCCCAAGTATCGGTCGGCGACTGATCAGTGCGGTGGCCAGCGTGATCGCACCGCCCTGCGAAAAGCCCGCCAGCAGGACCTGACGTCCGGCCGAAACCTCCAGGTCAACCAGCTGCTCGATGCGCTGGACCGAGTCACGGATGCCGGCCTCATCCTGTTTGGAGGCCAGATCCATGCCGAGAATGTCGTACCAGGCCCGCATGCGCATGCCGCCATTGACCGTGACCGGCCGCACCGGCGCATGCGGAAAGACAAAACGCAGCGCGGGCCAGTGCGGTCGCACGAGTTCCGGCACGATGCCCTCGAAGTCGTGACCATCAGCGCCCAGGCCATGCAGCCAGAGCACGGTCTGCTTGGCATCAGCGCCCGTTTCCCGGACCACGGTCTGCAAGCCTTCCATGCGCACGACTCCTGTTTGATGCAGCGCGCAGATTACCTTGCGCCCGCAGCGGCTTCACCCCCACAAAGCGACCATCCCGTCGCGGCCGGCAACTGCTAACGTCTGCATTGCACTCCACCGGAGCGGAGATCATGGCGACCTCTCCCCCGCCCGATCTGGCAGACCGCATCCAGCGCGGCGTGGTCTGGCTGCTGGTGGCAGTGATGGCAATCGAGGCCATCGTGGCCGGATGGCTGGGACGCTGGCTGCAAATGCTCGTGGTGCTGGCGGTGATGGGCCTCACGCTGGCGCCGCTGGCCTTGAGCCGACGCTTCGCCGTGCACGTGCCACCGCAGTTTCAGGTGCTGGTGATCGCCTTCGTCTTTGCCGCGCTCTATCTGGGCGAGGTGCGTGGCTACTACACCCGCTACTGGTGGTGGGATATCGCGCTGCACACCAGTTCGGGTGCGCTGCTGGGCATCCTCGGCTTCCTGCTGGTCTATGTCCTCAACGAAAACCGTCGCATCGATCTGCACCTGAGTCCGGGCTTCGTGGCGCTGTTTGCCTTCGGCTTCGCGCTGGCGGCGGGCGCGCTGTGGGAGATTTTCGAGTTCAGCATGGACAAGCTGGTTGGCACGCGCATGCAAAAGCCGATGCTGGGTGATCTTTCGGGGCTGACCGACACCATGTGGGACCTGATCGTCGACGCCCTCGGCGCGCTGCTGGCTGCCCTGTACGGCTGGCGCTACCTGCGGCGGGGTCAGCGCTCGCTGCTGCGCCAGCTGATCGAGCGTTTCGTCAGCAGCAACCCGCGGCTGTTCCGACGCGGCTAGTCGATCACGTCAACCGGTCGGATTCGCCTGCGTTGCTGGACCCGTGCTCAAACCGACATCCTGCCCATGACAAAGCTGCTGCGGACGCTGTTGCTCGCCGGGTGCCTGGCCACCACACCAACCCTCGCCGCATTGCGTGAAGCCTTTGTCGATCCCGTGCAAACCGGCGACGGGATCCGGCCACTGCTGGAGCTGCCCGGTGCCAATCAGCGTGATCTGCGCCACTTCCTGGCGATCGACGACGCGCGCCGCAATGGCTTTCTCTACGTGCATCTGGCCGGCAGCGGTGGGCTGCCGGAAAACTCGCTGGAGATCATCCGCGAGGCGGCCAGTCGGGGCTATCACGCCGTCTCACTGGCCTATCCGAACTGGCCCAGCGTCACGGACCTGACCATCGCCGGCGGCGATCTGGCCGCGCCGGGGCAAGTCCGGGCCGAGCGCCTCTATGGCGAGGATGTCAGCCCCCTGGTCGACGTGGACCAGCCGAATTCCGTGGTCAACCGACTCGTCCGGCTGCTACTGACCCTGCAGGATTCGCATCCTGACGAGGGCTGGGGTCGATTCCTTCAACAATCTCAGCCCGATTGGTCGCACATCGTCGTCGGCGGACACAGCCAGGGAGCCGGGCACGCGGCCTATCTGGCCCAGGAGCAGGCGCTGGCCGGTGCGCTGCTGTTTGGCGGCCCCGGCGATTTCGTCACCGGACTGGGCGTCGCCGAGTGGGTCCAGCGGCCCCTGCAGATCGAAGCTCGCGGAGTCTACGGTTTCGTCCACCAGCAGGATCCGAACTATGCCCTGTTCCAGCTGACCCAGGGCATCCTCGGCCTGAGCCAGGGTGGACCGACTCAGAATGTGGATCTGATTGCGCCTTCGCAGTGGCTGGCCAATCGGCTGGACAGCAGTCGCATCGACGTACCGGAGGCCAATTTTCATGGTGCGGTCGTGGTCGACGACAGTCTGCCGACCGACCCGGACGGGTCGATCGGCTATGCACCGGTCTGGCGCTACATGCTGGGGGTCGCTCTGTTCGCCGATGGCGCCGAACCCTGATTCGCCAGTCGGCGGAGCTCACCGCGCCGCGGCATCGAGCGTCTCGCACAGGGATTCCGTGCCGGGGATCACCCGGCTCAGCGGAATGCTGCCGCTGAGGCCTTGTTCGGTCAGAACGAAATCCAGGGTGCCGGCCGAGCAGGACTGGAAGCGGATGGTGGCGGTGCCCACCGGCGCGGTGGTCGTCGGCGTCGGGTCATTGAAAACGCCACCGGCAGTCAGAAAGATCGGCAGCTCGGCGGTGTCGCCGCTGTAGTTCCCCTGCACCGTGAGCCAGCGATGTTCGGGTGCGCCGAGCTTGGCGGCGACCACAGACTCGTAGGTGAAAATGGCGCCGAAAATGAGCTGATCGCTGGGTCGCACATCGAAGAGGATGCCCTGACCGGGCGTTTGCTCGTTGAACCAGGCACCGGCAATGCCCTGGTTGATGGCAAAACTGGGGCCACTGGCCGGGACCACCGTGATGTGCGCGTTCATGCTGGTAGCGATCGGCCGCCCGGGGCTGCTGTGGATCGAGCAATGAACCGGGAACTCGCCGACCCGATCAAAGGTGTGCCGAAAGCGCCAGTTGGCATTGGAAGGTTCGCGCGAGAAGCTGCCGTCATCGGCGCGGACATCGTGAAAGCCACCGAGATTCTGGAACTTGATCGTGTCGCCCACTTCGATCTCGATGTCGTTGGGCTGAAAGCTGTTGCTCTGCACGAGTACCGTGATCTCGGCGGCACCAGCGCTGCTGGCGCACAGCAGCAGGGCGACGGCCCAGTTGGCGAACGGGAGTCGCTTCACGCGCTGATCGGCAAGGGTGTTCATGGGCATGGGCTCGCAGTGGCTGAAGAACGGCGATCAGCCTAGGCAGTGCACCCTTCACGACGACAGCGCCGTGTGATCAGCGCCCCGCCGGCTGGGAGCAATGGCGAGCGCCGTGGGAACCGCTGGGACCAATGACCCAATTGCCGGGAGCAATGCCAGCCACTTCCGGGCAACGGCGCTGGTGCCAACCTTGCCCAAGGGCATAACCTCGCAGCATGGCCATCACCCTCGCCCCCGACGCTATCCTGAGCAGGACCGAGGCCCGTCCGGGTTGGTTGCGTGTCGGTCTGCTTGCCGCGGCCATGCTGCTGGTGCTGGCGCTGCTGCAGACGCTGACGCTCGGTGATCCGGCAGCACCCTTCCTGCCCAAGCTGCTGAACAACCTGCGCTACTACCCACCGTGGTTGCTCTACTCGGTCTGCTGTTACGTGCTGCTCGATCGTCGACGGGAGCAACTGGCACGGCCGGGCACGGTAGCCGGCGCCTACGCGGCTTCCATCCTGGGCTTCTTTCTTCCCTATTCGTTCTACTCGATGCTGCTGATGGCCGGCGGTCAGCTGGCGCCACTGGCGGCACTCCGGCACGCTTGGCCGGACTGGCTGACCAACGCGCTGTTCACCGATTTCGTCATGTTCAGCGGCTGCTTCGGGTCGATTTACGGGCTGGTGCTGCTGCGCGGTCAATTGGCGCGTGACCGCCGCAATGCCCAACTGCAGGCGCGGATGTTGACGATGCAGCTGCAGCTGCAGCAGCACAAGCTGTCAGCGATCCAGGCGCAGCTGGAGCCGCATTTTCTGTTCAATGCACTCACCGCAATCAGCGCACTGGTTCGCGCCGATGACCAGGCCGGTGCGCTCAGTGGCATCGCACGCCTCAGCGATCTACTCCGCTACACGCTGGAAGCCAGCCGACGCGAGTGGGTCAGCCTGGCCGAAGAACTGGAGTTCCTGCGCGGCTACCTGCAGTTGCAGCGGCTCCGTCACGGAGATCGCCTGCAGGTGCACATTGAAGCCAACGAACACGAACTACGCGATGCCAGTTGTCCACCGCTGCTGCTGCAACCACTGGTCGAAAACGCGCTGCGGCATGATCTGGACACCCACAACAGCCACAGCGATATCCGGCTGCGCATCAGCGCTACCGATCAAGGCGTGGACATCGAACTGTCAAACTCGGTGGCCACGCAGGCGGTCAGCAATCCCGGTCTGGGACTGGGCCTGCGCAACACGCGCGAGTTGCTGCAGCTGCGCTACGGTGACCAGGCCAGGCTGCGCACCGAGCAGACCGATGGCCGCTTTCAGGTCGCGCTGCATCTGCCCGAGGCGCCGCAGCGTTGAACGTAGCTGCCGATGACAGCACGCTGCGAGCGTT
>JAWLAT010000018.1:0-100739 GCA_041395325.1 Lysobacterales bacterium
TTCTGGCGCCTCAGGAGACAAGGACAGAGCAGATGACCTTGGTCGTGACAGATGACGGCGAACTGGTCCGCAACGACTTCTACATGGTGTAGAACAGTGCGACGTTGCTCGTGCGCGGTCCAACCATCACGACGATTGTCGAAGAACCACGGATCGAACGACTGCCGATCCGGATCGTCGAAGCGCCTGCCATGATCGTACTGATGTTGGTTCTGACACTCATCGTGGGAGTGCACTTGCGGCAACGGCGCCCATGCAACAAGCCAGCCACGGTACTCGGCCATCGGTAGCAGTTGCGCGATTGCTGGGATCCGGACCGGCACGGTGCTCGCCAGCTGGTAGACTTCGCGGCCGTTCCTACCACGACAGGCGCATAGATATGGGGATCAGGAGCTGGATTCTGGGGTTGCTCGCGCTGCTTGCCTCGCAGCCGCTGCTGGCGCAGGAGGGCGGCGGGATAGACGCGTCCATCGAGGCAGCCATCGCTCCGATCCTGAACAAGATATCCGGCGCGGTGTTTTACTCGGTCCCGTTCTTTGGCAGTGACCTCAGACTGATCGTGGCCTGGTTGGTCGTCGCTGCGGTGTTCTGCACGATCTACTTCAAGTTCATCAACCTGCGTGGCTTCTACCGCGGTTACCGGCTGATTCGTGGGGACTATCACGATGAATCGGCACCTGGAGAGGTCTCCCATTTCCAGGCCTTGTCGACTGCCGTTTCCGGCACAGTTGGACTGGGCAATATCGGTGGTGTGGCGGTCGCCGTCACCCTGGGAGGCCCAGGGGCAACCTTCTGGATGGTGCTGGCGGGCTTCCTCGGTATGGCGACGAAGTTCTGCGAGTGCACTTTAGGTGTGCGCTACCGCACCGAACACGCGGATGGCACGGTCTCAGGCGGGCCCATGCACTACCTCAGCAAGGGGATCGCCGAACGCTTTCCGACTATGGGCGGATTCGGCAAGACACTGGCAGTGATCTTCGCCATCTGCTGTATCGGTGGTTCGCTGGGCGGCGGCAACATGTATCAAGCCAACCAGTCCTTCAACCAATTGGTCGCCGTCACTGGGGGGGCGGAAAGCTGGTTCGCCGACAAGGGCTGGTTGTTCGGCCTGGGGCTCGCCGTGATCACCGGCATGGTCGTCATCGGTGGCATCAAGTCCATCGCCAAGGTCACCAGCAAGCTGGTGCCCTTCATGGCCGCCATGTATCTGCTGGCCGGCTTGGTCATTATTCTGATGCACATCCCGCACTTGCCGGAGGCCATTGGCCAGATCATCTCCGGCGCGTTCTCGCCGGAGGCGACGTTTGGAGGCATCGTGGGTGTGCTGATCGTCGGCTTTCAGCGCGCGGCTTTTTCCAATGAGGCTGGCATCGGATCGGCACCCATCGCCCATTCGGCCGTCAAGACCCGCTACGCGGCCACCGAGGGCCTGGTCGCTCTGTGGGAACCGTTCCTCGACACCGTTGTTATCTGCACGATGACTGCGCTGGTGATCATCGTTTCCGGTCAACTCGATACCCAGGCCGAAACGGGTCTGGTTGGGGTGGCATTGACCAGCGCGGCCTATGGCTCCGTCTTCAGCTGGTTCCCCTACCTGCTGTCGGTCGCAGTGCTGCTCTTTGCCTTTTCGACGATGATTTCCTGGTCGTATTACGGCGTGAAGGCGGCGACCTATCTGTTTGGCCACAGCCATCAGGTGATGTTGGGCTACCACGCCGTGTTCCTGGTGTTCGTCGTGCTGGGTTGTTCGATTCAACTGCAGTCGGTGCTCGACTTCTCCGATGCCATGATCTTCATGATGTCGATTCCGAACCTGATTGGTCTGTATCTGCTGGCACCCATCGTGCGCAGCGAGCTGAATCGTTTCGACAGTGATCTCGCCAGTGGCGCGGTCAAGCTGACCCGCGACAAGTGACGGAGGCAGGATGAGCAACGTGGATCGTCGGCAGCTGGCCAATGCCGTTCGCGCGTTGTCGATGGATGCGGTGGAGGCCGCCAAGTCCGGGCACCCGGGCATGCCCATGGGTATGGCGGATATCGCCGAAGTGCTCTGGAACGACTTTCTCAGGCACAACCCCGCCAACCCGAAATGGAGCAATCGCGACCGCTTCGTGCTCAGCAACGGGCACGGATCGATGTTGCTCTATTCGCTGCTGCATCTCAGCGGCTATGACTTGCCGCTGGAGGAGTTGAAGCACTTCCGGCAACTGCATTCCCGCACCGCCGGCCATCCCGAAGCCTCCGAGACGCCTGGCGTGGAAACCACCACCGGCCCGCTGGGTCAGGGATTGGCCAATGCCGTCGGTATGGCATTGGCGGAGAAGATTCTGGCGGCACGCTTCAATCGGCCGGAGTTTCCCATCGTTGATCACTACACCTATTGCTTCCTAGGCGACGGCTGCCTGATGGAGGGCATTTCTCATGAGGCCGCCTCGCTGGCGGGCACCTTGGGGTTGGGCAAGCTGGTGGCGATCTACGATGACAACGGCATCTCCATCGATGGACAGGTCCAAGGCTGGTTCAGCGACGACACGGTCAAGCGCTTCGAGGCTTACGGCTGGGAAGTGATCGGCGCTGTCGATGGCCACAATCCGGAAGCGATCAAGGCCGCGCTGGTCAGTGCGGCGGTGGATCCGACCAAGCCGACGTTGATCTGCTGCAAGACCATCATCGGCTACGGCTCACCCAACAAACAGGGCAAGGAATCCAGCCATGGCGCGCCGTTGGGGGCGGACGAGCTGGCTGCCGCCAAGGCGGCGTTGGGTTGGACCCACGGTCCATTTGAGGTCCCCGATGAACTGCGCCATGCCTGGGACGCCCGTTCGCGCGGCGCCACCTGGGAACACGAGTGGCAGCAGCTCTTCAGCGGCTATCGAAGTCAGCACCCCGAACTGGCCAGTGAGTTTGAGCGGTGTCAGCAGGGTGAGTTGCCGTCCGACTGGCCCGCACGACGTGCCGGGGTCATCAATGCACTGGCGGCGGAAGCCAAGCCCATCGCCTCACGCAAGGCGTCGCAGCTGGCGCTCGGTCACCTGGTTGACGCACTGCCTGAGCTCACTGGCGGTTCGGCGGATCTGGCTCATTCGAATCTCACGCTGGTCAAGGGCAGCCGCGGCATCAGCGCAGGCGACGCCAGCGGAAACTACATCTATTACGGTGTGCGGGAATTTGGCATGTCCGCCATCGCCAACGGTCTGGGGCTGCACGGTGGCCTGCGGCCCTTTGGTGCGACCTTCCTGGTGTTCTCGGATTACGCGCGCAATGCCTTGCGCATGAGTGCATTGATTCCGGTGCCGGTCATTCATGTGTACACGCACGACTCGATCGGTCTGGGCGAAGACGGCCCTACCCATCAACCGGTCGAGCATCTGGCCAGCCTGCGCCTGATGCCCAACACCGAGGTTTGGCGTCCCTGCGATGCTGTCGAAACGGCGGTCGCCTGGGTTGAGGCCATCGAGCACAAGGCAGGTCCGAGCTTGTTCGCGCTGAGTCGGCAGAATCTGGCCCCCCAGGCGCGCAGCGAAGCGCAAGTGGATCTGATCGCCCGTGGCGGCTATGTGCTCGACTCCGACGAGAACCCTGAAGTGGTCTTGATCGGTACGGGCTCGGAGCTGTCGTTGGCGACGGCCGCAGCAGCGTCCTTGCGCGAGTCAGGCCATCGCGTGCGCGTGGTTTCGATGCCCTGCACCCAGCGCTTCGACGCCCAGCCGCTCGCCTATCGAGAGTCGGTCCTGCCCAGTGGGCTACGGGCTCGAGTGGCCGTTGAGGCCGGCGTCACCGACTTCTGGCGCAAGTATGTCGGGCTGGACGGAGAAGTGGTGGGCATTGATCGATTTGGCGCCTCGGCACCCGCCGATCAGCTGTATGCCCACTTCGACATCACCGCCGGCGCGGTGGCTGCTGCAGCACGCCGAGCGCTGGGCGCACAGGCCCACTGAGTCGACGAACACCCCTCACACTCAACCCCCAGTTTGACTGACGGAGATCCACCATGACGCTACGTGTCGCCATCAATGGTTACGGACGCATCGGCCGCAATGTCCTGCGCGCCCTGTACGAGAGCGGTCGCACCGGCGAGTTGCAGATCGTCGCTGTCAACGACCTCGGTGATGCCAACACCAACGCGCATCTGACCCAGTACGACACGGCGCATGGCCGCTTTGGTTTCCCGGTCGGTGTGGACGGAGACCACCTCACGGTAGGTGCCGATCGCATCCGCGTGCTGGCCGAACGCGATCCGACCAAACTGCCCTGGGGAGAGATGAACATCGATGTGGTGTTCGAATGCACCGGGTTGTTCACCAGCAAGGCCAAGGCCGGTGCACATCTGCAGGCGGGTGCCAAGCGCGTGCTGATCTCGGCACCGGGCGGCTCGGACGTGGATGCCACCGTGGTCTATGGCGTCAATCACCAGATTCTCGGTGCGCAGCATCAGGTCGTGTCCAATGCCTCCTGCACGACGAACTGTCTGGCGCCGATTGCCAAGGCCCTGCATCAGGCGATCGGCATTCAGCATGGATTGATGACCACGATCCACGCCTACACCAACGATCAGGTGCTGACCGACGTCTATCACTCGGATTTGCGACGTGCCCGTTCGGCGACCATGAGCCAGATCCCGACGAAGACCGGCGCCGCCGCCGCCGTGGGGTTGGTGCTGCCCGAACTCAACGGTCGCCTGGACGGATTCGCAATGCGCGTTCCGACGATCAATGTCTCGGTGGTTGACTTGTCTTTCGTGGCCGCACGACCGACGACCAAGGATGAGATCGATCAGGTGCTTGGCGACGCCGCGAACGGCGACCTCAAGGGCGTGCTCGCAATTTCCGCCGCCCCGCTGGTCTCGGTGGACTTCAACCATCGCCCGGAAAGCTCGATCTACGATTCGACGCTGACCAAGGTCATGGGCGGGACCCTCGTGAAAGTCTGCAGCTGGTATGACAACGAGTGGGGCTTCTCCAACCGCATGCTGGATACAGCCCTGGCCTGGGCTCGTCAGTCGGCCGGATGAGCGCGCCGAGGTGACAACGACGAGCCTCTCATAGGTTCGTCAGGGCCCAACCGAACCACATACGGCGTCGTCAATCTGCGTGATTTCTGCCCTGGCCGGCCGTCTCCTGACGCCGGCCAGCGCCTTTTCGTGGGCGCGAAATTCCTTGCTGCATTGCAGCATAGCTACTTGATCTGACGAGGGGAAAGTTAAAAATCCGTGTTGCATTCGGTTGACAGCTCTCCCTATCATGGGTTGCGAATCTTCGTCTCACCGAATCACCACAAGGATTACAAGCATGCAGACCCGGCAGCTCATTCCGCTTCTGCTGTCCGCGCTGGTACTGAGCGCGTGCAGCAGCAGCTCGAACAGTCCGCGGGCGGTGCCAGCACCACCGGCAACCAACAACAACGGCACGCCGGTCAATGCCATCATCACCGCGCGCTTCGATCCCTCCAACGGTGTGCTGCCGCTGCCCAACAACCTGTTGCTCAGTGGTTCCACCGACCTCACGCTGAACCCGCCGGTGGCCGATCCCACCAACATCGGTGATCCCTTTGTCGCGCTCAGCGCGCTGGATGGGTGGGGTCTGATCACGCCCTGGTCCGCGAGCTTCTCGGCGGCGCTGGCGCCGGCGACGATCATTCCCGGTCAGACGGTGCGGATGTTCGAGGTCAACCGTTCCAATGCCGGCGCGGTGACCGGCGTGGTGCGCGAGCTGCAACCTGGCGTCGACTTCACGGCCGTGTTGTCCAGCGTCGATCCGACCAACCGAACGCTGGTCATGGTGCCGCTGCAGCCGCTGGAAGAACTCAAGACCTACATGGCGGTGCTGACCGACGGCCTGACCGACACGGCCGGCAACGATGTCACGCCAGATCAGACCTATTTCCTGGCCAAGCGCACCGCACCGCTGGTCGATGCCGCTGGCAACAGCACGGATCCATTGCTGCCGACGGCTACCGCTCGAGCGCTGGAACCCCTGCGTCAGCTGACCAATGCGCAGGAAGCCTCGGCCGCGGCCGCCGGCGTCAATCGGGACGACATCGTGCTGTCCTGGGCGGCGACCACACAAGGCGCGACCATCCCGCTGCGGGCCCTGCGCTCAACGGTGCAGCCGGCGACCACACGCCTGGCGCCCACCGGCCTGACCACGGCGGCGGCAGGCTTGCCGCCGATTGCCGATATCTACATCGGCACCATTGACCTGCCGTACTACCTCGCCGCCCCGGGTGGCGCCGCCGAACTGCCACCGCAGACCATTCTGGGAACGTTCTGGCAGGCGGCCCCGGGTGCCTATGTGCCACCCTTCAACAGTCTCGGCCTGAGCCCGACCTCCACCAACGTCACCTTCGCCAATCCGCTGCCGGTCGCCAAGGGTACCGAGACGGCGCCACTGATCATGACGGTGCCCAATGCCGCGTCGGGCCGTACCCGTCCGGAAGCGGGCTGGCCGGTCGTGATCTTCGGTCACGGCATCACCCGCAACCGCTGTGACAGCCTGGCCATCTCGGCCACGATGGCCGCCCAGGGGTTTGCCGTGGTGGCCATGGATCACCCGCTGCACGGTGCCAATCCGGATGTGCCGTCGGATGCCTGTGGTGCCTTTTATGTTGAAGGTACGCCGTTCGCGCCGATCGCTCGGGAGCGCACTTTCGACGTCGACCTGATCAACAACGCGACGGGTGCACCGGGTCCAGACGGATTGCGTGACCCCTCTGGCGCTCACTTCATCAATCTGGCCAGCCTGCTGACTGCCCGTGACAACCTGCGTCAGGCGCAGGCGGACCTGTCGGTGCTGACGCTGAGCGTGCCGTCGATGGACCTGAATGCCAACGGTATCGGCGACTTCGATGGTTCTCGCATCTACTACGTCGGCCAGTCGCTGGGCGGCATCATCGGCACGGTCTTCATGACCGTCGAACCCAACGTCAGCACCGGCGTGCTGAATGTACCTGGCGGTGGCATCGCCAAGCTCCTCGACGGCTCACCGACTTTCGGTCCGCGCATCCGCGCCGGCCTGGCCGCCGCTGCCGGCCTGCAGCCGGGTACGCCGGACTTCGAGAGCTTCCTGCTGGCCGCTCAGACCGTCATCGACTCGGCTGACCCGATCAACTATGCGCGCTCGCTGGTCCTGACCGATCGCGTGTTGTTGCAGGAAGTGCTGGGTGACCAGGTCGTGCCCAACCGCGTGACCGGCGCCCCGCTGTCCGGCACTGAGCCGCTGATCGCGATCATGGGTCTGAACAAGATCACCGGTACTGCCCTGGACGCCAATGGCATTCGTGGGTTCGTGCGCTTTACTGAAGGCGACCACGGCAGCCTGCTGAGCCCGGCCGCGTCGGCGGCGACCACCTTTGAGATGCAGGGCCAGATGGCCAGCATGCTGGTCAGTGGCGGTACCTCGGTGCTGGTCAGCAACGATGCCGTCATCGAAACCCCGTAATCGAGCTCGCGGACAAGGATCAAGCATGATGAACACGCAATTGAAGAAGACCGACCGCCGCTCGATGACCCGACGCCGCCGGCTGGCGCTGGCGGTGTCTGCCGCGTTGCTCGGAGCGGCCGCCTCTCCAGTGCTGGCCTTCGAGTACAGCAACGGCGATTTCCGAATGAACGTCGACAGCACGCTGACTTATGGTCTGTCGTGGCGTGTCGAGGATCAGGACCCGAGCCTGATCGGCAAGGCGCAATTCAACCCCATCGGCTTTGCCTTGCCGAATGCTCAGCAGCGTGCCCTGCAGGGGCGTTTCTCGGTCAATTCCGATGACGGCAACCTGAACTACGACGATGGCGACCTGTTCTCCAATGCGATCAAGCTGACCAGTGAGCTGTCGTGGGAATACGGCTACAACTGGGGCGGCCTGATCCGCGTCAGCGGCTTCTACGATTTCGAGAACGAGAGTCGCGATGAGCTGACCGATCTCGCCAAGGATCTGGTGGGTAGTGACGTGCGCCTGCTCGACTTCTTCGTCTATCACAACTTCGATTTGGGCGAGAGCTCCAGCGGCACGGTGCGCCTGGGTCGCCAGGTTGTGAGCTGGGGCGAGAGCACCTTCATCCAGCAAGGCATCAACGTCATCAACCCGATCGACGTCTCCAAACTGCGCATCGCCGGTGCGGAGCTGAAGGAAGCCTTCCTGCCGATCGACATGGTCTGGACCAGCTTCTCCTTCGGTGAGAACTTCTCGATCGAAGCGCTGTACATGTTCGAGTTCGAACAGATCGACATTGACCCGGCAGGCACCTACTTCAGCACCAATGACTTCGCCGCCCTGGGCGGTGAGTTCGTCATGCTGAATTTCGGTCTCGTCGACGAGCCCGCCAACTTCGCAGCCTGCCCTGGGATTCTGGCCAATCCGGCGATTCCGGCCACCGACCTGAGCCGCGTTTCCTGCAGCGCCGCGGTCCCGCGCAGTCCGGATCGCTTCGCCGACGACGATGGCCAGTACGGTGTCGCTCTGCGCTATTTCGCCCCCGAGCTGAACAACACCGAGTTCGGACTGTACTTCCTGAACTACCACAGCCGAGTGCCCGTGCTCAGCGGCACCGCGGTCACCAACTCCAACGCCAACTCGGGTCGCTATTTCGCCGAGTACCCGGAGGACATCCGGCTTTATGGCCTGAGCTTCAATACGACGCTGGAAAGTGCTGGCATCGCGGTGCAGGGTGAAATCAGCTACCGCGACAATGTGCCGCTGCAAATCGACGACGTCGAACTGCTGTTCTCGGTCCTGAGCCCGCTCAATGCGTTGATTCCGCAACCGGGCAATCGCTTCATCAGCCAGCTCGGGACCTTCGGCGTGGGCGAGGAAGTGCGCGGCTGGGAGCGGCATGAGTTAAGCCAGTTCCAGATGACCTTCACCAAGGTCTTTGGTCCCAACAACTTCCTGGGTGCCGATCAGATTGCCGCAGTGGCCGAAGTCGGTGCCACCAAGGTCTGGGATCTGCCGGATGCAGCGGTGCTGCGCTACCAGGGCGATGGCACGGACACGGGCGGCGGTCCCGACGCGCTGACCGGTGCGCTGCGCAACCCGCAGACGCAGGTCGGCGGCTTTGCGACCTCCTTCTCCTGGGGCTATCGCTCCGCCGTGCGCGCCGACTACAACAATGCCTTCGGCACGGCCTTCACGCTGTCACCGCGGGTGGCCTTCAACCATGACGTCAACGGCACCACGCCGGGACCGGGTGGCAACTTCATCGAAGATCGCAAGTCACTGACTTTCGGTGTCGAGGCCAATTACCTCAACCAGTGGTCCGCCGATGTCAGCTACACGCGCTTCTTTGGCGCCGGCATCTTCAACCTGATCAGCGACCGCGACTTCGTCTCGATGAACGCGAAGTACTCGTTCTGATGCAACGCAATGCAGCGAAGGGGAACACTATGAGCAAGGCTACACACTTCATGCTGGCGCCATTGGCAGCGTTGCTGATCAGTGGCACGGCCATGGCGGCCGTCAGCCAGCAGGAGGCCAATCGGCTGGGTCAGGATCTGACACCGGCCGGCGGAGAGAAGGCCGGCAACGCTGCCGGCACGATCCCCGCCTGGAATGGTGGCGTGACCAGCCCTCCGGCCAACTACAAGGTTGGTGATCATCATCCCGACATCACCGAGAACCGCACCCCGAAGTTCGTCATTGACTCGAGCAACTACCGTGACTACGCCGCGAGTCTGTCGGCGGGCCAGATCGGCATGTTCGAGAAGTACGACAGCTTCAAGATGCCGGTCTACGCCACCGAGCGCACGGCGTCCTTCTCGCCGCGCATCTACGAGATGACCAAGCGCAACGCCACCACGGCGAAGATGATCGGCGAAGGCGACGGTGTCGAGGATGCGGCCGAGGGCATTCCATTCCCGATTCCACAGTCTGGCTATGAGGTCATCTGGAACCACAAGATGAAGTACAAGGGCGTGGCGGTGACCCGCTACGCCAACCAGGTGGCGCCGACGGCTTCGGGCAACTTCACGCCGATTCGCATCCGCGAGGAACTGCTGGGTCTGTACTGGAAGGAAGGCAACACGATTGCCGACATCAACAACGTCCTGACCTATTTCTATCAGGAAGTGCTGGCGCCGGCGCGCTTGGCCGGCAGTGTGCTGCTCGTTCATGAGACGTTGAACCAGGTCGCCCAGGACCGCCAGGCGTGGGTCTACAACCCCGGCCAGCGACGCGTCCGCAAGGCCCCCAATGTGGCCTATGACAATCCGGGTACGGCATCGGATGGTCTGCGCACCAACGACATGACCGACATGTTCAACGGCGCGCTCGACCGTTTCGAGTGGAAGCTCGAAGGCAAGCGCGAGATGTACGTCCCGTACAACTCGTACAAGGTCCACGCCAAGGGCATCCCGTTCAAGGATCTGGTCCGTCCCGGCCACCTCAATCCGGACCTGATGCGCTACGAGCTGCACCGCGTCTGGGTCGTGGAGGCGACGCTGCGCTCTGGCTTCCGCCATATCAACAAGCGGCGGACATTCTTCATTGATGAGGACAGCTGGCAGATCCTGATGATCGACCACTACGACAGCGCCGGAAACATCTGGCGTTTCTCGGAAGCGGCCTCGATCAACTACTACGAAGTGCCGATTTTCTGGTCTACGCTGGAGTCTCACTACGATCTGAAGAGCGGTCGCTACATCGTCAGTGGTATCGACAACAACGAATCGATGTACGACTTCTCGTTCCAGACCTCGCCGGAGAACTTCTCTCCGCAGGCATTGCGTACTCGCGGCACTCGCTAGTGCAATCAGCCGACGCTGCCCGGTTTCCGGGCAGCGTCCTTCTTTCTGCGCGGTCCGCCCGCTCGACTGCGCCGCCCAGCCTCACGGCCTCGAGGGAATCCGCATGATCTTCCGCACGTCGACCAATGCCGCACGCTGGCTGGCTGTGGGCGCCATGTTGCTGGCTGTCCCGAGTCTGGCGCAGAACGACGTCGATGCGCCGGACGCCGACGCGGATGATCGCGCCACGCGTCCCGCACTGTTGGCGCCACTGGCCAGCGAGTCCCTGCTGCTGGACATCACCGCCGCCAACGATCGGGCGATCGTCGTCGGCGAACGCGGTCACATCCTGGTTTCCGAGTCACGTTCGGACTGGCGTCAGGTCCCGTCACCCACGCAGAGCCTGCTGACCGCTGCCGATGCAGTCGGCAATCAGGTCTGGGCCGTCGGTCACGATCAGATGATCCTGCATTCGGCCGACGGCGGTCTCACCTGGTCGATGCAGCATCACGACACGGGTTCGGACGGTCCACTGCTGGACGTGCTGTTCCTGGACGCCCAGCGTGGCTTCGCAATTGGTGCCTACGGACAGTTCCTGTCCACCACCGATGGCGGCGTCAGCTGGCAGATCGAGTTGATCAGCGACCGGACGCAGGAGCCGACCGAGGAGACTGGCGAAAGCGACGACGCGGCCGAGTCCGATGAGGAGGATTCCTGGCTGGTCAGCACCGATATGGGGGAGGAGTTCGGTGATCCCCATCTGAACGCAATGGTGCGTACGCCGACCGGCCTGATGATCCTGGCCGAAGCCGGCTCGGCCTATCGATCCACCGATGACGGCGCGAGTTGGCTGAAGCTCTCGCTGCCCTACGAGGGCTCGATGTTCGGTGCAATCGCGCTTGATGACGGCGCCGTTCTGGCCTTCGGCCTGCGCGGCAATGTTTTCCGCAGCGCCGACCTGGGGGAGAGTTGGGAGGCGCTGGACAGCGGTACCGAATCCAGCCTCTTCGGGGGTTTTGCCCTGAAGGGAGGGCGCGCCATTCTGGTCGGTGCCGGTGGCACGGTGGCTCTGGCGCCTGCCGGGGCGGAGCAGTTGCGGCTGCTGAGTTTTCCTGAGGGTGGCTCGATGACCGCGGTGCTGGCGATCAGTGACGTACAGTTTGTCATCGCCGGCGAGAACGGCATTCAGTCGTACCAGCCCAACTGAGCGGGGAGCAGATCGAGATGGCAGCTGTGAGCTCGAGCAAGCAGGTTGAATATCCATTCCTGGAACGACTGATCTTCGGCAACCGCGGCATCGTGCTGGTGCTGTTCGCACTGATCACCCTTGGCTTCGGCTACGCCGCCAGCCATCTGGAGATCAATGCCGGGTTCCGCAAGCAACTGCCGCTCGATCACGAGTACATGCAGACCTTCCAGGACTATGAGGTCGAGTTCGGCGGCGCCAATCGCGTCTTCGTCGCGCTGATGGACAGCAGCGGCGACATGTTCAACAAGGAATTCTTCACCGCACTCGAAGCGGTCACCGAAGAGGTCAAGTTGATTTCGGAGGTCGACAACGCCCGTGTGCGCTCGATCTTCACGCCCAACACCCGCTTCGTCGAGATCGTCGAGGGTGGCTTCGCCGGCGGCAATGTCATTCCCGCCAACTTCTCGACCACCGTCGAAGGCTTCGAGCCCACGGCCGAGGACTTCGAACAGATCCGCGCCAACATCGTCAAGGCCGGTGTCGTGGGTCGATTGGTGGCGAAGGACTATTCCGGCGCCATGGTCCAGGCCGAACTGATTCCGGAGACGGCGGCCGAAGGCGGCAAGCTGGACTATCAGGACATCGGCGACCGGCTGGAAGACATCCGGCGCAAGTATGAGAAGGGCAACATCACGGTCCACATCATCGGCTTCGCCAAGGTGGTCGACGACATCGCCGACGGCGCCCGCTCCGTGGTGGCCTTCTTCGCCATCGCCGTCGCCCTGACCTGGTTGCTGCTGTTCGTCTACTCGACGTCCTTCAAATTGGCGACGTTGACCATTTTCGCGGCACTGGTGGCGGTGGTCTGGATGCTCGGCGCGCTGCAGTTGATGGGCTTCGGCATCGACCCGATGAACATGCTGACGCCATTCCTGATCTTCGCCATCGCAGTCAGCCATGGCGAACAGATGATCAATCGCTTCCGTGGCCAGATATTCTTTGGTGGTCTGGAGGAAGGCACACCGGAAGAGCTCGAACAGCGCCGTGGTGTGCCGCCCCTGCAGGCCGCTCAACGCGCCTTCGCGCTGATCCTGATTCCCGGCATGGTCGCGCTGCTGTCGAGCTGCGTTGGCTTCGGCACGATCCTGCTCATCCCGGTCGACATGATCTACGAACTGGCCGTCACGGCCACCGTGGGCGTGTTCCTGTGCATCTTCACCAACATGGTGATGTTGCCGGTGCTGCTGTCCTACACGCAGCTGTCGAACCTGGATCGCAAGCGCCGCTATCGGCTGCGCCAGATCACCGCCTTCGATCACATCTGGGCATTGCTGGCCAAGCTGAGTCGGCCGATGGTTGCCCTGCTGGTGCTGGCTGCCGGTGTGACCGCGTGGTATTTCGCCCACCAGCATGCCGAGCAGATGATGGTCGGCGACGCGCAGGATGGCGTGGCCGAATTGCATCCCGAAGCCCGCTACAACGTCGATTCGCGGTTGATCACCGATCGCTTTTCCCTCTCTACCGACATCATCAATGTCATCGCCGAAGCCGGGCCGTTCGCCTGTTCGGAGAACTTCAAGGCGATGGAACTGATCGATCGCTTTGCCTGGGAAATGAGCAATGTGCCCGGCGTGCAGCAGGCCATCGCGCTGCCGATGGTCGCCAAGCTGGTCAATGCGGGCTACAACGAGGGCAGCCCGAAATGGCGCAGCCTGCCGCGCAACACCGAAGTGATGCGCCAGGCCCTGTCGGGCGTGGAGACCGACTCCGGCCTGATCGATGCTCCCGAGTGCCAGGCCATGCCGATCATCCTGTTCACCGAGGATCACCGCGCCGAAACCATCGCTCGCGTTGTCGATGCCGTGAAGGCCTTTCGCGAGGCCAACCAAGCCTATGACGTGAACTTCCGCGTCGAACGCGACAAGGCCGCTGAAGCGGCACGCGAAACCGGCGAGGAATACCGAACCGATCAGGTCAACCTGCGCTTGGCTACTGGCAGTGTTGGCGTGGCTGCGGCCATCAATGAGACGGTCAGCGAACGCGAACGTCCGATCCTCTACATGCTCTATGGCGCCGTGTTTCTAATGTGCGTGATCACTTTCCGCAATCCTCTGGCCGCAACCTGCGTGGTGCTGCCGCTGGTGCTGGTGACCTCACTGGGCGAGGCGGTCATGGTCGAGCTGGAGATCGGCCTGAAGATCAATACCTTGACCGTGGTGGCGCTGGGCGTGGGCATGGGCGTCGACTACGCGATCTACATCTTCTCGCGCATGCGCGAACTGATGCTGCAGGGCAAGGGGCTGGTGCAGTCCTATTTCGAGGCGCTCAAGACCACCGGCATCGCGATCTTCTACACCGCACTGACCCTGGCGGTCGGCGTGGGTACGTGGATCTGGTCGGCCTTGAAGTTCCAGGCCGACATGGGGCTGATGCTGACCTTCATGTTCGTCGTCAACATGGTCGCTGCCATCGTCTTCCTGCCCGCTCTTTGCCGCTGGCTGCTGCGGCCCACCGAAAAGCTGACCGAGGCCGATCGGCAGATCCTGAAAATGCACTGACGGCTCGGGGCCGCACGAAGCTGGACTACATCGCGGAAGATCCGATCTGACATCGACGCGTTGCCGCAGGGCGGTGACGCGTCGAACCGAAAACCCCGGTGGCGTTGGATCGCAGATCGAACGCGCACAAGGTCTCATCGGCTCAGCCCAACCCAGGGTTCTGGCACTGCTCGAACCCTGGTAGACCTGCGTGCCAATGGTCCAGGGCTTGACAGACCGGGGTAGGGCTGGCGTACCTTCGCTTCATGCTTTTGTGCACTGCACCAGCGGACATTGATCCCAGCGACGCTTCCGGCTCGCTGAAGGTGCACGTACACGTCATCGTCGTCCTTATTCTCGGCCTTGCGGCAGGGGTGCTGGCGGCTTAGCGAAACAGCAAAGGCCCCGCACCCCGGACCGGGAAAGGGGCGCTGCAAATCGTCCCCTTCGCGCCTTCGGTGGATGCGTGGCTGATCACCACGGAGGCGAGCATGCGTAGTGACGAGATCAAGGCTTTCCCGCAGCGTGCACCGGCGCGCGCGATGTTGCGGGCCACCGGTCTGAGCGAAGCCGATCTGGAGAAGCCGCTGATCGCCGTGGTTGGCAGCCCGTCCGATGTGACGCCCTGCAACATGCATCTGTCCAAGCTGGCCGAAGAGGTCAAGGCGGGCATTCGCGAAGCTGGCGGTACGCCGTTGGAAGCGCACACCATTGTCGTTTCCGATGGCATCTCGATGGGCACGCCCGGGATGCGTGCCTCGCTGATCTCGCGCGACTGGATCACCGATTCGATCGAGTTGTTCGTGCGCGGCCACAGTCTCGACGGTCTGGTCGTCCTGTGTGGGTGTGACAAGACCATCCCGGCCGCGGCCATGGCGCTGGCTCGACTGGACCTGCCGGGCGTCGCCTTCTACGGCGGCTCGATCATGCCGGGTCGCTGGCGCGACAAGGATGTGACCATTCAGGACGTCTTCGAGGCGGTGGGTGCCTGTGCCGCCGGCCGCATCACCCCGGCCGACTTGAAGGAACTTGAAGGGGTGGCTTGCCCTGGCGCTGGCGCCTGCGGTGGTCAGTTCACCGCCAACACCATGGCCACCGCGCTGGCCTTTCTCGGACTGGCACCCATGGCAGAGACCGATATCCCGGCGATCGATCCGGCCAAGCTGCCGGCGGCGCGTGCGGTCGGTCGCATGGCGATGCAGATGTGGCAGCGCGGCGAGACGGCGCGGCAGCTGCTGACCCGAGAGGCATTCGAGAACGCCATTGCCGCCGTCATGCTGACTGGCGGATCGACCAATGCGGTGCTGCATCTGCTGGCCATCGCGCGTGAGGCTGACATTCCGCTGACACTGGCCGATTTCGACCGGATCTCGCGCACTACCCCGGTGCTGGCCGATCTCAAGCCCGGGGGGCGTTTCACTGCGCCGGACATGGCCCGAGCCGGCGGACTACGACTGGTCGCACAGCGACTGCTGCAGGCCGGCCGGCTGCACCCGACCCGCAGTGTCAACGGGTCCAGCCTGGTCGACGAGGCGAATGCCGCGCAGGAAGTCGAAGGTCAACCGGTGATGCGTGCCTGGGATCAGCCACTGGCCACCACCGGCGGCATCGCCATTCTCAGTGGCTCGCTGGCGCCCGAGGGCGCCGTGGTCAAGCTCGTTGGCCATGACCGTCGTCATCATCGCGGTCCGGCCCGCGTCTTCGACGACGAGCCGGCCGCATTCGCCGCCGTTCAGGCCGGACAGATCAACGCTGGCGATGTGATCATCATTCGCCATGTCGGTCCGGCCGGTGCGCCGGGCATGCCGGAGATGCTCTCGGTCACCGCCGCGCTGATGGGCGCCGGCCTGGGGGATTCGGTGGCGCTGATCACCGACGGTCGCTTCAGCGGCGCCACCCATGGCTTCATGGTGGGTCATGTCGCTCCGGAGGCAGCCCGCGGCGGACCTATTGCGCTGGTCCGCGACGGCGACCCGATCACCATCGACGTGGAAGGGCGGGAACTGGCGGTCGAAGCCGATCTGGACAGCCGCCGCGCCGCCTACACCCCATTGCCCCCCCGCGAAACTCGCGGTGTGCTGGCCAAGTACGCCCGCCTCGTCGGCTCCGCCGCCGAAGGCGCCCCGACCAACTGATTGACCGCTGATGGAAAGCCCAATCGACAAGGAGACTGCGATGACCCGCCTGTACGGAGAACAAGACGTCAACCCCGATATTTTGCGAGGCCAGCCGATTGCCTTCCTCGGCTACGGCAGCCAGGGACGCGCGCAAGCACTGAATCTGCGTGATTCCGGATTTGATGTCCGCATCGGCGTGCGGCCGGGCGGCAAGAGCGCCCAGCAGGCCATCGAAGATGGTTTCGAGCCGCGCAGTTTCGAGGATGCCGTCGCTGGCGCACGGGTCATTGGCTTCTTCGTGCCCGACACCGAGCAGGCTCGTCTCTACCGAGAGGTAGTCGAGCCGCGCCTGCAGGCTGGCCAGTTGCTCATGTTCGCGCATGGCTTCAACGTCCATTACGGACAGATCAATCCGCCCGAAGGTATCGATGTGGCGCTGGTGGCGCCGAAGTCGCCGGGTCGTCTCGTGCGCCGGCAGTATCAGGAAGGCCGCGGCGTGCCCTGTCTGATCGCCGTCCACGCCGATCCCAGTGGCACCGCACGTCAACGCGCGTTGGCCTGGGCCTGGGGCATCGGCAGTGCGCGAGCCGGCGTCCTGGAAACCACCTTCGCCGAGGAAACCGAAACCGACCTGTTCGGTGAGCAGGCCGTGCTCTGCGGTGGCGCCACCGAACTGATCGCAGCTGGCTTCGATACGCTGACCGAAGCGGGCTACCAACCGGAACTGGCCTATTTCGAAGTACTGCACGAACTCAAGCTGATCGTCGATCTGCTCTATGAAGGTGGCTTTGCGAAAATGCAGGAGTTCGTCAGCGATACCGCTTACTGGGGGGATCTGAAGAGCGGCCCGCGGATCGTCGATGCCAGCACGCGTCAGCGCATGCGTGAGGTGCTGGGCGAAATCCAGTCGGGCCAGTTCGCGCGCGAGTGGATCGCCGAGAGCGAAGCCGGCAAGCCCAACTTCAAGGCGCTGCTGGAGAAGGATCTGCAGCATCCGATCGAGGCCGTCGGCAAGGCGCTGCGGGCGCGCATGAGCTGGCTGCAAGGGGGGGCCGAAGAACCGTCGGCCAAGGATCAGGCCGCCTGATCCGAAACTCGATCGACCGGCGCGGGTCAACCGCGCCGGTCGGCGTCCTCAGCCGGCTCCGCTCTCTGACTCAACCGCTCGGCCCGCAGCCACTTCGGCTGCCTGTGCGGAGATCCACTGAGCCAGGGTCATGCCCGCATCCTTGTCGTTGCCGGCTTGATAGTCGCGGGGCGTCCAGCCACGGTCGGTTTCACTGCGTGCGGCCATCAGGCGACAGGCGCGCAAGGCGACTTCACGGTCCTCCACGCTGACGGCGGGCACCGTGTACTGCAGAACACCGTGACGCACCAGGTAGGCGGCATGGGCGTCATAGCGGCCATCGGGCCGCGCTTCCAGCCAGGTCGCCGCGCGATAGTTGCCATGCCACGTGGGTTTCAGGATGGCCTCGTCCGTATTGCGCAATACCGTCGGGGCACTGCCGAGCGCCGCGGCCAGCTCGGCGCCAAGATCGTCCAGATGGCCGTCAGCGTGGAAGCGCACTTCGATCCACCAGGCTTCCTCGCGGGCCATGTCCATCCGTTCGTGCACGATCCAGCCGAAACTCCCAGGCGGCAGGTCACGCTCGCGGACTCGTGCCTGCGGCTCCAGCAAGTCAATCGACACGAAGCGGAAATGCGTCGGCAATGGCAATTCCACTCGGGCCGATTCAAAGCGCGCCGTACCCCGCTGGTACTTCAGTCCGCTGGCCGCTGCCTCGTAGTTCATGCTCAGGTGCGCTTCGTCACTGAGTGGGCCAAAGCTGGTCTCAGTGTCGGAGTCCAACTCGACCGTGGCACGCAGCTGACCGAATGGGTCGGACCCTTCTGAGGCGCCGGTGTTCGGATCCCATTGGTACTCGGCGCGCAATGCGTCGCGCTGGCTGCGTACCATTTCGATCATTTCTGGATCGCCATCGGAAATTTCGGCAATGTCGGCATCGGTCATCGCCATCAATTCCTCTTCGTAAACGCTGGCGCCGATGTTGTAGGCGCCGTACAACATCATCCCGCTGAAGATGAAGCTCAGAAAGAACGGCCACTTGATATCGGTATCCGGGTCATTCCAGTTGCGGGCGAGTGCATACAGGGTGGCTGGCGAAAAGAACAGACACACCACACCCAACAACACGCTGCTTTTGAAGATGCGGATGAGGACGATCAGGCTGCAGACCAGCGTCAGGGCCAGGCCCACGAAAAACAGCGTACTCATCGGCGCAACTCGCTAGAAGCAATCTGGTCCAGTGCCAGATCAAAGCGGGCATAGCCACCGCCCATTCGGGCCCGGAGAATCAGCCGGCCCTCCTCGACGCCTTCAATGATGCCCTCGCGCTCGCGTCCGTTGACCAGACGGACCCGCACGTTCTGACCCACGAAACGACCCAGATCGCGAGCCGGTACCTTCTCTGGACCTTGTCGGCGCGGGATGGAGACGGTCTGTCCATTGGGTGACATGTAGCGTTCGATCCAGATCTCGTCATCCATCGCGGCCGGGTCTGCGCCCAGCGCTACCTGCACCAGCATTGCGCCTCCGATCAACAACATTCAATCTGCTCCGGTTGCGGGGCTCTTCTCAGCCCATCCTCAGCGCCATTGTTTATCATCTCATCTCGGGACGTCCTAGCCTTGGCGCAACAGTTCGCCAAGCGGGTCTCAACGGAGGCGCTGATGTTCACGCTCTATTTCTCCCCGGGTTCGGCCAGTTGGGTTGTGCACTGGCTGCTGATCGACCTGGAGTTGCCGCACCAGCTGCGTCGCCTGGACCTGTCCGCCGGTCAACAAAAGTCGACCGAGTATCTAGCGCTCAACCCGCAGGGCGTGGTGCCAACCATGCTGATCGATGGTCAGCCCGTTTGGGAAACCGCTGGCTTGTTGCTGCACCTGGCTGACTTGCGACCGCAGGCAGGCCTGGCGCCGGCCGTCGGCAGCTTGCAGCGTGCACGCTACTACCAATGGATGACGCATCTGTCGAACGGTCTGCAGCCCTGGTTCAGGCACTGGTTCTACCCGCAGGAAGCCGCTGGCAGTGGCGCGGAGGCGGAAGCCAAGCAAACCGCCGGTGAAGCCATCGAAGCGCATTTCAATCGCCTCGATCGCGCCCTGCACCATGGCCCCTATCTGCTTGGCAACTCGCCGACCGCCGCCGATTTTCTGTTGACGATGCTGATGCGCTGGTCGCGCAACATGCCGCGCCCGGCGACTTCATGGCCGTCATTGGCACGCTTGGCGGCCCACATGAAGGCGCGGCCGTCGTTTGCCCTGCTGAATGAACGCGAAGGGCTGACCGAGTGGACTTGATGCAGCTTGGGCGCTGAGCTTGCCGGCAGCGGCAAGCGACAGTCAGGCCGCGTGGGCGAGGGCGTGATCTCGATCGCCGAGATTGGCGTCGCAACTGGGGCAGTGAATCAGCACCGTGCCTGCCACGCGAACCTGATCGAAATCTTCCGCTGCGCCGCTCCAGCCACAGGCAGGGCATTGCAGTGACAGCGAGCCCGCCGATTCATCGTGCATGTCCGCATCTCCCGGCTGCGCGCCAGCGCGCGAGCACCTTTTTAGGCTCGGACCAGTCATTGGCGATCAGCGTAGCGTCCGAACGGTAGCAGTTCGCCGGTGCGCGGCGACGAGGGACCCCGGTACACGCCACGAGAAGTGCGTGGTGCGAATCCGCTGCTCCATGTTCAATGCACATTCCGATCGCATCCTCTGCCTCACACCTGCTGAGACGGAGTGGCTTCATGACCGGCCCCCTGCTGACCGCGCTGACGCTGGCGATTGCGTTCTATCTGTGGCGTCAGACACGTCCATTCGAACGGACCCAGCCTCGTCAAGCTCTGCTGCGTCGGTCCCTCAACCCGCGCCACCATGTGGACTTGAGTCCTGTTTGGCGACTGACCAAGGACCCGCAGTGCCGGCGTGCGACGCACCTGTGCAGCGGGCTGCTGGCCGCGGCCGACGCGGAGAACCTGGAAGCCTATGGTTGCGGCCCCGGTCACTGCCGTTGTCACTACACGCCCGTCAGTGATCGGCGTCGTCGTCCACGCCGCCTGGCGTCTGATCGTCGCGAACAGATCCGCTTCGCGGCGGATCCCGATCGACGTCATGATGATCGGCGGCAGCAGGATCGCCTGTGGAGCTTCCCCGGCTGCCAGCGCTAGGTCATCGACTGAAGACTAGCCGGCACAGTACTCCAGGCGTTCGTCACCTCGCTCGTCGATCTGCCCGGTGCCACGCCAGCCCAGGTGTCGATAGAAGCCGTGGGAGCGCACCTTCGGGTCGGCTGAGCAGGCCAGGAAGAGCGCCCGATGGCCGCGGGATTGCAACTCGGCAGTGGTCAGCTGCAGCAGGTGGCGACCGATGCCCTGGCCCTCGAAGGCCGGCAACAGGGCCAGCACAACGATCTCGCCGTGCTCGGCATCGCCGAAGCAATATCCGGCCATCTGCTCGCCTTGTTCTGCGACGAAGCCGGGCAGTCGATCCTCGGCCACATCGGCCGCCCAACTGGCCTCGGTAATGCCCATGGCCGCCAGGCGCTCGGCCGGCACCGCATTCTCGCGCGTCTGCCCGCGCAGCCAGATGCAGTGGGCAATGTCTGTTGGCCGGGCTGGTCGATACTGGATGGTCATGAGGGTCCGTCACTCCTTGAGCTGGCTGGACTGGGTCAGGCCCGACAGCAAGCTCTGCACCCGTTCCCAACGTGACGCTGACAGGGGATCGATCGTGCCGGTGCGCAATCGCTCGATCAGAGGAGAGCGATAGGGCTCGGGATGATGCTGGAGGGCCTCTGGCAGATCCCATTGTGGCGTCCAGGGTAGACCGAGCGCCAGCCAGCGGGCCGACACGGGGCCCTCGCAGGACGGCGGTAGCTCCAGTGCCGGCAGCGGTTGTGTCGCCCGCAAGGCTTCGAGGACGACCAGCTCGGGGCCAAGACAGCTGTCCTTGAGCAGCCCTTCTCGCAGGGCCGCACGTCGCGTCGGATCGAGGTTGGCGCTGTCTGAGAGCAACAACACCAGCCGCATTTCGCCGGCGGCGCGTGGATCGTTGTCCAACAGCCACTGCGCCAATGGCAGGGCCGCCCGCTCGGCACCGAGCTCGAACAGACTGAAGGCCAGCGTCGACAGAACTTGGCGGTGCCGACCCGATGGCGTCTGGCCAGCGGCTGGCTGGGTCCGCTCGGCGGCTTCCAGCAGCGCATCGATGGCTTCCCAGTGGTGTCCTGCGTAGAGCCCCGAGCGACCGAGGTTGTACAGATAGTCCGAGCGTCGCGCTGCCGCACCGGGTTGCTCGGCGGCGGCGCGATGGCGATTGAGCAAGGACCAGGCCGAGGCGAAACGATGAGTTCGCAGCAGCAGCGGGCTGTAGACACTGGCCGCCGTGGCGACCGCCGGATGATCGGCGCCAAGCGTCTCGATCCGCCAGTTCAGCAGTTCCTGGAAGACGCCTTCGGCTTCGGCGTAACGATGCTGTCGAGCCAGCGCGACCGCCATGTTGCCGCGAATGATCGCCAACAGATCCTGGTCGCCGGGCAGTTCGCGAGGCGCAGTCGCCAGGGCCAGGCGGTACTGTTCGATGGCCTGGTCCTGCTGGCCCATGGCGCCATAAGCCAACGCGAGGCTGTTGTGGGCGTTGCCGCGCACCGCGGCCAGCGCGGCTTCATTGGGCATGTCGGCCAGCAGCGCCCGCAGCGCTGCAGCACCGCCCGCCTCATCACCCCCTTCACGCAAGAGCTGTGCTTGCAGCAACCGCGCCGACGGCAGGTCTGTGACTGCCAGGGTCGACCAGGCCTGCTGCAAGGTCCGTCCGGCGAGTTCATGTTGACCGCTACTGGCCTGCGACTTGGCCAGGCCCAGTTGCAGTCGTGCGGCCACCTCGGCGGGCAGTCCGTGCGCCAGTGCCAGCGCGTGTGCGGCGGCCAGCAACTCCGCTTCCCGTCGAAAATCCCGCGCCGAGGCCGAGATCGCAGCCAGTCGCTCCATCAGCAACGCCTGCACGGCGGCATCGCCCTGTGGCCGCTGCAGCAGATCATCAGCGGTCTGGCGGACCAGATCGGCCACGCTCAGTGTGCCGGCTTCCAGTGCGTAGGGATCGGCGCTGGCCAACAGACGCGTCAAGGCGTCCAGCACCGCTTCGGTGCGCTGGCGTTCGTCCTGCAATTGATCACGCTGGTGTGCGGCCAGCAGTGCGTAGCCGCTGACCGCCAGCAGCACCAGCACGCACGCGCTGCTGGCAACCCAATGCCGGCGCAGCCAGCGGCGGGCTCGGTAGCTGCGCGATGAGGCCCGCACCTGCACGGGCTCTCCGTCGAGCCAACGCTGCAGATCGGCGGCGAGTTCATCGGCACTGCGGTAGCGCCGGTCCGGTCGGTATTGGAGGGCGTGCAGCAGGATGCTGTCCAGATCGCCACGCAGTGTTCGCGCCAGACGGCCGGGCGACACGCCACGCGACCGAGCGGTCATGATCGCAGCCTGGGCGGCCTGTCGACTGGCCAGCGTGGGGCCTTCGTGCATGGCCTGCAGCAGGGCATGCGGATCCGCATCTCGACCGAAAAAGGCACGCTCGCCGGTGAGTAGCAGGAACAGCAGCAGCCCCAGCTGATAGACATCACTGGCCACGCCGGTATTGGCGCCGGTCAGTTGTTCCGGACTGGCGTGATGCAGCGTATAGGCACGCCAGTTCGAGTGGGTGCGCTCGGCATCGATCTGACCTGGATCGACCAGCTTGGCAATGCCGAAATCCAGCACGCGTGGGCGGCCGGTGGCATCGAGCAGGATGTTGGCGGGCTTGAGATCGCGATGAATGATCAGTTGGCGATGGGCATGGGCCACCGCGCCGGCAATCTCGATCAGCAGGCGGACACGCTCACGCACGTTCAGGCCGCGCGCGTCACAGGCCTGCAGCAGGTCTTGCCCTTCGACGTATTCCATGGCCAGCCAGGGCCGACCGTCGTCCAGATTGCCGGCGTCGATCAGGCGCGACAGCCGCGGATCATCGAGCTGCGCCAGGATGGCCATCTCGCGCAGGAAGCCCTCGCGGCCCACGGTCCCGACCACGCTGGCGCCCATCAGCTTGATCGCCGCGCGTTGACGCGGTGGCGCCGTGACCGCAGGTGCAGCAGCGATGCCCGCATCGGTCGCCAGCGGCCGCTCCGCTTCATAGACCTCGGCCATGCCGCCAGCTCCGATCCGGCGCAGGATGGTCCATTCGCCGATTCGCTTTCCTGGCTGCAACTCGGTCCATTGGCTCAGCGCGCGAGCCACCAGTTCGGCGCCGGCAGCGCCCTCCAGTGCCTGACTGCGGTCCAGCCCGGCCAACAGGCGACGCAACTTGCGGGCCTGCTCGGGCTCGGTCTGTTCCAGCGCAGCCAGCGTCCGTTCGCGTGCGACCGCATCCAGTTGCAGCAAGCGGTCCAGTGCCTGGTCCAGCCGCTGCCATTCGGTCTGAGCCATCGTCATGCGGGCATTCCGGTCAGTCGTCCAGCGCAGCCGTGATCCAGATCCGTGCCCGCTGCCAATCACGCTGCAGCTGCCGGATGGTCACACCCAGCAACGGCGCTATTTCGCTCAGCTCCATCCCGGCAAAGACGCGATATTGCAGCAGCTCCACCAGTCGTGGATCCTGTCGCTCGAGTCGATCCAGTGCCGCATCCAGGGCGACCAGCGACTCCGGTCGCGCCAGATCAATCAGCCCGCTGTCGCTCAGCGTGATCGCGTGCAGGCCACCGCCATGGCGGGCACTGAGCTTGCTGCGGGCCTGGTCGATGACGATCTGCCGCATGGTGCGGGCACAGAGCGAATAGAAGTGCTGCCGACCGCTGACGTTGAGCGACTCACTGCTGATCAGCTTGGCATAGGCTTCGTGCACCAGGCCGGTGGCGTTGAGGGTGGCGCCGCCGCCTTGACCCAATACGCGTGCGGCCAAACGCCGCAGCTCGCCGTAGACCAGTGCGAATACCTGATCCATCGCTTCGCGCGAAGCACCGCCATCGTTGAGGATCGCCGTGACCGAAGCCGGATCGGCCGCAGCTACCGTGGGCTCGTTCGCCATGTCCATCGCCGCTGCACGGGTCAAGGCGATGGTACCGCGAGCTCGCCGCAGCCAGCGGCTGCCGGCGGCCTGAGTCAGCTGACCGCCGGCGCCGGCCATCAGCGGCCGCCCCGCAGCATGCGGCTGTCGCGCGAACTGCCCACCATCGCCTCACGTTCGGCCAGCCAGGCCTCGAATCCGGCCATTTGATCCGGTCGCAACATCTGCCGGATGGCGTCGTCGTGCGCATCGCGCAGCTGCTGCATCTGCGCCAGCAGCGCCTCGGTCTCGCGGCCCAGCCGTTCGCTCTCCACCGCGTCACCGGCCGTTTCGGCTCGGCGCAGCGCGCGCGACTGCCGCTGGTACTCACCGCGAGTGCGCTGGAAAGGCGGCCAATGCTCGTCGCGCAGTTGTTTCAGCGTCTGCACCTGAGCCGGCTCCAGCTCAACCATCTCCCCCAGTGCCTTGTCGGCCAGCGCCGGACCAGCCAGCACCAGGCCTGCGGCCAGCAGCATGGCGGCCATGGCGTGTCGAATCGTGTTCATCTGCAACTCCTCGTTGTGGTTGCCGGCAGCGCCGGTTGACCCACAGCAACGAGGGCGAGCAGGAAAAACGACATCGACGTTGCAGGACAGCGTGCGTCAGCGAGTCAGCGCACGGTCCAGCTGCCGTTCTGACCGTCCGAAAAGGCCGGGCTGCAGCTGTACCAGGCCGATTGGGGCTGTGTCGGGATCTGTGCTGTCAGCAGCAACTGCGAGAGCTGCTCGAGGGTACGTCCGCTGCGACAGCCGAATCCGGGCTCCTCGCGTGGATACCACCAGCCCCGGCTGGCAACGCCGTACTCGTCCAGCGTCATCTCGCCAAAGGGTGCCGGTGGCTGGTCAGCGTCAAAGGCCGCAGTGGGATGGACGACGCTGATGTCGATCTGATCGGGTGTCAGCTCGATCTCACTGATCAGCGCGCCCGCTGGCAGCACGGCAGCGATCGCCTCCAGGGCCGCCATCGGCTCCTCGGTCCAGCGTCGCGCTGGTCGGACCCGCAACTCGCTCGGCGCCGATTCACCCAGCGGGAAGACGGCGGCTGGAAACAGCCAGGGAAAGCGCTGATCGGCCGAGTCGACGTCTCCATAGGTCTGGATCGAGCCGGTGGCACCGCCTTCCAGGCCGACCCAGTCCCGTCGCAGCACGGCCCCGCTCGGCAGTCGCAACAGCTCCACCCCGAGCAGACCGTGGTCCAGATAGCGTTGGCCCAGCTGCGCCAGCGCCTGGCCCCAGGCAGCCGCGTCGTCGCTGTTTGCTTCGCCGCTGTCCGGGTGCTCGGCCGGCAGCTGATCGGCGTAGGGCACGTCGACCCGGGGGCCCCGATGCACCCGGTCGGCATCGCACTGGATCTGGCGCCAGCTGCCCGCGTCGGCGCCCTGCTGAAAATAGGCGGTGAGACCACCTTGCCACCAGGCCAGCGCTTCGGGCTGATGGTGCAAGGACCAGCGCTCCCGCCACCACTCGCTGCACTGGCCATAGATCAGCTGAAAGTGGCCGCCGCTGAACAACTGTGTGTCCAGCGCCCGCTGTTGCGCCTGTGCGACGGCCTCTCGCTCCAGCTCTGCGATTCGTACGCCCTCTTCGCGCCAGGTCGAATAGGCGATCAGGCCGATCGGCACCAGCGCCAGCAGATAGTGCCAGTTGCCCGAAGGCTTGCCGCGCTGGCGTTGGCGCCGCCTGGGCATGGATGACAGCTCTCTCCGACAGTCCCTAGCGCATTTCCTCGATCACCCGCTTGATCGCCTGGAAGCGCCGTTGCAGACCTTCGCGGCCGCCGTGCTCCTCCAGTTTGGCCAGCGCGCTGGGGACCAGGAATTCCTTGTCCGTGCACTCGATGATCGCGGCGATCTCCTGCATTTCCCGCTCCAGACTCTGCGTTGACGGCATGAAGCCATCCAGGGTCGCGGCCAGGCGCTTCTTGGTGATGCTCTTTTCCCCGGCCAGCAGGGATTGCCGCCAGGCGCGGGCGATCAGCGACTCGATGTCGGCACCGGAGAGGTTGCCCACATGCGGCACATCCGGCACCACCTTGCGATCGAGCTTGGCGCTGATCTTCTTCGCCAGCACGACGAAGTAGTCGACGATCTCGCCCTGGGTCTGCGGATAGAACAGCGGTACGTGGACCTCGGCACGACCCTGTCGCTTGAGGTCGATGGGCAACAGGTCGGGCCGGGCGGTCAGCAGCATCCAGACGATCTTGCCGCGGTATTCGGTGTCGCCCATGGCATTGGCGATCATGCCGAAGATCCGTGAGCCCACGCCGGAGTCGCCGCCCTGACTGCGATCGCCGAGCATCGCATCGGCCTCGTCGATGATCACCATCACCGGCCCCAGACCGCGCAGCACGCTGAGCACGCGCTCCAGATTGGCCTCCGACTCGCCGACATACTTGCTGCGGAAATTCTTCAGCTTGATGCAGGGCATGCCGATCGAGCCGGCCAGGCAGGTGGCCAGGAAGGTCTTGCCCGTGCCCACCGGCCCGTTGAACAGATAGCCCATCGGGGCCACGTCCAGATTGCCCTGCCGGATCAGTTCGGCGTCATCGCGCAGGCGCTGCTTGGCCGCCACATGGCCAACGACCATGTCGAGGTTGAACTTCGGCTCGATGAACTCGAGCAGGTCTTGCGCCTGGCGTTCGATCAGGCGTTTCTTGCGCGCCTTGAAGGTGGCTTCGTCCAGACGCTTGCCGGCATCGCGCGAGGCGCGAATCAGCACCGCCAGATCCGACAGCGACATGCCGTGTGTCAGCGCAGAAAGCTGGTCGAGGCTGAAATCGGAGAAGGCCTTGGTGTCGGTGCCGCCGACCAGATGCTGCAGATAGTCGTGGCGGGCCTGCGGCGTGGGCATCGGTACTTCGATGGCCGAGACGTGGGCAGAATTGACCAGGCGGTCGTGAAAATCGCCCAGTCGCGTGTCGATCAGGATGAAGGCCAGATTGGCCTGCTTGACGAAGGGATTGGAGGCCCAGTTGAGCAGCGTCACCAGATTCTGCGCACTGGCCGGTGCAAGACGGTCGCCCACCGGCACCAGGAAGGATGCGTAGTCGATCACCAGCGCCACCGATGGCCGGTCGCCGGGTGGATCGGTCAGCAGGTCAAGCACCAGCTTGTCCAGCGCCGCCAGCGTGTTGACCGGGTCCTTCGGCAGCCGGGTCAGATCGCCCAGTCGCCGGTTGAGCAGCGCGACCATCGCGCGTTGCCGCTCAACGTCCGCTCCGCCCAGCGGTCGCAATCCACGACCCAGGTCGTAGCCCAGCACCAGGTCCCAGCGGCCGAACAGCTGGCCGGCGAGAAACTCGCTCAGCGTGCCCCAGCCGCTGCCGCCGAGCGGCACCGGATCGGCCACATTGCCGTGCAGGATGAAGGTCGCGGTGGTGGCGGAGAAGTACAACTCGGCCAGCTGTCGGGCCCAGGCCGGAAAGTGCGCCGGCAGATTGCGGTCAGGAGAGGACATGAGAGCTCCGGGCGTCGCGCGATGTTGCGCAGTATGCCTGCGCCGACCGGCTTCGCGATCACCGCCCGCGTGCCGGCCGCACGCTGCTGGTCGACTGTGGAAAGGCTAGCAATCTGCAGGAAGTTCTCCCCATCAGGGGATTCTCACATTGCCTTTTTTCACCCGGCCGCGACATGATGGCGATCTTTCATTCACCTGGGGAGAGCGTTGATGCGCAAGACGATGTTGTGGGCGGGCCTGGTTCTGGGCTTGGGCCTGGCGCCACAGGCGCAGGCCTCCAGTGTGGTGGCGGATTGGAATGAGGAGATGCTCACTGCCATCCGCAATACGGGCCCACGGCCGACCGTGGTCTCTCGCAGCCTGTTCATCGTCTCTGCGGCCCAATACGACGCCTGGACCGCCTTTGCGCCAACAGCGCTGGCAGTGACGCCGGCCAATCGCAGCTTGCGGCAGCCACTGGAGCTGCAGACCGAAGAGAATCGTCGCATTGCGGTCAGCTACGCCGCCTATGTGGCGCTGGTCGACCAGTTCCCGACTCGCGTCGTGCAATTCAACGAATTCATGCAAAGCCTCGGCCTGGATCCAAACGTCAACGCGGCATTGCCGGATCCGGCGGCCATTGGTCGCGCGGCCGCGCAGGCCGTGCTGGCCGATCGTGCCGATGACAACAGCCACCAGTCACTGAATTACGTCGACCTGCCATCGGACGCCTTCCCGTCCTTCTACGCGCCCATCAATGGCGCCGATCCGGCCGCGGCCAATGCACCCGGCAACGCAGGTTTCAATTCGAATCACTGGCAGCCGTTGCGTGTCCCGACCGGGACCGTGGTCGACGAAACCGGCCTTCCGGTCATCGATCCGAATGACCCGAGCAGCTTCACCGACCAGAAGTTCCTGACCCCGCACTGGGGTGCGGTCGATGCGTTCGCGGTCAGCAACCCCCGCGATCTGCTGCCGCCAGCGCCGCCGCAGCGTGGCTCAGATCGGCCCTATATCGACTCGCTGGGCCAGCTGATGACCGAAGACGAAGCCTGGAATGCGCAGTTCGACGAGGTGCTGGCCTTCAGCGCCGGACTCACCGACGAGCAGAAGGTCATCGCTGAATTCTGGGCCGATGGCCCGCGCTCGGAGACCCCGCCGGGTCACTGGAACCAACTGGCCCAGGGCGTGTCGGTGCGCGACCAGCACGACATTGGTCAGGACGCGCGGATGTTCCTGGCGCTGAATGCCGCGGTCATGGATGCCGGCATCGTCACCTGGTACACCAAGCGCGTGTTCGATTTCATCCGGCCGGCATCGGCCATTCGCGACAAGTACGCCGGCCAGACCATCGAGGCCTGGGGCGGTCCCGACCAGGGCACGCAGACCATCGCCGGCGAAGACTGGCGGCCGTATCAGGATCTGCGCTTCGTCACTCCGCCATTTGCCGAATTCACCTCCGGCCACAGTGGTTTTTCCGCCGCCGCCGCCGCGATCCTGACGGACTTCACCGGCTCGGAGACCTTCTACGACGGCGTCACCCGGATCGGCAAGGACCTCAATGGCGACGGCGAGGAGGACTTCTTCGGCCAGCACATCGCGCTGCCCGGTTCGAACATGTTCGAAAGCAGTCCAGCCGAGACCGTGACCCTGCGCTGGGACACCTTCAAGGCTGCTGCTGATGAGGCCGGTATCTCACGCCTGTATGGCGGCATCCACATTCAGGACGGCGATCGCCATGGCCGCCGGATTGGTGAGCGGGTGGCCGAAGCTGTTCTGGCCAAGACGGGTGCGTTGTTCGCCGGCAATCGATTGATCGATGGTTCGCTCAGTGGCAGCTGGTATGACCCGGCGCGTGCCGGAGAGGGCTTCGTCCTTGAGGTCCTGCCTGATGCTCAGGTCGTGGCCTCCTGGTACACCTACGATGCCGAGGGCAACCAGACCTGGTTGTACGGTCAAGGTGCGATTGACGCTCAGGGTGCGGTGACCATCGATGCCTACATCACCAACGGCGCGCGCTTTGGCTCTGCCTTCAACCCGGCCGATGTCAATCTGGTCTTGTGGGGAACGTTGACCTTCCGCTTCAACGATTGTGACCACGGCACCGTCACCTATTTCCCGACGGTGACCGGTTTTGAATCCGGTTCGTTGGACATCTACCGCCTGACCGACATTCAGGGCAATCGCTGTCGCGAGTAAGGTCCCCGGCCCGGCAGCGCAGGCTGCCGGGCCCGTGGTCGCTGGCGAAACGGCACCGGTCAGCGGCCGCACCAGGGGCTTGCGGCGCGCTGATGAGCAACGGTTTTGCCTATGACGGCATCAACACATCGCTGATCCTTGCCCGCCAGCCCCGTTGCGTCTGCTTGTCCGCTTTGCTGAAGGAGTCCGACGATGTTGCGCAAACTGTTGGTCATGATGGTCGCGCTGAGCCTGGTCGGCGCTGCGCAAGCGCGCGATACAGTCACCAGGATCGCCCTGCAGGACGCCATCAACATGGGCATGCAGAGTGGTCAGCTGGACGGCTCGGTGCGCTTCTTTCTGGACGGCCAGCACACGCCCCGAATTGCCGAGCGGCATGGCGAGGGTGTGTCCAATAAGAAGACCAATGGCGTGGGCAAGGATGATGTCTATGGCTGCCGCTATGTGGCGCTGTCGGCGTTGATCTCGCTGCAGCAGGCGGCTCGGCAGCGCGGTGCCAATGCCGTGGTCGACATCGTCAGCTACTACAAGAAGAACGTCGTCAGCGATCCGGCCGAGGTGGAATGCCACGCGGGTGCGATCATGATCGGCGTGGCACTGCGCGGCGAGTACGCGACCCTGGCCGACTGAGCGTCGGCTGGTCGGGACGATGTTGCTGATCGGACTGCGATCGCTGATGCAGCTGCCGCTTACACCGGCCGATGCCGACAAGGATGATCGGGCGCGGGCCATCGGCAATCCGCTGCGCCGGCGGCAGTATCTGGCCGGTCGGGCATTGCTGCGGGAGCTGCTGGGTCACTGGCCCGGCGTCGATCCAACGACCGAGATTAGAGCGCGGCCCGGTCAGGCGCCAACGCTACCCGCGTGGCCTTCGCTGCGGCTGTCGGTGTCGCACAGCGGGCCACTGGTGGCTGCCGCCGTGGCCGACCAGCCCGTCGGCATCGACGTCGAGGAACCCAGGGTTGGCCGGGACCTGAGCTCGCTGGCACGCTGGTCGATGGATGAGGTCGAGTACGCGGCCTGGGACGCCTTGCCGCCGACCGATCGAACCGCGGCCTTCTATCGCAGTTGGACTGCCAAGGAAGCGGCCTACAAGGCCAGTGCTCAGACCCAGGCGGGTCTGGCCTGGCTGGCGATCGAAGCGGCTACCGACAACGCGGCGGAATTGGCCAGTTGGGCCCTGCCGCCAGACGGTGCTTGCTGGTTGAGTGTCTGCAGTCCAGCGCTGGAACGATTGCACATTGTCGTGGCCGAGCCCGAGCTGCCCGAGAACGCGTGCTTTTACCGGCTGCGAGGGGGCTGATCGGGCAGTACCAGATGCCAGCGACCCGCGCGGCCAAGCCGGCGGGTCGCTGGAGCTGGCTGGTCGTGTGGCTGACGTCTCAGCGGACCGGGACCTCGCAGTTGAGCAGCTTGTCGCGGCCACCGCCGCCGGCGCAGCGATCCTGACCGGCACCACCGTCGATGCGATCGCCACCATCGCCACCGATCAGCAGGTCATTGCCATCACCGCCGTCCAGATCCAGGCTGATCAGTCCGACCAGGCCGGTCGAGCCGATGATCACATCGCTGCCGCCCTGGCCGTTGACGTCCAGATTCTCGACGGTGCCGATGTCCAGCGTGAACAGATCCAGATTCGTGCGGCGGAAGCGCACGCGCTGGTGATCGTCCGGATCGATGTTGAAGTCATCGCCGGCCGTATTGCTGCCGTTGACCTGGACGAAGTCGAAGCCGGCGCCACCTTCGAGCATGTCGCTGCCGTCACCGTCGTTCCACACCAGCTGGTCGCTGCCATCCTGACCTAGTACCACATCATTGCCACGACCGCCGATCAGCGTGTCGTTGCCGGCACCGCCGCGCAGCACGTCGACACCATCGCCGCCGCGGACTTCATCATCGCCATCGCCACCGACCAGGGTCAGCGCGAGGCCGGGGATGCTGCCGCTGGCGCGCAGCCGATCGTTGCCACCCTGGCCATCGAGTTGCAGGTTTTCCACCGTACCGATGTCGAGGGTGAACAGGCCGAGGTTGTTGCGCTGGAAGCGGACTTCGCTGCGCCCGTTTGCCTGAGCTGTGAGGTCGAGATCATCGGCATCGTTGCTGCCATTGACCTGAACGAAGTCGAAGCCTTCGCCGCCTTCAAGGAAGTCACTGCCGTCGCCATCGTTCCAGATCAGCAGATCGCTGCCGTCCTGGCCCATTGCCACATCGTTGCCGCGGCCGCCAATCAGCACATCGTTGCCGGCGCCGCCGCGCAGGACGTCGACGCCGTCGCCACCGATCAGCAGATCGTTGCCTTCGTGGCCGAACACGCGTGACTCGATTTGCGCCATGGCCACGCCTTCGAGGCTGACGCGGTCATTGCCGGCGCCGGCATCGATGTCGATCAGGACCGTATTGAAGGCGGTGGGCACGCCGCCAGCGATGGCGACACTGCCGCCATTGACGCGAATGCCGGCGCTGTCAGCCATGACTTCGATGCGGTCATCGGCCGGGGTGCCGATGACTTGCAGCACGCCATTGGACCAGATCGCCTTGATGGCCTGAGGACTGGTCGCCGCGTCTTGCGCCTGGGCCAGTCCGCCCGTCAGTGCCAGCGCCAGACCGGCGCAGAGAATGGTTGTCTTCATGGGGTTCTCCCTGTGTGATCCGAGGCGGTTTTGCCTCGCACTGGCAGGTACGGCCCACATCTTGCAAAGCGACATGGGCGTCTCGAGATGAAGGAAAACTGCCAACTTTCTGGCGGTTTGCCGTCTCCAACATCTTCATGACCTTCGCCTGCTGCGCCTGGCGAATCCTGAGGGGGCGAGGGCGCAAGATCTGCCGCACAGTGCCGCAGCCGATGCAGGCAGTCTGCACGGTCCGATGCCGATGTAGACGGGCCGCGATGTATGACAAGCAACCCGCGCGATGGCTGGACATCGGCGTCAGGCCTGCCCCTGTCCGGGCGGCCCAGGCGCTGCTGGCCTTGCGTCTGCTGCTGGCCGGACTGCTGGCGATCCACGGTTGGGCGCGCTGGATCCACGGTGGGGTGGCGCCATTCGGCGAATGGCTGGGCGGCCAGGGTTTCCCGTTGGGGCTGCAGCTGGCTTGGGCCGTGACCTTGCTGGAGGTCCTGGGCACGCCGCTGCTGGCGCTGGGCTGGCGCGTCCGCTGGCTCGCAGCCTGCTTTGCCAGCGTCTATTCCATCGGGCTGGTGCTGGTGCACTGGCCGGCTGGGTGGTTCGTCGTCGGCCTGGGCCGCAATGGCATGGAGTACAGCGTGTTGCTGATCGCTGGATTGCTGGCCTTGGCCTGGGCGCATCCGTCGCAGCGACGGTCGGCAGCAACAGCAGATTGAACTGGCTCGTGCATTCAATCAGGTGCGGTTGTCGGAAGTCTGGGATCGGAACACCGCTGACGGCGCTACTCGACACGCCCCGAAGACGTATTTCCGATGGTGGCTGATGTCAGGACAGCAACGCCTGCGCGAGCCCCAGGAACAGCCCCATGCTGACCACGTCGGTGGCGGTGGTGAGAAAGATGCTGGAGGCGGTGGCCGGGTCGGTGCCCAGGCGTCGAAGCAGTTGCGGAACCGCAGCGCCAGCGGCGCCGGAGATGACGCAACTGCCGACCATTGACAGGAAGGTAATCAGGCCCAGCATGGGCGCTTCCGGGTGCGACTCGAAGCGCGCCAGCAGGAACATCCCGATGGCGGCCACCACGCCGACCAAGGCGCCATTGACCAGACCCAGCCAGGCTTCCTTGACCACCAGCGAGGGTCCGCGCTCAGGTTTGAGCTCGCCCAGCGTCATGCCCCTCAGTGTGACGGCCAGGGCCTGGCAGCCGGTATTGCTGCATTGCCCGGAAAGCACCGGCAGAAACACTGCCAGCAGCACGATCCGATCGATGGTGTCCTGAAAGACACCGACCACCGCGGCGGCGACAAAGGCCGTCAGCAGATTGAGCTGCAGCCAGGGATGCCGGAAGGCGATCGAACGCCGCCACGGGGTGGCGAGCCGCTCCTCCTTTTCCACACCGACCATCGAGCCGGCTTGCGCGCTGATCTCGAAGGCCTGCTGTTCGAACAGCACCTGTCCGCGCACCATGCCGACCAGCCGGCCGTTGGCGTCGCAGACGGGATAGGCCGGGAAATGCCGGGTCACGACTTCATTCATCGCTTCAGCCAGCGGCAGCTCCGGACGCAGGTAGAAGGGCTGCCGCACCATGACCTCGCTCAACGGAGCGTCCGAGTTGGCAAACAGCAGTTCGCGAAAGGTCACCACGCCGACCAGTTCGCCATCGGCCTCGGTGACGAAGACATAGGTGATCAGCTGACGCTTGACCGCATGCCGCAGTACACGGATGGCATCACGAACAATGGTCCCCGGCCGGAACACCGCCGGTGCGCGCTCGACCAGCCGCCCAACCGAGTTGTCCGGATAGCTGCCCGCCTTTAGCCACTCCTCACCCTGTCCGGCGGCCGTCTCGGCAGCGATGTGTACTCGCCGTTCGGCATCGAAACGCTCGAGGATGGGCATCGCATGACCGGGGCCCAGGGCGACCAGAATCTGGGCGATGCGGTCGTCTTCCAGTTCAGCCAGACGATCGCGGGCACCCACCGGGTCGAGTTGGCGCAACTCGGCCAGCAGTGCCTGTGAGGTGTCAGCCTGTTCGGACAAGAGTCCCCTTCGTCGGTTTCTCAGCGCAACGGCGCATGTTAACGCGGCCCGCAGAAACGAAGACACCGGCCAAAGGCCGGTGTCTTCGGGTGTCGCTGAATGATTCAGCGTGCCGCGTTGTTGTTCATGTCGTTGTTGCGGCTGGCATCGGTGGTCTGCGCCGGGTCACGCATGCCGCTGGTGTGGCACCAGCCGGTCTTGTGGCCACGATTGACTGCGCCGCTCAACTGGCCATAGGCGCGCTCGGTGGTGCCATCGTCCGGATCGTTCAACAGCAGATCGGTGGCGATGTGGCAGTAGTCGTAGGCCCACCAGCGGTCGTTGAACGAGGTGGTGTAATAGTGGACCTTGGCCCTTGCCCAGGAGGGAATGCCGGACAGCCAGCTGGACGCACCGCTGTAGGTCAGGTTGCTGTTGGTGCCGCAGCCGACGCCAAAGACCTGCCCCAGCACGGCCAGATTGCCGGCCAGCGCGGTGCCCTGATAGGGCGTGCCCACCGACTGAATCAGACGGTTGCCGGTGGCGTTGTCCAGACCACTCCAGTAGTAGGTATACAGATGGGTGGCAGCGGCACCGCCCTGGCTGTGCGCAACCACGCCGAAAGAATTCCAGGTGGCGCCGAAGTCGCGGATGCGACGGGCGAAGTCGTCGTGAGAACGATTCTTGTTCAGGTCCTGGAACACCGACTCATTGGTGAAGCGGCCGATCTGGCTGCCCCAGACGTTGCCCGAGCAGTAGCCATGGACCAGCAGCAGCCGGGTGCCGGTGCCTTCGGTCTGCAGTCCGGCCGGACGCGGTCCCACACGCATCTGTTCATCGATGCCGATCACCGCCTCAGTGGCGGCGCGCGGCAGGCGATCCAAGGAGAGCTTCAGGCTGCTGGCCTTGGCGATGGTGATGAAATGATCGGGATCTTCGATGCGCAGATTGCGCAGTTCCAGACCGGCATTGGCGTTGGCCAGGGCCAGCCAGTGCGCGTCCAGACCCAGTGTCAGCTTGCCGCCACTCAGCTCGCTCATGCCGGCCACCCAGCTGACCGGCTGCCGGCCATTGTTGGCCCACAGCTCGGCGTAGACGCGATAGTGCGACAGCGGTTGACGGCTGCTGACCGGCAGTTCGATCGAGATCTGGCGGTCATTGACAACCTTGGCCGCCGCCGAACTGGCCAGCAGTTGCAGATCCGTGGCCACGACCGGCACCAGATGCTCGGCGCTGCGCGCAAAGGCCACGCCGTCGACACCGACGCCTTCCATGCGGACCTGCACCGTGTAGCTGCCGGACTCCAGGGCCTGGAAGCCGCCACCATAGACACCGTCACGGGCCCGACCGTCCTGATGACCACCGTCGTCGAGCATGTTCACCAACTGTTGCTGGCCGCTCGGCGCCGTCACCAGCATCGAGGCGGCGCGAATCGTGGGCGCACCCACTTCGCTGAAGCCCGTCGCGTCGACGTTGAAGGCGCTGGCGCGGAAGTTCAGGGTCTGGCCGACGGTCTGATTGAAGGCCACCTGCTGCGAGCGCAGGCGGGCCGGGCCGCCGCCTTCGAGCAGGATGAAGCCGCGCTGCTGGGCTGCCGAGCCGGCGTCGATCTGGACGCCCCAGGCGCCTTGCTCCAGGCCGTCAAAGGCGTAGTACTGACCGGCGTATTGCGCGTCGCCCATGCCGTATTGGGTGCTGCTGACCTGCTGTGCCAACCGCTCTGCAGCGTTGCTGGCACGTGCGCCAGGCGCCTGCAGCGACAACGTCCAGTCGATCGCCTGGTTGTTCAGAAGTACCAGCCGCGCGGCCGACGACTCGATGGGCAGCTGACCTTGCCAGCCATAGCGGCCATCGCTGCCACGACTCAGCAACACCGGCAGCAACAGGCTCTTGGACTCGATGGCCGACGCGGCCGGGTCGGCCGGCGCCATCTGCGCAAACTCGCTGGCCGGACCACCCAGCTGCTTGGTTGGCGGCAACCCGGCCGCCCCCGCGGGCAGGGCCATACCGACCGACAACAATGACGACACCCAAACGGACAACTTGCTCACGACGACCTCCCTCGTTCGTGAAGATGCCGCCGGACGGCGGCATCGGGACAAGGCGGGCGAACCCACCATACGTGGCCGTATGGTAAACGGAGGCTGAACGAGATCGCAAGCACTTTCTGCTGACTCACGGCGACAAGTGACGCGATGGGTCAGTTTGGGGAAATGACGCATGTCGACGTCACCAACCTTGGTCGCCGTGCTTCGATCGAGACGGACGCGCTTTGGGGGAATCCGGGCGCCATCTGCGCCCGGATCCTTGCGGCTCAGCGCAAGTGCATGTCCTGCTGGAACTCGATGCCACGCTCGGTCAGGATGACGCGCACTTCGCTGTACTCCAGCGCCTCACCAAAACGCCGCATCAGGCCGGTGATTTGCGCGGCGAAGGCCTCGGCATCGGCCTCGCTGATGGCTGGCTCCGCGGCCTCCTCCGCGCCGCCCTCATTCTCGTCGTCAACGTCGCTGTCGTCCTCGTCGCCGTACTCGTCTTCATCGTCATCGACGCTGAGCTGCCCCTTCAGCATGCCGTCGCGCATGCCCTTCTCGAACAGATCGGCGTAGAACTCACTGTAGAAACGACCGCTTTCGCCGTATCGAAGGATTGGATGCGGGCCTTCCTGCGTGACGCCGGCCACGCTCATCGCGCGGGAATCGTCCACTTCGCCCACCGCCACCGCGATGCTGCGATCGGTCATCAGCAGCCGGGCGGGCAGCGGCAGCGGCAGCAGTTCCTGCGGCAGGGTGACCGATTCGCCGCCGGATTGAAGCGAAAGTTCACGCAGTGACTCCACCTGCGCCTGGGCGAAGGACCACACCGCCGCTGGCGCCGGAGAGCTCAGGGCCAGCACGCCGGTGCCGCTTTCAGGCTGGTGCTCCTCATTGAGCTCCAGCGAGTCCAGACTGAAATAGACGCCATGGAAATTGGCGGCCATGCCGATCGCCATCGGGTTCAGGCTCTCCTTCAGCTTGCGCATGCCGTCGTTCAGGTCAGTCAGCTGCTCGCACTGGTAGGGACTGGCGATCACGCGGTCGGCGATCTTGCCCAGCAACGTGCCGGTCTTGATCGGATCCATACCGAAACCGAACCAGACCAGCGCATCCTTAGGGGTGCCTGCACCTGGCTGCGGGCTGGCGATGGCGGCCCATTGCGAAGCCCACTCCGGCTGCAGCTCGATGACCGACAGCGAGTCCATCCGCTTGGCATCCAGCCGGGTGCCACCGAAGACGACACGCGGGAACTGCGCCGCCATCGCGCTAGCCTCGGCCTTGCAGGTGGCTTCGTTGCCGCCGTCCTGATCCTCATCGTCGCGGTCTTCTTCATCGGCCATGTCCAGCAGCGCCTTGTCACCGACCGACTGCGGCGCCAATACGCTGCTGAGGATCCGCTGGGTATCGAGGTAGCCGACGCCACCCATCGGCACCAGCTGGTACTTGGCGATCAGATCGGACACCGTGGTGGTCTGCGCCAGCGACTGGGCCGGTCGTTGCAGGCCCAGCACCGCTTCGCGAATCTGCTCATCGACGCTGGCGGGCGTGAGCGCCATGACGACCTGGCTGTCGAGCACGGCCAGATAGGCGACCATTTCATCGAGCACCTGGCGGCGCACGTTGTGGCCGGCTACGTCGGCGCGATCCATGCTGTGACCGGCCGCCGCTTCGATCCGCGCCACCGCCGCTTCGAAGGCAGCGGGATCATCCAGACGCATGCGCAGCACCGGCAGCAGGCCGTGACCGTAGAAGGCGATCTCCTGCCGGCTGGCCAGGCCCAGGGGCGAGGCGACGTTCGGGTCGACCAGCGGTCCCAGTTCCGCCACCAGACTGCGCGCGATCTCCAGATTGCGTTCGGCTTCGGCGTCCTTGGCATTGCGTCCGGCCATGGCGAGGAACTCGCTCATGGTCTGCAGCATCTGCTCGCCACCGAAGGCCTCCAGCCAGGCGCGGCGCAGCGCCGGATCCAGTGGTTCGGCACTGACCACCGCATAGGGCGTGTCGGCCGGCACATAGGCGAGCAGGTTGTCGGCCGCGGCTTCGTCGCGGGAACAGGCAGTCAGTCCCAGCGCAACGGCGCCGGCCAGCAGCAGGGCACGCATCGCGGCCTCCAGAATCCAGGGAAGACCAAGCGTAGCGGCGGGCGCCGGTGGCGTCGAGAAAAGCGGCGAAGCGCCAGGCTTGTCGACCACGGTCGCTTGGTCGCGCCAACGGAACACGCCTCGACGCTATGCTCAGACCGGACACAAGATTCTCTGCTCCTCCCCTTGCACGGCGAAGCCATGGAGGGGGAGGCCGGAGGGGGTTAGCCCCTGATTGCGCCCTCGAACTCGCGATCAGAAGCGCCCCCACCCCGACCCGCCCCTCCGCGGCCACGCTGCGCAATGGAGGGGGCAAAGCGCAACAATGCAGCAGGCAGCGTGGAGGTCTGCGAGGCGCACCAGGCGGCCCGGCCGCGAGGTGCATCAGTCGCGTGGCTGCCCGGTCTGGACACCCCACAGACCGGCATAAATCCCGCCGGTCTGCACCAGCTCGTCATGGCGGCCCCGTTCGGCGATGCGGCCGCGTTCCATCACCAGAATCTGGTCGGCGTGGACGATGGTCGACAATCGATGCGCGATCATGATCGTGCTGCGGCCCTCGCAGAGCTGGCTGAGGGCGCGCTGGATGGCGGCCTCGGTCTCGTTGTCGACCGCGCTGGTGGCTTCGTCGAGCAGCAGAATGGGTGGGTCCTTCAACACGGCGCGCGCCAATGACAGCCGCTGGCGCTGACCGCCGGAGAGCTTCTGGCCGTACTCGCCGATCGGCGTCGCGTAGCCCTGTGCCAGTTCACCGATGAAGGCGTGGGCCTCGGCCAGACGCGCCGCATTGTGGATCTCGTCGATGCCCGCGCCGGGTCGGCCGTAGGCGATGTTCTCCTCGACCGTGCCGTCGAACAGGAACACGTCCTGGCTGACCAGACCGATCTGCTGACGCAGCCAGTGCAGGTCGTAGGTCTCGATGGGCTCGCCGTCGAGCAGGATGCGGCCGTTGGAGGGCTGATAGAAGCGCAGTAGCAGTTTGACCAGTGTGCTCTTGCCCGAGCCGGTGCTGCCGACCAGCGCCAGCGTCTGACCGGGGTGCAGCTCGAAATCGATGTCCTGCAGCACCGGACGGCCATCGCCGTAGGCGAAGCTCAACCCCTCGACGTGGATATGCCCCGACAGCTGCGCCGGACGCAGCCGACCCTCCCGCGAAACCTGCACCGGCGTGTCCATCAGGTTCAGGACGCGCCGGGTCGAGGCCATGGCGCGCTCGTACAGGTCGACGGTTTCCGCCAGGCCGGTCAGCGGCCACAGCAACCGCTGGGTGAGGAACACCAGCACGCCGTAGAGGCCCACATTGAGACTGCCATCGAGGGTCTTCAGGCCACCGACGATCAAAGTGGCCAGGAAGCCGGCCAGGATCGCCATCCGGATCAGCGGGATGAAGGCCGAGCTGATGCGGATGGCGCGGGCATTGGCCTCGCAATAGCCGGTGCTGTCGGTGCTTAGACGATCCAGTTCATCGTGCTCGCGGGTGAAGCTCTTGATCGTCGCAATGCCCGCGATGGCATTGGCCAGCCGTGCCGCCAGCTGTCCGGCCCGCTCGCGCACGTCGGCATACAGCGGTTGCGCGCGTCGCTGGAAATGGAAGGCGCCCCAGACGATCACCGGAATCGGCGTGAAGGCGAGCAGGGCGATCAGCGGTGACACGGCGAAGAAGACGCCGCCGACGGCCACCAGCGTGGTGGCGACCTGGATCAGATTGTTGGCGCCGCCATTGAGAAAGCGCTCCAGCTGATTGATGTCGTCGTTGAGGATGGCAATCAGGTTGCCGCTGCGCTGGTTCTCGAAATAGGCCAGGTCCAGCTGGCTCAGGTGGGCGAAGCCGTCGCGCCGCAGTTCGTGCTGCAGGTCCTGCGCCAGACCGCGCCAGAGCAGCAGATACAGGTACTCAAACAGACTCTCGCCGGCCCAGATCAGGAAGGTCAGTCCACCGAGCACGAAGATCTGCAGCTTCGGATCGACCAGCCCCATCGCGGCCAGGAAGCTCTGCTCACCACGCACGACCACGTCGATGGCGATGCCGATCAGGATCTCCGGGGCGATGTCGAACAGCTTGTTGGTGACCGAACAGGCGCTGGCCGCCCAGATCCGCCGCCGATGGCCGCGCGCGTAGTGGAGCAGGCGTCGCAGCGGACCTGCGCCGGTTGCCGCGTTTGGGTCAGGCGAGCCGTTCATGGCGACATTCGCCTGCGACACCTGCCTCGGGTGAGGTCCTCGTCCGCAGCGGGATGGCAATGGAAGAGCGAAGGCGGCGACCAGGACTGCATCATTCGTCCGCGATGACCGGGGTCGCCGATGATACCGGTGCCGGCGGGCGACCGGCTCTGCAGAGCCCTCGTCTGTCCTGGCGGAGCCTCGGACTGTCCGAAATGACGCTGCCCCTGTCCGCCAGCGCACAGTGACGTAGCGCAGGACATCGCCTTCGGACGCGTGGGCACTAGCGGTGCGTCGCTGGCGTGGAATGTGCATTTGCGGGGCACCCTTGCCTGGTCCCGCCATCGATGTCCCTGGTCCTGATCATTCTGCGCCGCTTGTGGCGCCAGCCGCGCTATTCGCTGCCCCTGCTGGTGGGTTGGCTGGTGGCCAGCGCAGCCGCGCTGTTGGGGCTTCATCTGCAGCAGCAATGGCTGGCACCGATCGGCTATGCCCAGCCGGAGCAGCTGCAATTGATTCAGCGCTGGCGCGATGGTCAGCCCGGTCTGCGCATGTCGTTGGCCGATTGGCGCGATCTGCGCGCCGACGCGAGTTGGGTCGATGGTGCGGCGGCCCTGGCCGAACGGCGTTTCACCGTGCAACTCGGCCAGACACCCGCCGAAGAGCTGGCCGGTCTGGCGGTCAGCCGAAGTTACTTTGAGGTGCTCGGGACAGGCCTGGCCGGCAGCCTGGCTGCCGAGGGACCAGCCGTGGTGCTGTCGCAGGCCGCGGCTCAACGTTGGCCCGAGCTTGCCAGTCACCTCGGCGAGGCGACACTGCGCATCGACGGTGTACCGCATCTGGTGGTCGGCCTTGCGCCAGTCGATCAGGTGGACCCGCTTGGTCGTCCCTGGCTCTATCAGATCGAGCCAGCCTGGTTCAGCAAGGATCGCCGTCAGGATCTGGATGTCGCCGTCGTCGTCCGCAGTGCCGAACCAGCGGTCACGCGCACGGCCCGACTGCAGGCCCTGTCGGCGGATCTGGCCAGTCGCTACCCCGAGACTCACCAGGCCAGCGAGCTGCGCGCGGTGGCCCTGACCGAGCACCTGCTCGGACCGTTGCGGGCCGATTGGCGCGTGCTGCTGGCCGGCACCGGGCTGCTGCTGATGCTGGTCCTGGCCAATGCTACGGCGCTGGATCAGGCGCGTCTGCAGCAGGGCGTGGGTGCGCTGCGCACGCGCTCGGCGTTGGGCGAGCGTGCCGCGGTGCGGTGGCGCGCCCAATGGGTCGAAGCGCTACTGCTGTTGGCCGTCGCCACCCTGCCCGCGGCGGCACTGGTGCTGGCCGGCCTGGCGCATTCGGCCGCAGTTCTGTCCGCTGGGCTGCCGCGAGCGGTGGACGTCTGGCCCCAGCCGTCGACCTGGCTGAAGTGGGGAATGCTGTTGGCGCTACTGGCCACGCTGCAGGCAACGTTGGCCGGCTGGCGCGCCGGTCAGTTGCTGCGCCGATCCGGCGGGGCACAGGGACAGCGGGTGCAGGGACTCAGCCGGGCGCAGGGTTTGCTGCTGGTGGGCCAGTGCGCGCTGGCCCTGTGCCTGCTGGGGGCGGGTCTGGCCGTCGCGCAGCGGGCCTACCAGCTCGGGCGGGTGGATCCGGGTTTCAGCGCCGGGGCGGCCTGGCAAAGCCGATTGATGCTCTCACATGAGCAGCTACCCGACGCCGCCCGTCAGCGGGATTTCGTCGAGCGCCTGCAGCGGTCGCTGCAATCAATTCCCGAACTCGATGGCGTCGCACTGGCCAATCAGCTGCCGCTGGACGGTGGCAGCACCGGCGCCTTCATCGGTCCGGTCGAAGGACCAACGCCAACGCCGGCCAACGCGCCGCTGGTGCAGGTCCGCAGTGTGACAAACGGCTATTTCCAGGTACTGGGGATCCCGCTGGTGGCCGGGCGTGGTTTCGCTGCGACCGACACGCCCGAGGCAACCGCCGTGGCGATCATCGACGAGTCCCTGGCCCGGCGCCTGTTCGGCGACCGGCCGGCCGTGGGCGAGCAGGTGATCTTCGAAGGTCTGAGTCGGCTGGTTGTGGGCGTCAGTGCGCCGACTCGCGACCAGGGCTTGGGGCAGGTGGGGCGCATGACCGTCCATCTGCCGCTGGCGCAGGATCCGGCCTCGTGGCGTCGCCGCTCGCTGTCCCTCATTGCGCACGCGCGGACTGGCGGTACCGGCGCGGGCACCGTCCTGAGCACGGCCCTGCAGCCCTTTGCCGACGAAGCTGTCATTGGTCGGGTCGAGCCGCTGGATGCCCTGGTGGCCGCTCAACTGCAGGCGCCGCGCTGGCGCGCCGGGGGCTTTGGCATCATCGCGTTGATCGCCACCCTGCTGGCGGCTTTCGGTGCCGGCAGCATCGCCGCCCTCCTGCTGGCCTATCGTCGCGGCGAGTTCGCCATCTGCCGCGCGCTCGGCGCAACGCCAACCGACATCCTTTTCCGGGCAGGCCGCTGGCTGGTGCAGCGCATCCTGCTCGGTTCGCTGCTGGGTGTGCTTGCCGCTGCGCTCGCCAGTCGGGCATTGCAGACCTGGTGGCCCGACGTGGCGCTGCTCGGCTGGCCACTGGCGGGCGCCATCCTCGTGCTGCTGGCAGGTTGCGCGCTCGCCCTCAGCGCCCCGTTGCGCAGCGCGATGACGGTGCCACCAGGCGCCGCGTTGCGTGCCGACTGACGCGGCCGCTCCGGCCTGCGTCCACAAGCGCACTGTCTTTCACTGGCCACTGGAACTGGCGACTGGAACTGCTTTTCTCAGCCCTCAGCCCGCAACGCCTGCGCTTGTCGCTCCAGATCATCCAGCAGGTCACGCACCACAAAGACCTCCTCCATGAAAGTCTTTTCGCGCTGCATCTGCGCGGCAGGACGGTCGGGTGGGGGGACGGCCATGTCGTGCAGGATGGTGCCGGGGGAGGGGGAGAGGATCAGCAGTCGGTCGCCGAGGTAGACCGCTTCCTCGATGCTGTGGGTGATGAAGAACACGGTGGATTCGCGTTCGCGCCACAGCGAGACCAGCAGATCCTGCATGGCCAGTCGGGTCGGCGGATCGAGCGCGCCGAAGGGTTCGTCCATCAGGATGATGCGCGGGTGCAGGATCAGCGTGCGGGCGATGGCCACGCGCTGGCGCATGCCGCCGGAGAGTTCGTGCGGGTACTTCTTGGCGTCGCGGGCCGGATCGAGGCCGACCTTGGCGATCCATTCGCGCGCCTTCTCCTCGCGGCTGGCTCGTTCCTCACCGCGCAGCGCCAGGCCGAAGGCGACGTTGTCCAGCACGCTGAGGTGGTCGAAGCTGGTGTAATCCTGGAACACCATGCCGCGGTCGGCGGCGGCGCCATCGACCGGTTGACCGAAGACCAGCACCTGCCCGGTGGTGGCCGGGAATTGCGGCTTGAGGCCGGCGATCATCCGCAGCAAGGTGCTCTTGCCACAGCCCGAGGGGCCGAGGATGGCAACGAACTCGCCCCGGTTGGGGTGGTCCGGGATCTCGAAGTTGACGTTGCGTACGGCGGTGAAGGCGCGCTCACCCTCGCCATAGGTCTTGGCCACGTCGTGGAACTGCACCACGTGCGGCGCTGCCTCGGTCGGTTGCTCCAGCGCGGGCAGGGCGATGTCGGGCTCGCTCATGAGGGGTCGGCTCCTGGGCTCGCAACGGTGAGAAAGGTCAGCATGATCGCGGTGCGTGACACGGGACGACGCGGTCCGCCGACTACTGTCGATAGGGGAACAGCTTCTTCTCCAGCCGCCCCAGGGTGTAGTCGATGGTCCAGGCCAGCAGGCCGATGACGATCAGGATCAGGAAGATGTGTTCGGTCAGGCCGCGGCGCTGGCTGACGTTGAGCATGGCCCCCAGGCCCTGCGGCGCGTTGATCAGTTCGGCCAGCATGATGTAGCCAAAGGCCAGGCCGAAAAGCGAACGCAGCGAGCGGTAGATGTCCGGCAGCGCCAGCGGCACCAGCACCTTCATGACGATCTGCTTGTCCGAGGCGCCCAGCGTGCGTGAGGTGTCCACGTAGCGCTCGGGCACATTCATGATCGCCGCCGCCGCATCGGCGAAGACGAAGGGCACGGCGGCAATGAAGATGAACATGATCTTCTGCTGCTCGTAGATGCCGAACCACAGCACCGTCAGCGGTATCAGCGCCGCGACGGGCAGATTGCGACCTGCCGTGACGATCGGCTTGAGCAGAGCCTCCACCGCGCGCCAGGCACCGGCGGCCACGCCCAGCGGCACGCCGACCAGGATCGCCAGACCGAAGCCGGTCAACACCCGTCCCAGCGTGGCCAGGATCGAGGAGAACAGATCCCGCTCGGTAATCAGGCTGGGCACGCTGCTGATCACCTCGATCGGGCTGGGCAGGATCGTCGGCGAAATGAAGCGCGACTCCGCCGGCCCGATGGTGCAGATGAACCAAAGGAAGCCGAGCGCCATCAGGCAAGTCCCGGCCAGCGTCTGCGCCCAGGCCTGCGAGACGGGTTGGCGCAGGGTGAGGAGGTTGGAGAGCCACGAACTCATGACGGCGCGGATCCTGATCGTTGCTGGGGTAGGGCTGAGGGCTCAGGGCTGAGGGGTCAGGGAAAGCTCGCTCGAACGTACACTGCGGCCAACCGCTACGAGGCTGCGTCTCTCCTCTAGCGCCGAGGGACCAGCACCCTGATCCCTCAGCCCTAGGCCCTCAGCCCTCGAAGAACTACTGCGCCTCCAGCGGATACACCTTCACTTCCACCCGGCGGTTGCGGGCGTGGTTGTCGGGATCGCTGGCTTCGGCCGGGCGCTTCCAGCCCATGCCCTGGGTGGAGAACTGGTTCGGGTCCAGTTCCGGGAACTTGCGCAGGATCGCCTGCTTGACCGACTGGGCGCGATTGCTGGACAGCTCGATCACCGCGGATTCCGGCACGCTGCCGCGCATGGATCCATCCGTGTGGCCCTCGATGACGATGCGCGCGGCGCCGTACTGGCCAGACAGGCGGCCGATCTCCTCCAGCACGAAGGGCACGTTCGGATCGTAGGCCTCTTCGATGGTCTTGCCCTTGCTGTCGGTCTTGGTGATCGTGTGCTCGATGTCGAAGGAATTCGGATAGAAGTGGACCACCACGGTCTTGGTCAGGATCTCCGGGCTCTCGGCCTGGATGGAACTGGCCGCACGCGGGGCGAAGTTGACCGTGTAGTCGCTGGTCTGGCTGGCGTACTTGGGTTCCTTGGCCAGCTTCTGCAGCACCGAGAAGTCCATCACCTGATCGAAGGGCACCTTGTTGGAGACGCTGCCCACGCGCCGATACAGCGAGAAGGCGTTGTTGTAGGTGCGCTCGAAATTGGTCGGGTTGTTGCGGTTAAGGAAGAACTCGCGGTTGTCGGCAAAGTTGGTCCAGTGCGCGTCCGGCCGCATCGCAATCACTTCCGAAGCCGGCATCGAGTAGCCGTCACCCATCCACTGCGCGACCTGCTGCTTGGCCTCGGTGGATTCCAGTTCCACCATCGAATCGAAGATGCCGCGGACCAGACCCTCGATGATGTCCGGATGATCCTTGGCGAAGTCGGCGCGCGAGAACCAGACGTCGCCGATCAGCTTGTTGGCGGTGGCGGTGGAGACCAGCAGCTTGTTGCCGCGCACATCGGACAGGTTGTAGATGTCCGGCGCCCAGCTGACCGCGCCGGCGATGCGCTTGTCGGCGTTGAAGGCGGCAGCGGCCTCGAAGGCGGTGTTGGTGAAGCGCATGTCCACTTCGGCCGGTTGCAGGCCGGCATCGATCAGCGTGTTCAGCAGGAAGTAGTGGGAGGGCGAGTTCTGCGCCAGCACCACGGTCTTGCCCCGCAGATCGCGGGCACTGTTGATGTTGTCCCGCACCACGATGCCATCACCGCCGTTGGACCAGTCCACCTGCTGGAAGACGCGCGGCATCACGCGGGAATCCTTCTGCAGGCTCTCCAGCAGCAGCGGCAGCATGTCGACGGTGGCCCAGCCGATGTGCACATTGCCGCTGGCGAAGGCATCGCGCATGGCAACCGGATCATCGATCAGCACCAGTTCGACCTTGAAGGGTTGGCCACCCGGCGTGGTCCATTGCTTGCCGGGGCGGAAGCCGCCATTGGCGTGGACGATCGGCGCCCAGCCGGCCCAGACGTTGATGGCGAACTTGACGGTGCGGTCGCTCAGCGCCTCGTAGTTGGACACGCCCTTGACGTCGGGCAGCTTGGTCGAGGCCACATAGGTGTACTCGGAGACCGTCGTTGGCCCGGCGCTGTCGGGCGCTTCGATGCCACCGTCCGAGGGCGGTGTGCCCGTGTTGCCCGAGTTGGGATCCTGTTGGGCGGTCTGGACGACGCCATTGTCACCGCCGTCATCACGGCCCTGGAACTGATAGAAGGCGTAGCCGATCAGACCCAGCACGACCGCCAGGACGGCAAAGTAGAAACCCGGTTTCGGTTGTCCGCTCACGCTGCGCTCTCCATTGCGATGGCAAGGCGTCTTTCATACCTGCAAGGCATGTCGGTGGCAAGGCAAGTGGGCTTCCAAGCGCCGCGCGCTTGCCCGCAACGCGCGACTTGACCCTGATCACGGCAATGGCGCGTACTTGAGCCAGAATGCGTATTCAAATGTGGCTGCATGTACTGGAGATTGGCACGATGCGTAGGCTGCCCCACCCCCTGTTTCAACTGACCCTCGGCCTGTGTCTGATCGCGCCTGCCGGTGCCGTATTTGCCGCTCAGGAGGCCGAGTTGCGGGCGCTGGCGCTGGGTCAGCGTGAGTCCTTGCGAGTCCAGCCTGGGGTAGCGGCAGCGCGCAGCGTGGCCTTTGAGGCGGTCGAATTGCGGGCACCGGGTGCACGCACCTGGGTGGTGTCCGGCGGGCATCAGACACCGTTGGCAGCCGATTCGGCCCGCTTCTACCTTGGCGAAGATGCCGACGGCGCGCGCTGGGGCCTGCTCTATCGCGATGGTGTCTGGACCGCGGCCTCCCACAGCAGCGGCACTTTGGTGGAATTCGATGTCCACTGGGAGGGCGATCTGGCCCGGTTGACTGCGCGGCTGGAAGCGCCGTCCGAGCCGCTGCACAGTGAGTGCGGCAGTGACGCGCAAATGGCGCTCGAATCTGGCATGGAACTCCCGGTACGACTGCCACCACTGGCCAATCTGCTGCCGCTGGCCCCTGCCGGGGTGACCGGCACCGCCACGCTGGCGGTTGATACCGACAACGAATGGCTGTTCCGGCGATTCGCCAACAACACCACCCAGGCCAGTGCCTGGGTCGATCAGATGATCATGGAGATGAATGTCGTCTACGAGCGCGATCTTTCGCTGCGGGTGCTGCGCGGCACCACCTTCCTGCGAGTGGATCCCGACGTGCCCCCCACTTTCAATGACGACCCCTTCAACAATACCGACTCGCCGGCTTCCAGTGCCCAGCTCAATGAGTTCGGCAACTACTGGCAGAACAACCAGAGCGCCGTGCCCAGGGCCTTCACCCTGTTGCTGTCCGGCAAGTCCAGCAGTGGTTTCTCCGCCTCGGGTATCGCCTGGCTGGATCGCTACTGCGACAACAATGTCTCCGGCGGTGCCAGCTACAGCATCAATCAGGCCTTCTGGAACAGCGGCGTATCCATTGGATCCAGTCTGCGCATCATTGCTCACGAGCTGGGCCACAACCTGGGTTCGGCGCATACGCACTGTTACAGCCCGCCGGTGGACCAGTGCTACCGGGCCGAAAGTGGCTGCTACAGCGGTTCGGTGTCCTGTCCGGGCGCCGGGCCGGGAACGCTGATGAGCTACTGCAACTTTGGTGCACCCAACGGCGCCAACTGCGGCTCCAATCAGCTGGTCTTTCATCCCACCGTGATCACGCGGATCGGGCAGAGCATCGCGGCCAATACGCCGGCCTGCATCGTGCCGCTGGGCGGTGGCGGCAACGAGATTTTCGCCAACGGCTTCGAGTAGACGGCAGCGATCTGGCTGAATCCTAGGTCTGGGCAGTGGGGGTCAGCGGCCGGCAGGCGGTCGGTCGCGGTCGCGGATCATTGCTGCCAGCACATCGGGGGCGAAATCGAAGGAGTCGTAGTAGAGCCGGTCCAGCGGTAAGCCAGCCTGGGCAAAGGCATGTCGACCGGCTTCGATCAGCGCCGGCGGTCCAGACATGTAGACGTCGTAGCCGGTCAGGTCCGGGTGATCGGCCAGGACGGCCTCGTGCACCAGCCCATGGCGATGCCAGCGATCGGTGGCATCGGCTTCGCTGAGCACGGCCTGATAATCGAACCAGCTGCGCAGGGCCCATTCCTGCACCAGCGGCTCCAGGTAGAGATCGGCCGGCGCGCGGGCACCCCAATACAGCTGCACCGGTCGCGGGGCAGGACGCTCGGCAAACTGCCGCAGTAGATGCTCGATGATCGCCTTGATCGGTGCAAAGCCCGTGCCGCCGGCGACCAGCAGCATCGGACGGTCGCTGTCGGCGCGTGGCACGAAAGTCCCTAGGGGCGCTTCGATCTGCAGCGGCATGCCGAGTTGCAGCGTGCTGAACACGTGTTCGCTGAAGCCACCGCCGCTGACCTTGCGCACGTGCAGTTCGATCAGACCATCCGGGCGTGGTGCATTGGCAATCGAGAAGGCCCGCCGTCGGCCATCGTCCAGCAGCACATCGAGATACTGGCCGGGCAGCCAGGCCAACGGCTCCTCCTCCGGCCGCAGCGACAGGCCCATGACGTCGGCGGCCAGGCGCTGCAGGCGTTCGACCCGTACCGTCAAACGGCGCAAGGGAATACCGCGAACGGCATCGACCTCACGAATGGCGATCTCCAGATCGCTGCGCGGGACCGCCTGGCAGAGCAGCACTTCGCCGGTGGCCAGTTCGGTCGGGCTCAATGCCTGCGGTGGATTGAAGGGGTAATCGACCGTGCCGCTGACCAGATGTCCGCGGCAACTGCCGCAGCGCCCCGAGAGGCAGCTGTAGGGCAGGGCACGACCTTGCCGTCGCGCGGCCGACAACACGGTTTCGCCTTCAGCCACCTCGATCCAGGCGTCGCTGCCGAGCAGGTGGACCTTCATCGGCCGCGGCGCACCACGGCCAGTGTCAGGCGCGAGATGCATACCCGCGCCCCAGCCTCGTCGTGGATGTGGATCTCCCAGACCTGAGTGGTGCGACCGATGTGCACCGGGCTGGCCACACCGGTCACCAGGCCGGCCCGGACCGCGCGCAAATGATTGGCGTTGATGTCCAGCCCGACGACCATGTGTTCTTCGTCGACCATCATTTGACCCGCCATGCTGCCCAGGGTCTCGGCCAGCGCCACCGAGGCACCGCCGTGCAGCAGGCCGAAGGGCTGTGTGGTGCGGCCATCGACCGGCATCGTGCCGGTCAGCGTGCCCTCACCCAGTTCGGTGAAGCAGATCCCCAGCTGATCCACCAGCGTGTTGCGGCTGAACTGATTCATCTGTTCCAGCGTGAAGCTGCGGCGCCAGGTGGCCATTGGGTCAGGTCCGAAAGCGAAGGATCGGCATGGTAACGGCCGGCCACGAGCAGGCCCAGTGAAGAACGAGGTGATGCAGGGAATGACCCGGGATCATTCTCAAAGGCACTCGCGCTTCCGCGAGAGACTAGATCCCCTGCTCCAGAACAACTGGGTACACTGCGCACCCGATGAACGCCCCTCCGTCCCGCGAACCTGTCGAGTTGGCTGCCGAGCTGCCTGCCGGCGCTCTGGCCCGCGTGCGCTGGTGGCGTTATCTCTATCGCAGCCCCATGTTGGCGTGGCATCTGCTGATCCACTTGCCAGTGGCGTTGCTGCTGATCAGCCTGCCCGGATCGACCCGACCGGGCAGCGCCGGCACCAGCCTCAGCGAGCGAGCCATCGGCTGGTGGTCGCGCGGCTTGCTGCGCGTGTTCGGCATGCGAACCCGTCGCATCGGTGAGCCGCATGCCACCGCCGCCCTGCTGGTGGCCAATCACATCAGCTGGCTGGACATCGAGCTGATTCACTCGCATCGAGCCGTGCATTTCGTCGCCAAGAGCGAGATCGGTGGCTGGCCACTGATCGGCTGGCTGGCCAGTCGCGCCGGCACCATCTACCACCGTCGTGGCAGCACCCAGTCGCTGCAAAGCGTATCGGCGGTCATGGCCGAGCGCTTGCGTGCCGGCCACCCGGTGGGTGTATTTCCGGAAGGCGGCACCGGCGATGGCAGCCACGTAAGGGTGTTCCACGCGCGAATTTTTCAGACTGCCCTCGATGCGGCGGTGCCGATTCAGCCGGTGGCATTGCGCTATCGCGTCGCCGGTCAGTTCAGCCCGTTCGTCGCCTTTGGCGATGGCGAGAGTTTCATGGGCAACTTTCTGCGGCTGCTCGGCGGCCCGCCGATCGAGGCCGAGACGCACTTTCTGCCGCTGGTGGCCGACGCCGGTGAAGGACGTCGCCGTCTGGCCGAGACCTGCCGGCAGCGCATCGCCGAGATTGTGCAGGGATGAGCGGCCAGGCCTTCCAGCCACCGGCGTGGCTGCGCAACGCCCATATCCAGTCGGTGTTGGCTTCCAGCGGTCTGCGTGGCCGCTTCGCGCGTGGCCGCTTTCCACAGTTCAGCTCGCAGGCGCAGCCCCATCTGCTCGACTGCGGCAGCGGCGTGCGGCTGCAGGGCTTTCACTCCGAGCCCGTCAACCACGACGGACCCAGCCGTGGTCTGGTGGTGCTGATCCACGGCTGGGAGGGTTGCGCCGAATCCAGCTACATGCTCGCCATCGGTGGGCGACTGCAGGCGGCCGGCTACGGTGTGTTTCGGCTGCAGCTGCGGGACCACGGCGACACCCATCATCTGAACGAAGAATTGTTCCACTCCTGCCGGCTCGACGAAGTCGTCGGCGCGGTGGCGGCCATTGCGCAGCAGTTTCCGCAACGTCCCATGCTGATTGGCGGCTTCTCGCTGGGTGGCAACTTCGCCCTGCGGGTGGCCAATCAGGCGCAGGCTGCCGGACTGCCGCTGGTGGGCGCTGTGGCGGTCTGCCCACCGGTGGATCCGCAGCACACATTGGAAGCAATCGAGCGGGCGCCATTCATCTATGAGTGGTATTTCGTGCGCAAATGGACGCGTTCGTTGAAGCGCAAGCAGGCGCTGTATCCGCATCGCTATGCCTTCGAAGACTGGTTGCGCCGCCCGACCTTGCGCGACCTGACTGATCGGCTGGTGCAGCAATACACCGACTTCGGGCAGTTGGAGAATTATCTGCGCGGCTACTCCATTGCGGGTGATCGGCTGGCCGGACTGCCCATTCCCACGACAATCGTTGCCGCCGCCGATGACCCGGTGATTCCGGTCACCGACTTCCATCAGTTGCAGCTCGGCGGGCAGACCGAATTGCTGCTGACCCAGCATGGTGGGCACTGCGGCTACATTCAGGGCCGCCGGCTGGAAAGCTGGATGGAAGAGCTGTTCCTGGATCGGGTTGAGCGCTACGCCGCTGCCGCCCGGCAATAGCGCTCCGGCTCCGCTGCACTGACCGTCATCCGACTTCGGTCTTCGAAGCGGCTCTGACGCGTTTGCGGTGACCCAGAGGTTCCCGGCGCCCAACGTGCGCTAACATCCGCGCCCCCTTTGTCATCGGATGCATCCGCGATGGACGACATTGAGCAGCTGATCGCCGGCGATCAACTGGAACCGGCCCGCGCGCAGCTGGATGCCATCCGGCAGCGGCAACCGCGGCTGCCACGTCTGGCCTTCCTGGATGCCGTTCTCGCCGCGCGTGAAGGCCGCTTCCGAGAGGCCAGTGCGCTGCTGGTGGAACTGTTGGCCGATGTGCCTGACCACGCCCTGGCGCAACTGCTGCAGGGCCGGCTGCAGCACCGCTTGGGCCAGCGCGAGGCCGCCGCAAGACGTTTTGACGACGCGCTGACCCTGGATCCGCGACTCGCTGCCGGGGCCTTCACGCCGACCGAAATCGCGGTGCTCGATGCCGACATGCCCGCCTTGGCCCGGCGCTATCGGGACGCACTGGCCGCCGACGTTGAAGACATCGAGGCGCGCCTGGGACTGGCCGGACTGCTGCTGCGGCAGCAACAGTACTCGGTCTGCCTGTTCGAACTCGAACCGCTGTTGTCCAAGGCTCGACCGGTTACTGGTGCCGTCCAGTTGGCGGCCGTCGCCGAGATGTTGCAGGGACAGCACGCCCAGGCGCTGGACCGCCTGCAGGCTGTGGAAGAGCCACCACTGGCCTTCGCGCTGTTGCGCCTGCAGATCCTGTTCTGGGCTCGCCGCTTGCGCGACGCCGATGCGGTCGCCGAGGAGATCCTGCAGGAGCATCCGGATCTGGGCCAAGTGTGGGTGTTGCGGGGGGAGATCCTGCTGGCTGGCAGCGCGTTGATGCGGACCGTCGAGGCTGCGCAGGAAGCGCTGCGGCTGTGTCCGGAGCATGCGCGTGCCGTCCGGGCGCTGGCCCTGGCCACCATGCGAATGGGAGAGACCAATGCCGCCGAGTCCCTGGTTCGCCAGCATCTGCAGCGGCATCCGCATGATGCGGTCAGCTGGCGCATGTTGCTGGCGTTCCTGACCCATCAGCAGAACCACGAAGCGGCGATTGCAGCTGCTCGCCAATGGATTGAAGCCAGCCCCGACGAAGCCGACGCTCACGCCGATCTGTCGGCGCTGTTGGAACATGAAGGTGATCTGGACGCAGCGATGCAGACTGCCAGAGCGGCGTTGCGCCTGCGCAGTGATCACATCAATGCGCTGTTGGTGGCGGCGCGGGCCGAATTGCGCATCGGTCGGCCCGGGCCAGTGCTGGGTAAGCTGGATCGCGTGTCTCCCAGCGAACTCGAGCCCGGTCAGCGTGAGGCGCGACTGGTACTGCTGGCCCGGTCGGCCGATGCCCAGGGACAGTACGAGCAGGCCGTGCAGCGTTGGCGTGAGCGGCATTCGCAAACGCCCTATCTCAGCCCGACGGCCTTGTTGCCGAAGGCTGCCACGCTCAATATGCCGCCGGCGGCCCCGCCATTGCCCCAGCACAGCGATCGCGTCGCTTTCCTGCTCGGTCTGCCCGGTAGCGGCGTGCAGCACCTGGCGGCGTCACTGCAGCGGCATCCGGCGCTGGCAGTCATGACCGATCGCTTCGGCGGCCCCACGCTGCGCCACGATGGCTTCAGCCAACCGGACTGGCTGGGCTTTGCACAGGGACTGAGCGAGGGTCAGGCGCTGATTCTGCGCCGGCGCTGGCGCAAGGCGGTCGCCCGCACCGGTCAGCTGCCCACCGCGCGGCTGCTGATTGACTGGATGCCGTTCGCGGACTTGCTCAGCTACACGGCGCTGGCGCGGGTGTTTCCGGGTGCGCCAGTCATCGTGGTCGAGCGCAATCCGGCCGATTGTCTGCTCGACTGGCTGGCGTTCCCGGGCATGCATCGGCTGCGCTTCGATTCGCCGGCACAGGCGGGCGAGTGGCTGGCCATGGGCCAGGGTCATCTGTCTGCGATTGCCGCCAGTGACCGTTCGCCGATCATTCGTGTGGCCTTCGAAGATCTGCTGGAACGGCCCGAGCAGGCCTTCGCCGATTTGCTCAAGGCGCTGCAGGTGGACCCCGCCGGCGCCAGCTTCCGTTGCGAGCGTACGCTGGGGGATCTGAGCGGCTTCCATGGCAACGGTCACGGCCAGGCCTATGCCGAGGCGCTGGCCGAAGGGCTGGCCTACTTTCGTTGATGGCTCAGCCTTGCGTGGGTTGAACTCCAGCCACCTGACCGCCATAAGAGTGGGTTAACGGCCGTGGCAGGGGAGGCTGCCCGGACAACAGTTCTGGACAGACAGGAGGTCACGATGCTGCTGATGAGCGGAAGTTTTGCCCACGGCCTGCCGATCCCGGCGGAGTTCGCCTTTGGACGCCTCGATCCGGAAGCGCCGATGGCGTTGTCGGACAATCGCAACCCGCACCTGGCCTGGCGCGAGGTGCCTGCAGGCACGCGTTCCTTCGCGTTGTTGTGCGTGGACACCGAGGTGCCGACCGTATTTGACGACGCCAATCAGGCGGGCCGCAGCATTCCGGCCGATTTGCCGCGGCAGGATTTCATTCACTGGGTGATGATTGATCTGCCCGCCGATCTGCGAGAGATCCCCGCCGGCAGTTGCGCCGATGGCGTGGTCAAGGGCGGCAATCGCGCACCCAATGGCCCACCGGGCAGTCGGCAGGGCCTGAATGACTATGGTGGCTTCATGGGTGATGGCGACTACTACGGCTATGACGGCCCGTGCCCGCCGTGGAATGACGAGCGCGTACATCGCTACGAGTTCCGGCTCTACGCGCTTGATGTCGCTCGGTTGCCGATCGAGAAGTCGGACTTCACCGCCAGCGACGTGCTGGCCGCCATCGACGGCCATGTGCTGGCCCAGGCCGAGGTGGTCGGGACCTACACGCTGAATCGTCAGCCGCAGGGCTGAGCGCGATCAGAGCCGTACCAGCTCCGGCTTGATACCTCTGGCCTGATAGGCCCGCCAGCGCTGGCGGGCCTGCTGCTGGCCGGACGGATCGCCGGGGATCAGCTCCAGAACGCGTTCGGCCGCCGTGGTCACGGCTGCGCTGCGTTGATTGATCACCACTGGCCGTGCGCCCGGGGCATGGGGGGACGGCAGAATCAGCACCGGACAGGCCTGATCATCGTCCTGTCCGGAGATCTGGTGGGGGATGAAACTGTCGGCCGGCGTCTCCCACAGGCGTCGGTCCACCAGGGCGGCGGTGGCAGAGTCATCGACCAGCCAGGCGACCCGCTCGCCGCGCTCATAGCATTGCGACACCAGTCCCAGCAGGCAGGCCTGCGGGTCGTCGGCAAAGCGGGTTTCCGGCTGGTAGAAGCGAACCTGCACGCGCGTCTCAGGCCTGCTGCGAGAGCCACTCGACCAGCAGACCTACCGGCCGGCCCGTCGCATTGCCCTTGCGGCCGCTGTCCCAGGCACTGCCGGCGATGTCCAGGTGGGCCCAGCGCAAGCCTTCCGTGAAGCGCGACAGGAAGCAGCCGGCGGTGATGGCGCCGGCCCACTTGCCGCCGATGTTGGCCATGTCGGCGAAGCCACTTTCCAGCTGCGACTGGTAGTCGTCCCACAACGGCAGACGCCAGGCGCGGTCGTGACTGTGCTCGCCAGCCTGCAGCAGCTCGGTGGCCAGTTCCTCGTCATGGCTCATCAAACCCGTGGCGTGCGAACCCAGCGCCACGACGCAGGCGCCGGTCAAAGTGGCGATGTCGATGATCGCCGCGGGTTCGAAGCGCCGCGCATAGGTCAGGGCGTCGCAAAGGATCAAGCGGCCTTCGGCGTCGGTGTTGAGCACCTCGACCGTCAGACCGGAGAGCGTCGTGACCACGTCTGAAGGGCGATAGGAATTGCCGTCCGGCATGTTCTCCACCGCGGCGACCACGCCCACCAGGTTGATCGGCAACTGGAGCCGGTTGACCGCTTCCATGACGCCGAAAACCGTGGCCGCACCGCACATGTCGAACTTCATCTCCTCCATGCCCGCTCCGGGCTTGAGCGAGAGGCCGCCGCTGTCGAAGGTGATGCCCTTGCCGACCAGTACCTGCGGCTTGTGCGACTTGGGCGCGCCCTCGTAGCGCAGCACGATCAGTTTGGGTGGGTTGGCGCTGCCCTGGGCAACGGCCAGCAGCGAGCCCATGCCCAGCGACTGCATCTGCGCGCGGTCCAGTACCTCGCAATTCAGATGCGGATGCCGATCGGCCATGTGGCCGGCTTCTTCGGCCAGATAGGCCGGATTGCAGATGTTCGGCGGCAGATTGCCGAGTTCGCGCGTCACCCGGATACCGGCAGCGATCGCCTCGGCGCGGGCTGGCAGACCAGCATCGACGTCCTGTGCCGGGACCTGCACCTGCTTCAGCTTCGGGCCTTCCGGGCGGCTCTTGAAGGTGCGGTCGTAGCGATAGCAGCCATGATCAATGGCCAGCAGAGTCTGCAGCGTGCGCCACTGGCTGTCGCGTCCGGGCACATCGACTTCGCTCAGGTAGACCGCCGCACTCTCGGCCGGCAGCGCACGCAGCTGCTTGGCCACTTCGCGCACGGCGCGCAGATAACGTGGGGCATCGAACTTCTTCTGTTCGCCCAGGCCCACCACCAGCACGCGCGGGCTTTGCAGGCCGGGCAGACCGTGCAGCACCGTCACCGCGCCAACACGCGACGGCAAGTCGCCGGATTCCAGCAGCGCCTTCAGTCGACCACCGCAAGCCTCATCGATGGCCGCACCGGCGCCGCTGAAGACGCGGTCATCGTAAAGGCCAACGACGACAGCGGCCGTATCGACCTGCTGCGGCCGTTGCTGGGTCAACTGAAATTCCATGGTCAGCACTCCTCGCTGGGCATTGGGGACAGGATGGAAAGCGGCCGTGGGACAGCCGGCAGTCAAGCCTTGCAGTGTACCCTACGCCGCCCTTGTCGCCTTTTCCGGACGCCTCCTGCGCATGCGCGCCCGTATCGCCGATCGCTACCTCAGCCGGGAAATCTGGAGCGCTTTCAGTGGCGTGGCGATCCTGCTCGTGCTGGTCACCTTCGGTGGTCTGCTGACCGATGTGCTGAACAAGGTGTCGCGCGGCCGCATCCCGGCCGAACTGGTGCTCAATCAGTTGCTGTTGCGCATCCCGCTGGCATTGAGCCTGCTGTTGCCGCTGGCCGGCTTCGTCGCCGTGATGCTGGCCTTCGGTCGGCTCTATCGGGACAGCGAGATGGCGGTGCTGGCGGCCGCTGGCTATGGCGCCCGGCGGCAACTGCGGGTGGTCTTCAATTTCGGGCTGTTCATTGCCGCCGCGCTGTTGGCGCTGGGGCTGTACCTGGTGCCCTCGGCGGCGCTGGAAGCCCAGCGGCAGATCGATGAGGTACGTCAGCGCACGCCGGTGACCGGGCTGGAGGCGGGACGCTTTGTTGATCTGCCCGATGGCGGCGGTGTGGTGTTTCTGGGTGAGTACGACGGTGAGGCGAATCGCTTCGCCGAGCTGATCCTGGTCCGCGACAGTGACGGTCAGGTCGAGTGGCTGGCGTCCGATGCCGGCCAGCTGATTCCCACCGAACTCGATCAGCCGTTGCGCTTTCAACTGGCCGCTGGCGAACGTACGACCGTCGATGTGGAACAGCGCCGGGTGCTGCGGGTCAGCTATGAGGAGGCCATGCTGACGGTGCCGCGGGTCGAGCGGCAGGCCGACGAAGAAGGGATGGATCGTCGCTCGACGCTGGCGCTGTTGTCGGACGACTCACGCCGTGCCCAGGTCGAACTGGATACCCGGCTGGCGCCCGCCGCCGCTGCCTTCCTGCTGGTGCTGATGGCACCGTTGCTGGCGCGCTCGGCGCCGCGACAGGCCCGCTATGACCGGATCGTCATCGCCGTGCTGCTGTACCTGGCCTACAGCAATCTGCAGGGTCTGGCGCGGACCTGGTACGAACTGGAGGTCACACCGTCGGCGCTGGGCCCGCACTGGGTCCACGGCGTCTTGCTGTTGCTGGTGATCGCGGCCTGGCTGCCGGTGTGGTGGCAGGCCCGCCGCGAAAGGCGCCTGCTGAGCGGGTTGCGCCGATGATGGTCTTGCTGCGCCTGATCTGGCGTTCGGTGCTGCCCGCCGTGCTGATCGCCTGGGTTGCCTTCGTGGCGATCGACCTGGTGCTGGTGCTGCTCAGCGATGTCGACGAGATCGGCATCGGCGCCTTTGACCTGACCACAATGGTGACCAGCAAACTGCTCAGCCTGCCGCGCCGGGCGCACGATCAGTTTTTTGCTGCCGCCACCGTCGGTCTGCTCGCCGGACTCGGTGGTCTGGCCGCCAGCAGTCAGCTGATTGCCCTGCAGGCGGCCGCCGCCTCGCGCTGGCGCATCGCCATGGCCAGCCTCAGTGTGATTGGCGTGTTGCTGCTGGTCGTCGTTGCGCTGGGGCAATGGGCCGGCCCGGCCGGTGATCGCTACGCCACGTCAATGGTCAACTACGCCAAGAGCAGCGGCAGCGCGATCGCCCGAGATGGCCTGTGGCTGAAGGAGCAGAGCGCGATCTGGAACGCCCGCCAGCTCTACACCCCGCCGGCGGGTGAGGTCGAGCTGTGGCAGGTCCAGCGGCTGCAGTTCGACGCCGAGCATCGGCTGCGGCGTGTCGACCGGGCTGCGCGCGCCGTGCATCGTGACGATCACTGGTGGCTGCTGGAAGGGCAGACCCTGCAGCTGGTCGACACGCGCGTCGAGCACACCGAATTCAGCGAACTGCAGCTGGACTCACAGCTCGACCCTGGCCAGATCGCCGCCCAGGTGATTCGTCCGCGCCAGCAATCGGTCACCGAGCTCTATCGCACCCTGCAGTACGCCCAGGCCAACGGGCTGGACGCGCGGCTGTTCGAGTCGGCGCTCTGGTACAAGCTCAGCTATCCGGTGGTGGTGCTGTCACTGTGTCTGGCCGGCCTGCCCTTCGCCTTCGGCAGCCTCCGCAGCGGTGGCATGGGCAAGCGCGTGTTCCTCGGCATGGCGCTGGCGATCACCTTCTTCTTCCTGCACCGTGCCGCGATCAACTACGTCGAGACCAAGGGTCTGAACCTGCCGCTGGTCTATTTCCTGCCGCCACTGCTGGTGGCGGCATGGGGTGTGCGTCGGCTCGATCGGGTGAGTTGAGGTCCAGGGCTGAGGGTTCAGGGGCGAAGTTGACATCGGCCTGATGGCCGAGCGTGGCGTCGCTGGCTCCGAACGCCAACCGCGTTCGCCACTTCTTTGGTTCGGGTCAAGCTCCGGTAGGGCGTGTAGCTTTCCCTGACCCCTGACCCCTGACCCCTGACCCCTATTCCTCTACCCTCGGGGATGATGCTTCTCATGCAAACGCTTGAGCCCTTCTCGTGCCACCAGCGTGTAGATCTGCGTGGTCGACAGATCGCTGTGGCCGAGCAGCAACTGCACCACGCGCAGGTCGGCGCCGTGGTTGAGCAGGTGGGTGGCGAAGGAATGCCGCAGGCTGTGTGGTGACAGGCTTTGCCGTACGCCGGCCTGCAGCGCATAGCGTTTGATCAGTGCCCAGAAGGCCTGCCGCGTCATCGGTCCGCCACGTTGGGTGACGAACAGGGCCGGACTGCTGCGTCCGGCCAGCAGTTCGCCGCGAGCGTCAGCCAGATAGCCTTCAATCCAGTGCTGGGCCTCGTCTCCCAGCGGTACCAGGCGCTCCTTGCGGCCCTTGCCAAAGATGCGCACGACCCCTTGCGCCAGGCTCAGCGCGGCTGTGGGCAGGCCGACCAGCTCACTGACCCGCAGACCGCTGGCGTAGAGCAGCTCCAGCATCGCCTTGTCCCGCTGGCCCAGCGCAGTGGTCCGATCCGGTGCCGCCAACAACGCCTCGACTTCGGCTTCGGTCAGCGCCTTGGGCAATGCGCGTGGCAGTCGTGGCGGGCTCAGGTCGGCGGCGGGGTCGGACTGGCCAGGATGCTCGCGCACCCACCAGGCGTAGAACTGGCGCAGCGTCGATACCAGCCGCGCAGCCGAGCGTGGCTTGACGCCGGCACTCATGCGGGCGGCCAGATAGGCCAGCAGATCGGCCTGCGTGGCAGACTCCAGGCTTTGTTGGCGGCTGCGCAGCCACACCTGCAGGCCTCGCAGATCGGCGCCGTAGCTGGACAATGTCGCCCGAGTCAAACCCCGCTCGGCCCAGATCTGGTCGAGAAAGCGGCTGATCAGGGCTGGGGGGTCGATCGCCATACCAGGCTCCGTTCAAGGGATGCTCGCCCACCGGCTGGCACCAGCCGATTTGGTCACTGGCGTACCATAGCCCGATGCTCGACTCTCGACATGCTCCCCTGTGGCGACGTCTGTTGGCTTGGGTCTACGACGCATTGGTCGCGCTCGCCATCGCCTTCGTCGGATCCTTCGCAGTGCTTCCACTGACGGGCGGACGCGCCGTGCCGGCCGGCAATCATCTCTACCAGCTCTGGCTGCTGTTGCTACTGGCGGCCTACTTCTGGCTGAGCTGGCGCTTCGGAGGTCAAACGCTGGGCATGCGTGCCTGGCGTTTGCGGGTGACAGCAGCCGATGGTGGTCGGCCGAGTTCAGGGGCGCTGTGCTGGCGACTGCTTTTTGGTGGTCTGCTCGGATTGCCGCTCGTGGGCTATCTCAGCAGTCTGGTGCGCAGCGATCGGCAAGCGTTACATGATCTGGCCTCCCGAACGGCCACTCGGCTGCTGGCGACAGCTGGCTGAAAAGCTCGGGAACTTTCCGAAATTCTCTCGGTCAACCTCGCCCAGCCTGCGTTTTCGCGTTGCCTCGTGCGTTCGTCGGGGCGCAGGTCCGGAGACTGTCAGCGGTCGCGACAGCATTCGGATCACCGGGTACTGGAGTACCTGCCCTTGCCAAGACGGAGTAGACAATTGATGGACAAGCGTTGGATCCACGCAACGATGGCGCTGTTGGCGCTGGCAGGTTCGGCCGCCTGGGCCGACAAGGAGAAGGCCACTGCGGCCATCAAGACGCTGGTGCCCGATGTGTCGGTGGATCAGGTACAGAGCGCGCCGTTGCCTGGTTTTCAGGAAGTGATCGTCAACGGCAACATCATCTATGTCAGTGACGACGGCAAGTACCTGATGCAAGGCATGTTGTACGACATCGAGAATCGTCGCGACCTGACCGAGGCACGCAAGGCCGGCATTCGTGAAACGGCGATGGCGGCGGCCCCGGTGGCCGAGCGCATCATCTTCCCGGCGAAAAACAAGAAGCACACGGTGGCGGTGTTCACCGACATCGACTGTGGCTTCTGTCGCCGCCTGCATCAGGAAATCGAGACCTACACCGAGCAGGGTATCGAGATCCAGTATCTGCTATTCCCTCGCGCTGGCACCGGATCGGACTCCTTCCGCAAGGCCGTGGCGGTGTGGTGCGACAAGGATCAGAAGAACGCCTTGACTCACGCCAAGAATGGCGAGGACCCGGGCAATGCCACCTGCACCAATCCCATTGAGGCGCAGTTCCAGCTTGGGCAGCGGGTTGGCGTGACCGGTACGCCAACGCTGATTTTCGAAGACGGCAGCATCCAGCCTGGCTATCTGACGGCCGAACAGATGCTGCAGCGTCTGGAGCGCGTGGAGGCCAACGTCGCCGCGCGTTGATTGATCGAACCGGAGTCGGCCTTGTGCCGACTCCGGCCCGTTCCACGTTGACCAACGCCGCCGAGTGCGCGCCTGCCGGGGCAAGCTCTGGCATCCTTGCAGCCCCCCAGATTCGCCGCCGCCCGTCGATGCCCCTGTTGCTGCTGTCCGGGCCGTTGCGCCTGTCTCCCTTTCGTCTCGATGCCTTGAACGAGCGCCTGCACGGCAGGTTGCGCGTGCTGGCGGGTCGGGACCTGTTTCTGCTCGATGCGCCCGAGCTCACCGAAGATCAACGCGAACTCGCGGCAACATTGCTGTGCGATGCCCCGATCGCGGAGCCCGGGTCGGCGCATTCTCTGCACGTCGCGCCCCGCTTTGGCACCCGTTCGCCGTGGTCGACCAAGGCCACCGAGATCCTGCGCAGCTGCGGTTTGCCCGTCGCTCGGGTTGAGCGCGTGCTGGTGCTCGATGCCGACCGACGGCTCGATGATCCCGAGGTCCTGGCCGTGTTGCATGACCGACTGGTCGAAGTGGCGGTCTGGGATGCTGGCGAACTTGCCGCCATTTTTGACGAGCACGCGCCGAGGCCCCTGCGCCTCATCGGCCGATCACGGGAGCAACTGGCTGCTGCCAATGTCAGCTTCGGCTTCGCGCTGAGCGCGGACGAACTGGACTATCTGGCCGAACAGTTTGCCGCACTGGGGCGCGACCCCACCGATGCCGAGCTGATGATGTTCGCCCAGGCCAATTCGGAGCATTGCCGGCACAAGATCTTCAACGCCCGCTGGACCATCGACGGTCAGCCGCAGGCCGACAGTCTGTTCGATCACATTCGCCACACTCATCGGTGCCATCCGCAACTCACGCTGGTGGCCTACAAGGACAATGCCGCCGTCTTCAGCGGCCACGCCGGCGAGCGGATGCAGGTCGACCGTGACGGTCGCTGGCAGGCAGTGCACGAGGACCGGCCATTCCTGGCCAAGGTCGAAACGCACAATCATCCGACCGGAATTGCGCCGTATCCAGGTGCCGCCACCGGTTCCGGCGGCGAGATTCGCGACGAGGGTGCCACCGGCCGAGGCGGCAAGCCGAAGGCCGGCTTGACCGGCTTCTCCGTGTCCGAGCTGCGCATTCCGGGCTTGCCGCGGGCCTGGGAGGCGGAGCGTGTGTTGCCGCCGCGTCAGGCCAGCGCACTGCGGATCATGCTGGAGGCGCCCATCGGCGCGGCCGCCTTCAACAACGAGTTTGGACGACCGGCATTGACCGGCTACTTCCGCACCTTCGAGGCGCTGGAAGCGGACGCGCTGCGAGGCTATGCCTACGACAAGCCCATCATGCTGGCCGGCGGCCTGGGTGCCATCCGGCCGGGACTGGTGGAAAAAGGTCATTTGCGTCCGGGCGACGCCCTGGTCGTACTCGGTGGACCGGGTATGCCCATCGGCCTGGGTGGCGGTGCGGCCTCGTCGATGGGTAGCGGCAGCAGTGACGTGGAACTGGACTTCGCCTCGGTGCAGCGCGACAACGCCGAAATGGAGCGACGTTGCCAGGAGGTGATCGACGCCTGCAATGCCATGGGCGCCGACACGCCGCTGGTCACCATTCACGATGTCGGTGCCGGCGGGCTGTCCAACGCCGTGCCGGAAGTGTTGTACGAGTCCGGTGTGGGCGCCGACATCCGACTGGCCGACATCCCCAGCGACGATCCGGGCATGAGTCCGCTGGAGCTGTGGTGCAATGAATCACAGGAACGCTATGTGCTCGGGGTCGCGGCCGCCAGGCTGGCCGATTTCCAGGCGCTGTGCGCGCGCGAACGCTGCCCCCATGCGGTCCTGGCGAGTGTCGCTGCCGAACCGCATCTGCGCCTGCTGCAGGACGACGGCGGCTGTGCCGTCGATCTGGATCTGGCGCTGGTCCTGGGCAAGGCGCCACGCACCGAGCGTGTGGCGCCGCGCTATCGGCCGGTGCCGGGTGCGGAGCTGGCGTTGGACGGGCGAGATCCTGGCGAGTTGCTGCGCGAAGTCTTGCGCTTGCCGGCCGTGGCCAGCAAGCAGTTCCTGATCACCATCGGCGATCGCACGGTCGGCGGGTTGTGCCATCGCGACCAGATGGTCGGTCCCTGGCAGACGCCGGTGGCGGATTGCGCCGTCACGCTGGCGGGCTTTGACGGCGCGGCAGGTGAGGCCTTTGCCATCGGTGAACGCACGCCACTGGCCATTTGGGATGCCGGTGCCGCGGCTCGCATGGCGGTGACCGAAGCGGTCACCAACCTGCTGGCCAGCGACATCGAGGACACCGCGCAGATCCGCCTGAGCGCCAACTGGATGGCCGCATTGGGTGAACCGCAGGCCGACGCCGCGCTGTGGCATGCGGTGGAGAGCGTGGGGCGCGATCTTTGCCCGGCGCTGGGCATCGCCATTCCGGTCGGCAAGGACTCGTTGTCGATGCACTGCCGCTTCGACACACCAGCGGGCCCTGGGCACACCCGTGCGCCGCTGTCGCTGGTGGTCACAGCATTCGCCGCGGTGGCCTCCGTCGACCGAACGCTGACACCGGAGCTGCAGCAACCGGAGCAACCCAGCGACCTTTGGCTGCTGGACCTGTCGGCCGGCGCCGATCGTCTGGGTGGCAGCGCATTGGCGCAGGTGCTTGGCCAGGCCGGCGGCGCTCCTCCCGATCTGGATGACCCGGCTCGTCTGCGGTCGCTGGCGCACTTGTTGGCAGACGCGCGTCGCGCCGGCTTGCTGCAGGCCTATCACGATCGCAGCGATGGCGGTCTGTGGGTCTGTCTGCTGGAAATGGCCTTTGCCGCCCGTTGTGGGTTGCAGATCGATCTGACCGATAGCGGGGCGCCTGCGCTGGCGCGTTTGTTGTGCGAGGAACCGGGCGCGGTGGTGCAGGTTCGACGAGCGGATCGCGCGGCTTTCGAGCTGCTGCTGGCGCGGCACGAGTGCAGCGAATGGGCGCACCGTGTGGCCAGTCCTCAAGCCAACGCCCAGGTTGCGGTGACCACCGCAGACTGGATTTTCGGCGCCAGCCTGCACGAGCTGCTCGATATCTGGGGCGAAACCAGCTGGGCGATGCAACGTCTGCGCGACGATCCGGCGTGTGCGGACAGCGAACGCGCTGCGCTGATCGATCCCCAGGCGGCGCCGCTGCCCTGGTCGGTGCCATTCGAGCCTGAGCCGGAATTGCCGTTGTCACTGCAGCTCGGCCGTCGGCCGCGGGTGGCGATCCTGCGCGAGCAGGGCGTCAACGGACAGGTCGAGATGGCTGCCGCCTTCGACCGCGCCGGCTTCGAGGCCATCGACGTCACCATGAGCGATCTGCTCGAGGGCCGTCGGGCTTTGCGTGATTTCGCTGGCGTGGCGGCTTGCGGTGGCTTTTCCTATGGCGACGTCCTGGGAGCCGGACTGGGATGGGCCAAGGGCATCCTGTACCACCCAGAGCTGTCGGCGCAGTTTCGCGACTATTTCGCCCTGGCGGACCGCTTCGCACTGGGTGTGTGCAATGGTTGTCAGATGATGTCGGCGCTCAAGCCGCTGATTCCGGGCGCCCAAGCCTGGCCTCGCTTCCGCCGCAATCGCAGCGAGCAGTATGAGGCTCGGTTGGTGGGTGTCGAGGTGCTGCCGAGTCAGTCAGTACTCTTCGCCGGCATGGCCGGCGCGCGTCTGCCGGTGGTCGTGGCACACGGTGAAGGCCGCGCCGAGTTCGCCGATCCGGCCGATCAGAATCAGGTCGAGGCCTGTCTGCGCTTTGCCGATGGCAACGAGCAGTTCCCCTACAATCCCAACGGTTCGCCTGGCGGAATTACCGGGCTGACCGCGGCCGAGGGCCGCGTCACCATCCTGATGCCGCATCCGGAGCGGATCTTCCTCAGCCGTCAGTTGTCATGGAAAGCGCCGGACTGGTCGCACCAAGCTTCCCCGTGGATGCGGCTGTTCCACAACGCGCGTCAATTCGTACGAACGTGAGCAGAACATGTTTCTAGGCCCATTGAAGACCCTGCTGTTCAGCGCCGCCCTGTGGCTGCCACTGTCCTTTTTCGTCTGGTTCTATCTGTCCGCCATCCTGGTGATGCCGGTGCGCTGGCTGGCCGAGCAGGTGCTGGTCAGCTGGATGCCGCAGATCTTCACCGGCAGCGAGCAGTTGCGGCACCTGGTCACGATGTTCACCGTGTTGCCGGTGGATCAGGGCATGTTGCCGCCGGGCGTAGACCCCAGCATGGTTCAGCCCATCAGCATTGACGTGAATCCGATGATCTACGGCTACAGCTTTCCGGTGCTGATCGGACTGGTCATGGCCACACCGCTGAAGCTGCGTCAGCGCATGTTGCAGATCGCGATCGCCCTGGCTTGCCTGTGGCCGATCCAGAGCTTCGGCGTGGTCTTCGATGTGCTCAAGTCGCTGCGCTTTGAGAGTGGCGACATCGGCGTGGCAGCCATCCAGGGCGCCGGACTGTCTGCCAATCTGCTGGCCTTCTGCTACCAGCTGGGCTATCTGATCCTGCCGGCGGTATTTCCGATTTTCCTGTGGGTGGCGATGAACAAGCGCTTCATCGAGCGCCTGGTCACCGTCGACGATGACCGCCTCGAAGATGTGGTTTACGGCGGTGAAAAAGTGCCGGCTGAGCGGCCGACGAAGTCGCCACGAGACGGAGAGGCCGGATGAGCGACGAGAACACCACGGTGGAGCCCACGGTCGCGCAGGTGTCCCCGCAGGAATCCCGCATCGTCCAGTTGCTGATCGAGCGCGCGCGGCTGAAGGATGCGGACCTGCAGCGGGCTCGCCGGGTCCATGACGAGAATCCCGAGGGCAGCCTGCTGGCCCTGCTGACCCGTCTGGGTCTGGCTGGCGAGCGTGAAGTGGCCGAGGCCAGTGCCGAGGTGTTGCAGATCCCGCTGCTGGCGGCGAAGGATTGCCCCGAAGTACCGCCCAGTGGCACGCAGCTGAGCCTGCGTTTCCTCAAGCACTTTCATGTCGTGCCGATCGCCGAGGACGAGCAGTCGATCAGCTTGCTGGTGGCCGATCCCAATGATCCCTATCCGGTGCAGGCCGCGCGGATGGCCAGTGGCAAGGCGGTGCAGGTTCGCATCGGCCTGCGCAGCGAGATCGACGACCTGATCGAGCGCTACTACGGCCAGGGCCGGTCGGCGATGGGGACGATCGTCGAGAATCTGAGCGAGGACGGCGGCGGCGAGGATGACGTCGAGCATCTGCGCGATCTGGCCTCCGAAGCCCCGGTCATCCGGCTGGTCAATCTGCTGATGCAGCGGGCGGTGGAAGCCCGCGCCTCCGATATTCACATTGAGCCGTTCGAGAACCGACTACGGGTGCGCTATCGCATCGACGGCGTGTTGCAGGAGGTGGAATCGCCGCCATCCAGCTCCGCAGCGGCCGTCATCTCGCGCGTCAAGATCATGGCCAAGCTCAACATCGCCGAGCGCCGCCTGCCGCAGGATGGCCGCATCCTGTTGCGCGTGCAGGGCAAGGAGCTGGATTTGCGTGTGTCGACCGTGCCCACCGCCTATGGTGAGAGCGTGGTCATGCGTATCCTGGATCGCGAGAACGTGGTGCTGGATTTCCAGTCGCTTGGATTCACCGACGAGTTTCTGCCGCGCTTCCTGAAGGTGCTGGAGATGCCGCACGGCATCCTGCTGGTCACCGGACCTACCGGCTCGGGCAAGACCACCACGCTGTACACGGCGCTGGAGAAGCTCAACACCGCCGAGGTCAAGATCATCACGGTCGAGGACCCGGTCGAGTATCAGATCGAAGGCGTCAATCAGATTCAGGCCAAGCCACAGATCGGCATGGACTTCGCGCATGCGTTGCGCTCGATCGTGCGTCAGGATCCGGACGTGATCATGATCGGCGAAATGCGCGATCTGGAGACCGCCAAGATCGCCATTCAGTCGGCACTGACCGGCCATCTGGTGCTGTCGACGCTGCACACCAACAACGCCGCCGGCGCGGTGACCCGATTGCTCGACATGGGCGTGGACGACTATCTGCTGTGCTCGACCGTCAATGGCGTGCTGGCGCAGCGACTGGTCCGGCGGCTGGACCCGCATCAGCGTGAGCAGTATCGCGCATTGCCCGAAGTGGTCGCCGAACATCAGTTGCGACGCTTCACCCAGGCCGATCCGGTGATGCTGTATCGGCCAGTGCCGTCCGAGCACAACCCGACGGGCTACGCCGGGCGAACCACGATCATGGAGTTCCTGGTCAGCTCCGAACCCTTGCGCCGCCTGATCATGCAGCATGCCGACATGAGCAAGCTGGAGGAGCAGGCGCGCGTTGAAGGCATGCGCACGATGTACGAAGACGGCCTGGTCAAGGCCCTCAACGGCGTCACGACGCTGGAAGAAGTGCTGCGGGTGACGCAGGAGAATTGATTTGAAGAGCGAAGTTCCAGTGACCAGTACCAGTAGCCAGAAGGGCCAGTGTATCCAGATTGCCAAACTGGCAACTGGAACTGGCGACTGGAACTGATTCCATGCCCGCCTTCCGCTACAAGGCCGTCGCGCCGTCTGGCGAAGTCCTGCAGGGGCAGATGGACGCCGACAGCCTGGACGACGTGATTGCCCGCTTGCAGGACCAGGGCAATCTGCCGCTGGAGGCCGTTCCCGCCGATGCCGGTGCTGGCGTGGGCCTGGCCAATCTGTTCCGCCCCAGTGGTGTCACCCAGGCGGAGATTCTGCAGTTCACGCAGCAACTGGCGACCCTGTTGGGCGCCGGTCTGCCGCTGGATCGGGCCCTGCAGATTCAGGTCGAACTGGCCGACAAGGACCGTTTTCGTCGGCTGGTGACCCGCATTCGCGATGATGTTCGCGGCGGCACGTCATTGTCCGAATCACTCGACCGTCAGCACGGCGCCTTCTCACGGCTGTACATCAACATGATCCGTGCCGGTGAAGTTGGCGGCACTGTCGATCAGACCCTGGCCCGTCTGGGTGAGTATCTGGAGCGCACCAAGGATCTGAAGTCTTCGGTGGTGTCGGCGATGATCTATCCGATCATTCTGCTGGTGCTGTCCGGCGCTGCGCTGGTCTTCCTGCTGTTGTTCGTCATTCCCCGGTTCACGCCCATCTTCGAGGAATTGGGCGGGGATCTGCCGTTGCTGACGCAGATCGTGCTGGCGCTGGCAGCGGCATTGCGCTACGGCTGGTGGGCCATCGCGCTGGCCCTGTTCGGCATCTTCTACTACTTCCGTCAGCAGTTCGCCCAGCCGGCCACGCGGCTGATTTGGGATGGTCGATTGTTGCGCGCCCGCTGGGTGGGTGACCTGCTGGCCAAGATAGACACGGCCCGCTTTGCCCGCACCACCGGTACCTTGCTGAAGAATGGCGTGCCCTTGCTGGGCAGCCTGTCCATCGCCCGCAATGTGTTGACCAATTCTGTGCTGGCCGAACAGCTCGAGCAGGCCTCCAAAGAGGTCAAGACCGGCGGGCGGCTGGCGCATGCGCTGGCCGAGGATGGGCTGTTTCCGCGACTGGCCTTGCAGATGATCAGCGTCGGCGAGGAAACCGGACAGCTGGACAACATGCTGGTGAAGGTGGCTGACACCTATGACCGCGAGGTGCGTCTGACCATCGATCGATTGATGTCCGCGCTGGTGCCGGTGGTGACGATCATCCTGGCCGCCTTCATCGCGATGATCGTGCTCTCGATGGTGATGGCGATCATGTCGATGAATGAGTTGTTTGCCTGACGGCAGGGCTGAGGGCCGAGGGCAGAGGGATCAGACACGTTCGAGGCGGCTGCCTTTCCCTGAACTCTCAGCCCTGAACCCTTGGCCCTGCTTCAACCCCACTTCACCTCGCTGGCGGAACCTTGCGGCATGCTGCGTGGTCTTGAATGGCAATGGTCGCTTGCGTCCTGCGCGGTCGCGGCCTAGCCTGCGCCGCCTGAGTTCGGCCACAGACACGAGCAAGACGAGGAATCATGATGAACAAGCGTGGACAGAGCGGCTTCAGCCTGATCGAGGTGCTGCTGGTGCTGGCGTTGATCGCGGCGATCGGCTCGCTGGTGGCGACCAACATCTTCAAGCAAGGTGAGGCGGCCAAGGTCAAGCTGGCCATTGGTGGCGCCAAGAAGCTGGGCATGGCTATCGACAATTTCTATATCGACACCGGCAACCTGCCGAACAAGCTTGAGGACCTGATTCGCAGCCCGGGCAACACGACAGGCTGGGACGGGCCCTACGTGAAGGAAAACGAGCTGAGCGATCCCTGGGATTCGCCGTACCAGCTCAAGGTACCGGGCGACAACGGCGCCTATGACATCCTCTCCTACGGCGCCGACAAGAAACCCGGCGGCGATGGCAAGGGTGCCGACATCGGCAACTGGATGGGTTGATCGAGAACGGGGATGGCGCTGGAGCGTTGCAATCCCCGACGGCCCGTGACCCGGCGCTGGTCACGGGCCTTTACGTTGATCGAGATGCTGGCCGTGTTGGCGCTGGTGGCCGTCATGATCACTGTGTTCGCCATCTCGATCGGTGGCCGGCTGGAGAAGCTCAAGATCAGCGGTGCGGCCAAGGATGTGATGTCGGCGCTGCGCTATACCCGCAGCCAGGCCATCGTCACGCGCTCGGAGCAGTTTCTCGAGGTCGACGTCGAAGCTCGGACCATCCAGGCGCCTGGACGCGAGCCTGTGCAATTGCCGGAACAGATCGAACTGGGCCTGCTGACGGCGCAACAGGAGTTGTCCGGCAGTCAGCGCGGCAAGATCCGCTTTTTTCCCGATGGTGGCTCCACCGGCGGCAAGGTGATGCTGGCGACCGAAGCTCGACAGTGGGAGGTCAAGGTGTCCTGGCTGACTGGCGAGATTGAGCTCGACGACGGTCGCGAGCAGGAGCGCTGAACGTCATGATTGCCCCTTCGATTGCCACGCGGATGTCGGCCGGTCGCCGCTCCGTCGGCGGCTTCACCTTGCTGGAAGTGCTGGCCGCCTTTGTCATCTTCGTGCTGGTGTTCGGCGGCATTCTTGAAACCTTGTCGGTAGCCGGCCGCAATTCGCGCCGCAGTGCCGACATCAGCGCCGCCGCCCAATGGGCACAGAGCAAACTCGATGCCGTGGGCGTTGAGTCGCCATTGGAAGATGGCAGCGAGAGCGGTCGCTTCGACGATCGTTTTCGCTATCGCCTGGAGATCAGGACCTTCGAACCACCGGTGATCGAAGGGGCCGCGCAGCCCGCGGTCGCGGTGGACATGTTCCGTATCGAGCTGATCGTGACCTGGGAAGATGGCTATCGAGAGCGCGAGCAGCGCTTCGTCACGGTGCGTTCGCGACTCAAGCAGGGCAGCGTATGAACGTGACCGGGTCCCGTCAGTTGAGGCGGGAATGGCAGTCGGCTGCTCGAGCCCGGCGTCTCGGGGCCATGCGCCGCGGGCCAGGGAGCCTGCATGGCTTTACGCTGATCGAATTGCTGCTGGCGATCGGCTTGCTCGCGCTGCTGTTTGGGATGGCTTACGCCGGATTGCGTGGTGGCCTCAAGGCGGCCGACGCCGGTGAAGCGTTGATTGATCGAACCAACCGCGTTCGGGTAACGCAGGAATTCGTGCGCCATCAGTTGTCCAGATTGCTGCCGCTGGCCTTCGAGCAGGATCCGGGCAACGGCGTGTTTCGCGTTTTCGAAGGTGAGTCCAACCGCATTCGCTACGTCGGTCCGATGCCGGGCTATCTGGGCAAGGGTGGTCCCTATGTGCAGGAGTTGGAAATCCTGCGGGTCGGCCGGGAAAGGCAGCTGGTCTTCCGGCATTGGCTGCTCAACGGTTTTGACCCCGACGATTCGGACAACGACGATGCATTGCCGGTGCGGTTGCTCGCCGGCATCGATCGCGGTGGCTTTGAGTTCCGCACGGTGGACGATCGCGGCGAGATCAGCGACTGGACCGATGATTGGGATGAAGAATCCCAGACGCCCGTGATGATTCGGCTGCAGATGCGCATGAAAGAGGACAGTCGCCTGGTCTGGCCAACGCTGGATGTGGCGATGGTGGTTGATGCCGGTTCCACCCGCGGCAATGCCGGCGGGACGTTCTTCAACACCCAGACGCAATGACGATGCGCAGCGCTCGTCGGCTCCCTGTTCTCGGCCTGCATCGACAGCGTGGCATTGCGCTGATCATGGTGTTGTGGCTGTCGATCCTGTTGGCAGTGCTGGTGGCCAGCTTCTCCATCGCGGCGCGGATCGAGACGCTGCAGGCCCGAAATCTGCTGGACTCGGTGCGGGCGCGCTACGCCGCCGAGGCGGGGTTGCATCTGGCGGTGTATCAGCTGCGCATGCCGGATCCACTGCAGCGCTGGGCGGGCGATGGCCGCAGCTATCAGTTCGATCTGGAGGGTACGCAGATCGATATTCAGGTCATCGATGAATCGGGCAAGGTCGACATCAACGCCGCCGACCTCCCAACCCTGTTGTCACTGTTTCAGCAAGCAGGTCGGGAACAGGCCGATGCCGAGATCCTCACCTCGCGGGTCATGGACTGGCGTGACGCCGATGAACTGGTCACCGAGCCGGGCGGTGCGGAGAAGGATGACTATGAAGCCGTGGACCTGGCCTATGGTCCCCGCAATCAGCCATTTCAGACGGTCGATGAAGTTCAGCAGGTGCTGGGCATGGACTACGACACCTATCTGGAACTTGAGCCGCTGGTAACGATCTACTCAGGGCGCACTGAGCCGAACTGGGCGCTGGCTCCCCCGGAAGTCCTGCATGCTTTCCTGCAGGCCGATCCGGCGGCCATCGATCAGTTCATCGAGTTGCGTGAAACTTCGCCGCCGGGTACGCCGCTGGTGCTGCCCGATGGCCGCCCCGCGCTGGCCCAGGGCGGTGGGCTCACGTACACTGTGCGGTCGCTTGCGACCTTGCCCAGTGGCGCTTCGGCCACCTTGGAGGCAACGATCCGGCTGGGCACGGGCAGCATCGGCGCCCGACCGTTCCGAATCGTTCGCTGGCGTGACAACCCCGAATCCTGACGTGCAGATGATCCAGATCCTGTCCCAACCACTGGAGCGGCTCCGTGAGCGCTACGCCGAAAGCGGGGTGCGCACCTTCCTGCATTGGTGGGGAGAGGAACTGCTCAACTGCCTGCCGCCGCGGTGGCGCGCCTTCCTGCAGTACGAGCCCGCGTGTCTGCTGATCCGGACCGAAGGTGATGAACTGCATGTCGAACGCCGTCGCGGTCGCCAACTCGAAGGCGAGTTGCGCGCATCCGTTCAGTCCCTGAAGGTCGACCGTTCGGGGCTGGACCAGCTGGTCGGTCAGGGCGACGAGCGGGTCAGCGAGATCATCGTTGCCTTGCCCGCCACCGACGTCATGCGCCGTCGCCTGCATTTGCCGGAGGCGGCCAAGTCGAATCTCAATCAGGTGCTGGCCTTCGAAATGGATCGGCAGACGCCATTCAAGGCTGACCAGGTGTACTTCGACGCGCGTGTGCTGCGCCGCGATGCCCAGGCCCGGCAGTTGATTGTCGATCTGGTCGCGGTTCCCAAGGCCGTGGTCACAGCCGCGCTGGCGCAGTTGTCCGAACTGGAACTGGCTCCAACCATCATCGACGGCCGTCAGCAGGACGAGCAGCTGGGCTTCAACCTGTTGCCAGCGGCGATGCGTACCCGGCAGGCTGATCCTCGTGTCCGGATCAACTGGATTCTGGCACTGGGCGCGGTGGCGCTGACCGGGATCGTGATGTGGCAGTCGCTGGTGATGCGGGAGCGCACACTTGAGGCGCTGCTGGACGATGTGGAATTGGCCAAGCAGGAAGCGCTGCAGAGCGCCGAGATGGAGCGGCAGGTTCGCGAAGCGATCAATGCCGCCAACTTTCTGGCGCGCAAGCGGATCGAGCGCCCCGCGACGATCGAAGTGTTGCGCGAACTGACCCAGCTGATCCCTGACGGCACCTGGCTGGAGCGGCTCAGCTTCGTGGGTGACCAGGTGCAGATCCAGGGCCAGAGTGAACGGGCCGATCAGCTGATCGGCATTCTGGGACAGGCCCGCTATCTGGTATCGCCCACCTTCCAGGGGATCATTCAGCCCGACGGTCAGACTCGCAAGGAGCGTTTCACCATCATGGCGCAGCTGCGCATGCCCGAACAGCCACAGGAGGACAGCAATGGCAATGACGCTGTTGCCCGAGCCCCATAGGCGTCGGCCCGTCGCCATCGGCCTGCTGCTGGCCGCGCTGGTGGTCTTCTATCTGCTGTTCCTGCATGGTTTTGTGGTGCAGCATCTGGATTACGGCGAGCAGATCGACGACATGCTGGCGCAGGAGCAGCGCTTCCGCGCCAAGGCCCTTGAGCGACCTGCGCTGGAGGCACGTCTGGCCGAAATCCGTCAGCAGGAGGCCGGCAACTCCGATTTTCTCCCGGAGCAGAGCTTTGACCTGGCTGCCGCTTCGCTGAACAGTCGCCTCAAGCAGGTCATCGTCGCGCAGGCCAGCGATCAGCAGCGCTGCCAGGTGATCAGCAGTCAGAATGAGCGAGCCCGGGAACCGGAATTGTATGAGCGTGTCACCATCAAGGTGCGGATGCGCTGTGATCTGCCGGATCTGGCCAAGATCCTGCACGTGCTCGAAACCCAGAGCCCGTCACTCCGGGTCACTGACCTGAATCTGTTTCAGCAGGTCTTCACCGGTGTCGGTGGGGCCAACATGCTGGGCAGCATGGACATCCGTTTCGACCTGTCCGGCTATATCCGCAAGCCCGGAGGTCAGGCATGAAGCCGGTCGGCGCCGAAGGCATGACGCCGGCTCGGTTGGCGACCTACGTGCTGGGCGGCATCTGCGGCCTGATGCTGCTGCTGGCCACGATCCAGAGCATCGGTCTGGGCGGCGGTTACGAGTTGGAGGCGCCCGAGCCGTCGGCGCCGGATCCGGAGCTGCAGCAGCCTCTGCTGGTGGTGCAGAACCAGCTGCCGCCATTCACCCAATACAACGAGATCGAGCAGCGGCCGCTGTTCAACGCCGATCGGCGACCGGCACAGATCGAGCAGGCGGCGGTGGTGCCGCCGATGGACATTCAACCACCGGCTCCGCTGACGGCGACACTCGCGGGTATTGTGCTGACACCGGCCACGCGGGTAGCGCTGGTCCGCAACGATTCCACCCAGGAGGTCTTTCGCATTCACGAGGGCATGCCCTTGCCCGGCGAACTGGGTGGCTGGCGGCTGAAGGAACTTCAGGCTCGCAATGCCGTCTTTGACGGCGGTGCTCAGGGCGAGACCGAACTCAAGCTGGACCCGGCCGCCGATGCACCGCCTGCGCCACCGCCGCCACCGCCACCACCGGGTCAGCAGGCCGATCCGGCGCAACAGGCAGCCGCCAACGACCCGGCGGCGGCACAGCAGCAGGCCAGTGACGCGGCTGCGCGTGAAGCGGAAGTGCGCCGGATCATCGAAGAACGACGACGTCAGATGCGCGAGGAAGCCGAGCGCATGAACGCCCAGAAGAAACAGAACTGAGGGTTTGGAGTGATCACCTTGATGCGACTGTTGGCCCCGCTGGGGTTGTTGATCCTGCTGGCCAGCTGCGCCGGTTCTGGCGGCCGTCCGCTGGACGACGATGCGCGCCAGGCCGAGATGGTGGCCACATTGCTGCGCAATGCCGAACAGGACGCGCAACGCCAGGCGGAAAGCCGGCCACCCGTTGTCACCACTGCGGAGCCCGAGGAGGATGAAGCCGAGTCCATGGGTTTCGTCCAGCGCGGTTCGGGAGACCTCATTGATGTGGAACGGGCCAGCCGACGACCCCGGCCGGTGCCGGCCGATGGCGACATCACCTTCAACTTTGAAGGAGCCGGCATTCCGGAGGTCGTCAAGGTCATTCTCGGAGATCTGCTGCAGGAGAACTATGTCATCGCCCCCGGCGTCGGCGGACAGGTCACGTTTTCGACGTCGCAGCCCGTCAACGGCGAGCAGGCCATGGGCATCCTCGAAATGCTGCTGTCCTGGAACAACGCCACGCTGATCTGGCAGGAAGGTCGCTATGTGGTGGTGCCGACCGCCAATGCCGTGCCGGGCAATCTGACCCCGCGCATCGGGCAGCTGAGCTCAGCCCGGGGCTATGAGGTCCGTGCGGTGCCGCTGAAGTTCATGTCGGCCACGGAAATGGAGAAGTTGCTGCAGCCTTATGCCAAGCCGGGTGCGGTGCTGCGCGCCGACAATGCCCGCGCCATGATCGTGGTCGCCGGCACGCGCATGGAACTGCAGAACTACCTCGACACCATCGCCACTTTCGATGTCGATTGGCTGGCCGGCATGTCGGTGGGGCTGTTCCCGCTGGAGGTCGTCGAAGCGGACGACATGAAAACCGAATTGGACGCCCTGTTTGGCGAAGGCGACAACTCGCCATTGGCGGGCGTCGTGCAGTTGCTGCCCATCGAGCGCCTCAACGCCCTGATGGTCATCACGCCCAACCCGAGCTATCTCGACCAGGTCGAAAGCTGGATCAAGCGACTGGACCGGGCCGGCAACGAAGCGGGCATGCGCCTGTTCGTCTATGACGTCAAGAACGTCAAGGCAGCCGATCTGGCCGATCGCCTGAACGACATCTTTGGCAGCAGTGGTGGCAGCAGTGGCAGTTCACAGTCCGCCGCCGGCAGCGTGGCGCCCGGCCTGCCCAGCGCCGAGATCCGCAGCAGCAGTGGCCGCTCGCTGAGCAACAGCAGCGTCGGTGGTGGTTTGCGTCCGCAGGGTTCATTGAACCGCAACGGTGGCGCGCCAGTCCCGCAGGAAGGCGGCGGTGAGGCCGCACCAGTCAACGGAAGTGGCGAATGGCGGGGTCAGCCCGGCGATGGGCAGGAGCGGGTCTGGCTTTGTTCGATGCGAGGAGTGCGAATCACCGCGGTCGAGGAAAACAATCAGCTGTTGATCCGCGCGACGCCTTCGCAGTTCGAAACGATTCGCGGCGCCATCGAAAAGCTCGATCGGTTCCACTACAGGTGGATCACATCGAGGCCGATGATCCTGGATGTCAAGATTGATCAATACTCCTTGTCTTCGGCGTGAACTGGTTCCTCGAGAACGCCATTCGCGCAGGTAATTACGAAGCTTTCGGAGCGGGTTCGGTCTTGCCTCCGATTTCCGATGCGGTGCCATCGGGAAACCAGGTCAATCGAAACTTGCCAAACCCCAATCAGTTCGTCCGCGGCATCAATGCTGTTGGTGGCTTCATCAATGGCGGAGGTGCCGGTTGGCTGTTCGATGCACAGGACGCACGCGCCGTGGTGACGTTGCTCGACACTGAAAGTAACGTCAACGTGCTGTCGATGCCATCTCTGGTTGTCCTGAACAACAAGCAGGCCACCATCAACGTCGGACAGCAGATTCCGATCAATACGGCCGTTGTTAACACATCGATTGGTGCGGGGACCAGCAACACGCTGACCCAATACAGAGACACAGGCATCACATTGACGGTGGTCCCTCGCGTCAACCCGGGTGGATTGGTGTTCATGGAAATCCAGCAGGAAGACAGTACGCCTGCAGGATCAACCATCAATGCTGAGGGTGCCGCAGTGAATCCGCCGGTGAATCAGAAGATCATCGAGACAGAGGTCGCGGTGCAGAGCGGACAAACCGTGCTGTTGGCAGGCTTGATCAAGCAGACCGGCGACGAGGCCGAGGGTGGTTTGCCCTTGTTGCGGAAAGTGCCGGTACTGGGCCGCCTGTTTGGTACGACGCGCAAGAGCTCCAATCGCAACGAACTGGTCCTGCTGATCACCCCGACAGTCATCGAAAACCCCCAGCAAGCTGCGGAACTGACGCTGGAGTACCAGCAACGCCTGCGTGGCCTGGAGCCGCTCCTGCGTCAGAAGGCCGAGTTGGAGAAGGCGCGCGACGCGGCTCGCGAGGCGGTCCGCCGGGCCAAGGCCCAAGCCGAAATTCAGGCCGAAGCGGGCGCAAACTGAGGAACGCATTCGCCTCGCAGACGGAACTTTGAGGGCACGCGCCGGTCAGCGAGCGACTCGGCGCAAGGCCCGGCGGGTCAGGTGCATCCCATTACAGTGGTCGCCCAGCGACTGGCAGACATTTGGAGCATGATTGTGAAAAAGTCACTCTTTCCGCGGTACGCCGCCGGTCTTCTTGCGCTTTCAGTGCTGGCGGGCTGCGCCACCACTGGCCCGAATGAAGGGCGCACTGGCTCGACGGTGACCACACCAATGGCGCCGGCCGACGCGTCCAAAGTGGTCATGGAGCGGGCCCAGTCTCGCTGGCAGGCGCTGATTGATCATCGATTCGCGGATGCCTATGGCTATCTGACGCCGGGCTATCGCGAACTGGTCGGTTCCGACGAGTACCAGGGCACCATGGGGTCACGGCCGGTCAAGTGGGAGCACGCCGAAGTATCCGAAGCCAAATGCGAAGGCGAGATCTGCGATGTCAAGGTGATGATGCGATACAGCCTGACGATGCCGCAGCCGGGCGTTGGCCGGGTGGGCAGCTTCACCATCATCGATGAGCGCTGGCTGGTGGTCGACGGTCAGTGGTACTACCTCCCGGCCGAAGGCTGAAGGCCCGGATAAGTTGTTGCGTCTCTCTCGCTCGCTGTGCTAGCTTTCATGCACTTCCTTCGCCTGTTGGTCAGGAGTGCGACTGAGCTTGGGGGAAAGGAAGCAAAGCCCTGTATCCTTGGAGTGCTGAAATGAGAAAAAATCCCCTCGCGGGTGCTCTGGCCGCAGCCGTCGTCGGCGTGGTCGGTGTGTCCAACATGGCCACCGCGCTGAACCTGAGCCATGAAGGCGTCGGTCAGGTCCTGATCTATCCTTTCTATTCCGCCAATGGCGGCAATGACACCCTGATCTCGGTGGTCAACACGACCGCCAACTCGAAGGCTGTCAAGGTCCGCTTCATTGAAGGCTACAACAGCCGCGAAGTGCTGGACTTCAACCTGTACCTGTCCGAGTACGACGTGTGGGCGGCCGCGATCACCGACATCGGTGCTGGCGTTCCGGTCCTCATCTCGCGCATCACTGGCCCGACCGGCGATCCGGATCCGGGTAACAGCCCGCTGATCGACGACATCGAAGACACCTGCACGGTGCCGCCGACCGGTCAGAGCAGCCCGTTCACCGACCTGCCGCCGCTGCCGGGTGGTATCGGCTTCTACGTGCCCTTCCGCACGCTGTTCCTGAACGACGCGGGCGGCCAGGTGCCGGCGCGTATGTTCGAAGGCTATGTCGAGATGATCGAAATGGCCACGATCGAGGAAGGTGGTGTCGTCGACGGTTGGGTGACGCATGACTTCTCCGGCGAGCCGAATGGCGGCGTTGGCTGCTTGCAGCTGGAAGAAGCCTGGCGCGTGGGTACCCCGGGTTCGGGCATCACTGGTGCGACCGGTTTCTGGGCGTCCAGCGGTGACTTCGCTCGCGGTGGCCTGACCCCGCCGAGCGGTGGTCTGTTCGGTGGTGGTGCGATCGTCAATGTGTCCGACGGTACGTACTACAGCTACAACGCCGAAGCCATCGATGGCTTCAACTCGGTCGTCGTCGACCACACCCCGCCGGGCTTCGAGCAGCCGTCGCTGGCCACCTCGCGCAGCGTCACCGGCACGATCACGTCCAACGTGTTCACGCAGCAGGGTCAGCTCCACAGCTCCAACTGGGGTCCGGATCCGCTGGGTGATTCCGTCGACAACGGTCGTATCGACGCCATCTCGCACGTGCTCGCTCTGGACCACGTCTACAACGAGTGGACCACCGAGAACGCGCTGAATGCGTCCTCCGAGTGGGTTGTGACCTTCCCGACCAAGCGCTTCTACGTCGACAACGCCATCATCGGCGGTGGTCAGGCTGCTCGCCGTCCGTTCACCCGCACCTTCGGTTCCAGCGGTGCGTGCGAGCCGGTGAACCTGACCGTGTTCGATCGCGAAGAGAACTTCCTGCAGATCCTCGACTTCTCGCCGTCCGCGGTGGGTGGTCTGGCGCTCTGCCGCGAAGTGAACGTCATCACCTTCAACCAGACGGGCGACGTGAGCGATATCTTCGCTTCTCCGACCTCTCGCAACATCCGCACCGTTGAGCAGACCATCGGTAACCCGACCAAGGTCTTCGAGCGTGGCTGGATGGATCTGGATCTGGCTGGCTTCGGCAACGGCAACCCGTTCCTGCCGCCGCCGGTGGGTGTGGAGCACACCAGCCGCGTGTCCAACGACGGCGACGTGTTCTACGGTCTGCCGGTGGTTGGCTTCTGGGCTGTCCGCATCGAGAACCAGGCCCAGGGTGAGTCGGGCAACAACTATGGCGGTCTGTATCGTCATAAGGGTTCGCGTCGCTGCGAGAACGACACTGTGGGCACCTGCGGCGGTACGCTGTAACCAAATGCCCTTGGTTGTTAGTTCTGCGTAATACCAACTGGCCCCTTGGCTTTGCCAAGGGGCCAGTTGCTTTTTGTGTCGCCCAGTTCAGATACCCGTCCCGCTATGGGGCTAGACTTCGTAGTACCTCAGGTATCCCGTCTCCACGAAAGAGCTCTCAATATGTTTGCACGCACACTTTTCGCGGCTGTCTTGATGCTGAGTGCCGGCGCCCTGCGCGCTCAGAGCACCATGTCCGTCGATGGCACCTGCAATTTCCAGCTTTCAACGACGGGTAGCTCGGTCAGCATCAACCCGACAACCGGCAACGTCACGGTCACCAGCCAGACGGGAACCAACTGCACTGTGGCCGGTGGGGTCACCTTGACCATCCCCACCTCTGCGCCGACCAGCAGCAGCTTCAGCGTGACCTGGAACGCCACCGGTACATCCGGTGCGAATCCCTGCACCCCTTCCGGTGGTGGTGGATCCACCTGGTCCGCCCAGGGTTCACTGCCCGCGTCTGGCACTCGAACGGTTGTGGCTCCTTCGACAGCGGCCAGCAATGTGCCATTCACCGTCACCTGCGCGACTGCTTCGGGCAGCGTGCAAGACACGAAGCTGATGAGCTTCACTGGTACGGCGTCACTGAACCTCGTGGTTCCGGCGAGTGCGCCGGTCAATACGTCATTTACGGTCAGCTGGACGTCTAGCGGAACCATCGGAACGACGCCATGCACGCCTTCTGGCGGCGGCGCAACCAACTGGTCGGCCCAGGGTCCCTTCGGTCCCAATGGCAGTACGTCGGTCACGGCGCCTGCCAGCGCGGGTAGCGCCACTTTCACCATGACCTGCCAGACCTCAAGCGGCACGGTCGTTGACTCGGAAACCATGAGCTTCACCGGTGGTGGAGGCGGCAGCTGCGCTGGTGTTGGTCCGCCGGCGGGCATTGGCCCCGGATCCATCGGTGAATGGACGGCGCTGTACGGTCAGCTCTTCCCAATGCCCTATCAGGCCCAGCGCCCGATCGGCATTAGTCAGGCCACGACGCGTGTCTATCGCTTTGTCGCGCCTGCTGCTGGACAGGTCATCAACGGCAACACGGTCCAGTCGACCGGATCACTGCACTACTTCAGCTCCTCACCGGGTGTGGGCGCAGGCGTGATTTCGACCATCAGCGAGTGTCCGAATGACTTCCGCTCCAGCGTGCTGAATACATCTACCAACAAGTGCTACAAGGGACCCGCCGGAACGCCGGGGATGTCCTTCTCCCTGATCAACTCAGGCGCCGGATTCTGCAACCTGGTTCCGGGACGCACCTATTACTTCAACATGCACGCGGGCAGCTCCAGCACGCCGGACAGCACCGGGGCGTTCTGTGAGGCTTCGGTCTGCAACTTTGTCGGCGGCGCACTGGGTGCCTTCACCGAACTGACCGAGGAACCGGCACCCGCTGAGTGATTCTTCTCGATCGCATCCGGCGGGCTGTCAAAGCCCGCCGGATGATTTCGAGACGTCGAATCGCAAGCAACCAATCGCCCACTCCATCGGCGCCGGCAACTTTCGACTGAGTTCAGGGGCATCGTAGCTCCCGATGCGCCAGTCCGACCGGGCTAGCTTGTCGCGATCGGATCGAGTGAAGCGGCGCCGGTACACTCAAGCCACTCAGCGCACTGACGCCAACGCAGTGCACTACCAGTCCGATTTCTGGGAACTTCCACTGCGTGTCTGGGTCCACCCGGCCACTTTCGGTCAACCGACCAGTGCCCAAACCGCGCTCCAGGTCCCGTGATCGGACCTGACCGCACGGCAAGACCGGGTCTCGGCCGGACGACACCAGTCAATAAAATCAATTCAGGAAGGAATCCAGACCATGTTTGGAAGGTCACTGTGCCTGCTCATCGCCTCGGCACTGCCACTGTTCCACACCGCTACGGTCCATGCCGAGATCGACCCCGCCAGCTACAACGCGGCACTCGCCACCCGTGGTGAAGCGAGCGCAACCGGCCTGGATCTGCTGGCCAAGCTGGGCGAACGCAATCAGGAAGCCCGCGCCGCCGCACTGCTGAAGCGAGAGCGCTTGTTCAAACTGATGGACTCGGTGCTGCTCACCCGACAGTTGGCGTCCGAGGGACGCGCCATGGGCCTGGAGAAGGATCCAGTCGTTCAGCGCGAGATGGAATTGGCCGCCGAAGAAATTCTTGCCAACCACGCGATGGCTGTGAAGCTTGCGGAGCACGCTTCAGGCGACAACTCCAAGGCGCTGGAGCAGTATGCGCTGGAGCGTTACACCGCCAATCGACAGGCCTACGAAGTTCCGCCGACCATTCGTGTCCGCCACCTGTTGGTCTCCAACGAAGGCCGCAACACGGAAGAGCAGACCCAGCGGATCAACGAACTGCTGGAACGCGCCAAGGGCGGTGAAGATTTCGAAGCACTGGTCATGGAGTACTCCGACGATCCGTCCAGGCGCGTGAATGCGGGCATTATCGAAATCCAGAACCCCGAGTTGCTCGACAAGGCCTTCGCAGAAGCCGCGCTGAAGCTCTCCGTCATGGCGCCCTGGAGTGAACCAGTCCGCAGCGCCTTTGGCCTGCACATCATCCGTTTCGAAAACCGGATCCCCGGGGAGCAGCGCACTTTCGAGCAAGTCAAGGACAGCCTGATCGCGTCACTTGGCGCTCAGTTCGAAGAGCGGCAACGCCAGAAGTTCATGTCAGACTTGCGCTCCGCAGACCCCCAGTACCACGAAGAAGCGATCGAAGAGTTCCTGGATTCGCTGCAGCCGGCCGGCACCAGCCAATAGCGTGCGGCTTAGAGAGTGAGTCATTCGTCTGGCGCCAGCGCCGGATCAGCAGCGCGCCAAGGAGGGAGACGCAGCACGGTGGTTGACGGTCGAGCCCTGATCCCTCACTTCGTCCGCCGCGAAGTCAAGGCCCGCTACCTTGGCAGCCTGAGCGGCCTGACATGGGCCTTCCTCCACCCCCTGTTGCAGTTGGCCCTGTACGCGACGGTATTCGTGCACATCTTTGGTGCACGAATCCCTGAAGCGGCTGAAATCGGATTCGTGCCTTACGTCGCCACGGCTTTCTGGGCATGGATCCTGTTTGCAGAAGGCATCAGTCGCGCCGTGCCAGTCATTACCGAGAATGCCAGTCTGATCGGCAAGGTCGCGATGCCCACCGAGGTGCTCGTGATCGCGTCCGTGCTGGCGACTTTTGCGATTCATCTGCTGGGCTTCCTGCTGGTCATCGTCCTGCTTGCGCTCACCGGTACGTCAATTCACGTCACGGGATTGCTGTGGATGCTGCCCGTCCTGCTGATGCTGTGGGTGCTGACCACCGGCGTCGGCCTGATGCTGGCAGCCGCTCAGGTCTTCGTCCGTGACCTGTCGCAAATCGTCCAGCAACTCCTGGCATTCGGCTTCTTTCTCACCCCGATTCTGTACACCCGCACGATGTTGCCGGAGTTTGCGCGGCCGCTGATGGGGGCCAACCCCCTGACCTATTATCCAGAGAAGCTGAGGGCCGTACTGCTGCACGGGCAGTCCGCCGTCGGCAGCGCCGATCTACTTGCCCTTGGTGTTGCAGTCACCAGTCTCATTGTGGGTCTGGTTCTGTTTCGCAGGCTGTCCAGACACTTCGAGGACTTCCTGTGAGCGAAGTCAACGCAGGGATTCCCGCGGGCACCGTCCTGATAGAGGCGGCTGGCCTGACCAAGTGCTATCCAAAGGTCTTCCGCTCCACCGACCGCCTGCGTGCACTCTGGAACCTGCTGCTGGGGCGCCCACCCAGAGACGCCGTATCTGTCCTGACCGACATCAACTTCACCATCTACAAGGGTCAGTCGCTTGGTGTCATTGGCGAAAATGGTGCGGGCAAATCGACCTTGCTCAAACTGCTGTCTGGCGTACTTCGGCCCACCAGCGGTTCGGTGACCGTCAATGGCACGGTGGCGGCGCTGCTCGAACTGGGCGCCGGCTTTCATCCCGAATACAGCGGCCGCGACAACATCACGATTGCAGCCGCTCTGCTCGGCATGAGCGAGGCAGAGATCGAACGAGCCCGTCCCGAGATCATCGAATTCGCGGACCTGGGCGACTACATTGATGAACCGATCAAGCACTACTCCACCGGTATGGTGGTCCGACTCGGATTTGCCATCGTCGCCACTCGCCAGCCCGACATCCTGATTACCGATGAAGTCCTGGCCGTCGGCGATGAGTCGTTCCAGAAAAAGTGCGTGCGATGGATCGAGCAGTACCTGGAGCGCGGCGGCACGCTGCTGCTGGTGAGCCACAGCATGTACCACGTCCAGAAGCTCTGCCGTCACGCGCTGTGGATTCGTGACGGCAAGGTGGCCCAGTACGGCGAAGTCTTCGACGTTACCCAGTCCTATCTCGCCTATCACGAGCGCAAGATTGCCGCCGAGCGGGAACAGCGCCCGGCAGCAACCGGCGCAGACCAGTACCGCATCACCCACTACGCCACCAATGGCGAACCGAAGGAAATTCACCTGACACTGGACCAGGGCTCCGACCTGATCATCGAGGTGGAAATTCACTCACCGGATGATCGCGAGCCTCACTTGCTGATTGGCCTGCTGCGCGCGGACGGCACACCGGTTTATGGATTCGGTTCGGAACTGGACGACCAACGACCGGCGAAGCTCGCTCCGCAATGCTATCGCTACGAACTGACCCTCGAGCAGCTGGCCCTGTTGCCAGGCCACTACACCTTGAGAGCTTTCGCGCTCGACCCCGAAGGCCTGCGCATCTTCGACATGGCCCTGCGCGACCTCATCATCCGCGGCCAGACCCGCGAAATGGGGATGGTGCGCCTGCCACATCGCTGGCATCGCTCCGAGTCCTGACAAGCCCACAACGAGGTCATGGCGGCCCATGGCAAACTGGGTGCTCCACGCGCAGGAGCGACCAGATGCACATTGCAGCCCACCTGACCTCGACCTGTCTGGCCGTGTGCCTGCTTTCTGCGTCCAACGCCTGGGCCGGAGTGCCGGAACAGCACGACTACGACTGGCTGACCCAGGGCAAACCCTCCGGCGAGATGGTGACGCTGGTGCATCCCGACGGACGTCGAGAGACCCGATTCGAGTTCAACGATCGCGGGCGCGGACCCAATCAGCACGAGACCATCGCCGTTGATGAGCAGGGCCTGATCCGCGAATTGCGATTGGAAGGCAAGGCCTATATGGGCTCGCCTGTCGACGAGCACTTCCAGCGCCATCCCGACGGGTCGGCCACCTGGCAAAGTCCCGCCGAATCGGGTCGAGCCGATGCCGCCGAACAGGCTTACTACGTGGCCAGTGACGGCACGCCGGAACAGGGTGCTGTGTTTGCCCGGGCCCTGCTGCGCGCCCCTGGGCAAACCCTGGCCTTGCTGCCCAACGGTCAGGCCAGCATCCGCAAGCTGACCGATCAGACGGTGGAACTCGACGATCAGCGGAAGACTGTCACCCTGTATGCCATCAGCGGCGAAGCCTTCGAACCCAGCTACCTTTGGCTGGACGAGCAGCAGGAACTTTTCGCCGTTGCCTATGGCTGGATGGGTCTGGCTCCGAAAGGCTGGCAGGACAGCCTGCCCGCGCTGCAAGCGCGTCAGAATGAGTTCCAGGCCGACCATCACCGACAGCTGGCCAGCGAACTGACCCATGCGCTGCCGACAGAGTGGTGCATCGGGTCGGTGAACCTGCTGGATGTGGACGCAGGCCGGCTGCTGCCGAACATGACCGTCCGCGTCGACGACGGTCACATCAGCGATGTCGGTCGGAACAGTCATGTCGACTGCAACGGGCTGACTCGCCTGGACGGCGAAGGGCGCACCCTGATGCCGGGCCTGTGGGACATGCATGCCCACGTGTCCATCGGCGAGGGTCTGCTGAATGTGGCCGCTGGCGTCGTCGCCGTGCGGGATCTGGCCAACGATCACGACCGGTTGATGGCGATTCGAGCGCAGATGGCCAGTGGCGAAGTGATCGGCACCGATATCCATGTCTCCGGCTTCATCGATCAGCGCAGTCCCTTTGCCGCACCCACCGGACGACTGGCCGAAAGCCTCGACGACGCACTGGCCATGATCGAGTGGTACGCCGAACGCGACTACCCGCACATCAAGATCTACTCCTCGATCACCCCGGATTGGGTCAAGCCCATGGCGCAAGCCATCCATGGCCACGGCATGACGCTGTCGGGTCACATCCCGTCGGGTATGACCGCCGAACGCGCCGTGCGCGAAGGCTTCGACGAGATTCAGCACATCAACATGGTCTTCCTCAACTTCCTGGCGGGACCCAAGGACGACACGCGCACCCCACTGCGATTCCGACTGGTGGCCGAGCAGGCAGCGGCGCTGGATCTGGAGTCGGACGCAGTGGCCGACTTCATTGCGCTGCTGCGCAGCCGTGGCACCGTCATCGATCCCACCGTCACGATCTTCGACAGCATGTTCCGCCATCGTGGCGGCGAGGTGGATCCCAACTACGCCATGGTCGCAGACCACCTGCCGCCGGCGGTACGGCGGGGCTTCCTGTCGGCGGAGTTCGACATTCCCGACGATCAAGCCGATACCTTTGCCGCCTCCGCCGACGCGCTGCTGGCGATGATCGCCAAGCTGCATCGCGCTGGTGTGCCGCTGGTCGCCGGGACCGACGCCATGGCGGGCTTTACCCTGCACCGCGAACTGGAGCTCTACGCCAAGGCTGGCATTCCTGCCCCGGACGTGCTGCGCATCGCGACCCAGGCCGGCCCCAGGGTGGTCGGTGTAGCCGATCAGATGGGACGGATCGCGCCGGGCTATCGGGCCGAGATGATCCTGGTTGAAGGCGACCCGTTGACGGACTTGAGTGCACTGCGTCGCGTTCATCTGACACTGCGCGGCAATCGCTACTATCGGCCCAGCGAATTGCACCAGGCGATCGGCATCAAGCCCTTCGTCGCCGCCGATTGAACGCGCCAACGCCAACCATTCCAGGGCGGCTGCGAGATCGGGCAGGAATCGGAGTGTGATCGACGCCAGGTGATGGGAATCTGAGGCTTCCAAGGTCAATGAGTCAGCCCATGTCCACGCCCATCGGTTTTCGCGTCAAGGGTCTTGATCCCAGGCCCTATCAGCATTTGTACGGTCAGTCAGACGCCGCGCTGGCAGCCCAGGCGGTGCATCGGATCACCGCCACCGAGCATGGCCGCTATCCCGATCGCGCCAGCCTGCAGGATGCGCTGCCCGGTCAGACCCTGCTGCTGTTCAACCATGGCCATCTGGATCAACCCAGCCCCTACGCGGCCACCCACGCCATCTACCTGCGCGAGGGCGAGCTTGAGGCCGCCCGGTTCGTCGATTGTCTGCCGCCTGCGTGGCAGGGCAGAAGTCTGGCCATCCGTGCGATCGATGCACGCGACTGGATCGTCCAGGCCCGCCTGGTCGACTTCGAAGAGGCGCCGCGGGTCATCAATGACATGCTGGCCGATCCCGCGGTAACCCATCTGCATGCACACTATCCCGCCACGGGCTGCCTGGCCGCCCGCATCGAGCGGGCCGGAGACGATCAGTGAAGGACGACCCGCTGCATGCGCTGGCGCGCTACATCGACCGCCATGCCGAGCAGGTACTGACGCTGCAGATGCTGGCCAGCCGCTGCGCCATGTCGCCGGCGCGTTTGCAGAAGCGCTTCAAGGCCCAGTTCGGCGTCTCACCCAAGGCCTACCAGGATGCCGCCCGCACACGTCTGCTCAAGCGCGCTCTGCAGTCTGGCGAGCGGGTGACCGACGCGATCTACGAGGCGGGTTTCGGTTCCACCAGTCGCGCCTACGGTGCCAACCATGAACTCGGCATGGCACTGCGTGTGTATCGCGAAGGGGGGCAAAACGAAATCATCAGTCATGCCGGCTGCAACAGTGCTCTGGGGCCGCTGTTGTTGGCAGCCACGGATCGTGGGGTCTGCTTCGCCCAGTTCGGCGCCAGCCAGGGGCAGCTGCTGGAACAACTGGCGCGGGAGTTTCCCAGGGCGACGTTGCAGGCGGCCCCGCCAAGCGCCGCGCTCAATGACTGGTTGGTCGCACTGGACGACCACCTGACCCACCGTGGCCCGTCACCGAATTTGCCGCTGGATCTGCGTGGAACGGCGCTGCAACTCAACGTCTGGCGCTTTCTGACTGGCCTGGAGCCCGGAACGACGCTCAGCTACGGTGAACTGGCCGCGGCAGTCTCCGCTCCCAAGGCGGTCCGGGCAGTCGCCTCGGCCTGCGCTCGCAACCGGGTCGCCGTACTGGTGCCCTGCCACCGGGTCCTGCGGGCCGATGGCAGCATGGGCGGCTATCGCTGGGGCCTGGATCGGAAGCGCCAACTGCTCACCGCGGAGATGAGTTCGACCCGCCAGCAACAATCCCAGTCCGTGCAAAATCGCGCACCGAGCGATTCATCCGCTCATCCTTGATGCCAGGCAACGATGAATCGATCGCCCTTGCACAACGCCTTCTGGCAAGCCCTCAGTGGCTCGCAACGACATCTGAGTCAGGGTGGTGACCGGGCGCGACGTTTTGCGGCTGGCTATTCACCGATCGCCGGTGTCGCCGATCCCCAATCGTCAGATCTGGAGGATCTGCTTCCACATTGCGCCATCAACGAGCGGATCTACTGTGATGCCTGGTCCGGCCCGGTACCGGCGGGTTGGGCGCTGGATCTGGATTCGGAGATGGTTCGGATGGTCTGGGCCGGCGGCAACGCGCCCTCCGATCAGCCCCTCGGTGCCACGCGAATCGGCCCGGCCCTGGCCGAGCAGGCGCTGGCCTTGGCCACCCTCACGCGACCGGGTCCGTTCGGACCACGCACCTTGGAGCTGGGCGAATACTACGGACATGTCGAAGGCGGTCGGTTGCTGGCCATGGCCGGTGAGCGGCTGCAGGTGGGGTCGTGGCGGGAAGTCAGCGGAATCTGCACGCATCCCGATGCACAGGGCAGGGGATTGGCGCGTCGTCTCACCGCATTGCTGCTGCGCCGCCAGCTCGATCGAGGTCAAACGCCATTTCTGCACGTGATGTGCAGCAACACGGTGGCACGCGAGTTCTATCAGCGGCTGGGCTTTCGCGAGGATGCCGTGACACCGATCCGCATCTTTCATCGAACCGGCGACTGAACGGCCTGCGCACGCAGAAAGCCCACCACGGCCTGATGCACGGCCGCGTCCCACAACACCTTGTGATGTCCCAACGCCTCGGTGGTGACGACCTGGGCATCGGGCCACGTCGCGCTGATGCGCTGCGCATCCGCCGGATCGACCTGATCGTCGGCCTGGTCCTGCACGACCAGCAGCCGACCCTGTCCCCGATGCTGATGCAGCAAGCCCGCCTGTACGGCCGGCGCGTCCGCATCGAACTGCCGACAGTAGCGTCGAGCGCACTCGTCGAGGATGGCCTGCGAGGGCGCCACACGACGGGCAATGGCACGCAGTGGTGGGTAAGGCCACAGCGGCGTATTCAGCGTGACGTAGGCGGGAGCGTTCTGGTCCCCGCGGGCCGCCATCATCGCCATGCCTCCCGCTGAATGACCGACCCAGGCCGCGGCCTGCGGCGCCAGATGCCGCGTCGCCGTTCGCACGTCCTCAACCATGCGAGAGAAACTGATTCGCCGACCCGGCGACTGTCCGTGTCCGTGCAGATCAACTGCAACGGCCTTGAAGCCCGCGTCGGCGATGGCCTCGGCCAGTGGCCCCATCTGCGCGGCGCCGCCACCCCAACCGTGCAGCAACAACACCGCTGGTCCTTCACCCCAGGCCCAGGCGCGATGCTGGCCGTTGCTGCCCCAGCGCAACGCCTGTGCCCGATCGAGCAATGCTCGGTCGCGATCCTTCAAGGTCAGCCGATTCGAGCGCGCCACAATGGCCATCAGGCATGCGCTGGCCAGCGCAACGGGGAGACGATCGAGCACCGCGCCGAAGGCTGACATGAAGATCCAAACGATTAGAACATTATTCTAGAATATCATTTCACCACCGACCGCTCCCAGCCCCCCGCGATGCCCCGGTCCAGCCCAACATCGAAGGTGCCCGACAATCCCCAGCGCTTGCTAGACGCCGCCTTGATGGCCTTCAACGAAGCCGGCATCCAGGGCGCATCGATTCAGGCGATCTGTCGGGCGGCGGGCGCCAGCATCGGCAGTGCCTATCACCACTACGGCAGCAAGCTGGGGCTGGCCGAGGCGCTCTATGTGCACGGCATGGATGCGCACTTGCAGCAGCTCGCCGCGCAGCTGCGGTCGGTCCGATCGCCGCGGGCGGTCGTCCGCGCGCTGATTCGCTGTCTGCTGGTCTGGGTCGAGCAGAATCCGGCGCAGGCGCGCTTCATCTACGCCAATTCAATCGAGCTGCAGCAACGGCGATCGGCCAAGCTGCTCGCGCTGCGCGAGCGTTGGGCTGCGCTGTTGGGGCCTCATCTGAGTGAACTTCAGCATCGAGCACAACAGCGAAAACTGCCGGTCGAGCTGCTCCAGCCCTTGCTGCTTGGACCCAGTCATGATCTGGCCCGGCGCTGGCTGGAAGGGGCTGTCGCGCGCCCACCGAGTGACTTCGCCGAGATGCTCGCCAAGGTGGCCTGGCAGTCGCTGGACACGCCAGCCGCACCAGTCGATCGGAAGTGACCGGGATGGTCGCTACGAAAGCTCAATCGCCCAGGCGCAGGGACAATGTTCCGCCGACAGGCACGTCCGACCAGCGCCGGGTCAGCTCGGCCAGTGTCCGGCGAATTCGATCAATGTCCTCGGCATCGATTGCCAGGGCCGGACAACCACGGGCGCGGCAGGTGACCTGATAGAGGTCCAGCATCTCGCTCGCGTCAGATCCTGAGCCGGACCAGGCGTCGCCCTGGAAAACCTCCACCAGTCGTTCCACCGAGTCGCTTTGCGCCTCGGCCTGCATCTGGAAGCTGGCCACTTCGCCGTCCGCAACGCGGCCCAGAAAGCCTCTGGCCGCCAGATTGCTCTCAACGGCGTAGTGAACCATGTCGTGCGGCACGATGCCCTGCTTGGGACACTCGATGGTCGAATCGATGTGGTCGCCACGCAGAACTTCCAGGCGATCGCTCTTGCCGCTGCCCTTGCGAAAGCGGAATTCAGTAGCGCTTTCCATCAGTTTCGACTCCGTCCCTGGTACCGCGCAAATGTCGCACAAATGCGCGGCCGATCGTCGAGCATGACGGTCTAGCCGCAAGGATCATTGTCGGAGCAAGCCGCCAGGGGGCTGGCACAGGACACGCAAGACGGAGAAATGACAGCGCTTACCAAACACGCGAAATGCTGGCAGGCTACACTGCGGCGCGCCCGCAGCAGGCGGGCTGGTCTTGAGTGCGGGGGAGGATGTAGCGGATGGCTTTTCTGCGGATGCAGGATCTGGATCTGGCCGGCAAGCGAGTGCTGATCCGTGAGGATCTGAACGTGCCGATCGAGGACGGGCGGATCACCAGCGAGGCGCGCTTGCGGGCGGCGCTGCCGACGATTCAGGCGGCCAGCGCGGCCGGCGCGAAGGTGCTGGTGATGTCGCACCTGGGTCGGCCGAAGGAAGGCCTCTTCGATGAATCCGCCTCGCTGGCGCCGGTGGCCGCATGGCTGAGCGCGGCGCTGGGTCAGCCGGTGCCGCTGCAGCGCGACTGGCTCGATGGCGTCGAACTGGCCAATGGCGCCGTCGCGCTGTGCGAGAACGTGCGCTTCAATGCAGGCGAGGGCAAGGACGACGAAGCGCTGTCGCGGCGGATGGCCGCGTTGTGCGATGTGTTCGTCATGGACGCCTTCGGCACCGCCCACCGGGCCCAGGCCAGCACCCATGGCGTGGCCCGCTACGCGCCGATCGCCTGCGCTGGTCCGCTGCTGGCGGCCGAACTGGATGCGCTGGGTCGGGCGCTGAAGGCACCGACGCCGCCGTTGCTGGCCATCGTCGCCGGCTCCAAGGTCTCGACCAAGCTCGAGCTGCTGCTGAACCTGGTCGACAAGGTCGACGTGCTGGTGGTCGGTGGCGGCATTGCCAACACCTTCCTGGCCGCGCAGGGCAGGCCGGTCGGCAGTTCGCTGCATGAGCCCGATCTGCTCGACGCCGCGCGCGAGATCCTCTCCAAGGCGCAAGCCCGCGGCACGCAGGTGCCATTGCCCACCGACGTCGTCGTGGCCGATCGCTTCGCCGCCGATGCGCAGGCGCAGGTGGTGGCGGCCGATGCGGTGCCGGCCGACCGGATGATCCTGGACATCGGCCCGCAGACCGCGGCCACCTATCGGCAGGCGCTGCTGGGCGCCGGCACGATTGTCTGGAACGGCCCGGTCGGCGTGTTTGAGTTCGACGCCTTTGCCGGCGGCACCCGCGCCATCGCCGAAGCCATCGCCGAATCGCAGGCCTTCTCCATCGCCGGCGGTGGCGACACGCTGGCGGCCATCGAGAAGTTCGGCATCACCGAGCAGGTGGGCTACATCTCCACCGGCGGCGGCGCCTTCCTGGAGTTCCTCGAAGGCAAGACCCTGCCGGCGGTGGCAATGCTGGAGCAGCGGGCGGCGGACGCGTCGTAGTTCGCATTGTCGTGTTTCAGGCACGCGACCTGCCCAACTGCTGCGAATTGCCCATCGCCGCAGCCCAGGATCAAAGGCGTTCAACACGAAGGACACCAAGGACACGAAGGAGAGCAGCGTTGGCGCGCTTGGCGGGTAGTGCCGGTGAATTTCGCCACAGCAATGCAGCGATCTGGCCTCGGCGGGATTGTGGGAGCGAGCTTGCTCGCGAGCTTTTCCCTGCCGGTCATCACGAGGCCAAAAGCTCGCGAGCAAGCTCGCTCCCACTGAAGCTCGGGATCACTGCCGAGTGACTCCTTGACCCGGTGACCTGATCGCCAACACCTCAGCCCTCAGCCCTCAGCCCTCAGCCCGAGACCTCCCATGCCCACCCATAATGAACAGCTGCGCCGCACCCGCATCATCGCCACTCTTGGACCGGCCACCGACAAGCCTGGCGTGTTGGCCAAGGTGCTGGAGGCCGGCGCCGATGTGGTGCGACTGAATCTGTCGCACGGCACCGCCGCCGATCACGAGCAGCGCTGCCAGCAGGTGCGCGAGATTGCCGAGCAGATGGGCCGCGAAGTTGCGGTGCTGGCCGATTTGCAGGGGCCGAAGATCCGCATCGAGAGCTTCGAGCAGGGCAGCATTGAACTCGAGCCCGGCGCGCCCTTCACGCTGGACTGCGAAGACGACCCGGCGCCGGGCACGGTCTATCGCGTCGGCGTGACCTATCGCGGCTTGTTCCGCGACGTCAGTGCCGGCGACACGCTGCTGCTGGACGATGGCCTGATCACGCTGCAGGTCGATGCGGTCGAGGGCAAGGAAATCCGCACCACCGTGGTGGCTGGCGGCACGCTGCGCAATCGCAAGGGCATCAACCGGCTGGGCGGCGGTCTGTCGCTGAAGGCGCTGTCGGCCAAGGACAAGGCCGACATCACGCTGGCGGCGAAGATGGGCGTCGACTATCTGGCGGTGTCTTTCCCGCGCGACGCCGAAGACATGCGTGAGGCCCGCGCCCTGCTGCGCGCGGCCGGTTCCTCGGCCGGTTTGATCGCCAAGATCGAACGTGCCGAGGCAATCACCAACCTGCACGAGATTGCCGATGCCTCCGAAGCACTGCTGGTGGCGCGTGGCGATCTGGGCGTGGAGATCGGCTACGCCGAACTGCCCGGTCTGCAGAAGAAGATCATCCGCGATTCGCTGGCGCGCAACCGCATCGTCATCACCGCCACGCAGATGCTGCAGTCGATGGTGGAGGCGCCCATTCCCACCCGCGCCGAAGTGCTGGATGTGGCCAACTCGGTCATCGACGGCACCGACGCGGTGATGCTGTCGGAGGAAACCGCCGCCGGCAAGCACCCGCACAAGGCCGTCGCCGCGATGCGCGACATCTGCCTGGCCGCCGAGCGTCAGTTCGAGTCGGTCGAACTGCCACCGGCCAACACGCTGGAGCGCACCGACCAGGCCATCGCGCTGGCGGCGATGTATCTGGCCAACCAGACCGGCGTGCGCGCGATCATCGCGCTGACCGAATCCGGCGCCACCGCCCAGTGGCTCAGCCGCGGCCGCTCCAGCATTCCGATCTATGCGATGAGCCGGCACCAGCAGGCGCGGCAGAAGATGCGCCTGTTCGGCGACGTCTTCCCGGTGGCCTTCGAAGCCGGCGGTTCCGGCGTCACCCACGCCGCCCGCATGGCGGTCGAGTTGCTGCACGCCCAGGGACGCCTGGCCGTCGGCGACCGCGTGGTGCTGACCACCGGTGACCACACCGGTCTGCTCGGCGGCACCAACACGCTCAAGCTGCTGCGCGTGGGTGTGGGCGGCGTGCCCGAGGGGATGGCGGATCTGTGATTGGGTGAGTTGCCTGGCGGTTTCGGGCTGCCGCGAACGTCCCGCGAACCACGGCGAAGAAGCGTTCGATCACAGATCGAACCCACAACTGCGACGGTTGGCGGACTTCCCGTCTTTGTGGGTCGGTGCTGTGCGCCGACGCTCTTCCGTCACCCTGCGAAAGAACTCAGGGCCGCGCCTGCACCGGTATTCCCGGAGGCAGGAAGCATTCGATCACAGATCGAACCCACAACAGCGATTGCCGACGCCCTCCCACCTCGTGCGTCCGCGCCGTGCGCGGTCGCTGTTCCCCGAATTGAGCCAGGTAGCTCCGTGTCGTACCGAACTTGAGCGGCCCCCGAGCGTAGACACTGTCGATCTCAGATCGCCACCCATCCCAACGCCAGCCTCACCTCCGATCCCGCAGCCGCTGCGCCGCCCGATTGGGATCCAGCGGGCCCAGCGCGCGTTCGGCCAGCAGTTCCACCGGATGGGCCACGCGCACACCGCTGCCGCGCAGGCCGGCGCGCAGGTATTGGGCACAGCCGCCATTGCTGACCAGCAGCCATTGCGCCTCGCTGGCCTTCACGGCGGCGACCAGCTCATCGCGCAGCGCGCCGGACTGCGCCGGATGCTGCAGATGATGAGCACCGGCGGCGCCGCAACAGGTTGGCACCTGGTCCAGTCGCACCAGACTCAGGCCCGGAATCCGTTGCAGCAATCGCGACCAGGTGCCGCCGCCGATGTGCGCGCGCTGCGAGCAGGGCTCGTACATCACCACGCGCACCGCCGGACCGGCGAAAGCCATCGGTTTGCTCGTCAGTCCCTTGTCCAGCGCGCTCGCCAGGTCGGTCAGTTCGATGCGCTCGGCGCGCAGCAACTCGCGCAGCCGACCGTGGCAGCCGCTGCTGACGCTGATCAGCTGATCCACACCGTGGTCGTGTAGCCGTTCGACCAGTGACTCGCCCAGTCGGGTCGCGGTCGTGCCATCGCCGGCCATCTGCGCCAGCAGACCGCAACAACCGCTGTCGGCGGCGTCGTGGACCGGCTGACCCAGCCGTGCCAGCAACTGCGCCGCGGCCACGCGCGCGGCGTCGTCCAGCGGCGCGCTGAGACAGCCACCGAACAGCCAGCTGGATCGCTCCGGCGCCGGCCGCAGCCGGGCCGGTGGTCGCTCCGGCAGCCCGGCCAGTCGAGCCCGCCAGGCCGCCGGCCAGGGCCAGTTCGCCGCGCCAAAGCGTGTGGCCAGCCGCAGCAGACCGTTGGCCAGCCACAGCCGCCAGCGCTCGGCCACCACCCAGCGAGCCATCCGTGAGGCGCCATGGCCGGTCGGCGGCAGCTGCGCGCGCACGCCCGTGAGCAGAGCCTGATAGTCGACCTCGGCCGGGCAGGCGGTCTGGCAGTTGAGGCAGCCCAGGCACTGGTCCAGATGGGTCTGCAAGGCGGCGTCCGTTGCCAGCGTCCCGGCGGCCCAACCGCGAATCAGGCTGATCCGCCCGCGAGGCGATTCGCCCTCGACGCGGGCCACCCGATAGCTCGGACAATGCGGCAGGCACAGCCCGCAGGCCACGCAACGATCAGCCGCGGCCAGCAAGTCCCGCTTCGCATCAGCGCCCCCATCGCCCATCGCGCGAGTGTGCCACGCCGCCCCCGATCAGGATTCCGCGCGCAGCACTTGGCCACAGTTGTCTTGCCATTGCCGATTGCAGGGCAGGGCCGTGCTTGCGCGCCAAGGACATGGGCTCGGCCGTGGTGTTCCTGTGCATGGTGAACGTGGTGATTGGTTTCAGGTCGGTCCTGGTGCGCCTGCACCCAGCCCAGCGACAATCCCCACAGCTCCTCCCCTTGCGCAGCTCTGCTGCGGAGGGGGAGGCCGGGGGGCATCGCTTCTTCGCCACCGCGAGCGGTCGAAGTGGCAACCCAGCCACGGCAGCGAACCACCAAGTCAAACGCGCCCCTTGCGCTGATCCAATCCCGCGAGCGGATCGAATGGCACTGCGCGGCGCTTCAACCCTGCGACGCGCCCCAAAACCCCTCCCCTTGCGCAGCACCGCTGCGGAGGGGGAGGTCGGGAGGGGGTCATCGATTCTTCGCCACCGCGAGCGGTCGGAGTGAACCGTCCCGGGTTCTCCGGAGACTCCGGGTTGTGAGTCATGCCGCTTAAGCACACATCTACACGCCGCACGTCGACACGGGCGATTACCTGATTGTCATCAACGCCGACAAGGTTGCGGTGACCGGTAACAAGCTCAAGGACAAGATGTACCACCGGGTCACCGGTTACGTCGGCAACCTCAAGACCACCAGCCTGGGCGACATGCTGAACAAGCACCCCGAGCGCGTGATCGAGATCGCCGTCAAGGGCATGTTGCCGAAGAATCCGCTGGGCCGCGCGATGTACCGCAAGCTGCGCGTTTATGCCGGCGACCAGCATCCGCACACGGCTCAGCAGCCGATTGCCCTCGACATCTGAGCAGAGATCAATAGATGGCTACCCAACAGAATTACGGCACCGGCCGCCGCAAGTCCTCCGCCGCCCGCGTGTTCCTGCGTCCCGGGTTCCGGCCGCATCATGGTCAACGGCAAGCCGGTCGACGAGTATTTCGGTCGCGAAACCTCCCGCATGGTCGTGCGCCAGCCGTTCGAAGTCACCAAGACCGGTGATCGTTTCGACGTGCTCGCCACCGTTGCCGGCGGCGGTTCCAACGGTCAGGCCGGCGCCATCCGCCTGGGTCTGGCCCGCGCCCTGGTCGACTACAACGAAGAACTGAAGGGTGACCTCCGCCGCGCCGGTCTGCTGACCCGCGACGCCCGTGAGGTGGAGCGCAAGAAGGTCGGTCTGCACAAGGCCCGCCGCGCCACCCAGTACAGCAAGCGCTAAGCGCTGCGGTACGTTGGGGCAGGGCTACGGTCCGCCCCACACCCCAGCCCCCGATCACCCTCGGCGGGCTGGCGGACAAAGCAGATCCACTTGGGGGATCGTCTAACGGTAGGACAGCGGACTCTGACTCCGCCAGTCTAGGTTCGAATCCTAGTCCCCCAGCCCGAGTCCCAACCCGTCCCACCGGGGCTCAAGAAACGAAGAAGCCCGCATAACAGCGGGCTTTTTTGTGCCCAGAGGGTTCCAGGGCGACCCGTTGCATCCCGCTCAAGGTGTGCGGTAGCGTGGGGTAGGGGCAAGGAAGTGGGGTAACATATCCCCACGCGAACATTCGTTCGAACTTTGCTCCGGTGCCCCGAAACCCGCGCCCTGACAGGGTTTCGCCCAGATGGATTTACCCCACATGGGCAAGCTCACCGATCTGGCCATCCGCAATGCAAAACCCCACGAGCGAAAGTACAAGCTCTCTGGTGGTGGCGGTCTGACACTGATCGTGATGCCAGACGGCGCGGTATTGGCGCCTGCGCTATCGCTACGGCGGCAAGCAGAAGGAGATCTCACTTGGCCGCCCTTATCCTGCACTCACACTGAAGGCCGCCGAAGCGTCCGCACAACGCATGCGGGACATGCTGACGGAAGGAATCGACCCCGCCGAGCAACGGCTGCAGGACAAGCTGAAGCTCAAGGCTCGACTTGAGAACACCTTCCGCGGCACGGCAGACGCATGGTTCGACTTTCGCAGCCGGGCGTGGGCGAAGTCCACCCAGAAGCAGGTTCGCGACTACCTGGATAAGGACCTTCTTCCTGTCCTTGGCAAGCGGCCGCTGGCGGCGATAACGACCCTTGAGCTGGCTGCATTTACCCGCAGGCTTGAGGAGCGCGGTGCACCGGATGTAGCCAAGAAGGCTCGCCAGTGGCTGGCCTCTATATTCAGCTTTGCCCGCGAATGGATGGGTTGATAGCGATCCCGTCAGCGACCTGAAGGCTTGGTGTTGCCCACCCGAGAGACCAATCACTTTGCCCACCTGACCCTCGATGAACTGCCCGAACTGCTGCGCAGGCTCGACGCCTTTCGGGCGTCGCCGCTGATCAAGGGCGCCGCCTGGTTGTCCTTGTGGACTGCCAACCGCCCGAGTCACGCGCACACTTCGCTGGGACGAACTCGACGACGACGCGCTGGACGATCGCAAAGGGTCGGGCGGGCATGAAGCGCGGCTACGCCCATCTGACTCCTTTGCCGCGCCAGGCCGTTGCGCTTCTTCGCGAACTGCAGCCAGTCACCGGCTACTACCAGCATGTCTTCATCGGCCGCAATGACCCGATGAAGCCGATCAGCGATGGCTCGGTAAACATGCTGCTCAAGCGCCTCGGCTACCGCGGAAAGCAAACCGCCATGGGTTCCGCCACCTGATCGCACGGCGCTCAATGAGTTCGGCTACGACTCCGACCACGTCGAACGCCAGCTCGCTCACGGCGACCCGGACAAGATCCGTGGCACCTACAACAAGGCGCAGTACCTGGTGCAGCGGCGGAAGATGATGCAGGACTGGGCGGACTATCTGGATCGGCTACGGAAGCCTGGCAAGTGAAGCCAAGGAAAAGCCAGAGGTGGAATGGGGCGGCCGCTGATCAACGGTGAAGATGTCTTGGCGAAGATCGCCCAGCATGGCCATGGCATATCGCTCAAGCGCGGCGAGGTCATAGCACTCGTAGACCTCTTTACGCCGGACAGGCAAGGCAAGTCTCAGAACGAGTATCGCCACGACGTGGGTGTCCAATTAGATTCGGCGTCGAAACAGCGCAAGTCCAGGTCACGGATCCCCGAGATCGTCAAGGAGTCAGACGGCACCTTTCTTGCCGTGAACGCCGTATGGTGGGTTGTCGACCTTCTGGGTTTTCGGCCGGCAGAGCTTCCGCTACCAGAAGGTGGCCGGGTCATCAACATGGCCGCATCCATCCAAGTGCGGGTCGCACTAGAGGCTGCCAAACGTCGCTTGATGCCCGACACGATTGCGGATTGCCACGAGCTCATTGGTCGACTCTACGACTACATCGTGAAGGCCGAAGAACGCTCAAAGAGGCGGCGGCGCAGAGGATAGCCGCCCAGGCGAGGGCCGCTCTGATGCAACTTAAACCTTTTTATGTGCCATATCTTGCTAAATGTCTTAGTTCGTGGAAGCCTTTGCCCTGGGCCGTATTGAGCCCAATGGGGGAACCCAGCACACAACCGCTGCCAAGGAAGGCACCATGAAGATCGATACGCCAGACGCGGACAGGACGTCCGCGGACCCGCAATGCGGACAACAGCAACACGGCCAAGTGAGCAGGCTGCTTCGTCAGGCAGAGGTACTTCTACTCACCGGCCTAACAAAGAGCAGCCTCTATCGCGCAATCGAGCGGGGCCACTTCCCGCGCCCGGTGAAACTGACGCCAGGCGCCAGCGCGAGCTCAAGAACGAGTAGTCGCTTTCTGGAGTCGGAAGTCAACGCGTTCATCGCCGCCCGGGTCGCCGAGCGCGACGCGGCACTAGACGCCGGAGGCGTCCGGTGAACGTGCGGCTCCTTGAGACAAAGCGAACCGAGCTCGGGCTCGTTGCCTTACTGCTACTCGAGGACGGGCGAAGAGTTGCGAGCTTGATCAATGGCCACGCGACCCGCGTACCAGAAATCGCCATGCTCTCCGGCATCGATCAGATGCGAGTAGCCGCGGTAGAGGCGTTGGGGATCGAGTGGCGTGCGCCGGAGTGCTTGGACGAACAATTCCGCTGCCCCACTTTCCGGGGTGAGCCAACGAGCGGGAGCAACACTGCCGGGCCACCGCGAGCGGTCATCGGAGGCGAATCATGAGCTACACGAAGCTCTTCGGAAGCATCATTCATTCGACGATTTGGCGTGAGCCCGACCATATTCGAATCATCTGG
>JAWLAT010000019.1:0-94057 GCA_041395325.1 Lysobacterales bacterium
GTGGCCCCGTTCGCCCAGGGCTACCGGCGCAGCATCACCGGATGGGTGCATCGGTGATGTTTGGGTAAAGGGCCCAGGGCTCAGGGCCCAGGGCTCAGGGCCCAGGGCTCAGGGCCCAGGGCCCAGTGAGAAGCTCGCCGTTTGGTCCTTCGGTGTACTTCCAACGACCAATCCGGACAGGTGCCCCAGCGTTGCAGCCCTTACTGGGCCCTGAGCCCTGAGCCCTGGGCCCTAAAACCGGCGCTCAGTTGCCGGCGAGCAACGCCCCACTCTCCACCAGCGCTTCCATCCTCTGCAGGTCCGGTCCCAACAGACGGTCGCGGTCCATGAAAGCCACGCCCGCTGCGCGGACCCTCGCGAGCACATCGGCGGCGGCCGCGCCGGGCCGGGCCTGGGCCAGGCTGGCCAGATCGGCCCGCAACTGGTCGATGTCGGCCTGCAGGGCGGCCCGCTGGTCTTCGCCGACCGGTGACAGATTGCGCAAGCGGCGGCTCAGCCCGGCCGGATCACTGGCTGTCGCCAATTCAGCCGCTGCGCCGAGGATCTGCAGTCGATACTCCAGTGCCTGGCAAGCGACCAGCAGTTCCAGCGCCAGCACCCGTCCCAGGTCCGCTGTCTGGCGATAGGCGTGCAGGGCCTCATTGGCACCCATTGACACGTGATCCTCGGCGTTGGCGCTGGTCGGCACCGAGTAGACGCTCGCCGGCTGCGCCCGCGAGGCCAGCTCGTTGACCAGCGCGGCGGCGGTGTACTGAACGATCATCAGGCCCGAATCGGTGCCGTCCTCGTTGCCGATCAGGAAGGGCGGCAGACCGTCGTTGGTGGCCGGATCGACCAGCTTGGTCAGACGCCGCTCGCTGATCGAGGCCAGTACCGGCAGTGCCGCCTTCAGACTGGCCAGCGCCAGGGCCAGCGGCATGCCGTGGAAGTTGCCGGCCGACAGTACGTCGCCACCCTCATCGGCGGCAAACACCAGCGGATTGTCGGTCACGGCATTGAGTTCGATGTCGAGCACTGCAGACACGTGCGCGATCGTGTCGCGCACGGCACCATGCACTTGCGGCACGCAACGCAGTGAATAGGCGTCCTGGGGCTGGAACTTCTTGCCGCCGCGGAAGGGCAGGTGGGTGGCATAGAAGGCTTCGCGCCCAGCGCGTTCGGCCACCGGCACATAGTCCCAGCGCAGATCGAAGGTGCGCTCGTCACCGCTGGGCCAGGCGCCTGGCGTCCAGGACTGGAACCGCGGGACGCGGTGATAGGGAATGTCCACCAGCGTTGATCCGGCCAGCAGCGAGCGCAGACGCGCCGCCGTCGTGACCTGGCCCGGATGCGGCCGCAGCTCATGGACGCGGGCATCGAAGGCGGCACTGCGCCCACAGAAGGCTTCCAGGCTGACCACGGCGGCCAGGTCGGCAGTGGCCAGCAGGCGTTCGCAGTCATCGATCGCCAGCACACCCAGCGCCAGCATCAGTGCGGTGCCGTTGTTCAGCGCCAGACCTTCCTTGTAGGACAGCTCCAGCGGCCCCAGGCCGTGCTCGGCCAGCACCACCGCGGCATCGCGGCGTTCGCCACCGTCCCACAGCTGTCCCACGCCCAGCAGCGGCAACGCCAGATGCGACAGTGGCGCCAGATCACCGCTGGCCCCGACCGAGCCCTTCTCCGGCACCACTGGGATCAGGTCGGCGTTGAGCAGCCACAGCAGCCGCTCGATGGTCTCCGGTCGAATGCCGGAATGGCCACGCAGCAGCGTGTTGATGCGGATCAGCAGCATCGCCCGCGAGACTTCGGCCGGCAGTGGCGGCCCCACGCAGACCGCATGACTGATGATCAGGTTGCGCTGCAGCTCGGCAACCAGCGGTCGCTCGCAACCGGGTCGTTCGCGCAGACGGGTGGCGCCAAGCAGACGGTCGGCATTGCTGCCAAAGCCCGTGGTGACGCCATAGATCGGCTGGCCACGCTCCAGTTCGCGGCCCAGAAAGGCCGCCGCTGCGGCGACCTGACGCCAGGCGGACTCGGCCACGCGAACGCGCGCGCCCTGTCGAGCCACGGCAACCAGATCGGCGCGGCTGAGATGCTCACCAGTGAGCAGAATGGTGGAATCGGAATCGGTCATCGTCTACGGCTCTGGAGTCGGGGAGCGCCGATGGCGTGGGTCCGCCGTGTCGGTCAGGTCAGGTGGCGATTATCGCCACCAGGGCCTGGGTCGCATGCTGCTATGCAGCGTCGGTGGGCGCGTTCAGCGGCATGGCGCGGGTCTGCTCGATCTCCACCCGCAGGCTGGCGACCAGTTCGGTCCGTGGCACCTCGAACTGCTCCTGCCGACGCAGATCCTTGACCTGCACCACGCCCTTGGCCAGCTCGTCCGGCCCGACGATCACGGCAAAGGGAATGCCGGCCCGATCGGCGTAGCGCAGCTGCTTGCCGAGCTTGCCGGCTTCCAGCTGCAGTTCGCAGTTGATCCCGGCACCGCGCAACAGCGAGGCCAGCGCGGCGTATTCGTTGAACAGGGCCGGATCCATCTGCGTGACCAGCACCGCCACCGAACTGCGACCGGTGCCGATCAAGCCGGCCTCGCGCAATTGCCAGTACAGCCGCGTCGCGCCGATCGAGATGCCCACGCCCGGCAGGTGGCTGCGGGTGTAGTGACTGGCCAGATTCTCGTAGCGGCCACCGGAACAGACACTGCCGATGCCCGGGTGCTCGATCAGGATCGTCTCGTAGACCGTGCCGGTGTAGTAGTCCAGACCGCGGGCGATGGCGAAGTCCAACGCGAAGCAGCGTTCCGGCACACCCAGCGCATGCACCAGATCCAGCACCTCGCGCAGCTCGGCGATGCCCTGGCGGAGGTTGTCGTTGTCGCTGGGCAGGCGCTCCAACGCCGCCAGCGCCGAGGCCAGGCTGTCGGAGCGGAAGCCGACAAAGTCGAGCAGCGTGTCAATGGCTGTTGCCGACAGACCAATCGCCGGGTCGGCAAGGCTGGCGCGCACCCGCTCCGGCCCGCGCTTGTCCAGTTTGTCGATTTCCCGCAGCACCAGGGTTTGCTGCTCGCCGCCATCAATCCGCAGATGCTCCAGCAGTCCGCGCATGACCCGGCGGTGATTGAGGCGGATCTGGAAGGGCCCCACGCCGAGGGCTTCGAAGACCTGGTAGATGACGGCCACCAGTTCGGCATCGTAGCGGATCGACAAGCTGTCCTTGCCGATCACATCGATGTCGCATTGATAGAACTCACGGAAGCGGCCACGCTGGGCGCTCTCGCCGCGATAGACCCGCTGCATCTGATAGCGGCGGAAGGGGAAGCTGAGCTGATGTTCGTGCTCGGCCACGTAGCGCGCCAGTGGCACCGTCAGGTCGAAACGCAACGCCAGTTCCGGATCATTGCCCTGTTGCAGCGCGCCGGTCGACTGCACGAAATAGACCTGCCGCTCGGTCTCGCCGCCCGACTTGGTGAGCAGCACTTCGGTCAGCTCGATCGCCGGGGTTTCCACCGGCAGAAAGCCGAAGCGCTCGAAGCCGGCGCGGATGGTGTCCAGCATCTCCTGAAAGGCGATCTGGTCCAGCGGCAGCAGTTCCAGCACGCCGGGCATCGTGCGGGCCTTGGTCAGACTCATGATCACTCCTGCAGCAGATGGGGCAAGGCGCGGAGGGGATGGTGCTCACCGCGACCATTGGGGCGCGCAGTGTAGCCTCAGCCGTTGTTGCCGGTCAGGATCTGGCGTGGCAGCTCGCCGAGCAGGGTATCCAGTTGCTGCAGCCCCTGCTGGCTCAGTGGGTACAGACGACAGCAGACCGCATCCGCGGCATCCAGGCCGTCCACTCGCCACAGTCCCAGTTGGTCATCCTGATGCAGCTGCCAGCGCGCGACCGCGTTGTCGCCAATGCGCTCTTCCACGCAGTCGCCCAGTTCGGTACCGCCTAGCAGCGCTTCGGCCGGCTGGTCGGCGCAACTGACCCAGATCGTCTCGATGCCGTGCAGGGCCAGCCCTTGCTGCAACTGACGACCGCGCGCCAGGCGGCCGCGCCAGCCGGCGCAAGGCTGCGCTGGCGCCGGCGTCCATTGCAGCCGCACCCGCTGGCCGTCCCAGGCGCAGTGCAGGCCACTGGGATCTTGCAGGAACACCGCGCGATCGGGTCGGAGCAGCGCCGCTTCGAGCAAGTCGGCCAGCAATTCGCCATCAGCCTGCAGATACTGGGCCCGCAACACCGCGAGCAGGTCCAGCGCGGTCAGGTGCCGAGCGTGTGCGATCTCCACGCCAAACCAGCTCGCCAGCGCAGTGGCCACCGGTGGTGCGCATTCGCCGCTTTCCAGCAAGTGGGCTTCCAGGTCCTGTTCGATGCGCTCGATGGCCTCGCCTTCGCCGATCAGGGCCAGCGGCAGCACTCGCCAGGGCGAGGCGGGATGCGTCGGATCCGGTTGCAGGCGACGGTCGGGGAGTGCGCCGTCGACCGCACCAAAGAACAGCAGGCGCCGGGCAAAACCCTCACCCGCCAGACTGAGCCGGTATTGTTCGGTGAGCACCTGGGCCAGTGGCCAGCGCGGGCGCAGCACTTCGGCAGGATCGAAGCTCGCGCCGACCATGCTCACGCCGGCGTCGGCCACCAACGGTGCGATGCGCGCCAGGTCGTGCGCACAGAGCAGGCCGATCTCTTCGGCGCCCGGACGGGGCAGGGCGCGCTGCAATCGTGCCAGGCCGGCCTGCGTCCAGGCGCTGGGCGCCAGCTCGAACAGCACGAACAGTGGCAGATGACGAAGCTGGTCCAGTCGGATCATGGGCGTCTCCGAGCGCGGCGCGCGAGCATAGCCGAGCGGACCCACCGCTGGCGTGCACAGTACCGGCCGACGCCAATCCTGCGCATTCGGTCGGCCCGCCGGAGGCACATTGGCGATATGTAAAGTTTGCGTTAGACTCCGGCGAGCCGCGTAGCCTCGGAGAGGGTGGCGGTCATCACTGAGCATCCGCTCGATTGACTTTTCCATGGCACCATTGGGGTCAAAACATGACTAAATTGAATGAGTTGTCAGGCGCGATCCGCTTCGCGCTCCTGGCCGGCAGCATCTCGCTCGTTGCCGCGCCAGCCTTCGCCCAGGAGGACGAAGATGACGTGGAAGTGCTCACCGCCGTACAGGTGACCGGTTCCCGCATCCAGAGCCAGGCCGTGACCGCGTCCTCGCCGGTCGCCGAGATTCAGCGCGAAGAGTTCCAGTTTGCCGGCGCCACCCGCGTCGACGACCTGGTCAACCAGTACCCGCAGCTGCAGCTGGCCTTCGACTCGCAGACCAACAACCCGTCGACCGGTTACGCGACCGTCGACCTGCGTGGTCTGGGCCCGAGCCGCACGCTGACCCTGGTCAACGGCCAGCGTCTGCCCCCCGGTCCCGTCGCTCAGATCCGTGACATCAGCATCATCCCGGCCGCCCTCATCACCCGCGTCGATATCCTGACCGGTGGTGCCTCGGCCGTGTACGGTTCTGACGCCGTCGCCGGTGTCGTGAACTTCGTGCTGGATACCGAATTCGAAGGCGTGAGCGTCAGCGCCGGTTACTCGGCTTATCAGCATGACAACAGCAACGACTACGTCCAGGGCGAGCTGCGCAAGCGCGGTTTCCCGTTCGAAGACGGTGATTCCGGCTTCGACGGTGTGTCCAAGAACGTCGACATCGCCATCGGCGGCCGTTTCGCTGACGGCGCTGGTCATGCGATGGCCTGGTTGACCTGGCGTGACAATGACCCGCTGTTCCAGGGTCAGCGTGACTATTCCTCCTGCGCCCTGAGCGCGGCTGGTGCTTCCACCTCGGCACTGGGTGCCTGCGGTGGTTCGCCGACCAATCCGACCGGCAACTTCTACGTCTTCAACAATTCCGGCGGTACTGGCGCCTCGTTGAATGCCGATGGCAGCTGGCGGACGGGTTATGGCGCGCCGTACAACTTCGCGCCGATCAATTACTACCAGCGTCCGGACGAGCGCTTCACCTTCGGTGCGTCCATCAAGTACGAGATCAACGAGCACTTCAAGCCGTATCTCGAGACGATGGCCATCAACCGCCAGGACGCGCTGCAGATCGCCGAGTCGGGCACCTTCTTCATTCTGCTGCCGCAGAGCCTGGGCCTGACCTGCGATACGCCGTTCCTCGGCTCGCTGTGTAACGATCTGGGCTTCGATCCGGCCGACGGCAATCTGGGTGTGTACGTTGCCAAGCGCAACGTGGAAGGCGGCCCGCGTCGTCAGCTGACCGAAGACAACACCTATCGCTTCGTGCTGGGCATGGAAGGCGAGATCAACGAGAACTGGTCGTACAACGTCTCGTTCCTGCGTGGTCGCACCGCCAATGACACCCAGGGCTTCAACGACTTCCTGTTCAGCCGCATCACCTCGGCGCTGCTGGGCTGCGACGCGAACGGCCCGGGTGGCACCTTCGCCGGTTGCTTGCCGTACAACGTGTGGCAGCCGAACAGTGTTGATCCAGCCGCTGCTGCCGCGCTGGCCGGTGTCAGCTTCAACAAGATCAACACCGAGCTGACCTCGCTCAATGCCTACGTCACGGGCGATACCGGTTTCGGTTTCGGCTGGGCTGACGGCGCCACCGTGCAGCTGGTGGCGGGTGCGGAAACCCGTCGCGAGAACTACAGCACCATCTCCGACAACGACAGCGCGGCCGGCAACTTCGCCGGTGCCGGCGCCGCCGCGCCGCCGATCACCGGTGACACGTCGGTCGACGAAATCTTCCTGGAAGCGGCAGTGCCGATTTATGCCGGCGATGGCCTGATCCAGTCCTTCGACCTCGACCTCGGTTACCGCCTGTCCGATTACGATCGTTCCGGCAACGCGAACACCTACAAGATCGGCTTCATTGCCGATGCCGGTATGGTCCGCGTCCGCGGTGGTTTCAACCGCGCCATCCGCGCGCCGAGCATCAACAACCTGTTCAACCCGCAGCGTACCGGTCTGTTCGGTGGCTCGGATCCGTGCGCGGGCACGAACCCGACCTTCACCCAGGCGCAGTGCGCCAACACGGGTGTGTCGGCTGCCCAGTACGGCAACGTGCCGGCCAACTCGGCCGACCAGAACAACCAGTTCTTTGGTGGTAACCCGGATCTGAAGCCGGAAGACGCCGAAACCTGGACGCTGGGCTTTGTGGTCACCCCGATCGAGAACCTGACGATCACGGCTGACTACTACGACATCTTCATCGAAGACACGATCACCGCCATTGCGCCGCAGACGATTCTGCAGTTCTGCGGTACCACGGGCGATCCGTTCCTGTGCAGTCTGATCGTGCGTAACCCGGTCAGTGGCGACCTGTTCCGTCAGAACACCAGCTTCGTCATCGCCACGACCAACAACTTCGGTGAGACGTCCGCTCGCGGCGTTGACCTGGGTGTCAACTACAGCTTCGATGCGCTGGGTGGCCGCTTCTCGGCGTCCCTCAACGGCAGCTACAACATCGAAACCGAGCTGAACCCGCTGCCGGGCATCAACGAAGACGCGATCACCGATTGCGCCGGCGTGATCGACCCGAACTGCGGTGCGACCCAGCCGAAGTGGCGTCACGTTGCGGCCCTGCGCTACTCGCGTGATGCCTACACCCTCAGCATGCGGTGGCGTCACATCGGCAAGCTGGACTACGAAAGTGCCTTTGATGGCTCGGTCCTGACTGCCGATCGTCTGCTGTGCGCTGAAGGTACGCCGGTCACCAGTGGTGCGCCGTGCCGTGGCAATGGCCGTATCGGTAGCCTGAACTACATCGATCTGGCTGGTTCCTACTCGTTCGGCCAGTACGTTGAGTTGACCATGGGCGTGAACAACATCTTTGACAAGGAGCCGCCAATCACCGGTGCCAGCCTTGCACTGAATGGCAACTCGCCGGGCGGTTACGACCAGCTGGGTCGTTTCATCTTCTCCAACATCAGCTTCAAGTTCTAAGTCGAAAGACATTAGAAGTCTTGAGCGGCGGGCCTTCGGGCCCGCCGTTTTTTTTGGCGGATTCTCCAGCGCTGGTGCACGCGTGTGCGTCGCCGTGCTCGGCCGTGGTCCGTGGATCGAGCACGCCCGCCCTGGCAGCGGACGCCTCTGAGTACCGCATCAATCAGAGTTGCGGCGTCGGGGTATGGCGTAAGGATGACGCGACTTCGCGGCCACCTGAGCAGCGCGTCGCTGGGTCGGACCGGTCAAGCGTGGTCTGACCGAGGGGCGTCTTCAAGGCGCACCGGTGACTCGTGTACTGCATTCCAAAACCGCCATGGGCTCAACGCGCGAAGCGTAGCTGCCGACGATTGTTCGACGGGCTACTCGGTGAGCGGGATCCCGGCTGCCCGCAGGCGGTCGCGCAGCGGCGCCAGGCCCTCGGCATAGGCGCGCCAACGTCCGACCGAGCGGTCATGTACCGGCTCACGGACCTGGGCGGCGCTGGCCGTTGTCGAGGGCCGGGCATTGCGATCATGAGCCAGCACACCGTCCTCCCAGACCAAACCACAGTACGCGAGGACGCGCTCCATCTGAGTCCTAGGATCGGTCACCAGTGCTTCATAATGAACGTCCAGCACACGCTCCGGCATGACGTTGTGCCAATGCGCCATCAGCCGCTGGTAGGCGATGTAGTAGTCGGCGAGCTCTCTGAGGTCGTAGGAGTAGTGGTAGGCCTGATAGAACAGCGTCTTGTAGACGGCATGACAGGCGTCCATTGGGTCACGGACCAGATGAATGATGCGCGACCCCGGCAGGGCACGCTGGATGGGCCCGCAGTACATGAAGTTCACCGGCATCTTGTCGACGAAAACCCGCGCGTCTCCGGCCAACTCGCGCGCCCCGCGCAGGTACTCCTGGCCCAATTGACCGTAGTCGAGGTGCAATGAACAGCGCACCCGGTCCGAGTCGGCTCGACGGGCCTGTTCGCGGGTGACCCGGCTGCCCAACAGTTGCGGGAAATCCTGCAACTCACCCAAAGCACGAACGTCCGAGTGCTGACTCAGCATCCTTTCGAGCAAGGTGGTGCCGGTTCTAGGTAGGCCGACGATGAAGATCGCCTCACTGCCTGCGTTGCCGGAATCGGTATGAGCCACGTGCTCGGCCGTCCACTGGGACCGGATGCTGTCCAGTGCGGCGCATTCCAGCGTGCCGTCGTACTGAATGTTCCGGCGCAGCAGGCTGGCGGCGCGGGTCAAGCTGTCGAAGGCTTCGTCATGACGCTCCAGGTCCTCGTACTCCTTGGCCAGCGCATAAAGGCAGGCGGCGCGTGAGGTCTCATTGACGACCCCCTGAGACAGGCGCTCCTCGAGGTCGGCCACGTGGTTGTGAGTGACGGTCTGGCGCCGCAGATTGGAGCGCAGATGCCAGGCATGCCCGGCCTGCGGCAATACTTGCAACATCTGATCAAGCGCCGCCTCGGCGGCGTCGAACTCGCCGTTGAAGAATGCAGCACTGGCCAGATCGTAAAGCAGATTGGGGTCGACCTGCGGCTCGGCAGCGGAGCGGGCCTGTGCATACAATTCCGCTGCCTGCTCCGGGTCGTGATTGGCCATGTGGAACTGCCCCAGATTCCACAGCGTGCGCCAATCGCCGGCCGCTGCCGCGGCCACTTGCCGCGCCACCTCGGCTGCCTCGCGCCGGTGCCGCATGCCGAGCAGTATGCGCGCCTGTTTGAGCAGCAGTGGGGCCTGCCCCGGTGCCGCAGCATTTGCTGCCTTGATGTGCGCCAAAGCCTGCTCGGGTTGATCCTCGGCCACGCTCAGCTCGCTCGCCAGGAACTGCACCTCCGCGCTGCTCTCGGCGATCTCCAACAACTGCTCGGTGGCTTGGCGTGCCTGCTGCAACTGCCCCTGGCGCAGCGACTCGAAGGCATGGCCCAGCAGCTGTCGATACTGCGCGGGGCTCGTAGAGGATGGAGTCATCAAGGCGATTCCTGGCTCTGCCGCTCAATTGGCGCGGCGCTGGGGCCGTTGACGGCCCAGGTGGTGAGGGTCTGCAGACGACGGGCAGAAAGTGCCGATCTGATCGATGACCTATAATGCCCTGTTGGCACAGGAGAACGCGAGCTTGAGTCTGGAACATTGGGAGATCTACTACCGACGTGGTGCCCTGGCGACCGGGCCCTGTGGTCGCGATGGCCTCTACGACCAGCAGATCCGCCAGGCCTGGGCGGCGTTCTTCGGCACGTTGCCCGCGGCCGCGCGCGTGCTGGACATCGGTACCGGGAACGGCGTCGTGCCGTTGCTTGCCAAGCAGGTGGCCGCAGCCAAGGGGGCACAATGGGAGATCCACGGGACCGATCTGGCGCAGATTGACCCACCCCGGCACGTGGCCGACGGCGCCCGTCGCTTTGAAGGCATCCGCTTCCATCCCGGCGTGGCCAATGAGCGTCTGCCCTTTGAGGATCAGCAGTTCGACGCAGTGACGGGTCACTATGCGCTCGAGTACGGCGATGTGCCCGCCACGCTGGCCGAAGTGCTACGGGTGCTCAAACCGGGTGCAGATGCGGAATTCATCCTGCACAGCCCCGATGCGGTACTCACGCACAGCGCCGTTGTTTCGCTGCGAGAGGCCGAACTGGTGCTCAAGGAGACTCGCCTTTACCGACGCTTGCACAAGCTTGTCTGCATGGACGGGGCCACCAACTCGGCCACCGAGCGGGCCAGACAAGAGCTGGTGCTGGCCATCCGAACCGTCAAGCAGGCTCTATCCCAAGCGACGGCGCCCGGTGCCGGGCAGACCCTGCGTGTGGCCTTGGACGCCACCCAGCAGCTGCTGGCCGCTCGCCGGGAAGGCAATCCGCATCAGGTCGGGCGCGAGGTGGATCGCGCCGAGAAGGAACTGCGGCTGGGCGCGCGTCGACTCAGTGATCTGGTCAATCACGCCTGCAGCGAGGCCGACATGGCACGCATTCAGCAGGACGCTGCCAGCGCAGGCTTCACACTGATCGAGTGCACGCAGCAGCTGCATCTCCCCGGCGTCGTTGCCGGTTGGCATCTATTGCTGCACAAGCCGTGACCTCGCCGGAGACCAATAGCGCGGAGGCTCTGGCCCAGCAGGCCAGTCAGTGGCATCGGCAGGGGCGCTTGAAGGACGCCGCAGGTCTGTTCGAACAATTGCTGCAGCGCGAGCCCATGCGGGCCACCGCGTGGCATGAACTGGCCTACGTGTACAAGGCACTTGGTGCCTACAGCGAGGCCCTGCACGCCTTCGCTCAGGCGCTCGAGCATGGCATGGCCCGGCCCTGGGAGATCCACCTGGACCGAGCCATCCTCTGTGCCGACGCCTTGCGCCTGGATGTCCAGGCTCGCGATGAGCTGCATGCCGCCCTCCAGTGCAAGGCCGACTATCTGCCAGCGCTGTTGAATCTGGGCAATTGGCATGAGCAGCACGGTGACCGGACAGCAGCGCTGGACTGCTACCAGCGGGTCTTGCAGCTGCCGAACCCACAGCCGGCCAATCTGCGCTGGGTCGCCCTGGCGCGCAGCGCGATCATCGAGCCGCCCAGTCAGGCGGATGACCCGCGCTTCAGCGACCTGGAGCGCGCCTTGACGCAGGTGGGACAGGACCCGCAGGTGCGACCTCATCTGCTGTTCGCGCTGGGCCACGGGCTGGATGCGGTTGGACGTTACGATGACGCCTTCGAGGCTTACGCCAAGGGCAATCGAAGCTTGCTGCGAGCCAGCGGTCGACGCCATGATCGACGCCAGGTCGAGGCCCTGACCGACGCCTTCATCGGCGCCTTCTCCGAGCCCGCATCATCCCGATCAGCGGATGCCGGCGAGGGCCCGGCTCCGTTGTTCATTTGCGGCATGTTCCGCTCCGGCTCGACGCTGTTGGAACAGGTACTCGCCGCGCACCCGCAGATCTGTGCTGGCGGCGAACTCGACTGGTTGCTACGAACGGCGGCACAGCGCCTGGCGCCGTTCCCACAATCGATGCAGCGCGTGAGCGACTCTCTGCTGCGGCAGCTGGCCGGCGAGTATCGAGCCCACCTGAGGACCCTGTTTCCGGATGCGCCGGCCGATGGCTACCTGACCGACAAGCGACCCGACAACTTCCAGCTGATCGGCTTCATCAAGTGCCTCTTTCCCAGCGCACGCATCATTCATACGGTGCGGCAACCGTTGGACAACGCCTTGTCGGTGTTCATGCAGAACATCAACCTGGACGTGGCCAGCTATGCTCACGATCTGGGCGACATCGGCCACTACTACGGGCAGTACCGGCGTCTGATGCAGCATTGGCAGAGCCTGTATCCCGGCAGCATCCACGACTTTGACTACGATGCCTTTGTGGACGACCCGGAGCCCCAATTGCGCGCATTGCTGGATGCCCTGCAATTGCCCTGGGCGCCACAGTGCCTGCAGTTCCATCAGCTGCGGAACGCGGTCAAGACAGCCAGTTATTGGCAGATTCGTCGACCTCTGTACCGTGGCTCATCGGGACGCTGGCGTCACTACACCGATCACCTGGCCCCATTGCGACAGAGCTTGCGCGAGGCGGGCATCAACACCGCTGACTAGTGTGGTGAGTTGCTGCGCGACGAGTACATCGCCGCGCCACCGCGCTGCACGCTGATGCTGTCAGCAGGAGACGTTGTTGCAGGTGCTGGGTCTCCGGCCCTCGCAGTTCGGATGCAGATCGCGCTGCAGGGAAGCGCCTCTATTAACGCGTAGCCCTGGTCCATTGCTCACGCTGCGCCACTGTCAGGCATTCGGCTACCCGTGCCCCAGACCCTGTCGGCGGCAGTCGTAAATTGCCCACATGTGGCAGCTGAATTTTGCTCACTTTCGCCATCTTGGCGTCTTCGTTGGACCGGGGACGCGGATGTTCGGAATGGAGCAGAAGATGTTGTTGAGACACTACTTGGAACAGGGGCTGTCGAAGTCCGCAATCGCACGCCGGCTGGGCGTTTCACGGCGCACACTGCATCACTGGATCGGGACCGGTCAGCTGGATCGGGATCTGGATCGGGGTGAGGTTTGCTACGGCCCACGGCCGCCGGTGGTCAGCAAGCTGGACCCTTATCGAGAGCTGGTCACCGCCCGTTTGGCAAGCTATCCGAAGCTGACGGCCACGCGCTTGTTCGAGGAGATCAAAGCCGCTGGCTACGACGGAGGCTACTCCCTGCTGAAAGCCTTCGTGCGACAGGTTCGACCGACGGCCCCGGTGGAGCCGGTGGTGCGCTTTGAGACAGCGCCCGGGCTGCAGGCTCAGGTCGACTTTGCCCACTTCAGCTTGCCCTGGGGTGTGCGCTACGCCTTGGTGGTGGTGCTGGGCTACTCGCGACTGCTGTGGTTGAAGTACTACCCCCGACAGACGCTGGCCGTGCTGATGGCGGGTCTGGAAGAGGCCTTCGCGACCTTTGGCGGCGTGCCGGCCGAGCTGCTGTTCGACCAGATGAAGGCGGTGGTCATCGACGATGAGCGCCGCAACGGCGGACGGCTGTTGGAGAACCCGCAGTTCGCGCGCTTTGCCAACCACTGGGGCTTCAGGATCCGCGCCTGTCGCCCCTACCGCGCCCAGACCAAGGGCAAGGTTGAACGACCCATCAGCTACGTGCGCCAGAGCTTCTTCTACGGCCGCGACTTCGTCAGCGACGACGACCTCAATGCGCAGGCCGGCTTGTGGCTGCAGGCCACGGCCAACCAGCGCCGACATCGCAGTATTGGGGAGGCCCCAAATCTGCGCTTTGAACGGGATGAAAGGACCCAGCTCAGGCCTTTGGCTGTGGCTACCTACCGGCCCCCGCACGCTATCCAGGCGCCGCCCGCAGTGGCGATCAGACCGCCATGGCCCAAGGTCGAGCAACGCGCACTGGCGGTCTACGACCAACTGCTGGAGAGCCGTGCATGAACACCCCCAGCCTCCGTGATCAGCTGCGCCAACGGCTGGCCGACCTGAAGATGCCTGGTGCCCTGGAAGCCATCGACAGCATCCTGGCTCAGGTCGACAGCGGTCAGCTCGGCGCTGCTGCGGCCATCGGTCAGTTGCTCGATGCGCAGATCGGCCTGCGCAACAACCGTCGCCTGCAGGCCGCCATGCGGTCGTCCCGGTTGCCGGCGATCAAGACGCTGCGTGACTTCGATTTCGCCTTTCAGCCCTCGATCAAGCGTGAGCAGATCGACAGCCTGCATACACTCGGCTTTCTGGAGCGGCGCGAGAACGTGGTCTTGCTGGGCCCGCCGGGTGTGGGCAAAACCCATCTGGCCATCAGTCTGGCCATCACCGCGGCCGAACGTGGCCGACGGGTGTACTACGGCACCTTGGTCGATCTGATCGATTCACTGCAACAGGCCAAGACCGCCGGACGCCTGAACCAGCGTCTGGCGGTATTGACCCACCCTTCGCTCTTGGTCGTCGATGAGATTGGCTACCTCCCAGTCAGCCACGACGGCGCGGTGCTCTTCTTCCAGTTGATGAACCGCCGCTACGAGCGTGCCTCCACCGTACTGACCTCCAACAAACCGTTCGAAGACTGGGGCGCAGTCCTCGGCGACGAGGTCATGGCCGCTGCCTTGATCGATCGCGTCCTGCACCACTGCCACCTAGTCAACATCCGCGGCAACAGCTACCGCACGCGGCTTCATCAGCAGCAAGACGAACGCCATCAAGGCAACTCAAACAAGCACTGACCGGCAGTCCAAAGTGAGCAATTTTCGATCGCCAGAAGTGAGCAATTTTGGATTGGCGTTGACAGTATGAGGGTGTTGGCCCTTTTTCGTCGCAGTACCAGGGAACGGTCGAGAACTTGTCGACCTCACGCCGACTTTCGCGCGCTCCGGTGTCGCGCTTCCTGACTTTGACGAGACCGATCATGAGAATGTTCTTCACGCTGGCCGCCTGTGCCTTCGTTGCACTGACGACACTGTCGACGACGCTCTACGCCCAGTGCGCAATGCCGGCGTTTGCGCTGGCGCCCGCGACCGACGCTGGCCTGCCACCCACCCAATCTGTCGCCGTGGGCGACTTCCCGACCGAGGTGGCGGTTGGCTTCTTCAACGACGACGCCTTCCCCGATCTGGCGACGGCCGAAGGGCTGGGCCAGACGGTCAGCGTGCGACTGGGTGACGGCGACGGCACCTTCAGCGTGGCACCGACGGTCAACCTCGCTGGCAATTCCCCACGGTCGATCGTCGCCGGGGACTTCGACGAGGACGGCGATGACGATCTGGTGGTGCTGACGCTTGAAGGCCGCGTGTTGTTTGTGGCCGGCGAGGGTGATGGCAGTTTCGCCTCGCCAGACACGATCCGATCCCTTGGCAGCACCAACAATACCCGGATCGTCGCGGCGCGCTTTGGTGATGATGCGCATCTGGATATCGCCCTTTCGCTCGAGGGCCGAGACCAGGTGGTCGTGCTCTTCGGTGACGGCAATGGCGCGTTCCTGCAATCCGCGACCCTCTTCATCAACGATCCCATCGGGCTCGTCGCGGGGCGCTTTTCTGGCGGCGACTCGGAACTCGATCTTTCCGTGGTGAGCCGCGAAGACCGCACGGTGACGATTTTTGAGGGTGATTCCGGCGATTTCGACGAGGGCAACACCTACGCCATCAGCAGTTCCAGCGAGGTGCTTTCTTCGGGCATCGCGACGGGGGATTTCGATGGCGATGGCGACGATGATCTGGTGGCGCTCAACCGTCGCATCCAGACCACCGGCGCTGACGAGAATGCGGTGATCCTTTTCGGCGCCAATAATGGCGTGTTTGCGGTCGGCCCCGCCTACGATGTGGGGTTTGGGCCGAATCAAGTGGAGGTCGCCGATCTCAATCGCGACGGCCTGCTGGATCTTGCCGTGGCCAGCAGTCGCATTTTTAGCGCGACGGTCGAGCTCGGCGACGGCATGGGTGGCTTCGGCGCGCCGGCGAGCTTCCCCGCAGGGGGCAATCCGTTGGATGTCGCCATCGCCGACTTTGACGCCAACGGGGCCCCGGATCTCGTAGCGGTGAACCAGCCGTCTGATTCGTTGACGATCTATCTCAACACCTGCAACTGCCTGTCGGCGAACCTTGCGCCAGTGGTGTCCGGCGCCACCGCATTCGCCCAGCAGGGCAGCCCCGCACAGCCATTCCTGATCGCAACCGCCAGTGACCCGGATGGACCGGATGACGCGCTGACGGCCCGTGTACTTGAGCCGACGACCTTTTCCATCAGTGGCATTGTGAATACCAACGGCGTTTTTAGCGCCAACGTCGCCGCGGCCTGTGCGACGCCGGTGGGACCGAACGACGTTTTCATCGAGATCTCCGACGGCTGCCGCACGACGACAGCGACGTTGCAGGTGGACGTGACCGCGAATTCGCCCCCGATCGCCCCGAACTCAGCCAGTACCACCGTGCCCTTCGGTGCCAGCTTCAGTGAGGTCCTGACCCCGCTTCCCAGCGACAACGGTACGTTTACGCCCAGCCTGGTGATCATGCCGGATAGCTTTACGGGCTCTGGGGAATACGACCCCATGACCGGCGTCGTGACCATCAACGACGCGGGGCCGGTGGATGACTACAGCGCCTCGCTGACGCTCACCGATCAGTGCGGGCTCCAGACCGAGGCGACCTATGGCCTGAACGTCGTACCCGCGACCACCCAGGTGGTAGTGAATGGACCCGCCAGAACACGCGTCAACACGCCGACGCCCTATAGCTTCGAATTGACCGTTGCAGCGCCCGGCGCGGGCGCGCCGACCGGGACGGTCACCTTGAGCAGCGGCAGTACCACCTGTCAGGTCAGCGTACCGACCGCAACGAACACCTGCGAGCTGACGTTTGATTTCCTTGGTCCGCGCACGGTCAGCGCGACCTTTGCATCAGCCGATGGCAATCATCAGGACGCCACCAGCAGCGGCGCCGGCAATGGACAAACTCTCGTTCTTGCGCAGGCGGATCTGGCGGTCGGCAAGACCGACATGGTCGATCTCTTCATGGAAGGGGACCTGCTGGTGTACACGATCACGCTGCAAAACCTTGGTCCCGATCTCGCTCAGGATCTGCGCTTGCTCGATCAGATACCCAATGGATTGACGGGCGTGACCTGGTCGTGCGACGCCAGTGGTGGCGTGGTTTGCCCTTCAGCCAACGGCGTCGGGGACATCGACGCGCAGATCCCCATGCTTCCGGTCGGGGCGGAGCTGATCTACACCCTGTCGGGCATCGTGAGTGGCAAGCTCACGCAGATTCTCAACGTGGCGACTGTGGAGTTGCCGGCCGATGGCATCATCGAAGACGGCAATCTGAGCAACAACAGCGCCAGTGATCTGAACCTTGGCAGCCTGGTGTTTGCCGATGGCTTTGAGGCCATGGCGGTGAACGCCGAAGCAGGAAGCTATCGGCTGGATGCCGAGTTCCGCAACGCGATGGGCAGCACAGCCACGGTGGTGCTGGCAATGAACGATGCGCTCGGCCAGGCGGCGCGGGTCTACGCCCGGCAATTTGACGGTCAGCTGCAGTTCGCTTTGGCGCAACGCGACAGCCATGGTCTGCTCAGTCTGGGTCCCTGGGTGCGCCACGAGGGCGCACCGATACTCAGCTGGTTTGCCAGTGCACAGGCGCAAGGCTGGGTGCTGGACGCGGTGTTTCTGGACTGAACATCGACGGACGCCCGCGCGCTCCAGGCTTCCCAGGTGATCTGTCGTGTCTCACGGGCGAAAGGCGTGTCGCTCAGGCACCGGGCCACGCTGCCAACGGGGTGAGACTCGTTCCGGGTTTCCCTGTGCCATAGGTCGGCGCCCAGGGTGGCGGGTCCATGCCCTCGTGAGTGGGAACTTCGAGTTAGCAGAAGGCGCCGATTGGTAGCGGATTAGTCTGCCCGCAAGTGCTTGCATGTCCCGCGCGCTGTCATTATCCCGCGCGCCGTTAGCGTCCCGCGGTCCGTTGTGTCCCGCGTTCCGACCCACCGGAACATTGCGGCTGACGCCGCGGTCCCAATCGGCAGAGCCGACAGGTGCAATCGCGGGCGGTGGTCATGGCGGGCAGGGGAGTGCCGCGCGATGTTCCAAATGCTCCTGTGCGGCAGCGCGTTACTCAATCGTCAAGCGTCAGGACCAGTAATGGCACCGGTAGCACATTTATTGTTGAGCTGGTTGAGCACAATAGAACTCGTTGAAAACCGGCGTGAGCGCGTACTGATCACGCTTTCTGGTATCGCCCCTGACATCGATGGCGCCGGTGTGATTATTGACAAGATCACTGGAACGACCAACTATTATTTTGAATACCATCATGTTGTCGGGCATAATGTATTTGCGGGCATCTTCTTGTCGGTCTTGGTGTATCTGCTGTCAGTAAAGCAACGCTCGCTCGCGGCGATTTTGGCGTTTGGAGTTGTGCAGCTGCACGTTCTATGTGATCTGATTGGATCCAAGGGGCCTGATGGGTACAATTGGCCGATATGCTATCTGTATCCCATCAGCGAAACGCTTAAATTGAGTTGGTCGGGGCAGTGGCAGCTAAACGCCTGGCAGAATCTGGTGATTGCCGCATTGGCATTTTCGGCATGCATCTTCTATGTGCATACTCGAGGAATCACTGTCTTCGAGCTATGTGGTCAAAAGCTTGATGCAGCTGCAGTTGGATTGTACAAAAGGCTGCTGGCAAATACTGCCTAACAGCCTGGTGGAATGGGGCCTGTTGCGCTCTGCTGGACTTACGGATCGCTTTGCTTCTTTTATTTTTTGATGTTGCTTCATTGCGCAGCGAGCAACTGAGCCTTCGGAGAGCTTTCGATGGTCCAGCAGCTCCTGCGCGGGAGCGAGCTAGTACTTCGTTTTCAGAGGACATGAGTTGCTAATGCGCCCAACACTTCCGCTTTCAGAATGGCGAATCGCTGTTGATTTGAATGCATCGAGAGCCATCCGTTCTGCGACTGGCCATCCAGCAGAGCATTGTACGTGTGTCGATTGCGAGGCATGGCGTAGCGTTGTTCCTGATGCCTTCCCAGCAGGAATCGCTGCGGAGCTGCAAAGACTCGGCGTGGATGTCAGGCATCCCACCGATCTGTATGTCTATGACCGAAGTGCAGAAACGCTCGGCTATCGCGTCATGTATCACGTCGTGGGGCGAATCCTCTCGGGTCCGGCGCCTTGGCTTGATAGTGATATGTACGGGGTCGATGACAGATTTCACAACTACCATGCAGTCCAGGCAAAGCCGACATGGGTTGGTCTCAGGGTCAGTGCCGCACGAGACTCATTCGAGTACGCGCCTGATTTACCAGTCGGATGCAGAAGCGCTGTCTTGTGTATCGATTTTCGACTGAGGGTCATCGTCACTGGGGCTTGAGTGTTCCCACGGAGCAGTGCGTTCCCTCATGGTTGCATGGCGCAACAACAAAATGTGGTAGTCACGTAGCGAATTTCTATTTGCGGAAGCCAATATCCCGCTGGGAATTGAGCACGTCGGTGCTTATTGCTTTGTTGTTGTTGCTGTTGCCAGGCCGGTCATGGACGGTTGCGACATGCAGGCTTGGTGAGGACTCACGCCCTGAGCCCCGCCGGGGTCAGGGGTCGCCGCCGTGGAACGACTACGCCCCGCCGAAATGACGCCTTGCAGATAACGATCTGGGACACAACGCTACTCACGCGACTTGATCAGAGGGTCCGTAGGCGCCGAATCGCTTCGCACCGCGCTTCACGTCTCCGCCCAACCAGGTGGTGAAAAGGCCCCGCGCGTGTCGCGCGGGGCCAATGGCTCAGTCGAAGGAATCGGAGAACAGGGCATCTCCGGTATTGCCCGGGAACACGGGCAGATTGACCAGCACCTGGTCCGGACCGGTCGGATCGGTCAGCGCCTGCTCGGTCGTGGCCCGGATCTGCCACAGCGGTGCGGTCTCGTTGGCCGGGACCAACACGTTGAAGATGAAACTGAACTCACCGGGCTGAATCTGATCGGCCGCGCAGGTCACGGCGACGCGATCGGCGCCATCGGGGAACAGCGGGCCGCAGATCCAGGCGGTGCTGGGCAGGACCGTGTCGGGTTGGGTCTGCAGGCTGGCCGGAAAGGACATCTTGAGTCGCGGTGCGAAGGAGGCATCGGGGCCGTGATTGCGAACGGTCACTGGCAGGGGCACCGCTTGGCCGGTCAGCAGGGCGGGCGGCAAGCTGCCGAACAGGGGCTCGAGGTTGGAATTCAGGGCGATCGAGGAATCGATGCTGGCCATGTCATTGGTCGACAGGGTATCGACGGCATTGGCTGGCAGGATCGCGGCGGCCGTGCTGGTGATCAGCATCGGCGTGGCCGGCGCGGTGAACTGCACGGCGACCGTCGGCGCCGCAGCGCCGCTGGCCAGCGCATTGGCGAAGCGACAGGTGGCGGTTCGCCCGCTTTGAGAGCAGTTCCAACCGGCATCGAAAGGCACCACCGCCAGCGGCAACTGAATGCGATCGTCCAGCACCAGTGAGAAGCCGGCATTGCTGACCGGATTCGGGCCGTCGTTGGCCATGGCCACGGTGTAGCCCATGCTGGCCCCGGCGCCTGACACCAGGCCTCCATCGTCGAGCATCAGGCCCACATCGACCGGGTTGCCGATGGTTCCGCTTTGCAGTTCGTAGGCGCCGGCATCCCAGCTGCGTGCGGGTATACCGGCGACGATGCGCGGACGCACCGCACCATCCAGATCCAGCAGCACCCGGTCGACGCGATTGCGCTCGGCCAGTTCATCGCCTCGGCAGAGGTCGCGAGTGGCGGCGTCGGCGCGCAGGCGGAAGTTGTCGTTGCCGGCATCGACGAAGCCCGGATTGCTGCCGGCCACGTTCTCGCGCAGGTCGCTGATCGGGGCATCGTCGAGCGTGCTCAGCGAACTGGCGTAGACACAGACGGCGCGCAGCAGGGCGCCGCTGGAACCATCGTTCTGATACAGCGGGATGGTGTCGATCAGGATGCTGTTGAACAGACCGATGCCTGGCGTGCCAGTGCTGGTGCGCAGCACGGCATCGTCGGCGTTGGAGTTGCCGGCGATGGTCGAGTGGAAGGCGCGGAACAGCGCTCCGCTGTCGACATGAATGACGTCGTCGGCCGAGTTGTCGCCATTGCCGTGCACCACCGTGTTGAAGAGGTCCAGACCGCTGGATTCGCGCAGGTCCAGTGCCGCACCGTGTGGGTAGCGGACGTGGTTGGGGCTGATGCAGCCGTTGGTCTGGTCGACGCGGTTGTCCTTGATCCAGACGCTGTTCAGCACGCTGGCGCCGCCGCGCATGGCGACTGCGCCGCCACGACCGGCAAAACTCTGGGCGCCCGACTGACAGCCGCTGAAGCCGGTGTCATAGCCCTGTGCCCAGTTGGCGGTCAGTGAGCCACAGCCGGGATAGGGGGGCAGCGCCGTGCAGCCGGCGGGGTCGAGGTTCATGCTGAAGATCGAGCTACGGATCATGACGCCGCCGCCCTGTGCGGCGACATTCTCGGCAACATGGGTGTTGATCAGCGTCGCGACGCTGGATTCCACCAGATTCAGACCGCCACCTTCGCCGTGATCGACCTCGAAGTGTGTGCCTGCGCCGTCGTGGTTCTGGTGGCGCCCCTCGTTGCGGGAAATCCGGGTGGTGGAGCCTGCGCTGCCGAGGGTGATGCGACTGGCTCTGGCGTAGATGCCGGCACCTGATGCGCTGCCGAACTGATCAACGATGGCCGAGGGAAAACTTACGCGGTCGACACGGTTCTGATCGACCAGGCGGCTGCCGCTGGCGTCGCCAATCAGCTTGCAGTCGCTCAGGTAAATGCCGCCGCCGTGGGCGCCGGCGGTATTGGCAATCACGGCGCCGGTGCGGAAGTCGATGCCGGGACCGTGATCGGCGTCGGCCAGCGTGCAGTAGATGCCACCGCCGCGCTGGACGGCCGAGTTGCCGACGATCGAGGAATCGTGCTCGATCACCAGGCCGGCGCCATCCTCACCGTCCAGATAGATGCCGCCTCCGAACTCGCTGGCGTCATTGTCCAGCACCACGACATTGGACAGGCGCACCTGATTGGCCGCGCCAATGCGGATGCCGGCGCCCCGCGGGGCGGCGCCGCCCTCGATGCGCAGATTCACCAGCGAGACGTTGACCGCAATCGGGTTGGCGAAGCCGCTCAGGTGGACATTGGGCTGGTTGTTGCCGATGCCGCGAATCACCGACGGCGTCAGGTGATTGGTGGTGGTGTCGCTGCAACTGTCGTAGCCACCCACCAGCGTGAGGTTGCGATCGATCGACAACAGCGGATCGGCCGGCACGTTGTTGGACAGGCGGATGCTGACGCTGCCGCCGCGAGGCACCGAGTTGATGGCGTCGTTGAGGGTGGCGAAGTCGCAGTTGGCGCCATTGCCGACGGTCACAGCCAACAACGGACTGGCGCTCAACAGGATGGCGAGGGCGATGGCAGCACGTGCAAAGAGGGGCTTCATGAGGGTCTCCCAGGAACAGGCAAGCCGACCACGCTCGTCGTGGTGGCTCGGAATCAGGAAATGGGCACCGCTGGCGTGGCGTCGCCGGTGGGGTCAGCCGCGTTCGGGGCGGTCGAACTGCACTGCGGGCCGTGGAGGCTGCCACGCCGCCCACGGCAGCAAGGCCTGCAGCAAACCGCCGAACCAGAGGCTCATGCCTGCACCGCCGGGTTGGCGGTCGGCGCTTGCCGCGAACCCGGCTTGAGGCCAGGGATCAGCATCGGCACGCGGCGGCGATAGTCGGCGTAGTCGGGCAGGGCACGGAGCAGATCGCGCTCCTCCAGCTGAATGCCGACCAGCAGGTAGCCGGTGACCAGCAGGGCGAAGCACAGATGCGCGACGGTCATCGTGGGCGTGAACCAGAAGGCCAGCAGAAAGCCGAAATAGAGTGGGTGACGCACGACGCGGTAGAGCGCTGGTGATTTGAAGCGCACCGGTGTGTAGGGCCGATTGCGGAAGGCCAGCCAGCTTTGGCGCAGGCCGAAGAGATCGAAATGGTCGATCAGAAAGGTCGAGGCAAAGACGATCAGCCAGCCCATTCCGAACACGGCATGCAGTGCCCACTGAAGCACGGGTTGCTCGACATGCCAGATCAGGCCACCCATCGGCTGCCAGAACCAGAACAGGGTGATCAGGGCTAGATTGGAGAACAGGACATAGGTGCTGCGTTCGGCCGCGGCCGGGATCAGTCGGGTCCACCAGGCCTTGAACGCGGGGCGGGCCATGACGCTGTGTTGAACCGCAAACAGGCCCAGTAGGCTCAGATTGGTCAGCAGGGCCAGTCCGAAGCCCACCTGTGGCGCGGAGTCGATGGACTTGGGCACCCACAGATTGCCGACGAAGCCGATGGCATAGAGGATCGTGGCGAGAAACATCAGATAGCTGACGCTGCCGTAGAGCAGGATCGCAGAGCGCTTGATCACGGGAATCTCCGTTGGGTTGGCCGCCTCGATGGCGGGGTGAGGCCAGCATCGTGCGATGGCCGCGCGCAGTCCTGACCGGCGTCGAACCAGCCTTGACCATTTCGTGACCATTCGGAAATTCAATGGCTTGCGGTGCGTCGCCGCGGAGTGGCGCCGCGCTTCACGCGCCGCTCAGCGGCAGCCATGCAACCTTTCGTCATCCGCCTGTATCCATTCCGGACAAGTGCGACTACGCGGGCAAATTGGGGCAGGGGCGGGGCAATGGCCCATCTGTGACTTCATGCCCATGCAACTCGCGTGTCGGTGTCCTAGTCTGGTAACACACCTTTGTACAAGTGAGATGAGCATGCCGCGCACGCCCTTCCGCTACGCCCTCCTGTCCGCCGCACTGGCCCTGGCTGCCTGCAGCAGCGAGCCGCCCGCCGAGGCCGGCAAGGTCGATGAAGCGTCGACCAAGACCGAGATCGAGGCGCGCGTGCCGGTCGAAGTGGCCACCGCCCGCCGGGCGCCGGTGACTCAGGCCTTCCAGGGCACCGCCACGCTGGAAGCGGTGGCCACCTCTGAAGTGGTGTCCAAGGCCACCGGCGTGGTGCTGAAGCTGCTGGTGGAAGAGGGGGATCAGGTCAAGCAGGGTCAGCTGCTGGCTCGGCTGGAGAATGATCGGCAGCGATTGTCCCTGCGCCAGGCCAAGGCCGATCTGGCCAAGCAGGAGAGCGAGTATCAGCGCACGCAGCAGATGTTCGAGCGCAAGCTGATCGCCAACGATGCCTTCGATCGTGCCCGCTATGACCTGGAAGCCCAGCGCGCCCGGGTGGCGCTGCAGGAACTGGAACTGTCCTACACCGACATCAAGGCGCCCATCGGCGGCGTGGTCAGCGAGCGGATGATTCGCGAGGGCAATCTGGTGCAGATCAACCAGGCGTTGTTCCGGATCGATGATTTCGATCCGCTGGAAGCGGTGGTCAATGTGCCCGAGCGCGAGATGCAGCGCATCGCTGCCGGTCAGCCGGTCACGATGCTGGTCGACGCGGTGCCGGGCGAGGCCTTCCAGGGCAGCGTGGCCCGGGTCAGCCCGGTCGTCGATGCCGCGTCGGGCACCTTCCGTGTGGTCGCGCACTTCCGTGACTCTGAGAACCGTCTGCGCTCGGGCATGTTCGGACGCCTGTCGGTGGTCCACGATGTCCGCGAAGAAGTGTTGACGGTGCCGCGCCAGGCCTTGCTGGCCGAGGACCAGGATGCCGCGGTCTATCTGGTCGACAGTGATGGCGTGGCGCGCCGTCAAGCCGTGAGCCTGGGCTATGTGTCCGGCGGCGTGGCCGAGATTCGTGATGGTCTGGAGGCCGGCGCCGTGGTCGTGACCCTGGGTCAGGCCGGCGTCCGCGAAGGCACCAAGGTACAGGTGCTCAATCCGCCGGCCGAAGTGCCCGGTGGCTCGGCCCAGACGGCCCAGCTGGCAGCGTCCGGCGAACGCGGCGGCTGATTCACGATGACCAACGTCCCTGCCGCCGCGGTGATTGAAACCGTTGTTGCGGTGGGGGCGGTGGCTGCATTTCGACCGAGCGCTGCGCTCGGACTCATGCTCTCCAGCGCGATTGTCCACGACGGTCGGCGCGCTGGCGCCCGGCTGCTGGGCGCCTCTGACTCAGACAGGCAACAGCCATGAACATCATTGCAGGTGCAACCCGTCGACGCGTTACGGTAGTCATGTTCACCGTGACGCTGGTGCTGTTCGGCGTGATTGGACTGAGCCGGCTCAAGCTCAATCTGCTGCCGGATCTGTCCTACCCCACGCTGACGGTGCGCACTGAGTTCACGGGCGCCGCGCCGAGCGAGATCGAGACCCTGCTGACCGAGCCGGTCGAGGAAGCGGTCGGTGTGGTCAAGAACGTGCAGCGGGTCAGCAGCGTGTCGCGCACCGGGCAGTCCGATGTGCTGCTGGAGTTCGCCTGGGGCACCGACATGGACCAGGCCGGCCTGGACGTGCGCGAGAAGCTGGAGTTGCTGCAACTGCCGCTGCAGGCCACACGACCGCAGCTGCTGCGCTTTGATCCGTCCACCGAACCCATCGTGCGCTTGGCCCTGTTGGCCGACGAGAACAGCGGTGAGGTGGCTCTGAAGTCGCTGCGCACCCATGCCGATGAAGAGCTGAGCAAGCGCATCGAACCGCTCGAAGGCGTGGCGGCGGTGAAGATCGGCGGTGGTCTGGAAGACGAAGTGCAGGTGCAGCTGGACCAGCAGCGCCTGGGCCAACTGGGTCTGACCGTCGGCACCGTCATCGACCGTCTGGCACAGGAGAACGTCAATCTGTCCGGTGGCCGGGTCGATGAAGGCAGTCAGCGCTTCCTGGTGCGCACGCTGAACCAGTTCGTCAATCTGGATGAGATGCGCGAGATGGTGGTGGCGGTGATCGCCGGGCGTTCGGTGCGGCTGAAGGACATCGCCACGGTCGAAGCTGGCTTCAAGGAGCGCGAGGCGATCATCCGCATCGACGGTCGCGAAGCGGTCGAAGTGGCCGTCTACAAGGAAGGTGATGCCAACACGGTGGCCGTTGCCGGGCGCATTCGTGGCTCGCTGGAGCGGTTGCGCAAGGAACTGCCGGCGGGCGCCAGTCTGGAGCTGATCGACGATCAATCGCGCTTCATCGAGAGCTCGATCGCCGAAGTGGTACAGAGCGCACTGCTCGGTGGTCTGCTGGCGGTGCTGACGATCTATCTGTTCCTCGGCAATGGCTGGGCGACGATCGTGATCTCGCTGTCGCTGCCGGTGTCGATCATCGCCACCTTCTTCTTCATGCAGCAGTTCGGCATCACGCTCAATGTGATGTCCCTGGGCGGCATCGCGCTGGCCACCGGCATGGTGGTCGACAATGCCATTGTCGTGCTCGAGAACACCGCACGTCTGCGCCGGCAGGGCATGGACGTGCTGCATGCGGCGGTGACTGGTGCCAGCGAGGTGGGCATGGCCATCACCGCGTCGACACTGACCCACATCGCCGTGTTCCTGCCGCTGGTCTTCGTCGAGGGCATTGCGGGTCAGTTGTTCCGCGATCAGGCCCTGACGGTGACCTTCGCGCTGCTGGTGTCGCTGCTCGTTGCGCTCACGCTGATCCCGATGCTGGCCAGTCTGGAGGCGCGTGCGCCCATGGCCTTTGGCGACAAGGATCCGGACAAGCCATTGGGGCGAGTCAGTGGCGTGACGTCGCAGCTGCTGGCCGCAGCCATGCTGGTCCTGTCGATTCCGGTGGTCATCCTGACGTGGTTGTTGAGGTGGCCGGGCCTGCTGGTGCAGCGCGGCTACGCTGCCGTCGAAAACAGCTACGGCAAGCTGCTGCCGTGGTCGTTGCGGAATCGCTGGTCGGTCATCGGCATTGCCGTCCTGAGTCTGGTGCTGGCGCTGGGCGCCGTGCGTCAACTGGGGCTGGAACTCATTCCCGAGTTTGCTCAGGGCCAGGTCACCCTGGAACTGAAATTGCCGCCAGGCACGCCGCTGGCGTACACCGATCGCTACGTCGATCAGTTCCAGCGCAAGGCTATGGAGATCGACGGCATCAAGCGCGTCTATGCCGTGTCCGGCAGCGGTACCCGGCTGGATGCCAACCCGACTGAGTCGGGCGAGAACATCGCCCGGCTGCTGATCGATCTGCAGCCCAGCGTGGGGCGCCGCGATGAAGCGCGCGTGCTGGACCGCTTGCGCCAGGTGACCGCGTTGATCCCGGGTGCCGATGCGAAGTTCGGCAAACCGGCGTTGTTCAGCTTTGACACGCCGGTGGAAGTCGAGATTGCCGGTTTCGATCTGGATCAGCTGGATCGCGCCGGTGACGAAGTGACGCGATTAATGCGGGCCAATCCGGCCTTCGCCGACGTCAAGTCCAGCGTCGAGCAAGGTCATCCGGAGGTGCGAATTCACTTCGATCAGGACAAGGCCGCGGCGCTGGGTCTGACGGTGCGCGAGGTCGCCGATCAGGTGGTGCGCAAGGTGCGTGGTGAAATCGCCACGCGCTACAGTCTGGGTGATCGCAAGATCGACGTGCTGGTGCGCTCGCGTGAAGCCGATCGCAGTTCGGTGGCTGACCTGCGCCGGACGTTGATCAACGCCGGTGATCGGGCGGTGCCGCTGGAGGCGTTGGCGGAGGTGACGATTACCGAAGGTCCGGGCGAGATTCGCCGCACCGACCAGGAACGCATTGCTCGCATCGAAGCCAACCTGACCGGCAGCGATCTCGGTACCGCGGTCGCCAGCCTGCAGCGGCAACTGACCGAGGTGGCGTTGCCGCCGGGCGTGGACGTGCGCGTGGTCGGCCAGAGCGAAGAAATGGCGCGCTCCTTCAATTCGCTGCTGTTCGCACTGGGGCTGGCGGTGTTCATGGTCTATCTGGTGATGGCCAGCCAGTTCGAATCGCTGCGCCATCCCTTCCTGATCCTGTTCAGCGTGCCGCTGGCGCTGGTGGGCGCGGTGTTCTCGCTGTACCTGCTGGGGATGAGTCTGTCGGTGGTGGTGTTCATCGGTCTGATCATGCTGGTGGGCATCGTGGTTTCTAACGCCATCGTGCTGATCGATCGGGTCAATCAGTTGCGCAATCTGGGCACGGATCGGCGCGAGGCGGTGATCGAAGGTGCCAAGGCGCGTTTGCGCCCGATCATCATGACCACCGTCACCACGCTGTTCGGTTTCCTGCCGATGGCCATTGGTCTGGGCGATGGCGCTGAGTTGCGCCAGCCATTGGCGATCACGGTGATCGGTGGTCTGGCCTTCTCCACGCTGCTGACGCTGGTGCTCATTCCGGTGCTGTATGACCTGTTCGGCGGTGAGCGGGTGCCGGTGCCAGTCTCCGAGCGGGACAAGGGGCTGGACGACGGCGCGCTGGAAGGGGGCTCGCAGGCATGAACATTGCGCGCCTGGCCCTGCAGCGGCCCGTCACCACGGTGATGTTCTTCGTCTCGCTGGTGGTGATCGGTTTGATTGCTGCCCGGGATCTGCCGCTGGAGTTCTTCCCGGAACTCGATGCGCCCTTCATCGCGGTCAATGTGCCCTATGCCGGTTCCACACCGAAGGAAGTGGAACGGGAGATCACCCGGCCGCTGGAAGAGGTGCTGGGCACGCTGCCGGGCATCAAGCAGATGCAGAGCGAGTCCAAGGCCGATGGCGCCGGCGTGTTCATGATCTTCGAGTGGGGCGTCGATCTGGCGATCAAGGCGGCCGAGGTGCGCGAACGGGTCGACGCCGCCCGCGATGAGCTGCCCAGCGATGTGCGGCGGATCAATGTGTTCAAGTTCAACACGGCAGACGAACCGATCCTGCGCGTCCGCCTGTCAGCCGGTGACATGGATCTGCGTGGCCAGTATCACAAGCTCGAGCGATTGCTGAAGCGGCCGCTGGAGCGCATTGCCGGCATTGCCCGGGTGGATCTGTCGGGGGTGGCACCGGATGAGGTGCAGATCGCGCTGTTGCCCGAGCGCATCGCCAGCCATTCGATCGACCTCAATCGCTTGTCGCGCTTGCTGATGGGAGAGAATTTCTCTTTGTCGGGCGGTCTGATTGACGATGGCAACACGCGCGTACGCGTGCAGCCCGAGGGCGAGTTCCGTTCGCTTGAGCAGATTGGCGCGCTGATCGTCAACGATGCCGGCGTGCGCCTGCGCGACATCGCCGAGATCCGCCATCAGCCGCAGCAGATGAACTATCGCCGCATTCTCGACGGCGAGTATGCGGTGGGCGTGGACATCTACAAGGAGCGCGGTGCCAATCTGGTCGAGACCGGCCGGCTGGTGCGCGAGGAAGTGGAGCGCATCAACGCCAGTGGTGATCTGGGCGACATTCGCATGATCACCTTCGACGACAAGGCTGAAGGGGTGACCGGTTCGCTCAGCGAACTGCTGAAGTCCGGCCTGCTGGGCATGGCCCTGTCGCTGTTCGTGCTGTTCGCCTTCCTGCGCCACTGGCCGTCAACACTGATGGTGTCGCTGGCCGTGCCGATCTGCGCGACGATCACGCTGGGCTTCATGTACTTCATGGGCCTGACGCTGAACATCCTGTCGATGATGGGCTTGCTGCTGGCCGTCGGCATGCTGGTCGACAACGCGGTGGTGGTGGTCGAGAGCATTTTCCAGGAGCGCGAACGCGGCATTTCCGATCCGAAGGTGGCGGCCATCAACGGCGCGCAATCGGTGACCCTGGCGGTGAGCGCTGGCACGCTGACCAGCGTCATCGTGTTCGTGCCGATCATCTTCGGCGAGAAGATCGACATCACGATTTTCCTCGTACATGTGGCCATCCCGCTGACGGTGGCACTGCTTTGTTCCTGGCTGGTGGCGATCTCACTGATTCCGATGCTGGCGGCGCGGGTCAACCCGCCGGCCGGCGATCAGCGGGTCCACCTGTTCGACCACATACGCGGCGCCTATGAGCGCTTCCTGACCTGGACGCTGGCGCACCGCTGGAAGACCTCACTGGGTATCGTCGTGCTGCTGTTGCTGACGGCGATCCCGGCCAAGCTGGTCAATTTCGACATGTTCCCGGCTGATGACCGTCGCTCCATTCGAGTCGAGTACGACCTCAACGGCAGCTATCGGCTGGAGGAACTCGAACCGGCCGTGCGCAAGGTGATGGACTACCTGGAAGCGCATCGTGAGGAGTGGCAGATCAAGTCACTGTACAGCTGGTTCTCCGAAGATGGCGGCATGTCGACCTGGGTCAATCTGCGTGACGATGCCGACGCCTCACTCACCGCCACCGAGGTCAGCGAGAAGATCCGCGAGAATCTGCCTCAGGTGGCCATCGGCAAGGTTTCGGTCGGGTCGGGTCGCAATGACGGCGATGGCAATGCGGGCGTGCGTCTGAGCGTGGTGGGCGATTCGACCGCCATCCTTGAAGACGTGGCCGGCACGCTGGTCAAGGTGCTGCAGACCGTACCGGGTCTGTCCGATGTTCGCGTCGACCAAGGCACGGCCGAGCGCGAGGTGCAGCTGAAGGTCGATCGTGATCGTGCCGTGGCCATGGGCTTCGATACGCAGCAGATCTCGCAGCTCGTGTCGGTGGCGATGCGCGGGCAGCCTTTGAACGAATATCGCGGCGAGGAAGGCGAGGTGGCCTTGTGGCTGCGTTTCAAGGATGCCGACCAGCTCAGTCTGGACCAATTGGGTCAGATTCAGCTGACGCGACCAGGTCAGCCTTCGGTGCCGCTGACCGCCCTGGTGAGTCTGGACGTCGAGCAGGGACCGGCCACGATTCAGCGCACCAATCGGCAAGTGGCCCTGCAGATCCAGAGTGATCTGGACAAGGACGTCAGCATGGGCGATGCGCGTGAGCGGATCGAGGCCGCCCTGAAGGAGGTGCAGCTGCCGGCCGGCTACAGCTGGAACTTCGGTCGTGGCTTCGATCGCGACCAGGAAGCCTCGAACACGATGCTGTTCAATTTCCTGTTGGCGATTGCGCTGATCTACATGGTGATGGCGGCGCTGTTTGAAAGCACCCTGTATCCGCTGACCATTCTGACCTCGATCGTTTTCTCGATCTGCGGCGTCTTTTGGGCCTTCATGTTCACCGGCACCACCTTCTCGCTCACCGCGATGATCGGCATTCTGATTCTCATCGGCGTGGTGGTGAACAACGGCATCGTGCTGATCGAGCACGTCAACAACCTGCGTCGCGAAGGGAAGCCGCGCGACGTCGCGCTGGCGCTGGGCGGTCGCGAGCGGCTGCGGCCGATCCTGATGACCGTGGGGACGACCGTGCTGGGGCTGCTGCCGCTGTGCATCAGCAACGTGCAGATCGGTGGCGATGGGCCGCCCTATTATCCGATGGCACGAGCCATTGCCGGCGGTTTGCTGTTCTCGACGCTGGTCAGTCTGGTGGTGCTGCCAACCATCTATGCACTGGTGGATGACTTCACCGACTGGCTGAGCCGCTTGTTCCGACGCGCCGGCACACAGGCTCGAGGCTTCCGCAATCCTGGCGCCATGGCCATCGACAGTTGAGCGGGTAGCCTTAGCATGGCGGAAGGACTGGTGTTGTCGGACTGCTAGACTGCCGCTTTGGCACAGAGGCGTCCAAGTCGATGCAGCATCCCTACCATGGCCTGCAAGGCATCCTGACGCATTGGAAGGCCGACATCGATGCCGCCGAGCTGCACGGGCAGGTGGTGGGTCTGCTCAGTGGCGGAAAGCCGGCATCGGCCGATGGGCCCGCCGTGGCAGCGGCGCTGGGATTGACCGAGCAATTGGGCGAAGCGACATCGAGCGAGGTCGCGCGCATCGTCGGTGCGCTGGCTGCGGCCAGCGAGGCCGCCCTGGCCGACGAGCAGCTTGGTTTTCAGCCGTTGCTGCCCGACGATGAACAGGCCTTGGACGAACGCGTCGGCGCGCTGCTGCAGTGGTCCCGTGGCTTTCTCGCAGGGCTGGGTCTGAGCGGCTTCAAGGTGGAGGGTCAGGCGCAGGGTGTGGATGAGTTCCTGGCTGATCTCAGCACCATTGCCGCCAGCTCGATCGATGCGCTGGACGGTGACGAGGAGAGCGAGGTGGCCTACATGGAGTTGCTGGAGTTTCTGCGCATGGGCACCCTGTTGGTCCACCTGTCCAGTCGTCGGGAGGCCGCATGATCGCCGCCAGCGAATACGTTCGCCGTCGCCGTCAGTTGATGGAGATGGCCGGTCCGGATGCCGCCGTCGTGGTGCCGGCCGCGCCGGCCCGGATCCGCAACAACGATGCCCACTACCCCTATCGCCAGGACAGCGACCTGCTTTATCTGACCGGCTTCGAGGAACCTGAGGCCGTGCTGGTGCTGGTGCCGGGGCGGGAAGCCGCCGCCTCGATCCTGTTCTGTCGCGAACGCGATCTGAAGCGGGAGATCTGGGACGGCCCGCGTCTGGGACCCGAGGCCGCGCCCGAGCAACTGGGTCTGGACGATGCTTTCCCGATCGAGGACATCGACGACATCCTGCCGGGACTGCTGGAGAACCGCGAGCGGATCTACTATCCCTTCGGACGCGATGCGGATTTCGACCTCAAGGTCATGTCCTGGGTCAACCAGACCCGGGCCCGCCTGCGCGGCAGCGCGCGCTCTCCGCAAGGGCTGATCGCGCTGGGCCATTTGCTGCACGAGCTGCGGCTGTTCAAATCCCGCGACGAACTCAAGGTCATGACAAAGGCGGCGGCGATCACGGTGCAGGCGCACCGGCGCTTGCTGGAAGTCTGTCGCCCGGGCATGAGCGAGTACGAAATCGAAGCCGAGCTGTTGCACGTCTTTCGACGCCAACAGGCCGTGCCGGCCTATGAGCCCATCGTCGGCGGTGGTGCCAACGCCTGCATCCTGCACTATCGCAACAACAATGCGATGCTGCAGGAAGGCACGCTGTTGCTGGTCGACGCCGGTGCCGAGTATCACAACTACGCCGCCGACGTGACCCGCACCATTCCGGTCAGCGGTGTCTATTCCAAGCCGCAGCGGGAGATCTACGAACTGGTCCTGGCGGCGCAGCTGGCGGCCATTGATGCGGTGCGTCCCGGCGAACACTGGGAGGCTCCCCATCGCGCCGCCGTGCAGGTCATCAGCGAGGGACTGCTGCGCCTGGGTCTGCTCAAGGGCAGCATTGACGAAGTCATCGCTGAGGGCCGCTATCAGCGCTTCTTCATGCACAAGACCGGTCACTGGCTGGGTCTGGACGTGCATGACGTTGGTGATTACCGGATTGACGGACAGCCACGCTTGCTCGAACCCGGGATGGTGCTGACGGTGGAACCGGGCATCTACATCGCGCCGGACGACACCTCGGTGGCCCGCCGCTGGCGCGGCATCGGCGTGCGCATCGAAGACGATGTGGTCGTCACTCGGCAGGGCCACAAGGTGCTGACCGAAGCCGCACCGAAGACGGTTGCCGAAATCGAGGCGGCCATGGCACAGGCGCGTCAGGCGGCCTGAACGGGCTGGTGGATTCCTGTCGCAGCTCGACAGGCTGAAAGCGGCGCGTTGCGCCGCACTCCAAAGCGCTTCGCGCAGGCACTGATGTGCGGAATTGTGGAGTTGGCGGCAGCGACCACGGCGGCGCGACTTCGTGCAGCGCCTTTCGCGGCGGGCTGGGTGGTGAACGGCGTTCGCCATTGAACCGTACGAAGCACTCTGGAGTGCGGCGAGCATCGCCGCTTTGTTCTGCTCCCGAGTCGGCACCGAGGTCCTATTGCGGACGCAGCCATTCCCGCCGCTCGTCGGGTGTCATCTGCAGCCAGCGACGGATGAGCGTTTCGCGCTCTGCTGGCGGTGCACTGCGTACGCGGTGCCGCAACAGCATCCGCTGCTCCTGGCTCAGTTCGGCATCGATGCGGCGCAGTTCCTGGCGTTCCTCGGGACTGAGGCGTTCCAGGAAGCGGCGCATCTGACCGGCCCGGTCGCTGGCCCTGGCCCCTTCAATGAAGGCCCGGCGCTGGTCTGGCGTCATCTGCTGAAAGCGCTGCTGCAAGCGCCGCCGTTCGTCCTGAGGCAGGTGGCGGAAACGCTGCATCGTGGCGCGCAGCTCGCGCTGTCGCTCTGGCGGCAGCGACTGGAACCACTGCCAACGCTGGCGCAATTGCTCACGTTGTTCCGAAGGCAGCGACTGCCAGCGCTCGAAGCGTTCGGTCGCCTCCGCTCGCTGCTGCGGCTGCGCCTCCAGCCAGCGGTCGGTGGCCTGGACCAGGCGTTGCCGGTCAGACTCTGCCAGGCCGCCCCATTCGGCTTCGAACGGTGCCAGCACTGCCTGCTGCTCGGGCGTGAGGCTGGCAAAGTCGGTGGCCGCCTGCAGCAAGTGGCTGCACAGCAAGCACCCGACGGCCAGCAGCCAGCGACTAGTCTTGCTCATCGTCGGCCTCCGCTGGCGCAGCCGCGGTCGCAGCCACAGTCGAGGGCAGGGCATCGAGTTCGAGCGGATCGATGGGTTCGGCATCGCCATCACTCTCGAACTCGGCCAGATAGAGCAGCAGTTCGCGACTGGGCATGACCGGCGCTGCGGCTGTGGCCGGCGACCCGGTCTGTGCCAGCAGTGCCGGACTGCCGAGGCTCAGGAGGAGCCATCCCAGTCTTCTTCCTGTTCCAGCCACGCGTAGAACTCCAGATTTTCCAGCAATTCCAGGTCTTCGGATTCGCTCAACAAGGCGAGGTCAAATTCACCGACCGACACGCTGGTGGCAGGCAGCGTCTGAGGCTGGCGCGGCAGCAGTGCGATCACCAGGGCCGCGGCCAGCGCGACCCCGGTCAGTGGTTGCCACCAGGCCCACCGTCGCCGCGTGTCGAGTTGGGACAAGGCGCGCTGACGGGCCTGATTCAGCCGCGACAGGGTGGCGGCATCAAAGTCGTTCAGACTGTCGTCCAGCAACTGCCGGCTGCGATCGGTGTCCAGTGAACGGTCGGGTTGGGTCATCGGTGTTCCTCCAGCGCCCGCCGCAAGGCCGTCAGGGCGCGTGACAGATGCGTTTTCACACTGCCTTCCGAGCAGCCCATGATGCCCGCGGTGGTGGCCCCATCAAAGCCCTCCCAGTGCCGCAGCAGGAAGGCCTGACGCTGCCGGTCGGGCAATTGTTGCAGTGCTGCCTGCAGGCTTTGCATGGCTGCATGATCGGTCAGTTGTTGCAACGGATCCGACGTTGCCTCGGGTGCAGCCACCTGATCCAGCGGATCGCCGGCGTCGTCTTCCGCTTGGGTGGCATGACCGAATCCGATGGCCAGCCAGCGCCGTCGTACCGTCTGGCGCCGATGGAAATCCAGCAATCGCGAGTCCAGGACCCGGTAGAACAGCGGTGCCCAATCGGCGGCGGGCTTGTCGGCGTAGTGGCGTACGAAGCCGTACATCGCCTCCTGTACCAACTCCAATGCGTCATCGAGATGACCGGTGCCCAATTGGGCCATGCGCAGCGCCCTGCGCTCGGTGTCGCGCAGGAAGCGATCCAGTTCGGCCCGGCGTCGGGTCTGCGCGTCATCCCGCACGCTGGGTATACCCCCTATCCTTTGGGCAGTGTTGGCAACGATCATAGGGCCGGTTGGTCTGCTCTGGTACGCTCATCACAACGCATCGTCGTTCGTTCGGTTGACGACGGTGCCGTCAGACGAATTCAGTTATCCGCAACAGTTCAGAAGCGGCCGAGCAAGACCGCGCAAGTGCTTGATCCGTTGCCCCCTGCCCGGGTTGTCCACAGTGCCTGTGGATAAGTCTGTGGATGGGCCTCCGGTGCGACCAGAAAAAGCCGGCAGCGGCGCGCATTTAGCTGCCCTGGTGAATTTCTGGCCAGTTCGCGCGTTTTGCGTAAAAACAATGAGTTACGCGACTGAATATGACAGTGTTACGGAAGCTTGACAATGGCTGGCGGTGTCGTTCCTGGGGTTGTCCAGTTGTGAATAACTGTGCGCAGGCGCACAGCTTTCGAGCGCTCGCCCTGTCGGCCAGTCCAACGCTGTCACGGGCAGGGGCGGGGAGGGGCAGGGCTTGAGTTCGAAGCCGGCACCCGAATCGATCGTTCAGGTGGCCCTGCCGCTGCCGGTACCCGGTCCATTCGACTACGCCCATGCGGGCTCGGCACTGCCCATCGGTTGTCGCGTCCGTGTTCCTTTCGGCGCGCGCGAACTGGTTGGTTTCGTCGTCGGCAACGCGCCAGCCAGCGAGCCAGATCGCGCGTTGCGGCCGGTCACCGAAATCCTGGACCGGCAGAGTTGGTTCGGGCCCGACCTGTGGACCCTCCTGCGGTTTGCTGCCGACTACTACCAGCGGGAGTTGGGCGAGGTCATGGCGATGGCCTTGCCGACAGCATTGCGCCGGCTGCGCCTGCCCAAGGCCCGGCCGCTGTTGAGCTGGCGCTTGCGGCAGCATGGTCCGGACCTGGCACGGACGCCATTGCAGGCAAGACTACTGGGCAGGTTGCAGACCGACGGGCAGACGCAAAGCGATTTGCTGGAATGGGAGCCTCAGGCACTGAGCGGGCTGCAGCAGCTGCGCCGCCGCGGCATCGTCGAAGCGGTTCCACTGCCGATCGGGCAAGCAGGTCAAGCGCAGGCCGGTCCGAACTTGAGCGAAGCTCAGCAGTCGGTCGTCGACGCCATCGGCGCAGGGCAGGGCTTCCAGTCGTGGTTGCTGCAGGGTGTGACCGGCAGCGGCAAGACTGAGGTCTATCTGCAGCTGGCTCAACGCGCCCTGGACCGCGGGCAACAGGTCCTGCTGCTGGTTCCGGAAATCGGATTGGTGCCACAGATGCTGGCACGCGCCGCCGAACGTCTGTCGGGTCGATCCACGGTCCTGCACTCGGAACTGGCGGAAACCGAGCGGTTGCTGATCCACCAGGCCATCGCCCGCGGTGAGATCGACATCGTGGTCGGCACCCGGTCGGCGCTGTTTGCGCCGTTGGAACGGCTGGGGTTGATCGTCGTCGATGAGGAACACGACGCGGCCTACAAGCAACAGGAGGGTGTGCGCTATCACGCCCGGGATCTGGCCCTGGTGCGGGGAAGGACGTTGGACATCCCGGTCGTGCTGGGCAGTGCGACCCCATCGCTGGAGACCCTGTGGAACGTGCAACGGGGGCGTTGTCAGCGGTTGTCCCTCACTGCGCGAGCCGGCGGGGCGTTGGCACCGGAATGGTGGGTCGAGGACCTCAGTACGGCGCCGCCGCGTGAGGTGGTGGGCCAGCAGGCACTGACGCTGATCGCCAGGGAACTGGACGCCGACCGGCAGGTGCTGGTGTTCCGCAATCGCCGCGGATTCGCGCCGGTGTTGCTGTGCGGCGACTGTGGCTGGCAGGCGCAATGCCCACATTGCGATGCCCGCTTGGTGCTGCACCGGACCCGGCAGCAGCTGCGCTGCCATCACTGTGACCATGTCATGCGTCTGCCGGATGCCTGCCCGGAATGCGGCAGCCTCGGTCTGCGGCCGTTGGGTGTCGGCACCGAGCGGGTCGAGGACGTGCTGGCACGACGCTTCCCGGGCGTGCCCCTGTATCGCTTCGATCGCGACAGCGTGGCCCGCAAGGGCGCGCGCGAGGCGTCGCTGACGCAGTTGCAGTCCGGTGGAGCGGCCTTGATCGTCGGCACACAGATGCTGGCCAAGGGCCATGATCTGCCGAGCCTGGGTCTGGTCGTCATTTGCCAACTGGACGAGTTGCTGCACAGTGTCGACTACCGCGCGACCGAACGCCTGGCGCAACTGCTGGTGCAGGTCTCAGGACGCGCCGGCCGCCGTGAGCAACGGGGTCGGGTTGTGCTGGAAACCGCCTGGCCGCAGCATCCCGTGCTGCAGACACTGTTGAATGAGGGTTACCCCGCCTTTGCCGAACAGGCCCTGCAACAGCGCATCGCTGCCGGTCTGCCGCCGGCCAGTCACGCGGCGCTGCTGCGTGCCGATGATCCGCGACGTGAGTCCCTGGACGCATTCCTGCTGGCGCTGGCCGATGCGCTTCGTCCGCTGTTGCCCGACGGTGTGCAGCTGCACGGCCCGATCCATCCACCGATGGCCCGCCGGGCCGGTCGCGAGCGCGCCCAGCTGTTGCTGCTCAGTCCACAGCGGCCGCCCTTGCAGCAGGCCTTGCGCCAACTGCGCGAACTGCTCGCCCAGCGGCGCGGCAGCGTGCATTGCAGTGTTGATGTGGATCCGTTGGATTGGTACTGAGGGGCTAGGGCTGAGGGATCAGGGCTGAGGGGTCAGGAGGGGCAGTTCCGGTGACCATGTCGATTCGGTCAATTGGGTTTGGTGCCATTGCTTCACCCGCCGGCTCAAGGCGACTTCCAGGCCAATGGGTTCCAGCCGCCCCCTGATCCCTCAGCCCTGAGCCCTCATCCCTTCCCCAAAAACAACTCCCGCCCGATCAGCATCCGCCGGATCTCGTTGGTGCCGGCGCCAATCTCGTAGAGCTTGGCGTCGCGCAGCAGGCGGCCGGTGGGGTATTCGTTGATGTAGCCATTGCCGCCGAGGGTCTGGATGGCTTCCAGGCACACTTCCACAGCGCTCCGGGAGGCGTGCAGCAGACAGCTGGCCGGGTCGATGCGCGAGTGGTGGCCGCGATCGTAGTCTTCGGCCACGCGATAGGCGAAGGCGCGGGAAGACTGCAATGCGGTGTACATGTCGGCGAGCTTGGCCTGCATGATGCCGAAGCTGCCGATGGCCTCGTCAAACTGCTTGCGCTCGCGGCTGTAGGCCAGAGCGATCTCCATCGCCGCCTGCATCAGACCCAGCGGGCCACCGGTCAGCACCAGCCGCTCGGTGTTCAGCCCACTCATCAACACCTTGACGCCCTGGTCGACGTCGCCCAGCACGTTCTCGTGCGGGATCTCGCAGTCCTCGAAGACCAGCTCGCAGGTGTTGGAGCCGCGCATGCCGAGCTTGTCGAGTTTCTGCGCGGTGCGGAAGCCGGGCATGTCCTTTTCGACGATGAAGGCGGTCATGCAACGCGAGCCGGCCTCCTTCGGTGCGGTGCGCATGTAGACCACCAGCACCTGTGCCTCGGGTCCGTTGGTGATCCACATCTTCGAGCCATTGGCGATCCAGCGATCGCCGCGGCGTTCGGCGCGGCAGGCCATGGAGCCGACCACGTCCGAGCCGGCCCCGGGCTCGCTCATCGCGAGCGCACCGACCCATTCCCCGCTGCACAGCTGTGGCAAATAGCGCTGGCGCTGCGCCTCGTTGGCGTTGTTGTAGAGGTTCTGCAGACACAGATTGGAATGGGCGCCGTAGGACAGCCCGACCGAACCCGAACAGCGCGAGATCTCCTCCAGCGCGACCATGTGCGCCAGATAGCCCATCCCGCTGCCGCCGTATTCGGGTGGCAAGGTGATCCCGAGCAGGCCCAGCTCACCGAGTTTTTGCCACAGATCGGACGGGAACAGATTGTCGTGATCGATGGCTTCGGCACGCGGCGCAATCTCGGCCTCGGCAAAACGCCGGACCGCATCGCGCAGCATCTCGAGGTCTTCAGAGAGCGGGAAGGTACGCATCGGCGAACTCGGTGTCGGGTCGGGATTTGGGATTCTGCCTGCTTTGCCGGCATGGGGGCGAATGGCAACGACCAAGCGCCCCGAGCCTGGCTCGGGGTACGCCTTGACTCGTCGTGCAGCCCCGGGCGCTCAGCCCTGTGAGGCGTGCCCACCACGCGTGCGGCCGTGGAAACGCGGCGGCGTGTAGCCCATGTGCGGCAGCTTCAGGCGACCGATCGAGGTAATCCGCTCTTCAGCCATGCGGTCGGCGGCTTTCCAGGTCGGAATGCCGTCGCGGCGTGCGATCTGGAAGATGCGGCCGACGTTGTAGTAGATCGTCCGCATCATCCGCCGCGAGCGCTCTTCGTCGTAGCCTTCCAGCTCGATCGAGACGTTCATCAGGCCGCCGGCGTTCACCGCATAGTCGGGCGCATAGATGATGCCGCGGCGTTCGAGATCGTCACCGCACTCGTCGGTGGCCAGCTGGTTGTTTGCGGCGCCGCAGACGATCTTGAACTTGAAGCGATCCAGCGTGTCCGGATTGACCGTGCCGCCGAGCGCGCAGGGTGAATAGACATCGGCCGGAACGTCGTAGATCTCGTCGGCACTGACGGCCTCGCAGCCATATTCGTCAACGCAACGTTGCACCTGCGCCTTGTTGATGTCGGTCACGAAGACCTTGGCGCCTTCGGCGCGCAGCAGCTTGACCAGTTCGAAGCCGACATGGCCAACGCCCTGGACGGCGAAGCTGTACTTGCTGACGTTCTCGTCGCCGAAGCGGGCATTGAGGCTGGCCAGGATGCCCTGCAAGGTGCCGTAGGCGGTGAAGGGCGAGGGATCGCCGGAGCCACCGTGGACCTGATGCACGCCGGTGACGTACTCGGTCTCCTTGAGGATGTACTCCATGTCGTTGACGTCGATGCCGACGTCCTCGGCGGTGATGTAGCGACCGTTGAGCGAGTTGACGAAGCGACCGAGCGCACGGAACAGCGCCTCGCTCTTGTCCTTGGAGGGATCGCCGATGATGACCGCCTTGCCGCCACCGAGATTGAGGCCGGACACCGCCGCCTTGAAGGTCATGCCGCGCGATAGCCGCAGCACGTCGTTCAGGGCCTCCTGCTCGGTCTTGTAGGGCCACATGCGCAGACCGCCCAGGGCCGGGCCCAGCACGGTGTTGTGGATGGCGATGATGGCCTTCAGGCCAGCATCCTTGTTGTGGCAGTAGACGACCTCTTCGTGGCCCATGCTGCCGATCGATTCGAAAACCATGCGTTCCTCTCCCGGTGGTGATGCTGAACGGAGAGAACGAGGAAACGGTGGCGCCATGTGGCGTCACCATGTTGTGGGGGCCGGGTCGGGGCCCGCCGCAACCGTCCCTCCCCGGTGCAGCAAGCCCGCCATTCTAGCGGTCGTCCACGACACTGCCCAGCGCGGCAGCGCTGTCAGGATGCTGCAGAGTTCAGCGCAGGCTCAGCGACGGCAGCCCGGTCCCTTGCCTTGCGCTCGTGCTGCCGCCATACGCTGCTGCAACTCGGGCGTGGCCGCACGCTCGGCCAGACGCTGCTCGCGCCGCTCCGGGTCCGGATGGGTGGACAGGAACTCCGGTGGCTTGCCGCCATTGGCGCGTCGCATGTTGGCCCACAGGCGTGCGGCGGCAGCCGGGTCGTAGCCGGCCGAGGTCATCAGGTCCTGGCCCAGGAAATCCGCCTCGCTTTCATGCCGGCGGGAGAAGGGCAGCAGTACGCCCACCTGTGCACCGAGGCCCAGCATCGCCATCACCGTGCCGCTGTTCTCGCTGCCGCGACTGCTGCCATAGGCCTCCACGGCGGTCAGGGCCGCCTGCGCAGCAAACTGCTGGGAAACGCGTTCGGCGCCGTGTCGGGACCAAACGTGGGCCAACTCATGACCGATCACCGAAGCCAGCTGATCTTCGTCTTCGGCAACCCGCAGCAGTCCCGTGTGTACGCCGACCTTGCCGCCAGGGAGGGCGAAGGCATTGGCGCTGTCGTCGTCAAACACGACCACTTCCCATTGACCCTGGGCCCACGGGGACGGCATTTCCACAATCAGCTTGCGGGCCACGCATTCGGCGTAGCCCTGCAGTCGTCGATCCGACGAAACCCGCTGTTTGCCCTTCAGTTCGGTAAAGGCGGTCGCGCCCATCTGGCTCATCGAGGCGTCATCGATCAGGATCAACGCATTGCGACCACTGGGATTGGTGGCACAGCCGATGGCCAACGTCAGCAGTGCGGCAGGGAAGATCCAGCGCATGGCGGGGTTCCTCGGGAGGCGAGGGGGAAGATGGTAACGCGGTGGTCCGGATTTGGATTGGGACTTGCGCTGAGGCGAGGTGGCGGCTCGCGAGCTTCGGTGCGCCAGCGTCTCTCGAGTTCGCTGCGTGAACCCAACAGGCGTACTAGGTTGAGCCCTCAGTCCTCGTTCCCAAACTCCTCTTCCAGATAGCGCCGGATCTCGCTCTCGATCGCCCCGCGAATGGGCAGCAGGAGAAAGCTGATGTCGGCTTCCACCAGTACGCGATCAGCGTCGACGACAATGCGCCCATTGACGCCGCTGCGCTCGAAAAAAAGCACATCACCATCCCATTCGGTATCGACCTCGAAGCGGTCGGCGATGCCCTTGGCAATGCGGGTCACGCGCCGCTTGGCTTCGCGTGTGCCTGCCTCATGTTCTCGATGAATGCGGATACCGGCCATGGCGCCTCCCACGCTCGCTGCCGCGGCGATGGTACGACGAGCCTCCCGGCTTGTGTGCGATGAGATGTCACCCGCACGGGTCCATCAACGTGCTCAAGACGCGGCCTTGACCGTCGGTTGGGATGTCAATCTTCGTCACCGACCTTGGTCCGTGCCGCCCACGGACCCGCGCCGCTACCTTCGACGCGGGTCTTCACGCTGAAATTTGCCAAGGGCTTGTCTATGATGCGGACACCGCAGTACGGGGACGGAGCATGAAGAGGCCACATCGAGCCGTCGTTGTTGCTGCCTCCATCATTCGCTCTCTTCCGCTTTCGCCATCCGAATCTAGTCTCGACGGGAGGCAGCCATGAACCGAGTCAGGCTGCAAGCGAGACTCCTGTGCTTGTTCGGCGCCATCGCCGCGCTGCTGGTGTGCTCACCCCTGATCGCGGCCGACATCAACGGTCAGATCAAGCTCAGCAGCGGGGGCAAGGCCTTGCGTTCGGTGGAAGCAGTGGACGGGGTCGTCTATTTCCGGCCGCGGACGCCGGTGGCGCCGGTGGCGCCGGAACTGCCCTTCGTTCTGTCGACTGAGCGCAAGAGCTTCACGCCGCGTGTGCTGCCGATCCCGGCCGGATCCACCGTGGTTTTCCCCAACAATGATCCGATTCTGCACAACGCCTTTTCCACGTCCACCGGCAACACTTTTGATGTCGGTTTGTATGGTCAAGGCGACCAGGGCGAGCCGGTGCGTTTCGTCAATCCGGGTCTGGTGCGCGTCTACTGCAATGTGCATCACAACATGGTGGCGCACATCGTGGTGCTGGATACCCCGTTCTTCGCCGTTCCCGATGAGCAGGGGCGCTTCCGCATCAGCAACGTGCCCGAAGGCCCCGGCGAACTGCTGTTGTGGCATGAACGCTCGACTCTGTGGCGCAAACCCGTGCTGGTCGACGGCGACGTGCAGCAGGAGATTTCGCTGGAGTTGAATCGACGCCGCGTGCCCCAGCATCTGAACAAGTTCGGCAAACCCTATCGACGGAGTCGCGAAGATGGCTACTGACCGCGGCTTCACGCTGCCCCTGACGGCCAGGCTGTTCCTGGTCATCTCGATTCTGGTGATGCTCAGCGTCGGCGCGGCGGTCTATTTGACCTGGCGCGTGGGCGATCGACTGGGACAGCAGGCGGTGGCCGAGGAACTGGCCGCCAGCGCGACCGCACAGCGCCGCTTCGAGACGCTGGAGGCGGAAAAGCTCGAGCTGATCGCGCAATCCATCGCCACCGATCCCTTTGTGGCGAACTATCTGGAGCAGGCCATCGGCGGTGATCTGGGTCTGGACCAGAACCCGGTGCTGCCGCCGCCATCCGACGACGACGAACTCGGCATGGCGCCAGTCGACGAACTGGGTACGGCGTCGAGCGACGAGTTGGGGCTGGGTGAGCCGGTGGTGCAGCCCGAAGGTGCGGACGCCGAGATCGTCGACGATATGGACAGCGACGAGAGCGAACTCGCTGCGCCGGCCCCTTCGGTGATCGATGCCGGTGGCGGTGTGCAGGTGGCCGGCGGTGGTGAACGCGACAGCGGCATCGGCCGCGTGTCGGTCCGCGACCTGCTGGAGGAGCGACGGGCGACGCAGAATTTTGCCCTGGCGATGGTCCTCGACCCGAACGGTGCGCTGGTGGCCCGAACCGGAGAGACCGAGGCCTTTGAACGCAACTTCGGTGAGGACGTGTTTCTCGGGCCGGTTGTCCGTGATCTGGAATCGGTCATTGGTTATTGGCAGGAGGGCGGCGCGCTATATCACGCCGCTGCGACGCCGATTGCCAAAGACGGCATCCTGGTGGGCTTCCTGCTCGTGGCCAGCGAAGTCGATCGGGCGCTGAGTGAACAGATCCAGCAGATCAGTGGTGCCCATGTGGCGTTCTGGGGCGGCGGTGATCAGGGCATCCGCCTGCTGTCCAGTTCCTTGCCGGCGGCGCAGGAAAAAGCGCTCGGCGAGGCCATCGCCAGTCGTCGCAGCGAAATCGCCAATGCGCTGACCCAGGGACAGGGCATTGATCGCATCGACCTGAACATCGACGGGGAGCGCTTCAGTGCCGCGCTCAAGCCGCTGTTGCCGCAGCCCGGGACGGCGGCGGTAGGCGGTGCGATGGCGCTGACCTCTACCGACGCGGCGATGTCCAGCTTCCTGGAACTGCGTCGCAACATGTTGTGGGCAGGTCTGGGTGCGATTGTCACGGCACTGGCCCTGTCCTGGTGGCTCGGCCGTCGCACCTTGCGGCCGGTGGCGTCGATGGTGCAGGCGGCCGAACTGGCGGCATCAGGCGACTACCAGCACAACATCCCGGTGCGCACCTCCGACGAACTCGGCCGGCTGGGCAGGGCTTTCAACTCGTTGCTCAGCAATCTGCGCGAGAAGAGCGACATCGAAGGCTATGTGGCCAATCTGTCGCGTTTTCTGCCCGATCCGGCCACCGAAGAAGCGGTGGCCATTCCGAAGGCAAAATCGGCCGCTCGCGACGCCTTGTTGCTGCTGGGGATCGATGCGCCGGAATTCGTCAAGGCGATGCCGGCAGGGCAGGAAAACGCCATGCTGACGCGACTGGGCTCGCGTCTGGCGCAACTGGAGACGCTGGCCGAGGCGCGCCAGGGCGAGTTGCTGGTACAGGAAGGCCGGCACGTGGTGCTGGCTTTCCGTGGGGAGCGTAAGTTGTTGCAGGCCTTGCATGCGCTACGCGCGCTGCTCGCCGAAGCGGCTCGGCAGGTGCCATCGGAACGCCCGGCCTTCGCCCTGGCGGAAGGTGAAGTGGTGCACGCGGGCCTGCCCAATCGGCCCGCGGTCAGCGTGGCTTTGGGTGCCGCCGTGGCGGCCATTGGCCGGCTGCTGCTCGATGGTGCGCCGGGGCGGACCCTGATTACCCCGCAGTTGGGTCCGGCCGTCAAAGCCCTGCTGGGTGACAAGGCGCTGGCGGTGGCCGCGGGCAGTGTCAGCGGCAAGAACTTCTATGCAATCCGGCCGGATTCGTTGAACCGGATTCCCGCCATCGCAGAAGCCGCCGATGCCAACGCCACGCGCATCGTCGGTGGCGAAGACGCGCCAGCGGCCAGTGCGAGCCAGGCCATCAGCGGCCAGACCCGATTGGCACAAGGCAGCCTGTTTGCCAGTCGCTACGAGATTCTCTCGGTGCTGGGCAGCGGCGGCATGGGCGTGGTCTACAAGGCACGTGATCGGGAACTCGACGACTTTGTCGCCTTGAAAATGCTGCGGCCGGGCGCGTTGCTCGATGGTGAGCAACTGGATCGCCTGAAGAGCGAGATCAAGCTGGCACGCAAGATCACGCATCCCAATGTGCTGCGGACCTTCGATTTCGGCGAGCACGGCGGCTATCCCTTCATTTCGATGGAGTATGTGCGCGGAATGACCCTGCGCTATCTGCTGGAGCAGACCGCGCAAGTGCCGTTCTCGGCCGGTCTGCGCATCGCCCGGCAGCTCTGCGCCGGCCTGGAAGCGGCTCACGCGGTCGGCGTGTTGCATCGCGACATCAAGCCGGAGAACCTGATCCTGGAGCAAAGCGGCAACGCCAAGCTGATGGATTTCGGTATCGCCCGGCCGATCCAGCGCAATGCGCCCGGTCATACGCAGCCAGGCATGTTTGTCGGTACGCCCGCCTATTCGGCACCGGAGCAATTGCAGGGTGAAGAGCTGGATGCCCGCTCGGACATCTACTCAGTGGGCATCATGCTGTGTGAGATGTTCTGTGGCCGGCTGCCGTTTGCCGCTGGAAGCACCATGGAGATCTACATGGCGCATCTGCAGATGGATCCGGTCAAACCATCGGAATTGTGGCCAGATATTCCCAAACCACTTGAACAAGTTATCCTAAAGTGCCTTGCCAAAAGGCCGGATGATCGTTTCGACAGTGCTGCTGAGTTGATGGCGGCGTTGGCCGAACTCCGCGCCTGAAGGCAAGTCTCCGGGGAGGGAGCGATGTTGAAGCCGGTGGTGGGATGCCTGATCGGCGCCATGTGCGCTGGTGGCCCAGTCCTGTGGGCGCAGGAGGATTCGCAGTCGTCGTGGTCCACGTCCACCGACTTGCGCCTGCGTGCCGAGAGCACCGATGTGCCCGGCCGCGACGAGATCGAGCGCCTGCGCGCGCGACTGCGTCTGGGCGTGAGCTATCTGGTGTCGGACCAGCTTGAGGTCGGCGGCGCGCTGCGCGCGAGCGTGGGCAGCGATGACAACATCGATAACCGACGCAATCTGGACAACGAGCGTTCCGATGCCATTGGCGTGGATCGGCTGTGGATGCGCTGGTACGCCAGTCCGGATTGGGTGGTGACGCTCGGCAAGGACGACCTGCCACTGTCCCTGTCACCACTGTTGTGGGACGAGGACCTGCGGCCGATCGGCGTCTCCAGCGATGCCCATTGGGCCGTAGGGGATTTCGACGGCATGACCGTCATCGTGGGCTACTTCGCGCCCGACTTCCTGTACGAGGACGATGCCCGCTTGGCGGCTGCCCAAGTCGGCTATCACTGGCGTGAAGGCGCGCCCAGTGGCGCATCGGTCCTGCTGTCCTATCTGCATTTCGACGATTTGGACGGTCTGGTCCCCGAAGGGCTCTCTCGCACCAACCGGGTGAGCGCGGGACGCCTGGTCAGCGACTTCGAGTTGCTGGACCTGCAGTTGGTGGCGCGGACTGAATGGGCCGACTGGCCGCTGGAATTGCGACTCGATCTGGCGCGGAATCTGGGTGCTGACGATCAGGACGACGCCGCCCGGATCAGTGCGGTGCTGGGTGATCGTCGCCAACCGCAACAATGGGAAATAGGCCTGGCCGCGCAGCGGATCCAGCGCGATGCCGTGCTTGCAGCGGCCAGCGAGGACGACTGGTGGTTTCACAGCTTCGCGCGCGGCGTCATGCCCTGGGTCGGCTATGGCTTCAATGAGCACCTGAGTCTGCGTCTGGCGGCCTTCGAAGAGCGACGCGACGAAGCCGATGATTCGGTGCGGCGCTACCTCTTCGACTTGCAGGCCCGGTGGTAGGCTTGCGCCATGCGGATCGCCTTTCTCGCAGCCGAGTACCCAGACGTCCCCATTGAACGCGGGCGGGTGCGCATCGGCTCCGGTCCCGACAACGGGCTGGTGCTCGACGCGCGCAGCGGCATCCTGCCAATGCATCTGCAGATCGACGTCGATGGACGCCGCGGGATCGTACTGGCCGTGCTCGATCCGGACGCACGCGTCTGGGTGAATGGCCGGCCGGTACACGAAAAGGCACTGTTGCGAACCGGTGATCTGGTGGTGGCCGGTCAGGTGCGCATGCAGATCCGCGGCGATGAGGATCCGCAGCCTGCGCCGGGCAAGGGGCTGGAGGGCACCAAGGCCTCCGCGCTGGGCCCGACCACGCCACTGCTGCGCGGCGTGGCCGGACAGTACGTCGGTCGAATGATCTATCTGCAGGGCGAAACGCAGGTCGGCAACAGCGAGACGGCCCAATTGCAGTTGGACAGCGCCGATGCGCCGGCAAAATGGCTGCGCGTCGAGGCCCGCCAGGGGCAGTTGGCGCTGTACGTCGCCGACGGCGCTCCGGCCGTGGGCGTCAATGGTGTGGATGTGCGCAGCGCGTTGCTGCAGTCCGGCGACCAGGTTGCCATTGGCCAGGATCGCTTCGTCATCGAGGCGCCAGGCTGGAGTGCGCAGGCCGAGCGCCCGAGCGTGGCGCATACCCAGGTCGTATCACCCATCGTGCGCCCCCCGGCAGCGGCAGGCGTGGCGATCGCCGACGCGGGGGCGTCATCGGAGACAGCCGGCGAGGCGACCGTCGACTGGATCATCCTCGCTGCAGCGATCGTGACCATTGTTGCGCTCGGAACCCTGGTCTATTTGCAGTTCTGGGGTTAGGGCCCAGGCTGCAGTTTGCGGCTCCGGGCCAGCATCAGCACGGCATAAAGCCCCAGGAAGAACAGCGGCCATCGCAGATCGGCCTTGACCAGCCACAGGTAGTGCAGACAAGCGAGCGCACCAATCAGGTAGACCGCCTGATGCAGTCGCTTCCAGCGTCGGCCCAGGCGCCGCACCATCCGCTGATTGGAAGTGAGCGCCAACGGCAGCAACAGCAGCCAGGCCAGCAGGCCGACGGTGATGTAGGGCCGTTCAAGCACGTCGGTGAGAAAGTGACGCCAGTCCACGCCCAGATCGAGCAGCAGATAGATCAGCAGGTGGATCGAGGCGTAGAAGAAGGCCCAAAGCCCCAGCTGCCGCCGAATGCGCAGGAAGCCTGTCCAGCCGGTCCAACGCCTGAGCGGTGTCATCGACAGCGAAGCGAACAGGGCATAGAGCGCCCAGGAACCGCTCTGGTGCGTCAACCAGGCCACCGGGTCGGCACCCAGGCCATCGTGTGTGGCCAACCAGATCCAAACCAGTGTCGGGCAGGCCATCAGCGCAAAGCAGAGCAGCCGCCAGGCGACCGTGGCGTTCAATTGAGTCTGCACGGGATCAGAAGTAGCGCCGCAGATCCATGTTGGCGTACAGCGACGCCACCTGCTCGGCGTAGCCGTTGAAGGGCAGGGTGTCGATGCGGCTGGCGAACAAGCGGGACGCGCCCGAGCCGCTGAGGCGGCGCTCGCTGGCCTGACTCCAGCGTGGATGATCGACCGCCGGATTGACGTTGGCGTAGAAGCCGTATTCCTGCGGCGCTGACAGATTCCAGCTGGTGTCCGGCTGGCGTTCGCTGAAGTGCAGGCGAACGATCCCCTTGATCCCCTTGAAACCGTATTTCCACGGCACGATCAGGCGCAGCGGCGCACCATTCTGATTGGGGAGCTGGCGCCCATACATGCCCACCACCAGCAGGGTCAGCGGGTGCATGGCCTCATCCATCCGCAGGCCTTCCTGGTACGGCCAGCGCAGGACGTCATAGCGCTGGCCAGGCATCCGGATCGCGTCCTTGAGCCCGTAGAAGCCGACGAACTTGGCCCGACTGGTGGGGCGTGCCGCCTCGATCACCCTGGCCAGCGGAATGCCGACCCAGGGAATGACCATCGACCAGGCCTCGACACAGCGCATCCGGTAGATCCGCTCCTCCAACTGAAATGGGGCGATGTAGTCATCCAGATCGTAGTGACCGGAGCGCTCGCACTCGCCCGTGATTTGCAGCTGCCAGGGTCGGGGCTGGAAGTCCCCCGCCTGGCGAGCTGGATCGGCCTTGCCGGTCCCGAATTCGTAGTAGTTGTTGTAGCTGGTGGCGTTGTCGAGGGTGGTCTGCTCCTCGCCTGTATCAAAGGCGCTGGGCCGCTGAACGTCTTGCAACAGGGGCCAGGGGGGTGGCAGGTCGACCGACGGTGCTGCGTCGTCGGCGCAGCCGCCCAGGCCGCTCAAGCCCAGTCCCAGTCCCATGCTGGCCAGCCAGCGGCGTCGGCTCAGATAGGCCGACTCTGACGTGATCTCCGAAGGGGCGATGTCGGCGGGTTGTCGAATCAGCATCAGTCGGCACCAGCGTGGTTGTTGGCAAATGGGACCGCCTGCAGTCGCATCTGATTGCAGGAAGCACCGCCTGCCGATGGGCAGCGATGTTGCGCTGCGGCATAATGCCGACCCCGCCATTCACCGGAGCCCCCGTGAGCAGAGCCTTCAACTTCAGCGCAGGTCCCGCAATTCTGCCCGAGAGTGTGCTGCAGCAGGCCCAGCAGGAACTGCTGGAGTGGGGTGACTGCCGGGCCTCCGTGATGGAGATCAGTCATCGCGACAAGGCCTTTGTCGACGTGGCCGCACGCGCAGAGGCCAATCTGCGCCAGCTGATGGGTATTCCCGAGAGCTACAAGGTGCTGTTCCTGCAAGGTGGCGCGACGCAGCAATTCGCCCTGATTCCCATGAACCTGTGTGCGCCGGAGCAGCAGGTGGACTTCCTGTTGACCGGTCACTGGGGCGAGAAGGCGCTGAAGGAGGCCGGCAAGGTCGTCAATACGCGGGTTTGTGGCAGCGATGCCGAGCGCGGCTATCGCGGTCTGCCTGCCGCCGAAATCGATCCGCAGGCGGCTTTCCTGCACGTCACGCCGAACGAGACCATTCATGGCGTGGAGATGCACAGCCTGCCGGACTCGCCGGTGCCGATCGTGGCCGACATGTCCAGCACGATCCTGTCGCGGCCGCTTGATGTGAGTCAGTACGGGGTGATCTATGCCGGTGCGCAGAAGAACATCGGTCCATCCGGTCTGACCGTACTGATCGTCGACGAGGCCCTGTTGGGCGAGCGCAAGCGCTCGCTGCCGGACATTTTCGACTACCGCAAGCACGCTGCCGCCGATTCGATGCTGAACACCCCACCGACCTTCGCCTGGTATCTGGCCGGGCTGGTGTTCGAATGGCTGCAGGCACAGGGCGGGCTGCAGGCGATGGGTGAGCGCAACGCGCGCAAGGCCCAGATGCTCTATGACGCCATCGACGGTTCGGACTTCTACCGCAATCCGGTCGATCCCAACGCGCGTTCCTGGATGAACGTGCCTTTCACGCTGGCCGATGACGCGCTGGACAAACCCTTCCTGGCTGGTGCCGTCGAGCGCGGGTTGCTGGGACTGAAGGGCCATCGTGCGGTGGGTGGCATGCGGGCCAGCATCTACAACGCCATGCCCGAAGCCGGCGTGCAGGCACTGGTGGACTACATGCACGAGTTCGCCGCCAGCCACGGCTAGATCTTTGTCGCCGCTATTGCGGGGCTACGGGCCCCGGGGCCCAGGGCCCTCTGCTTCCTAGTCACGCTTCTCCACAGGACGTCCCCATGTTCCGCATCCGTACCTTCAATGCCATCTCGCCGAACGGCCTGTCACGCCTGCCTGAAGAGCACTATCAGATCGATGATCAGGGTGACGATCCGCACGGCGTACTGGTCCGTTCTGCCGATCTGCACGGGCAGAACTTCGGTCCATCGCTGCTGGCCGTGGCCCGAGCCGGTGCGGGCACCAACAATATTCCGATTCCAGCTCTGAGCGAGCGGGGCGTCGTGGTCTTCAACGCACCCGGCGCCAACGCCAATGCGGTCAAGGAGCTGGTGCTGGCCGGCATGCTGATGTCGATGCGCAATCTGGCCGAAGCCGCAGCCTACGTCGGTGGACTGGATCCGCAGGACGCCGAACTGGAGAAACGGGTCGAGGGCGGCAAGAAGAAGTTTGTCGGTCAGGAACTGATCGGCCGGACCCTGGGCGTCGTGGGCCTGGGTGCGATCGGTGTCAAGGTGGCCAACGCGGCCAAGGCGATGGGCATGCGCGTGCTGGGGTTTGACCCGCATATGACCATCGAAGGGGCCTGGCAGCTGTCCAGCGAGGTCGACAAGGCCGGCAGCCTCAACGAGCTCTATGCCCAGGCCGATTTCATCAGCTTCCACGTACCGCTGAATCCGGCAACGCGGGGTCTGTTCGCGGCCGCTTCACTGGCCGTCGCCAAGCCGGGTGTCGTTCTGCTGAACTTCGCACGCGAGGGCGTGGTTGACGCCGAGGCGCTGCACAATGGCCTGCAGAGCGGGCGCATCCAGCGCTATGTGTCCGATTTTCCGCGCGCCGATCTGATCGGTCACCCGCGGGTGCTGGCCTTCCCGCATCTGGGCGCGTCCACGCACGAGGCCGAAGAAAACTGTGCGGTCATGGTGGTCGACCAGCTGCGTGAGTTTCTGGAGCACGGCAACATCGTCAATGCGGTGAATTTCCCCAGCATGCGGCTGGCCCGCGCCGGTCATCAGCGCATCTGCATTGCCAACAAGAACAAGCCGAACATGATCGGCCAGTTGACGCACGTCATCGGCGAGAGCGAGGTCAACATCACCCAGATGCACAATGCCTCGCGTGGCGATTTTGCCTACAACATCGTCGATGTCGACGCTGCCGTCGGCGAGAATCTGGTGACGGCTTTGCGGGCGATCGATGGCATTCTCTCGGTCCGCGTCATCTGACTCAAAGACCAACATGACCGACGCCAAACCGCAGGACCTGGCCCAGCTGCGCGGCCGCATTGACGACATCGACCGGCAGATCCAGAGCCTGATCACCGAGCGGGCCGGCTTTGCCCGTCAGGTGGGGCTGGCCAAGGGGCCGTTGGCCGCCGCGCTGGACTACTACCGTCCGGAGCGCGAGTCGCAGGTACTGCGCAGCGTCATCGATCGCAATGAGGGTCCGCTGAGCAACGCCGAACTGGTCCGGGTGTTTCGCGAGATCATGTCGGCCTGCCTGGCCCAGCAAAGCCCGCTGCGGATCGCGTTCCTCGGGCCCGAAGGCACCTTCAGCCAGAGTGCCGTGTTGAAGCACTTCGGGCATTCGGTGCGGGCACTGCCGCTGGGTACGCTGGACGAGGTATTTCAGGAAGTCGAAGCCGGCAATGCCGATTTCGGCGTCGTACCGGTGGAGAACTCCTCCGAAGGCGCGGTGCATCACACGCTGGATTTGTTTCCGCTGACGCGGCTGAATATTTGCGGCGAAGTGGAACTGCGCATTCACCACAATCTGCTCAGCCATGCCACCGATCTGGGCAGCATCGAGCGGGTCTATTCGCACGCGCAGTCACTGGCACAGTGCCGCGGCTGGCTGCGCGCGCATCTGCCGCAGGCCGAGCGCATCGCGGTCAGCAGCAATGCCGAAGCGGCCCGACGCGCCCGCAACGCGCCCGAGGCGGCGGCCATCGCCGGCGAAGCCGCGGCGCAGGTCTATTCGCTGCCCATGTTGGCCGAATCCATCGAGGATCAGGCCGACAACACCACCCGTTTCCTGGTCATCGGCCGCGAGTTGATGCCGGCGACCGGCCATGACAAGACTTCGTTAATGCTCAGTGGTGGTGGGGCTCGCCCCGGCGCGCTGTACAAGCTGCTCGATCCTTTCGCCCGGCATCGCATCAACATGACTCGAATCGAATCGAGACCCTCGCGCAGCGGCAAATGGGAGTACGTCTTCTTCATCGACATCGAAGGTCATGTCGACGACGAACTGGTGCGTCAGGCGCTGGCGGATCTAGACCCGCTGGATGGCGACGTGCGTGTGCTCGGTGCCTATCCGGTGGCGTTGCTTTGAGAGGGCTCAGGGCTCAGGGCCCAGGACCTGGAATTGCGCCAGCTCGTCGGGCCGGCTCGTCGGTTCGCATCGTCATGTTGTTCGCAGGTTTTGGACTCTCGCTCCATCGAATTCTCGTCGGGCGCCTTGCTCCTGGGCCCCGGGGCCTGAGCCGTGGGCCCTCGACTGACTTTTTCCAATCGATCCGGACGTGGTCATGACGGACCAACTCGCCCGCTGCCCGCACGGCGTTTCCCGCCTGGTCCCCTACGACCCGGGCCTGGACGCAGCCGGTGTGCGGCGTCGTTTTGGCGTGCAGCAGGTGCACGAACTTTCTGGCAACGAGAGCCACTGGGGGCCATCGCCCGCAGTCGCGGCGGCGATCCGCAGCGGGCTGGACCGGCTGGCCTATTACCCGGATCCCTGTGCATTGCAGCTGCGCCAGGCGCTGGCCGATCAGACCGGTGTGGCCATCGAAGGCCTTGTGCTGGGCAATGGCAGTCACGAGTTGCTGGTGCAGATTGGCTGCACGCTGGCCGGTCCCGGGCAGCGAGTCATCGTGCCGCGGCACGGTTTTGCGGTGTTCGCGATTGCGGCGATCCAGGCAGGGGCTGAGCTGGATGTGGCCGAGGTGCTGCCGCTGGCGCATCCCGAGGCACTGAACGCCGATCCGCAGACCCTGCTGGCTGCCCTGAGGCCGGAGACCCGGCTGATTTTCGTCGCCAATCCGAACAACCCCACCGGCTGGGGTTGGGATGCGGACAGCTTGCGAGACTTCCTGACTCAGGTCCCGCCCGAGGTGATCGTGGTGATTGACGAGGCCTACGCCGAATTTGTCGACGAGCCCGGCTGGCGCAGCGCCATCGAATTGCTGCCGTCCTTTGCCAATCTGATCGTCACGCGGACCTTCTCCAAGGCCTATGGTCTGGCCGCGCTGCGGCTGGGCTATGCGCTGATGGCACCGGCGCTGGCGGCGCTGCTGGAGCGTACCCGGCTGACCTTCAACGCCAATGCGCTGGCCCAGGCGGCGGCCGTAGCCGCCTTGCAGGATCAGGCGCATCTGCAGCGGGTCGTGGCCACAACGCGGCGGGCCAGAGCGCACTGGCAGGCCGAGTTGAGCCGGCTGGGCCTGCGTGTATTTCCCTCGCAGGGCAACTTCCTGCTGGTGGACTTCGGTCGACCAACGGCCGCCTTGTTTGAGGCATTGGCAGCGTTGGGCGTACTGCTGCGACCGGTGGCCGGCTATGGCCTGCCGAACTGCTTGCGGATCACCGTGGCTGACGACGCAGCCCTGGCTGCCTTGATCGACGGCTTGAGTGCACATCGGGATCTGTGGGAGCCGATGGCATGAGCAGCGATCGCGCTGATCGGTTGGACTGGCGAGTCGAGCCCTGCGGTCCGCTGCTGGGCGAGATGGCCATCCCGGGGGACAAGTCGGTCTCGCACCGGGCAATCATGCTGGGCAGCCTGGCCGAAGGCGTCACCACGATCGACGGCTTTCTCGAAGGCGAGGACACCTTGGCGACGGCCGCCATTTTTGCGCAACTGGGTGTTCGCATCGAGGTTCCGGCGGCGCACCGACGCATCGTGCACGGCGTGGGCATGCTGGGCCTGCAGCCTACGACCGAATCGTTGGATTGTGGCAACGCCGGCACCGCCATGCGTCTGCTGGCGGGCCTGCTTGCCGGCCAACGCTTCGATTGCGAACTCAGCGGCGATGCTTCATTGAGTCGACGGCCGATGGGCCGGGTCATCGAGCCGCTGGGATTGATGGGCGCACGCATTGACAGTCAGAGCGGACGCCCGCCATTGCGGATTCATGGCGGGCAGGCGCTGCGCGGTATTGACTATCAGCCGCCAGTGGCCAGCGCCCAGATCAAGTCGGCCTTGTTGCTGGCAGGTCTGCAGGCCAGCGGTACGACACGGGTGCGCGAAATTCGCCCGACGCGTGACTACACCGAACGCATGTTGCAGGCCTTCGGCTGGCCTGTACGGATCGACGGGGATGCGGTCAGCGTCGAGGGTGGTGGGCATGGGCGGGGGCGCGAGCTCCGCGTGCCGGCGGATTTCTCCTCGGCGGCATTCGCCATCGTGGCAGCCGCGGTGACGCCTGGGTCGGATGTGCGCTTGCCCGCGGTGGGTGTACACGCTCGGCGTGTCGGCCTGTGGCACGCGCTGCAGGCGATGGGCGCCGACATTCAGGTCGAGAATCAGGTGCTGGCCGAAGAAGGGCCGAGGGCAGACCTGCGCATTCGGGGTGGCCGCCTGCGTGGCGTCGATGTGGCCTCTGCCTGGGTGCCGGACATGATCGATGAGTTTCCCGCGTTGTTCGTGGCGGCCGCGGCCGCCGAGGGCGTGACGCGGATTCGCGGCGCGGCTGAGCTGCGCGTCAAGGAGAGTGATCGGCTGGCAGTCATGGCCACGGCGCTCAAACACATGGGCGTGAGACTGCAGGAGTACGAGGACGGCATCGATATCGAAGGCGGTCCCTTGCAAGGCGCGCAGATGGACAGTGCCGGCGACCATCGCTGCGCCATGGCGTTGTGCATCGCTGCCGGACTCGCCAAGGGCGAGAGTCTCATTCGCGACTGCCGCAATGTCGATACGTCCTTCCCGGGCTTCGCCGACCACTGGAATGCCCTCGGCGGACGGATCACCACCATGAGCTAGCTGGCGGTCGGAACGCGGTAGACTCCGCGCCCGGCACCATGGCCCACCCGATCCAGTGTTGAGTCGGGGAATGTTGAACCCATCGGAGTAACAGCGCGTTGATTCCCGTGATGACCATCGACGGCCCGAGCGGCTCCGGCAAGGGCACCGTGGCGTTCGCGGTGGCACAACGCCTGGGTTGGCATTTTCTCGACAGCGGGGCGCTCTATCGGGTCGTCGGGCTGCTCAGCCTGCGTCATCCCGAAGCGGCACCGGGCACATTGGCGCATGACGCCGAGATCCGCTTTCAAGCAGGGACCGATGGCGTGCCGGAAGCCTGGGTCAATGGTGAGAATGTGGCGCGTGCTATCCGCAGCGAGGCGGTCAGTCAGGCCGCGTCGAAGGTGGCTGCCGACCCGCAGGTTCGAGCGGAACTGGTCGAGCGTCAACGGGCGTTCCGGCAGTCGCCGGGGCTGGTGGCCGATGGGCGGGACATGGGCACAGTGATCTTCCCGGAGGCCGCGCTGAAGTTCTTTCTGACCGCCAGCGTCGAGGAGCGCGCCCGCAGGCGCCATAAGCAGTTGATCGACAAAGGTGAAAGGGCTATCCTTGACGACCTTTTGCGGGATATCGCCGAGCGCGATCGAAGAGACCGGGAACGGGTCGTGGCGCCGCTCAAGCCGGCCGACGACGCCATACTGATCGATTCTACGGCGCTGTCGGTGGACGGCGTGATCGAGCAGGTGCTCGCCCACGCGCAGTCGACCGATCGCACGCCACGCTGAGTCGACGATCATCACGTAGAAGTGCCAGGACCCTTGCGCCGTTGGGCGGTCAGGGGTTTTTTCATTAACCCGCATCGCTTGCGATGCGTAACTTGGGCGGGATCGTTGGTCTTTGCCACGAGTCCCTTTCTGGAATCAACATGACCGAAAGTTTTGCTGAACTGTTTGAAGAAAGTGAGAAGCTGAGCAATCTCAAGCCGGGTGCCATCGTCACCGGCTACGTCGTCGAGATCAGGGCCGATACGGTCGTCATCAACGCTGGACTGAAGTCCGAGGGCATCGTGCCTATCGAGCAGTTCAAGAGCGAAGATGGTGAACTGGAAGTGGCCGTCGGCGATGCGGTGGACGTCGCCCTGGATGCAATCGAAGACGGTTTCGGTGAAACACGTCTGTCGCGCGAGAAGGCCAAGCGCGCGATGGTGTGGGACGAGCTGGAAGAGGCTCACAAGAACAATGCCAATGTGACCGGTCGCATCAGCGGCAAGGTCAAGGGCGGCTTCACCGTCGACATTCGCGATATCCGCGCCTTCCTGCCGGGTTCGCTGGTCGACATTCGTCCGGTCCGCGATCCGGTTTATCTGGAAGGCAAGGACCTGGAGTTCAAGATCATCAAGCTCGACCGCAAGCGCAACAACGTGGTCGTGTCGCGCCGCGCCGTGGTCGAGAGCGAGTTCTCGGTCGAGCGCGAGCAGTTGCTGGAGCGCCTGAAGGAAGGTGCGGTGCTCAAGGGTGTGGTCAAGAACCTCACCGACTACGGCGCCTTCGTGGACCTGGGTGGCATCGACGGTCTGCTGCACATCACCGACATGGCGTGGAAGCGCGTCCGTCACCCGTCCGAAGTGGTCGAGGTGGGTCAGGAACTGGAAGTGCGCGTGCTGCGCTTCGACCGCGAGCGCAACCGCGTTTCGCTGGGCCTGAAGCAACTGGGCGATGATCCATGGGTGAACATCGGTCGTCGTTACCCGGCCACCACCCGTCTGTTCGGCAAGGTCAGCAACGTCACCGAGTACGGCTGCTTTGTCGAGCTGGAGCCGGGCGTCGAAGGCCTGGTGCACGTCTCCGAGATGGACTGGACCAACAAGAACGTCAACCCGAGCAAGGTCGTTCAGATCGGCGACGAGGTCGAGGTCATGGTGCTCGACATCGACGAAGAGCGCCGCCGCATCTCGCTGGGCATGAAGCAGTGCAGCGCCAACCCGTGGGAAGCTTTCGCCGCCATCTTCAAGAAGGGCGATCGCGTCTCCGGCACGATCAAGTCGATCACCGACTTCGGCATCTTCGTGGGCCTGGACGGCGGCATCGACGGCCTCATCCACCTGTCCGACATCTCCTGGCAGGGCACCGGTGAGGAACTGGTCCGCAACTTCAAGAAGGGCGAGGAACTGGAAGCCGTCGTGCTGGCGGTCGATCCGGAGCGTGAGCGCATCTCCCTGGGCCTGAAGCAGATGGAGCAGGATCCGTTCGGTTCCTTCATGGCCAACAATCCGAAGGGCAGCGTCATTCGTGGCACCGTCCGTGAAGTCGACGCCCGCGGTGCGACGATCGATCTGGGTGAAGGCGTCGAGGGCTATCTGCGCGCCTCGGACATCGCCAAGGAGCGCATCGAAGACGCCACCGCTCACCTGAAGGTTGGCGAAGAGGTCGAGGCCAAGTTCATCGGTCTGGACCGTCGTGGCCGCACCCTGCAGCTGTCGATCCGCGCCAAGGAAGACGAGGAACTGCAGGAAGCGCTGGACGAGTACCACAGCACTGCCACCGCTGGCACTGCGACGCTGGGCTCGCTGCTGCGTGAGCAGCTGGAGCGTTCGCAGCAGTCGTGATCGGCTGCTGTTGAAAGTCAGTGACATGGCCGCTTCGGCGGCCATGTCCACCAGCACCGCGGCAGTCTGACTGGCCGCGGGTTCAAGGAATCGCAGCGGGGGGTGGGGCGATGACCAAGTCCGAACTGATCGAGATCCTGGCCGACCGGCAGCGTCACCTGGGCCCGGCCGATGTCGAGATGGCTGTGCGTACGTTGCTGGAACAGATGTCCGAAGCCTTGTCGCGTGGGGATCGCATCGAGGTTCGCGGATTCGGTAGTTTCTGCCTGCACTATCGCCCGCCGCGCACCGGCCGCAATCCCAAAACCGGAACTGCGGTGGAGTTGCCGGGCAAGCACGTCCCGCATTTCAAGCCGGGCAAGGAGTTGCGCGAGCGCGTCAATCTTGGCGGCGACAGCGGGAGCGACTGATCATGCTGCGCTGGGTCAAGCGCGTTTCGCTCTACGCCTGCCTGCTGCTGGTGGCGATCTTTGCGGCCGTTAACGGCCAAGCCGTCAAGGTCGACCTGCTGGCGGCCGAGTGGGAACTGTCCTTGGGCATCCTGCTGGTCCTGGTGCTGGTTGTCGGAATGGCCTTGGGCATGCTGATTGGCAGCCTGCTGCGGGCACGGCGCGCCATGCGCCATGCGGCGGCCGGGTCCGAACTCACCTGAGTCTCGGCACGAGCGCGCATGGAGTGGATCCTGGTCGGATTGCTGTTGCCGGTTGCGGCAGCATCGGGCTATCTGGCCGGCCGTCGAGGCAGTGAGAAGACGCAGGGTCAGCGCGTCACTCGCTTGTCCAGCAGCTATTTTCGTGGCCTGAACTTCCTGCTCAACGAGCAGCCCGACAAGGCCATCGAGGTCTTTCTGCAGATCGCCGAACCCGACAGCGACACGCTGGAGACCCAGCTGGCGCTGGGCAATCTGTTCCGTCGGCGTGGTGAGGTCGATCGCGCCATTCGCCTGCATCAGAATTTGTTTACCCGGCCGCTGCTGTCCGCTGAGCAGCGCTCGGTCGCGCTGGTTGAGCTGGGCGAGGACTACCTGCGCGCTGGTCTGCTGGACCGGGCAGAGGCGCTGTTCAAGGAGTTGCTGGCAGTCGAGGGTCACCAGGCCGTTGCCTTGCAGCAGCTGATCCAGATCTATCAGCAGGAGCAGGATTGGGACAGCGCGATTGCCGCCGCCGAGGAACTGCAGTCGCAGGGTGGGGCGTCGATGTCCGAACTGATTGCCCAGTTCCTTTGCGAACTGGCCGATCGAGCATTGATTGCCGGCGACCGACCGCGGGCCAGAGAATTGCTGGAAGACGCGCTGGACCGCCGGCGAGATTGTCTGCGGGCGCATTTGCAGCTGGGGCGGATCGAAATGTCCGAACAGCGCTGGCAGCCGGCCAGTCGGCATTTCGAAGCGGTGGCCCGCGCCGATGCCAATTTCATTTCCGAAGTCGTCGCACCGCTGACTCAGGCCCTGCTGGAACTGGGCGAGCCGCGTCGCGCCCGTCGCCTGCTGCTCGAGTTCATGGATCGAGAGCAGGGCTGTGCCTCGCTGATCTGTCTGGTCGAAATGGTGCAACTGGAGCAGGGACGACACGACGCCATCGACTTGCTGGCCGAGCGCCTGCATGAGCGCCCATCCGTCCGTGGTGTGCGGCGCCTGCTGGAACTGAGCTTCCCGCCGGGCGAACGCGGCAACGAAAGCGTCGATCTGGTTCGCGACATTCTCGACAAGCTGCTCGCACGCGATGCCAGCTATCGCTGCAGCCATTGCGGCTTCCGTCCCAGGACGCTGCACTGGCAGTGCCCAAGCTGCAAGCGCTGGGGAACGATCAAACCAGTGCACGGTCTGGTGGGCGACTGAAGGAAGCCCGTTGATGGATATCCAGGTCTGGGTTGGCGCGTCGTCGCTGCTGGCCCTGTCGTCAATGGCTGGAACTGCGCTGGCCTGGCGCTATGCGTTGCACCGCCAATTGCTCGATCAGCCCGGTGGCCGACGATTGCATGCACGGCCGACGGTCCGAGGTGCCGGCATCGCCGCCATGCTGGTTTTTCTGCTGGCCCTGCCCGCAGGCGCATCCTGGTTGGCCCTGCCGCCGGGATCCTGGCTGCCCTTGGCCATTGGGCTGCTGGCCCTGGTGGTGGTCGGCTATGCCGATGATCATGCCTCGGTGTCTGCGCGCTGGCGCCTGCTGGTGCAGGTGTTGGCCAGCGGGCTGCTGATCTGGAGCCTGCTCCCCGTTCCCTTGCCAACGGCGCTGGTCGCGCTGGCCGGGACAGTCTGGCTGGTCAATCTGTACAACTTCATCGATGGCAGTGACAGCTTCGCGGCTGCACACGCCATCGTCCTAGGTCTCGTGGTGGCCATCTGCGCATGGCAAATCGGGGATGTGTGGCTGGCTTGGCTGGGGCTGGCGCTCGCCTCGGTGCTGCTGGGCTTCCTGCCCTTCAACTGGCCACCGGCGCGTGCCTTCATGGGGGACGTGGCCAGCGGTCCTATCGGTTATCTGGCGGCCATGTTGTTGCTGCTGGGCTGGCGCGAAGGCAGTGTCGACCCCCTGTTACCGCTGGCACTGCTGTCGGGCTTGATTACCGATGCGACGTTGACTCTGTTGTTGCGAATTGGCGCTGGTCGTCGCTGGTATCGGCCACACCGGACCCATCTGTACCAATGGCTGCGCCGCTGCGGCCTGTCGGCCTTGCAAGTTTGTGGTCTGTATCTGGTCTGGGCATTGCTCGCCACACTATGCCTGTGGCTTTGGCCGGTACAATGGGGCGCCGCGCCCGTGGCATTTGCGCTGATCTACGGGTCTGCCGCCCTGCTCTGGTGGCGGGTGCGCCGCAATCTTCTGCAAGGACGACGTCGGAATTGCTTGGCATGAATTTCAGAATGCTCATTGGCCTGATTCATCCCAGACTGGCCGTGGTTGGCCACGATCTGACGATGGTCTGGTTGGCCTGGCTGGCTGCCAAGGGCCTGCGCTTGAGCCTGTTCGACGAAAGCCACATCACGCTATGGAGCGCGCCCGAACTGGTGATCGTACTGCTGGTGCAAGCCAGCGTGTTCTGGTGGACCGGCCTGTATCGGGGTCTGTGGCGCTTTGCGAGTCTGCCGGATCTGCTCAATATCCTGCGTGCCGCCCTGTTGGGTGCGCTGGCCATTGGACTGGGGCTGTTCCTCTACGATCGACTGGCCAATGTCCCGCGTTCGGTCTTGCTGGCCTATCCGGTGCTGCTGACATTGCTGCTGGGCGCGCCGCGCTTGCTCTATCGATTCTGGAAGGACTCGCGTCTGGACATGACCGAGCGCGCTCAGCGTCGTCGCGTGCTGGTGCTGGGCGCCGGTCGTGCCGGCGAGATGCTGGTGCGCGATCTGCTCCGAGCCGGTCAGTACTTGCCGGTGGGCTTCCTGGATGACAACAAGCGGCTGCGCGGCGCGCGGTTGCACGGGATCAGCGTGCTGGGCAATCTCGATCAGCTGCGAACGCTGGCGCGCGAAGTGGCTGCCGAAATGTTGCTGATCGCCATGCCATCGGCCAGCAGCGCGCAGATGCGGCGAGTAGTGGAGTTGTGCGAGGCCAGCGAACTGCCGTTTCGAACGGTGCCGCGACTGCAGGATGTGGTGTCCGGAAAGGCTGCCTTCAACGAGCTGAAGGAAGTCGCCATCGACGATCTGCTCGGGCGCGAGCCCGTCCAACTGGATTGGACGGCGATTCGGCAGGGCTTGAGCGGCCGACGGGTGCTCGTCACTGGCGGCGGTGGATCGATTGGTTCGGAGCTATGTCGGCAGGTGGCCAGATTGGGTGCCAGTGCGCTGTGTGTGTATGAGCAGTGCGAGCACAACCTCTACCAGATCACCCGTGAGCTGTCGGCCGAGTACCCGGAACTGGAGCTCGAGGCCGTACTGGGTGATGTCACCGATGCAGTGGCCTGCGCCACCGTGCTGGCGCGCTTCCGCCCACAGCTGGTGTTCCATGCCGCCGCCTACAAGCACGTACCCATGCTGCAACGGCAGTTGCGGGAGGCCTTTCGCAACAACGTGCTGGGTACGCAGACCATCGCCCAGGCCTGTGATCGTGCCGGGGTCGAGACTTTCCTGCTGATCTCCACCGACAAGGCCGTCAATCCGGCCAACATCATGGGGGCGACCAAACGGGTCGCAGAGCTGTACTGCCAGAACTTCGCTGCGCAGTCGAAGACGCGCTTTCTGACGGTGCGCTTCGGCAATGTGCTGGACTCGGCCGGCAGTGTGGTGCCGCTGTTCCGTGAACAGATTCGAGCGGGTGGTCCAGTCACGGTGACCCACCCGGAGATTTCGCGTTATTTCATGACCATCCCCGAAGCCTGTCAGCTGATCCTGCAGGCCGCGGTACTGGGGGAGGGAGGCGAGATCTACGCGCTGGACATGGGCGAGCCGGTGCAGATCCGCTACCTCGCCGAGCAGATGGTCCTGCTGGCCAACAAGGTGCCGGGTCAGGACATCCAGATCGTGTATACGGGGCTGCGCGATGGCGAGAAGCTGTTCGAAGAGCTGTTTCACGAGCATGAGGCCTATCTGGAAACCGGCCACAGCAAGATTTTCCTGGCCCAGCACCGAGCCGAAGACTTTGAACAACTGCAGCGCTGGCTGACGCAGGCTGATCAAGCGGTTCGGCAGTACGACGAAGTGCGCCTGCAGTCCTTGCTGGAAACACTGGTGCCGGAGTTTGCTCACGCCGATGACAACGGCAAGGTGGTTCCATTCGATCGGGTTAGGGCTGGGACTTAGGCTTCTCGAGTCTCTGCGCATGGCGTTCGCAGGATGGGCGTGGTTGATGGTGGGACGACGCCACTTCGGCGGCGATGACTCGGATCCGTCACCCGAGCGGTGCGCCGATGCCGTACCCTTCGCCCCCTGATTTGTACAGGAGTTCTGGATGCGCTTGCGCAAGGTCGTCTTTCCCGTGGCCGGACTGGGGACGCGCTTTCTGCCCGCCACCAAGGTGGTGCCGAAGGAACTGTTGCCGATCGTCGATCGGCCCTTGATTCAGTGGGCGGTGGACGAGGCGGTGGCAGCCGGCGCCGAGCAGCTGGTGTTCGTGATCAATCGCAACAAGCGGGCGATTGCCGATCACTTCGACGTGGCCTACGAACTGGAAGACACGCTGGAGCGTCGAGCCAAGCACGAGTTGCTGCGGGTGGCCCGGGAGGTTCTGCCCTCGGGGGTGGAGACCGTCTATGTGGTGCAGCCACAGGCGCTGGGCCTGGGTCACGCCGTGCTGTGTGCACGCCAGGTGGTGGGTGACGAGCCCTTTGGCGTGATTCTGCCGGATGACTTCATCTATCACCCTGAGCGACCGGCGCTGGCTCAGATGGCCAGCCTGCAGGCCGACCTGGGCGGTGCCGTCATTGCCGTCGAGCCGGTCGACCCGGCCCTGACCTCACGCTACGGCATCATTGATGGCGACAAGCTCGATGAGCAGCTTTGGCGGCTGCGTGGGGTGGTGGAGAAGCCAGCGCCGGAGCAGGCACCCAGCCACTACGGCGTGGTCGGTCGCTACGTACTGCCCGGGCGGATCTTCGAGTTGCTGGCGCAGACTCAGCCCGGTGCCGGCGGCGAGATTCAGCTGACCGATGCCATCGCTGCGCTGATCGGCGAGGCGCCGGTTCACGGCTATCGTTTTGCCGGTCAGCGTTTCGACTGCGGCAGCAAGCTCGGCTTTGTCGAGGCCACCGTCGCGATGGCGCTGGCGGATCCGGAAACCCGCGATGGCCTGCGCGAGAGTCTGCAGCGCATGTTGAGCACCGAAGCCTGAGATGGAACTGCACGAGATCCTCAATCATCTGGGCGAGGATCGGCAGGCCTATCGCGGCGCCGTCGCACCACCCGTATTCCAGACCAGCAACTTCTGCTTCCCGACGCTGGCGCAGATGCGCTCGGCGTTGACGGACGAGTTGAGCAACGCCTTCTACACGCGCGGCAACAATCCGACCGTCGAGATCCTGCGCCGCAAGGTCGCTGCGCTGGAGGGGGCCGAGGACGCCCTGATGTTCGGCTCGGGCTCGGCCGCCATCGCGGCGGCAGTGATGCATTTTCTCGCTGCCGGCGATCACGTGATCTGCGTGCAGAAGCCCTACGGCTGGACGCGCGCGCTGCTCGACCAGATGCTGCGTCGCTACGGTGTCGAGACGAGTTTCGTGGATGCGCGTGAAGTCTCGGCCATCGAGGCAGCAGCGCGCGCGAACACGAAGATGATCGTATTGGAGAGCCCGAATTCGATGACCTTCGAGCAGCAGGACCTGGCGGCGGTGGCCGAACTCGCCAGGGCCAAAGGCTGGGTCAGCATCTGCGACAACAGCTGGGCCAGTCCGTTGCTGCAATCACCGTTGGCCCTGGGTATCGATCTGGTTACGCATTCGGCCACCAAGTATCTCAACGGGCACAGTGATGTGGTGGCCGGCGCCTTGTGCGGTTCGGCCGATCACATCCGGCAGATCTTCCGCGGACCATTCATGACGCTCGGCGGGATCCTGGCACCGCACGACGCCTGGTTGCTGCTGCGTGGACTGCGTACGCTGGACGTGCGGTTGGAGCGCATCCAGCGCAGCACCGCAGCCGTCATCGCCTTCCTCGCGACTCACCCGAAGGTGCAGCAGCTGTACTACCCCGGTCATGGTGTCCACGGACAGGCCGAACTGGCCCGTCACCAGTTGCGAGGCGGCAGTGGGTTGCTGTCATTCCGGCTGGCGGCGACGGATCTGGCCGCGGTCGACCGATTCTGCGATGCCCTGCAGTGCTTCCTGATGGCCTGTTCCTGGGGCGGCTACGAATCGCTGATCTTTCCTGTCGGTTGCGTCATGACGGCCGAGAACTACCGCGATCCGACCCACAGCCTGCCATTCGATCTGGTTCGCTTGTCGATTGGTCTGGAGCCCGCTGATGCGCTGATTGACGATCTGCGGCAGGCGCTGGAACAGCTTTGAACGTGGTTGGCCTGAACCTGCGACCGCTTCAGCGTTGACTCAGGCCAAAGTCCACAGCAACTGGATCAGCAGGGCCGTGGCCATGATGGCGGTCAATGGCAGGATCAGGGCGATCAGCTGCAGCAGCCGGGCGCGACGTCGCGCAGCTTCGCCGCGGAGTACGGGCGTATCGCGAATCATTCGGGCCTGAGCGGGCGGAAAGCGATCCTGCTGCAGGACCTGAGCCGCCGTGCGTGAACTGAGCCAGGCCAGCGCTGCGCAGGACAGGCACAGTAGCAACGCCATGGTGCCGCCCAGCCAGCGCGCCATATGCACAGCATCGTCGACTCGACGCTCTGCCAGTTGCAGCAGCATCCGCTGCACGCCCCATTGGTAGGCCAGCAGCAGCAGAACGCCGAGCAGGACCGCGCCTGCGGCGAGCCAGAGCACATTCTTGCGCCAGGCGGGGTCAGCCTGGTGGAGTTCCTGAGCGGGCGATGGGTCCATCGAGAAAACCTGGTGTGGTGATCCGCCAATTCCTTGAACGTTTTCCGAGTCCTTTCCCCCGCGTACGGCGTTGCTCTGGGGAAAACCCATCGAAACCTTGTCCAAGCGACTGGCGTATCACCACACTAGCGAACGGATCGGTCAATCGGCTGCAGGAGCAAGCAGTTCGGAGGGAATCTGCCGACCGACGGCCGTTCGCCATCGGAGGCGTGGGAACATGGCAGGGCATGGAGCAACCGCGGGAGAGTGAAGATGGGTCAGGGACTGCGCTTGGCAATTCTGATTGATGCGCGACTGGAGCACCCGGGTCAAACCCCGACCCTGCAGCGGCTGCGGGAGTTGCTGGAGAACGAGCAGATTCCGCACGCACTGGTTGCGCCAGCCAGCGACGATGGCCCGCACTGGCGCGCGGTTGGAGCCGTGGACACCATTTACGCCGGTGCCTGGCCGGTCTATCAGGGGCCCGGTGACAATCCGCTGCGCTGGTTTCCGACACTGGATGGCAATGCCTCGGCGCCGACGTTGGATGGGCAACGTGGCCACACCTATGCGCTGGATCTCAGTGATCGCTGCATGGGCGATCCACGCCGTTGGACGCCAGACGAATGGCTGCAGTATCTGATGGATGCGTTCGACCAGCTTGATGACGAAGCGCAGCACTCGGCGCGTTCTCTGGCGCTGTTGTTGCACCCGGAGTTCAGTGGTCGCGCCGGTTCCATTGCTGCCTTCCGGCAGTTCCTGCGCTATGTGGCCGAGCGCGATGGGGTACGCTGGGTGGCACCCGATCAGGCCGATATGGAAGGTTGAGCCGATGCGCCAGCAGATGAGTCTTGCGCGCCACGTTGGCAGCTTGGCTGCGGTGTGGCTGGCCACGCTGCTGGCCGGCTGTGGTTCGACGTTGTCGACTCGCGACGATGGGACGCTCAGCACGTCTGCCATTCGCAGTGAAACAGCCGGTCCGGCGCCGACCGACCCCGACCAGTTGCTGGCTGAGTTGGCGGAACGCTACCAGGGACAATGGAGCAACCAGGCCGAAGTCTTCGCCGCCAGCGAGAACGGCCAGCAGGATGCGGCGTCCTCTCTGGTGTCACAGCAAATCGAAGCGATACGCGCCCCTCAGTTTGGTCGTCGGGTATTCCGCGTACGCATCAGCTTTGGCGCGCCGGGTCAGCAACGGCAACGACTGCGCCTGACCCGATTCGCCTATGACAGCAGCCGCAGTCTGGTGCGTCAGGACGTCTATGGGTTTCCGGACGCGAACGGCTACATCCAGCTGGCAGCCGAGTCAGAGGCCTGGGCGGAACTGTCACCGGATCGATTGCGACCGAGTCCAGGGTGCAGCATCTGGTGGCAGCGCCGGGACAACGGCCGCTGGGTCGGTGCCACAGATCCGGGCCAATGTGCCGCAGCCGAACTGGGTGAATCGACGGGCTCGGTGACCGAGTGGCTGCAACTGGATGCCGATGCGATGCGCTACCAGCAGGTTCGGCAGGTCGCCGAAGGGCAGACAGCGGTGGATCGGCAGTTCGAGTTCCAGCGGGCGCGATCCTTCACGGGATGGTTTGCCTTGCATCCGCAAGGTGACAAGGCCACAACGGCGCCAGCGGTGGGTGCCTGGCATACCGGACGCAACCTGCAGTTGCACGATCAGGGTGGCAGCGTCGTGTTGCCGCGTGGCGACGGGACGCCCAGCGGCTATCGGCTGGAACTGGCGCGGCTGCACTATCCAGGACAGGCGCGCAGCTTCCTGCGGCTGTCCTTCATTGACGCCAATCAGCGCTCATTAGGCTATGTCTTCGCCACCGATGATGCGCGCGACATCGGTGTCAACCTGGGCTGGCTGCAAGTGGGTTTGCAGGCGCAGCCGGCCGTCGCTCGCTGAGCCGAGCCGATGCGGCTGGCCAGCGTCCTCTGCCTGCTGCTGCTCGGCTTGTTGTGGGCCGGTGCCTCGGTGGCGGATCAGGATGGCTCACTGCTGCACCAGGCGGCATTGGCGCTGGTCCTCCCCGTGCTGGTCGTGCTCGCCTTGACGATACTGGGTAGCCTGCTGGCGGGCGCGCTTGATCGCAGCGGCCGGCGCGCGCGTGGCTGGCGCCGCTGGGTCTGGTGGGGTCATGAGTCGCTGGCTTTCGGCTGGTGCTTTCTGATTGCGCAGCCGTTGTTGAGCTGGTTCATGCCAGGCAGCGACGCGCTGCGGTCTCAACGAGCGCAGCTGCTGTTCGTTCATGGTTTCGTCTGCAATCGTGGCTTGTGGTGGCGCTGGCGGCAGGCCTTCCGCGCCGAAGGCTACCGGACCTCAGTCATCGACCTGCCGCCGACGTGGTGGAACATTCAGAAGCAGCTTACTCGGCTGGATTCGATGGTGCAGCGCCTGCGGGCGGAGGCACCGGCGTTGCCGCTGGTGCTGGTGGGCCACAGCATGGGTGGCGTGGCCGCACGAATGCTGTGGGACCGGCTTGACGATCCGTTGCTGCGTGTGGTCAGTATCGGCGCGCCACATCATGGCACCGAGTTGGCCGGGGGCTTTGGTGGTCGGCGACATGGTCCACCGCTGCCCTCGTCGGATTGGCTGATCCGGTTCAACGCGACGGCCAGGTCGCTGCCGGAGAACGCCGTCAACCTGTGGTCGACCGACGATGCCATCGTCGTGCCAGCGGGCAGCTCGGCACTGGATGAGTCCAGCGACCACGTGCTTGGTGGCTATGGCCACCTGGGACTGTCGCAGTCTGACGAGGTCCTGCAGTGGCTGCTCAGACGTCTGCGCGACTGAACTGCCAGGACTGCATGCGCCCCTGGGCATAGGGCATGACGCCGTGAAAGGGGCGCGGGTCGGCATCGAAGATCAGTGGCAGGAAATGGCGATCGCCTTCCCACATGGGCAAGTCCAGCAAGCGGTCGCGGTCGATCCATTCCAGATCGCCTTCGGCATTGCTTGGAGGGGGCGTGCCGCTGAAACGGTCGATCAGGAAGATGAAGCCAAACCAGTCTTCGCCTTGGCGGCCGAATCCGGGCCAGTTGATGGTGCCTCGCAGGCGCATGGATTGGCACTCGATCTGCGCCTCTTCGGCGATCTCGCGAGCCATGCCCGCCACCACATCCTCGTTGGGCTCCAACTTTCCACCCAAACCGTTGTACTTGCCCAGGTGCTCATCGTCGGGGCGGGCATTGCGATGGACCATCAGGACCTGGCGTCCATCAGGGGAAAGCACATAGCCAAGCGTGGCCAGGATCGGGGTGTAGGGCATGGCAGATTCGCTCGGCTGGGGCAGGGCGGAGTTTAACCGCTGGACGACATCGATCCGGGCGTACTTGTATAATTCGATAATTCCGGTAATATCGAACTTATGAACACGCACGAAGCGCTCGCCGCACTGACGGCGCTCAGCCACGAAACTCGGTTGAACGCTTTCCGAATCCTGGTCCAGATCGGTTCGGCCGGCCTGCCGGTGGGTGAGTTGCGCGAGCAACTGGATCTGCCGGCAGCCACCCTCACCGCGCACTTGAATCAGTTGCGCGCGGCGGGGCTGGTTCGCGATGAGCGACTCGGGCGTGTCATTCGCGTTCATGCCGACTATCAGCGGATGAACGCGCTGCTGGCGTATTTGACCGAGAACTGCTGTGCCGGGGACGGTTGTGGTCCGGCCGGCAGCTGCACCTGACCCACTAGGAGACCACCATGCGTCGTTTTCATGTCCATCTGCGCGTCCAGGATCTGGATGCCAACGTGCGCTTCTATTCCCGCCTCTTTGCCGCCGAACCGGCGGTCCTGAAGGCGGACTACGCGAAATGGCTGCTCGACGATCCGCAGCTGAACTTCGCCATCTCCCATCGGGGAGCGGACACCGGTGTCGAGCACCTGGGCTTCCAGGTCGACGATGATCCCAGCCTGGCCGAACTGGGCCAACGGCTCGATGCCGCCGGCGCGGCGATCCTGCCCGAGGAAGGCACCACCTGCTGCTACGCGCGCTCCAACAAGCTCTGGACCGAAGATCCGCAAGGCGTCCGCTGGGAGAGCTTTCACACCTTTGGTGAAGCGACCAGCTATGCCGGTGCAGCGCCGACGCAGCCACTGACGCCGGTGCAGGCTCAGACGGGCGCCGGCTGTGGTTGTGGCACGTCAGCTTGAGCTGGCAGCCCGAGCTTACGCCTGTACCTAGAAGGGCCCGGCAACGCCGGGTCCTCGGTGGCCGCCCCTGTCATGGCCGGGTGGAAAACCCGGTCGGTTCGAGGCGAGTTCTGGTGCTGGAGCGATCTGGATGAATCTGTGGAGGCGACTGCTGGCCGAATGGCTGGGAACCATGGCGTTGTTGGCGACTGTGGTCGGCTCCGGAATCATGGGCCAGACGCTCGCTGGCGGCCAGGTTGGCCTGGCGCTGCTGGCCAATGCCGTGGCAACGGCGGCCATCCTCTACGTGCTGATCTGCACGCTGGGCCCCATTTCCGGTGCGCACTTCAATCCGATTGTGACACTGGCCTTTCGGCTGCGCGGAGAGCTCGGCAACCTCGACGCCATCTGCTATGTGCTGACGCAACTGATCGGGGCGGCCATGGGCGTGCTGCTGGCACACGCCATGTTCGAACAATCGATGTGGCAGCCCGGGATCCAGGCTCGCACCGGCACAGCGCAGTGGTTGAGTGAGGTGGTGGCCAGTGCCGGGCTGATCCTGACGATCATGCTCGGCTTGCGCTGGCGGCCGACGGCGATTCCGGCACTGGTGGCCTGTTTCATTCTGGCGGCCTACTGGTTCACCGCCAGTACGTCCTTCGCCAACCCGGCGGTCACCCTGGCCCGCAGTCTGACCCAGAGCTTTGCCGGCATCCGGGCGATGGATGTGCTGCCGTTCATCGGTGCCCAGTTGCTGGGCATGCTGGTGGCGATGGGACTGGTCGCCGGCCTGTCCCCGCGCGAACCGATGACCACTGACTGAGTGGGCAATCAGTCGGTCCGCAAGCGTTTCTTCATGCCCAGATGGGTGAAGGCAAAGCCTTGCTGTTCGTAGAAGCGATGTGCGTCGGTGCGCTGCCGGTGGGTGGTCAGCTGAGCAAGTATGCAGCCCTGATCACGGGCCATCTGCAAGGCCGCCTCGGTGAGTCGGGTTCCCAGCCCATGGCCTCGCCATGAACGGGCGATGCGCACCGACTCGATCTGTGCTCGTCGCGCACCTCGATGTGACAGCCCGGGAATGATGACCAGTTGCATGCAGCCCACCAGTTCACCGTTCAGTTCCGCGACGAGGAAATGGCAGCCCGGGTGACGCTGCATTTCCTCGAAGGCCCGGTAATAGCTGGGATCCGGCGCCGCGTCGATCTGTTCGCGCGTGGCGCCCAGCGCGTCATCGGCCAGCAAGCGGACAATGGCGGGCAGGTCCTCGGCCTTGGCTTCGCGTACCACCCAACCCGGCAGCTCTCCGCTCATCGGTCGCATTCCTTACTTCAGGTCGTCCATTCCGAACACATCACGCGGCTGGATCCAGCACTCAGGCCAGTTCCAGCAGTGAGCCGACGATCAGGATCCGCAGGAAGATGACGCCGATGCTGAACACGAAGACCGACAGGTCCAACGGACCGAGCGGCGGGAGATGACGTCGGATGGGGGCGAGCATCGGGCGGAACAATCGCCCCAGGAACTGGCTGATCGGGTGCTCGCCGTAGCGGTCGACGAAACCCATGATCACGTAAACCAGCAGCAGGATCAGCACCAGCCAGCACAGCGCATCCAACCATTGCGCCAGCGCGGTGAACAGAAAACCCACAGGGCCCGGCAGCTTGTACAGCAGCCCGATCAGCAGGACTTCGAGCGCCGACAGTGCCAGCGCCAGCAGCGGGGCGGCCAGGCCGATGCCATTCCAACTCGGGACGAATCGGCGCAGTGGTGCGAGCATGGGGTTGGTGAACTGAAACAACCCCTGGGCGATGGGATCGCGGAAACCCACCCGGGTGGCTTCCACCAGAAAGCGAGCCCACAGCAGGGCAATGAACAGGCCGAAGATGGCGCTGATGAGAAACGCCAGCGCATTCTGAGCTGCCACGGTCAGGACTCCTGTTCTGCGGCCAGTTGGCGACCGCGTTCGGTTGCTGCGGCGATTGCACTGGACATCATGCGGGCGAGTCCGGCGCGTTCAAGGACGCCCAGGGCTGCAGCGGTGGTCCCACCGGGTGAGGTGACGCGGCGACGCAATTCGGCCGCGTCCGGGTCCCCTGGCAGCGCCATGCGGGCGGCGCCAATGGCCGTGCGCAGGACCAGTCGTCTGGCCGTGTCGGGCGGCAATCCCTGTTCGATCGCTGCGGCCTGCATGGCCTCGATGACTGCGAAAAAGTAGGCCGGGCCACTGCCGGACACCGCTGTGACGGCGTCCATCAGGCCTTCGTCAGGCACCCGCACGGTTTCGCCAACCGCAGCAAAGATTCGTTCGGTCGTCTGCCAGTCGCCGTCAGCTAGCCCGGCTTCCCCGCACAAGGCCGAAATGCCTTCGCCGACCAGCGCCGGCGTATTGGGCATCACGCGCACCAGTCGAGGAGCGGCGCCCAACCAGCCTCTGAGCTGACCCAGCGTGACCCCGGCAGCAATCGAGATCGCCAGCGCGGGTCGGTTCAAACCGGCCAGCGACCTGCAGACTGCGCCCATGACCTGCGGCTTGACGGCGAGGATCCAGATCTCGGCGGACGCCGCGATGGCCAGATTGTCGGCGCTCGTGGCCACACCGAAGTCGGTCGCCAGCGCTTGCCGCGCGGCATCGGCGGGCTCGGCCACACCGATCGAGGCAGCATCGGTGCCGCGTTCGATCAGCCCTCCGATCAGACTGCGCGCCATGTTGCCGCCACCTATGAAACAGAGTTTGCTCATGTTCACCGACATTGGCACCAAAGGCCGCCAAGTGTACGCGGCTGTCGTGGTCGGCGGGGCTGACCCTCAGGGCCGACGCAGCAACCGATTGAGCAGCGCCGCCAGCCGAATCCCGCCTTGGCGCAGCTGCTGCAGCGCCATTGGCCGACGGCTGTCCAGGTACTCGCGGGTGATCTTGTGGCCAGGTGGATAGAAGTCGGCTTGCTGCACCATTGCGCAGGCTGCTTCGGCCCAGACCGCCGGCGTGCCTGTCACGATGGGATCATCCAGCGCGTGGAGCTGCTGCAGATAGGCGGTGTCGCCAAGTCCGCCGCTGCGCAGAATCAGTGCATCCCAGACCGAGTGCAGATTCCAGCCTTCGCGCTCGTAGCTGATCTGGTAGCGGTTGCCGCCTCGATCGGCGAAGTAGCCGGCATGCAGGGGCTGGTGGGCGTCGCCAACGAAATGCACCAGGAACTTCAGTGCATCACGACGCTCTGGCAGCGAGCGTTGCGTGTCGGCCAGGATCCGACTCTGCGCCTCGATGGCTTCGACCAGACAGTCGCCATCGGGGCAGACCCGCTCTCGCACATAGTGGCACTGGCCGGCTTCGAAATTGATGTAGTGCCAGCGCGCTGTGGCCCGACCCTCGGGCCGGTCCCGGATCTCGTCGGCCCAGTTGCTGATGCCAGCCAGCGTCGGTTCGGATTCGCCGCGAAGCAGCCGTTGCACCTCCGCGGCGACGGCCGGTTCCAGTTCATTCTGTGCGTAGGCACCGACCAGCCGGTGGCCCTGCGCGCCCCAGCCCAGCGCCAGCGTGGGGCCGCACAGGACCAGGGCAGCCCACCAGAGAACGGCCAGTCGCATCAGTGCGCGCCCGCGCCAGCGGTCAGCGGCAGACTGACCCGCAACAGCTCCTCGGCGCGCGAGCGAGTGAAGCCGAGCCGTTCGGCCAGGGTCAGCATGGCCCGGTTTTCCGGCAGGACCAGACCGTAGACCTCGCGCATGCCAGCCCGTCGACAGTGTTCGATGATGCGTTCCATCAAGAAGCGTCCCAGACCATGACCGGCGAATTCGCGTTGAACGATGATCGCAAATTCCGCCGTCGCCGATGGCAGATCAAAGCTGGCGCGGGCGACGGCGTGGATGGGCGCCATGCCCGGCGGGGCCGCATCGGTCAGCACCAGCGCCACTTCGCGATCGTAGTCCAGCTGAGTCAGGCGCGCCGCCATGTCATGGCCCAGCTGCGACAGCGGGTAAAGGAAGCGCAGGCGCACCTCTTCCGGTGTCAATCGACCAAAGCTCTGCTGCAGCGCAACCTCGTCCTCGGCGCGGATAGGTCGCAACAGCAGCTGCGGCAGACCCTCGGCCTCGATCCACTCATCGGGCTCGGCCGGGCAGGGTGAGAAGGCGGTGGGCAGGCGCGCTGTCGATCGCAGGTTGTAGCTCACCTCGGCGGCCAACCAGCCGTCGTCGGACCAGTGCGGATCACGCACGCTCAGGGTGTCCAGCGCCTGGCAGCGCTGATACAGCTCGGACAGCGCCAACAACTCGCTGTAATGCCTGGGCGGCGGCTCGAGCGCCGGGTGGTCGAGCCAGCGCAGGGCTTCGGTGGCGCTGAGACTGTCCAGTGGCAGCAACCAATGACGCGCCAGCGTGCCGTTGTCCGCCCTCAACAAGGGCCCAAGCACGGCATCGCTGTGCCACAGCAGGGTCCGACCGTTGCGGGCTTCGGCTGGATGCAGGGTGATGTCGGCGCACGCCAACAGGGCGATGGGTTCGATCGGTGCTGCACTGCGCAGCAGACGGTGGGCACGTGCGACGTCAATCCTCAGATGCCTGGCCAGGGGCGGTCGCGCGCGCAGCAGCTCGGATCGCTGCAGATGATGCCGGCGGTTCAGTGCGTAGGCGTGTACCGCCGCTTCCGGCGTCTCGAAGGCGGCAATGCCGCGGCGTGCCAGGTTGTAGCGAGAGCGATCCTGGCCAGCGCCCGCGAAGGCAGCCAGCAGGGGGGCATCCTCGGGCGGCGAGGGCGCCAGGCTGGCGACGATCTGTGCCGATGCCGCAAAGCTGGTCGGATGGTGGTTCAGCAGCACCACATCGACCGTGTCGTCGGCGGCGAGGATCCGGGCTGCGGCGGCATAGCGCTGGCCATCGGCTTCTCGACCGACATCCAGCGGATTGGCGACCGACAGGTCCGCCGGCAGCAGTTCGCGCAGCTGCGCTTGTGTGGAACGGCTCAACGGGGCCAGTTGCCCGCCGACACGATGGACGGCGTTGGCAGCCAGATGCGGCAATCCCGTGCCATTGCCAACCAGTGCGAAACGACTGCCGGCATGGGGCCAGGTGGGCAGATCAACGTTGGCCGCGGCGCAAAACTCGTCCAGGCTGTCGACCAGCAGGACACCCGCCCGCTGCAGCGCCAGTCGGAACAGCGGCGCCCGTCCGGCCGCCTCGCTGCCGGGTGCCTGCCCCTGCGTATCGACGGCTGGCGCCAGCATGACCGTAGGCTTGCGCAATGCCAGGTTGCGCAGGGCACCGAGCAGCCGACGGGGCTGCTCGAAGTCCTCCAGGTAGATCAAAACGGCGCGGGTGTGCGCGTCGGCGGCCAGATAGTCCAGGGCATCGGGCAGGTCGACATCGGAACGGTCGCCCAGGCTGATCAGCGCCGACATGCCCAGGCCCCGGTTCTCGGCCCAATCGGCGATGACACTGGCGATCGCCCCGGAACTGGACACAAAGGCCACATTGCCGGCCTCGGGGGTGGCCGGACACAAGCTCAGGTTCAGTGCCAGCCGTGGCAGGATGATGCCCTGGCTGGCGGGGCCCACGATGCGCATGGCGTGCGTAGCGGTGAAGCGCTGGAGTCGCCGGCGATCGGCATCGAAGGCGCGCAGGCTCAGGTTGGGTCGGCCGCAGAGCGCAATGATGACCGCGCAGCCCACCGCTCGCGCATCCAGCGCCTCCAGCAGATCCAGCGTGACTGGCCAGGGTGTCAGCAGCACGGCCAGGTCCACGCCCAAGGGTAGATCCGCAACACTGTCCAGGCAGTGACGCCCGAAGACCATCGGTCGCCGCGGATTGACCAGGTGCACGTCGACCTGCGCCGCCTGGTCCAGCAGATGCCGGGTGATGGGCGTGCCGAGAGAATCAGGCTGGTCGGAGGCGCCGATCAGGGCGACGGAAGCGGGTCGAAACAAACGGCCCAGTTCGGTGGAAGGCGCTGAATCTGCAGACGTGTCCATGACTATTGTCGCCGTCAGGCCCGAGCGGATCGGGCCGGGAAGGGAGGCCCATCAATAGCAAACGAACATGGAGCAATCACGTCAGGCCATGCAGCACTCCATTCCGGGCAGCGTTGCCTGTCGAGGACCAAAGGCGCCGAACTCAGTCAATCCAGCTCAGGGCCAGATCCTCCGGTGCCGACGGGAACTGCAACCGGGTACCGCTGATCCGCAGCGTGACCTCCACCAGGTGCACACCCGGTGTCAGCGCACCGCCGCCGTCTCCGGGCGTGGTCAGTACAGAAGCACTGAGAGTGCGACTGGCCTCCGCCGCGCCATTGGCCAACTGCTGCGTACCGACCGCGCCACGGGGGACCCCATTGATGCGAATGCCCAGGGCCGCGGTGGCGAATTCATCGCCATTGTCGGCCTGGATGCGCGTGCGGGCGTTGAACAGCACGATGCCATCGTGACCGGCGGGCACGGGCACCTGCGCGCTGGCCAGCACCACATCGGTGCCAGCCGCCGGGCAGCCGGGCGTTCCTTCCGTGGTGCCCACACAGCGCCAGGTGTAGGTACTGCAGAGCCGGTTGGGGCCGGTCGGCGCACGCCCGGCCACGGTTCCGCCGGTGGCGCTGATCATGCGGACATTGCCCATGGCCCAGCAGACGCCGTTTTCGTGCGCGCCGCTGGACGATCCGCCCTGGTCGGAGCCAAAGGCCAGTTCGCTGCCAGCCAGTACCAGGTCCAGATCCTCTCCGGGCTGCAGCGCATGAACCGAGTGCGCCATCATGGCGCCCTGCAACTCGGCGTCCGGGTGCAGATCGTTGACACTCCAGGCGGCGTTCTCGGTGCCTTGGCAGATGCCGTTGCCGAATAGGCCCAGCAGGGCATCACCGAAGCCATTGTCGATGCCGTTGTTGCAGGCATTGAAGCCGCGGCCGGACACCATGCCCACGCTCCACACCGGACGGCCGCTGCGATTGCCGACCCGGTGCTGCAACAGATTCAGAAAGGGGCGGTCCAGCGCGCCTTCGATCACATCGATGCCATTGGCGGGGTCGTAGGTGGTGACATCGATGATCGGACTGGCGGCGTCGAAGCCACTGACCGTCAGTTGCGAGTAGGGTTGGACGAGGACGCTCATCCCGCTGCCAGCCCCGACCATGAAGCGACCAGGACGGGAGGGATGCGCGCTGGCGACGAGTTCCACGAGATGGTTGCCGGCCGGCAGCGTGGCACTGGCCAGCACGTTGAAGGCATGCATCATCGGCCGCTGTGAGGAGCCCCAGTCGGTGATCGGCACTGAACTGGCGCTTTCATCGCCATTGATGCGGATGCGGATTGAACCCGCCGGCGCATCCAATGGGAAATAACGGCCATCGGCGACGATCAGGACGGGCGCCGCACTGGACAGCGTGAAGCCGTGAGAAAGCACCACCACGGCGCTGGTGCCGTCAATCTGGCGATCATTGGCGAGGCGGACAAAACGTGACTGGTCGCGCTGGCAATCCTCCAGCCCATCGGCAAACAGGACCTGGAAACCGCGCTCGGCGCAGGCGCGCGCCGGCAGCGGCAGCAGGCTCGCCAGTGTCCAAAGCCATGCGGCCAGCCACGCGCCCCGCACGATTCAGGCCTTCTGGCGTCGAGATTGCAGCTGTTCGAGTAGCGCTTGCAGCGCCATCTGCGTGGGCTCGCTGAACCAGCCTTCGACGAAGCTCTCGGCCGCCAGCAGGTCTTCACTCTCGAACAGCCGGCCGAGGTCGGCCCGAGCGACCCGGCGATTGGCGAGGAAGGCGTGCTGGGGCAAGGCCAGATGGCGCTGCAACCACTGCAAGGCGCGCCCAACCACTTCACCGGTGGCCGTGAGCTCGTCGACCAGGCCGATGGCACAGGCTTCGGCGGCGTCCACCAACCGACCTTCGGCCACCAGTCGCTCGCCGCGATGGGCGCCGACCAGCCGCTTGAAACCATCGACGATCATCGGCGGAATGGCCAGGCCCACCTGGGTTTCGTTGAGACCGATGCGGTAGTTGCCCTCGGCCATCACCCGGTAGTCGCACCACATCGCCACGACCGTGCCACCGGCAGGGCTGTGTCCGGTGATGGCCGCGGCGGTCGGGATCGGTGAACAGGCCACCGCACCCATCAGTCCGCAGAAATCAGCCCAGAAGCTCGCCATGCCTTCGCGGTCGAGTTGCATCAGCTGCGGCACGTCGAGGCCGCCGGAAAACACGCCTTCGCGACCGCTGAGCAGTACACCGCGATAGCCCTGCCGAGGCGCACTGTCGATGGCCTCGCGCAGGGCTCGCACCAGATCCGGTGCCAGCGCATTGACCGGCGGCCGGGCCAGCCGCAGTTCCAGGATGGGTCCGTGTTCGATTCGATCCAGCATGGGCAGGCTCCGCGGCAAAAGCGCACTATAGCCAAGCGAAGCTGTCTGCAGGTCGACGGCGCGTGACCCTGGGCGTCAAAGCGCTGGCTGCGGATGCCGCACGGGGCTCAGGACGGGCGGCTCACGTGCTGATCGAGCATGATCAGGTTGCCATCCGGGTCGCTGATCACGAAGTGCGCCGGTCCGTCGCCGGTCTCGTCGGCCGGCTTGGCGATGGCCGCGCCCTGGTCGAGCAGCTGTCTTTGAATGTCGCGGACGTCGTCAAACTGCGCCAACGGCTCGCCTGACTGGTTCCAGCCGGGATTGAAGGTGAGGATGTTGGCCTCGAACATGCCCTGAAACAGGCCAATCTTGGTGTCGCCATTGCCGAGAATCAGCCAGTTCTGGTCCTGGTTGCCGTGAACGACGGTGAATCCCAGGCGCTCGTAGAAGGCGCGAGAAGCCGCAATGTCCTTGACCGCGAGACTGACCGAAAAGCATCCCAATTGCATCGGGTGACTCCTTCAACGGGTGAACGGTAAGTTCAGCATAGACGCGGGCCGCGCGCCGAAATTGCACAATCTTGCGGTGCGAGTACCCAGGAGCCGACCATGCAGCCGTCCTACGTGGACCGAATCAACCGGGCGATCGACCATGTACTGGCGCATCTGGGCTCGCCCGTGAGGCTGGATGAGGTCGCCGCGGTGGCCGGCCTTTCTCCCTTCCACTTCCACCGCATCTTTCACCACAGCACCGGCGAGTCGCTGGCCAGATTCGTGACCCGTCTGCGGCTTGAGCGCGCCTTGCGTCTGCTGATTCATGACCGCTCGGCGAAGGTGGGGGAGGTGGCGCTGAGTTGTGGCTTTGCCAGTGCCTCGCATTTCATTCATGCCTTCAAGCGTCGCTATGGCCAGGCGCCGGGACGCTTCGATCGTGAAGCCTGGCGCGCTGAGCGGCGGGAGGAACTGACCCGGTCGATGGCCGAAAGCGGCAGCGGCTATCGCCTGGATCGATTGCCGGCGGGCGAGAACCCGGACGGTTTCGTCGCCCGGATTCGCCAGTTGCCACCGCGCAAGGTGGCTTACGTTCGCGTCTTCGAGCCGTTCAGGCCCGGACGCGTGGAGCAGGCAGCCGCTCGCTTGCAGACTTGGGCGCTGGAGCGCGGCCTGGCCGACGGTCAATGGTTGGGTTACATGTGGGACGACCCGGATTGCGTGCCGATGTCGGACTGTCGTTACGACGTGGGTTTGCAGGTTCCCGATGGGGTGGGCAGCGAGGGCGAGATCGGACTGATCGAGTTTTCGTCCATGAGCATCGCCTGTCTGCCGGTGCGTGGCGACATCAGCCTGGAGCAGCGGGCGCTGGACTGGCTGTTCGGCACCTGGCTCCCGGCCAGCGGGCGGGTGCCGGCCGACCAGCCGGTGTTTGAAGCCTGGGTCGGTCGCCCCTTTGCCTTTGGTACCGCGCATTTCGAACTGGATCTGCACCTGCCCCTGCGCAGCACACGCCTGGTCTGAAGCTGCCGCGTCCGGCGCTCGCGTCGGTGGTTTGGCAGCAGCCCGATCGCAGCTGTGCACCGGCGGTACTGCTGGGGCGGTCTAGCTGGCAAACTATGGGCCATTGGCGGGGCCATTTTTTGGCATTGCCCCTTTGGATTCTCAAGGCCTTGGCAAAGAAATCTCAAGTTGCACCTGAGCTCGCTGCGAGCGCCTCGCCGGCACTGACCTCAAGCCTGAGCGCGCGCCTGCAGCAGATGCTGCGCGAGAGCGTGGTCGTGCTGGCCTTGCCGGTGGCGCTGTATCTGTTCGCCTGCTTCTGGACCTTCGATCCGTCCGACCCGGGCTGGTCCCATGCCGGATCGCAGGCCTCCGTGCACAATCTGGGTGGACGGGCAGGGGCCTGGCTGGCCGATCTGGGTCTGTATCTGGTCGGCAAGCTGGTCTACCTGCTGCCGCTGGCGCTGATGTATTTCGCGCTGCGAATCGCCCGACCGGGTCCAACACCGGAGCGTGACCCGGCTGTCGGCCTGCTGGCCAAGGCGGGCGGGCTGATCTTGACACTACTGGCCGGCACCGTGCTGGGGCATCTGCATGGCGGCGATGCCGTCTACAGTCCGCCGGCTGGCGGGGGTGGGGTACTCGGCGCGGTGGTCGGGCAGTCGCTGGTACCGTCGCTCGGCTTCGGGCCGACGACGATGTTTGCGCTGGCGCTGTTCCTGGTCGGCGTGACCTTCGCCACCGGACTGTCCTGGTTCCGTGTGGTCGATGGGCTCGGTGCGCTGGCTCTGCGTGGCGTGGCCGAAGCCGGGGCGGCCGTCCGTCGACTGGGCGACTGGTGGGCGGGCCGGCGTGCCAGGGCCGAGCGCGAGGAAGTGCGCAAGGTCGAAACCCGCAAGCAGGTCAAGCGCGAAAAGCCCCGAATCGAACCGGTGGCCGCGCCGATCGAGAAGAGTGAGCGGGCCGAGCGCGAAGTGCAGATGCCGCTGTTTGACAGCATTCCGTCCGGGCCGCTGCCACCGCTGTCGCTGCTCGACGAGCCGCGTGTCACCGGCAAGGGCTACAGCCCGGAGGCGCTGGAGGCGCTGTCACGACAGGTCGAGCTGAAGCTGAAGGATTTCCGCATCGAGGCCCAAGTCGTCGGCGTCTATCCGGGGCCGGTGATCACGCGCTTCGAGTTGCAGCCGGCGCCGGGCGTGCGCGGCAGCCAGATCTCCTCGCTGGACAAGGACATCGCCCGCGGCCTGTCAGTGATCAGCGTGCGCGTGGTGGATGTGATTCCCGGCAAGAGTGTGGTGGGCCTGGAAATCCCCAATGCCCATCGCGAGATCGTCTTCCTGCGCGAGATTCTGGAATCGCGCGAGTACGACAAGACCACCTCACCGCTGGCATTGGCGCTGGGGAAGGACATCGGCGGCCGGCCGATGGTGGTTGATATCGCCCGCATGCCGCATCTGCTGGTGGCTGGTACGACCGGTTCGGGCAAGTCGGTGGCCGTCAACGCGATGATCCTGAGCCTGCTTTACAAGGCCACGCCGGATCAGGTGCGGATGATCATGATCGACCCGAAGATGCTCGAGCTGAGCGTCTACGAGGGCATCCCTCATCTGCTGGCGCCGGTGGTCACCGACATGAAGGAGGCCGCCAATGCGCTGCGCTGGAGCGTGGCGGAGATGGAGCGGCGCTACAAGTTGATGGCCGCGGTGGGCGTGCGCAACCTGGCGGGCTTCAATCGCAAGATCAAGGATGCGCAGGAGGCAGGGCAGCCCATCACCGATCCCTTCTTCGATCCCAACGAGGCCGGCCCGGGCATTCAGCCCGATCGGCTGGACACCTTGCCCTACATCGTCGTCGTCATCGACGAGTTCGCCGACATGATGATGATCGTCGGCAAGAAGGTCGAAGAACTGATCGCCCGACTGGCGCAGAAGGCGCGTGCCGCCGGCATCCACCTGATCCTGGCCACGCAGCGGCCATCGGTCGACGTGATCACCGGTCTGATCAAGGCCAACATCCCCACTCGGATGGCCTTCCAGGTGTCCTCCAAGATCGACTCCCGCACGATTCTCGACCAGTCCGGCGCCGAGACGCTGCTCGGACATGGCGACATGCTCTATCTGCCGCCCGGCACCGCCACGCCCGATCGTGTGCACGGCGCCTTCGTCGACGATCACGAAGTGCATCGGGTGGTCGAGTACCTCAAACAACATCATGGCGAGGCCACCTATATCGACGGCGTGCTCGACGACACCCAGGATCTGGGCGACGGCCGCGTCATCGGCGAGAGCGGCCTGCCCGAGGCCGGCTCCGGCAACTCGGACGACGACCTCTACGACCAGGCCGTGGCCATCGTCACCGAAACCCGCCGGGCCTCGATCTCCGGCGTGCAGCGACGCCTGAAGATCGGCTACAACCGCGCCGCCCGCCTGATCGAGGAAATGGAAGCCCAGGGCGTGGTCAGCGCCCCCTCACACAACGGCAACCGCGAAGTGCTGGCCCCGCCACCACCGAAGGGCTAGCCGATGCAAATCTAGCCGAGTTAGGCGTCCGTATGGCTGCTGGCTAGTCGAAGGCAAGCCACTCGCGAACTATTGAAGGACGAGGCTGTATAGATGATCGCTACTTGTGCAGCCAGCCTCGTTCTTTACAGCTACCAGCGTGATCGACGGCCAATGGCCGCATATCAACGCCGCATGCCCAGACCTCGCTGCACCGCCCGCAAGGCGACCCTTGCCTGAATTGCCGCGTGGTCACACACTCCAGAGCAGCACCACACGGGCTACACAGCGACGGCCATGCGCCATTCCAGGATGCGCAATATGCGGCCAATGGCCGCGTTGAAACACGGCCAAGTGTCGCCAATTTGCTGTTAGGCCTCATACCATGCCCGCTCGCTTCATCTACCTCGAGAATGATGGATCACCGACTCGGTGGGACCTGACAAGGTACTTCAAGTACTTAGTCAGGGTTAGGCCAACCCTCAAGAGTGACCTTCAAAGCCTGACTGCAAAGGAGCGTTACGAACTCCCCACAAGCTCAGAGCTTTCGCTCTGGCGCTCAGATGTAACCTATATTGAAGCTAACCGTGGAGTAGTCACCTTGGGCGCAACCAACGACTACGGCACGCGCCTCTTTGAGTTTGTCTACGCTGGCATTTGCAAGTTCCAAACCACGTCGGGCAGGCTCTATTTCATGCCATCCATTGTTGTCCAGGAGCTTGTCGTTCTTCGCAATGGCCTACTCCGCCACACCTTCTCAGACATGCGCGGTGACTTCACCACGATTCATGCTACCTCTCTGTCTTTCCAAGAAGGGCCGATCCAATGAGGCTTAACTATGTGTTCAAGCGGACCGCTGGGAGAGAGTTCGGTGATTTCTGAGAGCACATCGGCCCGCGGCCGCCTTACGCGGCGTTAGGAATCACCGGTGAAGGATGTCGACCACTGTCCAGTTTGCGGGTACGGGCCTGTTGATGGCGGCTATGTTTATGCATCCGTGTCCGACATTAGGTGCTCGTTCGACATCTGCGAATGCTGCGGCTGCGAGTATGGCTGCGACGACAATGTCGCGCATTTTGAAACGTGGGTTGCCAATGGATGTCCATGGTTCGACGCAAAGGCAAGGCCTGATGATTGGTCGCTTGATCAGCAGTTGCAGCATGCAATCCGACCATGGCCGCCCGTTGAGCCCTGACAATTCATTCAAGCCGAACCCGATTCGCGGCGCGGCCTACGGCCAAGTGCCGCTTGTTTACTGTTTGGTGTATTGGGAGCACACTCGTGTTGACACGCCTTATTCTCAGCTCGATGTTGCTGTTCTGGCTTCCGGCCAGTCTACATGCAGGGTTGAAAGGATGTTCCGGAATGCCCGGAGATTTCAGGACGCCGATTGCAAATTCAACGCGTAGTGTGATTACTCATGGTCCGGGAACATCCAACATGCCCCAAGTCATGGAGAAGGACGCATGGGGCAAGTTGAGGCCGGGTGTGCTTTACGTCCTAGATGATGCAGGGGGGCATGTTATTTTAGGGCATCCACTTCGGAAGATGTTGTTGAGTGACGCGTTCGGGGAGGCCGAAAAGGTTGCATTTTGGGGAGAAATGGTTGATGACCAATTCTACCTCGTACCAAATTGGGACAAGTGCCAGATTGCTGCGCAGATGGGTGACAAACTGAGTCTACTTGCGCCGGAAAAAGGATTGCTCTTCCTTCAATTTGCCGGTTCAAAGTGTGACATTTGTACGAGACAAGATGATGCCATATCTGAGGTCATAGAAAGGAATCCGGATATGAATGCCTCGTGGGTACGCATCGAATTGAATGATCAATGATGTCGTCTTTAGGCCCAACTATTCACTCAAGCCAACTGCGGAACAGGCGCTTGGCACCGACCGTGGCTCTTTTGGCCGCGGCGGCTTGACGCGGCGACAGCCGACCGTGCGTCTTGCGACTGCTCTCGTATCTCTCTTCGTGGCCGCGTTCACTCCGATTGCGCTAGGCCAGTCGCTGGTGCATGAACTGTACGTGTTGAGCCTGGACTGCGATTCCGATGTCATCAATCATCCCCGAGACGAGAAGGAATATCGTTCAGTCCATGTTGAATGGATTTCTGAAACGGACCTAAAGATATCGTTCTGGCAAATCGAGAATGCCTACGAGGCCGTCCGCCGGAATGGGTCCCTTGCAATGCTGAACGACGGGAAGCTGAGTCTCTCGGTGGAAACTGAGGAGTTTCGCCACCAAGAAGAATCTCCATATATGGGATGTAGTTGGCCGGCATTGGTTACATTCATTGTCCACGGAATTGCCCGCGGCCCCCTTGAAGTAGAGATCTCCGGGGGCCGGGTTGAGCCATCGGCCATCGTGGGCGGCTAACATGGCAGTCAGCGCGACTTGCGATGATCGGATTGTTCCCGAATGGCAACGCGTTAATGAATCGTTAGACCGCCAAGAACACACCAATGACCACATACGGTCCACCAGAACACGTATACGTCGAGAATGATTGGTACGACGGGCCTCGCGCTGGCGTTGCCAACGTGAACGGGCTGCCTCATCGCTTCATATCTCAATGGGATGAGAAGGAGGACGAGTACATGGGGACCTTTCTTGTTTGGCCAATAGACCCTGAAGAGTTAGCGCTTGAGCAGGAGCAATGGCGGATCTTCGCAAGTTGGAACGAGCAGTACGAAGCTGGTGTAGTAGGCACTGACTCGCACCCTGGGTACCCAGGTACGAACACGCGCTGGGATGAGATTGCTCTGCAACTGTCTGCCCGAAGAAAGTCTGTTCCGTCAAACGCAAAGCCGGCCAGAGCGCAGATGATTCACTTGGAACGGGAGCAGCGGTATGCGCCATCTGGTCCTGCCTATCAGTTGAGTTGGAGGCTGCTTTGATACACAACGCACCAGTGCTGCCCAACCACTCGGTCACGCCGACTCGCTTCGGACTGCGTACTTCACGCGCGACGTACCTCAGACGTTGGGCGGCGGAGCCGATCCTAAAGGCAATTCTCGTGGTCCTCTTGTTCTTGGCCGCAGATGTCCGTGCCAGACAATTCGCCGGCGAGACACCGCCCCAGGACATCGAAAGTTGGGTGGAGTCAAGTTCTCCCGACGAATGGCCCCACCCATTGTCTATGTGTGCGAATCACGGGTTTGGGGGCGAATGGCAAGTCGCGCTCATGGATGGGCGCGTAACCGTTCGGGAGTACGAACCCGGGGTCGTTGCTGCCTCGCCTCTGCCAGAGGCAGCCTATGCCGATCTGGGCGAGGGAGCACGGGGTGCAAGGTCGTACCTTCCCGTAGAGGATGGCTATCTCGTTGGCTTCAACGCGGGTGAGTGGGGCGGCAGTGTTTGGTGGTTATCCACCGACGGAAGCTCGCATTATCGATTGGGCGAATCCTCGGTCGCTGGTGGGAACCCAGTCTCATTCTTCCGCGCCGGCGAAGAAGCGTTACTGGTCTCCGGGCTCGCTCATCTGAGTTTTCGCGTGGGTTCGATAAAGCACATTGGTCGTCGCGACGGCCAATGGCGGATCATCCGCGAAGTGCCTCTCGGCACCGCCGCGGAGGTCGCGATTGAGCATCCAGCGCTCGGGATAGTCGTGATTGCGAGCGACGGGATCCTTTCGTACCGAGATGGTCAGCTGACAACCCTTGTGGAGGTGGGCCTCGGCAGCCTCTACCCAAACTCGATCACGCTGGCACCGGACGGTAGCGTGTACGTGGGCATGCGGTACGCCGTTGCCCGACTTACCCGGACCAATGACACCGTCCAAGCCGCTTGGTTCGTCCCGCCGACTTGCCGCACGCTGGCAAGGTCGGCCGGCAGCCCTCAGTGCTACTGCAAGCCGTGACGCCATCCAGCAGAATGGTCAACGCGACTGCCGGAGAGGCTTGCGCTGATCCAGCTGCTTCCGAGTTGCAGCGCGAAACCTGATCGCTGGAGAATACTATGGCGCTAGTACTTCTTGGTCAGTCGCAATGCCCGCTATGTCGGGGGGTATTGGAGTCCGAGAATGGGGTATTTGCCACAAGTGGATTTCCCGTGTCAGATCCGGCGTTAGAGCCTTTCATGGATGCTGGAATGCACTACGCCTGCTTTATGGCGTGGCCGATGAGGGAGCAGTTCATTCGTGAATTCAATGAGTACTACGAGGCCCACTATCGGGGTATGCGCTTCATGAATGAAAATGGATCAATAGAAGAGCGCGAGCCGACGGCAGGCCGTGTCCTGTAGCATTTGGGTTGAGACCGCTCCCTTTGGTCGCTGGACGTCGCGCGACGGCGCACCGGGCAGCGTCCCTGGCTGCCAACGTTAGGTGGAAATGCAATGGCATCTCAAGCTGCACCACAACATCGATGCATCGGGAACTATCGACCCAGCTCCGGCGGCTTTTGCCCTGGTTGTGCTCGCGAACTACCCCTTGTCGTCGCCGCAACCTCCATCGATGAGGCGCAGGTGCTCGGCTTCATCGATGCGGGGCGCACGGTCGACGCGATCATGTACGTGCACGAACGGTTCGGCCTTGACCTGGTCAACAGCAAACTCTTGGTCGAGCACATGTACCCGGAGGGCATCAGACCACTTGGACCGCCTTGCACTTGCTGTGGAACGCCATTGCGAACGCCACAAGCGAAGCTGTGCGCGGAATGCGGGGCGAACCGTAATGCCAGCCAGCACCACGCCGGTGCGGACGCGTGACAGGTCCAGCCTCAAGCTCAAACCTTGTCGGGTGCGCCGCTCATCTGATCCGATTTGCCGGTCAATGAGAGTCTTCGCAACCATGCTGGTCCTGGCCGTGCCCGGCATCTTGATTGCAGAACCCACCGGGCAAGTCGTAGCGCTTCCATGCCCCCTTGAGATTGAGACGATACAAGCGTTTCCAGCGCCTCCAGACGGCCTCGTGATTGTGAGCCCGCAACGGGGGCACGCATCGGCGCCTGGGTTTGATCGGCGTCGGAGCAAGCTGTCAGGTATCGGCCTGTTGCTGGATGGACCTGAATCAGGTGCTGTTCTGGCGCCAGACACTTCCAGCGGGTGGGAGGCGAACGGCGATCTGCGGCAGCACCGCTGGCGTATTGGTTCACGCTCTGTTTGGGTGAGTTGTAGCTACAGTGATACGTATTTGTCACTTGCTGCGGAGTTGCCCGGCGGAATTCACTCGTGTTTTTCCTCTTACACGGCGGGCACTGGTTCGCAGTTTGTAAGAGCCTGGTGCGTCACCGCTGACCAGCAAGTAGGTGAAGTCGGACTGCCGGGTATCCATCCGCAATGATTCTGGTTTGCGGTGCGACGGCCGCTTACCATTGGCGCCATGGGCACGGGAGGGTTCATGGTTGTTGATGCACCGCAGTTCGCCGCCGCGCTGACTGGAAACGGTTCGAAAGTGCGGAGAGTTCCATTTCTCTATTCGGTCGAAGCATGGCTAATGGACACGCTGGTCCCGGAGGCCCTGCGCACCCTGATCGCAGAGAATTCGTATTCCTCCTTCGTCGAAATTGGCCCAGTCACTGTGGCGCCGTAGCCGCGTAGATGGTCGTTAGGCAACGTTAATGCGCACCGTCGTACTCCCTCACACTGCACGCTAGCAATGGTGGATGACTCGTCAATCAATCCGGATTACCGGCGAGCTTCCATGGCGAAGACCGGAAACCCCCATACGGCTTCCGGTCATCTCGACGCCGAGGTTTTTATTGATGAATGACAAATGCGTAGCCGACATCGAAGGCCCTTGGGTCGAGCCAGAATTGAATTCCGGGTTGATTCAACGTTGCCGGGATAATTGGTCGACTCCAATCACGCAAGTTACAAACCATGTGCTGGCTACTTTCATACGACAGAATCTTGCTTTGTCAATTGCGATGCCAGAAGCAAGGTCGCGGCTCGATAGAGGCTACATTGACGGTTCCGAGTTATATGAGGATGAGCTCGATGTTGCCATGAACAATGCCCAAAGAAGGTGGACCCGATGGTGGTTTGCGCATCGCCCCATTGGGCCTGGGTCGCTTTCCGATGAACAGCATTGAACCCTGGCTTGTCGTAGAACGGCAGCTTCAGGCATACAACGCCCGGGACTTGCCAGAGTTCCTCGCGCAGTTTTCCGCTGACGCGGCGATCCATGAACTTGGTGCTGTCGATCCATCTTCTAGCAGCATTGCCGAGATCGAGTTGCGCTACCGGCAGCTGTTCGCCGCATCACCAAACCTGAAGGCCGAGGTCATCAGTCGGACGACATTCGGCCACGTGGTCGTTGATCGCGAGCGCATCTTCGGTCGCATGGGGGGCCTCGAATCTGTAGAGATGCTGGCCATCTACGAGGTTCGGGGCGGTCGGATCAGCAAGCTTCACTTCGTCCGCTGAGTGCGCGCTGAGGACCAACGGCCGCGTCGGGCTGGGCTCGCGATGAGTATGGCAACATGGCGGTTTGAGGCGGCACCAACGCGTCCGCGATCAACCCGACAGGATGACCATGCTGATACCCGTGATTCTCTCCGGCGGCGCCGGGACCCGACTTTGGCCTGCTTCCCGACGGCTGCACCCGAAGCCCTTTCTGCGCCTGGATGATGGCGAGACATTGCTGCAAAAGACCGTGGCGCGGGCACGACGCGTGGCGCCGGATGCGCCGATTCTGACCGTGACCAGTCAGGACCACTATTTTCTGACTCGCGATCTGTACGACGCCGAACCCCTGGCCGGAGATTGCCGCTTTCTGCTCGAACCGGTGGCGCGCAACACGGCACCTGCGGTGCTGGCAGCGGCGCTGTGGGCGCAGGCGCAGATCGGCCCTGAGGCTCGTTTGCTGGTGTTGCCGGCCGATCATCTGATTGAGGATCTGGCCGGCTTTGCCGACGCCGTGCAAGCCGCGGAGACATTGGCTGCGGCCGGCCAGCTGGTCACCTTTGGCGTGCAGCCGACCCGGCCGGAAACCGGCTACGGCTATATCCAGCGCGGGGCAGCCATGGAGGGTGGTTTCCGGATTGATCGCTTTGTCGAGAAGCCGGATCTGGCGACTGCCGAGGCCTATCTGGCCAGCGGTGAGTACTACTGGAATTCGGGCATGTTCTGCTTCCCGGTCGAGGCTTTGCTGGCCGAGGCGGCGAGCAGTTGTCCCGATGTGCTTGCGCCCCTGCGGGCCTGCTGGGAGACGACAGCCAAGGCCGAGCCTTGTCGACTGGATCGCGACGGCTTCGCCGCCGTACCGTCGATTTCGATCGACTACGCGGTGATGGAGCGGGCGCAGGCTCGGGCCGTGGTGCCGGCGCGCTTTGACTGGAACGACATCGGCTCGTGGGAGTCGTTGGGCACGCTGGGCGAGGGGGATGCGCAGGGCAACCGCATCAGCGGACCGGCCGTGCTGGTGGCCAGTCGCAACTGCTATGTGCGCAGTACTGGCCGGACCATTGCGGCGGTCGGGGTGGAGGATCTGTGCATCGTCGATGAGGGCGACGCTGTGCTGGTCACGCATCGCGACCACAGCCAGTCGGTCAAGCAGGTGGTCGACCAGTTGCGGGAGGCCGGCCACGCCGCCGTCGATGTGCATCAGACCGTGCGTAGGCCGTGGGGCAGCTACACCGTGCTGGAGGACGCCGACGACTGCAAGGTCAAGCGCCTGGTGGTCAAACCGGGACAGATTCTGTCGCTGCAGCGCCATCAGCGGCGCAGTGAGCACTGGACCGTGGTGCGCGGCACGGCGCGGGTGCGCGTGGGCGAGGAGACCTTCGATCTGCAGGTCAACCAGAGCACCTACATCCCGGCCGGGACGCTGCATCGGCTGGAGAACTGCACCGATCAGGACACTCACCTGATTGAAGTGCAGTGCGGCGACTATTTTGGCGAGGACGACATCGAGCGCTTCGAGGATCGCTACGGGCGCGTCTAGCGCTGTGAGGCAGCCGAGGACGGCGTGCGCCGTCCTCTCTCAGGCTCAGTTCTCGAAAGAGTCGGCGAACAGGCCGTCGCCGCCGCCCTGACCCTGTGACCAATGCTGCAGCAACGCCAGCAAGGCTTGCGGTGCCTGCGCGGCGGGCGCCTGACCTGCTTGCCCAAGTCGGTTGATGCCATGGCAGCCATCGCAAACGCGGATCTCGCCCGGCTGGAAGGTCAGCCAGAAGCGTTCGCGGACCACCGGATCACCGCCCGGGTCGGTGGTTTGCCAGGACAATGCGCGTTGGGCAGGCACGAACATCGCGCTCGAGCCATCCGGGAAGATCGCGGCGCTGCCTTCCGGGCCGGTGGGATGCGGCGGATTGGCCGCGACCGCTGCGGCGTCGTGAAGGAAGCGCGCCAACACGCGGCGACCGGGCCTGGGATTGCTGCTGCCGCCGATGCCGCGCACCTGGTCACCCTGAACCATCTGGAAGTGCGAAATGTCGTAGATCGTGCCGCTGGCACCGATGGCCTGGACGCCGCCGGGTACGCGCAGATTGAAGGGTTGCTGGCGATCGGCGTCGTCCCGACTGGTCTGGTTGCGGACCACGAGCAACGCCAGATTCTGCTGCTGCAAATAGCTGCGCAACGCCGCCGGATCCACTTGCGCCGTATCGAAGACACCCTGGTCCACAGCTTCCAGCGCCGGCTCAGTGGTTGTCGGGGGCACCGATTGAACCCGCACCTCCACCGGGGAGAGCTCCCATAGCTCGCCGGAATAGCTGACCAGCTGATCGGGGTTCCAGTAGGTCACCGACTTGCTCAGCCCGGGGGTGAGATTGCTTTGTGGCGCCATGAAGGCGCCGTCCGGCCCCAGTAACCGCAGGCGGAAACGGTAGTTGGGGACTGGTGCAGTGCCACTGCCCAGATTCGCCAGCGCGCCCTGCTCGTCGGCGTGGGCGACCACGATGCTGCCGTCGCTGAGCACGATGGGGTTGCGATAGTGACCGGTATGGTCAGGGCCAGGTGTGGTACCGGCGGTGGATTCCGGGGTCAGGAATTCGATCACCACATCGTCCGGATTGGTGGTCGGCGCCGCGACGAAGCGCAGCAGCTGGCCGGCCGCATGGGTCGTGAATTCGGGTGCGTCAATGGCCAGATAGCGGCCGGGCATCTGCGGGTCTTCACTGAGCTGGAACAGGTTCTCGACCGAATTGGGATTGGTGCGCCCGGAGACCGCATCGATGAACTCGATCAGGTTGGGATCGTCGTTAAAGCTGCGGTCGAAATAGAACTGCGTCTCGTGCCGGCCCAAATGATTGATGACCTCGGGACGCGTACCGTCCTGCTGGATCTGCCAGGGCAGGAACAGATTGAAGCGGTGGCCGTTGACATTGCTGCCGGCCTGGGCGATCCGTGGCTCCGGAAAAACCTCGGTCATCGAGCCGAGGATGGGCGCATTGGCCGCCTCTGAGGCCCAGTCGAAATTGCCGAAGGGGTTGCCGGCCGCTTCGGCCTGCTGATCGGTCTGCAGGTGGTCCCAGCGAGTGAACAGCAGCCGACCGAAGCTGTCGACCATGGGGTCGAAATCGCCTGACGGTGCGTGATCGAGCAGCTTCAGCGCGCCGGTGGTCGGATTCAACCGCCACAGGCCGCTGACGGTTGGCGTGGACTCGTACTCATCCTGTTGTGGATGCAGATGCGCCGCCCCGTTTCGTGGACGGTCGGAGGTGAAGGCGATGCTGCCGTCACTGAGATAGATTGGCGCGACGTTGTTGAAGGCTGGCTGGTTGGGCACCAGTGTGATCTGGACGTTCTGACCGGCACCAAAGCCGGTGACTTCATACAGCTGCCAGCGGTAGGTCAGCACCTGAAACTGCTGCGTAGGCGCGCCGACCACCATCGCGAACACGGCCTTCTGACCATTCCAGTGCACCGCCGGGTCGCGTACCGCAATGGCGTTGCTGCCTTGCTGGCCAGAACTGCCGAAGCCGGCTTCGGCGGTGAGGTTGCGGCGGCTGCCATCGGGATAGCGGATCCACAGATCGCCGCCACGGGCGGCCGATTGCAGGCCAGGCAAGTGGTTGGCGAAGGTCGAGCCGATGGTGGCGAAGTCCACCGGCACCGGCACTTGTGTGACGAACAGGATGGGATTGGGCAGGTTACCCGTGGGTGGTAGCTCGCCGGCCAGTGCCGGCCAGCCGAAAAGGCATAGCGTCCATGCGCTGGCATGGATCGGTCGGATTCGCATTGCGCTCCCCCACAGTGCTGTCTGCTGAGTGAACGATACGTGTCCGAGCGGGCTCACGGGTCGCCGATCGACGCAAAAGCTCGCGGGACGTGATGCAGTCGACGCTTGCGGAGGTCAGTCTTCGCCGGATTCGCCGCCCATCATTCCCACAGATAGACGCGGTCGACGGTCATCGTGTAAGCGGTCGCAGCCGTGTCGTTCTGGAAGCGTTCGGCATGCAACATCCCTTCGATCCAGTAGGCCGCATAGATGTCGGTCATCTCGGCCGGGGCCGTCAGACGCCCGTGGATGATCTGGTTGGGCGGCGGCGGGGGCACATGAATGCAGGCGCCGAAGTAGGGCACCAGGAAGAACTCCAGCAGCTTTCCATCGGCATCGGATTCGACCGGCACGATGTAGCCGGGGAGTTTCACCCGCAAACCATCCATGCCGGGTACCGTCTGGAACGAACCCTGCTGCAGCGGCTTGAAACTGCCGTCATGGGCGATGGGCGGCGCTTCCTGCAGTGCCTGCAGTTCATCGGCGGGCATCAATTCCATCCAGTCCAGTTCGCGCAGCTCCTCCGTTGAGGTCGTCGGGGCAGGTGCGCTCACACTCGCCGGAGTGGACGTCGTGGCGGTCGGGCTTGGCGCGGTCGTGGCTTCGTCGGCCTGACAGCCGGCGGTCAACAGGGCCAGCAGCAGGGCGGGCGTGGGCAGGGACGGCAGTGATCGTGACATGGTGTGCAGTTGTTCCCGTAGACAGGCAATGCGCGATGTCCCAGCGGTGGGGGCGCAGATGAGCTTCGACAAGGCAGCGGGTTCAGAGTCGCAGACTCAGCCCATCGGCCAGTGAGCGCCGATAGGCTGCCACCGCAGGCACCAGTCCGGCCGCGCCAGCCGCCAGTATGACCAGAGCCAGCAGTCCCCATTCGGCGGGTGTAGGCCAACTGACCGGGAGCAACAAACCAAACTGCGCTTGCGCATAGGGTGCCACGAGCCAGACGGCGCCAGTGAACAGTGCCAATGCGGTCACGCTGGCGAGCAGGGCCAGGCACAGCGCTTCTGCCAGCAACAAACCGAAGATGTGTCGTGGCGCCGCGCCCACCGCGCGCAGGACCGCCATCTCCCGACGCCGTTCGCCCAGACTGGTGACCAGCGTCGCGGTCATGCCGAGCAGACCTGCCAGTACCACCAACAGCGCCACGATCCGCAAGGCCTGCTCGGCCACACCCAGCAGGCTCCAGAGTTGCTGCAAGGTAAACCCGGGCAGGATGGCGGTCAGCGGTTCGGCGGCATAGCGATTGATCTGTTCGCGCAGCTGCAAGGCGGCAGTGCGGGACTTGAGTCCCAACAATGCGGCGGTCAGGGCCGGTTCCTCGGCATGGTCCTGGTGCGCGCCCGAACCTGGAATGTGGACGCCGTGCTGCCAGTCTCGATGCATGTGCTGCAGCCCGGCCAGGTCGATGTGGACCGTCCGATCCACCGGTGTGCCGGTCGGTGCCAGGATGCCCACGACCCGGAAGGGGGCATCCTTGTGGTCGCTGAAGCTCACTTCACCCAGCCCGTGCGACAACACCAGCGAGTCGCCGATGCCGTGATCGAGCAGGCGGGCCACCTCGGCCCCCAGAACTGCATCCTGTGCGGATTCGAGCAGATGGCCCTGGCTCAGCTGCAGGGACTGACCACCGCCATAGCGGTAGTGCTCGAAATAGCTGTGATCAGTCGCCAACACGCGCTGGCCGCGATAGGAATCACCCAGTGCCAGCGGAATCGTCCAGGCCACATCCGGGTGCTCGCGCAGCGCCTCGTAGCTGTCCCAGCTGAAGTTCTGCGGCGCATCGCCGATACCGAAGATCGCGTAGAGCAGCAGCTGGATGGATCCGCCGCGAGCGCCAACGATCAGATCAGTGCCCGACACGGTGCTGGC
>JAWLAT010000020.1:0-85211 GCA_041395325.1 Lysobacterales bacterium
ACGAACTCGGCTTCGCTGCGGCCCTCGCCCACATGAATATTGTGCGCCTGCTGCGTCGCGACCGTGGTTTCGGCACTGGCCGGGCGACCTTGCGGGTAGTCGTGACAAAGGAAGACACGAGTGTCGGCCGGCAGATCGAACAATCGCTGGATCGAGGCATACAACTTGTGCGCATCGCCGCCCGGAAAGTCGACCCGCGCCGTCCCGGTTTCCGGTGCGAACAGCGTGTCGCCGATGAACACCGCATTGCCGATCCGGTAGCTGAGGCTGTCGTCGGTATGACCTGGTGTGGCCAGCACATCGACACGCAGCGGACCGATCTCCAGCTGCTCACCGTCACGCAGCAGCCGGTCGAACTGGCTGCCGTCGGTAGGAAAGTCCGACGGCAGCCCAAACAGCGCCTTGAAGCGCGTCTGCACCTGCGTGATGCCGGCACCGATGGCCACCTTCGCTCCCGTCTGCGCCTTCAGCCAGGCGGCGGCGGTGAGGTGATCGGCGTGCGCATGCGTCTCCAGGATCCAGCTCACCTGCAGATTCTGTGAGCGAACGAAATCCAGCACCCGCTGGGCCGCTGAAGTGCCCGTTCGGCCACTGGCTGGATCAAAGTCCAGCACCGGATCGATGATGGCTGCCGGTCCGCCGGTTGCCGACCAGACCACGTGCGTCCAGGTAAAGGTGGCTTCATCGAAGAAGCTCTCTACGTGCGGATTCATCGCTGCGCCCTCGTGATTCAGATATTTCTAAACTGCTGTCGGGCCGAGGTGAAGTCAAGCCACGGCCGGCGACCACAGTCAGCCTGGCGCCGCTGTCGCTGTGCCGAGTCGGCGAGGCTGCCGACTGGCACTATGCTCGGCCCGAACGAAGCCGGAGTCAGCCGATGAGCGAACGCGTTCTGTACGACCTGGTGGCCAGCCGGCCGGAGCAACGCTTCAGCCCCTACTGCTTTCGCGTCAAGCTGGCCCTGGCGCACAAGCAGTTGCCCTGGCGCAGCGAGCTGGTTCGCTTCACCGACAAGGACAAGCTCGGCTTCTCCGGTCAGCCGCTGGTGCCGGTGTTGATCGACCTCGATGGCACGGTGGTGAGCGACAGCTTTCGCATTCTGCAGCACCTCGAGTCGCGCTATCCGGAGCAACCGCTGCTCGTCGAAGCCGACCATTCCCTGCCCTTCCTGCGCGCCTGGGTCGACCGCAGCCTCACCGTGGCGGCGTTCAAGCTGCTGGCGCCGAAGATCCACGCGCTGTTGCAGGGCGAGGACGCCGACTACTTCCGCAGCTCCCGCGAGCAGCGCCTGGGCCAGTCACTGGAGGCGGTGGCCAACGATGCGCCGCGCTACGCCAAGATCCTGCACACCACACTGGAACCGTTGCGACTGCTGCTGGGCCAGCAGGACTGCGTCAGCGGTGAACAACCCGGTGCTGGCGACGTGCTGGTGTTGGCCACGCTGCTGTGGTTCGAAGGCGTCTCGGGCGCCGCGATGCTGCCCGCGGACGACCCGATCAGTGCCTGGCGAAGCCGGCAGCAGCCGTGGGTAGAGCAGATGCTGCAGATGTCCGAGCAGTTCCAGTAGCCCGCAGGCTGCGCCGGACACTGCGCTCATCCGGGCTGATGCTGAGTGCGGTTGCTGGTGTGGTCAGCGGCTGCCGCCCGCTGCGCCCGAGTGTTCGCAGGCACCTTCTCCCACACCCCGAAACACGGCCGCAACCAGTGCACGGGCAGAATCAGCCAGCGATAGATCAGCCAGCATCCCAGCACCGTAGCCAGCAGGACCAGCAGCGGCTCCCACACGGGCCCGAGCCCCATCCGGGCCAGGTGATAACCCGCCACGACCGTGATGGTCTGGTGCAGGATGTACCAGGGATAGACGGCGCGATTGGCGGCCGGCAGCCAGCGCCAGGGGCGATTGAGCAGCCGGTAGGACCAGCCCAGCAGTAGCAACAGCCAGACCCAGCGATTCAGGTACAGCGCGCAGAACAGGGACAGCCACTGGACCGGCGAAGCGTCGTCGGAGGTGGCGTCGACCAACAGCCGGTAGCCGATGAAGGTCAAGGGGGCGAGGCACAGTAGCGGCCAGCGCAGATTGCCAATCGACGTCCACAGACGCTCGTCGCGGCCAATGATGAAGCCGTAGAGAAAGATCGTGAAGTACAGCGCGTGGGCGTAGCCATCGGTGAAGAAGTCGTGGCTGATATCGCCGAACAGCGGGTAGATCACCAGTCCGTGGAACAACAAGGGCAGGGTCGGCAGCACCACCAGCCAGACGCCACGCAAGCTGCGCAAGCGAGTCAGCACCGCCTGACCGGCCCTGCTGCGCAAGGCAGGCAGCAGCGCCGCGAGCAGCAAGGTATAGGCCAGCAGATAAGGCAGATACCAAAGATGGTTCCAGGTGATGCCGATGTGCGAGCCATCAAAGGCGCCCTCGGGCCAGGGCTGGAAGGTGAAATAGCGCACCAGGAAGTCCGCATAGCCCGGCTCGATGACGCCATTGCTCAGGGCCTGATAGTAGGCCTGCGGCGGCACCACGATGGCCATGCCGAACAGCAGCGGCCAGAGCAGACGCCAGCTGCGCCGACCGGCCAGCTGACTGGGCCGGTAACGGTCGGCGACGAAGCTCAGCGCCAGCCCGGAAATCAGGAAGATCAGCGCCATGCGCCACTGGTTCACCACCAGCATGGGCCACTGCAGCGTCTCGGACAGGTGGCTGGACTTCACATGCCAGCCCCAGTCCGCCACATAGAACATGCCGACGTGATAGAGGATCAGCAGACCGAAGGCGATGACGCGCAGGGCGTCGATGTCGTGCCGTCGCACACTGCGTTCGACGGCGGTAACGGGCGTATTCAAGGTCATGCTCCGACTGTCTGTGGCCATTGGCGGCGACGCTCATCCTCCATGCCACACCAGTCGATGCCAGCGCCAAGTGCCTGATCGACAAGGCACAGGGACGAACGGTGGAATGCAGGGACGAATCGTGGAGGGCCCGTTCGCCGTTCTGCAGCTAGGATGCGCACGATCGGCCGGCACGCCTCGGCACCCTCGTCATCCTGCGACTCGATGCCCCAGCCATGACCCTGTCTCACTATCTGAGCCACCGCCGCTACTACGAGGTCGCGCTGTGGGCCGCGCTGCTCGGCTTCAACATGAGCGCGAACGCCTGGGTCTCCACCCTGGACGCGCAGCGCGTGGGTCTGGAGGTCGCCTGGTGGGCCCCGCTGACCTGGGAGTTCAGCAGCATGTTGTTCACCGCAGCGTTGCTGCCGTTGATGCTGGCCTTCGATCGACGTTTTCCGCTGGAGCCGCCGCTACTGCGCCGACACCTGCCCTTGCACCTGCTCTTTACCCTGCCCTACTCACTGATCCATGTTGCCGGCATGTACTGGGCACGCCGCGCCTTCTACGCCTGGATGGGCGACGACTACCTTTGGCCAAACTGGTGGGCCGAGTTCGGCTACGAGTACCTGAAGGACTGTCGCGGCTACTTCAGCCTGATCGCGTTGATCTACCTCTACCGCTTTCTGTTGCTGCGCTGGCAGGGTCAGGCCGCCTTCGTCGCCGAGGGCACCGAGGAGTCGGTCCAACAGCCGGCCAGCGACCGCTTCCTGGTGAAGAAGCTCGGCCGTGAGTTCCTGGTGCGCGTGGAGGACATCGACTGGCTGGAGGCCGCTGGCAACTACGTCAACCTGCATGTCGGCACACGCATCTATCCGCTGCGCGAGACGATGGGATCGATCGAATCCAGGCTCGAGGGTCGTGGCTTCGCACGGGTGCACCGGTCGGCCATCGTCAATCTCGACCGGGTCCGCGAGATCGTCCCCTTCGACAGTGGCGATGGTGAGGCCCGGTTGACCACCGACCAGCGCATTCCGGTTAGCCGACGCTATCGCAAGGCACTCAGAGAGCAACTCGCCAGTTGAACCCGGTGGCATGGCGCGTGCCGCGACATTGAGGCACTCGTGCGTGCAGTGCTGGGGCTATGATGTCGCGCTTGGGGGCGGCAAAGGCATGGGGATGCTGCAGCGGCACGCTCGACGTCAACGGTGGTCATGGCTCTCCGCCAGCAGCCTCTGCGGCGGTCTGCAGGCGGCCGATGGTTCGTCACCGAGTGTGCTATTCGAACCGGGCCTGATGCTGCTGCTCGGCATTGCGGCACTGGTGGCTCTGACCGTCATTCTGGGTGTCATCCGCCGCCGCCGTGAGCAGCGCGCCTATGTCGAGGCCTTGCGACGGCGCGAAGATCGCCTGCAACTGAGTTTGTGGGGCAGCGGCGACGGCTTCTGGGACTGGAACATCGCCGACAACGAGTTGCACCGCGAAGGCCTCGATCGGGTCCTGGGCATGTCCGAGTCATCGCTGGTCGTCGATCTGGAGGACTGGAAAACGGGCGAGGTCCATCCGGACGACCTGCCGGCCGTCAACGACCGCATTTTCCAGCACATCAAGGGTCACACCGACCACTACGAATCCGAACACCGATTGCGCAGCCCGAATGGCCAATGGGTCTGGGTGCTCGCTCGCGGCAAGGTAGCCGAACGCGACGCTCAGGGTGTCGCCATCCGGGTCTCCGGCACCGTCCGCAACATCGAGCAGGAACGTCGCCAGCAACATGACGCACGCGTCGCGGCCGAAGTGATCCGCACGATGAGCGAGGCGGTGGCCGTGCTCGACCAACAGGGGCGCTTCAGCCAGGTCAACCCCGCCTTCGAAGAAGTGACCGGTTATCCCGCCAGCGAGCTGATCGGCCGTGCCTGGGACCAATTGGAGTGCGACAGCAACGACCCCGCCCAGCAACAGCAGCGAGACGCGGCAATGGCCCAGCGCTGCCGCACCGGGCAGGAACGGTTGCTCGCCACCAGCGTCACCCAGGTCCGCGATCACGACAGCGAGGCGCCCTATTTCATCGTCGTGCAGAACGACATCACCGAGCGCTATCGCTCTGAACAGGAACTGCGCTTCCTGGCCAACTACGATCCACTGACCGGACTGGCCAATCGCACGCTGCTGATGCAACGGGTCGGCAGCGCGCTGGAGGAGGCCAAGGTCGGCCAGACGGGTCTGGCGCTGTTGTTCATGGATCTGGACCGCTTCAAGCAGATCAACGACAGCCTCGGCCATGCCGTGGGTGATGAATTGCTGCGCGCGGTCGGGGCCCGGATGCGGGCTGCCCTGCCCTTCGGCACCTTCCTGGCCCGTCAGGGCGGCGACGAGTTCACGATCCTGCTCGAAGGTGATGCCGATGCCGCGACCTGCGAGACCATCGCCCGGTCATTGTTGCAGGCCTTCCGATTGCCGATCCGGGTGCGCGGCAATGAAGTCTCGGTCACGCCCAGCATCGGTATCGCGCAGTTCCCGACCCACGCCGACAATCCGGCCGATTTGCTGCGCTTTGCCGATGGCGCCATGTACGCCGCCAAATCGGCCGGCCGCAATACCTTCCGATTCTTCCAGCACGAAATCGCCAGTGGCAGCCGCATCAGCGTGGCGCTCGAACAATGCGCCCGCGTGGCCGATGGCCTCGGTGAATTCCGCTTGCACTACCAGCCGATCTATTGCGTCTACACCCGGCGCCCATTGGCCGTCGAAGCCCTGCTGCGCTGGTCCCATGCGGAACTGGGTGAGGTCGGCCCGGAAGTCTTCGTTCCCTTGCTGGAGGAGAGCGGCTCGATCGTCAATGTGGGCCGTCAGGTGGTGCGCGAAGCATTGCGACAGATCGCCGCGTGGCGACGCGAGGGCCTGCCAACATTGAAGGTGGCGGTGAACCTGTCGACCCTGCAGTTGCTGCGGGCCGAGCTGTGCAGCGACATCCACGCGGCGCTGGCCGAGGCCGGATTGCCGGGTCGGGCGCTGGAACTGGAACTCACCGAAACGCTGCTGATGAGCAACCCCGAGCAGGCCATCCGCACGCTGGCCGAGCTCAAGGGCCTGGGCGTATCGATCGCCGTGGACGACTTCGGCACCGGCTATTCGTCGCTCAGCTATCTGAAGCGTCTGCCCATCGACAAGCTGAAGATCGACCGTGAGTTCATTGGCGATCTGCAAAAGGATCCGGACGATGCCGTCATCGTCGAGACGATCCTGGCGATGGCGCGTGCGCTGCAGTTGCGGGCGACCGGTGAGGGGGTGGAGGAGCCGGCGCAACTGCGCTTCCTGGAGAACCACCGTTGTGAGGAGGTGCAGGGCTTTCTGCTCTGCCGACCGTTGCCGGCGGACGACTGTCTGCGTGAACTGTTGCGGGCACAGGCGGCGGCCGATGCCGCCCACGGACGCGGCGGCTGGCATGAGGCCGAATATGGCGAAGAAGAAGAGGAAACGCCGCCTCAGCTGGCTTCCAGATCGCAGTAGTTCGCCGCTTGAAAGCGTGGTGTACAGATCGCCAGGAAGCACAGGTCGATCGTGCCGACATTGGCGATGCGTTGCCGGCAGCCAGCCGGAATCAGCACCACATCGCCCGGCCCCACGGTCTGCGGCGGCAAATCACCGACTTCGACACGGCCCTCGCCCTGCAGGATCACGTAGCGCTCGGCGGTGTCGCGCACGCAGTGCCAGCAGGTGGTCACCCCGGGGCGAACCCGAGCATGCGCGATGGACACGGTCGGGTCCTGCTCGCAGTTTGACCATTCGCTGATCGCGCAGCGCTCGGCAGTGTCGAACTCAGGCGCGTCGGCCGCGTAGCGAATTGATGGCATGGCCGGCCCCGTTGGCGGATTCAGGTGCTCACCCATGCCAGTTCCTCCAGGCCGTCGTCGCTGCAATGGGCATCATGTTCCAACGTGTACTCGCCCAGCGGGCCCGCGTGCACCGCGTCGCTTTGGCAGCGCTGTGCGCAACCAAAGTACACCTGAGCTGACCAGGCCGGCCCGCCCGACCCCCCTCGCACTCGCAGGCTGCTGCGGCGATACCAACCGGGCAAGTGGACCAGTTCGAGCTCATCCATCCCCGCCAGCGTGGGCGCGTCTACGGCAAACAGCTGACCGCTGACGCGTTCGCCCAGACCAACCCGATCGACCAGCCAGGGCAGTCGCCAGGGTCCGATGATGTACAGCGGCCAGCGCTCACAGGTGACGAAGTCTCCAGGCAGCCTGCGTCCGTGGTTGATGGCGGCGTTGCGGAAACCGTGCTTGAGGGTGCCATAGACAAACAGCAACGATTCGCCAGCTTGCAGTTGCGGGGCCTGAGTCAGCGTCATCCGCGATCGGTCCAGCTGCGCCAGCGGTCGCACCACTGCAACCAGCTGTAGCGCGCCTGCGCAGCCAGCAGACCCAGACCACTGCGTCGATGCACGCCTGGCAGATCGAAGGCCGACAGTTCGCCCAGCAGCGGCGATTCTTCGCCACGCAATGCCGCCGCCAACACCTCACCGGCCAGCGTGGTCGGCGCCAGGCCATGACCGCCAAAGCCCTGGGCGTACCAGACATCGGGCTGCAGCTGGCCGATCTGTGGCATCTCGTGGCGGGCGTAGCTCATCAAGCCGCTCCAGGCCTGTTCGACGCGGACGCGGCCCAGTTGCGGGAAGACCCGGGTCAGATCCTTCGACAACAACCGGGCCACCGCTTCCGGCGAACGCGACCGAATCGAGATCCGTCCACCCCAGAGCAGGCGCGTGTCCGGCAGCGGCCGGTAGTAGTCAAAGGCGAAGCGCGTGTCGTAGATGGCGGCCCGAGTCGACAGGCACTGCGCCAGTCGGTCACCCAATGGCTCGGTCACCATCGCATAGGTGGCGATCGGCAGCATGGCCCGGGTCAACGGCCCGAACTGACCGCTCAGATAGCCGCCACCGGCCACCACGACGCGGTCGGCGAGCACATCAAAACCCAGTCCGAGGAGCCGAATCCGGCCATCCTGGCGGGCCAGACCGAGCACTTCCGAGCGTTCGTGAATACGCGCCCCACCCGCGATCGCCGCACGCGCCATGCCACGCACCAGCGCCAGTGGCTGCACATGGAAGCCTTCCGGTTCCCGCAATGCACCGTGATAGCGCGGACTGTGAACCTGCTGGCGCAACTGGTCTGCATCCAGATAGGCCCATTCAACCCCGAATTCATCGGCCAAACGTCGTTGCTGCTGCAGCAGAATCTCGGGATCACGGAACCAGTTGGCCCACAGCACGCCCTCGTCGACCGGCTCGCAGTAGATCTGGTAGCGGTCGATGCGACGGCGCACCAGGCGCACGGCCTCCAGCGTAGCGGCATGAAGTTGCCGTGCCGCGGGCAAGCCACGTCGACGGGCCAGCTCGAATGGGCTGACCGAGTAGCCACCGAAGACGAAACCGCCATTGCGCCCACTGGCGCCGTGGCCAATCTGCTGCGCTTCCAGCAGCAGCACATCCCGCTCGCCGCGCTCGATCAGGCTCAAGGCAGTGGCCACGCCGGCCAGACCGCCACCGATGATGCAGGTCCGCGTCTGCAGCCGGCCGCTGGCTGCAGTCGTCTGCAGTGTTTCCCGGGCGGTCTGGTGATACCAGCTGATCGACATCGAATCGCTTCGCTCAGCGTGGGCGATGCGCGCTGGCTTCAGCCATGCCCGTAGCGCTGCTCGACATAGCGGTCGATCAGATCGATGAACTCGCGGGCGATGTGCTCGCCACGCAGCGTCTGCACCTTCTTGCCGTCGATGAAGACCGGCGCTGCCGGGGCCTCGCCCGTGCCGGGCAGGCTGATGCCGATGTCGGCATGCTTGCTCTCGCCGGGGCCGTTGACGATGCAGCCCATGACGGCCAGCGACAGGTGTTCGGCACCCGGATGCGTCAGTCGCCACTGCGGCATCCGCTCACGCACATGCTGGGTGACCTGCTGGGCCAACTCCTGGAAGAAGCTGCTGGTGGTGCGCCCGCAGCCTGGACAGGCGGTGACCTGCGGCGTGAAGGCCCGTAATCCCATCGACTGCAGCAGTTCCTGCGCCACCAGTACTTCGGTGGTGCGCGACTGACCCGGCTCGGGCGTCAGTGAGATCCGGATGGTGTCGCCAATGCCTTCCTGCAGCAGCACCGCCAGCGCCGCCGTCGAGGCGACGATGCCCTTGCTGCCCATGCCCGCTTCGGTCAGACCCAGATGCAGGGGCAGATCCGTGCGTCGCGCCAGATCGCGATAGACCGCGATCAGATCCTGCACGCTGCTGACCTTGCAGGACAGGATGATCGACTCGGCCGGCAAGCCCAGCCGCTGCGCTTCGGCGGCGCTGTCGATGGCCGAACGCACCAGGGCCTCGCGCATGACCGCAGCGGCTTCCGCCGGCTCGGCCAGCGCCGCGTTCTCGTCCATCAACTGGGCCAGCAGGGATTGATCCAGACTGCCCCAGTTGACCCCGATGCGGACCGGCTTGGCATGTCGCAGTGCCATCTCGATGATCTGCGCAAACTGACCGTCACGCTTGCGGCCGAAGCCGACATTGCCGGGATTGATGCGGTACTTCGCCAGCGCTTCGGCGCAGGCTGGCTCGTCTTCCAGCAACTGATGACCGTTGTAGTGGAAATCGCCAACCAGCGGCACGCGCACGTTCATCCGCTGCAGGCGTTCGACGATACGCGGCACCGCAGCGGCCGAAGCGGGATTGTTGACCGTCACCCGCACGATTTCCGAGCCGGCCCGCCACAGTTGCGCGACCTGTCGCGTGGTGGCCTCGATATCGGCAGTGTCGGTGTTGGTCATCGACTGCACGACAATCGGGGCGTCGCCACCGACCGCCACCGAGCCAACCATCACCTGATGGCTGTGTCGACGCGCCGAGGTGTTCATACAGTGGCGAAGATCTCGTCCAGCGCGTCCGGATTGATGCGGTCGTCCTCGTCCGGGTCGGCGCCCAACTGAGTGCCGGCCACGGCGAACTGGAATTCCTTGTAGGCGCCCGTATTCTCGGTCAGCCGCAATTCGCCGACGCGAGTGCACAACTCGCGATCGTCCATACCCAGCGGATCGGGCAGGCGCAGAATCTCGATCTCGTCGTCGTTCTCGACCAGGCTCGGCACCAGCAGGCTGAGTTGCTCTGCGGCGTCATCTTCCAGCGGCGACAACAGGAAACCACGGTGGATTACCGAGCCGGTTTCACCACGGCCCTCGATGCGCACCGCAACCGCCTCGGCTGAGCGACTAAGCAGTTGTACACCGGCCTCCAGGCTGTTGCCGGCGCCACCCTTGAGCCACCGAATCACGCCAACCAGCCAGTCACGGGGTTCGTCCGGGTCAACCGGCGGCGACAACGCAATCAGCTCGCCGACGCGGGCCTTCAGGACCTCGGCATCTTCCCAGCGGATCTTGTAGCCACCCAGACTCTGGTCGAGCACACGTGACTGCAACACGATCGGTCGCGGCATCTCGCCGGAGGCCTGCGCCCAGGCGGCCGAGCGTTCGCGATCGCTGAGCTCGATGCCGCCACCACTGAGCTGCCGCACGAACTCATTGAAATCGCGGTCACCGCTGATCAGGTAGTGAGCCGAGTGCAGTCCCAACGAGGCATCCATCGGATAGCCGGCCGGCAAACGCGCCTGTGCGCGATCACCGCTGAAGTCCCAGGCGGTGATCAGCCGCGACAGCACGCCAGCACTGATCGAGCCCGGACTGTGTCCCAGGCGCGAGTGCGCCGTCACCATCGCGTCGAGGCTGTCGCACAGACTGATGCTGGCCTGGGCCTGCTTGACCAGCCCACTGGTATCCAGCCGCCAGTAGCTACCTTCCTGCTGGCGATCAACGATCGGTGGCGAGTCCGCTTCCGGGTCGATGAGGAACTGCCCCACACCGCCACCATCGCAGCGCAGCTGGCAGTGCTCGGACCAGATCAGCGCCATGCCTTCCAGATCGACAATCTCACGCTGGGTCAGCCGATACGGATTGGCAATATTGAGCAGCAAGGCCTGCAGATACACCGCCTCGGCGGTCAGTGGGATGCCCGGCAGTTGCACGTCGGTCACCGACTTGTCGTGCAGCGACTGGCTGCGGGCGAAGGCCAACAGCTGATGCGCCTGCTGCCAGATGCCGCCAGGCACCTCGGCGTAGATCAGGTAGCACTTGGACAGCAGGGCCGACAAATGGGTCAGCGCACGGGTCAGGGCCAGTGCCACGGCCTTGCCCTTGAGGAATGGCACATTGCCGCGCGGCGCGCAGAAATCGGCCACGCAGATGCGATAGCCATCGGCGAGGGTGCGGTGAAAATCGCGAATGACCGAACCGATCTGCCGCTTCTGCGCCGGCAGCGGCAACGGCTGATTGACCACATGGCGTTCCATGCTGGCAGCCACGGTGGCCATCGGCCTGCGCATCTGTTCGAGGATCTCCAGCCGCTGGCCGGGATCGACTTCGAGTTGGTTCAGTTCCTTGATGCCGTTGTAAAGCAACCGGGCCGTGGCCCCGCTGTTGGCCAGCGGTAGCGCCTCGATCCACAATTTGACCGCGCGCGCCGTGGTCGGGAATGAATCTCGCCCCGGCTTCTGCTTCACCGGCAGGCCCGCCTGGATCAACGCATATTCGCTGCCGGACATGTTTCAGGAATCCCTTCAGGCGCACCAGGCTACACGGGGTTGACGATGATAACGCGGCCGGGGCCGCCCCGGTGACGCGCAGGCCGTCGATGCGTCCCGATGGGTCGCCAGCCTCCGTTTCCCACCGTTGCCCATCGGGACGCATGGGCTACACTAGGGCTGGGGCGTGAAGACGGTAACTGGGGGACAGCGATGACCGAGCAGGTCAAGATCGCCATTGTCGGGTCCGGACCGGGGGGCAAGAGTGCAGCGGCGCGCGCAGCGCAGCAGGGCGTCTCTCATGTCCTTCTGGAGGCTTCACCGCAGCTCTCCAACACCATCTTCCGATATCAGAAGGGCAAGCACGTCATGGCCGAGCCGGACGCGCTGCCGCTGCGTTCGGACGTCCCCTTCGATGCCGGCAGTCGCGAGGCCATTCTGGAGGCCTGGGACAAGGCCATGGCGGACTGCAAGGTCAACATCCGCTTCAACGCCGAAGTCAGCAAGATCAGCCAGCTCAATCCAGGTTTTGAGCTGACCTGCAATGATGGCCACAAGGTTCGAGCCGAATACGTGATTCTCGGCATCGGCCTGCAGGGCAATCTGCGCAAGATGGGCGTGCCCGGCGAGGAAGCCGCCTTCGTTCAGTACCAGCTGGACGACCCGGACGAGTACGAGTCCGAGACGATCATCGTGGTCGGTGCCGGCGACGCGGCGATCGAAAACGCGATCGCGCTGGCGAAACAGAACCAGGTGGTCATCGTCAATCGGCGCGACGAATTCGCTCGCGCCAAGGAAGGCAACCTGAAGCTGATCAATCGCGCCATCGATGACGGCCTGATCGAGTGCTACTACGGTTCCTCGCCCGAACGTGTGGACGAACTCAGCGTCGGTCGCAAACCGGGACGATTGATCCTCAACACGCCGAAGGGCCGCGCTCAGGTCCTGTGCGACCGGATCATCGCCCGCCTGGGCGCCAACCCGCCGCGAGGCTTCGTCGAGTCCTGCGGCGTCGAGTTCCCCAGCAAGGATCCGTCGGCGGTGCCGGCCATCAGCGCCACCTACGAGTCCAACGTCAAGGGTTTGTACATCGTCGGCGCGCTCGGCGGCTATCCGCTGATCAAGCAGGCGATGAACCAGGGCTATGAAGTTGTCGAGTACATCCTCGGCAACACGGTCGAGCCGGCCGATGAGCCGATGCTGCGGGCCAAGTTCGAGAAGATGCCCGGCTTCAGCACGGTGGCGGCGGCGCTGGACCGCGTGCAGACCTCGGTGCCGCTGCTGGCCCAGATCACGCCCCTGCAGCTGCGCGAATTCATGATCGACTCGGAGATCCGCTGCCCCAAGCCGGGCTCGGTGATCTTCAAGCGCAACGATTACACCAACAGTTTCTATTCGATCGTCTCCGGCAGCGTCGAGGTCTACCTGGACGACGAAGGTACCCGTCGGCTGCCGCTGTTCCCGGGCGAGTTCTTCGGCGAGATGAGCTTGATCTCCGGGCGTCGACGCAGCGCCACGATCGTCGCTGGCAAGGATTGCGTACTGGTCGAAACGCCGCGGCGCTCGATGAACAAGCTGATCAACTCCGTTGCCGCGGTAAAGAAACTGGTCGACCAGTGCTTCATGGAACGGGCCATTCGCGGTCGCTTCGGCGAAGACGCCGCCCCGGAGCTCATCAAGGCAGTCGTCGCCAGTGCCTCGCTGCAGCAGTTCCGCGCCGGCGAAACGTTGTTCAACGAAGGCGAAGAAGGCGACAGCCTGCATCTGGTCCGCGTGGGCTCGCTGACAATCTCGCGCACCATCGGCGGACGCGAAGTGGTGCTGTCCTATGTGCCGGCCGGCAACTATGTCGGCGAGATGGCATTGCTGGGCGAGAGCAAGCGCACCGCCACGGCACGAGCGGCGGTCAAGAGCGAGACCATCCGCATCGAGCGCGATGCCTTCCAGCGGCTGGTCGAAGCCAGCCCGACGCTCAAGCTCAAGCTGCAGATGGAGTACAAGCAGCGCACGGCCCAGAACATCTCGATGCAGGCGGCCGGCAGCGGCGGCGATGTCATCTCCTTCCTGGTCGGTCAGGGTCTGGGCGAAGCAACCGATGTGCTTCTGATCGATGAAGCGCTGTGCGTGCGCTGCGACAACTGCGAGAAGGCCTGCGCCGAGACGCACAAGGGCACCTCCCGGCTGGACCGCGAGGCCGGCCCCACCTTTGCCAACGTTCACGTACCGACGTCGTGCCGCCACTGCGAGCATCCGCACTGCATGAAGGACTGCCCGCCTGATGCCATTCATCGGGCGCCCAACGGCGAGGTCTACATTGCCGACAACTGCATCGGCTGCGGCAACTGCCAGCGCAATTGTCCGTATGGCGTGATCCACATGTCGGCCAAGAAAACCAAGAAGCCCGGCCTGATCCAGTGGCTGCTGTTTGGCGCCGGCCCCGGTCCGGGTGAAGCGCCTTACGACAAGGCGACGGCCAGCGAGAAGAAAGCCGTCAAGTGCGACATGTGCAAGGACCTGCCCGGAGGGGCCGCCTGTGTGCGCGCTTGTCCCACCGGCGCAGCCTTGCGGATCAGTCCGGAGGATCTGCCGCAATACGCCTTTGCGCGGCGCTGAGACCGTCGTGCGTCTGCTCCGTTTCCATCGCCCTGCCTGCTGAGAGCCTGTCATGCATCAGACCATCCTCAACCACGGCGGCTATCGATACTTCTGGGCAGCCGTGGTGTTGTGCCTGGGTGCACTGGCGGCCTACATCTGGCACGACCCGGTCGGTGTGCCCAACGGTGGCTCCTGGCTGGGCTACACCCTGGGCACGATCGGCGCCCTGCTGATCCTGTGGCTGTTGTGGTTCGGCATTCGCAAGCGTCGTTACAAGAGCAATACCGGCAGTGTCGCCGGCTGGCTGTCCGGTCACGTGTACCTGGGCACCAGCCTGATCCTGATAACCCTGCTGCATTGCGGTTTCCAGTTTGGCTGGAACATCCACACCTATGCCTTTGTGCTGATGCTGGTGGTGATCTTCAGCGGTTTTTTCGGCGTCTACGCCTATCTGCGCTACCCGACACTGATGACGCAGAACCGACAGAACAACACCCGCACATCGATGCTGCAGGAGATTGCCGAGATCGATCAGGCCTGCCTGCAGCTGGCCGACACGGTCGACAAGAACATTCACGATGCCGTGCTGCAATCGATCCAGCGCACCAAGCTGGGTGGTGGGGTGTGGTCCCAGCTCACCGCCAAGGACGCTTCCGATGACGCACTGAGCAAGCTCAAGCAGGCCGTGGCCGGCGACGAGCAGGCCAGCTCCGGCAGCGAGACCATGGTGATGATGGTCGATTATCTGGCGTCGACCACGAGCAAGAAGAACGAGAATCTGCGCCGTCTGATCGACCTGCTGGCACGCAAGCGCACACTCGCCACGCGTGTCGCCCGCGATGTGCAACTGCAGGCACTGATGGAAATCTGGCTGTATGTGCATGTGCCGCTGTCGCTGGGACTGCTGGCGGCACTGACCGCGCACATCATTTCCGTCTTCTTCTACTGGTGATGGGCATGCACGGCGCAGGCGTCAAGGCATTCGGGGGACCGTGGTCATGAAGTGGCTCATTCGCAGAGTACTCAAGCGCGGCAAGGGTGCGATCCAGTACGAGGAAGAGATCCACTTTGGCGAAATCCTGACGATTGGCCGTGCCGCCAATCAGGCGATTTTCCTGCCCGACATGCGGGCCGCGCTGGAGCACGCGCGGGTGGTATCGGTGGGCCGCGGCAAATATCGGGTGGAATCACTGATCTACGCCGGTGTGCGGATCAATGACCACATCGAGCAGAGCGCCACCGTGGGCGCCGGCGCCACGATCGAGATCGGCAGCACCCGGATCACCATCGTCGACCCGCCCAAAGACTACGAGGCAGCGGTCGAAGTCGGGCCGATCGACAAGGACGAACTGAAGGCACGCGCCGAAGCTTCCAAGCTGCCCACGACGCTGGCCGAAACCGGTCTGAACAAGCGCCGCCTGTCCTGGGCCTTCTTCGCCGTCTTCGCGTTGCTCGGATTGTTGCTGCCCATGCTGGCGCACTTCGAACCGGCCACCGGGGAGATTCTGAAGGGCAGCAAGACTTTCGGTCAGGGCATCTGGGAGGCCGGCGAGATCGGCGCGCCGCACCATTTCTTCAGCCAGGACTGCACGCTCTGTCATGGCACGCCGTTCCAGGTGGTGCAGGACGACAAGTGCATCGAATGCCACAAGGCCACCAAGGCCCACGCCGATCAGGCCAAGTTCCCGATGTACGAACTGGCCGATGCGCGCTGCGCCTGGTGCCATCGAGATCACAACGGGCCCGACGGTCTGGTGCGGCAGGATCAGGTGCTCTGCGCCGACTGCCATCGAAACCTGACCCAGCGCACCAACGGCAGCAGCCAGTTGGCCGATGTCGGTGACTTCCAGATGCAGCACCCGCAGTTCATGGTCAATCTGCCGGACTGGAACGAACAGGGTCAGTACAGCCCACGCCGAGTGTCGATGGACAACAGCCCGCTGGTCGAGAACAGCGGCCTGAAGTTCCCGCACACCAAGCACCTGGTCGCCGACGGGCTGAACACGCCCGATGGTCGGCGGGTGCTGGAATGCGACAGCTGTCATGTGCCCGATGCCGGTGGCGCCATCATGAAGCCGGTGGATTTCGAGACGATGTGCCAGGACTGCCATCGGCTGGATTTCGATCGCCAGTTCCCAGACCGTCAGGTGCCGCACGGACGCGTGCCCGAAGTGCTGTACATGCTCGACGAGTTCTACAGCAAGCGCGCGCTGGAAGGCGGCTATGACGACGTCACCGCACCGGTGACGGTGCGCACCCGCCGACGTCCGGGACAGGCCTTGTCACGACAGGAACAGGACGAAGCGCTGGCCTGGTCGCGACAGAAGGCCCGTCAGGTCACCGAATCGATGTTCCTCGGTCGTGCCTGCACCGTTTGTCATACGGTCACCGTGGACGCAGAGGCCGACAATGGCCCATGGTTGATTGCACCGGTGCGAGTGGCCGGCGTCTGGTTCGAGAAAGCCAGCTTCACCCATGCCAAGCATGTGACGATGGAATGCGCCGATTGCCACGCGGCCGGCCCGACACCGCAGAATCCCACCGGCGGCTCGACCTCCAGCGCCGATGTGCTGATCCCGGACATCTCGAATTGCCGCAGCTGTCACGCTGGCGAACATCCACAGGGCAATTTCCTGTCCTCCACCTGCATCGCCTGTCATGGTTTCCACCAATTCGATCAGCCGTTGCGCAAGGTCTCGCACCATGAATCAGCAGCACCCGACCGGGAAGACCGGGAGCCCGCCGCAACGGGCCAGGGAGATTGACATGCCGAAGCTTCGCGGCCTGGCGGCCGGATTCGTACTGACGCTGGCGCTGGGCGCCTGCAGTGGCGGTGGCGGCAATGGTGATCCCATTGGCTCGGCCCCGCCACCGACCGCCCCACCCCCGGGTAGCGGCGACAGCGGCTGCACCGGCAGCTGCGCCACCGCTGACTCGCGCCTGACCACCGGCGAGATCCAGCAGATCATCGCCCAGGCAGTCAGCGAGGCGCAGGCCAATGGTGTCAACGCCACCATTGCCGTAGTCGATCGCGTCGGCAACGTGCTGGCGGTGTTCCGCATGCGCGGTGCGCTGGATCTGGTCACCATCACCAGTGAGCGCGGCGTCACCGGCGGACTGGAGAACCTGACCGTCCCCGGTGAACTGGCAGCCATCGCCAAGGCCATCACCGGGGCCTACCTGTCCAGCGAAGGCAACGCCTTCACCACCCGCACGGCCAATCAGATCGTGCAGGAGCATTTCAATCCGGGTGAGTTCAATGCCCCGGCCGGTCCGCTGTTCGGTGTGCAGTTCAGTCAGCTGCCGTGCTCGGACATGTCACAGCGACTGGTCGACGGCAGCATTGGCCCGAAACGCTCACCGCTGGGCCTGTCAGCCGATCCGGGTGGTCTGCCACTGTTCAAGGACGGCACGCCGGTCGGTGGCATCGGTGTCGCCGCCGATCCGATCTATGGTCTGGATCTGGTCATCAGCAACACCGACCGTGATGTCGACGAACTGATCGCCACCGCGGGCACCTTCGGTTTTGCGCCACCCGTTGATCGCCGTGGCGATCGCATCACGGTCGACGGCAAGGTCTTTCGCTTCAGCGATGTCGGCTTTGCCGACCTGTCCAGCAGCCCGGGCAGTGGCAACTTCGCGGACATCGACGGCAGCTTCGGCCGCCTCATTCCGGTGCCAGCCTATTTCGATGGCCAGATCATTCCCGGCACTGCCTTCGGCACGGCGGCATCAGGCTTCCGCGCCGACACCCAGTTCTTCGGCGCCGAAGACGCTTTCATTCTGGTCGATCAGAACAACGCCAATCGCTATCCGCCACGCGCGGGTACCGACGGCGCCAATGCGCTGACCGCCACCGAGGCTGAAACGATCCTGCGCGAAGCACTGAAGATCGCCAATCGCGCGCGGGCGCAGATTCGCCGTCCATTGAGCACACAGGCCCGAGTCAGCATCTCGGTCGTGGACACCAATGGTGAAGTGCTGGCCTTTGCCCGCACCCGAGACGCGCCGGTCTTCGGCACCGAAGTGTCGCTGCAGAAGGCCCGCACCGCGGCCTTCTACTCCGGCAGCTTTGCGGCCGCCGATCTGCAATCGCTGCCACCGGCGGTATTCCTCAACGCCGGCATCGATCCCAGTCGCGGTGTGGTCTTCAGCGTCGTCGGCGAAAGCCCACTGGCCGCCTACGTCGATCGCGTCCGCAGCTTCCTGGGCTTGTCCGGTGCGCTGGCCGACGGTGCCGTGGCGTTCTCCGATCGCGCCGGCGGCAACATGTCGCGGCCTTACTATCCGGACGGCATCATCGGTACGCAGAACGGGCCTTTCGCGCGTCCCTTCCCGCAGTGGAGTCCCTTCTCCGATGGTATCCAGCTGGACCTGGTCTATAACCAGCTGGCCCAGCACGTGGCGCACTATCTGAACCAGGCCGCGGTCGCCAGCCAGCTGGACGGCAACAGCAATACAGTCCGGGAAGGCGTGGCGCTGTTCGTGGGTGACACGCTGCTGGCACCCAAGCCCACGCCGGAAAATCCGGTACCGCTGCCGGACATCGGTCGCGGCCAGTGCACCACCCTGCCGCGCTTGCCCAACGGCATCCAGATCTTCCCCGGCAGCGTGCCGATCTATCGGGGCACCACGCTGGTCGGCGGTATCGGCGTGTCGGGTGACGGTATCGATCAGGACGACATGATTTCCTTCCTGGGCCTGCACAACGCCGGCCTGGCGCTGAATGGTTCGGTCAACAACGCACCCAAGGGCATCCGCGCCGACAACCTGGTGCCCAGCGGCGCCCGTCTGCGCTTCGTGCAGTGTCCGCAGGCGCCATTCCTGAATTCGACCGAACAGAATGTCTGTGAGGGGCTGTGAGATGAGAAGCCTGAGTCTGACCGCGGCGCTGACCCTGGCGCTGTATGCGCCAGCGAATTGTCTGGCCTTCTCCGCCGACGATCTGCTGCTGCAGGGCATGAGTTCGCTGCCGGCCTATCTGTACGATCCCGACAGCAGCCAGATCCCGCGGCGCCGACCGGGTCATCCGGTGCCAGAACGCCGCGAAGCAGAGATCATCAATCCGGACAATGTGGAGCCCGCGCCGATCGACGCAGTCGGCGAGTTCGTCCCGGTACCGGATCGCTGGCGCATCATGGAATCGCTGGGCTTCAAGTTCCCCTGGTACGACCCCTACAACCAGAACGTCTGGAAGGGCGACAAGCCGATCCACGGGGACGACTGGTTCCTCTCGCTGCTGGCGATCTCGGACACCATCATGGAGCCGCGCAGCGTGCCCACCCCGGTGGGTCCACAGTCGAGCCTGAATCCCGGCGCCATCGACATCTTCAGCGGCCCGGACCAGACCATCTTTGCCTCCACGCTGCTGGCCGGCATCGTCTATTTCAAGGGCGACACGGTGTTCAAGCCGCCCGAATGGGAATACCGACTGACGCTGGCTTTCAACTACAACCGCGTCGATGTCGATGATGTGCGCGCATTGGAGATCGATCCGCGCGGCGGCAACACCCGCATCGATGGTTTCTTCGCGGTGCAGGAAGCCTTCGTCGACAAGCATCTGACCGACGTCAGCTCGCGCTATGACTTCGATGCAATCCGCCTCGGCATCCAGCCCTTTTCCACCGATTTCCGTGGCTTTCTGTTCCAGGACTTGCAGTTCGGCGTGCGCCTGTTCGGCAATCGCGACAACAACCGCAAGCAGTACAACCTGGCCTGGTTCCGGCGCGTCGAAAAGGACACCAACTCCGGCCTGAACGACATCGAAGCCGGCCTGCGCGACGACGACACCTTCGTCGCCAACTACTACTGGCAGGACTTTGGTTTCCTTGGCCTGACCTCGCAATGGACGGTGGTCTACAACCGCAACCGCGATACGGACTTCTTCTTCGACGAGAACGGCTTCATCGCCCGACCGGCATCGCTCGGTCTGGAAAAGCCGCGTGAATACTCGGTCTACTACTTCGGCTACAACGTCGACGGCAAGATTGACTGGCTCAACATCAGCGGCAGCTTCTATTACGCCCACGGCAAGAATGACGCCGTCTTCGTCGAGCGTGAGACCGACGTCCGCGCTGGCTTCGCGGCGCTGGAGCTGTCGCGCGATTTCGACTGGATCCGCCCGCGGCTGTCATTGCTGTGGGCCAGCGGCGACAGCGATCCCTATGACGGCGAAAGCAACGGATTCGATGCGATCTTCGAGAACCCGATCTTCGCCGGTGCCGATACCAGCTACTGGATCCGCCAGAACCAGCCCTTCGTCGGTGGTGGTGGCGTCACCCTGGCCGGCCGCAACGGCATCCTGCCGTCGCTGCGTTCGAGCAAGGAACTGGGTCAGTCGAACTTTGACAACCCCGGTATCCGCCTGGTCGGTATCGGTGCCGATTTCGACCTGACCCCGGAATCGCGTGTCTCGGTCAATCTGAACAAGTACTGGTTCGACGACACCGCCACGCTGGAAGTGGCACGCAATCAGGGGCCGGTCGACAAGTCCCTGGGCACTGACCTTTCGGTGGCCTGGATCTGGCGGCCATTCATGACACAGAACATCGTGATTCGCCTGTCCGGCGCGGTGCTGGATCCGGGCCGCGGTCTGGCCGACCTGTATGGCGACGATGATCGCTACTACTCGGTCCTGGGCAACTTCATCTTCACCTACTGATGCCGCATCGAGGATGGTGCAGCGGAGTGGCAGCATGAACAACAAATGGCTTCTCCCCCTGGCAGCGTGCACGCTGGCGCTGCTCGTCTCACCGCTCTGGGCCGCCGAGGCCGAGAAGCCGGTCGAGCGCGAGTACGTGACCGCGCCCGCCGCACCGCATTCGCAGACCTGGGAACAGGCTGATGCGAAGAGTGCCGGTTGTCTCAGCTGCCACGCCGGCACCGATGAGAAGACCATGCACGCTTCCCGCGCCGTGGTCCTCGGCTGCACGGACTGCCACGGCGGCAATGCCGATGTCTGGAAACCGGACGGCATCGAAGGTGTGCCGCTGATCGAAGCCCATCATGGCGACGGTCACGATGACGACCACGGTGGCGGCCATGGTGAGGAGCACGGGCCACCGCGCAGCTACGAGCCGTCGTATTTCAACGCGATGGAGAGCGCCCACGTGGCGCCTCGTTACGTCGAACGCTGGGAGTATCCGAAGTCAGCCAATCCCAAGCGCACCTATGCCTGGCTCAACGACGAAGCGCCAGAGTTCGTTCGCTTCATCAATCCCAGCGACCTGCGCATCGCCGATGAAGCCTGCGGCGCTTGCCATCAGAACATCATCGAAGCGGCCAAGCGCAGCATCATGGCGACCAGCGCGATGCTCTGGGGCGGGGCGGCGTACAACAACGGCATCCTGCCCTACAAGCGTTACATCCTTGGTGAGGGCTATACCCGCGACGGCAAGCCAGCCGCGATCACCCCGCTGGTCGAACCCACGGAGCAGATGAAGAAGCAGGGTGCGTTGGGCCAGCTGGCGCCGCTACCGGCCTGGGAAGTGGTCCCTCCGGCTGACATCTTCCGCGTCTTTGAGCGTGGCGGCCGCAACATCAACACGACCTTCCCCGAAACCGGACTGCCCAATTCGCTCGGTCTGATTCAGCGACTGGAAGAACCTGGTCGGCCGGACCTGCGGCAGTCCAATCGTGGCCCCGGCACCGGCCAGCGGGTTGCGATCCCGGTGTTGAACATCCTGAAGACGCGACTGAACGACCCGAACATGTGGTTCCTGGGCACCAACGATCAGCCGGGCGACTATCGCCAGTCTGGCTGCGCGGCTTGTCATGTGCCCTATGCGAACGATCGTGATGTACGCCATTCGGGCCAGTACGCGCAGTTCGGCCACGATGGCACCACCCAAACCGGCGATCCCACCATTCCCAAGGATGAATCGGGGCATCCGCTCCAGCACGCCTTCACGCGGGCCATCCCGACCAGCACCTGCATGATCTGCCACATGCATCAGCCGAACATGTTCATCAACACCTTCCTCGGCTACATCATGTGGGACTACGAGTCCGATGCTCCGTCCATGTGGCCGGAGCAGCAGCACTATCCGGACGCCGAAGAGCAGCGCCGAACGCTGGATCGCAATCCGGAGGAAGCTTCAATCCGCGGCAAATGGCGCGATCTGGACTTTCTCAAGCAGGTCAGCGACATGAATCCGCAGCTGACCGACACCCAGTTCGCCGACTATCACGGTCACGGCTGGAACTTCCGCGCCATCTACAAGCGTGATCGCAAGGGCAATTTGCTCGACCCGGTCGGCAACATCGTCGCCGATGACGATCCGAAGAAGTTCGAGAAAGCGGTGCACATGTCCAGCATCCACGTCGATCTGGGCATGCACTGCGTCGACTGCCACTTCGCCCAGGACATGCACGGTAACGGCCATGTCGTCGGCGAGGTGATGGCGGGCGTAGAGATCACCTGCAAGGATTGCCACGGCACTCCGGACGCCTACCCGACGCTGCGGACCACCGGTCCGATGGCCGCGCCCGAGGGCCGCGACCTGGCCAATCTGCGCAATCCGGATGGCAAGCGCCGCTTCGAGTGGGTCGGCGGCAAGCTGATCCAGCGTTCGCTGCTCAACCCCGGTCTGGAATGGGAGATGAGCCTGGTCAAGGACACCTCGGACCCCTTGTCACCGGCCTACAACGCGCTGGCCGATCGCGCCCATACGATGTCGCGAAATCCCGCTACCCAGGCTTTTGGCAACGATGTCGCCAAGGAAGACCGGGCGCACGGCGAGGACACGATGCTCTGCTACAGCTGCCACACCAGCTGGACCACCAGCTGCGGCGGTTGCCATCTGCCGATTCAGGCCAACTGGAAGACAGAGCGCAAGCACTACGAGGGCAAGTTCACCCGCAACTACGCCACCTATAACCCGCAGGTGACGCGAGACGACGTCTTCATGCTGACGCGCCATGGCGAGATCAAGGACTTCGCCATCGCACCGCTGCGGTCCAGTTCGGCGCTGGTGCTGTCCAGCACCAACATCAATCGCGAGCGAATCTACATCCAGCAGCCTCCCATCGCCGCCTCCGGCTACAGCTCGCAGGCGATGGCGCCGCACTATCCGCATACCGAGCGTCGTACCGAAACCAAGACCTGCACCGACTGCCATCTGAGTCAGGCCAACGACAACAACGCGATCATGGCGCAGCTGTTGGGCCAGGGCACCAAATTCATGGACTTCCTCGGCTTCAACGCCTGGGTCGGCGGCGAAGGCGAGATCAGCGCGGTACGCGTCACCGAGTGGGAAGAACCGCAGGCCGTGGTCGGCAGCTATCTACACCGCTACGCCTATCCGGACTGGTTCAACGATCACCTGCGCAATGATCAGGTGCTGCAGGAGGGATACAGCCATCGCGCCGGCGAGGCCAACTGCATCCAGCTGCGTGGCGAGTATGTCTTTGTCGCCGAAGGCAGCCGAGGCTTCCGCGTCTACGACGCCGCGAGTGTGGCCAACAAGGGCTTCTCGCAGCGCATCATCACCGCGCCCTTCTCGCCGCTCGGTCAGGACACTCGGGTGAAGTCGCGCAACGCGACCTGCGTCGCGCTGGCCACTACCCAACCTGTGCAGCCGTCGCGCAATCAGGGCGAGCTGATGCGGGACATCAACCTCGAGCAGCCGCATCATCCAATCTACAACTACGCTTTCGTGACGGACAGCGAAGAGGGCCTGATCCTCGTCGACATCGACACGCTGCACGACTTCGAACCGCGCAACAACTTCCTCGAGCGGGCGCTGACCTGGAACGAGAACGGCGTGCTGAACGGCGCGACTCACCTGTCGATTGCCGGCTATTGGTTCTACGTCGCCACACCGCGTGGTCTGGTCGTGCTGAACATGAACGACCCGCTGTCGCCACAGTATGTGACGACGCTGGATCTGGGAGATGTCCGCGCCAGTCAGCGGCAGTTCCGCTATCTGTTCGTGACCACCTCGCGTGGTCTGCAGGTGGTCGATGTCACCCACCCGGAACAGCCGGTGGTGCTCAACGACGCGATTGTGCCGATCGCCGACGCCCACAAGCTGCACGTGGCCCGCACCTTCGCCTACGTCGCTGCCGGCGCTGAGGGGCTGGTCATCATTGATGTGACGCGCCCCACCCAGCCGGTCCTGTATCGCAAGTACAACGCCGAAGGTCAGATCAGCGACGCCCGCGATGTCACCGTCGCCAGCACCAACGCGTCGCTCTTCGCCTATGTGGCCGATGGCGTCAATGGACTCAAGGTGGTTCAGCTCACCAGTCCCGAACTGCAGCCGAAGTTCTACGGCTACAGCCCGGATCCGAATCCCTGGCTGATTGCCCGCTACCCGACCAAACATGCGGCACTGTCACTGTCGCGCGCGCTGGAGCGCGACCGGGCCGTCGACGAAACTGGGGGCCAGGTCGCCATCCTGGGCCGTGTTGGTGCTCGCCCGTTCAACCTGCAGGAACAGAACGCCTTCTATCTGGACGACAGCGGGCAACCCTGGTTCGTAACCGATGAAGTCGAAGGTGAGCGCGGCATCGTCTCGCCAACCTTGCCCATCCTGCCCAACCGGCTCGGCGACCGTCACATCGACCCGGATCAGGCCAAGCCGGCGGACGCGCATCCGGCCCACGACAGCCACGGCGCCGAAACGCATCATTGAAAGCACGCTGCGCCCGCTCGGGCGCAGCGAGCACTTTTCCCGCGGCAGTCACGTGAGTGATTGCGCGCGCTTGCCTTCGGCGAAACCGCGTTTCATGATCTGCTGATGAAGGCAACCCGGCTCCTGTGGCTGGCTGCATTGCTGATGTCGATGCCGCTGGCGCTGACAGCAGCGGCAAGCGACCCCATCGAATCTCCAGCAACCACGATTGGCGTGAATGAGCCACGCTGGTCCGGTCTGCCCTGGGTCGATCGCTACAGCCCCAGTGAACATGGGGCGATGCCAGTGAGCTTCGCCGTACAGGCCTTGCCGAACGGCGAGGTCTTCGTCGCCAACGCCGAAGGCGTTTTGCGATTGCTCGGCGGCCGTTGGGAAAGACTGGAGCTGCCCGGCCTGCAGACGGCCCGCTCGCTGGGCTGGTCTGCGGACGCTGGTTTGTTCGTCGGCGGCTATCACCATTTCGGCCGTCTTCGCCAGGACGTCACGGGTCGCTTCGAGTTGCACGATCTGGACGAAGGCTTCTTCCCCGATCGCGTCGGTTCACCTCTGGGCGAAATCTGGGCCATTCATGTCACTCACGATGGCACCTACTTCGAAACCCGCAGCGAGATGCTCTATCTCTCGAACGATGGAGCCCACCATCGATTCAAGATGAGTCACCCGATCGACCGGAGCTTTCTGCTGGACGACGGCTTGTGGATCCACGACGAAGGCGATCAACTCAGTCGCCTGCGTGGCGTCGACCTGCAGCAAACAGGAGAGAAGATTCCCGCCCTGACCCATCTGTGGCGTGGCGCCGATGGTCAACTCCGGGCACTGGCCAGCGAACGGGGCTTCATTCGCATCCAGAGTGATGGCCAATGGTCTCCGCTCAGCCAAACCGACGCCAGGGCGGTCGTGAAGTCCGGTCCCTACGCCGGGCTCACGCTACCCAATGGCGACATCCTGATCGGCTGCCTGGATGGATCGCTGTACTGGTATGACCCTGATCTGACCCTGCGCCAACACTGGTCGCTGAGCCGATTCCCCATTCTGGCGATGGCCAAGGACCACGAAGACGGCCTCTGGGTCACCACAGAAGGCGAAGTGCTGCGGCTCGACCTGCGGCCGCAGTGGCGCCATTTGTCCGCCGCCAGCGGCTATGCCGGATCGCTGAACACCGGCATGAACATCGCCGAGGGCATGTTGCTGGGCACTTCGGTGGGTCTGTACCTGGATCAGGGCGGGGGCAGGATTGAACTGGTCGGTCTGGCCGGTGACGAGGTCCGGGACTTGTTGACCATCGGCGAGGACGTGCTGGTGGCCGCCTCAACCGGTGTGCAGCGCTGGTCGGGCGGAACACTGCAACCTGTCGTTGATGACGCCAATATTCTCTGGTTTCTGGCCTCGCGAGCCGATCCGCAGTTGGTCTATGCGGTCGAGGATTCCGGTTTGTTGTTGCTGGATGGTAGCGACGGCCAGTGGCGGGAGGTGGAACGCGTCGTCGATCCGGCCTATCGCTTTCAGTCCCTGGCTGAAGATCCGCAGCAACCACTGCTGTGGGCGGGGCAGATCAACGATGACCCCTTTCGCATCAGCCTGACGCCTGACCGGCGCCGGGTACTGGCGGCCGAGCGAATCAGTGAGGGCATCGATCGACCGAGCGGCACCGACAGCAATGCATTGCGCCTGGGCGAGGACATCCTGGTGGGCACACGCTCGGGCCTGCATCGCTGGATTGGCGATCGCTTCCAGCCGGCGCAACTGGGCGCACTAGAAGCGCTGACTGCTCCGCGGTTCGACGAACTGACCCTGGCTGATTGCGGGTCCGATTTGCGCTTTGCCTATACCTCGCGCAGCTTGCTGCACTGGCTGGATCATGCTTGGCAGCCGCTGCCCTTGCCGGGCAATCGGCATGGCGTGGTTGGCATCGAATGCGCGAGCGCCGGTGGCGTTCTGATCTCCACCTGGAATGGTCTGAGCTGGTACCGGCCGTCGACTGCAGGCTTCGCCACTGAGCCGCTGCCGGTCATGCTGGATTCGGCGTGGCTGCAACCTCCGGAGGGCCCGGGACGGTTTCTGGCCTTGTCAGGCCCCTTTCCGACCATCCCTGCCGGAGCCAGCCTGCGAGTACGCTTTGCTCATCCGGCGCTGGTCGGCGGCTGGCAAGTTGAAAGTCGACTGGCACCGGTGGAAACCCAGTGGCAGACGCATGCGGCATCCGGGGAGCGCCAGCTGACGGCGCTGACACCAGGTCGGTATGCACTGCAGCTGCGAGCGACCGACAATGGCCAGCAGCATACGCAGATCACCGAGTTCGAGTTCCAGGTCAGTCCGCCCTGGCACCGTCAGCCCTGGGTGCAGATGAGCATCCTGGTGGCATTGCTGGTGACCGTCTGGATGCTGGCACGCTGGCGCACCCGTTCTCTGCAGGCGCGCAATCGACATTTGGAAGCCATGGTGGCTGAGCGCACACAAAGCCTGTGGCAACAGACTGCCGAACTCGAAGCCGCCAATCAAAAGCTCCAGACGCTGGCCGATCAGGACGGCCTGACCGGCGTTGCTAATCGACGGCGGCTGGACCAGGCCATGGAGCTTGCCTTCGTCGACAGTCTACGTGGCGATCATCCATTGGCGGTCCTGATGATTGATCTGGACCACTTCAAGCAGTTCAATGACACGCATGGCCATCAGCGTGGTGATGAGCGACTGTCGTCCACTGCTCGCACATTGCAGGGCGCTTTGCGCTGGCCGCGCGCCTTGCTGGCGCGCTATGGCGGGGAGGAATTCGTTGCGCTGTTGCCCGACGCCTCGCTGGGTGATGCCCAGAAGGTCGCCGACGAGCTGTTGCGAGCGGCTCGCGACATCGAGAACGCGTCGGATCGACAAACGGTCAGCATCGGTCTGGCCGAGCGCCGACTACACCGCGCCGACAGTCCCCAGGCCCTGCTGACCCTGGCTGATCAGGCGCTTTATCGGGCCAAGGCGTCCGGTCGGGATTGTGTTCAGACCGCTACCATGCGCTGATTCTCGACCAATCGTGGAGTATGGGACGATGCAACAGGAACGCTACGAGGCCGCTGCTTTTCGCCGGTTGCTGAAGCACTTGCAGACGCGCACCGATGTGCAGAACATCGACCTGATGAATCTGGCCGGCTTCTGCAGAAACTGTCTGGCCGACTGGTACCGCGAAGCGGCCAGCGACGATGGCCTGCCCATGGACAAGCAGACTGCACGCACGCTGATTTACGGAATGCCGCCGGAGGAGTGGAAGCAGCGCTATCAACGACCTGCCACGGCCGAGGCGCTGGCACAGTTCAAGGACCCATCCAAGCCCAGCACCGAGTAGAAAGCGGCGCCTGCAGAGACCTTCAACCTGGGGGTGATTCGCCGACCGGCCAGTGCGCCAGGATCGCTTCACGCCTGGGCGCCAGCGGATCAAGCCGAATGAACTCGGACACCAAACGCTCGTAGTTCGGGTAGCGCGCGACCAGACGCGCCAGATTCTCGCCGCCCGGCCGGTGGCCCTCTGCCGCGAAGGACTGTCCGCCCTGGTGCACGACATAGGCGTCGTCGCACAACACATTGCGCCAACCGAAGCCTGCGGCGCGACGACACCAGTCGTTTTCCTCGCCATAACCGCGTCCGAAGGTGGCCATGTCGAAGGCACCGATCTGCTGGACCGCCCGTCGCCGCAGCCACAGGCAAAAGCCCACGCCTGTCGGCAAATCCGGGTAGCCGGGTCGCCCTGCGCGAACAGCCAATGCGACCGCATCGGCATCGGTCGGCTCGGGATTGGCCCGGCAGAAGCTGGGCAACGAGCAAATCTCGGCGTTGTTCGACCACGGGGTGATCGATGCGATGCGCGGGTCCGAATCTGCGCAGGCCTGCAGGCGCTGCAGCCAGCCGGCGGTGACGATCGTGTCGGAATTGAGCAGCACCACATCGTCGGTGCAAGCATCGATGCCGCGATTGACCGTGCCGACGAAACCCAGATTGCGATCGTTGCGCAAACATCGATGCGGCATCGGAAAAGCCGGTAGCGCACTCAGCAGCTGGCCGATCGCTGGATCCGGTGAGGCATCGTCGATCAGCAGCAGTTCGCCAGCGCCAGCACCGTGACGAACCAGACTGTCCAGACAGCGCCGCAGGGCATCTGCCGCGTTGTAAATCGGGATGATGACCGTCATCGGCTGGGTCGCGGGACAAGGTCGGCCACGATACCGCCCACGCACCCATTCGTCAGCCGTCTCCGGGCCGGCACCCGCCAGTTTGGCGGCGGCTGGGGCGGCCTGCGAGCCTAGTCCGAACGCAGGGCGACCATCGGATCCACGGCCAGCGCACGGCGAGCCGGCACCAGCACGGCGGTTGCCGTCACCATGACCAGCAGCGCCACCACCGACACGCAGGTCCACACTTCGACACTGACCATGTCGCCAACGATGCCGGCCATGGCCATGGTCATCACAATGCCCAGTGCCAGACCGAGGGTGATCCCGATGGTCACCTCGGTACTGCTGCGTCCGAGCAGCGAACGCAACAGGCGGGGTGTCGGTGCACCCAGCGCGCGACGCACGCCCAACTCGCGGGTTCGCTGTGTGACGCTGAAGGCCACGACGCCATAAAGGCCGCCGCCTGCCAGAATCAACGCCACCAGCCCGAAGGTGGCAAACAGCTTGGACGTGATGCGCTCACCGACGATGCCCTGTTCGAAAACCTGATCGAAATCGCGGATCCAGTACAGCGGTGTGTCGGGATCGACCTGACGCATGATCGCCGCCAGTTCGTCGCTGTACGACAACGGATCTCCCAGTGTGCGAACGGCCACGCTGACGAAACTGGCATCGTACTGGGACAAGGGCAGCAACACCGTAGCCATGTAGTTCGCTTCCGGGTCCTCGAGCATGAGCGCGTCGACCACACCGACCACCTGTGCGCTGCGTTGGTCGGGTTGACCGGCGTCGACGAGAATCTGCTGGCCCAGCGGATCGGTACCGGGGAACATCTGCTCGGCATAGGTGCGATCGATGATGGCCACCGCGGCGGTGTCGCTGCGATCGCGGCCGTCGAATTCCCGACCCTGCAGCAAGCGGACGCCCCAGGTCTGCAGAAAGGCCTCGTCGACCGCGCCGACTCGCGCAATTGGCAGCCGCCGACCGGGATCGTTCATGGCGACCGGGTGGCTGGGCAGGTAGTAGGACATCGCGGCCGGCAGCGCCGTGCTCAGCGCCGCGGACTGGACCCCGGGGGCTTCCCGCAGCGCCCGACCCAGCGACTCGAACAATTCCAGGCGCGCGTCGGGTGTGGGATAGGCGCTGTCGAACAGGCCCAGACGCGCGGTCAGCAGTCCCTGACCGTCGACCCCCAGATCCTTGTCCGACAGATTGGCCACGGCCCGCACCATCATGCCGGCCAGGATCAGCAAGGCACAGGACAATCCTACCTCGACAATGACCAGTCCTCGGGCGATGCGATTGAACCAGCCGCCGCTACTGCCTCTACCCGTTTCGCGAACCGCTTGAGAAATCGCCACACGGCTGGCCCGCAAGGCGGGCACCACTGCCGTCAGTACGCCGGTCAACAGGGCCACGGTCAAGGTGATGGCCAGCATTCGGCCGTCGTACTCAAATCGCATCCACAGCGGCATGGCCCCTTCGCTGGCGCGCAACGTAGCCGTCAGCCAGGACAGGCCAACGTTGGCCAACAGCAGCCCCAACACGGTGGCCAGTGCCCCCAGCAGCAGGCTCTGCATCAGCATCTGGATGGCCAGGCGACGCCGGCCCGCGCCCAGCGCTGCGCGCAGTGACAGCTCACCCGATCGTGCCAAGGTTCGGCTCAGCAACAGATTGGCCGCGTTGGCACAGGCCACGATCTGCACCAGTATCACCGCTGCCAGCATCACATTGAGAATGTTCCGGGTGGTGCGATCGACCACCTGATGCGCCAGCGGCAGCTGTGCCAGCACCCGCTGTTCGGCCGTCGCACCCTGCTCGGTCACGCGGTCGCTCTGCCAGAGTTGCAGGCGCTGCTCCAGTTCGGTCCGATTGGCCGGCGAGTCCAGCGCGATCATTCCCAGCAGATATTTGGCATCACCCGCAGCACGCGAGGGATCCAGCGTTTGCGGCAGCCACAGATCCTCGCGCTGAGGAAAGGAGAAGTTGGCGGGCGCCACACCCACAACGCGGGCTTCGCGACCGTTGGCCCGGATCACTCGCCCGAGTATCTGCGGATCGGCCTGGTAGCGGCTTTGCCACAGCCGGTGAGAAATCACGGCCGAGAGCGGCGCGTTGGGCGCCTCATCGAGCGTTTGCAGTCCCTGCCCCAAGGCCAGCGGCACGCCCAGCGTGTCGAAGAAGTTGGCGGTAACGAAGCCACCACTGAAGCGCTCGGGCCGATCCGAATCACTGAGATTGATCGTTCCGGTGCTGTAGCCAGCGAGTTGCCCCAGGTCGCTCAGTCGCTGCCTGGCTTCGAGGAATTCCAGATCCTGCATCTCGTCGGCGTCCCGCTGCGGGTCGCTGGGATCGACCAGACCAACGACCAACAGACGATCAGCGTTCGGGAAGGGCAGTGGCTGCCACACCATGCCGTTGATCGCCGCCAGCATGAACAGCACACAGCCCAGCCCGCCCGCCAGCACCAGCACGACCAGCGCCGAAAACCATGGTTGGCTGCGCAGCGAGCGCAACGCGGTGCGCCATTCAAACCAGAACGCCTGCATGGATGATCCCTCGGTGGCTACTGCCCATGCAGATGCAACGCGCATGCCATCGCCGCATTTCATAAAAATCAGTACTTTGCGATCCGATCTCGGTTCCAACCTGCGGAATCGAACGACGCAACGCCGGATCTGTGCGGATTCGGGCGCTCTCGGCCGAGACGGCACCGGATCGATTCCAGGCGCGCTCGATCGGTCGCGCGTCGCCTTGCTGACCGGCGGTCCAGCGCTTCGCGCCAGGCATGAGCGCGATGGGTCCCGTTGCGGTGCGATGTCCTGGAGGCTGCGGCCGACGAGGACGTCGGCGCTCCCAGGAAGAGCGGGGCATGTCCTCAGGCAATCCGCGGGAAGCGGCGAACGGCGAGTGGCGAGCGGCGAGCGGCGAGCGGCGAGCGGCAGCAACGCTGCTCCCAATGGCGTCGACCGGCGCGGTCAGCTGTCCACTATCGGAGCACCAGATACAGCACCGTCGACACCGCCAGCACGCCGAGCAGGTCGATCAGCAGGCCTTCGCGCAGCATTCGGGGTGCGGGGATCAGGCCCGTGCCGAAGGCAATGGCATTGGGCGCGGTGGCGACGGGCAGCATGAAGGCCATCGAGGCGGCCAGGGCGGCGGGCAGCATGAACAGGGCTGGGTCGACGTTCACCGCGATGGCGGCGGCGGCGAGGATGGGCATCAGCAGCGCGGTGGTGGCCGTGTTGGACGTGATCTCCGTCATGAAGCTGACCGCCAGGCAGAGCAGCAGCAGGGTCAGCGGCAACGGCAACGCACTGAGGCCCACCATCGCCTGCGCCAACCACTCGCCCAGACCGGAGCTGCCGAAGGCGGCTGCCAGGGCCAAACCACCACCGAACAGCACCAGCGTGCCCCAGGGAATGCGCTCGGCCACCGGCCACTCCAGCACCCGGCCACCCTTGCCGTCCGGCAGCAAGGCCATCACCACCACGCCCAACAAGGCCACCGAGGCGTCGCTGGCGCCGCTCAGGCCGGTCCAGGCACGCCAGCCACCGAAGGGCTCGGTGCGTGTCACCCAGGCAAGGGCAACCAGGGCGAAGCAGGCCACGGCACGCACTTCGACCGGCTGCCAGGGGCCCAGTCGTGGCAACTCGCCCACGCCCGAGCCGCGCAGATTGCGGCCCAGCCACAGGGCGATGATCGGCAGCACCAGCGCCAGGATCGGCAGACTGAAGGCAAACCAGCAGAGGAAACCGATCTCCTCGCCGGTCTGCTCCTGATAGACCGAGCGAAAAATCAGATTGGGCGGCGTGCCGATCGGCGTACCCATGCCGCCGACGCTGGCCGCGTAGGCGATGCCCAGCAGCAGCGGCACGGTCAGTCGGCCGTCTCGCTCGGGTCCAAGAATGGCGATCGCCACCGGCGTCAGCACCAGCACGGTGGCGGTGTTGCTGATCCACATGCTGAGCAGGCCGCTGGTCAGCACGAAGCCCCACAGCACCCGCCGCGCGCTGCCGGTGCCAGTCAATCGCAGCATGCCGAAGGCCAGTCGTCGATGCGCGCCAGCGGCCTCGATCGCCGCCGACAGCATGAAGCCGCCAGCCAGCAGCAGGATCACCTCATGGCCGTAGGCCTGCGCCACTTCGCGCGGCCCGAGCACGCCGAACAACGGAAACAGCGCCAGCGGCAGCAGAGAGGTCACCGCGACCGGAACCGGGGCAAAGATCCACCACAGCGCCACCCAGACCGTCACGCCGGCGGTCACCGCCAGCGGCCACGGCTGCTGCTGGGCCAGCACGGCCGTGCACACTGCTGCGGCCAGCGGTGCCAGCCATAGCAGCCAGCCTTTCCATTGCTCGAATGACATCAGCGCTCCCCTTCGCCAATCCTCGCGCCACGCACTCTACCTGCGATCGGCGGGCCGACAATTCGTGCGCTGGCCCACAAACGTGCACATCGTGACGTTCAAAGCGCTCAGGAAGCCCGCCGCGGCGTTGTCTTGTTCGCGTCAGTCTGCGACATTTCAGGTTGCTAGCTGACGTGCATGGTCGCTAATTCACGCGCATGCAGCACTGCTGCAGTGAAACTGCGTTTTCACTGGCAGGACCGGGAGCGGAGTTGGAATGCAGGACATCGTCGTCATCGCGCTTGCCGCGGTCGCCGCACTCGCCTTTGCACTGGCGGTTGTCTTTGCATTGCGCGCCCGCAAGGCCAAGGGCGCAGTCAACGCCATGCAGGAAGACCTGCAACAGGTGCAATCCAGCCAGGCACAGGTCATCCACACGACCAAGCTGGCCTCGCTGGGGCAAATGATTGCCGGCGTGGCGCACGAAATGAATACGCCGCTGGGTTTCGTCAAGAGCAATGTCGAAGTGGTGGGGGAGTTGCTGGGCGAGCATCTGCAGCAGACCCAAGGCAAGCTCAATACCGCTGCGGACTATCTGCAGAAGCTCTCGCGCGCAGATCTGTCCACGCCGGCCAGCCAGCAGGCGGTGCGACAGGCCGCCGCCAAACTGTCCGGCGCCCTGCAGGTGATCGCCCAGGCGGACCTGTCCGACGCCCGTGACCTGTTGCAGGATTCGGTCGAGGGCATCGACCAGCTGACCAATCTGGTTCGCAATCTGAAGGGTTTTGCCCGCGTCGATCGCGATGGCATGGATCTGATGGATCTCAATGAAGGCGTGGAAAGCGCGCTGACCATTGCGGCGCATCAATTGCGTGATCGCATCGAGGTCATCAAGGACCTCAAGGCGGTGCCGAAAGTGCGCTGTGTGCCCAGCCAGATCAACCAGGTCTTCCTCAATCTGATCAACAACGCCGCCCAGGCGATGGGCGATAAGGGCACGCTGACCCTGCGCTCGGTGCGCAACGGCGATTTTGTCGAGGTCGAGGTCGAGGACAACGGCGCCGGCATCCCTGAGGACGTGCTACCGAAGATCTTCGATCCCTTCTTCACCACCAAGCCGGTCGGCGAAGGCACCGGACTGGGCCTGTCGATCGTCCACAAGATCATTCACGCCCACGGCGGCAGCATCAAGGTGCGAAGCACGCCAAACATTGGCACTACTTTCAGCGTTAGCCTGCCCGTAGAGCATTCCGCGCTGCGTCAGGCGGCTGCGTGAACAACGGATCGATGCCGTGACCCAGAGACCACTGAAAATTCTCTGTATCGACGACGAGGCGCGAATCCTGCGCGCCTTGCGGGCATTGTTTCGGCACCATCAGGTGTTCATCACCTCCGATCCCAACGAAGCGATGGCGCTGGCGCAATCCGAAGACGTCGACGTCATCGTCTGTGACCAGCGCATGCCGGTGATGACCGGTGTCGAGGTGCTGCGCGAGATCCGCGCGGTGCATCCGCGGGCGATGCGCATCCTGCTGACCGGCTACGCGGATCTGCAGGCCATCCTGGGCTCGGTCAACGAAGGCGAAGTGTTCCGCTACGTCAACAAGCCGTGGGACAACCGCGAACTGATCGCGCTGGTCGAACTGGCCGGCAAGATTGCCCGCGAGGCCCCGGTCGTTGATGCCACGCCCGTGAGCGAGCGCGATCAGGAGGAAGCCCGCCGGCAGGTGGGCATCCTGGTGATCGAGGACGACGGCGAAACGCAGCGGCGGCTACGCGAGATTCTAGGCCAGCAGTACCAGATCCGCTTCGCCACCAGCGCCGAGCGTGCGCTGCAGGTGCTGGAACAGCACGAAACCGGCGTGATCATCTCCGAGACTGAAGGTCAGCGCGGCGATCTCACCGAGATGCTGAAGTCGCTCAAGCAATATCACCCGCACATCGCCACCGTGGTGATGACCGACCGCGCCAATGCGCAGCTGGCGATCGATCTGATCAACGAGGGTCAGGTCTACCGGATGCTGCTCAAGCCGGTGCGCACCGGCTCCTGCCGACTCAGTGTCGAGGCGGCTGTCGGTCGCTACTGGCAGCTGAAGCAGAATCCGCAGGCCGCGCGGCGCTTCATGGTGGCGGCACGCCAGGCGCCGTCCTGGCTGAGCACAACACTGCTGGAGCGCATCCGCTTGCTGCCATCGCGATTGCTGGGACGCGCGCACTAGCGAGCAGATCGCCGAATACAAGCCTCGCTGCACCACGGCCGAATTCGAATCTGGCTCTGGTCCGCCAGATCGCAGAGCTTGCAGCGCCACCACGCGCGCGCCGCGTTGCGGCGGCGAGGTGGGCTTCCCAGCTATTCGGCGCGCAGCGTGACCGCAGGCGACACGCGAGTTGCCCGCCAGGCGGGCGCCAGCGCACCCAGCAAGGCCACCGACAGCAAGGCGCCCAGGCCGGCACTCAGGTTCCATGGATCCAGCGCCGAGAGGCCGTGAACGACGCCGTCCAGCCAGCGCGACAGCAGCGCGATCAGGGCAGTCCCACAGACCGCACCGGCCAGCACGGGCGGTGCGGCTCCGGCCAGCACACGGGCCAGCAATGCACGGGGCGTGGAACCCAGCGCCAGGCGGACGGCCAACTCGGCCCGTCGCGCCTCGACCAGATGATTGACCATGCCGAAGACCCCAATGGCACCCAGCAGGAGCGCCAGACCAGCGAGCAGACTGAGGTGAAAGCGCAATTGCAGTGACTGGGCCATGCTGCCATCGACCACCTGCTGCATCGTCCCCACATCGGCCACCGCCAGGCGCGAGTCCAGCGCTTGTGTCAGCTGCCGCAACTGCGCTTCGAACTGGGCTGATCCAAGCGAGGTCCGGGCAACCAGCACCGTCAGCGTGCCCGGCGAGGCTTGTTGGGCCTGGGGGATGTACATGACCCAGGGGTTGTCCGAGCTCAGGTCGAACAACCGGCTCTCGGCCACCACACCGACGATCGTGAAGTCCCTGGGTGCGCCTTCGAAGCGCGAGATCAGGCGCTGACCCAACGCTGATTGCCCGGGCCACAGCGCCGCGGCGAGGGACTCGCTGACCAGCGTGACCCGCTCGCTGTCGGCGGTGTCCTGCGGCCCGATCCAGCGACCGCTGCGCAGACGCATGCCGGTGGCGTCAAAGTACCCCGGGCTGCCGCTGCGAAAGACGACGGTCGGCCAGTGCCCGGCATCCAGATCCGGCCGCGCCGGCACCGCGACCGGCCCCTGCCAGCCTCCATCGCGCAGCGGCAAGCGGTTGGTCAAACCAGCCGCCTCGACACCGGGCAGCGCCTGCACCCGCTCCAGCACGGCGTCCTGCAGCCGGGATCGCTCGAGCGCCGACAGTTCGTGGACATTGCTGACCAGGTCCGCACTCAGCAGGCCTTGTGGATTGAACCCCAGATCGGTGTCCTGCAACGCGTTGACGGTGCGGATCAGCAAGGCCGAACCGGTCGCCAGCACCACTGCGAGCGTCAACTGCAGCGCGATCAGCGCCCGCTGCGGCGCCTGGTGGCGCACGCCACCGGCGGCACTGCGCTGCTGACCCATGGCCCGCCAGCGGCCTCTGCGCAACAGCAGCATCGCCGGTAGCCCACCGGCCAGCAGCGCACTGACCAATGCCAACGCCAGCGCCATGCCCAGGGCCCAGCCATCCAGTCGCAGGGTTTGGGCGAAGCCTTCGGAGAGAGGCAAACTGGCCAGCAGCGCCGCAAAGCCCCAGCGTGCAACCAGCCAGGCAGCCAGCGCCGCCAGTGTCGCCAGGGCCAGCGTCTCCAGCGTGATCTGACGCACCAGACGGCCTCGGCGCGCGCCCAGGGCACTGCGCAAGGCGAGCTCCCCCTTGCGCTCGATCACACGAACCACCACCAGCGCCGCCAGGTTGCCGCAAGCCATGCACAACAGCAGGCCGACCGCGCCCAGCAGCAACAGCACGGCGGGCCGAACCTCGCCCATCAGATGCGTGCGCAGGTCGACCAGGCGAGCGCCCTGTGACTTGTCCCAGGCCGAGGGATAGCGGTAGTGCTCGGCCATCGCCTGGGCGAGGGTCTGAATCTGGTCGTTGGCCACGCTGGCGGTGGTGCCCTCCCCCAGCCGGCCCAACACCATCAGATAGCCGTTGTCGGCGTAGTCCGGCGATGCGGGATCCAGCTGCAGCGCTCGCCAGGCACCATATTCGGGCGTGGGATAGTAGAAATCCGCCGCGGCCACACCGACCACTTCGGTCGCAACGCCATCGAGCCGGATCTGTCGCCCAACGATGTCCGGATCGGCGCCGAAACGATCACGCCAGAGCACCTCGCTCAGCACCACCACCGGTGCTGCACCAGACCAGCTGTCCGATGGCTCGAAGCCGCGTCCCAGCAGCGGTGGACGTCCGAGGACCTCGAAGAAGCGGTCGCTGGCGTCGATGACCCGGATCATTTCGGCACCCGTGCCGGTCTGCACGGTCACCGCGCTGTTGGTGTACGCCGCCAGATCAGAGAATCCCGGCAGGCGCTGGCCGGCAAACTCGAACTCGCTCTGCGACCAGTCGTATTCGCCCCAGAATGCCTGGATGCGCTCAGCCTCGCTGTAGGGCAGCGGCCGCAGCAACAGCCCATGGACCACGGCGGCCAGAGCAATGGTGCCGCCGATCCCCAGCGCCAGGGTCAGGATCGCTATCAAGGCGTGGGTCCGGTGTCGGGTCAGCTGTCGCCAGCCGGAATGCAAGTCCCGCCACCATCCGTCCATTGCATCCGCCCCGTTGCTTGCCGTGGCACAGCGAGCTGCAAATCATGTGCCAGCCAGGATTGACCGGAATTGCGCTGTCCATGGCGGCTTCTGACCGTTTCGGCGTTCGATTTCGCGCAGGGCGCGTGCGATTTCGGGCGCCTTCAGCGAACACCAAGTGCTCAGCCAGCCCTCAATCCCCTCGCGAACCCGGCACCGACGCACGAACCTTCTGCGGGCAGTACAGAAAGCCATCGGCGGTGGGGTGACACTCCAGCTGCTTGTCGACCAGGTCGCTGTCGACCATGTGCTCGAAGTGGCTGGGGGCGACCAGCTTGTTGAGCAGGCCGCCGCCGGTGACTGGCGCGCTGCTCATCGCCCCGCCCACCTGCCGCAGGCGATCGGCTGGCGTCAGCCGCGGTCCCGACCAGGCTCGCCCATCGGCGCCAGGCAGTGCCGGGAGCGGTGCCGGCTCCAGAGGCGAACGCGCTCCTGGCGCCGGCGACGGGGTCGCGCCGTAGTCGCGAATGGCCGCCGGCCAATCGATCTCCGGGTTCACTGGCGGCTCCGCTGCAGACACGGGTGGCTCAGGGACAGTGACCAGAGGTGTCGGGGCAGCAGGCCTGGGCCGACGGACCACCTGCGTCGTCGATGGGGTCTGCGTCGGCAAGCTTGGCGCTTCAATTGGCGTCGGCGCCGGTGGGTCGAACAAGCGCACGCTGATCGCCGGCATCCGAGGCAGCGTCAGACCGGGCAAGGGTGAATCCACCCACCACAGGCGCAACAGCAGCAAATGCGCCAGCAGGGCCAGCACGAAGGCCAGCAGCGCCGAGTTGCGCCAGCGTTGATCGCGTTGCCGACGCTCGCGCCAGCGACGCCCGCGTGGCAGCGGTTCTTCCAGCAGCATGGCCTGTGCCGACGTCATGTGGTCTCCACGTTCCCGCGGTTCGGCGTTGTACCCGATCGCACCTTCAGCGCCGCTGAAGGACGGTCGATGCGTGTTTCGGGACTGCCGCGACGCCGTCCGGTTTGCTCGCTCCAAGGCTCTTACTGCATGCTTGCGCCCCCTTTTCAGCCGGTCGGCGCACGCCGCTGCAGTCATCCATGGACAAGAGCTTCGATCCCAAGGCCGTTGAATCCCGCTGGTATCCGGAATGGGAGCAGGCCGGGGTATTTCAGGCGGCGCCCGCCGGAGAGCCCTATTGCATCCTGCTGCCACCGCCGAACGTCACCGGCACGCTGCACATGGGCCATGCCTTCCAGCAGACGGTGATGGATCTGCTGGTGCGCTATCAACGGATGAATGGCCGCAGCGTGCTGTGGCAATGCGGCACCGATCACGCTGGCATCGCCACGCAGAAGATCGTCGAGAACCAGCTGGCCGCGGCCGGCAGCAACCGCCACGAACTGGGCCGCGAAGGCTTTGTCAAGCGCGTCTGGGAATGGAAGGCACAGTCCGGCTCGACCATCACCCATCAGATGCGCCGGCTGGGTGCCAGCTGCGACTGGTCGCGCGAGCGCTTCACCATGGACGAGGGCCTGTCCGCCGCGGTGCGCAAGGTCTTCGTCGACTGGTACCGCGATGGCCTGATCTATCGCGGCAAGCGACTGGTGCACTGGGATCCGGTGCTGATGACCGCAGTCTCGGATCTGGAGGTCAACAACGAAGAGCGCGACGGTCATCTGTGGTCGATCCGCTACCCGGCGCTGGACGGTGGCGAAGGCCTGGTGGTGGCAACGACACGGCCGGAGACGCTGCTCGGCGATGTGGCGGTCGCGGTGCATCCCGACGACGAGCGCTACCAGTCGCTGATCGGCCAGCACCTCCAACTGCCGCTGACCGGGCGAACGATTCCAGTCATCGCCGATCCCTGGGTCGACCGCGAGTTCGGCACCGGTTGCGTGAAGATCACCCCGGCGCATGATTTCAACGACTACCAGATGGGCCAGCGGCATGGTTTCGAGCCGCTGTCGGTGTTCACGCTCGACGCCAAGGTCAACGAGGCCGGCCCGGCAGCCTATCGGGGCCTGGACCGCTTCGACGCTCGCAAGGCTGTGCTGGCCGATCTGGAGGCTGCCGGCCTGTTGGTGGAGACTCGCCCGCACAAGCTCAGCGTGCCGATCAGTCAGCGCACCGAGGCGGTGATCGAGCCGATGCTGACCGACCAGTGGTTCGTCGACCTGACCCGCGAGCGGCTGGATGACGGCCGGCCCGGCGGCAAGGCCGCGATCACCGACCCGGCGCTGCGCGCGGTCACCGAAGGCCGGATCGGCTTCGTGCCGGAGAACTGGTCGACCACCTATCGGCAGTGGCTGGAGAACATCCAGGACTGGTGCATCAGCCGGCAGCTGTGGTGGGGTCACCGCATTCCGGCCTGGTACGACGAGGCCGGTCAGATCTTCGTTGGTCACGATGCCGACGAGGCGCTGGCCTGGGCACAGGCACAGGGGTTGTCGGCGCAAGGCGAGTTGCGTCAGGACGAGGATGTGCTGGACACCTGGTTCAGTTCGGCGCTGTGGCCCTTCTCCACGCTGGGCTGGCCCGGCGAGAACGCCGAGCGCGCCGCCGAGTGGCAGGACTACCAGCGCTTCCTGCCCTCGTCGGTGATGGTCACCGGTTTCGACATCATCTTCTTCTGGGTGGCTCGGATGGTGATGAGCAGCCTGTACTTCGTCGGTCGCCAGGCCGACGGCAGCTACAGCACCGAACGCGCCGATCCGGCCAGCCGCATCCCCTTCCAGACGGTCTACATCAACGCCATCGTGCGGGATGCCGAAGGCCAGAAGATGAGCAAGTCCAAGGGCAACACCATCGACCCGCTGGACCTGATCGACGGCATTGAACTGGACGCGCTGGTGAGCAAGTCCACCGCCGCGCTGCTGATCCCGCAGGTCAAACAGAAGGTCGAAAAGCGCATCCGCCGCGATTATCCGGACGGCATCCCGGCCGTCGGCGCCGATGCGCTGCGCTTCACCTTCGCCGCGCTGGCCACCCATGGCCGCACGATCAACTTCGACATGAAGCGCTGCGAGGGCTACAAGAACTTCTGCAACAAGCTGTGGAATGCGGCCCGGTTCATTGGGATGAATTTGGGCGAGGGCTCAGGGCTCAGGGCTGAGGGGTCAGGGCATGTGCGCTTGCCGGCAGCGGATCCGTCGGTGGCCGAGCGCTGGATTGTGGGGCGGCTGGTGGAGACCTGCCGGGCCTTCCACCAGCACATCGACGAATACCGTTTCGATCTGGCCGCGCAGGCGGCCTACAGCTTCGTCTGGGACGAGTTCTGCGACTGGTTTGTCGAACTGGCGAAGCCGGCGCTACAAGGTGGCAGCGAAGCCGAGCAGGCCTCGATGCGCCACACCTTGCTGCATGTGCTGGAAGCGGTGCTGCGTATGCTGCATCCGATCATCCCCTTCATCACCGAGGAGATCTGGCAGAGTTTCCGGCCGCACTTCGGTGTCAGCGAGGCTTATCTCGGCCAGGCGCCGCTGCCCTATCGGGCTACCGATCCCGCGCCGGCGGCCGATGCAGCCGCCGCCAGCGACATCGCCTGGCTGCAACAGGCCCTGATCGGATTGCGTCGCATCCGCGGGGAAATGAATCTGGCGCCTTCGCGCGAAGTGCCGTTGCTGCTGCAGGGTGGCGATGACAGTGACCGCGCACGCAGTCAGCGTTTCGCCGATGCCTTCCGGGTGCTGGCCAAGGTTGCTGAGCTGAACTGGCTGGCCGCTGGCGAGGAGGCGCCGCCGGCGGCCGTCGCGCTGGTCGGCGAGCTCAAGCTGCTGATCCCGTTGGCCGGTTTGATCGACGTCGAAGCCGAACTCAAGCGTCTGGACAAGGAAATCGGCAAGGTCGAGCAGGATCTCGCCCGCGCCCAGGGCAAGCTGTCCAATCCGAAGTTCGTCGACGGCGCACCGGCAGCCGTGGTGGCCCAGGAACAGCAGCGCGTGGCCGAATTCGGTGCCAAGGCCGCCGAATTGCGTGCCCAACGGGACCGGTTGGCACAGGGCTGACGTCTGGGACAGCGCCTGAACCTGGGAATGCCGACGCCCTCGTCGGCGAGGTTGTTTGCCGACAAGGACGTCGGCGTTCCCAGGGCTGCGCTGGCACTGGCCTTTGGCGCAGGCCGCTGAAACGCGCGGCTAGCGGGCTCGCCCCAGCACCGTCCGGGTGCGACGATCGTTGCGGCTGATGGTGGCTCGGCGGCGCGCTTCGATCCAGTCGGTCAAGCCTGTCGGTAGCGCTGGCGCATGGCTGCGGGCGCGGCGGTGCAGGACGGCCAGATCGTTCTCGTTGCCCAGGGCCTTGGTCAGTCGCTCCAGTCGGTCGGGCTCGATGGCCTTGGGCCGGGCCAGCGACAGCGCCTCGAACCAACGCAGCTGCAGCATCAGCAATCGCACCCGGCGCCGGGTCGCATGCCTGCGCACCGCCGAGTGCTGGCCACGCACCTGCGCCACGGCCTTGCGCGCCTTCCGCAGGCTGCGCGCCAGGGCGCGACGTTGACGCTTCTCGCCGGGCATCGCCAACGCCTGCAAGCGCGCGCGAGCAGCCTTGATCCGGCCATGCAACAGGATCCGTGCACGAGACCCGGCGAATTGCTCCAGCGACTGGCCACTGTGGCGATTGAGCTCGCGGCGCCAATGGCTGAGCGCCTTGCGCAAGCCGGCGTCGGCCAATTGCGGCCGCAAGCGATCAATGGTCTCGATCGAGGAGCCGGCATCGCGCAGCTGTGACAGGCGCGCCCGGGCACGCTTGAGGATGCCATCAAGCTCGATCGCCTCGCGGTCGCCCTCATCGCGCAGGAAGCGCAGTGCTGCGCGGACCCGCCGCAGGCTCTTGCGCGATTCGTGGATGTCCTTGTGGGTCAGTTGCCGCTTCGGCGACAGCCGCTTCAGCGCCTTGTCCAGCTCGGCCAGCAGCGATTGCTGCAGCCGTTCGGCAGGCTTGGCGGTCTCGGCTTCGGACATGAGCAGGACAGATCACGCGCCGTCGGAGGCAATCCGACCAATCTCGCACAAGCCGGCGTGAGCCGGCTAGCACGTGCAGATGACAGTCCCGTGACGAGGGGCCGCCGCGAAACTCAGCCGGCGACTGGCGGCACCGGCTCGAATTGCAGCAGGGTCTGCGTCGGGGCCACCACGCCCACGCGCGGCAGGTAGTGATCGATCAGCAGGAAGGCGAACAGCGCCATCAGATAGATGATCGAGTAGTTGAATACCACCATCGCAAACTGTTCGCTGGGCGGCTTGAGCAGGCGCCAGGCATACCAGAGAAAGCCCAGACCCAGCACCACCGCGCCGGCCAGGTAGAACAACCCGCTCATCCCGGCCAGCCAGGGCATCAGCGTGATCAGGAACAGCAGGATCGTGTAGTAGAGGATCTGCCAGCGGGTGAAATCGGCGCCGTGAGTGACCGGCAGCATCGGCACGTTGACGGCGGCATAGTCTTCGCGGCGATAGATCGCCAGCGCCCAGAAGTGCGGCGGCGTCCACAGGAAGATGATCAGGAACAGGATGAACGCATGGCCGTGCAACTCACCGGTCATCGCCGTCCAGCCCAGCAGCGGCGGTGCGGCACCGGCAGCGCCACCAATGACGATGTTCTGCGGCGTAGCCCGCTTCAGATAGGCGGTATAGACAATCGCGTAGCCGATCAGCGAAGCCAGCGTCAGCCACGCCGTCAGCGCGTTGACCCACCACAACAGCACCGCCATCGCCGCCAGGCCAAGCGCGCAGGCAAACAGCAGTACCTGACGCTCGGACAACTGGCCGCGCGGCAACGGCCGGTGGCGGGTGCGGGCCATCCTGGCGTCGATGCGGGCATCGAGCAGATGATTGATGGCCGCCGCTGAGGCCGCCGCCAGCCAGATACCCACCGACCCGGCGATCAGTCGCACTGGATCGGGCCAGCCCGGAACGGCCAGGAACATGCCAACCACCGCCGTAAAGACGATCAGCGCGACCACCTTGGGCTTGGTCAGGGCAATGTAGTGGCGCGGTGAGATCATGCTCGCGGCGGTCGTCGCCGCATTGCTGCGGCTCATGACGGCAGTCTCTCCGCTCGGCTCGCTGCGAGCAAGGCAAGCAGACAACCCAGCAGCAAGGCAGCCACCCCGTTGTGTGCAGTGGCCAACGGCAACGGCAGTCCGAAAATCACGTTGCCGATGCCCAGGCTGATCTGCAGCAACAGCAGGCCGACCAACATCGACGCCCAACCGCGGCCGCCACTGCGCCACAGGCGCCAGCCCAGCCACAGCAGATAGGCACTGACCAGCAGCGCGCCGATACGGTGAACGATGTGGATGGCGGCACGCGCCGGACCATCCAGCACGCCGCCTTCGTAGTCCACACCGATGCCTCGCCAGAGAACGAAGGCCTCATTGAAGTCCAGTGTTGGCCACCAACTTCCCTGACAGGTGGGAAAATCCGGGCAGGCCAGTGCTGCATAGTTGGTGCTGACCCAGCCACCGAGGGCGATCTGAATGCCCACGAGGACCAGTCCGAGGATGATCCAGGGGCGCAGCGCCACCGGCCGCAGCACGCCGGGCGACCATGGCCGCACCCGCAGCCAGGTCCAGAACAACAGGGCAAAGGTGCTCATGCCACCGAGCAGATGCGCGGTGACGACGATCGGCTTGAGCTTCCAGGTCACCGTCCACATGCCCAGCACCGCCTGGAAGATCACCACGGCGACGGCCAGCAGCGGGATCAGCCAGGGCTGGTTCGGCTCGCGTCGACGGCGCCAGGCCAGCACGGCGAGCACCACGATCATCGGACCCAGGATGCCGACCAGATAGCGGTGCGCCATTTCCTTGGCCGCCTTGGGCGCTTCCACCGGCCTCTCGGGCCAGATCGATTCGGCGTGATCGACCTCGTGTTGCTGATTCGGCCAGGTGATGTGGCCATAGCAGCCCGGCCAGTCCGGGCAACCCAGTCCGGCGTGATTGAGGCGCACATAGGCACCCAGCACGATCACCGCCAGCGTCAGCACGACGGTGGCCAGGGCCCAGCGCCGGAAGAATCCCTTGCTCATCGTCCGCTCTTGCTCCATTTCAGCAGGTGGCGCAGGTCCTTGCGCAGCTCGGTGCCATCGAAGGCGGCGGGGTACCAGGTGGCACCATAGCCTTCGGGGTCGATCAGAATGACACGCGCCGCCGCCGGCATCGCCGGCTCGGCCTCGCGTGCGTGACTCAACCACGGCGCGGCCAGCGCCGGCGGCGTGATGCCGGTGGGCGTGACATAGAGCAGCTGCACCCGGTCGCGCTCCTGCCCCTGCGCGGCCCAGACGCGGCTGAGCAGATCCAGCTCCGCCAGACAATCCTGGCCACAGTCAGCGCCGGCGACGTAGGCCATGGTCCAGCTGCCATGCAGGCGTGCTGCTTCGACCGGCGGCAGCCACGCGCCCAGTTGTGGCGAGGTCTCAAACAGCGTGCCGTAGTTCTTGGTCGCCTCCGGCTCGTAGTGCGCCAGCCGCGTCTGCATCAGCACGGCGATCACCACCGGTGCGACGAAAACCAGGGCCAGCAGCAGCAGTTGGAGCTTGTTCTTTTTCACATCGCCTTCCTTGCTCGATTTCGCCGACGCGCACGCCAGCTCAGCACCCCGTAGACCAGCAGCACCGCCAAGGCCAGGCCCCACCATTGTGCGGCGTAGCCACGATGGCGCTCCGGCGGCAGCGATCGCGGTGACCAATCCCGGTCGAAACCCTGCTCCGCTGCCGGATCCAGGTACAGCACCCAGGGCAGCAGTGGCCGTTGCCACTGGTCCGCCAGCCAATCCGGGTCGACCCGCATCAGCAAGGCCGGATCCTGATCCAGCGAGCCCGGCGTCGCCCCCAGACTCAACCCGGCGGCCGGTGGACGGTCCAGATGGCCAAACCAGTGCATTCGTGATGGCAACGGATCCAGCCGTGGCAACGCCCGCACGCCGTCGGTCAACGGCAGCCAGCCGCGCACCACCAGCAGATCCTGCGCCACACCGTCCACCCGCAGCCGCGCCAGCACCAGCACGCCTGCGCGGCCATCGCGAGTCTGGTTGTCCAGCAGCAACGTCGGCGGCAAAACCTCACCATCGACCTGCACCGGCACACCGCGCTGGACGTCGCCACCCTGGACCTGCGTCAACGGTCGCGGTGGCTGCGCACTCAGCACTGCCAGTTCGGCCTGCCAGGCGCTTTTCTCAGCCGCGCGCTGCCATTGCCACCAACCCAGTCGGGCAAAGCCGGCCGCCAGAAGCAGGCTGAGCAGCAGCCATCGCCATGAGAAACCCTTCACTGCGACACCAGTCCCTGGTTGGTCCGGTCGCTGGCTACGGCCCGAACTGCGGGAGCCACGCGGACGTCGGCTACGACGAGCGTTGCGGCGGCGTAGAATGTCGCCCCTGCTGTCGACTGGGCGTCCACGTAACCGGCCAGACCATGATCAAACTAGGCATCATCCTGTTTCTCGGCTTCATCGTCTACAACCTCGGTGTGGGCTGCTGGTACATGCTGACCGAGCGCAGCGACAGTACCCGTGCGGTGAAGGCGCTGAGCTGGCGCATCGGCCTGTCGATCCTGCTGATCGGCCTGATCGGGCTGGGCATCGCCACTGGCGTGGTCAAGCCACACGGCATCCTCAACTGACGTCAAAGAGGTCGGTAACCTTGCTCTCCGCTGAACTGCTGTCGCAGCTGCCTGCGCTGGGCGCCGATTTTCGGCAGGCCCAACCCTTCCGCCATGTGGTGATCGAACCCTTTTTTGAGCCGGCCGTGGCCGAGCGCTTGCTGGACCAGTTTCCGGCCTTCGAGCGCGGTGATGCCCGCAGCGAGAATGGCACCTTGGGCGGCAAGAGCTGCTACCCGATGATCGCCGGCCTCGGCGGCATCTATCGGGAGCTGGATCGGAACATTCAATCTCCCGAGTTCCTCGCCCAGCTTTCACAGCTGACCGGCATCGAGGAATTGCGCTACGACCCGGACTATTTCGGTGGCGGCACGCACGAGAACCGCCGTGGCCAGGAACTGGATCCGCACGTCGACTTCAACCGGCATCCAGGCTACGGCTGGTATCGCCGGCTGAATCTGATCATCTATCTCAACAATGAGTGGTCGCCAGAATGGGGCGGCGGGCTGCAACTGCATCGCGACCCACGCAGCCCGCAGGACGAGATCATCACGGTCGAACCACGCTTCAATCGAGCGATCCTGTTCGAGACGCACGATCACAGCTGGCATGGTTTCCCGCTGATCCGCACGCCCGACGAGCGTCCGGAGCTGTCGCGCAAGTCGATCGCGCTGTACTTCTACACCGAGCAGCCGCCCGGCAGCCACCGGGGCCCGGACCACTCCACGATCTATGTTGATCGGCCCCTGCCCAGCTATTTCCAGCCCGGTCGCCAGCTGGACGAAGCCGACTGCGCCGAACTGGCCCGCCACATTGCCCGGCGAGACCAGCATCTGCAGCGCATCTATGGCGATGTAGCCAGAGTCACCACCGAGCTCAACGAAGCGCGTCAGGCACTGGCCGCCAGCCGGGTGGAACGGTTGGCGCGCATCGTTCACCGTGGACTGCGTCGGCTGGGCTGGACCGCGCGCAGCTGAGCCGCCGGTTCCACAGAGGCCAGCGCGGGCCCGGCGCGAGCTGAAAGCTCGACCGCGTAGTTGAACGATCGCTCATGTTGCGACAACACTTGCGCGCGTGGGTGCTGCTATCCTGCGCGGCTGTTTTGCCCAACGAATCTCCGATCGAATGCTCGGCCACTTCCTGATCTTCTGCGCGGGCCTGACGCTGCTGTCGTTGGGCGCCGACCAGTTCCTGCGCGGGGCGACCGGACTGGCGCGACGATTTGGGGTACGCGAATTCGTGATCGGCATGGTGCTGGTGGGCTTCGGCACCTCGGCGCCGGAATTGACGGTGAATCTGGCAGCGGTGGTGCACGGCCGCTATGACCTGGCCACCGGCAATGTCGTCGGCAGCAATATCGCCAACATCGGCCTGATCCTCGGCATTTCCGCGCTGCTGGCACCGCTGGTGGTGCAGATGCGCCTGGTCAAGGTCGAGACACCCTTGCTGATCGTCGTCAGCATCGGTTTTTTGCTGCTCTGTCTGGATGGCGTGCTGTCGCGGATGGACGGCCTGATCCTGCTGCTCGGCTTCGCCGGTCTGATCACGCTGGTGGCGCTGGACATGAAGCAGGAGCCGCAGGCGGTTCAGTCCGAACTGGCCGAGGCGGTGCCGAGCAATGGTCGAGACATGGCCTGGATCGTGGTGCGCTCGATCGGCGGCCTGGTGGGTCTGGTCATCGGCGCTGAGCTGATGGTCGACTCGGCCGTCGCCATGGCGCGCCTGCTGGGCATGAGTGAACTGGTGATTGGACTGACCATCGTCGCCATCGGCACCAGCCTGCCGGAACTGGCGTCTTCGGTCATTGCTGCCGCACGTGGCCAGGTCGACATTGCACTGGGCAATGTGCTGGGTTCCTGCCTGTTCAATCTGCTGCTGATCATCGGCGTCACCGCCAGCGTCCACCCGTTGCCGGTGGCCAATTCGCTACTGTGGGTGGAGTTGCCGGCAATGCTGCTGTTCTCGATCGCCCTGCTGCCGATGATGCTGCGGCGCATGGCCATCGGCCGCACCGAGGGTCTGGTGCTGCTGTTTGCCTATGTCAGCTTCATCGGCTGGCAAATGTGGGGTGCCTTCGGCACGGTGCCGGCCGCCTGAGCAAACGCCGAACTCGAGCCGCTACGCGCACTGGTGGGTTCGATCGGTGATCGAACACTCTCGGCTTCGCTGACCCACAAACGTCAGCGCACAGCGCTGACCCACAGGGCCCGAAAGCCCATCGGGCGGCTCTCCTTCGGCCGCCGGAACTAGCGACTGAAGCGGCACTTCCCTGACCCCTCAGCCCTGGGCCCTGGGCCCTGGGCCCTGGGCCAAAAACGTCACACATCCGCATCCTGAGGCCAGCCCTCGCCACTGCCGCGATGGTGCACCCGGTCGCTTTCCAGCACCGCGCCGGCCGGATAGGCGGGCTCGCCCTTGAGGCGGTAGTAGATCGGACCGAAGTCCGGGTCGACGGTGGCGCGAAACAGCTGTTCGAAGCTGTCGATTGCGAAATACGTTTTCTGGTAGGTGTCGATGCGGTAGCGCGTGCGCATCACCCGCTCGGCATCGAAGCCCAGCCGATTGGGCGCCTCACTCTCAAGGCTGTAGATGGATTCGCCCTTGCTCGACAGGATGCCGGCGCCAAAGATGCGCATGCCGGCGTCGGTCCGGATCAGCCCAAACTCCACGGTGTACCAGTACAACCGGGTCAGCTCGGTCAGTGGCTCATCACCAAAGCGCGCCGCACGCAGCCCCCCTTCGCCATAGGCCTGCATGTAGTCACCGAAGACCGGCAGCATCAGCAGGGGCACATGGCCAAACAGGTCGTGGAACAGATCGGGCTCGCTCAGATAGTCGATCTGATCGGGTCGGCGGATCCACCAGGTCACCGGGAAGCGCCGATTGGCCAGATGCTCGAAGAAGCTCAGCTCCGGCAGCAGTCCTTCGACGCCGATCAGCGTCCAGCCGGTAGCCGCATGCAGCTTGCGATTGAGCTCATCGAAGCGGGGGATGCGGTCGGCGCTCATGCCGAGGCCTTCCAGCCCCTGAAAGAACTCGTCGCAGGCACGACCTGGCAGCAGTGCCATCTGCCGCTCGAACAGCGTCGCCCAGGTCTGGTGATCGACCTCGCTGTAGTTCTCCCAGGGCTGTTCGACCACGGCCGTGGTGTAGACCGGCACATAGCCCTTGTCGGTCATCTGGTGTTCGACGCGACGCGGTTGCTCCATGACTCCCTCCCGAGACTGGCCTGCGATCCATCAGCATAGCGAAGCGATCGCGCCATGAGCTTGCCATCCATGTCGCCTGCCGAGCGCATTCAGCAATTTTGTTGCGGCCAGGCTACTCTCAAGGCGGAAATCATGCGCAGGTAACCGACGGAGTGCGCCATGCTCGATCGCACCGACCTGAAGATCCTCACCGTGCTGCAGCGCGAGGGGCGCATCAGCAACAGCGAACTGGCCGAGCGCGTGGCGCTGACACCGGCGCCTTGTCTGCGCCGCGTACAGCGACTTGAGCAGGCCGGCGTCATCGAAGGTTATGGCGCCCGGCTGGATCCACGCCGGCTGGGACTAGGCCTGCGCGCCTTCGTGCGAGTACAGCTGGAAACGCACGACGCCGACCATGTGCAACGCTTCGCCGAACTGGTCGGCAGTGCCGAGGAGGTCGTCGCCTGCTGGTCACTGACCGGCGAGATGGACTATCTGCTGCAAGTGGCCGTCACCGACCTGGACCACTACAACGACTTCATCATGGGCCGCTTGCTGCGCGAAGGCGGCGTCCGCGACGTCAACTCCAGCTTCGTGCTGGGCACCATCAAGCCCGATCAGGGCCTGCCGTTGCCGGCACGCAGGGACTGAGACGCGCTAGCCGCGCCGGGCCATGAAGGCCAGCTTCTCGAACAGATGCACATCCTGTTCGTTTTTCAGCAATGCCCCGTACAGCGGCGGAATCAGCTTGCGCTGGTTCTTCTCGCGCAGGGTCTCGACCGGAATGTCCTCGACCAGCAACAGCTTGAGCCAGTCCAGCAGTTCCGAGGTGCTCGGCCGCTTCTTCAGGCCCGGCACCTCACGCAACTGGAAGAAGCTGGTCAGCGCCTCGCGCAGCAACTCCTGCTTCAGCCCCGGGTAGTGCACCTCGACGATCGCCCGCAGCGTGGCCTCGTCGGGGAAGCGGATGTAGTGGAAGAAGCAGCGGCGCAGGAAGGCGTCGGGCAGCTCCTTCTCGTTGTTCGAGGTGATGATGACGATCGGCCGCTGCTGCGCCTTGACCGTCTGCCCGGTTTCGTAGACGTGAAAGTCCATCCGGTCCAGCTCGCGCAGCAGGTCGTTGGGAAACTCGATATCGGCCTTGTCCACCTCGTCGATCAGCAGGACTGCCCGCCGCTCGGACTCGAAGGCCTCCCACAGTTTGCCCGGACGGATATAGCGGGCGATCTCGGCCGCACCGGGATCCCCCAGCTGGGCGTCGCGCAAGCGGGCCACTGCGTCGTATTCGTACAGGCCCTGCTGCGCCTTGGTGCTGCTCTTGATGTGCCACTCGATCAGCGGCGCATCCAGCGCCCGCGCCACCTCCTCGGCCAGCTGCGTCTTGCCGGTTCCCGGCTCACCCTTGACCAGCAAGGGCCGGGCCAGCGCGATGGCGGCATTGACCGCCAGCATCAGGTCGGCGTCGGCGACGTATTGATCGGTACCGGTAAAACGCATGAGGGGTGTGCCCGAGCAGTTCGCAGGACTCAGGTTAGCGCATCCGATCGACCGCACGGATCGCCATATGCGTCAGCCGGAAGGGAGGTCCCGCCGCAACTCGGCCAGCGCCTCGCGCCAATGCTCGGGCACTTCGTCGTTGTTCGAGTAAATGGCGGCCGCCTCAGCGGCGGCTGCTGCAGCCTCGTCGCTGCGGCCCAGCGCCAGCAGCGCTTCGGCCAGCCGGTGCTGGAAGCGGCCGGTGTAGAGGTGATCGGCGGCGTAGGCCTGCGCGGCGCCGGTGGCGGCCTGTTGCAGGTTCTCTGCCGCCTCGGCCAGCTGTCCGGCGTTGAGCTGCAGACTGCCGAGGTTGTAGCGCATCAACAGGGCATCGGGATGCTGCGGCCCCAACAACGCGTCCTGCATGGCGGCGGCTTCGGCCACCATCGCCACGGCCCGTGGCAGATCGCCCTGGCTCTCATAGCTCATTCCCAGATTGCCCAGCGCGATGGCCAGGTCCGGATGCGCCGGGTGCAGCGCGCGGTGCAACGCAATGCTGCGCTCGTAGGCAGCCATCGCGCCGGTCAGATCCCCCTGCCCTTCCAGCGCCGTCGCCAGGTTGTTCCACAGCACCGGCCCATCGACGGCGCGCACCCCCGGCACCGAATCGCGCAGATCCAACGCCTGCCGGGTAACCTGCTCGGCGCGGGCGAACTCGTCCATCTTGGGTAGCAGAGCACCGAGATCGGCCAATGCGTCGTAGCGGGCCTTGCGGGCAGCATCGGAATCCAGCCCTTCGAGCAGCGCCAGGGCCTGTTGCAGCTGGGCTTCGCCCTGACGGTAGTCGCTGTCGGCCCAGCTGACGCGTGCCAGCGCTGTCAGCGTCCGCGCCAGTGGCACCGGGTCCTCGCCCTGCTCGTACCACTGCAACGCCCGTGTGAGTTGCGCCTTGGCCTGTTCGGTCAGGCCCAGGCCTTCCAGTGCGAAGCCGATGGCGTAGCGCAGTTCCGCCTGCAGCTCCGGCTGCGCCGCGAAGCGCTCGCCGATTTCCGGGATGGCGCGCTGCAGAGCCGCGGCGAGCGTGGCCTCACCTGCGTTCTCGAAGGGGTCGGCCTGGCTGATCATGCTGATCAGAAAATCCTTGGCCGCCTCGGCCCGCGCCGCCTGCTCACGAGCCTGGCGCGCCTGCAGCGAGACCGCCAGCAGTCCGATCAGCAGGGCGGCAAAGATCCCCAGCACGGCGAGGCTGGCGGCGCGATGGCGTTGCACGAACTTGCCCAGCCGATACCAGCGCGAAGCGCCTCGGGCGGTCACCGGCTGCCCGGCCAGGTGGCGCTCGATGTCGTCGCCCAACGCGGCTGCGGACCGATAGCGCTGGTCGGCTTCCTTGCGCAGGGCGGTCATGACGATCCGGTCCAGATCGCCGCGCAGCAGTCGTCGCAGCGATGCGGCCGCCGGCAGGCCGGGCAAGGCTGGCAAGCCCGATCGCGCCACCTGGGTGCTGGGGTCGGCGGGCATCGACTGACAAATGGTGCGCTCGATCTCGACTGGGCTGCGCGCCGCCAGCTGATAGGGCCGGCCACCGGTGAGCAGCTCGTACAGCAGCACGCCGAGTGAATAGACATCCGAAGCATGGTCGATCGGCAGACCGCGGACCTGTTCGGGACTGGCGTATTCGGGTGTCAGCAATTGCAGATGGGTCGCTGTCCACGGCGCCTGCACGCCGACGGCGTCCGCATCGAGCACCTTGGCAATGCCGAAGTCGATGATCTTCGGCTGGCCGTTCTGGTCTACCAGCACATTGCCGGGCTTGATGTCGCGGTGAACGACACCGCGCCGATGCGCCACCTCGACGGCCTCGCAGACCTTGGCGAAGATCTGCAATCGACCGCGCAGCCCGACCGAATGCGCGTTGCACCAGTCGGTGATCGATTGCCCGCGCACCAGTTCCATGGCCATGTAGGGCGTCCCATCGGCGGCGTCGCCACCGTCGATGACACGGGCGATGCCCGGATGTTCCAGGCAGGCCAGAATCTGTCGCTCGGCGTGGAAGCGCTCTCGGCCAACGCCGAGCAGATAGCCAGCCGAATACAGCTTGATCGCCACTTCCTGCTCGAAGCTGCCATCGATCCGGCGAGCCCGGTAGACCTGTCCCATGCCGCCGGCACCGATGGCCTCGAGCAGTTCGAAGGCGCCGACCCGCTCTCCGCGACGATCGCCCGGATGCCCGTTGGAAATGGCGGGACGGTCTCCCACCACCGATGTCTGGACCAGCAACTGCTCGACGGCCGCGCGCAGCTCGGCATCGTCACCGCAGTGCTGATCCAGCCACTGACTGCGGGCATCCTCGTCCAGCGCGCGACACTCGGCATACAGCTGCGCCGCAATCTGTTCCATTCCCTCCGCGGTGTCATCCATGCGGGTCACGGCCAGACGTGCGCCCGGATCAGATCAGCGCGCTGGCGCGAGAGACACCCGACGGACAGCCGGGACGGCGCCAAGATCCGCCCGCCATCACTCTGCTCGACCTTGCCCATCCTGCGCGATGGTGACGTCAGCAACGGTCCGCCCCTGCCCGATTGCAGCCCGCAGGTTAGTCCGGCACTTCTGCTGGCTCAAGCACGATCGGGGTCGAGTTCGATCAGCCGGGCATCGACCTTGCCGGCTTCGATGCGCAGTTCGGCCAGCGTCACCGGGAGCCGAAAACGACGCGGACCGGCGCTGCCGGGGTTGACCCACAGCACGCCATCGCGCCGCTCGATCAGCGGTCGGTGGGAGTGCCCGGTCACCACCACATCGACCCCGGCTGCGACGGGATCGATGTCGAGGTCGGCGCGGTCGTGCAGTACGTGCAGCGTGATCCCGCCCAGTTGCAGCCATTCACTCGGTGCCAGCGCATCCGCCCATTCACCCTTGTCATTGTTGCCACGCACTGCCGTCAGCGGCGCCTGCTCGGCCAGCCGCAGCAACACCTCGGGTCGACAGATATCGCCGGCATGGACGATGTGATCGCAACCGGCCAGAGCGGTCAGCGCCTGGTTGCGCAGCAGATTGTGGGTATCGGCAATCAGGCCGACTCGCAGGGCACACGTCGGGGAAACATCCGGTGTTCGACGCTGGACGCCACTCACGGTGCTGTGGTCGGTTCCGCCAGCGGCTGGCCGAACATGATCCGGTGGCCGTCGATGGTGCGGATCCCGAACTCACGCATGCCCCAGGCTTCGTCGGTCAACGGTTTGACCAGCTCCACGCCGCGCTCGCTGAAGGACTGCAGCAAGGCTTGCGCGTCATCGGTGTGGAAATAGCCGAAATAGTTGTGGTCACCGAGCGCGGCCGGCGCCAGGGCGTCCGGACACTCGCCGAGCATCAGCACGACGGCGTCGCGACGCAGAAAGGCCCAGCCACTGTCGGCCCCGACCTGGTTGAAGCCGAGCACGCCGCAGTAGTACTCAACCGAGCGGGACAACTGCGGCACCGCGAGCACATGTCGGCTGCCGCAGAGTTGGCTCACGGCAGCTCCCAGAAGCCCAGCTCAATCCCGCCCAACTGGCAGATGGCGATGCGGCCCTGACCGGGAATCTCCATTGCCGGCAATGCAGCCACCCCGCCATTGGCGACACAGGCCTCGACCGCGGCCTCAAGGTCGGCGACCTAACGATAGGGTCGCACCAGCGTCAGTTCCTGCGCGTGCATCGGCGCGCGCACCGCAACCCGCGAGCCGTCGGCCTGCGACGCAACCCGCGCATTGCCGAGCAGCGGCTGCGGCGGCGAGAACTGCCAACCATGCAGGCGCTCGTGCATCGCAACCACGGCGTCGACTTCGGTACTGACGATCTCCAGGTAGTACACGTCGTTGATCTTGCTCACGCAGCGCTCCTCTGGGTGACTGCTTCGACAGGCTCTGAATGATCGGCCTGTGGAAACGACCGCGCCAACTGGCGACTGGAACTGGCAACTGGGCCTGTTCTCGGTCAAACCTCCGGCGGCGGCAGCACCTTCCACACCTCGTCCAGCGTCGTCAGACCGCGGGCGATCTGTGCCGCAGCGGAAATTCGCAGCGGCCGCATGCCCTCCCGGACTGCGGTTTCGGTCAGTTCGGCCAGATTGGTGTCGGCCTGGATCAGCTTGCGGATGGCCGGGCTGATCGGGAACATCTCGTAGATGCCGGTGCGACCAAGGAAACCGGTCTTCCGGCATTCCAGGCAACCCTCCGGGGCACAGGCGTGCGACGGCACTTCCGCAACCCATGGGCGCGTCAGCAGTTGCCACTCACCCTCGTCCACTGCCGCACCCTTGCGCTTGCAATGCGCACACAGCGTGCGGACCAGGCGCTGGGCCATGATGCCGGCCAGCGTGCTCTGGATCAGATAGTGCGGCGCACCGAGATCGAGCAGGCGGGAGATCGCACTCGGCGAATCGTTGGTGTGCAGGGTGGACAGCACCAGATGGCCGGTCAGCGACGCCTGGATCGCCATCTGGGCGGTTTCCAGGTCACGGATTTCGCCGACCATGATGATGTCCGGATCCTGTCGCAACAGCGTGCGCACGCCTTCGGCGAAGCCCAGATCCAGCTGCTGCTGCACCTGCATCTGATTGAAATCAGGCGTCACCATCTCGATCGGATCTTCGACCGTGCAGACGTTCAGCTCCGGCCGCGCCAGCAATTTCAGGGTCGAGTACAGCGTCGTGGTCTTGCCCGAACCTGTCGGGCCGGTCACCAGCACGATGCCGTGCGGGCGATTGATCAAGCCCTGCCAGGTTTGCGATTCGCGTTCGCTGAAACCGAGCGCCTTGAAATCCTTGACCACGATATCCGGGTCGAAGATGCGCATCACCACCTTCTCGCCGTAGGCGGTGGGCATCGTCGAGAGACGCATTTCCACTTCGCGGCCGGTGGGGCTGAGCGTCTTGATGCGGCCATCCTGCGGCCGGCGCTTCTCCGCCAGGTCCATGCGCCCGAGGATCTTGATGCGCGAGGTCACCGCCACCAGCACCGGCGTGGGCAGCTCGAAGGTCTTGTGCATCACGCCATCGATGCGAAAGCGCACCGGACTGATGTCGCGACGCGGTTCCAGATGGATGTCGCTGGCGCGCTGTTCGAAGGCGAACTGCAGCAGCCAGTCGACGATGTGCACCACGTGCTGGTCATCGGCGCCGACATTGCCGGCTTTGCCCAACTCCAGCAACTGCTCGAAATTCAGCAGCTTGGACTGATTTTCCCGACTCTGCTCCTGCGCGTCCTTGGCCTTGCGGACAGAACGGGTGACCCCGTAGAAGTCCATCATGAAGCGATGCACGTCCAGCGGGTTGCAGACCACCCGGCGGATCTCGCGCCGCAGCAGATGGTGCAGGTCAGGAATCCAGGTCTCGAAGAAAGGCTCGCAGGTGGCGAAGACCACCTCGTACTCGTTCACTTCGATCGGCAGGATGCGATAACGCTGGGCGTAGGCCTGACCGATGATGTCGGTGACCCGACTCATGTCGATCTTCATCGGGTCCAGCTTCATGTACGGCAGCTGCACCTGCGCTGCCAGCCATTCGGTCAGCAGTTCCAGTGTCAGCTTCTTGCCGCGCTCGCCAGCATGATCCAGCTTGAGGTTGGCGATCATCACCAGCGGGTGGAGGTCCACCTGACCCGGCCTTTGGGCCAGCCGCACCTGGTTGGCCTGCTCCTTGTTCAGCAGCCCATCGTCCAGCAGCGCATTGAGCACCTGGCCCAACTCCAGCTTCTGCTCCGGCGCAAAACGCGGCGCGGCCATGACTGCCCGCGCGCCGGCCTGAACCGGGGTGGACTTGCTGGCGGCAGTGCGGGTGACCATGACCGCGATCATAGCCGGTTCGACACCCGTGACCGGCGATTGCCACGCAGTTCGGCCACGGGATTCCTTTCGACCCATGCAGGCCGGTCGCTGGCTGCCTACACTGCCCGCGTCCGGCGAGGACATCGCCGTCCATGGGGAACACGATGATGCGGGGAATGACACTCTGGTTGGCCGTGCTCGGCCTGCTTGGCGCGACCGGCCAATCGGCCTGCGCCGCTGAAGCCCATCCGCTGGCCGGGCTGCAGCCACGTTCGATCGGGCCGGCGCTGTCCTCGGGCCGTGTGGCGGACTTCGCCATCCATCCGCAGCAGCCGCAAATCCAGTATGTGGCGATGGCCAGCGGTGGTCTGTGGAAGACCGACAACCACGGCATCACCTGGTCACCGCTGTTCGATGCGCAGGGTTCCTATGCGCTGGGCGTGGTCAGTCTGGATCCGCGAGATCCGAAGACCGTCTGGGTGGGTAGTGGCGAGAACAACAGCCAGCGCAGCGTCGGCTATGGCGATGGCGTCTACCGCTCACGCGATGGCGGTCACAGTTGGGAGAACCTGGGCCTGAAGGATTCCGGCCACATTGGCGCGATCCGCTTTCATCCCACCGACCCGAACGTCGTCTATGTCGCGGCATTGGGGCCCCTGTGGAGCAGCGGCGGCGATCGGGGTCTGTATCGCAGCAGCGATGGTGGTGCCAGCTGGGAGCGGATCCTGTACATCGACGAGGACACCGGCATCAACGATGTGCTGATCCATCCTGAGCGCCCGGACGAGCTGATCGCGGTCAGCTATCAACGGCGGCGGCATGTCTGGACGCTGATCAATGGCGGACCGGGCAGCGGCGTGCACAAGAGCACCGACGGCGGCAAGACCTGGCGCAAGATCAGTGCCGGTCTGCCCGGCGGTGATCTGGGCAAGCTGGGCATCGCCTTCGCGCCCTCGCAACCCGACACCGTCTACGCGCTGGTCGAAGCCGACGAGAAGGGTCGCGGCACCTACGCCAGCAGCGATTTCGGTGAGCGCTGGAGCAAGCGCTCGGGCTACAGCTCAGGCGGCGCGCAGTACTACCACGAGGTGATCGTCGATCCGCTCGACGCCGAGCGGCTCTACAGCATGGACACCTTCGCCCAGGTGTCCGAAGACGGGGGTCGCAACTTCCGGCCCTTGTCCTTCCAGTATCGCCATGTCGATGACCACGCCCTGTGGATCGACCCGCGCGACACTCGCCACCTGCTGATCGGTGGTGATGGTGGCATTTTCGAAAGTTGGGACCGCGGCAGCATCTGGCGCCACGTCACCAATCTGCCGACCACGCAGTTCTATCGCGCCACGCCGGACAACAGCCTGCCCTTCTACAACATCTGCGGCGGCACCCAGGACAACCACAGCCAATGCGGCCCGTCACGGACGACCTACACCGACGGCATCACCAACGCCGACTGGTGGATCGCCCAGTTCGGCGATGGCTTCAAGCCGCAGTTTGATCCCGAGCAGCCGGAACTGGTCTATGCGCAGTATCAGCACGGTGGCCTGGTGCGTTTCGACCGCCGCAGTGGTGAGCGCACCTCGATCGTGCCGCAACCGGGCAGTGGTGAGCTGGCCTACAACTTCAACTGGAATTCGCCGCTGATCGTCTCGCCGCATTCGCCCACGCGGCTGTACTTCGGTGCCGAACGTTTGTTCCGTTCTGACGATCGCGGTGACAGCTGGCGCGCGGTCAGTCCGGACCTGAGCCGCGACATCGATCGCAACAAGCTCGAAGTGATGGGACGGGTCTGGTCGGTCGATGCCATTGCCAAGAACGCGTCCACCTCGATTTACGGTGGCCTGGTGGCGCTGGCCGAGAGCCCGCGGGTCGAAGGGCTGCTCTACGCCGGCACCGATGACGGCTTGCTGCAGATCAGCGCGGACGGCGGCGAGCAGTGGCAGGCCGTGGAGAAATTCGCCAACGTGCCGACGATGTCCTACATCGCCGACATCGCGGCCTCGGCGCATGCCGACGGCGTGGTCTATCTGGTCGTCGACAACCACAAGCGCGGTGACTACAAGCCCTATGTGCTGCGCAGCGCCGACCGCGGTCGCAGCTGGAAGCTGATCACCAGCGGCCTGCCGGCGCGCGGTCAGGCGCACACCATCGTCGAGGACCCCGGTCAGGCCGGACTGCTGTTCGTCGGCACCGAGTTCGGCGCGTTCTTCAGCCAGGACGATGGCGCCAGCTGGCACCCATTGCAGGGGCTGCCGACCATCGCCGTGCGCGACCTGGAGATCCAGGCCCGCGAACACGATCTGGTCATCGGCAGTTTCGGCCGCGGCTTCTACGTGCTGGACGACTATCGACCGCTGCGTAGCCGGACCGACAGTCTGAAGGCCGCCGCCGCGACGCTGTTCGAACCACGCGAGAGCTGGATCTACAAGCCGGACGATCGCCGCGGCTGGGGTGGATTGGGCGATTACGGCCATCGCTACAGCGGCGAGAACCACCCGCATGGCGCGGTGCTCTCCTATTACCTGCGCGACAGCCTGGAGACCGCCAAGGCGCAACGACGCAAGCGCGAGGCCGAACTGGCCGGCAAGGGCGAGGACACGCCCTATCCCAGCTGGGAAAGCCTGCGCGCCGAAGACGCCGAAGAGGCGCCCAGCGTGATCCTGACGGTGCGCAATGCTGCCGGAGAGATTGTCGCCCGCGTGCCCGGCCCCACCGGCGCCGGCTTCCATCGGGTGAGCTGGGACCTGCGCTTGCCGGCACCCGATCCGGTCAATCTCAGTCCGCCGGCCAGCCTGCCGCCGTGGCAGGGTCCACCGCAGGGGCCGCTGGCCACGCCGGGCGTCTACAGCGTCAGTCTGGGTCAGCGGTTACGCGGCCAGTGGCAGGAACTGGCCGGCCCGGTGAATCTGCGTCTGAAGGCGTTGCCGGACGGCAGTCTGGTGGCCAGCGATCCGGCCGAGAAGCTGAGTTTCGACCGCGCCAGCGCCGAGCTGATCCGCCGCGCCAGCGCCCAGATGGAAGCGTTGGGTGAGATCGACGGGCGGCTTGCCCAACTCAAGGGCGCCGAGTTGCTGACGCCGGCATTGACCGAGGACGATGCGCAAAGCCTGCGCGCGCTGCTGGCACAGGCACGCGCCATCCGCATCGAGCTGACCGGGGACGCCGTGCTGGCCAGCCGTCAGGAGCGCGTCCCGCTGTCGCTGGCGAACCGTCTCTACGGCCTGCAGGCGAACTGGGACAGCCGCGCGCCGGTCACGGGCACCAACCGCCAGTCGCAGCAGGTGGCCGAACGCGAACTGGCCGCTGTGGCGGCTCGGCTGGGTGAGCTGCAGGCGCAGGTCAGGGCGCTGGAGGCCCGCTTCGAGCAGCTGGGTGCGCCTTACACGACGGGACGTGGCGAGCGGCAGGAATAGTCACGCGGCCGCACGGGCCTGGCGCGCCTGGCCCGTGCGGCCAACTCAGTTGGTTGACTGACTTTCCAGGTAGTCAACGAAAACTCGCGGTGAGAGCACTCGATCGCCTGTCTTGGCATCTTCCCGCAGGCGCAAGTCTCCGGTGACCAGGTACAAATCCGGCCTCGAGTGCAGTAGATCCCACAGAAACTGGTCACCTGGATCCGGTGCCGCCGGGCCCGAGGTCGATGCCAGCACCGTCGCATGCAAAGCCACTTCCGCGAGCAACCGATCGACTTCTGCGACGGACAATCGGTGTTGCTTGCGCAAGGCAGGCCTGAGCAGCACCACCCGATACTCGGCCAGCAGCGCTTCGGAGATCACGAAGGTGAACTCGGCGGCGAGCATACCGTCAAGGATTCTCGCCACTGGCGACGAGGGATCGTTGGTCAATAGTCCGGCAACCACCACGTTGGTGTCGATGATCGCAACGCGGCGACTCATGTGGAGCGGCGAACCGCGCGGACCTGCTCGACCGCCATGTCAACGGCTTGCTCCTGCGTCAACGCGCTTTGCGCCTGGGCTCGCCGAACCAATGCTCGAGCGTCAGAGCGCGACTTGATCCCGTAGAACTCCAGGCTTTCGTCGATCAGTTGGCCGATCGTCTTCCCGCGTTGGGCGGCGGCTTCCTTGAGGGCTCGGTAACGCGTGTCGGACAGCGTGATGGTGAGACGGCTCACGAAAAGGACCATGGGTGTTTTGACACCAATATGCTATCGCACACACGCACCGGCACCAAGGCAGGCTTCCACCCGCTCAACGTGTGGATTCGGGTACCGACTCAGGCACCGGCCTTGCCCGCGCCGGACATCGCGCCCGGGCACCGCAATCGGCGCAATGGCCGCCCGGTTCGGGCGTCAGCAAGGCCAGTCGCTGGCTGACCGGATCGGGACGGCGAATCAGCCAGCGATGCAGCCGCTGGCGAGCACTGCCGGGGAGCAACCGCCAGACACTGTAGACCGCCGCCAGCGTCACGATCAGCAGCACCAGCAGCGTCTGCATCAGCCGGCGCCCAGCAGAACCGCGATCTGGTAGGTCGCAAAGGCAGCCAGCCAGGCCAGCGCGAACAGATAGCCAGCCATCAGCAGCGGGTAGCGCCAGCTCTGGGTTTCGCGCCGCACCACCGCCAGCGTCGACACGCACTGCGGCGCGAAGACGAACCAGGCGAGCAGCGCCAGCGCGGTGGCCAGTGACCATTGACTGGCGATCAGCGGTTCGAGCTGATCGGCCACTTCGTCGCCACTACCCAGCGCATAGACCGTACCCAACGCACCGACGGCCACCTCACGCGCGGCCATGCCCGGCACCAACGCGACGCAGATCTCCCAGCTGAATCCCAGCGGCGCGAACAGCGGCTGGATCCACTGGCCGATCATGCCGGCGAAGCTGTGCCGGATCGCCGGATCGGTGCTGCCGACCGGTGCGGCCGGGTAGCTGGACAGCGCCCAGACGACGATGGTCAGCGACAGGATGATCGTGCCCACCCGACGCAGGAAGATGCGACCGCGTTCGAGCAGTCCCAGCGCCAGATTGCGCAGATTGGGCCAGCGCCAGGTGGGCAGTTCCATCAGCAGCGGATGGTGCACCTGCCCGCGCATGCCGCGCTTGAGCACCCACGCCACCAGCAGCGCCGACACCACGCCAGCGACGTACAGCGTGAACAGCACCAGGCCCTGCAGGTTGAACCAGCCGCCCACCGTGCGCGCCGGAATGAAGGCGGCAATCAACAGTGCGTAGACCGGTAAACGCGCCGAGCAGGTCATCAGCGGCGCGATCATGATCGTCGTCAGCCGATCGCGCGGGTTGCCGATCACGCGCGTGGCCATGATGCCGGGAATGGCGCAGGCGAAACTGGACAGCAGCGGGATGAAGGAGCGTCCGGACAGGCCGACCCGGCCAAAGATCCGATCGAGCAGGAAAGCCGCACGCGGCAGATAGCCGGAATCCTCCAGCGCCAGAATGAAGGCGAACAGGATCAGGATCTGCGGCAGGAACACCAGCACGGCACCGACGCCGGCGATGACGCCATCGACCAGCAGGCTCTGCAGCGGTCCGGGTGGCAACCAGGCGGCCACCGTTTCGCCCAGCCAGCCCACGCCACCATCAATCCAGTCGGCCGGCGTGGCAGCCCAGCTGAAGACCGCCTGGAAAATCAGGAACAGCACCACGGCGAGCAGGCCCAGGCCCAGCGCCGGATGCAGCACCAACTTGTCGATGTGTTCGTCCCAACGCCCCTCACCGGCTGGCGCCTGCACGCAGTCGTCCAGCAGCTTCCGCACCTGCTCGTGGGTGGCGACAATCTGTTCCAGCGTCGATGGCTGCCACTCGCGCGGCTGGATCCCGGCACGCACGGCCGGCAGGCGGGCCAGTTCTGCCAGCAAGCCATCAGCGCCGCCGCGACGGATACCGACCGTCTCCACCACCGGCACACCGAGGGCTTCGGACAGGCGCTCGGCGTCGATGGCAAAGCCGCGCTTGCGCGCCTGGTCGCTCATGTTGAGCACCAGCACCATCGGCAAGCCCAGTTCGCGTACCTCCAGCACCAACCGCAGATTCAGGCGCAACTGGGTGGCGTCGGTGACACAAAGCAACAGGTCGGGCACGGTTTCACCAGCCTGCTGCCCCAGGATCACCGCGCGGGTGATCGCCTCGTCTTCGCTTTCGGCGTTGAGGCTGTAGGCGCCAGGCAGATCCAGCAGGCGCAGCTGCCGGCCATCGGCCAGCGCCAGACGCCCTTCCTTGCGCTCCACCGTCACACCAGCGTAGTTGGCGACCTTCTGCCGACTGCCGGTCAGCAGATTGAACAGCGCAGTCTTGCCACAGTTGGGATTGCCGAGCAGCGCAACCAGCGGCTCGGCGGTGGTTGCCGTCATAGCGGCTCTACCAGCACGTGCTCGGCTTCGTGCAGGCGCAACGCGAACAGCGCACCGGCCACTCGCACCGCCAGCGGCTCGCGTCCACCGGGGCCGATCGCCACAACGCTGACCGATTCACCCGGCACGAAGCCGATCTCCAGCAGACGCAGCACCAGCTGCGCGCCATGGCCGTGGCCGCTGCCGGCCTGCGGCAGGCGCACTTCGCGCACCCGGGCCGGTTGGCCGGTCGGCAGGTCGGCCAGACTGGTGGGCCGGGAGGGCAAGGGGTCGAGCACGGCGGTCTCGGAGCGGAGGTCGGTCAGCGTGGCGTCCATGGCCTGAGCAGCTTGCCGAAGGTCGGGGCCGCATACGTTGACACGAATCAATCCTGAATGCGAATGACTTTCACTCAGCTGCCGTGAGAGGTTCAGCTGGCGGCCAACATTCGGAGCAACCTGGGTCGTTGGCGCTACGCTAGTGGCCCCCTGCCTTCGACGCTCTGGCCATGATGCACGACCCGCTGTTTCCGCCCCCGTCGCCGCCGTTCCTGCCCATCGAGGGTGATGCTCGCTGCTTCCCGGTGCACAGGATCTATTGCGTCGGTCGCAACTACGCCGACCACGTCCGCGAAATGGGCGGTGATGCCAGCCGCGATCCGCCGATCTTCTTCACCAAGCCGGCCGATGCCATCGTCGGCGACGGCATGGTGTTGCCCTTTCCGTGCGCGACCAACGATCTCCACCATGAGGTCGAGCTGGTCGTGGCGCTGGGTCATGGTGGGCACGACCTCACGCCAGCACAGGCCGCCGACTGCGTGGCCGGCTATGCCGTGGGCATCGATCTGACCCGTCGTGATCTGCAGAACGCCGCCAAGCAGCGCGGCCAGCCCTGGGATGTAGCCAAGGCCTTCGACCGCTCGGCGCCGATCGGTCACCTGCGTCTGCGCGAAGACTGGCAACCGCAGGATCAGCACCTGCGCCTGTGGGTCGACGACCAACTCCGCCAGGACGGTCAGCTGCAGCAAATGATTCTCGATGTGCCGACGCTGCTGGCTGAACTGTCGAAGCTGTTCGAACTGGCCCCCGGCGATCTGGTCTTCACCGGCACACCCGCCGGGGTCGGTCCGGTGCGACCCGGTCGGCGCGTCCGCGCCAGTATCGACGGTCTGCCAGCCCTCAACATCGCGTTCGCGCCCTGAAGGCCGGATCGGTGTCGCTCTATGCCGTATTCGGTGATCCGATCGCGCAGTCGCGCTCGCCGTGGATCCATGCCCGTTTTGCCGAGCAGACGAGCGTGTCGCTGCGCTACGAGGCACGCCGCGCCAGCCTGGACGAGTTCGAGCTGGCGCTGGCCGACTTCCGCAGCGATGGCGGCCGCGGTGCCAATGTCACCGCGCCGCTGAAGGAGTTGGCCGCCACACTGTGCAGCGAACTCAGTCCGATGGCCCATCGCGCTGGCGCCGTGAACACGCTGATCGCCAGCGAAGCAGGCTGGATCGGCGACAACACCGATGGTCGCGGCCTGCTGGCGGATCTGGACCGGCAGGGCATGCGGGTGGCGTCGGCCCGCGTCCTGATGCTGGGCGCCGGTGGTGCGGCTCGCGGTGCGCTGCCCGCGCTGCTGCAGCGACAACCCGCCGAACTGGTGCTGGCCAACCGGGATCCGGCGCGCGCCCAGCATGTCGCCGGACATCTGATCACGCTGGGTGAGATCCGGCCCTGGGCCTGGGCCGACCTGTCCAAGGCCGGCAGCTTCGACCTCGTTGTTCACGCGACCTCGGCCGGGTTGCATGGCCATGCGCTGGCCCTGCCGGATGGACTGCTGGCCCGGGATGGGGCCGCCTACGACCTCAGCTATGGCCGGGCGGCGAGCGCCTTTCTGCAGTGGGCGACCGCCGCCGGCGCCGAGGTCTGCAGCGATGGCCTGGGCATGCTGGTCGAACAGGCCGCCGAGAGCTTCGCCCTCTGGCATGGCGTGCGTCCGCAAACCGACGCGGTGCTGGCCGAACTGCGCGAGCAGGTCGGTGGTTGGGCGTGATGGTGCTGCCCGTCAGCGGCTGTCGCAGCGGCTGCGCCGCCTGCTGCATCGCGCCGTCGATCAGCTCGCCCCTGCCCGGCATGCCCGAAGGCAAACCGGCCGGCGTGCCGTGCCCACAATTGGACGCACAGTTGCGCTGTCGGCTGTTCGGTGATCCCCGACGGCCGGCCGTCTGTGTGCGGCTGCGCCCGCAGCCGGAGATGTGCGGCAGCAGTCGCGAGGAGGCACTGGCGCATCTGGATGAACTGGAACAGGCCACCGCACCGGTCGATGCCGTGCCCTGAACGATTCGGCTAGGCCAAGCGTTCGATCGACGCCGGCGCGGCCAGCGCGCGTCGTCCCAGCACCAGCACCAGTACCAGCACGCTGCCCATCACGCCCAGCGCACCCCATTGCAGCTGCAACCAGCCGCTGAGCGTCACCGCGTGGCCGGCCAGGAACGAAGACGCCGCCATGGCGCTGAACATCAGGGCGTCGTGGACACCTTGCGCCACGCCCTTTTCGCTGTCCACATACTGCTGGGTCAGCAGCGCATTGCCGCCGGTGAACAGCAGCGCCCAGCCGACACCGAGCAGGCTCAGTGCCGTGTAGAAGTGACCGACGCTGCTGCCGTGCAGGGCGACACCTGCACAGAGGGCGATGATCAGGGCACCGCCGACGATCGCCCGCAGCGGACCGATGCGCTCGATGATCGGGCCGCTGACCAGCATCGGCGCATACATGCCCACCATGTGCCATTGCAGTGCCCAGGAGGCGTTGGCGAAGGGATAGGCGCAGGCCTGCATGGCCAGCGGCGTGGCGGTCATCAGCAGGTTCATCGTTGACCAGGCGCCGGCCGAGGAGACCACCGCCAGCCAGAAGCCCGGCCGCCGGAACAGCGACGGTCCGGCGCTGTGCACGGCGACCTCGGCGCGTGGCGGCAAGGGTGGGAAGCGCAGCAATCGAGTCACCCCGAATACCGCCAATGCCAGCACGATCAGCCCAAGGTAGGTGCCCAGATAAGGGGTATCGAACAGATCGATGGTGTGCCGGCTCAGCGCCGGCCCAAGGAAGGCGCCGAGGAGCCCACCGGCGAGCACCAGACTGATCGCCCGGGCTCGCCGATTCGGCGGTGACAGATCCACCGCGGCAAAGCGCAGATACTGCCCGGCAGCGTTGTACAGCCCGAAACAGAAGGTCCCCAGGCACAGCAGCCAGAAGGACCGTTGACCGATCGCCGTCGCGGTCAGCAATGCGCCGACCATCGCCGCCACGCAGCCCAGCGCGAAACCGAAGCCACGACCGTGCCGCTGCATCAGCAAGGAGATCGGCAGCGAGGACAGTGCGCCGCCGAGCACGAAGCAGGTGACCGGCAGCGTCGCCAACCGCGGGTCCGGAGCCAGCGCGAAGCCGGCCAGCCCATTGACGCTGATCAGCATCGCATTGCCGGTCAGCAGCAGCCCCTGCCCCAGGCTGAGCAGCGGGATCGCCGACGGCAGGCGCGCGGGTGCCGATGCAGACATGACTCAGACCTCGAAGCGGCCGGCGATCATAGCGATCGCGCGGCCGCCAGCGAAGGGCGAAAGGCGGGCGTCAGGTGGCACTCGATCGTGGCGCCGGGCGACGCGAGGCCGCCTGCGGATCGCGGCCCGCCCCCGGCTGCCCCGGTCGACCACCACGACCACGGCGATGGCCACCCGGCCGACCCGGACCGCGGGGACCCTTCGGCGCCGCTGCCGAGGCGCCACCCGGGCGTGCCGACGCGCGCTGCGCATTGCCGCCAGCGCGACCACGTCCACCGTGACCACCATTGGCCTGCAGGCGCAGCGGCTCGGTGGTCTCGAAACCGGCCACATCCTCGATGGCCAGTGCCGCCGGCAACAGACGCTGGATGGCCCGCAGACGATCGGACTCCTCGGCGCAGACCAGACTGATGGCGCGGCCACTGTGACCATTGCGGCCCGTGCGGCCAATCCGGTGCACATAGTCCTCGGCCACCATCGGCAGCTCGAAATTGATCACGATCGGCAGCTCGGCAATGTCCAGACCGCGCGCGGCAATGTCGGTGGCCACCAGCACGTTGATGCGGCCACGCTTGAAGTCGTCCAGCGCCCGCGTGCGGGCACCCTGACTCTTGTTGCCATGGATCGCCGCACAGCGCAGCCCCGCCTTGTCGAGGAAGCGCACCAGCTTGTCCGAACCATGCTTGGTGCGGGCAAAGACCAGTGTCTGGCGACGGCTGTCCTCGGCCAGCAGATGCAGCAGCAGATCGCGCTTGCGGCCGGCATCGACCGGATGCACCTGATGGCTGATGGTCGCCGCAGCACTGTTGCGCGGAGTGATCTGCAACTGCTCGGGATCGCGCAGGAAGGCCTGCGCCAACTGCACGATCTCGTCGCCGAAGGTGGCCGAGAACAGCAGGCTCTGCCGCTGCGCCGGCAGCCGCGCCAGGATCTGCTTGAGCGAAGGCAGGAAGCCCATGTCGAGCATGCGGTCGGCCTCGTCCAACACCAGCGTGTGGACCTCGGACAGCGACACGCTGCGCTGCTGCAGATGGTCGATCAGCCGGCCCGGCGTGGCGACCAGGATGTCCAGACCACCGCGCAGGGCAGCGATCTGCGGGCGCAGGCTGACGCCGCCGACGACGACGGCGCTGCGCAGGCCCAGATGACGGCCGTACTGGCACAGACTCTCGTGCACCTGCGCGGCCAGTTCCCGCGTCGGGGTGAGGATCAGCGCGCGAACCTGGCCGGGCTGGCGGCGGCCGCCGTCGCTGGCCAATCGTTGCAGCAACGGCAGCGCGAAGGCGGCCGTCTTGCCGGTGCCGGTCTGCGAGCCCGCCAGCAGATCGCGGCCGGCCAGAATCAGGGGAATGGCGGCCTGCTGGATCGGCGTGGCCTCGCTGTAACCCTTGTCGGACAGCGCGCGTAGCAGCTCGGACGACAGTCCGAGCGAAGCAAAACTACTCAAGATGAAACTCCTGCGGAGGTCGCGCGCACGCCCGAACGGAATCGGTCCGATTCGACGGCAATGGCAGCGACGAGGTCCAGCGCGTTCCCGTTCAACCGCGCGTCTGGACTGGGATTCGGGGCAGGCAACACGCCTGATTCCGGTTCGATCGGCGCCGGTCGAGCGGCGGGGAAGGGTCTGTTGGGACCACTGCGCTCCAGGAGGGAATTCGATGGGGCGCCGATGCGAGCCCGCGCATCATAGCGGCGCCTGTTGCGCCGCAGCAAGTGAGGCGTCGTGTGGCCTCAGAACCCGTTCAGCGATTCCAGCGCCTGGTAGAGCAGGTCCTGCAGTCGGCCGCCCGTCTCGCCCGAGAGCAGCGACATCCAGCTGACCAGCATCACCGCCAGTGCAGTCAGCCAGCCGTTGGTGGTCAGCGGGGCGTACTGCATCTGGCTGCCGGCTGCCTTGTCCCAGGCCGTCTCGTTGTCGTTGACGACGCGGACGAAGCCCCAGCCCTGCGCCAGCAGAGTCAGCGGCGGGATACCGAACAGCAGGCCCTTGACCGTGACCTGCCAGCTGCGCAGCAGCGCCGCGAACAGCCCCAGCCCGCGGCCATCGGTGCGTTGCAGACGCAAACCCAGCAACGCCTTGCCGGGTGTGCGACCGAAGATCGCCAGCGCCAGGGCTTCCAGCGGGATCAGGGCATACAAGGCAAAGAAGGCCAGCAGCCACGGCTGCTCCAGTGCCTGCCAGGCCCCATCGGCCAGATCGCGAACGAAGCGCTCGGCCAGCAAGGTCAGCAGTGCCGCGCCGAGGACGCCCAGCACCGCGATGTCGATGCCGCGCGCCAGCCAGCGACGCAATGCCAGCGGCACCCGTTCGGCCGCCGCATTGTTCTTGGCGGCGGCGCTGGCCTTGTCAGGCCGCTGCACGGCCGGCGCCGGGCGTGGCACCACCGGCGGCGGTGGCAGTGGCTCACTGATGCCCACCGGCGTGAAGGCGGCCGGTTTGCTCGAACGCTTCTGCTGAGCCTGGCGGTCGCGCCGTTGCTGATCCACAGCCGCGCGACGCTTCGCCTTGTCGCTGGTCGGTGAGTTGGATTTGCTGGCCGCTGACTGGGTCACGGGCGCAGCATCGGGACTGCCGCCAGCGACGGCCTTCTCCGCCCGGCTGGCACCGCCACTGTATTGCGCCGTGGCCTTGTGCAGCGGCCGCCATTCGAACTGGCCGCCATCCCAGACCGGCGTGTAGCGATCAATGCGGCCTTCGCGAGCGAGCTTCTCCAGTGCCGACTTGCTCATCGGTCCGATGGCCTGGCCATCGGGCAGCGCGTAGTACCAGATCTCCGACAGGCTCATGGCCAGATCGCCGCGACAGGACGTCGCCGATGGTAGCGGCTTTGCGGTCCGGACGCGCCGAGCCGCGGGGTCGCGGATCAGGCTGCCGCAACCGTCTGCTGCAGGCCCGGTGACTGCCAGGGTTCGGCGCCGAACCAGTGGTGCTCGCGAGCGCGCAAGGCCAGTTCGCCAATCAACAGCAGCGCCGGTGATGCCACCTTCTGATCGCGCACCACCGAGGCCAGTTCATCCAGCCGGCCGAGCAGTACACGCTGCTCCGTTCGGGTACCGTTCTCGATGCAGGCAAAGGGGGTTCGGGCGGCCAATCCGTGGCCGAGCAACCGTCCCTGTATCGTCGTGGCCTGGCGCACGCCCATGTACAGCGCCAAGGTTTCGCCACCGGCCGCCAGCGCGGCCCAGTCCAGCGCCTGTCCATCGCGCTCACCGTGAGCGGTGACCAGCCGCAGCGCCTGCGCTTGTCCGCGCTCGGTCAATGGAATGCCGGCATAGGCGGCGCAGCCCTGGGTCGCGGTGATGCCCGGCACGATGCGAGTGGGCACGCCGGCCCGACCCAGCGCCCGCAGTTCCTCGCCGCCCCGAGCAAAGATCAACGGATCGCCGCCCTTCAGCCGCACCACCCGGCGACCGCCACGGGCCAGCTCCACCAGCAGTCGGTCGATCTGCGCCTGGGCGATCGATGGCACGCCGGCACACTTGCCGACGCTGATCCGTTCGGCATCGCGACGGGCCAGCGCCAGCACGGCATCAGACACCAGCCGGTCATGCACGATCACGTCTGCCGACTGCAGCTCGCGCAGTGCGGCCAGGGTCAACAGTGCCGGATCACCCGGACCGGCACCGACCAGCGCGACGCTGCCAACGGCCTCGGTCGGCGCTGTATCGGTGCTCCGCAGCCGATCCAGCAGATGGGCCTCGGCGTCCGCCAACCGACCGGCTTCGACCAGCGCGGCAAATTCGCCGTCGAGCAACGACTCGTAGGCGCGCCGACGTTCCACCGGATCGGGCCAGCGACGGCGCAGTGCTGCCCGGTGTCGCTGCAACAACGCCAGCAGATCGCCGACGCGCTCGGGCAACAGTGACTCGATGCGGGCACGCAGCCGACGGCCCAGCACCGGTGCCGCACCGTCCGTGCCGATCGCCACGGTCAGTGGACCCCGCCGCAGCTGCGCCGGCACGGCCACGTCGCCCGCCTCGGGTTGGTCGACCGCATTGACCCAGATCCCCGCCGCACGAGCGGCATTGGCGACCGTGGCATTGACCTCGGGCTGATCGGTGGCCGCGATCACCAGGCGCGCATCGCTCAGCACAGCGGGATCGAAGTCCTGCGCCAGCCACTGCAAGCGACCTTCGCGCTGCCATGCCTGCACGCTGGCCGTCGCTTCCGGCGCCACGACTCGCAAATCGGCGCCACTGTCCAGCAGCAACCGCAGTTTGCGCTCGGCCACCTCGCCGCCACCGACCACGAGCACGCGCTGACCGCTGAGGTCGAGGAACAGCGGCACCCAGGTGCGCTTGGTTGTGGTCATCGGGCTTCCTTGGTGGCCTTTGAGCCCAGACTCGCGCGGCAACCATCCCGGCGGAAATGACCAGAAGCGCGCTCACATGGCTTTTGGACATATAGACGTCTATACTGCTAGACGTCTGTGATCGATGCGGCCAAATCGCGGTCCTGCAGACACCACTGCCGGAGTGACCCGCATGACCTTGCGCCAGCTGCAGTATTTCGTCGCCGTCGTCGACGCCGGACTGAACATCACGCTGGCCGCCGAACGCGTCCATGCCACCCAGCCCGGCATTTCGAAGCAACTCAAGCAACTCGAAGGTGCCTTCGGCTTTGATCTGTTCCTGCGCCGCGGCAAGAGCGTGGAAGCGCTGACCGAACCCGGCCGGCAGTTGCTGCCGCGTGCCCGGCAGATCGTCGAAACCGCGCAGGCGCTGCGGGCGCAGGCGCGCGTGCTGGCGGGCGAGACCGGCCGGCAACTGCGCATCGGCGCCTCACCCAGCGCAGCCCGGCACCTGCTGCCGCCGGCGCTGGCCAATCTGGAGCGCGGCATCCGCGATCTGGAAGTCACGCTGCTGGTGACTGACACCAGCGATGCCATCGAGCAGCTGCGCCGGGGCATTCTGGATCTGGCCGTCGGCTCGACCACGGTCGATCGTCCCCCGGCGACCCGGGCGGTGCCGCTGTCACGCTGGCGCCGCGTGGCCCTGTTGCCGAGCGCGCATCCGCTGGCGCGCAGTGACGCCAACGCACTGGCGCTGGCCGATCTGGCGCGCTATCCCCTGGTCACCTACAGCAGCGCGCAGCAAAGCGAATCCTCCTTCCAGCGCACCTTCGCCGAACGCGGCCTGCAGCCGCGGATCGCGCTGGCGGCGGCCGATGGCGAGCTGATCCGCGCCTACGTCCGCGGCGGTCTGGGCATCGGCATCGTTGCGCCCAGCGTCGTCGATGAGCTGGACGATCCGGAACTGCGGGTCATGCCCATCGAAGCCGGCCTGCCCGCCTGCGTGACCTGGCTGCTGCTGCCGCCAGATGGCGAGCTGTCTCCGGAAGCCCAGGCGCTGGTCGCCGCCTTGGGGCTGCAGCCGGAACAGATCGAAGCGGCGAGTTGGGGCCAGACCTGAGACGGCCGAAGGGCCGCGCTGACGCCAATCAACGCATGCCGTATTCCGCCCATTCCGGTTGCAGCAAGCCCAGCAGCACGCTGTCGCACCAGCGCCCGTGCATGAACCAGCGCTGCCGCAACAAGCCCTCGCGCTGAAAGCCCAGGGCTTCGAACAGGCGCAGGGAAGCGGCATTGTCCGGATCCACGTCAGCCTCCAGCCGATGCAGCTGCAAATCCTCAAAGCCGTACTGCAGCACCCGACCGAGCGCGGCACGGGCATGGCCACGCCCCCAGTGGTCGGCACCGATGGCGATGCCCAACTCGGCTCGACGCTGGCCACGGTCGATCTTCCAGATGGTGCAGGTGCCGATCAGCGCTCCGGTCGGTTCGGTCGACACGCCCCACTGCAGGCATTCGCCCGCGGCGTTGGCGGCCAGAATCCCGTCGAGCTTGGCACGGCATTCGTCCGCCGACAGCGGATCACCGGTCCAGTAGCGGGCCACCCTGGGGTCACTCCAGACCGCGGTGAGCGCTGGCAGATCTTTCATGACCGGCGCCCGTAGAGACAGCGAACCGGCCTGCAGTGGCGGCGGCGATTGCGCGACGACGGTCATGGCGACTCAGGCCTGGCTGGCGATGGTGGCGGCGATCCTAACCCACGCCCAGCTTCCGTCAACGACGGTTCTGCTGGCACTGGGGCCGACCTTGCCTTAGCATCGGCGACCCTTTGTCTTTGTGCGATGCAGCAAGATGAGTGCCACCAGCTTCCGTAGTCAGACCTGTGGATCCACCGACGAACGCCAGATCGACCAGTTGGTCACGCTGTGCGGATGGGCGGATACCCGACGCGATCACGGTGGGGTGATCTTCATTGACCTGCGTGACCACTCCGGTGTCGTGCAGACCGTCATCGAGCCCGATCAGGCCGCCGCATTCGCCGCTGCCGAACAGGTCCGCTACGAGTTCTGCCTGCGAATCACCGGCAAAGTGCGTGCGCGCCCGGCCAGTCAGGTCAACGAGCGACTGGCCAGCGGCAAGATCGAGCTGGTCGCCACCGAGGTGGAGATCCTCAACGCCGCCGCACCGCTGCCCTTCATGCTCGATGACGCCGCCAGCGAGGAAGCGCGCCTGCGCTATCGCTATCTGGATCTGCGCCGGCCAGACATGCAGCGCACGATGCGCATGCGCACCGCACTGGTCAGCGCGATCCGTCGCTGGCTGGACGAGCGCGGTTTCCAGGACATCGAGACGCCAATCCTGACCCGCGCCACGCCGGAAGGTGCCCGCGACTATCTGGTGCCCTCGCGCGTGCATCCGGGCGAGTTCTTTGCCCTGCCGCAGTCACCGCAGCTGTTCAAGCAGCTGCTGATGATGGCCGGCATGGATCGCTACTATCAGATCGCCCGCTGCTTCCGCGACGAGGATCTGCGCGCCGACCGTCAGCCGGAATTCACCCAGCTGGACATGGAGATGGCCTTCGTTCGCGAGGCCGACGTGCAGAATCTGGTGGAATCGCTGATCGTCCACGTCTTCCGCGAGGTGCACGGCACCGAGCTGCCGCAGCCCTTCCCGCGGATGAGCTACGCCGAGGCGATGCGTCGCTATGGCTCGGACAAGCCGGATCTGCGCATCGAGCTGGAACTGATCGATGTGGCCGAGCACCTGCAGAACACCGAGTTCAAGGTCTTCGCCGGCCCGGCCAACGATCCAGGTGGGCGCGTCGCACTGATCCGTCTACCCAACGGTGCCGCCCTGCCGCGCAAATATCTCGATGACCTCGGCGTCTATGTCACCAAGTACGGCGCCAAGGGCCTGGCCTGGATCCGCGTGGACGACCGCAGCAAGGGTCGCGAGGGCCTGACCGGGCCGATCGTCAAGTTCCTCGACGATGCCGCGCTGGAAGGCGTCCTCGGCGCGGCCGGCGCGCAGACTGGCGATGTGCTGTTCTTCGGCGCTGGCCCCTGGAAGACCGTCTGCGACGTCCTTGGCGCGCTGCGCCTGAAGCTGGGCCGCGACCAGGGTCTGGTGCAGAACAGCTGGAAGCCGCTGTGGGTGGTGGACTTCCCGATGTTCGAGTATGACGCCGCCGACCGGCGCTTTGTGGCCCTGCATCACCCCTTCACCGCGCCCTCGATCGACGATGTCGCCGCCCTGCGTGCCGACCCCGGATCGGCGCTGTCGCGCGGCTATGACATGGTGCTCAACGGCAACGAGATCGGTGGCGGCTCGATCCGTATCCACCAGCCGGACATGCAGGCCGCCGTGTTCGATCTGCTCGGCATCGGCGAAGAGGAAGCGCAAACCAAGTTCGGCTTCCTGCTCGAAGCACTGCGCTATGGCTGTCCGCCGCATGGCGGCATCGCCTTCGGTATCGACCGCATCGCCGCACTGATGGCCGGCACCGAGTCCATCCGCGACGTCATCGCCTTCCCCAAGACCGCCAGCGCCCAGTGCCTGCTGACCGCCGCCCCCGGCGAAGTGTCGGACAAGCAGCTGATGGAGCTCAGCGTGCGGGTGGTGAAGCGGGCGGAGTGAGGGCGCTGGGCGTTCTGCCCAGCGCAGGGGTCAGGGCTCAGGGCTGAGGGTTGTGGGAACCGCCCTCGGCCCCTACGTGCCGAAAGGGCCTCGTTTCGCTTTCGCTTCGCAGCACCCAGAGCATCAAGGTGCCTTCAGGTGTCTTCCCTGACCCCTCAGCCCTGGCCCGGCAACCCGCCGAGCCAGGACAGTCGCCCAGAACTCACCTAGGGCACCACGTACTCCACCTCCAGCACCGCCTGCATCCCGCTGCCAACCCACAAATAGGCGGTGCTGCCCTGCGTCTGCGCAAAGCGCAGGCGCAGCTGGGTCTGGCCATTGTGGTTGATCGCAGTCAGGCCGGTCGCATTGAAGTCGCTCGACGGCTGCTCGCCGCTGCTGAACGCCGGCACCGTGGCGACCGCACTGGCGGTGGCGGTGGCCGCGTAGTCGCCGGTCTCCGTGGTGCAGGCACCGAAGCAACCTGAGCGCACATCGACCACCAGGCTGTTGCCACCGGACCAGGGATCACCGCTGCCGCCGCGGTGGGTCAGGCGCAGACGGGCCGCCATGATGGTGGCGCCAGCGGGAATGGCACTGGTGTCGAAGGACAGCAGCGCGCGGTTGTACTTGCTGTCGCTGCCGCGACCCAAGGCCAACCCGTAGTAGGCCTCCAGCGTGCCCACGGCCGGGCTGCCGTCGCTGGCCGTGGCCTTGACGTAGCCATCGTCGGCGGCCTGGCTGGACAGGCTCAAACTGCCACCTCCGCCGCCACCACCGCCATCGATCGTCACTGGCACGACGGCGGCACTACCCACATTGCCCGCGGCGTCGTAGGCCTTGGCGCTGAGTTCGTGTGCACCGGCCGCCACGGCGCTGGTGTCCCAGCTCCAGCAATAGGGCGCCTGCTGATCGACGCCCAGCAGGCTGCCGTCGGCATAGAACTCGACCTTGACCACGCCGGTGTCGTCACTCGCCGCCGCCTGCAGCGAGACCACGCCAGTCAAGGTGGCACCGGCGGTCGGGCTGGTCAGCGCCACGCTGGGCGGGGTCTGGTCGCTGGGCGCGCTGGCGTTGGCGATTTCGATGTCATCGATCCGCGCCTTGGCCCAGGCTTCCAGGCAGACGTTGGCGTAGGCGGCGGACTCGAAGCGCAGGGTGACGCTCTGACCGGCCCAGCTGGAGAGGTCGATGGGCCCACGCGCCTGCCAGGTCGAATCGACGTAGCTGCCGTAGGTCACCGATTGCTCATCGACGATCGTGCTGCCGATCAGCACGCGGAAGCGCGCGACGGTACTGGTATTGATGTTGGCCTTCAGATCCAGCTTGCGGCTGTAGCGCAGCTGCGGGTTGCTGCCCAGTGTGACGCTGCGCTGGAGGTAGCGGGTCTTCCAGCCGACCTGGCAGCCGCTGCCGGAACTGGCATAGCCATAGGCCGACAAACTGGGTCCGGCGCCCGCGGTGGCGTTGTCGGGGTCGGCGACAAAATCCCCGCTCCAGCCGGTCTGGTCATAGTGATCGCCATTGCCATCGGCATCGGAGTAGCGCTCGGACAGCTGCGGCAGGTTCTGGCTGACGATCACCGTGGTGTCGTCATCAGTGCCCAGGTTGCCGCTGGGATCGAGCGCACGCACCGACAGCGCATGCGCGCCAGGCGCCAGCGCGGTGGTGTTCCAGTCCAGCGTCCACGGGCCGGACTGCGCCGCCATGCTGCCCTGGCCCAGCGAGACGCCGTCGACCAGAAACTCGACGCTGGCCACGGCGGTGTTGTCGCTGGCCACCGCCGCCAGGGTCAGCGTGCCACCGACGGTGGCGCCGTTGGCCGGATAGACCAGATCCACGCTCGGCGGCGTGGTGTCGCTGACGCCGCCGCTGACTGACACGTTGATCTCGGCCGAGCTGCCGACATTGCCGGCTGCATCGACCGCGCGGGCGCGAATCCGGTGTGCACCGTTGCTGGCCGCGCTGGCATTCCAGCTGGCCTGCCAGGGCGCCTGGCTATCGCTGCCGACCAGCAGATCGTCAACCAGGAATTCGACCAGCGTCACGCCAACGTTGTCGCTGGCATCGGCCGCCAGCGTGACGTTGCCACTGACGCTGGCGCCTGCCAGCGGTTGACTGAGGCTGACCGTCGGCGCGATCGCGTCGCTGTTGTCCAGCCCGAAGAAGCGGCCGATGTACCAGCTGGAACAGATGTTCACGTCGAGGATGTAGGCCCCCGCCGTGCCGCATTGGCGGTCGCCGGTACCCGGATCGACTGGCGTGCCATGGCCCATGCCGGGAATGGTCCAGGTCTCGACCCGAGCCACCCCGCTGCCGTCCTGATAGATCCGGTGCGGGTAGCCGGCCACGCTCTCCTGCACGTCGGCGACCTGATCGATGCCGTGGACGTTGGTCCATTGCTCCATCAACTCGGTCTGGTTGGCTGGACGCACCGTGTAATCGGCGTCGCCGTGCCAGATCGAGACGATCGGCCAGGGGCCGCCATGGCTGCTGGCGGCGCGGACCTTGTTGCCCCAGCTGGCCGGGCTCTCGTCGCTGCCCGGGCTCATGCAGGAAAAGGCCGCGGTCAGGCCGGTGCCGCAACGGTAGGGCACGCCAGCCAGAATCGCCCCGCCGGCGAAGACCTCCGGATAGGTCGCCAGCATCACTGCGGTCATCGCCGCGCCAGCGGACAGACCGGTCACATAGACCCGCTCGGCGGCACTGCCGTGGTCGGTCTTCATGCGGTCGATCATCTGCTTGATCGACAAGGCCTCACCCTGGCCGCGGCTGATGTCGCCAGGCTCGAACCAGTTGAAGCAGCGCGAGCTGTTGTTGCCACTTTGCTGCTCGGGCAGCAACAAGGCGAACTTCCAGCGATCGGCCAGCATCTCCCAGCCGGTTTCGGCATCGTAGGCGGAAGCCTGCTGGGTGCAGCCATGCAGCGCGACCACCAGCGGTGCGCCGCTGGGCAGACCGGCCGGTACGTATTTGTACATCAGCAGATTGCCGGGGTTGCTGCCAAAGCCACTGACCTGCGTCAGCGCCAGCCCCGTGGACGGCAGTGTGATGAACAGCAGGACAGCGAGCACAGCAAGACGGCGCAACAGACGTGCGTGAGTAGCCATCGACCGATCCCTCCCCAGGTCCGTGATGGTGAGCGCCGCGGCCGGGAGCGGCCGTGGCGAAGCGCAGTCAGTCAAGCACCGGCGCCGAGGGTCGGCCATTGTCCTTTGGGGCAGGGTATGGCCTTGACTTGACTTGGGCGGTGGAATGCGCGGGACTACAATGTCGCGGTGCCACAACGATGGCGAGGCGATGGGCAAGGTCGATCCCGCTCAGCATTACACCTACGGTGACTACCTGCGCTGGGACGATGAGCAGCGCTGGGAACTGATCGATGGCGTACCCTATTTGATGGCGCCAGCGCCGACCTGGCGGCACCAGGAACTGGTAGGTGACATCTACGCGCAGTTGCATACGCAGCTGAAAGGCAAACCCTGCCGCGCGGCCATCTCACCACTCGATGTGCGTTTACCCAAGGGCGAAGAGAGCGATGAGCGCGTCGATACCGTCGTGCAGCCCGATGTGTTGGTGGTGTGCGAGCCCGAGCGCATCGATCGTCGCGGTGTTCGCGGTGCACCAAGTTTCGTGCTGGAGGTGCTCAGCCCATCCAGCGCCAGTCACGACCAGATCCGCAAGCGTCGGGTCTACGAGCGTGCCGGCGTACAGGAGTTCTGGTTGCTGCACCCCATCGACGGCGTCCTGACGATTTATCGCCGCGCCGCCCGTGGTGAAGGCTTTGCGCCACCGGAAATCGTCGAGGCCATGGGCACCGTCCCGCTGAAGGCCGTGCCCGACTGCAGCGTCGATTTCGACGACCTCTATCCGGCCCCGGACGTCGATTGAGCCAAGGCGCTCAGCCGTACCGGCGCAGGACGTGCCGCACCGCGGACTGATAGCCGCTGCCAAACAGGTTCAGGTGATTGAGCAGGTGGTAGAGGTTGAGCAGCGGCGCCCGCTGGAGCCAGCCCTCTTGGCAGCCACTGGCTTCGGCGTAGGCGGCGTAGAAGGCCGCTGGCGGAGACCCGAACAGCGTCGTCATCGCCAGATCGGTCTCGGCCCAGCCGTAGTGCACCGCTGCCGCATCGATCAGCGCGATTCGACCATCGGCGCAGGCATGCAGATTGCCCAGCCAAAGATCGCCGTGCAGGAGCACCGCTGGCGCCAGCGGCAGCAGTTCGGGCAGGCGAACGGCGATGCCTTCGATGGCCGACGCGTCGGTCCTGGTCAGCAAGCCTGCGTCGCGGGCTCGTCGCAGCTGCGGCAGCAAACGGTGCTGCGCGTAGAAGGCGTGGCCATTGATGGTGAGCGTGTTGTCCTGGGCGCCGTCACCACACCAGCCATCGGTCTCCAACCCGAAATGGGCGGCCGTTTGCGCGTGAACCTGAGCCAGCGCTCGACCGGCCGTTTCCCAGTCGCAGGGGCGCGCTCGACCACGACCGAGATCTTCCAGCAGCAGTTGATCCCCGGATTGCGCATACACCTGCGGTACCCGCAAGCCGCCCGCCACCGACGCGAGGCGATGCAAGCCTTCCGCCTCGGCCTTGAAGTAGCCCGTCGGCGCAGACGTTCGGCGCTTGCGCACCGCCGCGCGGCCGTCTTCGAGCCTGACGCGCTCGAAGCGCGTCTGTCCACCCGCTCGCCAGTTCTGCATGATTCGACCATCGCCTTTCCGGGTAGCTTGGCTGACCGGCCGAGTTCAGACTCAGTAGCTGTGCGCCAGCCTGCGCTGCCCCGTCGCGGCATTGGCCAGCGCGATCGCGCCACCCGGATAGTGTCGGTCCAGCCATGCCACCGTTGAGAACGACCCACAGGCGGAATCCCGCAACTCGCTCAGCAGGTTGGCCATCAGCTGCTGCCCGCCTTCGCTGTCCATCAAATGGTCCACCAGCGCCCACGACTGGGCATAGTAGAGCTCCGCTGTTCGGCTGTTGCGAAAGGGCCTTGCATCGGCGCCCAGTACGTCCATGGCCAGCCCTGGCCTGCCCTCGCCGGCCAAGGACAGCAACTCGGCATACCAGGGATTGGCATCGACACGTCCACCGGAACCGGCGGTCTGCAGCCCCTCAAAATACTCGGCCAGACCCTCGTTCAGCCACAACGGCGGCGCACCCACAAATTCGTGCAACAAGGCGTGGGTCGCTTCATGCCGCAGCGTGCTGAAAGTCTCCCGATCAACGGGTTGGCGCCAGATGACGATGCGTTGTTCCAGATGCATGTAGAGACCCGCTGCGCGCTCCAGACCGATCGGACGTCCAGCCACGACCGCTTCTGGGGTGCCGACGAAATGCACCTTCAGTTGAAATGCCGGATCAATGGCCAGACCCAGCTCGCCGCTCAGGATCGCCGTCAGACGAACCACATCGGCGGCCGCCCGATCACGCAACTGGGAAGGTAGATCCAGGCCAGTTTCGGCATCCACGGCCAGACCGAAACGTGCCTGCGCACGATCGTTGATCTGTACTGGCTCAGCGTCCACACCAGCGGGGGGATAGGCACCAAACTGCCATTGGCCGGACGTGGGATCTCGCCAGCGGTGAATCGACGCCGTGGCTGCTGGTGCGGTGGTCGGGGCAGCCCTGGGTCGGCAATTGGGTGGCGGCACACCTTCCATGGCCTGCAGCCGGCGATTGAGTTCGGCCAACGCGCTGCTGTCCAGCGCCCCTTTGGACGAAGGCGGCAGGGCGACATCGGCGGTCACTGTCGCAGTGACGGTCGCAGCGCTTTCATTCGATTCGGTGCGGGGGCCATCTGTGGCCATGGTGGCCGCCGGCTCGGCCGCGGTCGCCGCAGGCAACACGGGCGCCGGAGTCGCCCGATCGGGTGGTGCAACCAGTTGCCAGGCGAGTGTGGCCAATCCGACGAACAGGAGCAGGCCGATCACCGCGAGCGGCCAGTTGGGTCGCTCGCGGCCGACGGATGGCGCACGCCTGGGCGAGCGTGCTTGCTGAACCTTGGCGAGTGCGGCAGCCGCCTTGGGGCTCAGCTTTGGCGGTGGGACGGATCGAGGTGCTTGCATGACCGCCGCAGTGTAGTGGGGTCGACGCCGGCACGCTCAGGTCTGTCACACAGCTTTCCGTGATTCGCGAGGCTGGCCTGCCGCCAACATCGCTGCGCCCGAGCCCATCCGGGCCCGGGCGCGACGGCAATCACCAGATGGCAATACGCATGCCCTGCCCGCGCACCATCGGGTCGCCTTCCGAGCAACCGAAGGTCTGGGCAAAGACCGGCATGTTCGACGGCGCACCATTGGCGCGGAAACGTGCCGGTGCATGCGGGTCGGTCACCAGACGCACGCCCAGCTCCTTCTCGGTATACAGGCGACGCCAGACGGTCGCCCAACTGGTGAAGAAGCGCTGGTCCTGGTTCATGCCGTCAACCATCGGGTCAACGAAGTCAGCGCCGTTGGCCAGCTTCATCGCGTCATAGGACACGGTCAGACCGCCCAGATCCGCAATGTTCTCACCCAGCGTCAGGTTGCCGTTGACGTTCTTCTCCGGCAACGCCTGGTACGCATCGAACTGCTCGACCAGCATGCGCGTCTTGTTCTTGAAGTTCTCGGCGTCCTCTGGCTGCCACCAGTTGACGAAGCTGCCCTTGGCGTCGAAGCGGCTGCCCTGGTCGTCGTAGCCATGCAGCATCTCGTGACCGATCACCGCACCGATGCCGCCATAGTTCATCGCCGCGTCGGCGTTGGGATCGAAGAACGGCGGCTGCAGGATCGCTGCCGGGAAGGTGATCTGGTTCATCAGCGGGTTATAGGAGGCATTGACCGTCTGCGGCGTCATGCCCCACTCGCTGCGGTCCTTGGCCTTGCCCACCTTGGCCATTTGCCAGGCCTGGTTGTAGGCATTGGCCGCCAGCATGTTGGCCACCAGACTGTCGCGGCTGGTGCTCAAACCGCTCCAGTCACGCCACTTGTCCGGGTAACCAATCTTCGGCTCGAAGCTGGCCCACTTTTCCAGTGCCTTGGTGCGCGTGTCCGGGCTCATCCATTCCAGCTTTTCCAGCCGAGCCTTCAGGGCCACACCCAGATTGTCGACCAACTTCTCCATTTGCGCCTTGGACTCGGGCGGGAAGGCGACATCGACGTAGAGTTCGCCCAGGGCCTCACCGGTCGCCTGGTTGATGAAGTTCAGGACCCGCTTCCAGCGAGCCAACTGCTCTTCCTGACCACGCAGGGTCTTGCTGTAGAAGTTGAAATTCTCGGTGGCGAAGGCTTCACTCAGGTAGGGCGAAGCATTGTCGATCGTCTGGAAGCGCAGGTAGGCCTGCCACTCGGCCATCGGCACCGAATGGATCAGCTCATTGAGCTTGACGAAGAAGTCCGGGTTGGACAAAGAGAACTGTCCTGGATCGGCCACGCTGTTGGCGCTGAAGAAGGCGCCCCAGCTGAAGCTCGGCGTCAGCTCGTCGGCATCAGCCACCGAAACCGGGTTGTAGTACTTGCTGATGTCGCGGGAGAGGTCCTCATTGGAATAGGAGACCTCGGCCAGCTGGGTTTCCAGTGCCATGATCTGCTGAGCCTGGGCGCTGGCCGTCGCCGCATCGGCACCAGCCAGTTCCAGCACCTTGGCAACGTGAGCGACAAAGGCTTCGCGCTCGGCGGCATGTTCGTCGCCGGCATAGTAGGTCTTGTCCGGCAGGCTCAAACCACCCGGGGCGACATAGGCGATGACCTTGCTGGAATCGACGAAGTCCGATTCGGCAAACAGACCAAACACGCTGGCGCGACTGCGCGCAGGCGCCTCACGCAGGAAGTTGACCAGATCGTCCGGGCTGGCCAGCGCATCGATCTCGGCCAGGAAAGGCTGCACCGGCGTGATACCGGCGGCCTCGATGGCCGCTTCGTCCATGCCGGTGGCCCAAAGGTCACCGATCAACTTCCGGTTGCCCTGCGCCTGGGTGTCGGCGGCAGCCGCTTCGGCGATCTGCTTCTGCACCGACAGGGAGCGCTCGCGCAGCATCTCGAAGCTGCCCCAGGTGGTTCGCTCGCTGGGGATGGGGTTGGCGGCTTGCCACTTCGCATTGACGTGCTTGTCCAGATCGGTGCAAGCCGACACCGACTCGTCGATGTCGGCTGCCTGGAAGGCCGGCAAGGGCGGCAGAGCCGAGGTGTCAATGGCCAGCTTGGCCGGCGCCGCGGGTGCGGGGGTCGCATCGGCCTGGGAATTCGGAGCCGGTGCATCGTCCTTGCCGCAGGCCACGAGGGTGAGCGCAGTGGCCAGTGCCAGCGCGAGGGGCTTGATTCGGATCTTGGTCACGGTGAGGTCCTGAAAGTCGGACCGCCCGTTGCGGGCGGATTGACCCTCAACCGTAGTTTGACGCGCTCAACAGGCGCATCGGCCAGAGGTCATGGCCGCTGACCACCATAGCCGACGCGTGGCAACGCTGTCACGACTATCGTGCCATTACCTAGGGGGCTAGGGTCGAAAGACCGCCCAGCTTGGCGGCTACCCCCATCCCACAGGAGCATCACCATGCCTACACGCGCCCTGATAATCGCGCTTTCCAGTTTGCTGGCCGTTTCGCAGTTGCAGGCTCTACCCGTGGCCAACGAGTCGGTCTCTGCACGAGCAGATGAATACGTTCAACAACTTAGCAACGCGGAAGCTTTCTTGCGTGAGGTCCGCGACACGGTCGACCTGGCCCGCGCCGGCGAGTACGGCAAGATCAAGGCCGACGATCTAAGTCGCCTCGATCAGGCCAGAAAGCGCATCAATGAGCTGCTCGAGGGGCACGAACATGCCCGCCAACTGAGTGCCGACGAGCGGATCGAGTTGTTCAACGCGCAAGAACTGATCACCTCGATTGTCCGCAATGACGAGAAGAGCCGGCGGGTCTGCACCAAGGTTCGGGGTACCGGCACCCGCATCGCCCGTTCTGAATGTCTGACGGTCGCACAACGCGAGCAGCGCGCCAAGGCCACGCGGGAGGCGTCGAGAGTTCAGCAGGGCTTCCGCGAGCCCACTTGCGCCATTCGCGTGGAACTCGGTCAGGTGAGGGAAGACCGTTGCTGACGAGAGGCTGCGACATCTCCAATCTGGCCGGCGCTACAGATGTCCACAGCCAGCCGAATCCGAAGATCTGAACCATCGGTGAGCTTGTTCGCTCCTAGCCTTGGGTCAGGTGCGTGTCAGGCATGCACCTGACCCCGGGCTTACCAGAGGATCTGCCATGTCGAGTCGCGCAGTGTTGTTGGGCATCTTGCTGATGTCGGTACCCATGATCACCCAGGCCATTCCGCGTGCCGCTCAGGAAGTCACTGCGCGTGCCGATCAGTATGTGGAAGGCCTGAGCAGCGCCGCTGCCTTTCTGCGCGAGGTCCGCGACACCGTTGAACTGGCTCGCGCCGGGGAGTACGGAAAAATCAAACCGGCAGACCTGGGACGACTCGATGAGGCGCGCAGCCGGATTACTGAATTGCTCGAGGGTCACGAACACGCCCGTCAACTGAGCGCCGAGGAGCGCATCGAGCTGTTCAATGCACAGGAACTGATCACCTCGATCGTGCGCAACGACGACAAGAGCCGCCGAGTCTGCACCAAGGTTCATGGTACGGGTACCCGCATCGCGCGGTCGGAATGCTTGACCGTCGCGCAGCGCGAGCAGCGTGCGCAGGAAACACGTGAAGCTACCCGGGTCCAGCAGGGCTTTCGCGAGCCGAGTTGCAGCGTGCGGGAAGGTCTAGGGCAGGTCAGAGCTGACAGCTGCTGATTCCGGGGTCCGCTGAACGGCTGGTTGATCCATTCCGGCGCACCACACTGTGTGCCAGGGGGAAGCCCGAGGAACCGATCCATCGGGTCTGGTCCAGCCCTCCAAGGTCGAAGGTCAGGGGCACGTTGCCCCTGACCACGCTTTTCCGGAGGATGGGTCATGCACATACGTGTCCAGTCGTTCGGTGCTGCCGTGCTGATGCCGATGCCCTTGTGCGTGAGATCGTCGAGTTGAATCGACAGGCGAGTACGGCAAGACCGATGCCGGTGACGTGGACAGGCTGGACGCCGCCAAGGAGCGCATTTCCACGCCGCTCGGCGGTCATCGCATCCGCGCAAGCTCTGGATCGGCGAGCGCTTCTGGCTCTTCATTGCCCAGAATGAGATCACCGCAATGTCCGCAATGACGACAAGAGCAGACGGGTCTGCACAAGGGTCTGTCAACGCCAATCCAAAATTGCTCACTTCTGGCGATCGAAAATTGCTCACTTTGGACTACCGATCAGTGCTTGTTTGAGTTGCCTTGATGGCGTTCTTCTTGCTGCTGATGAAGCCGCGTGCGGTAGCTGTTGCCGCGGATGTTGACCAGGTGGCAGTGGTGCAGGACGCGATCGATCAAGGCAGCGGCCATGACCTCGTCGCCGAGGACTGCGCCCCAGTCTTCGAACGGCTTGTTTGAGGTCAGTACGGTGGAGGCGCGCTCGTAGCGGCGGTTCATCAACTGGAAGAA
>JAWLAT010000021.1:0-81425 GCA_041395325.1 Lysobacterales bacterium
CAGCGGTGTCGGGCTGGCCATTGCACGCCGAGCCGTGCAGCTGCACGGTGGATCGATCGCGGCAGAGAATCGAACCCCGGCTGGCCTGAAGGTGGTGATCGACCTGCCGGCGGGCTGCGCGTCCTCGCCAGACGACCGCGGCGCAGCGGCCTGAGGCCCGCGTCGCCTTACATTCCCTTCCACTCCGAGTGAACTTCCCCACACCCGGCTGCCTAGGCTGACACCCTCTTTTCGCAGACGGCCCAGGCCGCTGGAGTGGACCATGGGTGTGGCGCTGCCGCATCGAATCATCGTGGTGGGCATCGTGGCCTCGGCCATCGGGCTGAGCGTTGCGCTGTCGCGGGTGCAATCACCGCCGCCGGCCCATCAACCCGACGCGGCGCCGCCGCTGGTCGAGGTGCTGGAACTGCAGGCCGAGACGCTGCGGCTGCCGGTGCACAGTCAGGGCAGCGTCGAGCCGGTCACCCAGACCGCGCTGTCGGCCGAAGTCTCCGGCGCCATCGTCAAGGTCTCGCCAAGATTCGTTGCCGGTGGCCTGTTCGAGGCCGGCGAGGTGCTGCTGCAGATCGACCCGAGCGACTACGCCGCCGCGGTCAAGCAGGCCGAAGCCCTGCTCCAGCAGCGGCAGATCGAGTACGACGGGGCCGCCCAGTTGCGCCAGAAGGGCTACCGTGCGGCGGTCGATCAAGCCGCGACTGCGGCGGCCCTGGCGTCGGCAGAGGCCGATCTGGCGCGCGCCCGACGCAACCTTGAACGAACCCGGATCCGCCTGCCCTACGCCGGGATGGTGCGCAGCAAGTCGGCCGATCTGGGTCAGTTCGTGACCCCGGGAACGCCCCTGGGCGTGGTCTTTGCCACGGCTCAGGCCGAGGTTCGGCTGCCACTGTCAGACGGCGATCTCGCCTTCCTCGATCTGCCCGCGCCGGGCAAGGAGGACATCGAACAGGCGCCCCAGGTACGACTGCAAGCCCGACTGCAGGGTGAGCAGCGCGTCTGGCCGGCGCGGATCGTGCGGCAGGAGGGCGTCATCGACGAGCGCAACCGCATGCACTATCTCGTCGCCCGCATCGAGGATCCCTATGCGCTGGAGGGCAGCCGGCCGGCCCTGCCGGTGGGGACCTTCGTGGCCGCGACCATCCAGGGCCGCGCGATGCCCAACCTGGTCCGCGTCCCGGCCGCTGCGCTCAGTCAGGGCACCCGCCTGCTGCTGGTGGACGCGCGTGACCGCCTGCTGATCCAACACAGCCAGCCGCTGCACAGCGACGACGAGTACGCCTATCTGTCGGCCGAAGCCCTGCCGTCGACGCGGCTGGTCCTCACCGCTCTGGCCTCGCCGGTCGAGGGTTTGGCGTTGCGTCTGCGCGGCGTCGCGAATTCGACCGACGCCGTGCGTGGCGCCGGAGCGGGGCCGTGAGCACAAGCGCCAGACCCACGGGTTTGATTGCCTGGTTCGCCGCCAACCGGGTGGCGGCCAATCTGCTGATGTGGCTGCTGATCGGCGCCGGCATCGCCTCGGCGTTCACGATCCGCATGCAGACCACGCCGGACATGGCCCTCAATGTCATCGACATCAGCGTGGTCTATCCCGGGGCAGCGCCGCAGGAGGTGGAAAGCGGCGTGATCGTCAAGATCGAGGAGGCGATCCAGGACGTCCAGGGCATCGACGAGATCCGCAGCATTGCGCGCGAGGGGCTGGGAACGGTGTCGGCCGAGGTCCTGGCCGAAGACGAGATCAGTCGGGTCCTGGATGACATCAAATCCCGCGTCGGTGCGATTGCCAGCTTCCCGGGCGATATCGAACCGCCGGTGATCAAGCAGCAGAAACAGCCCTTCCCGGTCATTTTTCTGGCGCTGCACGGCGACCAGGACGAGCGCACCCGCAAGGACGTGGCGCAGTCGCTGCGGGAGGCCTTGCTGCGCCTGCCGGAGGTCACCCAGGTGGACGTGCTGGGCGCGCGCGACTACGAGATCGGCATCGAGGTCTCCGAGCACACGCTGCGCGAGTACGGCCTGAGCATGACCGAGGTCGCCGAGGCCGTGCGGAGCTCATCGCTGGACCTGCCGGGCGGTGCCATCCAGTCCAGCCGCGGCGACATCCTGTTGCGCAGCCATGGGCAAGCCCATACGGGCGCGGACTTCAGCCGCATCGTGCTGCGCAGTCTGCCCGACGGCACCCGGATCAGCCTCGGTGAGGTGGCCGAGATTCGCGACGGTTTCGTTGAAGAGGAGGCCTTCGGTCGTTTCGATGGCCAGGCCACGACCACGCTGCGGATCATGGCGGCCGGTCAGCAGAACGAACTGGCCACGGCCAAAGCGGTGCGCGAATTCGTTGCCCAACGCGCAACGACGCTGCCACCGGGGCTGCAGGCGGATCTGTGGATCGACCGCTCGCACTATTTGAAGGACCGGCTGGGCATGATGCTGAAGAACATGCTGCAGGGTGCACTGCTGGTCTTCGTGGTGCTGTCGCTGTTCCTGCAGCGCAAGATCGCCTGGTGGGTCATCATGGGCATCCCGGCGACCTTCTTCGGCGCACTCTGGCTGCTGCCGCTGGTGCCCTCGCCGGTCACGATCAACACCATCAGCCTGTTCGGTTTCATCATCGTGCTCGGCATCGTCGTCGATGACGCGATCGTGGTGGGCGAGAGCGTCCACGAGGAAGTGGCGCGCTCCGGCCATTCGTTGCGCAGTGTCATTCGTGGCGCTGAGCGCGTGGCCTTGCCGGCAACCTTCGGCGTCCTCACCACCGTGGCCGCCTTCGGCCCGCTGCTGTTCGTCGGCGGCGTTTTCGCCCCCTACTTCGAAGCCCTCTCGACGGTGGTGATCCTGTGCCTGCTGCTGTCGCTGCTGGAGTCCAAGCTGATCCTGCCGGCGCATCTGGCCGGCATCCGCTTCAAGTCGGAAGACCGCCCTGCCGAAGACCGCCAGAGATCCGTGCTGGGCTTGCGATTCGCGGCACGATTGGCCGGCCTGCAGCAATCGATCCAGCGCCAGCTCGAGCGCTTGATCCAGCACGGCTACCGACCGCTGCTGTCCTGGGCCGTGGCCAATCGCGGTGTCACCACGGCGATCTTCGTGGCCCTGTTGATCATCGCCGTCGGGCTGCTGCAATCGAATCTGGTCCGCGTCGTGCTGATTCCGGAAGTCCCCAGCGACTTCATCCAGGTGCAGCTGCAGATGGAACCCGGCACGGCACCGGCAGCCCGCAATGAGACGGTGCGCCGCATCGAGCAGACGCTGCTGCAGATGAACGAGGACTATGTCCGCAGCCACCCCGACAGCCTGCCCATGATCGCCCATGTGGGCGTGTTCACCAGCGGTGACAGCGGTGCGATGCTGCTGGTGGAGATGCCGCTGGATGAGGCGCGCCCCTTCGAAGGCGTGGAGATCAGCGACCAGTGGCGCGAACGCGTCGGCGCCCTGCCCGGCGTCAGCGAGCTGAGCTTTTCCGGCGCCACGCCGATTGGCGGCGGCAAGCCGCTCAGTTTCCGCCTGAGCGGTCCCGACTATGCCGAACTGGTCGACGCGGCCGAAATGCTGGAACGCGCGCTGACCGGTATCGACGGCGTCTATGAAGTGGCCAATTCGTCGGTCTCGGGGGCCGAGGAAATCCAGATCCGGCTCAAGCCGCTGGCCGAGTCACTGGGCCTGAGCCACGCGGCACTGGCGCAGCAGGTGCGACAAGCCTTCCATGGCGAGGAGGCGCAACGCATTCAGCGAGACAACGAAGAGATCAAGGTGCTGGTGCGCTATCCCCGCGCAGAGCGCCAATCGATCCACCATCTGCAGAACATGCGCGTGCGCACCGCCCAGGGCGACGAGGTCCCCTTCGAATCCGTAGCGGAACTCGAGTTCGGCCAGTCCTATTCCAACATCCAGCGACTGGACCGGATTCGGACCGTGACCGTCGCGGCCAATGTTCATGCCGAGGTGGTCGAGCCGAGCGTGGTGATCGACCGTCTCAAGCAGACCGTCGTGCCGAATCTGCTGGCGCAACACCCGGGTGTGCGCTTCGGGCTGGAAGGCAGCAGCGAGGACGAACGCGAGCTGCTCGAAAGGCTGATCGTGGCCGCCGTGGCCGCCGTGCTGCTGATCTACGCGCTGATCGCCGTTCCGCTGCGCTCCTACCTGCAGCCGCTCATCATCATGAGCGTGATTCCCTTCGGCCTGATCGGCGCCGTGGTGGGGCATCTGCTGATGGGCCAGCCGCTGTCGATGTTCTCGCTGTTCGGGATCATCGCGCTCAGCGGTATCGTCGTGAACGACAGCCTGGTGCTGCTGGATTTCGTCAATCGCGCCCGCGAGAACGGACAGCCCTTGCTGCAGGCCGTCATCGATTCAGGCACGCAGCGCTTCCGGGCCATCCTGCTGACCTCGTTCACGACCGTCGCCGGTCTCTTTCCGATGCTCTTCGAAACCAGCGTCCAGGCGCAGTTCGTGATCCCGATGGCCATCTCGGTGAGCTTCGGCATCGTCTTCGCGACCGCCATCACGCTGATCCTCGTACCGGCGCTCTGCGCGTTGGAACTGGATTTTGGGCGTGGTGCTGTTGAGGTTGAGGGAGACCCCGATATGGCTCGCCTCTGAACAATCCCCTGCATATGCGGCGCGACCACCGGCCCGGGCCTCAGCTCCGACGAGCTTGCACCCGCCTACACCCCCAGCTCAAGGCGTCTCGAAGCCGTCCTGGAACAGGGCATCCGGCAGCGTGCCGGTGGGTGTGTTGATGGTGCGCGAGTTGTTGCCGAGGTTGGGCTCCCCAACGCCGATTCCGCCAGGCAAGGCGGTCGTCAGCGTGATCTGGCCGGTGGGGGGCGTTGCGCCGGCGTAGGCCGCGCGGATGGTCCAGACGTTGGCTGCGCCGTTACCGACCAGCGGCAAGGTGTCGAGCACGATCTGCTGACCGTTGAGGAAGGTGGTCCCGCCGCAAGCCACGCCTGAGCGTTCGCAGCTGGCCTGGACGAAGCTGTAGCCGGCCGGCAGTGTCAGCGTGGTGGTCGTGGACGGTGCGAAGGACGGACCGCCATTGGAGAAGCTGGCGCTGATCTCGATCTGATTGCTACCCACCACGGCGGCACTCAGGCCATCGGCGCGCAGATCGGCGAAGAACTGCGGTGAGAGCACATGGGTGGCACTGTTGTTCTGGGTGTCCGGATCGGTGGTGTCCAGATTGGCGAGCACGGCGGTGGCCGTGGTTGCTGGCATGTCCCCGGGTGCCAGCGCAGTGCCGATCGTGGCGGTCACGCTGAGGTCCACGGTCGCACCCGGCGGCAGCGACAGATCGGAGCTCACGGTGCTGGAATTGCACGACAGCGGGCCGCAGAACACCGGATAGCTGCAGGTTGCGCCAGCACTGCCCGTGCAACTCCAGGAGACCTCGGTGTAGCCCGTCGCCGCGCCCAGCGGCAGCGGTGCATTGAAGCGCACCAGTCCGGAATTGTCGGGGCCGTTGTTGCGCACCTGCCAGCCGAAGGTGACCGGTGTGCCGGCGATGCCGGTGGTGGCGCCGGTCACCATCACCGAAACCTCCGCACCGAAGACCGGGGTGGACGAGCATTCCACATCCACCGACCAGTCGTTCAACTGACCCACGTCGCCGTTGGCCAGATCGCGCACCACCAGTTGCCAGGTGCCCAGTGTCGAAGCGCCGTTGGCGTTGGTCCCACGGCGCCCGAGCAGGAAACCGAGTGATTGCACGGGTGCGATGTCCGCCGACAACGCCGGCTGATTGGGAATCAACCCGCACGACTCGTCCGGGCCGATCGGGGCGTCATCACGAAACAGCGCCGCGATATTGTCGGCATCACAGGAGCCACTGGCGCCACCGACGCCGTTGCGGGTGCGGTCGAGCAGTGTCACATTGCCCGCGCCACCGAAGGCGTCGAAGTTCGGATCCTGCAGGATCACGCGCAGATCGCCGACGTAGGGATGCGACAGCTCCAGGCCGACGTGAACGGTCTTGATGAAGTTGCATTGACCCGGCACGACGTACTCCAGCGGCAGCACGCTGGTCACCGATCCGCTGCCGTCGGGAATCGCGGCGGTGCAGTTGGTGGCGCCGGCCACCTGGGAACAGCGCGTGCCGGGCAGACCGATCGAGGACTGCGCACTGATGACGAAATTCACCTGTTGGCGCGCGCCGATCGCGTCCCAGCTGTTCTTCGCCCGCAGACCGCCGATGGCCATGGAGACCGTCCGCGAATTGCCGCCGGTGCCGGGCGCCCGGCCACGCAAGCGCACCCAGTCGCCGTTGCGCACCAGCGTCGGGTGCGTCGACCACGCACCGGAATTGAGCTGGTACTCGCCGCCGACCACGGTCAGGGGCACACGCGCATTGGCGGCCAGTCCGAACACGCCCATCAGATCCGAACTGGCCTGGGCGTTGGGTCCCACCACCCGCGAACCGGGCTGCAGTCCGCTGGGATCGGGATTGAGATCGATCGTGGCGTCGTTGATGCCATCGCCGACGAATCGCGTCAGCGTCATGCCGGACTGCCCGCTGGAGCGTCGCGACAGCACGGTGATACGTCCGTCGCGACCCACCGCCACGCCACGGGCGATCGGAAAGGGATCGACAACGCCATCGGGCTGTCCCGCCGGGCGATGCAGGAAGCCACCGTTCGTCGTCGCGAAGCTGAAGTCCGCACCGGAGACATTGGCCAGAATGCGCTGCACCGCCAATCGGGCCCGTGAGGCGCCGCCGGCTTCCTCGAAGTAGGTACCGGCCACCATCTGCCGACCATCCGGCAACAGGGCCAGGTCGCCGAACTGGTAGCCGTTGCCGTTGATCGGGTTCTGCCCGAACTCGAACAGGAAGCCCTCGTTGACCAGCGCGTCGGTCGGCGAGCGTCGACTGTAGTAGAGGTACAGCTCGGTCCAGGTCTGACGGAAGACATCGGACTGCTCACCGATCAGAACCTCGCCAAAGGGGTCGATGGCGAACCGACCCGACGAGGCCGGGCGCGGCGAGAAGGCATTCACATTGCCGAAGCGCGCCGACAAGCGCTCGCCGTTGCTGCCGAAGCGCTGGATGACATTGGCGCGCAAACCCAGGCCCGGACTCCAGTAGCCGGCACTGAGCCACAGCGATCCGTCCAGGCCTTCCGCCAGGTCCGCACCGGCCGGCGAATCCGGTCCGAAGGCCAGCTGCACGACGCCGCTGCCCGCGAAGCCCCGATCCGGTACACCCTGCTCGTCGAGCACTGCGAGGAAGCCGGGTTCTCCATCGGCACCAACGTAGCCGGCGCCGACGATGGCCACGCGACCGTCCGACAGCCAGTCGATCGCGTGGCAGACCGAGCGCGGCGCGAGCTCACCGACCACCACGCCGCCGTTGCCAAAGCTGGGATCCAGATTGAGATTGGGTGTGAACCGCGCCACCAGCCAGCGGTGCTCGGTCTGGCTGGTATAGCGCAGACCACAGGCCAGCACCGCCCCATCGGGCAACAGCACCAGATCCTCGAAGCGCGCCTGGCCCAACAGTGCAATGCCGCTGCCATTGATCGAACTGGCGATGCTGCCATTGGCCTCCAGCACGCCGATGACCGCGTCCTCCACGGTGGCACCGCCGTTCGCACCGCCCACGACATAGGTGCGCCCGGCAGCGGACACCGCGATTGCGCGCCCGTCGAAGCGGGTCACCAGCCCCGCAGTGACGAACGGGTCCGCGCGTTCACCCGTACCGCCAAAGGCCGGGTCCAGATCGGTAGGCGCGGCGGCGGCTGGGGGTGCGAGCACCCAACCCAACCACAGACAGCATCCCAGCAGCACTCGTTTCATCGCAGACTCCGCAGGCAGGTTTGGCCACGGAGAGCAATCGGCATGCCAACCGCGCCGATGCTGGGCGGCAAAGGGTCGATCGACTGGACGTGGTGCCGAGGAGTGCAGAGACGCGAACGACGAACGTGGCCATTCGGTGGCCGGGGTTTGCGAACGCGAACGGACGGTTGGCGTTAGGGGCGAGCGCCGAAAGATTCGTGTCGGCGTCGGGCGTTGGCTCGTCAGCCCACCAGCGGATTGCGGGTTCTCAAGCCGGGAAAACTCAACCCCAACTTCACGCGACGCTGCAATGAAGCGCCGGACGTCGTCGCAACGGACCTCGCCGACGCCGGCAGCACCACGCCGCTAGCGCCCGCCCACCAACACACTCACCCCCGCCCCCGGATCCTCGAAGCCATCGGCCAGCAGGCCGTCGGCGGCGACCACATTGACGTCCGTGGCGCTGTTGTCCGAGGCATCGGTTTCGATGGTGCCGGCCGGCACGTCGATCGTGGCGGTGTGGGTGATGGTCTCGCCCAGGGCGGCGGTGACGGTGGCGCTGTAGACAAAGCGCAGCACCGCGTTGACGGGTAGATCGACCAACTCGTCGATGCCACCGCTGCCGCTGGCGGTCGGACAATTGGCGCCTTGTACCGGGGTACAAGTCCACAGGACTGTGGTCAATCCAGTCGGGACCGGGTCCTGCACTCGGGCGCCGGTGACGGCCAGCGGGCCGGCGTTGGCCACCAGGATCTCGTACTCGACAAAGCTGCCCGGCAGTGCGAATCCGGTGCCGTCATCGACACTGATCTGCAGATTGGCGGCCGGCAGCACACTCACCTCGACTGTGGCGGTGGCCGGGTTGTGGTTGGCGTCGGCTGCCTTGGTCGCAGTGACGGTGCAGTTGCCCACACCGATGCCGGTCAAGCTGCTGCCGGCAATCATGCAAACGCCGCCACCACTGCTGACCGCGAAGCTGACCGCGCCGCTGCCCGAACCACCGCTGCTGCTGAGGCTGCTGCTGCCGTCGAAGGGGATCGTCGACGGGTTGGCGATGGCTGTCAGTGGCGCCTGATCGGCTCTGGCGATGGTAATGCTGTACTGGCGGGTACCACTGAATGGACCGCCGACACCGGCGCTGCTGCTGTCAGTGGCGGTGACGCTGAAGACGAAGGGACCACCCGCGGCGGTGGGTGTGCCCGTGAGCGCCCCGTTGCTGGCCAGCATCAGTCCGGGTGGCAGCAGGCCGGTGCTGACGACAAAGCTGTAGGGCGTGCTGCTGCCGGCGCCGCTGGCGCTCAGCATCGTGCTGTAGGGCATGCCAAAAGTGCCGTTCGGCAAGCTGCCGGGTCCGACCGTCAATGCGGTGATGACGGCGTGCGGCTCGGGCGCCGAAACGCTGTCCTCATGGGTGGACGAGCTGCCGAAGCTGGCCGTCAACGTGCGCGGTCCGACGCTGGCGAAGACCAGATTGCAGCTGAACAGCACGGTGCTGCCGCTGCCACTGCTGGACGTGGCATCGCTGCAGCTTTCGCCGCTGGAGGCCAGCACCGTGATCTGACCGTCGGCCGGCGCGCTGCCATCGCCGTTGACGGCGATGTTGACCGTCACCGGCTCGTTGACCTGCGAGGGATCGGGCGTGGCGGCGGTGATCGTGGTGCTGCTGGCAGCCGGTGCGATCTCGACCGCACCGAGGTCGCAGACGCCGAACTGCGGTCGGTTGACACCGCGCTGGTCGACGGTCAGGGGCTGACCGCTGGTGCCCAGGCAACTTGCCGGTCCGGCATCGCGCGCATTGCTGCCAGGCAGCAGCCGATGCGTACGGGTCTGCCCGCCGTTGTCGGCCAGCAGCGGATCGAGACCTGTGACGGCACCGAGAGACCCGGCGCCTGCACCGCAGCTGGCGTCGTCGATGCGATTGCCCACGCCGGTGATCGCGCCCGCCGCGGCACACTGCTGGCCGCTGCCGCTGACCAGACTGTGCGTCAGATGCAGCTCGGCCGCGGGGCGATCATTGTCCCAGCGCGCCAACGTCGCGCCGACGGCAGGTAACAAGCTGCGCTGACTCTGATTGCCGACCAGCGTGCTGTGGGCCAGTCGCACATCACTGTAGACGGCAAGAATGCCGCCGGCGCCAAGCAGCGTTTCGTCGGCGCTGTTGCCCGAGATCGTGCTGTTCTCGATGTCGACCTGGGCACCGCGCAGCGAAAGGGCGGCGCCGCCGGACTCGTCCAATGCCGGATGGACCGCGCTGCCGTTGCCCAGCACATCGCTGGCCGAGTTGCCGGCCAAAGTCGATCCTCGCAAGGTCAGCGAACCACCCTGCAGCAACAATCCGCCACCACCCCAGCGTGAGTCATCGGCGCGGTTGTCGGCGATCTCCGTGTCTTCGATCGTGAGCGCGGCAAAGCTGCCCAACACCGCGCCGCCGCCCTGGGCGCGCGAGACGTTGTCGTGCACCTGGCTGCCACGCAGGATCAGGGTCGAGCTCAGCCCGGCGCCGATGCCGCCGCCGTTGGCCAGATTGCTGGCGATCTCGCAGCGCTCGACGGTCAGGTTCGCTTCGCCACCCAGGCCAACGGCACCGCCGAAGTCGGCTGTGCCTTCGAACAAGCCGCAATCGCGCAACGTGGCGGTTCCGTCGACCCGAACCAGCCCGCCGCGGCCAGCGACCAAGCCGCGGCGCAGGGTCAGATCAGACACCTCAAGCGTGGCGCCAGCCGCCACATCAAGCAGACGGTCGTTCGGTGCCCCATCCCATTCGATGAACGTCGTCCCAGCCCCGGAACCGACGATCTGCAGATCGCCGCCGACATCCAGGTCGCCGGTGAGGCCAGCATCTTCGTTCGCGCCGGTCAGCGTCAGACGATGGACACCCGGGCCCAGATCGATGCGATCCAGGCCGGGCTCGCCCGCGTTACAGCCACCGACTACCGCATCGGTCGAGGCCGCTTGCACCGCGGCGCGCAGCGAACAGCTGGGACCGGCGAGCGAATCCTGCAGTGTGGTCACCGTGATGACGGCGGCATGGACTGGCATGTTCGTCAGCGCGATACCGGAGAGCGCAATGGCCTTCAGTACATTCTTCATTGTGCTTCTCCGTTTGCTGTGGATGTCTTGCCCGGCCGCAGGTGCGAGCCGTCCACCAGATCGAGTCCATGCTCGCGCGCCACCGCCTCGGCAGAGGCCGCGCGGGTTGGCGTGCAGGGCAGCTCAAATTCCGCATCCGAGAGCGACGTGCGCAGGTTCCAGTACTCGATCAGCAGCGAAGTCGTCGCCGACCTCCGCTCGTAGAATCGGACCGGCAGGACGGCCTCACCCACCGTCATGGTCAACGCTTCATGGGTGGATGTATCGCCGCTGCTCACCCGCCAACTTTGCAGCGGCAGCAGGCCGCCGGTGGACAGCGCGGCGTCTTGCTCAAAGCTCAGCCCCCCGCCCAGACAAAGCGGCTGCAGCGGTTCGGTCACAGGAAAACTGTTGCAGGCGATGATCACGCCATCGGATTCGAGGACGAATACGCCCTCCCCAGCGGTGTAGTCGTTGTACTGGTTGGCCGTCTGGGTAGCACTCAGCGCAAAACGATCGCGCGTCTTCTGGCGCGAGGCGCTGTACCACCTCGCTGCAGAATTCCTGCGCCCGTTGTTGTTCGTCAGCGTCTGCTCATCCGCGAACCATTCCTCGGGCAGGCAGATCGGGCCGGCTGTCGGCGTACCGGCCGCCGCGTCGGGAAGGTTGCCGGAGGCGCTCAGCAGCAGGACCAGCCAGCCAATGTACTGGGGGGCGCGGGTCATTGCCCCACCTCCCCACCACCCAGCGTCCCCGGCGGCAGGTCGTGTTCGACCTCCAGAGCCCGCAAGGCAACGGCCGCGTCGATCTCCATGTCGATCGGGGTGCACGGCGGATCGAGATCAGTATCCTGAACGACCGCATTGAAGTTCATGTACTGAGTGGAGATGGTGGTGCTCTCACGGTTGAAGAGCGAAAGCGGGATCAGCTCATCACCAACCCGCTGCGCGAACACGTCCTGAGCGACCGTGATGCCACTGATCCGATTCCAGCGCTCCACCGGCAGCAATCCACCCAGGTTCTCGTCACTGACGTAGCTGAAGCACCAAGGGTTGGTCGAGAACGTATCTACGCGGGGTCGGGCGTAGGACTGTGTGATGCTGAAGCGGTTGCATTGGAGGATGTTGCTGCCCGCGATCTCCACGACCGTGAGTTTCTGCGTGGTGAAGTCGTAGTACTCACTCAGAAAGCTGTTGCTGAACGGCAGACGCTCATGGCGCTTCTGACGGCTCTCGCTGTACCACCATTCCTCAGTGGCGCGATTGAGGCCGGTAGAGGTGCTACGCCAGTACTCGAAGTAGCCTTCGGGCGGGAAGCTCAACAGGCGTTGGCCGGCCGGGCAGCTCTGCGCGATGGCGGAGTGAGCCGACCAGAGCCCGAGCAGGATCAGCAGGACCGAGCTGATCTGGATGTGGGCAGACAGCCCAATGCTGCCAGGGCGGTCCGAGATTTGGGCAGGTCTGACGGCAACAGCGGTGAACGGAAGCATGCGGGAACTCCTCGGAGCCGGCCTCAATGACGGCTTGCATCAGTGATGCGACATTTGAGGCATCTCACCCTCATTCGGAACCGTGTTCATCGTCTTCAACAGGTGCGGGGCCCATGTCGGGTTCGCCAAACTGAGGCACCTTCCCGTTCGCCCCGACTTGCCGGCGACTGCCCTGAGCTCGACCGGTGCAGGACCTATCCCTGGTCGGCTGTCTGGGTCGCGCTCAAGGCAAAGCGCGCGTTTGCCGTCGCGCAGCGCTGAACCAGTTCGCCGCAGAGCTGCGCCCGACGTTGTTCAGCCCGCGGAAGGCGTAGCCGCCGCGTCTGGAAGCCACGTGATACCACTCGGCAGCAGCGCGAGTGCGCAGATGAGCCAGATAGCGCGGGTCATTGCCCCACCTCCCCACCACCCAGCGTCCCCGGCGGCAAGCCGTGTTCGACTTCCAGTGCCCGCAAGGCAACGGCCACGTCGGTCTCCAAGTCGATCGGCGTGCACGGTGGATCGAGATCGGCATCCTCAACGACTGCGCTGAAGTTCATGAACGGGGTGAAGATGTTCGTACTCTCGCGGTTGTACAGCCACAGCGGGATCAGCTCGTCGCCGACGCGCTGCGCGAACACATCCTGGGTGACCGTGGAGCCGTCAATGCGGTTCCAGCGCTCCACCGGCAGCAACCCACCCAGATTCTCGTCACCGACGTAGCTGAAGCACCAGGCGGGCGGGCTGGTGGTATTGGTGACAGCCCCGACACTGGGTCGTACGTAAGTCAGCGCTGCGCTGAAGCGGTCGCATTGAACGACATTGCTTCCCGAGACTTGCACGATGGTGATCGTCTGCGCGGTGAAGTCGAAGTACTCTCTCAGACTGCCGCTGGCGAGCGGCAAACGCTCCTGGCGCTTCTGACGGCTCTCGCTGTACCACCATTCCTCGGTGGCGCGATTGCCGCTAACGGTGGAGTGGCGCCAAAACTCGAAGTAGCCGTCGGCTGGGAAGGTCATCATACGCTGGCCAGCCGGGCAACTCTGCGCGATGGCGGAGTGAGCCGACAAAAGCGCGAGCAGACACAGAGCACAGCGCAGCAGCACGCGGGTCAAGGTCGGATGACCCATGCCGCGGATGGATCTCTGAGGCACGGCGGCGGTCGCAAGCATGCTGGCTCCTTGACTGGGCGCAGACGACGGTGTCCATCAGCAATGCGACATTTGCGGGGCGACACCCTCACGGAGGTTCGCAAAAAAGGTTCTGCGACGGGCTCGGAACGACCGGCGCAGATTTCGGACCAGGGCGATGGCCTGTCCATCCTCCGAAACGTCCCGACAGCGCCGTGAGCGTTGCCGACACGCCAAGGGAGCGCTCGGCACCTGAGGGTCCGGCCACCAAAACGTCGCATTGCCGCATGGACCCGTTGCCACTCTCACACAGGAAGCTCCCCATGCTTGCCAGCCCGCGCGCTGCCGGACCCTTCGTGGCGATTTCACTGCGTCTGGCTTGCCACCTCGCCCTGCTCTGTCTCACCGCCATGTTGCCGCCGCCGGCCTTCGCGGGTGCCTGCCCCGCCGGCCAGCGCCAGATGGTCTTTCCGGCCGAGAGCCGCTTCGAGTACTGGCGCTACTCCACGGTCAGTTCCAATTTCGCCCGAGAACTGATCTGGTCCAGCGAATCGCGTCAGCAACGGCTGGAGCGGCTGCCGTTGTTCGGTGGCAATCTGGACGAGTACTTTGACTTCGGCGCGCAGACGCTGACCCTCGTGCAGTACAACGGCGGCACGGTCGCGCAATGCAACCAGTTCGCGATTGCGGACAGCTTCAGTCGGCCATCGGTGGGGTCGGCCTGCTTTGCCTTTGCCGGCAATGCCAATGAAGGCGGTCTGCTGCCGGTGGAGCGCTGGGTGGTGCAAAACGGCACGGGCGTCGATCAAGACGTGATTGCCGAGCGGCTGGGAGAGGAACTGCTGCCGCTGCGACTGTTCGATCGCACCAGCTCCACCATCCATGTGTCCTACATGAATTTCAGCAGCGAGGTCGAAGACGCCGATTTCGTCCTGCCCTGCACCCCCACCGTGCAACCGGGTTCGGCCGACGAGGCGCTGCGCGAGCTCGAAGATCAGCTGGACCTGCCGGCGGGGACGTTGGGTGTCGCAGGCTGAGACGACCGAGCCAAGGGCACCCGGCTGGCGATGCCCTGCTCGTCCAGCACAAACCGCCGAGCTCGCAGCATCAGCAACCTGGCCGTTGATCCTGCCATACGATCCCGCAAACTGGGGGCTTGCGTGCGGCCGAATCCGCTCTGAATACTGCGGCCATCCCCATGATCAGGACTCGCCATGCGTGCCGATACGCCCATTGGAATCCTGCTGTTCCTTGGCCTGGCGAGCGCCAGTGCCGCGCAGGCCCAGTTGCTCAACAACCGGATCAGTTCTCATCCGGCGCAGCCACAATTCGATCGACCCTGGCGGGTGCTGCTGGAAGATCAATGGCCGACCGGTTGCGGCGGGCAGCTGTTTTTCCAGGCCACAGCCGAACGCTTTGACCTGATTGCCGTCGCGACAACGGACACCGACATCTGTCCAGCCGTGGTCAGTCCGTTTCGAGTGCTGGTCGATCCTCGGGAACTGGCACCCGAGGTCGATTTCGCCGACCAGATCGAGCTTCGCTATCTCTATGACGCTGGCGACGGCGCCGAGCTGCGTCAGTCCCGATCGGTGAGCTTCAGTGATGTTGCCCCACCAGCGGCACGCCTGCAGACCGGCAGCTGGGTGACACCGGACCTGGCGAGTTCAGGCCTGTTCATCGACCAACAGGGTGACGAAGTGTCGGTGGCGCTGCTGGACTACGACGCCGACGGTGGTCCGGTCTGGCTCTATGGCGCCGGCCAATTGCACGGCGATGTGCTGGTCGCCGACCTGCTGCGGCTGCACACCGTCGAATGTGTCACCGAGCCCTGCCCGCGCGCGCTGCCGGACGCTGCCGGGCGCATCGAGTTGCTCGTAGGTGATCGCAATGCGCTGCTGGCAAGTCTCGATGCAGAGGACCTGTTGCCCGCCGCTGACGGCCGTCTACTGGCGTATCAGCGCCTGGACTTCCGCCGCACGCCTGAGCTGCAGGCGGACGACGACTTCGCGGGTTCCGCGCTGCCGCTGGTGCCAGATTTCGTCGGCCGCTGGGTCGCCGGGGTGAGCGGTCTGAGCGACGGCCGCTTCGCCCCGGTGCGGATTCGCTACCTCGGACTCACCCTCCTGCCGCCGGTCACCTGGCGCTTCGCCGCCGAACCGGACGGCAGCGATCCAGCCACGCCGGCCGAGTTCTACATCGACTGCGATGACCAGCGGCTGCTCGATGGCGATGTGGGTTGCGAGTTGATCGACTACCGGCAAGGCGAGCGGTCCTGCCAGGCGCGCTTCGCCTACACCGCACTGGCCGAGGAGCGCCTGAGCGTGCCGGTGAACTGCGGCACCGACGATCCCGGTACCACCCGCTTCGAGCTGTTTCGTCTGGACTGAGGGCGCCCTGCGGTGCCGATGCCAACCGATCGGACCCCGCCGGTTTCGCCTGGCGAAGCGCGCGCGGACCGAGCGACGGTCCGCGCAGCTCGTGCTTACCGGGTCGGCGATTCGTTGCTGCAGCCGCTGCCCAGCAGACGATTGACCGTTCGCTGATAGCGATACTGGCCCTGCTCGCCATCAGACTGACGAACCCAGTCCAGATTCATGTGCTGGCAGGAGGTGAAGCTGATCGTGGCTTCGCCCCAGGGCGTTCCGCTGACATCGGAGGGACTGAACTCCTGGCCAAAGCGCGCACCGGAAAACGTCTGCAGAGGCACCTGAATGCGCGTGTCGCGCCCGGCAAAGTCGGCAACGCCGTAGATCCACAAGGGCTGACCGTTGTCGTAGGTGTACCAGGACACCTGCAATACCTTGCGCTCGTCAACCTGGCCCACTTCGATCAGCGCACCTTCTCCTGCGCGCTCAGGGTCGAAATAACTGCCGCTGAAATCACCGTGCGGGGGCAATTCGCCGGTGCTGAGCGGGTCGCCACGGAAAGGGCCGGCGACGAAGCGGTAAAAACCCGGATGAAGATCGTTCGGGCGGGTGACGTCCCAATAGAATTCAAATTCCTCGTCGTCATTGAACTGGAAGTCGGGATCATCGATGTGAATCAGCAGTCCCGTCGGCTCCGTCAGGACGCCGCAGAACTCACCACCATCGCTGCCATCGACTTCACGCACCAAGCGATATTGCGAGGTGCTCATGCCATTCTGGATGATTCTGGCCTGGCCGCCACAGACGAAGGGCGAGCCCTCCAAGGGAGTGTAGGCCAGCACGATCTGGCTCTTGGTGCCACCACAGGGTTGCCGCCAATGCTCGAACAGCATCATGGATCCCGTCTGACCGAAATTGCTGAACGATGATCCACCACCCGTTCGTGGATGACGATCGACTGGAATGGGCCAGGGTACGCAATAGGGTTCGATGCCAGCGGCGGCCGCTTCTGCAGGCGTCGCTGCGTTTGCGGCGCCGCTCGACCAGCAAGCGAGCGTCAATGACGAGCCAACGAGTACGGCAAACAGCGCAGACTTGATCATCAAGGGATCTCCGGCGATTTCCCGCAACGCTAGGCCGGGATTCCGGATCACGCAATAAACGCCGGTCAAGGCATGGCCCTGTTCTCAACCGAGTGGCTGCAGCCACGGGCGGGTCACAGTTTGGTGAGATGGCGACGCATTGGCGAGCGCTTATGCTCGCTGCCACGCGCAGTCAGGGCAGCATGCATGGCCGCCGTCCGACCAACACAAGCCTGCCAGCGCTTCGCCCTTGCGGCCATGGTCTCGATGAGCGCCCGTCGGTTCGCCCGGCCGTCCAGACCGCACGCACCAGTGCTCCAGCACCACGCCGGGCAGGCGACGAAGCGCTATCGCCAGGCACGCCGGTTGGTTTGTTCACAATGCCGACGATCCGGCGGTCGATCCTCCCGCTATTTCCGCAATCAGCGCGCTGCTAACGTACGCAGAGTGTGGTCACTGCAGAGGACTGGGATGAGCGTCAAGGGGCGGGTTGGCGTTGGTTTCGTGGCACGTGGCCTGGGTCTGGCCCTGGTGCTGTTCTGGAGTGGCGCCGGCCTGGCTCAGACGCACGCGCAACCGGATCAGACAGTACAGGGCGTGCCGGAGATCGGCGCGGAGGGCATCACCGAGTCGATGGCCGAGATCTCGACCCGAGCGCAGGCGGCCGATCTGCTGCCGCGCGAACTGATGGTGCGACCGGAGTTTCCCAACACGCGCCGTCCAGTCGACGATCCAGCGGCACCGGCGATCAGTCGCTGGCCTGAAGCGTCGCCAGCCGAGCCTGGCGCGGGTGATGCTTCGCCGACCCGCGCGCCGCAGAGCATCGGACTGTCCTTCACCGGGGCCACGCTGGCCGATACGGGCTCCTTCCCTCCGGACACAATGGGCGCGGTCGGTCCCACGCAGTTCATCGTCGCGGTCAATGGCCGGCTGCGCTCCTTCAACAAGACCACCGGCGCGGCCGATGGGGCACTCAACAGCTCGATGGACGCCTTTTTTGCCTCGGTGATGACGCCGGTGTCGCCGCCGGTGGTGCTGACCTTCACCTCCGATCCACGGGTCCGTTACGACCGTCTGTCCGGTCGCTGGATCATCATCATCATCGACGTGCCCTGCACCAATGCCACCTGTTCCAGCACGGCGCCCAATCGGGTGCTGGTCGCGGTCAGCAATGGCCCCACCATCACCAACGCGTCGAACTTCACCTTCTTCCAGTTCCAGATCTCTGGCTCCAACTTTGCCGACTATCCGACCCTGGGCATCGACGACCAGGCGCTCTACATCGGCGCCAACATGTTCACCTCGGCCGGTGCTTTCGCCGGCACCGATGCGGCCGTGGTGCGCAAGTCCTCGATCCTGGGCGCCGGCCCGATCGTCTTCACCAACTTCACCGGTCTGGCCGTCGGTTCCGGTGCCGGGCCATTCACCCCGCAAGGTGTGGACAACTACGACCCGGCGGCAACCCAGGGCTATTTCATCGGCGTGGACAACGCCACCTTCAGCACGCTGATGGTGCGGCGAGTCAGCACACCTGGCGGCACGCCAACGCTGTCGGGCAACATTTCGCTGACCGTCCCGACCACCACCTTCCCCAACCCGGTCACGCATCTGGGCAATACCGGTGGCAACAACGGACGTCTGGACGCGCTGGATGATCGCCTCTACGCCGCCCATATTCGCAACGGCCGTCTGTGGACGGCACACAGCTTCCGCGTCAGCAGTGCCGGTGTGGCCAGCACTGCAGCGGGGGCCCGCAATGCGACGCGCTGGTATGAGATCGGCAACCTGACGACCACGCCGACGCTGATCCAGTCCGGCACCGTCTTTTCCAATGCCGCCGCCCTGGCCGACGCGCAACAGTATTGGATTCCGTCGGTGATGGTCTCCGGCCAGGGACATGCAGCGCTCGGTTTCAGCGCCGCGGGCACCAACTTCCGCATCGATGGCGCCACCGTCGGCCGCCTGGCGACCGACACGCTCGGCACCACCCAGGGCGCACCGGTGCGCTACACCAACAGCAGCGCCGCCTACAACCCGCCCAGCGATCCCGGTGGCAGCGGTGGACGACGCTGGGGTGACTATTCCTATACCAGTCTGGATCCCCTGGACGACATGACCATGTGGACCATCCAGGAGTTCTGCGACTCGCCCAACTCCTACGGCGTGCGCGCGGTCAAGCTGATGGCGCCGCCACCGACCCTGTCGGCCTGTGGCATGACCACCGAACTGCCCACCGGGGTCGCGACCGATGTAGTCCTCACTGGCACCGGCATCTACGATCCGCCGGCCACGCTGGCGGACCGGATCGCGCTGAGCGCCAATGTGTCCGGCAGCGGCATCACGGTGAATTCCGTGACCTTCAATTCACCCACCTCGGCCACGGTCAACCTCACCGCGGGGCCAGGCGCCAGCACCGGTCCGGTGACGATCACGCTGGTCAATCCGGACGGCCAGACCGTCATGGATGCCAGCTGCGCGACCGTCCCGGTACCGACGGCGACAGCCACGGTCAGCATCAATGATGTGACGTTGATCGAAGGCGACAGTGGCACCACCAATGCCGTCTTCACGATCACCCGCAGCAACAACAGCACCGCTTTCAGCCTGACCTACGCCACCGCCAATGACACCGCCGTCGCCCCCAGCGACTATGTCACGGCCTCGGGCACGCGCTCTTTCCTCGCCGGTGCGGGGCAGCCGCTGAGTCAGACGATCAACGTACCGATCGAGGGCGATTTGCGGGTGGAACTGGACGAGAGCTTCCTGCTCAATCTGGGTCCGCCGAGCAATGTCTCCGGCACCACCACCCTCAGCGATGGGCAGGGCGTGGGCACCATCACCAACGACGACTCGGCCGTGGTCCGCTTCAATCCGGTCGCGGTCAGCGAATCCGAGGCCAATTCGCCGATGGCCTTCACCGTGACGCTGAGCCGCCCGGTGCAGTCCGGGGTCAGCCTGGATGTGGACAGTGCCTTCGGCACCGCGACCGCGGCCGATTTCACCCCGATCAGCGGTGGCAGCGTCAACTTCCCAGCCAACAACAACACCGCACAAACGGTCGAGGTCACGCTCAACAACGACGCCTTGATCGAGGGTGCCGAGCAGTTCACGCTGACTTTGTCGAATCTGGTCGCCACCGGGTCGGTCACGCTGACCAACGCCACCGCGACCGGCACGATCATCGACGACGACATGGCGCAGACGACGACGACGACCATCACCAATGTGGCGCCAGCCACCAGTGTGACCGGCCAGAGCTACACGGTCAGTGTCAATGTCGCCGGGCAATCGACCTCGCCCAACGGCACCGTCACGGTCAGCGATGCTGCGGTCAGCTGCGGACCGGTGGCGCTGGTCGCCGGCGCTTCGCCCAACAGCACCGCCAGCTGTGCCCTGGCCAGCACCAGCGCTGGTGCCAAAACGCTGACGGCCAGCTATGTGCCGGCCGATGGCAGCTTCGTGGCCAGTAGCGGTACCAGCAGCCATCAGGTCAATCCCGCCGCCACGACGCTGTCGGTCAGCGGCCCGGCGCGTAGCCGCATCAACCAGCCGGTCAGCTTCAGCTTTGCGCTGAACGTGACCGCGCCGGGCACCGGCTCGCCCGCGGGCACGGTGACCCTCTCGAGTGGCGCGGCGAGTTGCCTGGTCAGCGTGCCCACCGCCACGCCCAGCTGCGCGCTGAGCCTGCCGACGCTCGGAACGCAGACAGTCAGCGCCAGCTTCCTGCCCAGCAATGGTGATTTCCTGGGATCCACCGCCAGCGGCGCCAATGCGGCGACCACGCTGGTCTTCGCGCTGGCCGATCTGGCGATCAGCAAGAGCGACGCCGTCACCGCCTATCGCCCGGGTGATCTGCTGGTCTACACGATCGAAGTGGACAACAACGGACCGGACACGGCCGCCAACTTCCGGGTGCTCGATACGGTGCCGGCCGAACTGATCAACGTCAGCTGGACTTGTGCCGCCAGCGGTGGCGTCAGCTGTCCGCAGGCCAGCGGCACTGGCGACCTCAACGAGACCATCGCCAGCATGGCCTCCGCTGCCACGCTGATCTACACGCTGTCGGGCAACGTGTCCGGCACCCCAGGGCAGATCAGCAATACCGCCTCGCTGGCACTGCCGGCAGACACGACGGTCGAAGATCCGGTGGCCGGCAACAACAGCGCCACCGACGTCGACCAAATCGACTTCCTGTTCATGAATGGCTTCGAGACCACCACCTTGGCCGCAGGCAGCGGCAGCCAGACCATCCCGGTGCTGGCATTGCTGGGCGACATCGGTGTCGTCGCCGAGGCGGTGTACGCGCTGGAAGACGCCCAGGGCATGGCCGTGCATGTGTATGTGCGCGTCGTCGATGAGCAGGCCAACGTGGCGCTGGCCCAGCGCGGCCATGATGGCTTGCTGCGGCTGGGGCCATGGCTACGCATCACCTCGGACCCGGTCCTCAGCTGGCGCGCCAGTGAAACGGTCGATGGCTGGGTGCTGGACTCGGCAGCGCTGGCAGAGTGAAGGCTAGGGGCCGAGCGGGACTTCCACCCACTCGGCCCTCTCCCACTCGGACGGGTCAGCACGAGCCGGTCGAAGCAGACCTGGCCCTGTGAGCAGATCGCCGCTGCCTGCCCCAATCACGCCAGGCGACGTAGCGCTGCATTGAGCACACGTGGCCTCGCCAGTCAGGCACGCCTCATTCAGTCGGCAGCCCCGGCGAACACCAGCGATTGCGACAGCGCAGGTAGCGATAGGTCGCGCCGCTGTGGCTGAGGACGCCATCGCGGCCATCGACCCCGCGCAGCAGTCGTGCATTGCGGCTGAGCGAGCCGATCGGCCGCACCGCGTCGGAGCAGACCTCGTCGTCGCAGCGGGCGTAGTTGGCGCCGATCAGCACACTCGGCCGGCCATCGACACCGATCAGAATCGAGGTTCCCGGGATGCCGCCGCTGACCGACACCGGCAACTGGTCGTGGGTCGCCGAGCTGCAGTCGCGCACGTCACAGTGCGTGGTCCGAACCACCGCAGTGTTGCTGGTTGTACTGGTTCGCACGTGCGCGACGAAGGCCATGTTGTCGGCGCCCAGCACCAGGTCAATCTTGTCGGCAATGACGGTGTTGCTGACCGGACCGTACAGGCTCACTGGCGGATCACAGCTGCCCGAGGTGTTGCAGACGACGAAATCCAGCGTGTTGGCGCTGTCGTTGCGATAGGCGATCCAGAGCGGATCGAACGAGTTGATCGAGTAGACCACCGCAGCGCGACTGCCGACATCGCCAGCACTCGCCGCGGTGAACTGCGTCGCGCCGGCACACAGTGGGCTGGTGCCGCTGCAGTAGGCCACCTCCAGATCGCCAGCCACGCCGTCGTACCAGGTCAGCACCAACTGATTGCCGGCGAACAGGGTGGACATGTCGGTGAGCACCAGGCCGGGCGCGTCGATGATCTCGGTCACGCTGTAGCTGGTGCAGTCGATGTCGGCGCAGTCGAGCACGTTGATCGATCCGTCGGTGTCGTCGCCGTAGGCGATCGCTGGCCGCCCGTCCGCGCGCACCTCGATCTGCGGGTTGCGGCCGGTGATGCCGACGGTCAACAGCGTAGTGGCGACCACGCTGGTGCAACCGATGTCGACACAGCGAATCAGTTCCAGATCCCCGCCCACGTTATCGAAGTAGGCAATAAGCGGCGTGCCCCGGGCGCCAATCGCCGCGTCGAACTCGTCGCTGGCACCGTTGCCGGACAACACCTGCTGGTCGATGTTGGAGGCCAGCGCTATGCCCTCGGCCAAGGCTGGACTGCCACAGACCAGGCTGCCGTCCGCCGCCACGCCGTTGGCGAAGGCACCTGAAGGACAGCTCCCATCCACCCGCAGCTGAATTTCGGTGGTGTCGACCTTGCTGGCGTTGACCGCGCCATTGGCCAGCTCGCTGCTGCCCACCGCGCCGGCCGCAATCTCCGACATCCCCACCGCATCGGCCATGATCTCGGCCGAACCGACCGCGTTGCTGGCGATTTCCGATTCGCCGACCGCATTGGCGGCGATTTCGGCAGCGCCCACCGCATCGGCGGCGATCTCGGCGGCGCCCACCGCATCGGCGGCGATCTCGGCGGCGCCCACGGCATCGGCGGCGATTTCCGACTCACCGACGGCATCGGCGGCAATCTCCGAGGCGCCGACCGCATTGGCGGCGATGCGGCTGGCATCCACGGCGTTGCTGGCGATCTTCGCCGTCGTGACGGCAGCGTTGGCCAGTTCCGCGCTGGTGATGCTGGCTGGCGCGACCGTCGCGGCGAAGTCCGCGGTGCTGCTGTGCTGCGCGTAGGGTGTGGCAAACAGCAGCTGACGCGGTGCGAGTGTCGTATAGGCGCCCGTCTCATCACCGCGCCGCACACTCAGTTCCAGCCAGCGGTCGGCGCCGGTGAAGACGGCCGCGCCGGGGTCGACCTCGAGCAGGAAGCGATCGCCGTCCAGCGGCACGTCGGCAAAGTTCAGTGGCCCCACCAGCGCCGTACCGCCGCTGGTCGCGGCAAAGATTCGCACTTCGAAATCGTAAGTACCGCTGGCCGTTCCGCTGTCCTCCAGCACACCCTGATAGGTGAAGGCAGTCCCGGCGGCATGCAGCCCGCCGGGTACCGCCAAGATCAGTCCCAGGCCGAAAAGCCATGCCGTTCGCGTCATCGGTGCATCTCCCTGGCGCCAGCCGGCGCCCTCAGTCTTCGAAGCCATCGGCAAAGATCAGCGGTGGAAGTGCCTCCGTCTGTTCCGCCCAGAAGCCCCCCTTGACCACAAAAGCGCCACCGCTCAGTCGACCGGCGTCGGCCTGGCCGAGGGTCTGATCGCTGCCGAAGTCACCTGCGGCTGCGGTGCCGCTGCCACCGGCGACGACCGATCGCGAGATGCGGAAATCACCACCGGATTGCCCGGTCGCACTGCTCGCGGCCAACGCGATGACCACCAGCAACACAAGGGTCCGATGAGAGCCCGAGCCGACCATGGAACGCTCCACTGCTTGCCTGCGCTCACAGCCTGCCGATCGGCGCTGCGCCAGTCTTGACGAGAGTCTGACGGGTCATGACGGAGTCGCTACCTGACGCAGCTGCTGAGATCTCCGTCGCAATCTGCGGGCCGAAGGCCAAGCCGCGCCGCGCAATGGACAGGCGTCCTCGACCTGCTGAGCAGGCCGTCAAGCAACCAAGCGGTGAACCAGCCCGCACACCGCACTGACCACCCGCAGGTATCGATCGCCTAAGATCCTGCTGATATTCCAGCCGGCCAAGGCCGGCGTCGCGGAGCAGATCGCATGACCCTGCGAACCTTGGGCTTTTGGCTGATCGGCCTGTTGGGCTGGAGCTCCGCCGAGGCCGTCACCATCCTCTACACGGCCAGCGACGCCGATATCCCCAATCCCGAGCGCGGCCTGTTCGAGCAGACCTTCGCCTATGCCACCGAGCAGGCCCCGGGTCAGGCCTATCAGCCTCTCAGCGGCGACAGCAACTTCATCGGCATGCGCGGGCGCAATCGCACGGTGGCCTGGCGGCTGGTCAGTCTGCTGGATTTCCGCGACAGCGACACCCTGCCCGCGGGTTTGATCGACGCACTGACAACCGACTTCAACACCGCCCGCACCAATGGGGTCAAGCTGTATCTGCGCTTTGCCTACAGCTTCAACGGCAGTGGCAGCTTCACCGAGGTGCCGATCGATCGAACGCTGTTGCACATCCAGCAGCTGGGCGCGCTGCTGAGCACGCACGCCGATGTGATCACGCATCTGGATGCCGGCATGCTGGGACGCTACGGCGAGTGGTATTCACCGACCGGCGAGATCACCCCGGCGATGCGCAGTGCCGTGGTGGCCGCCTGGCTGGCCGCGCTGCCGACCGATCGCGCCATCACCCTGCGCGCCCCCGCCTACAAACAGGCTCAGTTTGGCAGTACGGCGCTGAGCGAGGGCTTCGATGGCAGCGACGCCGCCCGAGTCGGTCATCACAACGATTGCTACCTGAAGTCGCTGTCCGATCTGGGTACTTACAGCGGCGAGCCGACTGCGCGCGCGGCGGAGAAGGCCTATGTCGCCGCCGAAACCCGCTTCGTGCCGATGAGCGGTGAAACCTGCGGTCGCTTCGCCATCGAACCCAGCTTCGAGACCTGCGGTGCCGGTGAGGATTGCAGCAACCGCAGCGACTGCCCGACGGCACTGGCCGAATCGGCCGCGCACCACTGGTCGCTGCTCAATGCGCGCTATCACCCGGCGCTGGTGGATGACCCGGGCGGCGACTGGGCCGTGCAAGGCTGCCTGAACGACTTCCGCCGTCGACTGGGCTATCGCCTGCAACTGGTCAGCGCGACGCTGCCAGACTCGGCCGCGGTCGGCGGCAACTGCGCCTGGAACACGCGTGTCGTGATGCGCAACGTGGGCTTCGCCGCCCCCTTCAATTCGCGTGGCTGGTCGCTGGTGTTCGAATCGGTGAGCACCGGCGCGCTGACCACGCTGGACTTGCGCACGGTCACACAGCCCCGCAGTGATCCGCGGCACTGGCTGCCGGAACTGGACAGCTTCGAGCTCAGCCTGGGTGCGCGCCCGCCTGCCGGTCTGGCGCCCGGCCAGTACCGGCTGCTGCTGGCGCTGCCGGATGGCCGCACCAGCCTGGCGCCGGACCCGGATTACGCCATCCAGTTGGCCAATATCGGGCTGTGGGATGGCGCGCGCGGCCTCAATCGGCTCAACCACACGGTCACACTCACCAGTTGCAGCGGATCCTATCCGGTGCTGAGCGCCGGCACCGTGACGACCACGGCCGGCGCAACGGTGCCGCTGTCCGTGTCATTTGTCGATGGCGGGATCGGCCTGGCGGGTGTGCAGTTCGATCTCAGCTACGACCCGCAGCTGGGGCAGCCGAACCTAGCCCAGGCCAGCGCCAGCAACGGCGTGGCACCGACCTGCGCCCTGCCCGCCTCGGCGCCCGGGCAGATCCGTTGCGTCGCCTTTCCTGCGATCGGCAACCTGCCACCCAGCTTCAGCTTCCTGTTGCCCTTCACAGTGGACGCCGGCGCCAGCCCGGGCAGCGGCTTCGCGCTGGCCTTGTCGCGTCACGAGTTTGTCGATGACCTGGGCGAACTGGTCGCCGGTGGTCTGGTCGACGGCAGCCTCAATGTGCTGGCCGAGCCGGCGCCGCCCCAGCTGACGGCCGTACCCGTGCCCGGCAGCACCATCGACTTCGGCAATCTCGTTCCTGGCCAGACGCGGTCGGCCAGCATCGAGCTGGTCAACTCGGCCGCGGCCGGCAGCAGCGATCTGCTGCTGAGCCAATGCAGCATCAGTGGCAGCGCCACCTTCAGCTTGACGGGATCACCTGCGTTCCCGGTCAACCTGGCACCGGCGCAGTCCCTGTCCCTCAATGTCGTGTTCGCACCCACCGCAGTGGGTACACAGATGGCCACCTTGAGCTGCACGCACAACGCCGCTGGCAGTCCGGCCAGCTTTGCGCTGACCGGGACGGGGGTCGGCGATGCCTTGCTGAGCGATGGCTTCGAGACGCCTTGACCCAGAACGGCACCAGATCCGACTCGTGACTCGGCTTCAAGGCACCGAACGCCGGATAGCCACCACCAAACTGCAAATCTCCCGGAAAGCCGCCGTTGCAGACGGCTGCAGCGCTTGCGTGGTCATCGGCGGATCGCCACTGACCACTGCCGTTAACCGGAACTCCGCCCCCGCCCTCTGACCCGGCGCATTCACTGACCGAGCGTGGCCATGTCCGGGCATGACATCGAATGGAAATCCGATTGTGCACAAGCGTGATCGATTCTCTCGCACGACTGCGCGTTCAAGGATGAGGCATGGTTGCGCGTGAGCACGGTTCGGGCACAGGACACCCACTGCTGTACTGATCGCCCACCAAAAACGGCAACGAATAGCCTCGTTGGATGTTGGTTTTCATGTGTTGCTGTAACTGCGACCGCCGACCAGCGGTCACTCAATCAACAGGAGAAATTGACGATGCGCAAGTTCCTGCTTTCCATGCTGATGTTGGCCATTTCGTTCTCGTTCGGCGCCTCGCTGTACGCTGCCCCGGCTCAGGCCGGTGCCAGTGACAATGGCGTTCCGGTTTGGGTTCAGGACGCACTCGAAGGCGTGCCCAGCGACCAGAAGGGTGGTCCAGTGACCGACGGAATTGGCGGCGGTGTGGACGATTTCGGCGATTACTTCCCGTGCCTGAGCTACGACGGCACCTACTGCCCGATCAATGGCGGCCGCTTCCGTTGCATGTGGGACGCCTACAACCCGGGTCTGTGTCATTGCTCCAACAACACCTGGATTTGCGGCTGATCCAGAGCGGAATTTCCCATCGCCGGCACCCACGCCGGCGATGGGAGACACCTTGCACGCCAATCCAGGATCACCAACCCGGCGCGACTCCACAGCAGCTGGATGCGGCGAACCAGGGCATGCGGCAGCCGTCACCCCATGTGTGCCGGGCTGAGCACCGCATTGACCACGGTCGTGTGGTCGATGGTGACTCGGACATTCCTGTCGGTGAAGGTTGAGAAGCCTTCCATCTGCACAACGATCTCATAGCCACCCGGTTCCACACCGGGGAAGTGATAGCGGCCACCTGCGTCGGATACCGCCATTCTGGTCGGCGCCGGATTGTTGACGCCGGACAGCTTGATCGTTGCACCGGGCAATGGCTCGGCCTGCGTATCGGTGACCTTGCCAGAGACTGCACCGGCCGGGTTATTGCTCATTTTCGAACTCCTGTTTGAAGATTTTGAGGAACGATGGCGCTGGGCCACCCGGTTCGGCGCCACATGCCCACTGCCAGGTCCATGCGGACGCTTCGATCATGCCGGCTGGACTGGAGTCAGCACCGCTTCGACCGTGGTGACTTCACCCGCAGCGACGAGAATGGTCTCGGTGAACGGCGCAAAGCCCAGAAACTCGGTACTGAGCTGGTATTGGCCTGGCGATAAGCCAACAAAGCGATAGTTGCCATGTGTATCGGACACAACGCTCCTGCTCGGCGTCGACTGTCCTTGCAGACTGATGACGGTGCCGGGGAGCGCGTCCCCCTTGCTGTCGGTGACGGTGCCCTGGACACCACCGTTGTTGATCTCGTTCATGCTTGATGCTCCAGGGGGTTGAACAAGACCATGGGCAAGAGAAACTGAAAGTGAGTCTGGCGTACTGCGCTTGACGACGACCGGGCAGATCCTGACGCGGAGGGGGCGTCGCCCCCGCCGACAAACTGCCGCCAGTCGCCGGGTTCTCTCACTCGGTTGTCCCGGCATGACAGCCATCGAAGAGACTCCCGACTCGGTAGCCCCCATCCCCATCAACAGGGCCAGCCATCCCATCACGGCCTGGACCGGAGCTGCGCCAGCTTGCCGCTTAACGACGCCCTGGACGGGCAGACACCCTGCGGCGAGCTCCACCAAATCTGTTCGCAGGCGTCGATCCGTTCCGGTCATGCCGCCCTCGATGGCGCCGACTGCCCACGACTGCGGTCAGTACCCAACACGCTGACGGATCACCGAAATCCGCAACCCGTTGGCAGTTATCCGCAGCTGGCCAGCCGGCGCTGTCGTTTCCCACCAGGCCGGGCGTTGTTCCGGACATCGACGCCCATCACAACCCGTCGATGTTCGAAGCATCCGCCCATTGAGGAGAACGACATGAGTACGAAGACATCCCGCAAGATCCTGTCTCGAGCCCTGTTGGCTGGACTGGCCACGCTGACCGCCGTCAGCGCATCGGCCGCCGATGGCGCAGGGCCGGTCCTGATGGTGATCGCCAACCAGGATTTCCACTACGCCGAATACAGCCGTGTTCGCAGCTCGATCGAAGCGGCCGGACTGGAAGTCGTGGTCGCCGCGGCCACCACCCGCAGTGCCAAGCCACAGGACCGCGGCGTGGCCACCCAGGTGCTGCCCGATCTGGCGCTGGCCAACGTCGATGCCGAGGACTACTCGGCCATCGTATTCGTCGGCGGCTGGGGCTCATCGCAGTATCAATACGGCTTCGAAGGCACCTATCACAACTCGGCCTACCAGCCGCAGCCCGGCGTCGTCTTCGACGTCAATCGCCTGGTCAAGGCCTTCGACGTGGCCGACAAGCCGGTGGCGGCGATCTGCCACGGCGTGACCGTGCTGGCCTGGGCCCGCGTCGACGGTGTCAGTCCGCTGCAAGGCCACACGGTGGTGGCCACGCCGGGCGGCATGCCCGGGTTCCGCTCCGGCAGCCTGGACTTTGCCGATGCGCAGTACCCGGCCCGCTGGCAGATCGAAGCCAATGGCGCCACGATGCTGACGGCCGGATCGATCGGCGATCCGCTGAGCGCGGCCGACGACGTGGTGGTCGACGGCAACATCATCACCGCGGAGAACGATGACTCCGCCGATCGTTTCGCCAGGCAGATCGCCCTGGCCGTTCGACCGGGCCGTTGATGCCACGCGACAACCGGATCGGGTGGCGGCGCTGCCGTCGTCGCCCGATCTGAGCTGTCGACGCTACCGGCCCAATGGCGACCGCCTCGCCAGACTGGCCTGGCCACCGTCCCATTCCAGATCGATCTGACCGCCACCCAGCGCCGTCAACGCGGCGCGGATGCCGGCGCAGGAGGCACTGACCGGCTCGCCATTGATCGCCTTGATCGCCTCACCGACCTTCAGGCCGGCCCGCGCTGCCGGCGAGTCTTCCCAGACCAGCGACACCGACACGGGATCTGCATAGGACAGCTGCAGACCGAAGCCGGATCGCTCGAATGGGCCGGGTCGATAGGACTCGAAGTAGGCGGATCTGGAGCGCGGATCGAGTGTCACGACGAAGTGTTCGAGCAGCGAGGCGCCCAGCAGCGATGGCGGATCGTCCCGTCGCATCGCCACGACTCGCCCCAGGTCCAGGCCGTCGATGGAGAAGTCCTTCAGTTCGGCCAGCAGCTGCGGGCCTGTCGCAGCGGCGCCGCCGAGCGAGGTCCCGGCCGAACCATGGCCAGCCCGTGTCGCACCCACGCCTCGCCCGCGCCGAGCCCCCTCCAGATCCGGCGCCGCGATGGCCAGATACTCGGGCGAGCCCGTGTCCAGCATGGCCTTGCTGGTGGCTTTGCGGCCCAGACCAATGTCAAAGATCGGCGCGTGGGGATAGCCGAAGTCATGCAACGTCAGGCGCTGTGCCGTGCCGATGTGATCCAGATCTTCCAGCCGCGTGGCACAGCGCAGCACGCCATCGGGCAGGTCGATCTGCCAGGCGCACAGGGGCAGGATCTCCGAGCCGAGCACGCCGTTGCCGAGCAGGCAGGCGGTGGCGGCGTCGCGCGAGAGCTCGGCGGCGAAGATCGGCGTCTTTCTGAACACCACGCCACCCAAGGTCAGATCCGCCTGCACGATCTGACTCTGAATGACCGTTCCGTGCGCGTCCCTGCCCTGACTCTGGCCGACCACCGGCAGACCCAGTTCGCGCGCCAGTGCGGCATCAATCATCGACGGTGAGCCGGTGTCGAAGACGAAGCGCAGCGGCCGTCCGGCGATCTCCACTTCCACCTGCAACTTGGTGCCCAGCGTCTGCAGCGGCAGTTCCAGACTGAAGTCCGGCGCTGCAACGAAGGGGCCATCGGTCATCCAGGACGGCGGGCCACTCTGGGCCATTCCGGCGGGCATGCCCACCAGCCACAGGACCGTGACGACCAACGGCACGAAGCGCTCGCCCAAGGTTGCTTGCGTCGACCGCATCTTCGGCCTCCGACTCGATTGGGCGGGCCAGTGTCGTCAGCCAACCCGCCCGCGTCCATGCTCCCGCCAACGGCCGCTCAGACTGCCTTTACAGGCCTGCAGCCCGTTTGGCGCCGCGGCCAGCTCCGACGGCGGAATGTCAATTCACTGCTGTCGCTCACTCCACCAGTGTGATCTGCGTGGTGTTCTCGGCCAGCAGCTGGTACTGGTGGTAATAGCGGGTCGAGCGCTGGCCTTCACCATCGGTCAGCTAGATCCGCACCCGCCGCGCCTGGCCCATCACGGCAATTCGTCGGCCCTGCAGCGCAGAAAGCGATACCCCAAGGCGCTGTTCCAGCGCCGGCACCATGGCTGTGCGCAGGCGAATGGTCAGGCAGTCGGGATGACGATAATCCGCTTCGGAGTTCAGGAAGGTCCAGTCGCCGCGCTCGCCCATACCCTGAACCACAAAGCTGAAATGGCCGCGAGCCGCCTTGTCTGGACTGGCGTTGATCGCATGGATGGCTTCGGTTGGCGTCAGCCACTGTTGCGGGTCCGTCGAGACTGCCGAGCAGGCTGCCAGCGACAGCGCCAGCGCAATCATCAGGGTTGCGCGCATGTGGGAGATCCTCGCGACTTGGCCGGTTGCCGCGGCGAAGTCTGGTGAGCCCCCTGGGATCAGGCAAGCCCCCGGACACCGTGCGCGCTATGCTCGGTCCGGGTACAGGGGGGCACCCGTGGCGACACGCATCGACTCGGCAAGGCGATGGTGCATGGGGCTGTTGCTCGGCAGCGCGGCGCTCGCGTCAGCGGGCCAACCCGGACCCTACGCCATTCACCAGTACGGCATCGAGCAGGGTCTGTCGCACAACGCCGTGCTCGCTTTGGCACAGGATGGCCAGGGTTTCGTCTGGCTCGCGACTCAGGATGGCCTGGACCGTTTTGACGGCCGCCAGGTCGAACCCTTCGACGAACTGGCCGGCCGTTCACTGCGTGGCGGGGCGGTGCGATTTCTGCAGCATGACGGTGGCGACGGCCTGTGGATCGGGCTGTTGAACAACGGCCTGCTGCATCGACAGGCCAGCGGCCAGGTGGCGTGGGCCGGCTTGCCTGGCGTCGACGAGAAACCGGTGACGCTCACGGCCATGCTGGCCGACTCACCCTGGCTGTGGATGGGCAGCACCGACAGCCTGCTGCGCCTACCGCTGAATGGCGAGGGTCCCATCGAGCGGGTGCTCTCTGCGGGCGAAGTCCGCGCGCTGGCCAGATCGGACACGGCGCTATGGGTGCTGCTGCGTGATGGCGATTGCCGCCTGCTGCGAATCGACCCGATGAATCTGCAGCGACTGGACGAGCGGGTGGCGCCCTGCCTGGGCAGTCTGAGCCTAGTCGACGACGAGCGTCTGGCCATGGCTGCCAACCGCGTCTGGTCGCTGGACCAGCCGCCTCCGGCCATCGAAAGAGACGCCACCGCCCCGCCCCTGGTCAGCCTGAACTGGCGCGACGGAACCGTTCTCGGCGGCGTCGATGGTGCCTTCTGGCGGGACCGCTCGGGCGCTTCGGTGCGCCTGTGGCCGCCAGCGCAGCGGGTGCGTACCGGCCGACCGGATGAGTCGGTACTGGCGGCGCTGGTCGACCGCGATGACGCACTGTGGCTGGCCACCTACGGCGGCGTGATCCGGCTTGACCCAGGCGCCCTGATCCAGCACCGGCTGGGCGACGGGACCGGGCTGGCCCAAGCCCTGGTTGATCGCCATGTCGCCGCCTTGCTGCAGCACGATCAGGACTGGTGGATTGGCAGCTTTGGCGATGGGCTGCTGCGCTGGACCGACGTTTCGATGCCCGCCATGGAGACTGAGGTGCCGGCCGACTGCGGAGAACTCGACTGGAGTCTGCTCGAGCACCCCGAAGGCGTCCTGCGCAATGGTCGATGTCTGTTCGATGCGCGCGGTCTGCGCTGGCAAATCGACGACGATGGCGACGCGGCGATCGCCCGTGGCGCCTTGCAGGCCGCGGACGGGCGCATCTGGCTGGCCAGCGGCAGTGGCCTGCGGCAGCTGCAGCAACGCCGCAGCGTGGTCGTGGCCCACGGCGCCTTCGAGGCCATCGCCGAGGACGGCCAGGGGCAGCTCTGGCTGGGCAAGGAGATCGTGCCCGACCAGCGTGGTCAGGCGCTGTGGAGGTACGACCCCGACCAGGACCAGCTACACGCCTTCGCCTTGCCCCAGCCAGCCGATGTCTACGACCTGCTGGCCGTGGGCGAACAGGTCTGGATTGCCAGCAGCCTGGGGCTCTATGCGCTCGATCCAGCGAGGCAGCAATGGCAACTGCATTTGCCGCGACAGCAGCGCGCCGGCCACGTGATCTACAGCCTGATCAGCGACGCCAACGGGCTGCTGTGGCTGGGCACGAATCGCGGCTTGCTGCGATTTGATCCGGCCGCCGACGAGACCGCCTTCACGCACTACGATCAACGCGATGGGCTGACGGTGACGGAGTTCAACCGCCGTTCGCGAGCACACGACAAGCAAGGTCGCTTGCTGTTCGGCGGCGCGGGTGGCGTCATCGTCATCGACCCGGCCAGCGCCCTTCGCGCCCCCGCCTTGCGCGCCCCGCAACTGCTGGCCATTGGCAGCATCGATGGACAAGGGCGCACTCACGATCTGCCGCTGTCCGATCAGATCAAGGTTGGCGCCGACAGCGTGGCGCTGACGATGGCCTGGACCACACCGCAGTTCGACCGTGTCCAGCATCTGCAACATCGCTACCGACTGCATGGCATCGACCCGGACTGGGTCGGCGGCAGCGAACTCGACAGCGCTCGCTACCCGCGGCTGCCCCCCGGGCAGTATCGCTTTGCGGTCCAGGCCGGCGACAGCGCCAGCGGCCGCTGGGGACCCGCACTGGAGCGCGAAGTACGCGTGCTACCGCCCTGGTACCGGCAAGGCTGGTTCCTGCTGCTCTGCGCGGTGTTGCTGTTGGCGACCGCCACGCTGATCTACCGATTGCGGATCGCGCACTTGCTGGCGCTGGAGCGGGTCCGGCTGCGCATCGCCGCCGATCTGCACGATGAGCTGGGCAGCGAGCTGGCCGCAATCGGCATGTCGGCAGACCTGTTGCATCGGCGGGGTCCGAGCACCGCCCCAGACCGGCTGACCGAGTTGGCCGATGCCGCGCGTCGCGCCAGCGAGTCGGTCCGCGATGTGGTCTGGTATGTCAATCCGGACAAGGACAGCCTGGCCGATCTGGGCCTGCGACTGCAGGTCCTGGCGCAGCGATTGTTCGCCGAGTCGAAGCTGAGCGTCGACAACGGCTGGCGCGATGACCCGCGTCCGTTGCCCATGCAACAGCGCAGAGACCTGCATCTGTTCTGCCGAGAGGCCTTTACCAACATCCTGCGCCATGCCGCTGCGACTCGGGTAGAACTGCGACTGTGGCAGCGCGATGGCGAGCTCGGCATCGATCTCAGCGACGATGGCTGCGGCTTTGATCCGGGCGCGCCGCAGGCCGGCAGTGGCGTCGATGGCCTGCGCCGGCGGGCCCAGGCACTGGCTGCCGAGTTGCAGATCGACAGCGCGATCGGACAGGGCACGCGAATTCGTCTGCGGATGACGCATCGGCGTCCTGCCCGCTGGCTGCCATGGCTGCGATGATCGCGGTGATCAGGCCAACCACCCGGTTCGCGAGGAGGACACCGCATGAACGCGCCTGAGGCCGTCGACGTCTGGGTGGTCGAGGACAACCGGGCCCTGCGCCAGACGCTGGCCGAGCTGATCGATGCCGAGGCCGATCTGCGCTGCTCGCTGGCGGTGCCCGATTGCGAGCGCTTCATCGATGCGCTGGAAGCGGGGCTGACCGCCGACGTGGTGCTGATGGATCTGGGGCTGCCCGGCCTGTCCGGGCTCGAAGGGATCCGTCGCGTGCATGGCATGAGCCCGACGTCGCGGGTGCTGGTGCTGACCATCCACGAGGACGATGAACGGGTCTTTGAGGCTATCCGTGCCGGCGCCAGCGGTTATCTGCTCAAACCGCTGCCGCTGGATCAGGTGCTCGACGCCATTCGGCAGGTGGTGGCCGGCGCGGCACCCATCAATCCCTTCATCGCCCAGCGGCTGCTGAGCGAATTTGCCCATCAGGTGCCCGCCCGCAGCGCACACGATGCGGTCGGACTGAGCTCGCGCGAGCGCGAGATCCTGCAACTGCTGGTCGACGGCCTGCCATTGCGCGGCATCGGCGAACGCCTGGGGCTGTCGTATCACACGATCTCCAATCACCTGCGCAACGTCTACGCCAAGTTGCACGTGCGGTCGCGCTCGGCTGCCGTGGCTCGGGCCCTGCGCGAAGGCATGCTCTGACGCATTTGCGTCATGGCACCCGCCCCGCCACCGACCTACGGTGGTCGCACTCAGGGGCAGGAGCAGGCAGATGGGCAGGGGGAATCCGGGCGGGTGCAGTCGGCTGTTCTCGGCGCTGCTGGTCCTGTGCGCGGCAGGCCAGGCGTGGTCCCAGCAGGGCGCCTGGGCGGTCGCCGACTTCGATCGTGTGGCCCACGAGCGCCGCGTCGCCAGCTGGAACCAGCCGGCCGGCAGCGGCCTGAACTATGCTGATCTGGGCAACGATGGCTACGCCGCCGAGCATCTGGCAATCAGTGGCGATGGCCAGCGCCTGTGGTTCGTCCTCTACGATCATTTTCCCCCCGCCGGCATTCCGCGGCACCAGCTGTGGTCGATGATGTTCGATGGCAGCAACCCGCAGGGATCGGCTTTCGACACCACCCCGCGTGCACCGGCCACCTCCAACCGCATGCGGGTGCGCACCAGCGTCGATGGCAGCGAGGCCATCCTCGACAACGAGCGCGAGTTCTGGCGGGTCAGCCTGCCTGGCGCCACGGCGACCCGAGTCTTCAACTTCGAGGATCCGCCGCTGTATCGACGCATCAACACGCGGCTGTCGGCGGACAGCTCGGCGACACTGGCCTGGGATGACTGGAATCAGGTGCTGGCGAGCATCGACAGCTTCTCGCCCAGCCCGGCCTTCACCCCGCTGCTCAACCGCGCCGCCTTCGAACTGGGCATCGCCGGCGATGTCTACCAGGCGACCTGCGGTCGCGACGGCGCACTCTTCGTGCTCGCGGCCGACAGCCAGCAGTGGCTGATCAGTTGTGACTACCCCGCTACTCCCACCCGTTTCGCGCTGTGGCGGGGCCAGGGTACGTCGCTACAGCAAGTGTCGCTGCCTTTCGCCGACAACGGCCGCTTGTACGAACTGGCCAGCAGTCGCGACGGGACTGCCTTCGTCGCCTGCATCGATGGCTCGGTCGTCGGTACCGGCGAGATCACCGAGGCCCAGTGTTTCCTGCAACGTGGCGAGGACCCACCGGTGCATCTGGGCGAACCCCCCATCGCCGCCGATCGCGGCTTTGGCGAAGCCCAGCTGGCCCTGTCCGGCAATGGAAATCGTGCCTACTTCACCTCTTTCGAACTGGGGCTGTGCAACGGCTGCACCGGCATCCTGCAGGACCTGGACACGCTGCAGATGACCGACGCCGGTGGCGGCTTCATTGCCGGCGGTGGTGACAGCACACCGGAACTGCATTTCCCGGTCGCGGCGCTCAGTGACGATGGTCGCCACTTTGCCGGGCTGACCGACGATGGTGCCGTTTACGTTCGCGTCGATGGCGAACAGGGCCCGGCCGATGTGCCGGTGCTCGACGCCATCTGGCAACGTTACGACCCGGCCGCCGACACGCTGCGGGTGCGCGCTCACGTGGCCACCGGCGCGCCGCTGCCCGAGCGCATCTACGAGATCGGCCTTTTCCGCGGCACCAATCCGCGTGGCCATCTGGCCGCCGCGGACAACCCGCTGGAACGTGCCGTCGGCTACTGGGGCGGTGGCAACAACCAGACCGGTGTGTTCAGTGCCGTCCCCGGTGCGCCCGGCTGGTACGAACAGGACATCTTCCTCAATGGCCGGCTGGCGCTGCTCGACCAGCGCTATCAGTTGCGCCTGGTCGCCGTGGCCAGTGGCCGACACCGCGCCAGTCTGGTCGATATGACCGTCAATCCCTTCGTCGACTTCTCACCGGTGGCGCTGGCGGTGGGCATCGAACGGCAATCGTCCATGGCGGGCGCGCCGGACGGCGCCGACAGTCGCAGCTATCGGGTCACGGTCAGCAACACCAGCATCGAAGCGGCCAATCCGGTCAACGTCAGCATTCCCGCCCCGGCCGGGCTGCTCGGCCTGAGCTGGACCTGTCAGGCCCCGAGCGGCTGCAGCAGCGCCAGCGGCAATGGTGCGGTCGCGGTGAGCCTGTCGCTGCAGCCAACCGAGTTCGCCACGCTGGAGCTGACCGGTACGCTGGACACCAGCGCGGCCTTCCTGGTCATCGACGCCCGCGCGAGCACGGCTGCGGGTGGCGGCGTCGTCGCCAGCGGCTCAGTCAGTGAGGGGATCAACGGCATTGGCTTGATGCGCGACGGCTTCGAGTAGCCCGCAGCGTTCCCGCTTGCCCGCGGACTGGGCGATGCGATACTGCGGGCTTTGCAGCCGAAGTCGATGACGGTACGGGGTCGATAGCCCGCTCGCCAGCGAGTTCGCCCAGCGAGGACGCATCATCGTGACCCAAATCTACCGGGGCAGTTGTCACTGCGGGGCCATCCGCTTCGAAGCCGATCTGGATCTGTCTCAAAGCAGCTTTCGCTGCAACTGCTCGATCTGCCGCCGGACCCGCTTCTGGCCCGCCGTGGCTCGGCAGGAAGGCTTTCGCCTGCTCGCCGGGCAGGCCGAGCTGACGCCCTACCGTTTCAACACGGGCAAGAACGAGCACTACTTCTGTCGCACCTGTGGTGTGCGCCCCTTCGGCGTCGGCACCGACACGCCCATCGGCGTGATGGTGGGCGTCAACATCGGCTGCCTGGAAGGCCTCTCCGAGGCGGAACTGGCGCAGATTCCGGTGACTTGCGTCGACGGGATGCATGATCGGATGGAGGCGCCGGAGTGGACTTCACATCTTTGAGGCATGCTGGCGCCTCCTCGCGGTCTGCTCTGGAGTCACGATGCAACTGATCGGCATGCTCGATTCGCCCTATGTCCGTCGTACGGCGATCTCGCTGACGCTGCTGGATATCCCCTTCGAGCACCGCTCCTTGTCGGTGTTCAGCACATTCGAGCAATTCAAGGCGATCAACCCGGTGGTCAAGGCACCGACGCTGCTCTGCGACGATGGCAGCGTACTGATGGACTCCAGCCTGATTCTGCAGTGGGCCGAGGCCACGCATCCGCAGGGCCGCAGCCTGTGGCCGGCACCCGCCTCGCTGCAGGCCGCCTTTCGGGCCGTCGGCCTGGCGCTGGCGGCCTGCGAAAAAAGCGTGCAGATCGTCTATGAGCGAAATCTGCGGCCACCGGCGGCGCAACATGCTCCTTGGCTGACGCGGGTGCAGGGTCAGGCGCTGGCTGCCTACGCCGCGCTGGAAGCGCAAATCGTTGCCCTGCCGACGCTGTTCGAAGCCATGGCGCATCCGGCCATCACCGCGGCGGTGTGCTGGCAGTTCACCCAGACGATGCTCGCCGACGAGATTTCAGCCGGCGATCACCCTCAGCTATCAGCCCTGTCGAAGCGGCTGGAACAGCATTCGGTGTTCCGCCAGTATCTGCCCGACGGACCCGGTGTCCGGCCGGCGACGGACTGATCGAGTCGACAGCCGGCGATATTGGACGGGCTCAGTCGTCCTGCCGATACAGCATGAAGCGAGTCAGCAGGGGGTCGGCACCGTTGTCGCAACGCGCGGCGACATTGAGTCGGTCAACGCCAACGTCCGCCTCGTGGAAAAAGGCCACGCAAAACGCGCTGCCATCGGCCGATTCGTAGCGGCAACAAGCGACACTCGACGAGCGACTGTCCGCACAGAATCGCAAAGCGCAGGCCTTCCGGCGGCGGTGTTTGTCCGTCGAGGTCCTGGCCAGCGAAAGCCTCAAACAGATGCAGCCCGTCCACATCCGGCGGACTGTCCGAGCCGGCATAGCGAATCGTGACGATGCCGAAGTCATCATCCATGGTGCCCGCACCCTGGACCCCAGCCAGCCAGACACCCTCCAGATCAGGCACCGACACGCGATTGGGATCGAGCGGCGGCAAGTTCGCACTGCGCTGAAAGTCCAGGCGGCGGTATTGCATGGTGCCGTACAGCTGAGCCAGCGGACTCTCAATGACCGAGTCATAACTGGCGATCAGCAGATTCTCAAAGGTGAACACCAGGTTGATGCGACCTGTCAGCACGGGTGCCGCGCGCGAGCAGGGCGTGGTGACGCATTCGATCTCGCCGTAGCGCACCATGTCAGCCGAGTAGGCGTTGCCATCGATGCGGCCGACGGCATAGGACCACGCGGCGCGACCGTCAGCATCGTAGTCGAGCAACGCCGCGGTCAGGACATCTCCCTGCCGATCCAGGAACAGCCCGTGGTTCTCCAGGTTGCTGGCCCAGCTACCGGTCTGCAGCTTGATCGTGTGATTGGACTGATCGCTGAAACTCAGTTCGCGGCTGTGACGCAACTCGCCATTCATCTGGTAGCGGAGCGTCACGGTGTCATTCAGCACGAGGCCAGGGGTCTCGGCCAAGGGGTCGATCAGCTCGTACAGGCTGGCCAACGAATCAATGCAGACTTCGGCAGTCGTACTGGTGGCGAGCAGATCGATGGCTGCGGCGGAAACCACCACGTCGACGCGCCCCCCGCATCCGTCCGGCCACTCGTCGGTCAGCAGGATCAGCAGCGGCCCTTCGCGGTGGAGCTGATCGGGAAAGACCTGCAGGGGATCCTGCCCGGCCAACGCCAATGAGGCATGGACCAGGGTCAACGTGGTCAGGGCACATCGAAGCAATCGCATGGGCAGCTCGCTTGGGGGACGGAGCAACAAGCTGGCACGGGGCCCTGGACAGCTGGGTTCGGTTCCTGCGATTTCCGTACGGTCATTCAGCTTGCGGCATCATCGCGGCATGTCGATGGCCCCCACCTCCCCCGCCCTGCTGGAACTGGACCGCGCCACCGTCTGGCGTGACCGCGTGCCCGTGCTGCGCCAGGTCAGCCTGCGCGTCGATCAGGGTCAGCACACGGTCATTCTCGGACCCAACGGCTGCGGCAAGTCGACGCTGCTCAAGCTGCTGCACCGCGAGCTCTATCCGCTGGCCGAGCCCGGTCATACGCCACTGCGGATCCTGGGTCAGTCGAACTGGAACTTGACCGAACTGCGCGCGCAGCTGGGTCTGGTGTCTGCCGATCTGCATGCACAGTTGGCGGCACAGACCGCGCAGACAGTCGAACAGACCGTGGTCGGGGCCTTTCACGGCAGTCTGGGCCTGCCGCAGGGTCGACAGACCGATCCCGCCTGCTGGCCCATGGTTCGGACGGCACTGGCCGAAATGGACATCGCCGATCTGGCCCGCCGGCGGCTGCCGACGCTGTCGACTGGCCAGTTGCGCCGGGTGTTGATCGCCCGGGCACTGGTGCATCGTCCACAGGCGCTGTTGCTCGACGAACCCACCACCGGGCTGGACATCGGCGCCCGTCGGCAACTGCTCGCCAGGCTGCGCAGCCTGGCCCAGTCAGGCATGACGCTGGTGCTGATCACCCATCATCTGGACGAAGTGATCCCGGAGACCCGGCAAGTCGTGCTGCTGCGCGATGGTCAGGTCCAGGCCGCCGGCGCACCAGCGCCACTGTTGACCAGCGCTCAGCTCAGTGCGCTGTTTGGCGTGCCCCTGCGGGTTCAGCGACACGAGCATGGCTGGTCGATGGACTGAGCGCAGCCCGAATCAGATCCGGCGCAAGCCGCGAAAGCCGCGCGCGGCGTAATAGGACTGCACACCATTGTGGTAGGTGAAGACCCGACCAAAGCGCCGGTCGCAAAACAGCGCACCGCCGAGCTGACGAACCTGCCCACGCGCACCTGCCAATCCCGATCAATCACTGAGACGGATCTGGACCGGCTACTTCCATCACTCAAACCCGTTTCGCAACAGCACATCGGCCGGCGCCAGGCGCAACAGCAAGATGTCGTCCTGACTATCGGGACTGCAGCGACCGAAAATGCGGCCGAGGATCAGCGGTCGCTGATCCCACAATCCGACATGGGCATGCTCCTGCCGGTTGGTTTGGCCGCTGCAGCTGGGATCTCCGCTGGGCACGCTGAGCCCGTCACGACCTCCGATGCCGAAAGCGGTGTCGACGCGATCTTCTGCAATGCTGTCACCGATGATGGCGCGCCCCACGTAGATGCCCGCGTCACGAACCCGATCGCCATTGGCAAAGCTGTCGACGCCCATGGCCAGCACGACCCGGTCTGGCGGAACGGCGACCAGCGTGGCGCCGTTGCCGTCGGCCTGCACCTGCAGGCCGGCACCGGCGGTACCCGGCAAGGGATTGGGCATCGGTAACATGGTGAAACTGTTGCTGTTGGCGCGAAACACGAACAGTCGCGGCTGTGCCGGTTCGCCGGGTACCAGCGTCTGCGTCCCGGCCACTACCATCACCCCGCTGCGCAACAACACGCCGGAGGACACGCCCACGTTGCTGGCGCTGTCATCACTGATCTCGGTCCGAACCACCGCGTAGTTTTTCGGGTCGATGTACATGCGATAGGCCCGGTTGCCGCTGGCATAGCCATCGCCCACCACCCAGATGCCGCCGCCGGGGCCGACGGCGGCAGCCGAGGCGCGAATGCTCTCGGAAAGCCCGGCTGGCTCGGGAAAGGCAATGCGCTGAACGGCGCCCTGGGCCGACAGCTTGATGACGAATGGCCGGTCGCGACCAATGGTCGTGACCCGGACATGCCCAACAATCAGCGCGCCGCCATCGGGCATGGCGATCATTGCCCGGGGAAACTCGATGTTGCTCAGATCAGGGCGGGACTGGTCCAGGTCGATGTTCACCAGGCCACCCGGCGCGCCACCAAAGGACGCCTGCAACGCACCGTTGGCGTCGATGGCAAACACCCGCAGATTGCGGTCGTCGCCGTTGCCGGGCACCTCGCTGACGATCCACACGCTGCCGTCATCGCGACATAGTGCCGGGGTATAGCGCCAGCTGGGAAAGGTGCTCACCGCCGCGACGGCAGTGCCACCGGTGCCGAACTGCGGATCCAGCTGGCCATTGTCGAGCAGGCGCGAGGTCGTGATCGCACTCTCACTGGTCCGATTCACCAGCAAGCGCTTGCCGCCGGCCGCCGGACAGGTGATCACTGGCCAGTCCTCACCCTGATCGATGATGGCGATGCCATCACCGGAGAAGCGAGGGTCCACATCTTCGATGGCCAGCGCGGGCCGAGTGAGCGTGAACATCAGCAACAGCAAGGACAGCAGCATTCGGAACATGGCGATATGACTCATGGGGCCGACGGGGCGGCGTCAACAAGCCCTTACGCAATGAGTGAGCCATTCCTCCGGCGTCCGCGCGCCAATGTGGTTTCGAGTAGAACGGTGTCGCTGCAACCACCGCTCTAAGGCACGGACTGTTCCAGCGCCGCCAGTCCCCACAGATAGGCCGCATCCGGCAACCGGCTGTGATCGTGACCGTCGATCAGCCGCTGTTGCAGCAGGTCGCTACGCCCGGCCAGGGCCACGGTGCGCGCGTAAGCCTGCAGCGCCAGGGGCGACACCGTCGGATCGCCGCTGGCATGCAGGTTGACCGTGGGCAAGACGATCTGGCCGCTGAGATCGGCGTCGTAGGCCAGCTGTGCCACGGCTTGTGGATCGGCATCGAAGCGCTCGACAGTGGCGTTGAGCAGGGCGTCGTCGTCCGAACCCAGATAGACCGTGTGGCGATTGTCGAAGGGATTGTGGCCGCGCAGATGGCGCTGCACCAGATCCTGGAAATGGAAGGTGGCCCAGTTCAGATGGCTGAGCAGTTGCGGCTCGGCGATGCCGGTGACAGCGAGGATGTTGCGCAGGCGACCGGCCTGTTCGCTGCTGCGTTGGTCGGGCGGGAGCGCCAGGCCCGTGCAGTCATCGACGCGTTGGGCCAGTTCCTCGCGAGTCAGTTTCGCGCCCGCTGGCAACCCCTGCCACAGCGGATAGGCCGGCTCGTCGGGCGCCGGGTGATTGTGGCAATAGGCCTGATAGACCACCCGCAGGTCGGCGCGAAAGCCATAGGCGGCAGTACCGCCAGAGAGCACGCCGTTGGTGGTCAGCACGCCGTCGTAGTTGCGCTGGCCATTCGCATCCAGCGCGTACAGCTCGGCCAGCTTGGCCGCGACATTGCCGCCCCAGGACTGCCCATGCAGCCAGGTCCGCAACGGCTGGCCCCAGTGCCGCACGAACAATTGGCGGCTGTGTTCCACATCGGCCGCCCCTTTGCGCACGCCGTAGCCCGCCCGCCGATAGGTACTGCCCACCAGGCGTAGCCGGCATGCACCAGCGCCGCGTAGCGGTCCAGATCGTCGGTCGAATCACCAGCCACCGGTGGCCGCAGCCGCGGGCCGCCGTGGGCATGCACGACCAGCTTGCGATTCCAGTCGCGCGGCAGCGCGACCAGCACAAAGGCACCGTTGGCATCGCGCGCCTCACGGCAGTCGGCGATGGCCGTGAGCGAGGTTGGGCAGGCTACCGGGGCGAAGGCCCCATCTTCAGGCGCAGCCAGAGCGACCTCAGAAACGGCCACAGCACCCAACAGGCAGGCAACGAGTGAGCGACCGAGACCCTGGATCCACGACCTGCGTGGTGCGGATCCTTGGTACCCGGCAGCCGACGTGTCGCGAGCAGGGCTCGCTCCTACGGAAGCCTCCCCGGCAACTGGCCGGTCGCGAGCAGGGCTCGCTCCTACACGAGGGTCACCAGCATCGGTAGGAGCCTGCCCTGCAGGCGATTGAGCGAGGTTCGTCAACATGACCGAACGGGTGAGCTTTCGCACCGAACGACCACGCTCTTCACTGGAACTGGAACTGGCCACTGGAACGAACCTCAAAAGTCATGGCTCACCTGCACATACCAGTAGCGTCCCCAGGGATTGTGCAGCGAGCCACGATAGCCGTTGTCGGCCAGCGACGGGCCTTCGTCAGTCACGTCACGGACGCCGACGCGCAACTCGGTGCCGATCGGCAAGCGATATTGGCCGTAGAGATTGAACAGCAGCTGGTCGTCGACCTTGTAGGGGTTGCCGGAGACGCCGAGCAGGCCGGGCTGTTCGAAGGAGCTCATGTACCTCGCTGAGACGCCGGCACGCCAGGGGCCCTGGCTCCAGGTGAAGCTGGAGGTCGCGCGCCACTCCGGCCGACCGTTCTGGCCGATCAGTTCGGATGGATCCGGCAGCGGCGTCAGCCCGTCGATCGTCCCCATCTCGCGGGCGGCGTAGAGGGCGTTGACGATGTCACCCGGGTCGCGGGTGAATTTGGTCAGCTTGCTGGCATTCAGACGCACACTGAAGTTGCCGTAGCGAGTGCGTCGCAGCGACCAGTTGAAGCCGAAATCGATGCCCTCGACGGTCGGTGGCTGCAGGTTGATGAAGCTGTCGTTGACCGAGATCGCCTCGCCGACCGGGTCGATGCCGGTGCCGGCGAACAGCTCGATGTCGTCTTCGTTGGGTTCGGCACGATTGACCAGCGGATTGAAGCCGCCCTGCACGCGGGCCAGATAGTCAACGATCAGCGCCGTCTGCGCGCCCAGCAGGCCGACGATCTGTTCCTGCTCGATGCGCCAGCGATCGACCGTGAAAACGAACTCGCCATACTCGGGCGGAATGAACTCGGGCTGGAAGACCAGGCCGTAGGACAGGTTGGTGCTTTCTTCCGGCTCCAGTTCCGGATTGCCGGCCACCAGCAATGACAGTCCCGAGGTGCCCTGCGCGCACTCGCTGAAGCTGGCGATCAGCCCGGCCCGTTGCTCGGCCTCGCAGCGCACATAGTCCATGCCCGAGGCCAGGCGGGCGTACTCGGTGGCATTGGTCTGCTCCAGATTCGGCGCACGGAAGCCCTCGGAGTAGGAACTGCGCACGCGGAAACCGGGCACCAGATCCCAGGCGAAAGCGATCTTCGGCTTGGCCACCGAACCGAAGTCCGAGTGGTGCTCGTAACGACCGGCCAACTGCATGTCCAGACTGTAGACCAGCGGGATTTCCATTTCCGGCGAGACCAGCGGGACCGCAAACTCGACGAAAGCCGAGCCCACATCGCGTGAGCCTTCGGTGTCCGGGTTGGGACTGACGGCGGCCACGTTGCTCAGCTCGGTGACGCCGGTGACCACATCGGTGAAGGTGATGGTGCTGTCCAGATTGGCGTCGCGATCGTCGCGCTGGGTCTCGTGACGCGCTTCCACGCCGAAGGCCACCCCCACATCGCCGCCCGTGATGCGGAAGAGGTCCGGCCGATTCATGCGGAAATCGGCCATCGTCAGCGTGGTGCGTGACTTGCGCACCAGGTCGAAGACAAAGTTGTCCACGACTGACTGCGGATTCGGCGAGCAATCGTTGAAGCTGGGCGTGTCGGCGCAGCCACCGTTGAAGGGGTTGTAGGCATCCGGTGTGGACAGGCCCAGCTGCCGCTGCAGCGCGGTGCGATCGACGTTGAGCGAGGTGTCGGTTGCCTCGGCCTCGGAGTAGACCAGCGCGGTCTCCCAATCAAACCCACCCCACTGGCCGCGGAAACCGCCGAGGAAGCGCGACTGCCAGTTCTCCACCTCGACTTTCTGGAAGCCCGCGTCGAGATAGCGGTAGTTGCGCATCTGTACCGGCAGACCCTCGTCCGGCACGCCGGTCAAGCCGGGCAAGCGGTTGGGGTTGGGAGTGCCATCGGCGAAGGTCACCGGACCAAAGGGATTCCAGTAGTTGTTGGCCGGGATCCACAGGCTGTTGAGATTGACCACCGGCGGCTGGATCGCCTCGCTGGTGGCGCGGTAATAGCCGATCTCGCCGAAGAACTGCACGTCGTCGCTGAGATCGCGATAGCCGGTCAGGTAGGTGTTGATGCGCTCCACCGACGGCCGCACCGTGGTGTCGACGCGGGTGTCGTAGCGCATCTCGCGGTTGGTGCTGTTGAAGTTGTGGTTGCCGCTGACCAGGCACAGGCCATCGCCGTAGACGATGCCGTTGCAACCAAAGCTCTCCGGCTGCACGTGGAAGGCGCCGGCGGAGTTGGTCACGGCCACGCCATCGACGCGGATCACCGGTCGGCGGCCCACATCCAGCCTGGCCCAGGGCGTGTGCGAGGAACGCCCGTCCAGCGCCGACAGACCGGCGAAATCCGGATCATCGGCGAACAACGGGCGCAGATCGTCCGAGCGGGTGAAGTCCTGGTCGTCGGCTTCGAGCGCCGAGCGGTCCGTGTAGTTGACGAACAGCGAGATGTTGCCTTCGTCAAAGTTGTGACCGGTGAACAGCGAGGCTTCGAACTCGTCCATGCTGGTGCCTTCGGCACTGCCGTAGCGGGCCTGCACCGTGGTGCCGTCGAACTCGGTCTGCAGCACCGTGTTGACCACGCCGGCCACCGCATCGGCGCCATAGATGGCCGCCGCGCCGTCCAGCAGCACCTCCAGCCGGTCCAGGCCCGCGACGGGAATCGAGTTGGAGTTGAAGCTCTGCACCGGCACCGTGCCGGTGTCCGACGTGCCCTGACTGGTCGGGTGCTGCACCAGCCGGCGGCCGTTGAGCAGCACCAGCGTGTTGCCCACGCCCAGTGAGCGCAGGTTGACCGAGTTGACGTCACCACGGGCGGCGTTGCTGGTCTGCGGATTGTTCGAAGAATCGAACAGCACATCGCCCATCTGCGGGATGTCGCGCAGCAGCTCGTCGCCGGAAATCGCGCCCGCGGCGTCGATGCTGTCGCGATCGGCCACGAACACCGGCAGGGCCTCGGTGGTGGCGGCACCGCGGATGTGTGAACCGACGACGACCACTTCGTCCTTTTCCTCCAGCGCGCCATCGTCATTGACCGAGGTGCTGCTCGCCGCGGGCGTTGGGGGGGTTGAGGGCGGCGGTGCCGGCGGCGTTTGCGCCAGCGCCGTCTGGATCGCCGCGGCGAGCAGCGTGAGCGTGAGCGAACCGCGCAGAAGGTGTTGGGTGTGACGAGTCATGGCTGGTTCCTCCCCTGGAAGCGTCAGAGACGACCGTCAGTCGACGGTCAGCGTGCGTGGATCACCCGGTCCGGCGGCCGGATCGGGTGTGGCGGCCAGCGGTCGCGGCGGGTCGCTGAGCGCGCGCTGCAGGGCATCGCGATCCAGCTCGCCCTCCCAGCGCGCCACCACCAGCGTGGCCACGGCATTGCCGATGAAATTGGTCAGTGAGCGGCACTCGCTCATGAAGCGGTCGATGCCCAGGATCAGCGCCATGCCGGCGACCGGTACCTCGGGCACCACCGCCAGCGTCGCCGCCAGCGTGATGAAGCCGGCGCCGGTCACGCCGGCTGCGCCCTTGGAGCTGAGCATCGCCACCAGCAGCAGTCCGATCTGCTGACCCAGACTGAGATCGATGTTGGTGGCCTGGGCGATGAACAGGGCCGCCAGCGTCATGTAGATGTTGGTGCCGTCCAGATTGAAGGAGTAGCCGGTGGGCACGACCAGGCCGACCACCGACTTGCCGCAGCCGGCCCGCTCCATCCTCTCCATCAGCGAGGGCAGCGCCGATTCCGATGACGAGGTGCCCAGCACCAGCAGCAGCTCGGCCTTCAGATAGCGGATCAGTTGCAGGATCGAGAAGCCGCACCACCAGCCCACCGCGCCCAGCACCACCAGCACGAACAGCAGCGAGGTCAGGTAGAAGGAGCCCACCAGCCAGGCCAGATTGCTCAGCGATTCGATGCCGTATTTGCCGATCGTGAAGGCGATTGCGCCGAAGGCGCCGATGGGCGCGGCACGCATCAACAGGTGCACCAGCGTGAACACCGGCACGGTCAGCGCCTGCAGCAGGTTGAGCACCGGCTTGCCGCGTTCGCCCACCAGCGCCAGCGAGATGCCGAACAGCACCGAGATGAACAACACCTGCAGGATGTTGTGACTGGTGAAGGGACTCAGCAGCGTGGCCGGAATGATGTCCAGCACGAAGCCGATCAGCGTCAGCTCGTGCGATTGCTGCACATAGCCCTGCACCGCGCCCGGGTCCAGCGTGGCTGGATCGACATTCATGCCCGCACCCGGCTGCACCAGATGCGCCACCAGCATGCCGATGATCAGCGCCAACGTGGAAAAGAACAGGAAGTAGGCCATCGCCTTGGCAAAGACCCGGCCGACTGTGCGCAGCTCGGTCATGCCGGCAATGCCGGTGACCAGCGTCAGGAAGATCACCGGCGCGATGATCATCTTGACCAGCTTGATGAAGGCATCGCCCAGCGGCTTCATCGACGCGCCCAGATCGGGCTCGAAGTGGCCGAGCAACGCGCCGATGACGATCGCCACGACCACCTGGAAGTACAGCTGCCGGTACAGCGGCAGCGGCTTGGCGGGGGCAGCAACGGGGGTCGGGTGCAGCGACATCGGCAACTCCATGACGCCGCCCGTGGTCGACGGCGGCGGCCACGTTGTACCGCCCGTGGCTCGGATCACCGATAGCGAATTCGTACTAGTCGTGTACGTGGTCCGACAGAGGGGCACGAGCGAAACCGGCCGAGACCCGCGCCTTTTCCCCTCCCCTTGCATTGCGCAGCAGTGGAGGGGGAGGTTGGGAGGGGGTCATTGCAATTCGCACTCGCCATCACGGACCAGACCTGCGACCGCAGCAAAGTGCGGTGCGACCCCTCCCCGACCTCCCCTCCGCCTGCGGCCCAAGGGAGGGAGACCGACACGTCTGCCGACGGACCAGGCAGATCAGCATGTCGTTGATGAAGCGCGCCTGCACATGACCGCGCTCGCCCATTGGTATTAGACCGACGCCCACACCCCCACCACCGCCTTACACTCGCTGCCATGCCGCATTCGCCCGTCTCTCTGCGCCATCTGCTGCTGGCCTTGCTGGCGCTGTTGGTGCTGTTGGGCGCGATGGCGCTGGCGCACCGGCTCGGCAGCGAGCGAGCGCTGCAGCGTGAGAACGAGCAGGTCCAGCGACAGTTGCAGCTGCACGCCCAGGCCCTGCGTCAGCGCATCGACCGCTATCGCACGCTGCCGCAGGTGCTGGCGCTGGACCCGGAACTGCGCCAGGCGCTGCTGGAGCCGCTGACCGAGGCCATCCGCGAGCGCCTCAATCGTCGACTGGAGGACGCCAACAACGTCACCCGCTCATCGACGCTGACGCTGATCAATGCCCAGGGCATCGCGCTGGCGGCCAGCAACTGGCGGCTGCCGACCAGCAATGTGGGCGAGGACTACAGCTTTCGGCCCTATGTGCAGCAGGCGTTGCGCAGCGGCCAGGGGCAGTTCTATGGCATCGGCCTGACCACCGGCGCGCCGGGCTATTTCCTGTCGCAGGCCATCGTGGATGCGCAGGACCGCGCAATCGGTCTGGTCGTGATCAAGATCGAACTCGATGCCCTGGAGCGTGAGTGGTTGCAGCCGGCCGATGTGGTGCTGCTCAGCGACAGCCACGGCGTGATCTTTCTGGCCAGCCAGCCGGCCTGGCGCTACCGCACGCTGGCGCCGCTGAGCGCGGCCGATCAGCGCGAGCTGGCGCGGACGCAGCAGTACGCGCGCCAGACGCTGCGGCCGATCGAATCGGATGCCGCAGCGCTGGCACCAAACGACGGTGGCCAGCTGAGCCTGCTTGACCCGGCCCTGCCTGCGCCGGTGCTGTGGCGTTCGTTGGCGCTACCCGGCGAAGGTTGGCAGCTGCATCTGCTGCACGATGCCTCGGCCATCGCCGCCGCCGGTCGTTCCGCCGCGCTGGCTGCCGGTGGCGGCGGCCTGGCGCTGTCCTTCCTGCTGCTGTTCGTGCTGCAGCGTCGCCGCACCGCCAGTCTGCGCCAGCGCAGCCGGGCCGAACTGGAGGCAGTGTTGCAACAGCATGCGCATGAGCTGCGCACCGCCCAGGACGGCATCGTCGAAGCGGCCCGCCAGGCCGATGCCGGGCTCAGTCGCAGTCTTGAGCATTTGCCGCAGGGCGTGGTGATCATCGACGCCGAGCTGAACCTGGTGGCGTGGAACTCGCGCTACGCCGAGCTGTTCCGCTTCCCGCCGGAGTTGCTGCGCGTGGGCACGCCCATTCGCGAACTGTTCCGCTACAACGCCAATCGGGGCCTGCTCGGCCCAGGCCCGATCGAACTGGCCATCGAGCGGCGGATGAACCATCTGCGCAGCGGCAAGCCGCATCTGCGCGAGAGCGAGAAGGATGACGGCACGGTGCTGGAGATTCGTGGTAATCCGCTGCCCGACGGCGGTTTCGTCACCAGCTATGCCGACATCACCAGCTACAAGAACGCCGCCCGCGAGCTGCGTTCGCTGGCCGACGCACTGGAGCATCGCATCGCCGAGCGCACCCGCGACCTCGCCGCCGCCAAGCAGGAAGCGGAGGTGGCCAATCGGCACAAGTCGCGCTTCGTCGCTTCGGCCGTGCACGATCTGCTGCAGCCGCTGAATGCCGCGCGGATGTTCCTGTCGGCGCTGCGCAGTCGCCTGCAAAGCGCTGAATCACGCCGCATGGCCGAGCATGTCGACCAGGCCCTGGCGGCGCAGGACGCGATTCTCAACAGTCTGCTGGACATCTCCCGACTGGAGTCCGGCACGCTGGCCGTGCAGCCCTGCGACGTGGCCGTGGGGCCGCTGCTGCAGGCATTGGCACGCGAGTTCGGCATCGTCGCCCAGGCCCGCGGACTGCAGCTGCGGCACGTCCCCTGCTCGGCCACGGTCCGCACCGACGCCGATCTGCTGCGCCGTATCCTGTTGAATTTGCTGGCCAATGCGGTGCGCTATACGCCCAGCGGGCGAATCCTGCTGGGCTGCCGCCGCACGGTCGATGGCGTGCGCGTCGAAGTGCACGACCAGGGTCCGGGCATTCCCGACAGCCTGCAGCGGGAGATCTTCGAGGAGTTCCGCCGCCTCGACAACGCCAGCACGGCGTCGGGTACAGACCCCGAGGGCGGTGCACGCGGTGCCGGCCTGGGTCTGGCCATCGTCGAACGCATCGGTCGATTGCTCGATCACCGCATCGGTCTGCGCTCGCGGCTGGGCCACGGCAGCATCTTCAGTGTCGAACTGCCCTGGGGCGACCCCGCCCGTGCCGTCGATCCGGTTGCTGCGAGCGATCCAGAGCACGATCAGGACTCGACCCTGCGCGGCGTGCGGGTGGTCTGCATCGACGACGACCCGCAGGTCTGCGCCGGCACCCGCACGCTGTTGCAGCGCTGGGACTGTGAGGTGCTGCACGCCGGTGCCCCCGAGCAGGCACTGGCGCTCGCCGGGCCCGACACTGCCCCCGACGTGCTGCTGCTGGACGTGCATCTGGGCCCGATCGAAGGTCCGGATCTGGTGGTGCCGTTGTGCCAGCGCTGGCAGGCCGAACCGGCCATCGTGCTGGTCACTGCCGAACGCGATCCCGCGCTGCAAGCCCTCGCCCGCAGCCGCGGCTGGGGCTATCTCAGCAAGCCCGTCCGTCCGCCCGCCTTGCGCAGTCTGATCAGTCAGTTGCTGCTGCGCAGGGTGGCTTGAGGAACGGCGGCGGCGGCCTTCCTCAGTCGAAGGCAGAGAAGCGCCGACGAGGACGTCGGCGGTCCCAGGAGGCAGGCGCGATGCCACCGCTGGTCCTGGTCACTTCGATGAACGAAGGCAGCAGTCGTTGACGCGGCAAGAATCAGTCCCGGAGGCCCGAAGGGCGCCCCCTGGGATCGCCGGCGTCCTCGCCGGCACCAGGGCCGCCGAGGCGCCGCCGTCCAATCCTGCTGTGGGCGTCCGCCGTGCTCTGAGGCTTCTCCTCGCTTGAGCGCAAAAACGTCGGGGTCCAGCGCACAGATCCGAAACCGCCAGGGCTGCGTATTGTCTGTCTGCCCCAAGGGTGCACCAAAATAGATACACTACACCGATGGCAACCCTCTCCGTTCGTTTCTAGCGGTCAGCCACGGGCCATGAGCCGGTCAGGGAATGGTTGTTGTCGCTGGACCGTGAGTTGCGTCGGAGCATCGGCTCTGACATCAAGACCGTCGAAATCGGCTGGCCGCTGGGTATGCCGCTGGTGCGCAAGATGGCGCCAAAGCTCTGGGAAGTACGCACGCCTACCAACGTCGGCGCTGCGCGCGTTCTGTTTACCGTGCTTGGCGAACAACTGGTCTTGCTTCATGGCTTCATCAAGAAGTCGCAAAAGACACCACAACAGGAACTGGAGTTGGCGCTGCGGCGCCTGAAGGAGGTTCACGATGAGCAATGACAGTGATCGCATCGGATCGAGCTTCGATGACTTTCTGGCCGAAGACGGACTCTTGGAGGAGGTCAGCGCGACGGCCTTCAAGCGCGTCATTGCCTGGCAACTCACCCAGGCCATGCAGGCGAAGGGCCTGAGCAAGCAGGCGATGGCCAAGCGCATGGGTACCAGTCGCTCCCATCTGGACCGGATCCTCGACGGCAACGATCCCGGAATGACCCTGGAGAGCTTGAGCAAGGCGGCTCGAGCGGTGGGTTGTCAGGTCCGGATCGAGCTGACCAGCGTTGCCTGAAGGGCATTCCGAATCGCGCCGAACCGTCGCCGTAGTTGACTCGAACAACGGCACTCCGCGCGGCCAGTGCCAAGCCAATCGTCGGCAGGGTCCTGTAGGTCAGCGCTGCGCGCTGACGCTTCTCCTCAAACGAGAGCAACTGCGTTCGATCACAGATTGAACCCACACGAGCCGGTCAGTCGACTCGAACCGCGGACCCACCTCACCCCTCCCCTTCCGCCCCCAGCGACTTCACCAGCACGGCGGCCTGGGTGCGGCTGTGGCACTCCAGCTTTTTCAAAATCGCGGTCACATGCACCTTGACGGTGTTCTCCGCCAGACCCAGCTCGTGGGCGATCTGCTTGTTCAGCAAGCCATCGGCCAGACACAGCAGCACGCGGAACTGCTGCGGGGTCAGTTGTGCCAGCCTTGAGGCCAGACGGGCGTCGGCTTCCGAGCGGGCCGCCGTCTGCGGCGGGAACCAGGTGCCGCCATCCAACACCGCCTTGACGGCAATGCCGATGGTCTCGGCCGGCGAGGATTTGGGAATGAAACCTGCCGCACCGAACTGCTGCGAGCGACGAATCGCCCGCGGGTGCTCATTGGAGGTGATTACCACCACCGGCACCTCGGGTCGCTCACCGCGCACATGCAGCAGCGCCGAGAAACCGTGCGCCCCGGGCATGCTCAGGTCCAGCAGCACCAGATCCACATCCGGATGCGCCGCCAGCGCCTGCCCCAGCGTCGCCACACTGGCCGCCTCGATCATCTCCGCCCCTGGCAGCGCCTCGGCCAACGCATGCACCACCGCCGCCCGCAACAGCGGATGGTCGTCGGCAACGATGAGCTTGAGGGGGAGCATGGGGGGAGTTTGGCATGCGCCGTCGCAGCACTGCGACGAACATTATCGAGTCGCCCCCGGTCAATCGTCCGTTTGCCTGGGCAGCGCGACCCGCCCGACCTCTCGAACGCCGCTCGCGGAGTGCCGCACCTCCTTCAGCAGGTCACCGCTCAGCAGAAAAATACGCTCGCCGATGATCACAGTACGCGTGTTTCCGTACCAGTCGTTGCTTTCGGTCGGGACCGGCGCCGGACCATCATCCATGGGCACGACGCCGGTTTCCTTGACCTGATCGCCAGCCAGTAAGAGGAAGTGCATGGCAATGGAGCGCTCCACGGTCGGCGATCGGATGACTTCGGCCGTCGGCCAGACCATGACGATGGACTCCCCTTCCGGCTGCGCCGCGAAGTTGATCGCTTGCGCACGCGACTCAGGCAAACAACGCCCGGGGTGATCAATGACAGCGCGCTGCTTGAGATCTTTGCCAAAGGCGTGCAGCCAGACATGTTCGCTGTCGCTCCAGCAGCCAAAATCACCGAGCACGATCATGTTGTCGGCCACCGGCTGCAGAATCTCTGCGCAGCAGGGCAAGTCACTGGACTGCGCTGACGTACCCTCCAAAGGCAGCATCCACAGCGCATCCTGAAAGCCCCGGGCGCTGTCACTGACCATCCACAAGGCATGCTCGCTGAAACGACGCTTTCTGGAGGTGTCGGGAAGACTGCCAGTTACCTCCTGCAGCCGTCGGCCGCCTAAGGAAAAGGCCTCCCTGGTTAGGCCGTAGTGCAGCGTTTCCTCGTTCCAGCTAGTCGCGACATGCAAGCGATCATTGATGAGCTTGAAGTCGAAGCCGGACCAGAGTTTCCCGAGCAGCCGTACTGAGGTGATCGAGCCCTCCGGCGACATCGGAATTCGAAGGACCGTGGTCCGCGCGAGTTCCGGTGCTGCGCTGTTCACCTCCCATGATGGCAGTCGCGCCAAGTCGCGATCGGTGAATCGTCGCTCATCCGGGTGTCCGAAGCCCAGGTACAGCGCTTCATCCGTGTAGTACGGCTCAACCTTCGAGCCGCCGAGCACTGACAGCGCCTGGCATTCGAAACGTCCGGCGGCGAAGGCGCCGAGATCACAACTGAGGTAGCTGTGGAGAACATCGGTTTCGGCAAGAAAGTCAGGGATGTATACCCGGGCAAGATCAACGAGTGGCCGCCACTCCTCGCCACTGCCATACGGCTGCCACTCCGGCCAATTTGGACGCCCTCCGTCCCCAAGCCACCGCCTGAGTTGCAGCAGCAGTTCCTCGCCGCGGATACGCATGCCGTAGCCATCGCTCGAGAAGTAATCATCCGAGCGCAACTGGATCCGCGTAAGAGGCACAACTCTGCCGTCCGTTTGCAGGCTGAAACTGCGCACATCGGATCTGGACGAGTCAAACGATGAATAGTCGAAGCCAAGTACCGTCAGCAAGCTGCCGTGAGTGATCAACTCATCGAACCAGACGTCGTCAGATTCTGGCTGATCGCGCAGGTTGATGGCATCAGTAACCCGCAGCTGTGGCGCTGCTTCAGGACCGGTGTCTATGACGAACAGCCAACCGTCGCGAAGCACCACAAGGTGGCCTTGGGCAAACTTGATAAGACCGCCTTCATCGACGCCGGCCTCTTGTGTATTGGTGATCGAAACTGACCCAATCCTTGATCCTGTGACCTGGACGGCGAAAAGAACCTCCACGTCGTCTGCGTCGTCGGCAGCGGGTCGCAGCCGGGCCTGCAACTGGCGCAGGGCGCGCCGCTGCTCCAGATGGACGCGCATCGATTCGCCATCGTCAATGACTCGCGCTGGCGGCGCCACCAACTGCCGGTAGGCAACTGAGATCTTTCGTGCCGGATCGGCGGCGCATGCCGTCAGGCACAGGGCGATCAACAAGCAGAGTGCGCGCAACGTGGGCTCCTTTCGTGGCTGCTGCCAAAGTAGGCAGGACGGCCGGACTTCACGCAACGCGGCCGGGGTCGGTTTCGACGAACTGGCACCCGGATTCGCAAACTGTGCGACTGCCAAAGATCCGGTTTTCTGCGCCTGGAACTGCGATCGGAAACCACCAGTCCTGGTGCTGTCCCCTTGGCACAGACGTCAGTCTGGCGAACCAGAACCTGGCGGCTTCGTTGTCGTTTGAACCCATACCAAAGTCCCCCTCCCCCCACCACCAAGGCCCGTTCCGCCACCGGACTACCCTCACCACCATGGCGCCCCAGTCCAGCCACCGAGCTTTCCGCCATGACTCGCCATGCCCTCTATCTCGCCCTGCGGTGGTCCATCGCCGGGTTGGCTTCCACGGCCGCTGCCCAAGATGTGGACCTGGCCAACCTGGGTGAGCGGGGGTATCGGATCGAGGGGGTCGCGGCGGAGGATCGGCTGGGACGGGCGGTCTCGGGGGCTGGCGACGTCAATGGGGATGGCCTGGCCGATGTGATCGTGGCGTCCTATCGCGCCGACCCCGATGGCAGGGTCGATGCCGGGTCGGTTTATGTGCTCTTCGGCAAGGCCGACAACGCCACGGTGGATGTGGGCAATCTGGGTGCCGCGGGCTTTCGCATCGATGGCATCGATGGCGGAGATGAGGCGGGTCGCAGCGTGTCCGGCGCCGGCGATGTCAATGGCGATGGCCTGGCCGACCTGCTGATCGGCGCACACCAGGCCGCCCCGAGTGGCATCAACGGCGCGGGCGAGAGCTATGTGGTGTTCGGCAAGGCCGACGGCACGCTGGTGGATCTGGCCAATCTGGGCAGCGGCGGCTTTCGCATCGACGGCATCGATGCCGGTGACCGCTCGGGCAACAGCGTCTCCGGAGCGGGCGACGTCAACGGCGATGGGCTGGCCGACCTGCTGATCGGCGCGACCAACGCCGGTGATAATGCCGGCGAGAGCTACGTGGTGTTTGGCAAGAGCGACAGCGCCACCGTCGACCTGACCACGCTAGGCAACGGCGGCTTCCGCATCGACGGTGCCGGTGGCGATCGTTCCGGCAGTGCCGTGTCTGGCGCCGGCGATGTCAATGGCGATGGACTGGCCGACGTGCTGATCGGCGCCTTCCTGGCCAGTTCCGGCAACAACGTCGAGGCGGGTCAGAGCTTTGTGGTCTTCGGCAAGGCCGACGGCACAGCCGTGGACCTAGCCAACCTGGGCAACGCGGGCTTCCGCATCGACGGCATCGATGGAAGTGACCGCTCGGGGAACACCGTCTCAGGCGCAGGCGATGTCAACGGCGATGGGTTGGCCGATGTGATCATCGGGGCCTACGGCGGCGATCCCCGCGGTCGTGGCAATGCGGGCGAGAGCTATGTGGTCTTCGGCAAGGCCGATAGCGCCCCGGTGGCATTGGCCACGCTGGGTCAGGGCGGCTTTCTGATCGAAGGTGGCCGCGCCGGGGACTTTTCCGGGCGCTTCGTAGCCGGAGCCGGTGACGTCAATGGTGACGGCCTGGCCGATCTGCTGGTGGGCGCTACGCTGGCCGACCCCGGCGGCCGCAACCAGGCGGGTGAGAGCTATGTGGTCTTCGGCAAGAGCGACGGTGCGTCTGTGGACCTGGGCAATCTGGGTGCGCGCGGCTTTCGCCTGAATGGCATCGATGCCGGTGACCAGACCGGGCGTAGCGGCGCCAGCGCCGGCGATGTCAACGGCGATGGCCTGGCCGATGTGATCATCGGGGCCCACTTGAGCGATCCGGGCGGCAATGAGAGTGCCGGCGAAAGCTATGTGGTGTTCAGCACCACGGCACCGCCCCAGACCGCCACCGTGCGGGCCCGCAGCGCCAACGGCAACCCGCCGCAAACGGCCTTTGGCGTGAGCGGCAGTGGCAGCAATCATTCGACGCCCGATGGGCGGGCCTTTGTGAACTTCGCCAACGGCGCCGATCCGGGCAGCAGCGCGTCCTCTGAGACCATGACACTGTTCCGGTCACCGTGCCTGAACGTGGAAGCCACGGCCGGCTGCCGCGGCGTCTTCGTGCCGGCAGTCGCGGCCTTCTGGCGCCTGCAGACTACCCGAGAGAACTGGAGCAATGCCGAGTTGCGTCTGCGCTACCTGGACAGCGAGTTGCTGATCGACAACGAGAACCGGCTGCAAATCGTGTTTTCGGTCGACAACGCCGAACCCTTCATCCCGCTGCCCAGCATCGTCAACCCGAACGACAACAGCATCACCGCACTGATCTCCGAGCCGGGCTTCTATTACATCGGCGAAGGGGAACTGCCAGACGGGATCTTCGCCAACGATTTCGAATAGCGCCGGGCCGGCTCGGCATCTGGGCCAGAGAAAGGGTGAATCTGATTCAACCTGAGGTGCAGACAATCCCTTTGTGCGGCGCGATCCCGGCCGGCAAGCTGGAGACCACGGATGGGCGCTCGGTCCATCGGCTTTGTGGCCATGGAGTACGGCATCAATGGGCGATCACGGAGGAGTTGACCGGCAGCGGGTCGGCTACTGGCTGGCCATCCTGCTGGCCCTGTCGCAGTTCAGCAATGTCATTCGTGTCGGGTTGGATGCGCAGGCCTACAGCGTGGCGATGGGACTACCGCTGGACAGCGCCGCAGATGTCGCCTGGCTGCACGTCTACGCACTGCGCGCGCTGTTCCTGGGCGGCTTCGCCAGCGTCCTGATCGCGAGCCGCCAGTATCGAGCGCTCAGCATGATGGCCCTGCTGGCGCTGATCATGCCGCTGGGCGATTTCTGGCTGATCTGGCAGGCCGGCGGCTCCGCACCGGCGCTGTGGCGGCAGGCACTGATCGCTGCGGTGCTGGTCGCCGCCTGGTTCAGTCTGGGCCGGATGGCACGCCAGCCGAATCGCGCAGGACCTGCGTGAGCCAGTCGCGCACGGACCGCAACTGGTGCTGCTGCGGCGTCAGCGGTCGCGACAGCAGGTACAGCTGGCCCAGCGGCACTTCGGCTGCATCCACCCGTCGCAACCGACCTGCGCGCAGCAAGGGCTGGACCACAGGCCAGACCGCCAGCGTGATACCCACACCCTGCACGGCCGCGCGGATGGCGGCGGCAAAATCGCTGAACCAGCGCACCACCGAACTGCTGGGCAACACCGGTCCACCGCGTGCCACCCAGGCCTGCCAGGCACTCTGCCCGCGAAACGGGTAGTCGATACGCGCAGGCAGGTCCGCCAAATCGGGCGCAGAAACAGGTATCGCGCACACCGGGTAGAGCGGCAGCCGCTCCAGGCCGGGCCAATCACCCTCGCCGAAGCGAATGCAAAAATCCACGCGTCCATCGCGCGGATCCTCCATGACCTCGGTCGCCGAGATCTGAATCCGTTGATCCGGGAACTGCTGATCGAAGGCAGCGATCAGCGGTACCAGCACCTCGGCAGTCAGAAACGGGTTGGCGCTGATGCGCACACCGACCGGCTGGCCGCGCTGACGAATGCGCCCGGTGGCCTCGCGCAAGCGGCTGAAGGCCGCCGCGACATCGGCAAGCAGCTCGGCGCCGGTCTGGGTCAGGCGAACGGCTCGCGCGCTACGTTCAAACAGCTGCACGCCCAGGTGGCGCTCCAGATCGGCGATCTGGTGGCTGATGGTCGAGGGTGTGACGTTCAGAAACTCGGCCGCAGCCCGAAAGCTGCCATGGCGACCAGCCGCATCAAAGGCGCGCAGCCATGCGACGGGTGGCAGATCGGCAGCATTCATGCGGCGGCCACAACAGCGCAGATCACGGCATGATCGCCCTCAACGCCGCAGCTCGTACAGCTCGAACTGCCCTTCCCAGTCGGCGTCCAGAATCATCAGCAACCGGTCCGGTGCCAGCTGGTAAAGCACCCCGGCGCTGTCACCTTCCCAGGCCTCCTCGGCCATGCCGTCCGGTCCACGACTGTAGTGATACTGCACCTCGTCGTTGACGCTGCTGCCCCCCAGGAACACCAGCGCATCGGGCCAGGCGCTGCTGGGATAGAGCAGGCCAAGCCGGCGTTGCGAACCGGACGTCTTGCGCAGGCGCAATGTCGCGCCAACTGGCTCAATGGTGGCCTTGAACCAGGGATAGAGGAACACCCCCAGCGAGCTGGCCTGCAGCGAGCGCACCCGCCATTGTCCGGGCAGGTCCTGTCGCCGAATGGGCCGCACCGGCGCGTCCAGCAGCTCGGCCAGCAAGGCGCGCCCTTCGGCTTCGAAATCCGCGCCCGCTGTGGCGGTCTGACGCCACTCATTCGCGATCGCGCGGGCGTCCATGATCCGTGACTCATGCTGCGGCCACAGCAGACGCTGCCACGGATCCAGCGGACGATAGGCCGCGACCGCCTCGGCCAGAGCGGGCGGGGGATCGCTGATGGTCAGCTGATCGCCTGTGATCGCCAACTGGCCGGCGGGCAGTCGCGCCAGTTCTTCGATGCGACGCGCATCGAAGACCAACCAGTGACGCTGGCCGGATTCCCGATAGGCCAGCCACAGCAGGCTCTGGTCATCACTGAGGTATACGGCTTCCGAGTCAAAGCTGTCGCCTTCGGCAAGGATCACCTGCGGCTGCGGCTCCGCATTACCGTCATCGCCCATCGGGATTGCATACACGGTCAGCCGCCGCAAGCCGCCGCCACCCTTGGCGTGGCTCAATTCCAGACCGACATCGCGGCCTTCAAAGTACAGCGATGCCAGTTGCCCGCCGGAGTCCGCCGCACCTTCCAGCGGCAGCACGGTGATTGTCCCCGCAAGCAGAGGGGTGGCATGGAACAGGCCAATCAGCGCCAGCGCGCGCAACAGCATCGACATGAGCATTCCTCCCGGGTTGGCACCGAGAGTGCCACGAGCCCGGGTCTGGTTGTCGGACTTCGGCGTCGGTGATCGACGTCACCCGTCTTGATCAGAGCCCACCTCCGACACTGGGAATCGACCCCAGCAACCGAAGCACCCTGCCGCAGAAGCGAATCACACCGATGGGCATCAATGGCCAGACCGCGCCCAGCAGGCACCATCCGATGGCACTGAACAGCGTGATCTGGGCAGGCCACGCGGTGCCGCGCAGTTCAACCACATGAGAGAGGAAGAAATGGATCATGGCCGCCAACGGCAGGCTCAGCAGCAAGGCAGCCAGTAAACCCTTGAATCGCAGACTCATGGCGGTCTCCTGCGCGATCAACTACGTCCCTTCAATTCTGGCGTGCTCGGCACAGCTGAGCTATAGATCGTGGCCTTGGCCAGATGGCGAACTGCATTGTGCAACGCATGACCGATCTTGTACTGCCTCAATCCAGATGCTGGATACATTGCTGCCGATGGCTCCTGGGAATCACGCTGCTCATCGGTGTCGACCTCCGTGCCCAGGAACCACAGGACATCGTGCTCTCGCCAGGCCCGACGCTCGACGTCAGTGCCTATCTGGAACAGAACCAGTCGCAACGAAGGATGGTCACGACGGCCGCGGGAGAGACCATCCAGGCCGGCTGGATGTCGGGCGAACTCGTGGTCATCAAATGGCGTACCGATGGCAGCCTGGCGTGGCAGCAAGTCATCAGCCCGCAGGGTGTCTACGACATCTCCCGCCTGGTTGCCAACGCTCAGGGTGATCTGTACGTCGCCGGCAGTCGCAGCAGCCGCTGGTGGCTGCAGAAGCTCTCGGGCGCAACGGGTGAGCCGCAGTGGACGTACTTCTCCGCGGAGGAACGCGTTGGCAAGGTTGTCGACCTGGTCTCGATGCCGAACGAAGACGTCGTCGCGATGGGGTATCACCAATATGGCTCTCACCGTCGATTGCTGGTGCGTTTTGATGCCAGCACCGGCAGCAAGCGCTGGGAGCAGTTGACCCCACTCGGGGACCTGCTCGAGGTCAGGGGTGACCGGTTGGCAGCTGCAGTCGACGGTCACTTGTGGTTGGTGGCGAGAACCGGAGAGTTCGAGCCGGATATCGAACTCAGCCGCATTGCCGCCGACACTGGCCTGACTGAACAGAGTGTGCGCCTGATCGCGGACCCGATGAATCGTTTGGCGCCTGGTCGGCTGTTGGCCGATGGAACAAATCACGTTGTCCTCACCTATGCGTCCAGTGATGGTGGCGAAACCAGCGTCCGGATCGCTCGCTACGGCACTGACCTGGTTCCGCTCTGGGACATCCCGCTACCCGGCATCCCCAACGCCGTCGACGTCAATAGCCAGTCGCAGCTGGCGGTCTCCATCCAGCTATACCAGCCACAGACATTCCTGACGCAATCGACCGTCATGCGGATCGGGTCGGACGGAGTCGCGGATTGGACCGTCATTCCGTTCCCTGCCGTCGATCGGTCATACCGCATCAATGACGCGCAGATTGATGCCGATGGAAACGTCTGTGTCATCGGTGATGAAGGCACCGAAGCAGCAGATGGAAACAGTGTCTTCGTCGCCTGCTTGGGTAGCAGCAGCGGTACAACCCTATGGAGCGACCGTTGGCGAGGCACGGGCATCCCAGGGCACATCGGCACGTTGACCGGTCAGGCGGGATACCTGTCAGTGCATGAGGATGCCGTCATCGCTACCGCCACGCTGCAGAACCTGACCAGAGACTTTGTCATCCGGCGGCTCTCCCGCATGTCGGGCTTTTCCCTCGCCGCCGGTACGGATCAACCGCTGACGGGCATGCGCGAAGTGCTGTTTGACGATCTGGGCAAGCGCAGCCACGCCCATGATCTGGCAGGTGGGCGATACATTCTCGCCGACCTCCCGGACAGCGTGCATTCGGGATACACCCTGTTGCGCGTCGACGCGGCCGGCGAGCAAACCTGGCGGATCGAGCGTCTGCAGGTCGACTATGGCAGTGGCGGCTACGCTGAGAAGGTCGGCACTGATCGCGCTGGAAACGCGTTGGTGCTGGCAACCTACCGGGACAGCCTGGGTCGCTCGGTCGGTCTGGTGGAGAAAATCTCTGCGGTCGACGGCACGGTGCAGTGGTCGATGGAGACGCCGTTGCTGCCGGTCGACGTTGCACCGGCGGACGACGATTCGGTCGTTCTTGCCGCCCGCGATGTATCGGCCAACTGGGTTGTGCAGAAAATCGATGCGGGCGGGCAACTGGTCTGGTCGACCCTGTTGCCGGCCACCGGTCAGACCGACCGTCTGACTGAACTCGCAGTCACCGCTGGGGGCAACCCGGTCATCCTCGGCTCCCGTCTGGGGCCCGGCCTGCTCAATCACATCGAAATCGCCATGCTGGACGGCGCTGACGGCCAGTCGCTCTGGCGTCAGGAAATCCAGGGAATCGAAGATACCCACTCCAGCGACATGCTGCTTGAATCGGGGGGCGATGTGATCGTCAGTGGCTTCGAAAAACCTCGGCTCGGGGGCTCTGGTGCGCCCCTGGCGGCGAGAATAGACGCCATGTCCGGCGCGATCCTGTGGATGACCACCCTGTCGGGGAGCGCGGACGACGTCAAGCTCCATCGGGCTGGCAACGATCGACTGGTACTCGCCATGGGTGTCGGCACCCTGGCGCAGCTCGGGCTGGACGACGGTGCATTGTTGTGGCGGAGCTCAGGCTACACATGGAGTGGCCCCGCCACCGACTTGACCGTTGACCACGAAGGCCATGTGATCGTCGTTTCCGATTTCGCGCGGCATTCGGTGGTCAAGTTCGATGGTCGGGACGGTCAGTTCCATTGGGCCACGAACCCGGCGTTCATGGGCCTGACGGACGTCCAGATCGGCGCTGTGGAGTCCGTCAGCGACGAACGCCTACTGCTGCTGGGGCACGCCACCGTTGACCAACTGGGCAGAACCCGTGTGGCACAGATCTGGTTGTCCAACGCCTTGTACGCCGATGGCTTCGAAGCGCAGTATCCAGTCAGTCAGTGAGGCATCAGGCGAGGCATCAGATGAAGCTGTCCGCGTGGATGAATCGTGTCGGAATGCTGCTCCTCTGGCCCTGCGTTGCAATCGCTGCCGACCCCATCCGGCCGGTCGAATCCTGGTCGGACTATCGCGAACTGCTGATCGCAGATGGTCAGACTGCGGATGCTGCCGATGCGCGCATCGCCGAGCTGCTGACCAGCCTCAATGGCATGGATCGCAACGCCGGTGCCGATCGCATCGGCCTGCCGGCGCCGCCTTTTCGCTTTGAGGGGTGGCTGAACAGCGATCCGCTGGCACTGGACGATCTGCGCGGCCGCGTGGTGCTGGTGCGCTGGTGGACTGACACCTGTCCCTTCTGTGCCAGCAGCTCACCCGCTCTGCGTGACCTGCACGTCGATTTTGCCGATCGCGGTCTGACGGTGATTGGTGTGTTCCACCCCAAGGCCGGGCGGGACGATCCACTGGATGTGCGCCGGGTCGAACGGGCCGTGGCCAGCCGGCGCTTCGAGTTCCCGGTGGCCATTGATTGGGACTGGCGCAACGGCACGCTGAAGGACTGGTGGTTGACCGGACCCAAGCGGCCAGCCACGTCAGTGACTTTCCTGCTCGACAAGTCCGGCGTGATTCGTTTCATCCACCCTGGCATGGAATACCACGACGCCAGCGGACCGGCCGAGCATCCCATCTGCGTTGACGATCTGACCCGGATCCGCGCGGCGATCGAAGGGCTGTTGGCGGAATGATCTGCTGCAGGTCCGCGCGGACCAGCGACTGCCCTGGGCTCAACGATGATTGAGCTCATCTTCCAGTTTTTCGGCGAGATCCTGCTGCAGATCTTCCTGGAAGTCCTGGTCGAGCTCGGCCTGCATTCGACCGGCAGGTCCCGACGACCGGTCAATCCCTGGCTCGCCGCTGTCGGTTACGCAGTGTTGGGTGCCCTGCTGGGCGGTTTGAGCCTGTGGGTGATGCCGGAACTGCTGATCCCCGAGCCTGGGCGGGTGCTCAATCTGGTCATCGCGCCGATCCTGGTCGGCCTGATGATGGTAGGCCTGGGCGCCTGGCGTGCCCGGCGTGGCGATCCGGTGCTGCGCATCGACCGCTTCGTCTATGGCTATCTGTTTGCCCTTGCGCTGGCGCTGGTGCGCTTCCAGTTTGCCGGCTGACAGGAAGAGACCGACTCACCTGCGCAGATGCATCGACGAGGCGTCGGCGCGATCATGCAATCCACCGCTGAGATTGATGGGCGAGCATGAACTGGATCATTTGGTTGCCCTTCGTGGCGCTGCTGGCGTTGGCACCGGTCGCGATCAAGCGTGCACGTCGCCAGCAGCGGGCCCTGGTCGAGGCGCTTGGACAGGCCAGACCGCACTATCACAAGGTGGGAATCCTTGGCCTCTCCGTGCCCGTCCAGAGCACAATGAAGTTTCTCTTGTTGCACGAAAACGATGAGACTCGACAAGCACGCATTCGAGGCGAACTGATCGAGCCGCAGACCGGCATTGGTGCTTTCGATGCGCGCTACTTTCTGGAGTCCGACGACCCGGAGCTGGCGCCCTGGCTGGCCAGCGACGAGTCGGCGCGGCAACTGATCGAAGGTCTGCTGGAACACGGACGCACTCTGGAACTGGTCAGCGGGAAGCTGACGTTGCAGGGCAAGTGGCAGCCCACGGAGTTGGACCTGCTGCGCCAGGTCAGCACCCGTTTGACCAACCTGGCGGCGCGTGTTCCCCGACTGACTGCGGTCCACCCAAGCGCAGCTGTTCAGGACCGTGTGGTCAGCCAGCTGCGCTGGATCTTCAGCACAGTCTCGATTGCGGCCGGCGCGCTCATGCTGTACAGCCTGTTCGAACCAACCTTCCCGCAGAATGCCGTGCGCTGGCCGCTCTGGTTGGGCGGTGCCGTGGTCGGGGGTCTGCTGGCCTGGCCGGCTTGCCGGTGGGCGGCGATGCGCGCCCGTAGCAGTGCCCGAGCACGGAGTCTGCGCCAGGAGGCCATCGGTGGACTGGCCTTGCCGCTGATTCTGATCGGCGCGCTGGCGGCCCCTCAACTCAACCTGCACGTGGGCGGGTCGCCGGTGATCCTCGAGGCGGCGACGATCTCAGGAAAGCTGAGCCAGCGAAAAGGGCGTCGCTATGTCGCCATCGCGAGCAAGACTGGCCTGCCGCATCAGCTCTGGCGTTGCTCGCAGGCGCTGCACCAGCGAGCAGAGAGAGGGCAGACGGTCAGTATCCGCTGGCGCCATGGCGTCTTCGGCGTGGCCGTCCTCCTGGCAGAGCCGACGTTGCCGCTGCCATCGGTTCCCGCTCGCTGATCCGCCTCGGCGCAAGGCGGTGTACCGCCCTCCCGGGCCGATCGCACGGCACAACCGGAAACGAATCAGCGCTGCGCTCCGCTGTAGCGCATCGCCACGTCGCAACGCGCGTACATCGCGCCATAGCGAGCCATGATCTCGGCGTCGTGGACGAAACCGAGTTTCTCGTAGAGATGTATTGCCGCCGCGCAACGACGATTGGTCAGCAGGAACAGCGTGTCCAGGTTCATCTGCCGGCTCTGCGCCAGTGCATGCGCCAGCAGAATTTCGCCGACCTTCAGACCGCGAGCCTGCTTCAGCACGCCCATCTTGGTCAGCTCGAAGTTGTTGGCATCGCGCTTGATCAACGCCAGCGTGCCGACGATGCCGTGCACGGGATGGCTGGCAAACCAGATGCGGCCACCGCGGTCGATGATCTGCGCCTGTGGGTGATCCAGGGTCTGCAAGTCGCCGGCCTCGACCACGAACATGTCCTCGATCCATTCGATATTGATCTGCTTGAACAGCGGCGCCAGCTCGGGGGTGTAGTCGATGATGGTCACAGCACTCGCCGCGTGACCGGTGGGAGCGACATCCAGGGTCGTGCTCATGCGGATTTGTCCTCGGGGGAACTGGCAGAAAGGCCCTCTGCCGGGCGTGTCAGGTGGGCCAGGGCGCGAGACTTCAGTGATGCCGTATTGAGGGCATGTTCGAACTGGCGCAGTGAGTCGTAAAAGTCGTTGTCACAGGCCCGACTGAGTTCCTGTGCCGCCCGGGTGACCGCCTGCCACATCGGCTGCATCGCATCGACGCGAGCGCGGCCGTTGTCCGTCAGTGCCAGCACCCGTCGACGGGAATCCTCAGCGCAGGGCGTCGAGCTGATCAGCCCGCGCTGCACCAGTTGCTGGCTGAACTGGCTGATCGCCGGCTGCGACAGGCCCAGCCGCTCGGCCGCTTCCACCACGTTGCACTGGCCGTGCCGGTAGAGCAGCGCCAGCAGGGTGAACCAGCGCGGCTGCATGTCGTGGCCCAGATAGCGATAGATGGCGGCGGCATCGGCCATGATGCGATCGGCCAGCCGCTTCAGCCGGCTGCCGAGGGCCAACTCGCCCAGTTCGTCGAGAAAATCGCCGGATGCGGGTGGCGCCGGTTCGACCTGAGCTTGCCTGGTGCTGGGCATCTGTTCCCTCGCTGACGACGGAGTTCGGTGGTTCCTGACCGACACATGGGGCCGTCTGGTGACAGCACCGGAGTTGGGGAAATCCGTGATTTTCAATAAGTATTAATATAACTACTTATGTATGTCAACAATGACGAGCGGTCCCGCCGGAGCCACTGAGTCGCCTGCTTCGACGGCGCAGCGACCCTCCCGGCCATGGCTTCACATTCGGGCTATGCTCGCGGCTGACTGCGGACGTCCATTCGCGCAACCTTGTGCATCCAGCGAGGTGATTGATGGCCCATCACCGCCAGGCTCGTCGGTGCACGAGGCCAGGGCGAGTGCGTCACGCCAAGTTGAACCGGCGGTCGTGAGCAAGCCCCTGCGCGAGTTCGCCAAGCTGCTGGCCTTTCTGCAGCGTGTTCCGGCAATGAAGCAGCCCATCGGCAGCGGCCGCTTCGAGGACGGCACCTGGTGGGTCAAGTTCGGCCTGGACATCCATCACCCGCTCGCCTGGCAGGTCGTGCAGGAACTGGGCTGCATACTGAACTACCTGTCGCTGGAAGAACGGCTGCCCACGGTGTTCATGCCGGTATCACCGGCGCCCTATCTCAATGGTGGTCCCGAAAACTTTCTGTCGTGGGTCATTGAGTCAACCGATCCGTCGTTTCGCCCCAATCACGCAGCGCGGTGGCTGACCGGGCGCCTGCCCGACCCAGTCGATGACCCGTCGCAATGGCAATCGCGGGACGACGATGAATGAACTGGCGGGTAGCGCCCAATGGCGGCCTTCGCCCGCGAGCATGTATCGAACTGGAGACCTGCCCATGTACGACCCGAAAAAGATCGAGAATGCCGTCCTCGCCTTGCTGGGCGCCTTCGAGTTCGACCACGGTCGGGCCTGGAAGCGCTACGACTTCGACGTGATGGACGCACTGGCCGAGCAAGGCTTCATCTCGAACCCGCGCCGCACCGAATCGGTCGCACTCAGCGAGGCAGGCCTGGCGCGGGCGAAGTTGCTCGCGCAGCAGCTGTTCGGAGCCTGACATGGCCTTCACCGAACTGGAGCGAAAGCGTGTCGAGAAGGCTGCCGAGCGGTTTCTGGCGGTCAGGCGACCGCCACCACATATCCGTCCCCAACTGGACTTCGAAGTCCGAATCGTGCGTCAGTCCGTCGAACTGCTCGAAGTGCGACCGCGTTGGAACAGCCCCGGGGAGATCATCAAGTACCCGGTCGCCAAGACGACTTTCGTCCGGACCTGCAACCATTGGCGTGTCTACTGGAAGCGGGCCGATCTGAAATGGCACGCCTACAATCCGCCTACGGCGCAGACCATTGCCCGCTTCTTTGCCCTGGTTGCGGAAGACCGCTACGGCTGCTTCTTCGGCTGAAGGCGCGACTTCACCGCCTTGTTCACTCAGCGGCCGTAGATCTCCAGCCGGGCCTGGTCGATGGAGCGCTCGGTGTCGCCGATCACGCCGACTTCGACCACACAGCGTTCGCCACCGCGCAGGTCGATCCAGCGGGTGTAGCCCCCTTCGGCGATGCGATCGGCCACCGGCAGATGGTGGACACGACCATTGCCATAGCGCACCCACAGCCGTTCGATCTCGACCTGCCCGCGGGTCGCGTGCAACTGCAGCGCGTGAATGCGGGGCCGGCACGGCACCCGAACCACATCGACATCATTCTCCGCCCGGCTCAGACGAGTGCTGCCCAGCAGCCGGCTGTCGTCATGGGCCACCAAAGGCTGGGCGTTCAGGCCGAAAATCAAGATCAGACAAGACCACAGGCGCAATGACATCGGAGCTCCTTGCCAGCAAATGGGTGAGATCTGCAACGCAGCTGGGCAAGCTCGGTTGACGCCTGCCTGAACACCTGCCCGGAAGACCCTGTGACCGCTTGCAACTTGGGTCGGTGCATTGCAGGCTGTGCGTTTGAGAGGCGAATTGCGCAGATCTGCGCCGCCGCGCTGGATGGAGTCCTCATCATGACCATTCGACTACCCACGATTGCCCTGCTCGCACTGTGCCTGGCGGCACCGGCCGCGGCCCAAGCCATCGTCAGTGACCACCCGGCCGATACTGCCGCCGTGGACGTGTTCTTCAGCGACAACCCGGAGACCGAGGCCTTTCTGGCCGAGCTCAGCCTGACCTTGCAGCAGGCACGCGAGGGTCAGATGGGAGAACTGACCGACGACGAGCTGGCACAGATGGAGGATGCGCGCGTCACCATCTTCGCGTTGCTCGATGGCAAGGCGCGACCCACCGATCTGCCGGCCGGAGAGCGCATCGCCGTCTTCAACGCGCAAGAAGTGATCGAGTCCATTCTCAGCGGCCGGCCGCAGCTCATCTGCAAGGTCGAAACGCGTGTGGGCACCCGGGTGCCCAGCTATTCCTGCCTGACGCAGAACCAGCGCATGGCACGCCGGGCCCGCGCACGGGAGGCGGCCAACAAGATCTCCTTCGGCCAGGAGCGCTGAGCTGCTGCGACGAGCCCGTTTCAGTCGCCTGACAGGCGGCGTTGCAGGGTCTGCAGATCGGCTTCGGCAGCCGAGGGCCACGCCTCTCCCTGCAGCTGTTTGCGTCGTTCTGCCAAGCCCAGCGCCTTCGCCGGATCCTGCGTGGTGTGGTAGGTCTGCAGGAAGGCCAGGGCCTGCGCGCTGGCATCGGCGCGACCCGACAATCGATCGGCCAGCGGTGGCAGTCGCGGGTCATGAGGGTCCAGTCGCCACAGCCAGTGACCCAGCCGAGCATCCAAATTCACGGCTTCGATCGTCGATTCACCCACCAACGCCCGCGCGGCATCCAGTGCCGCGACGGCCGCAGTAAAATCGCCCCGACCGCCGGCCAGTTCGCCGGTAGCCGCGAGCAACGCAGGCTGCAAGTTGGTCAGATCTGCCTGCGCCAGCAGTGCTCTCAACGCCGCCAGATCGGCTTCCGCGGCCAACCACTGCTGCTCGCCGAGATGCACCTGCAGCAAGGCCAGCAGACTGCGAGCCTGGCCCTGCGGTTCGTCAATCTGCTCGTACAGACTGACGGCCTGCTGCAACAGTTCGCCGGCCAATGGCCACTGTGCCGCCGCGGCTTCGATCTGACCCTGCTGCAGCAGCGCATAGGCCTGATTGGTTCGCTGACCAAGTTCCACCGCGGTGGCCAGCGCACGCGCAGCCTGCTGCCGAGCCGCCTGCAGGCGACCCAACTGGCGCAGGACACTGGCCAGATCGGCACTGGTCTGCGTCAGCAGCAGGCGGTCATCGAACTGCTCTGCCGTGGCCAGGGCGCGCTCGTTGTAGGCCAGTGCCGACGCCCAACGTCCCCGAGCCATCTCGACGTCGGCCAATGCGTTGAGCGTCCAGGCGACTGGCAGTGGCAACTCCAGCGTCTGTCGCAGCTGCAGGGCCCGCTGCAGTGCCGCCTCTGCCTCGCCATGACGGCCGCTGTCGTTGTAGAGGGCCCCCAGGTTCTTCCACAGCGCGGCTTCGTTGTAGCGGTCACCGCTGGTCTGGTAGTGCGTCACCGCCTGGCGAAAATGCGCTTCAGCGGTCGCAAAATCGGCCCCGGTGGCGGCCAGAATGCCCAGATTGGCGATCACGCTGATGGCATTGTCCTCATCGCCCAGTGCCCGGTAGCCGTCCAGCGACTGGCCGTACCACCGCGCCGCCGCCAGCTTGTCGCCCCGCCGCCAGGCCAGGGTTCCGGCCGCTGACTGCGCCGCCGCCAGCATCGGCTGGTCGGCCTGCTCACGCGCGAGTTGCAGCAAGTCGTCCTGCTGCCGTTGCGCCTCGTCCCAGTCGCCCTGACGCCGGACCACCAGCAGCAACTGATACCGGGCCGGCAGCAGCGCAGGCGCGGCAGCCAATGCGGTCTGGAAATAGCGCCGGGCGTCGTCGAAGTGGTCGCGCAAACGCGCATCCAGACCGCGAGCATAGGCCTCATTGACGAATGGGTCGTCAGTGATCAGTTGGCGCCGGCCGACCATGATCCCGTCGCGACGATGCAGCGATTGTGACAACCGCTGACCAGCAGCCACCGCCAACACCGCCACATCGGTCCCGCTAAGACTGGCCGGTGGCGTGTCGTTCGCTTCCTCCACCGGCTGCAGGTCCAGTCGATAACCTTCGCCCTGCCGGCTCAGGCGCGCCTGCAACACCCGCTGGGCGCCGGTATTCAGGCGCAGAATGCGGGCCTGCTCGGGGAGCCCCCGGGCCTCCGGATAACGCCCCAGCGTGGCCAGCACCGTGCTGCTGCTGACTCGCTCGACACCGGCGCTGGCTAGCGCCTGATCGATCAGCGACAGTCCGCCGAATCCCACCCAGTCCAGTTCTGGCTGCCCGGTGTCATTGCGTACCGGCAGCACGGCCACCCGCACCGATTCGGGCGTCCCAGTCCAAGGCTGCCACCAGGCCAGCAGGCCCACCAGCAACAATGGCAGCGCCCACAGCAGTGCACTTCGATGGCGGTGAGGCGGCTCGGCCGTGGATGGCGGCATCGCGGAGACTGCCGACTCCCGCGCCACCGGCCCGACAAAGCGATAGCCGACGCCATAGACGGTTGCAACATAGGCCTCCGGCTCGCCACCCAGCGCCTTGCGCACACGGCTAACGGCCTGCGGCAGAGTGGAGTCGGTGACCGGCCGGGCGGCCCAGACCTCGCGCCAGAGTTCGTCCTTGTCGACCACGCGCTCGGCGTGCCGCATCAGATAGTGCAGCAGATCAAAGGCCCGACGCTCGATCGCGACCGTCTCACCATCGACACGCAACTCGCGCGTAGCCGGGTCCAGCCGGATCGGCCCGCTGCACAGGACATCGAGCTCCCCCCGATTCGACATTGGGACGGCCGGCTCATTCATCGGCGGGCATCGATGGCGCGCATGCAGGCAGTCTACCCAACTGGTTACGACGACAACGCGACGCCTCCAGCGGGTTCGGGTGGGCAACCGCGATCAGACTCACTGGTTGTCCGCGCTCGACCACTGCCACACGGATGGACACAGCCCTTTCCCGGATCACCCGACACTGACGACGACCGATCTAGGCTTCGGGCCCCATGTCCGCGCCCGATCTGCTCGAATTGCGTCCGGAGGGGCTGTATTGCCCGGCCGGGGACTTTCACATCGACCCGTGGCGGCCGGTGCCGCGCGCGGTGATCACCCATGGCCACAGTGATCACGCCCGCAGTGGCATGGGCCACTACCACGCGCTGGACAGCAGTGCGCCGATCCTGCGCTGGCGGTTGGGCAAGGTGCCACTGAGCGAGCACGCGCCCGGCAAACCCTTCGACCTGGGCGGTGTACGGGTCTCGCTGCACCCGGCCGGCCATGTGCTGGGCTCGGCGCAGGTGCGCATCGAAACTGGCGATCGGGTCTGGGTGGCCAGCGGCGACTACAAGCGCCAGCCCGACCCCACCTGCGCCGGCTTCGAGGTGGTGCCCTGCGATGTCTTAGTCACCGAGGCGACCTTCGCCCTGCCGGTCTATCGCTGGCCGGACACGGCCGAGGTGGCACGCGAGATTCTCGCCTGGCAGGCCGAGTGCGCCCGCCGCGGCGTGGCTGCCGTGCTGCTGTGCTACGCCCTGGGCAAGGCGCAACGTTTGCTGGCCGAACTGGGGCGTCTGGGCGCCGATCGACTGTGGCTGCATGGTGCCATCCAGACCGGTGTGGAGGTCTATCGCCAGGCTGGTGTGCCCTTGCCACCCACCCGCGCGGTCAGCGACATCGACAAGACCGAGGATGCCGCTGGTGCGCTGGTGCTGGCGCCGCCCTCGGCGGCCGGATCACCCTGGCTGAAACGCTTCCGCGGTGCCCAGCTGGGATTTGCCTCCGGTTGGATGCGCATCCGCGGCAATCGCCGCCGTCGAGGCTTCGAGCGAGGCTTCGTGGTCAGTGACCACGCCGACTGGCCGGCGCTGCTGCAGACCGTGGCCGATAGCCGTGCCCGCCGCATCATCGCCACCCATGGCGATCCCACCGCGTTGATTCGCGTGTTGCGTGAGCAGGGCCTGCAGGCCGACACCTTCGCCACCCCCGTTGACGGTGCCGACTGATGCGGACCTTCGCCGAGCTCTATCAGCGCCTGGATCGCAGCACCGGCACCGCCGACAAGCAGGCCGCGATCGCCGATTTCCTGGATCAGGTCGACCCGGCTTCGGCCAGCTGGGGCATCTGGCTGCTCAGTGGCGGCCGGCTGCGCGGACTGGCCCGCAGCGGCGAATTGCGCGACTGGATTGTTCAGGCCAGCGGCCTGCCCGCGTGGCTGATTGAGGACAGCTACAGCCATGTGGGCGATCTCGCCGAAACCTGCGCATTGTTGCTGCCCGAGCCCGCGGGCGAACCGCCGGCCCGCAGCTTGCAGGACTGGATCGAGACAGTGCTGCTGCCGCTGCGCGGTGCCGACGAAAGCGCCCGCCGCGAGGTGATCGTCGGCGCCTGGCTCAGCCTGCCCTTCGAGCAACGGCTGGTGTTTACCAAGCTGCTGACCGGCGCCCTGCGCATCGGCGTGGCCCAGGGGCTGGTGCAGCGCGTGCTGGCTGCACGCAGCGGCCTGCCGGTGGCGACCATTGCCCAGCGCCTGCTCGGCAATTGGCAGCCGTCGGCCGAGTTCCAGGCCCGTTTGCTGTCGCCCGAATCTCAGCCCGGCGACCGGGCCCAGCCCTACCCCTTCTTTCTCGCCTCGCCATTGGAAAAGCCCGTCGACGAACTCGGTCCGCTGAGCGACTGGCAGCTGGAATGGAAGTGGGACGGCATTCGCCTGCAGCTGCTGCGCCGCGACGGCGAGATCGCTCTGTGGTCCCGCGGCGAGGAACGACTGGATGGTCGTTTTCCCGAAATTGAACAGGCGGCCGCCGCCTTGCCGGACGGCTGCGTGCTCGATGGGGAGTTGCTGGCCTGGGCAGTCGGCGCCGAGCAGCCCTTGCCCTTCTCGGCGCTGCAGACGCGCATCCAGCGGCGCAAGCCCGGCCCCAAGGCGCTGCGCGAGGCCCCGTTGCGCCTGCTCGCCTATGATTTGCTGGAGTTCAATGGCGCCGACCTGCGTGAGCGGCCACTGGCCGAGCGCCGCGCGCAGCTTGGCGCAGTGATCGAGTCCTTGCAGCAGCCGGCCATCGGACTGTCACCCTTGGTGGAAGTCGCCAATTGGCGCGCGGCCACCGAGTTGCGCGAACAGGCCCGCGAGCGTGGCGTCGAGGGCCTGATGCTCAAGCAGCAGGGCTCACCCTATCTGACCGGGCGCCGGCGCGGCCACTGGTGGAAGTGGAAGATCGACCCGCTGACCATCGACGCGGTGCTGATCTATGCCCAGGCCGGGCATGGCCGGCGCAGCAATCTCTACACCGACTACACCTTTGCGCTGTGGCAGGACGAGACGCTGGTGCCGGTCGCCAAGGCCTACTCGGGGCTGTCCGATGCCGAGATCGGCCAGCTCGATCGCTGGATTCGGTCGCACACCCTCGAGCGCTTCGGCCCGGTGCGCTCGGTGCAGCCGCTGCAGGTCTTCGAGCTGGCCTTCGAAGGCGTCAACCGCAGCCCGCGGCACAAGTCCGGCATCGCCGTGCGCTTTCCCCGGATCCTGCGCTGGCGCCAGGACAAGCCTGCCGGCGAGGCCGACCGACTCGACACACTGGCGGCGTTGGCGCGGTGACTGTGTTGAGGGCACAGGGCTCAGGGCCCAGGGCCCAGGGCGGCGAGTCCGCTGAAGGGCCCGCCGCCAACGCCCCTGCCGTAGGAGCGAGCCCTGCTCGCGACACTCTGTTGAGGGCACAGGGCTCAGGGCCCAGGGCCCAGGGCGGCGAGTCCGCCGAAGGGCCCGCCGCCAACGACACCACCGTAGGAGCGAGCCCTGCTCGCGACACGCGAGCCACCACGCGCCGCAAAACCACGGGCCAGCCGGTTGACCCAACCGCGCCCCTGCACGCGTGGATGGCCGCGCAAGGCTGGACGGTGCTGCCGCACCAGCGCGAGGTCTGGGCGGCCTACCTGGCCGGACACTCGGGCCTGCTGCATACCCCCACCGGCAGTGGCAAGACGCTGGCGGCGGCCGGCGGAGCGCTGCTGCAGGCACTGGCCGAGTCTGACCGAGGCGGCTCCCCGCGCTTGCTCTGGATCACCCCGCTGCGGGCCTTGGCCACCGACACGGCACGGGCGCTGCAGCACGTCTGCGACGGCATCGATCTGGGCTGGCAGGTGGTGCTACGCACCGGCGATGCCAGCTCGCGGGATCGACGACTGGCGCGGGCCGGTCGCCGCGAGATCCTGGTTACTACACCCGAATCGCTGTCGCTGCTGCTGAGCTACGCCGACACGCAGGCCACCCTGCGGACACTGCGAGCGGTGGTCGTCGACGAGTGGCACGAGCTGCTCGGCAGTAAGCGCGGCGTGCTGCTGGAATTGGCGCTGGCGCGACTGCGGCAGCTGGCAGCAACGCTGCGAATCTGGGGCCTGTCGGCCACACTGGGCAATCTGGATCAGGCCGCCGCGGTGCTGCTGCCGCACGTCACCCATCCTTTGCGTGTGGGCGCCGCACCACCGCGCGCCACCACCGTCGAGTGCCTGTTGCCGACCGATCCGGGGCGCTTCCCCTACGCCGGTCATCTGGGCCTGTCGCAACTGCCGCAGGTGCTGGGCAAGCTGTGCTCGGCGCGCAGCACACTGATCTTCACCAACACCCGTGCCCAGGCCGAGTTGTGGCATCAGGCACTGGCGGCGGTCTGGCCCGAGGATCTGCAGACGCTGGCGCTGCATCACGGTTCCATCGACGCTGCTCAGCGACGCGCGGTCGAACAGGCGCTGGCCGACGGCCAATTGCGGGCCGTCGTGGCCACCAGCAGTCTGGATCTGGGCGTGGATTTCCCGCCGGTCGAGCAGGTCCTGCAGATCGGCAGCCCCAAGGGCGTGGCCAGACTGCTGCAGCGGGCCGGTCGTGCACATCATCGGCCCGGCGAGAGCGGTGCCATCGTCGGCGTACCCACTCACGCGCTGGAGCTGGCCGAGTACGCCGCCGTCCGTCGCGCGGTGGCTGCCGGGCAGATCGAGTCACGCCCGCCACTGGTGCACTGCCTGGACGTGCTGGCGCAGCATGCCGCGACGCTGGCTCTGGGTGGCGGCTTCGGCGCCGATGCGCTGTTGGAGGAGGTCCGAACGACACACGCCTACGCCGACCTGGACCGCGAGACCTGGCAGGCGGTGCTGCGCTTCCTGGAGGTCGGTGGCGAAGCCTTGGCCCAGTACCCGGACTATCACCGCCTGCGCCGCGACGAGACCGGCCGTCATGTACTCAACGATCGACGCATTGCACTGCGCCATCGGCTGTCGATCGGCACCATCGCCAGTGACGGCGCACTGGCGGTCAAGACCTTGCGCGGTCGCACGCTGGGGCATGTCGAAGAGCGCTTCGTCGGTCAACTGACACCGGGCGATCATTTTCATTTTGCCGGTCGCGCCCTGCAGCTGGTGCGGGTCGAGCAGATGGTCGCCTACGTCAAGCCCAGCCCTCGCCACGATGGCCGCGTGCCGCGCTGGCAAGGCGGTCAACTGCCCTTGTCGAATGCAATCGGTGCCGGGGTCGCCGCGGTACTGGCCGATCCTCAGCTCGCCGCCGAGCGGCAGGCGCTGGCGCCGCTGCGTGCCGCCCAGGCCGGCCGGTCCCGTCTGCCGGCGCCCGGCCGCTGGCTGGTCGAGTACGCCGGCTCGCGCGAGGGTGAACACCTGTTCGTCTACCCCTTTGCCGGTCGACAGTTGCACGATGGACTGGCCGCGCTGTGGGCCTGGCGACTGGCGCAACGGCGGCCGGGCAGCTACAGCTTTGCCTGCAGCGACTACGGCCTGCTGCTGAGCGCCGATCAGCTGAGTGAACTGGGCCACGACGACTGGGCCGCCCTGCTGCGCACCGACACACTGCAGCAGGATCTGGCTGCCTGCCTCAATCTGGCCGAACTGGCCCGGCGGCAGTTCCGCGAAGTCGCCCGCGTTGCCGGCCTGCTGCCGCCCTCACTCCCCGGTCGCGCGCCACGCTCGCTGCGGGCCCTGCAGGCCAGTAGTGCGCTGATCTTCGATGTGCTCAGTCAACACGACCCCGACCATCTGCTGCTCGGTCAGGCCGAACGCGAAGTGCGCGAGCAGCAGTTGCGTGAACCCGAGTTGCGCCAGCTGCTGCAGTCCCTTGCCGACCAGCCTCGCGACGAAGTCCGGCTGCAGGCCTTCAGCCCGCTGGCCTTCCCGCTGTGGGCCGAGAGCCAGCGCGGCCAGCTCAGCACCGAGGACTGGAGCACCCGCGTCCGCCGCGCCGCCGAGAAACTGGAGCGCGGGCTGGCACGGTGATCGGTAGGATCAATCCCTCCATCGCCGCACGCGAAAGTCCGCCGGCGGCGGACGCTCGCCACCCAGCCGCGAGAACTGCTCAGCGCGGTGCGCAGCACCTTGGAGTGCGGCGAGCATCGCCGCTTTCGGTGAAGCCACGAGGCCATACCAACCGCAGTGCGGACGTCGACAACTCGCCAACGCAAAGCGGCGAATGATCGCCGCACTCCAAAGTCCACCTGCGGCGGACGATGGCCACCCAGCCGCGAGAACTGCTCAGCGCTCGATATCGGGACTCCTCAGCCGCGAGATCCGCTCAGATTGCGGTGCGCAGCACCAGAGTGCGGCGAGCATCGCCGCTTTCGGTGAAACCACGAGGCCAAGCCAACCGCACTGCAGACGTCGACACCACACCAACCCAAAGCGGCGAATAATCGCCGCACTCCAAAGTCCGCCTGCGGCGGACCATGACCGGCCGGCAGTTGCGGATCAGCACGTCCAGCGGCTCGATCTCGGGACTCTCAGCCGCGAGATCCGCTCAGATTGCGGTGCGCAGCACCTTGGAGTGCGGCGAGCATCGCCGCTTTCGGTGAAGCCGCGAGGCCAAGCAAACCGCACTGCGGACTTCGACAACTCGCCAACTCAAAGCGGCGAAAGATCGCCGCTTTCGGTGAAGCCACGAGGCCAAGCAAACCGCACCGCGGACGTCGACACCACGCCAACACAAAGCGGCGAATCATCGCCGCACTCCAAAGTCCGCCTGCGGCGGACGATGGTCGACCGGAAGTTGCGGATCAGCACGTCCAGCGGCTCGATATCGGGACTCTCAGCCGCGAAATCCGCTCAGATTGCGGTGCGCAGCACCTTGGAGTGCGGCGAGCATCGCCGCTTTCGGTGAAGCCGCGAGGCCTAGCCAACCGCACCGCGGACGTCGACATCCCGCCAACCCAAAGTGGCAAATAATCGCCGCACGCCAAAGTCCGCTGGCGGCGGACACATGTCACTCACCTGCGAGATCCGTCCCACCTTGTCCACCGAACACACCATCACCCTCGGCGACCAAAGCCTGCTGCTGCTGGGCGAGCGCGCCGTCTATTGGCCCGCGCAGCGGGCCTTGCTGATCGCCGACCTGCACCTGGGCAAGGCCGACACCCTGCGCCGGGCCGGTATCCTCGCGCCGCGCGGCAGCACCTCAACGGATCTGGACCGACTTGCTCGCCTGATCGAGCGGCACCAGCCCGAGACGCTGTGGGTCCTCGGCGATCTGCTTCACGGACCCATCTTCGACGCACCCTGGATCGATCGCTGGCAGGACTTCCGGCGGGCGCACCCGAGCTTGTCGATCCAGGTCATCGCCGGCAATCACGATCGCCAGCTGACAGACACCGCAGCCCAGCTGCTCGAGCTTCAGGTCATTCGGGAGGACGTTCTCCTAGCGGGCCTCTGCCTGTGCCACGAACCTCCACCCGGCGCGTCGCTCCCAACGGTCAGCGGGCACTTGCATCCCTGCGTCAAGCTGCCCGGTCTGCCGCGGCGCTGGCCGGCGTTTCGACTGAATGCCGGCGGTCTGATTCTGCCGGCCTTCTCGCTGCTGACCGGCGGCGCGCTGGTGCAAGCTCGCGACGCTATCGGCTTTGCCTGCGTGGAAGGTCAGATCGTCGCGCTGCAGCCGTCGAGATGCGCCACCAGCCTGTGATCTAGGTCGCCTTGGCGATGGACACCCGCTTCCCCTCTGAGCAGGTCGACCTCACTCCAGCGGCAGGCGATCCATCCGTTCCGGCCACCAACGCGCCCACAGTGCCTCGGCCTCTGCTCTGGGCATGTGCGTGGCCAGCGCATCGATCCCACGAGTCTGCAGCGACTGCGCGAGGTGCGGATCACCCCGAGTCTGCGCAGCGACCGCAGCGGCCAGGGCAGCGCTGGCACGGAAATAGGGCACCACGTCGCTGCGCGTCAGCACAGACTCGGCAGTATCGATGAGCGCCTGCGCCTGTTGCGCTTGTCGATCCTCAAGGTATCGCCCCAGGTCAGCGAAGCTCTGCGCCGCGACCCGCTCACCGCTGAGCCGATCGGAGGCGGGCGTTGGCAAGGTCGCCAGCAATCGTTGACCGTACTCAGTCAGCGCGGACCAGTCAGCTTCGCGCATGGCCAGCCGCGACTGCACCGCCCAGGCCATGCGCAGATCGACCATGCGACTGGCGGCTTCCAGGCGCGGCAATGCGGCCGACAGCAACGCTCGCGCCGCGGCCACATTGCCTGACGCGAACTGCAGATGCGCCTGACTGGCGGCCAGTCCAGCCAGTTCGATCGAGTCCTCGCCAAGTGCCTGGCGATAGCCCTCGGCGGCGCGATCACAAGCGGCCAGTCCCTCGACGTATTGCGCACGCTGGACCGCCAGGACGCACAGCGACTGCTCGACAAAGGCAATGCGCGCTACCGGCGGGTCGGGCCGTCGCTGCAGCAGTTGCAGGGACTTGCGTTGCGCGACTTCGGCCTCGTCCAGACGCCCCAGCCGGTTGTAGGTGCCGGCGAGATTGTTGTAGTCGACCGCCAGCCGGGGATCCTCGGCGCTGCCATAGATCTCGACGCGATCGGCGAAATTGCGCTCGGCCAGGGCCAAGGCCTGTTGCTCGTTCCCTTGCAGACTGTGGACGCGGATCAGCGTGGTGCGCGCCTGAATCTGCAGCTGCCGCAGTTCCGGCTCAACCGTCGGCAAACCGTCGATCAAGGCGATGCCTGCTTCGCAGAGCGCCTGCGCCTGCTGTGTTTCGCCCAAGGCAAACAGCGTCAGGCCCAGGCTGATTCGGGCACTGGCCGCCTGGCCGGACGGCCCATAGGCCCGATCGGCCTCCCGCACGGCTTGCTCCAGCACCGGGCGTGCGCCGGCAGCATCGCCCAGACCTTGCAGTGCCACCCCCAGGGATCGTCGCAAGGTGGCGCGAGCGGCCGCCGCGTCTGCCAGTTCCGCATCCAGCCTGGGCAGCGCGGCTTCCACCCAATCCTGCACGGTCAAGGCGGCGCCCTGTGCCTGATGCATCGCGTTGGCATCGTGCAGCATCTGCGCGAAGAAGCGGTTGATGGCCTCGGCATCGCTCTGCGCCTCCGTGGCCAGCGCGCGCTGCCGCTCGGCCCGTGCGGCTTCCTCCGCTGCCAGCTCGGCCTGAACCCTCGCCTCGCGGGCCTGCCACAGCGCCGTTCCGAATCCGGCCAGCAGCGCCAGCAGCACCGCCGCGGCGCTGCCGACCAGATAGCGGTGGCGCCCGATGAACTTGCGCGCTCGATAGGCGGCGGTGTCGGCGCGGGCCCGCACCGGACTGCCCTCCAGCCAGCGCCGCAGATCGTCGGCCAGCGCCGCCGCCGAGGCATAGCGACGCTCCGGCTCGCTGCGCAGGGCGTTCAGCACGATCGCATCCAGATCGGCATCGATCGCCCAGCCGCGCCGCCCACTGCGGAACTCACCGGTCGCCGTGCGTTGGCGCAGTCGCAGACTGGGTCGCTCACTGATTTCGCCACGCACCTGCGCCACCAGTGCGGCCAGGCTCAGGCCGGCTCGCGCATGCGGCAAGCTGTCGGTCAGCAACTCGTACAGCATCGCGCCCAGCGCGTAGACATCGGTCGCGGTGCTGATGCGGCCGCCCTGGATCTGCTCCGGTGCGGCGTACATCGGCGTCAGGGCCTGCTCAGCCGTCAGTGTTTCGGCCTGCGTGCCCTCGCCCACCAGCAATTTGGCGATGCCGAAATCGAGCAGATGCGGCACGCCCTCTCCGTCGACCAGCACATTGGAGGGCTTGAGGTCGCGGTGCACGATCAACTGGTTTTGCGCATGGGCCACCGCATCGGTGACCTGCAACAACAGAGCGACGCGCTCACGAACACCCAGCGCATGCACCTGCACATAGCGATTCAGCGGCAGGCCTTCGACATAGCTCATCGCGTACCAGGGCAAGCCACGCGCGTCGACACCACCATCGATGAAGCGCGCGATGTGCGGGTGTGAAAGCTCGGCCAGGATGCGTCGCTCGGCCTGAAAGCGGCGCAGCGCAGTCGCGCTGTTCATCCCTCGCCGGATCCGCTTGAGCGCCACCTGCTGGTGAAAGCCGTCCTGCGTTCGCGTGGCCAGCCAGACCTCTCCCATGCCGCCCTGTCCCAGGCAGCGCTGCAGGACGAAGGGCCCCACCTCGTCGCCGATGCTCAGCGCGCCGCCATCGGCCTCCTCGCTGTTCTGGATGTGCAAGGCGGCGACCAGCCCCGGCACGGCTTCCAACGCGCCGTCGGTGCCGTCCGCCGCCAACATCGCCGTGAGCGCTGCGGCCAGCTCGGGATCCTCCTGCCGCAGCGCCGCCAGTCGGGCTTCCCGCTCAGGCGCTGACAGCTCGACCAGACTGTCGAAGCACGCCAGCAGCAGCGCATCCCGCTCAGCTTTCGAATGGGCCATCGGCGAGTTGCAACCGGGCGTTCAGGAAGGCACGCACCTTGCGCCAGTCGCGCTTGAGCGTGGACAGGGACAGCCCGGTCATCTCACTGATCTCCTCCAGTTCCAGTCCGGAGAAGACCCGCTGCTCGACCAACCGGACCAGGCGCGGATCGACGGCCTCCAGATCGCTCAGCGCCTGATCCAGATCGAGCAGGCCCTCGATGCTCCAGCTTGCCGCGCGCTCGCCCGCATGGCGATCGGTGTCCAGCACCGCAGCGCCGACCCCGCCACCGCGCTTCTCCGCCAGCTGCAAGCGGGCTCGATCGATGCTGATCTGGCGCATCGCACGCGCCGCGACAGCAAAGAAATGATGGCGATCGGCCAGCTTGAGTGCATCGGGCCTGGCCATGCGCAGATAGCTCTCGTGCACCAGCGAGGTCCGCCCCGGGGCATCGGCATGGTTGGCCGCCGCAGCCTGACGTGCGGCGATCCGTCGCAGATCATCGTAGACGGCCGCAAACAGGGCATCGGCGGC
>JAWLAT010000022.1:0-80514 GCA_041395325.1 Lysobacterales bacterium
CTGGCCTTCGCCCCGTTGCTGCGTCCCTTGCTGGCCCGTCAGGCGGCGCGACGAACCCTGCTGGTGCTGACCGGATTCCTGGTCGCCATCATGGTCGGCGGCAGTCTGTGGGCGCTGCTGGGCACACCGCGCTTTGCAGAACGCATCGCGCTGGAGCAGGGCGTTCGGCCCTGGTACTGGTTTGGTGCGGTCGGGCTGATCGGTGCCGCGGCGATGCTGCTCTGGCACCGCCGAGCCCATCTGGCCTGGGGCGCACTGATGCTTGCCTTGTGGACCGGCTATGGCCTGTTCGGCTACCCCGCGATGAACGATGCCCGCTCCGGCCGTGGCCTGCTGGCCAGGGCGGAATCGGCCATGCCCGCCGATGCAACGCTGGCCCTGGCCAACGTACCCGAGCAGATGTTGCTGCAGGCCCCGGAAACGGCTTTTGCCTTCGGCTTCAAGCGACCCGCGCATGAACAGCTCACGGCCGCCTTCGACTGGCTGCGCGCCGCATCGACGCATTGGTTGCTGACGCACGGTGAACCACTGGATGCCTGTCTGGACGGCGACCGCGGGATCGATCTGGGCTGGTCGAATCGCCGCCACTGGTACTTGCTGCAGGCCCATGCAATCGTTACAGATTGTGTCCCTATCGACCGACGCCAGACCCTGGACCCTGCGCCCGACGAGACTGACGACTGATGTCCAACCCCCGCATATCCGTAGTGGTTCCGGCACACAACGAAGCCGGCTGCCTGCCGTCGCTGCTGGACGAAATCGTGACCGCATTTGCAGAGTCGGGCGGCCTGGAGATCATCGTCGTCGACGACGCCAGCAGTGACGGCACGAATTCGGTGCTGCACGACGCGCAACTGCGACTGCCGATGCTGCGGGTGCTGCGTCACCAGCGGCAGATCGGCCAGAGCGGGGCCTTGCTGACCGGCGTCTGGGCCGCGCGCGGCCAATGGATCGGCACACTCGATGGTGACGGCCAGAACGACCCCGCCGACCTGCCACGCCTGCTGCAGGCCATCGAGGAGCGGCAGGATCCGAACCTCAAGCTGATCCAGGGCTGGCGCGTCAGTCGGCGCGACACCTGGCTCAAGCGCATCTCATCGAAGATCGCCAACAGGGTCAGGCGCGGACTGCTGGGTGACGCCACGCCGGATTCCGGCTGCGGCATTCGCGTGATCGAGCGTGACACCTTGCGGCGCCTGCCAGCCTTCAATCACATGCATCGCTTCATTCCCGCACTGGTCCGCCAGCAAGGCTGGCAGATCGACAGTCTGCCGGTGAACCACCGGCCACGCGGTGCCGGCAGCTCGCACTATGGCCTGTTCGGCCGCCTCGGCGCCGGCGTGGTCGATCTGCTCGGCGTGGCCTGGCTGGGCCGGCGGACCCGGCGTGCAGGCGTCCAGGAAATCAATCCCCCGACATGAATCTTGCCCATCCCCTCTGGTTTGCCATCGGCCTACTCGCGCAGCTGGCCTTTGCCGGCCGCTTCCTGTCGCAATGGATCCTCTCCGAGCGCGCCCGTCGTAGCCTGCTGCCACGACATTTCTGGCAGCTCAGTCTGTGTGGCGCGGTTCTGCTGCTGGCCTATGCCAGTCATCAGCGTGACCCGGTGATTGCCAGTGGCCAACTGCTCGGCCTGGCCATCTATTTGCGCAATCTGCAGCTGCTTCGTCGTGCCCAGCATGAACCGGCCGGACGTTTCCTGTTGCCTTGGCTGCTGCTCTCCAGCGGCAGCATCGCGGTCGGGCTGCTGAGTCACAACGAGCCCCTGTCTGCGCTGGTGACCCGCAGCGAGTCCAACTGGATCGTGCTCGGCTTCATCGGGCAGGTGCTGTTCACCGGCCGCTTCGTGGTGCAGCTGTACTACTCCGAGCGCGCGCGAACCTCGGTGAATCCGGTGCAGTTCTGGTATCTGTCGTTGAGCGGCAGCCTGCTGCTGCTGGCCTATGCACTGCACACGCGCGACGCCATCATCATCCTCGGCCAGAGCTTCGGTCTGGTGGTCTATCTGCGCAACCTGGCGCTGATTCGTGCCCACCACAAGGTGACGGCCGCCGATCAGGCGCTCGTTCCACCGTCGCCGGAATCGACGCCGGAATCGACTGAGGACAGTTCTGCCTCTGCCGAGGCATCGGCGCTGCGCTGAAGCTTCGGAGCAATGGCGGTTGCGATCGGCACCCCGTTTGGACGCGCACCACACAAGGCACAATGCCCCGCCGGCGCGACCGCGCCACCGTTGAGGTATCCGGCGATGCGCCGCCTTGCCCTGATGCTCTGTGCCCTGGCCTGTGCGCCGACACTGCGCGCCGCGAGTTTTGCTGTGGATCGTCTGGACGACGCGGTGGACATGCTGCCCGGCGATGGTGTGTGCCTGGCGATCGGTGGCGGCTGTACGCTGCGCGCGGCGATCCAGGAGAGCAACGCGCTGGCTGGGCCAGACACATTGCAACTGGCGGCCGGCACCCATCTGCTCACCCTTCCGGGCATCGACGAGGACCTCTCAAGCCAGGGCGATCTGGACGTCACCGATGCGCTGACGATCGAAGGGGCGGGTCCGCTGGTGACCGTCATCGACGGTGGTGCACTGGACCGCGTGCTGGATGTGCTGCCGGCAGACAGCGCCCGAGCGGTCGCACTGCGTGACCTCAGCCTGCGCAATGGTCGGCTGGACAGCTTCAGCCAGAACAGCGGCGGTGGCGCCGGTCTGCGCGTGGGTCGGCAGGTGCAGTTGCTGATCGAGCGGGTCGACATTCGCAACAACGTGTCCTCCACCTTCGTTGACGCGATGGGCCTGAGCAACCGCGGCTGCATCAATGGACAGCGGCTACGGTTGCTGGACAACTTCGATCCGGATCAGACTGGCAATGAGCGCGCCCGTGCCGGTGCCATTTACACCAGCGGTGTCGATTCCTGCCTGTCTCTCAGCGACAGCGAAATCCGCGGCAATCAAGGCGACCAGACCGGCGCCGTTTACGCCGACGACGGTGCGCCGATCACGCTCAGCCGCAGTCTGGTGGCGGACAACGAAGGTCGCGCCACCGGCGCCTTCCTGCTCAACAACAACAACGAGGTGCTGATGGACAACGTGACCATCAGCGGCAATCGCGGCAACGGCGCGGTGCTGGTCGACGGCGGCGCCACCTTGACGCTGCGCAATTCCACGGTGACCCGCAACGTGGGCTCCTTCGGTCAGCCAGTCGTGGGCGGCATCCACGATGTACACAGCTTGCCGGGCCGCACCTTCATCAGCAACACGATCCTGTCCGGCAACGGGCCAGGCGCCCTCGGCGACGAATGCCGCGTGGTGCGTTCGCTCGATGGCGGCAATATCCTCGGCGACTCCAGCCGCTGTCAGCATCAACTGCTGCCCAGCGACCAGGTGGACGTGGATCCGGGCCTGGGGCCGCTGGCCGACCATGGCGGCTGGACGCACACGCATCTGCCTGGTCCCAATGCCATTGATCGTGGCGTGACGAGCGCCTGTCTGGCCGAGGATCAGCGCGGGGTGACCCGGCCGCAGGACGGTGATGGCGACGGCTTGGCCGATTGCGATGTGGGCGCCACGGAGTGGGTTGACCCGACGGCGCTGTTCGCCGACGGTTTCGAATAGTCCCCTGAGCCAGCGCGTGTGCAGCCGATATCGACGACCACTCGACGATCTGCCCGTTACAGCACACGCTGCGACATCGGCGCTGCAGCGCTGAAACAATCCGCGCTCAGCGGCGCGAGGGTCTGCTGGATGCCATGATGCGAAGCGCGGCCTTGTTGTTCTGCAGCTTGCTGACTCCCACGGCGTGGGCCGCCAGCTTCACCGTCGATCGCCTCGACGACGCGGTTGACCAGAGCCCGGGAGATGGTCAGTGCCTGTCCGTTACCGGCGGCTGCACGCTGCGCGCCGCCGTGCAGGAGTGCAATGCGCTGGCCGGCGCGGACGAGATCATTCTGGGTGCTGGCACGCACATCTTGTCGCTTGTTGGAACCGATGAAGATATGGGCGCCAGCGGTGATCTGGACATCACCGATGCCCTGAGCATCAGCGGTGTGGGTACCGCAGCGACATTGATCGATGCTTCAGCGCTGGACCGGGTTCTGGACCTGTTGCCTGGCGTCCCCGACTACCACGTGAGCCTGCAGGACCTCACCCTGCGCAACGGTCGCCTTGAACTGATTGCCTTCAGCGACGGCGGTGCCGGCATGCGGGTCGGTGCAGGCGTGCAGTTGCAGCTGGACCGGGTCGACATTCGCGACAACACGGCACCGAATCAGATCGACGCGATTGGTTTGAGCAATCGGGGTTGCATCACCGGCAACCGCGTGCGCCTGCTCGATAATCTCGACCCGGCGGCAACAGACTTCACGATGGCCTTGGCCGGCGCCATCGCAGTCGCTGGTGAGGATTCCTGCCTGACCCTGATCGACAGCGAGATTCGCGGCAATCAGGGCAGCCATGCCGGTGCCATTCGTGCCGATGAGGGTGCCCCGTTCACGCTGCGGCGCAGTCTGGTGACGGGAAACAGCGGTGGCGCCAGCGGCGCGTTCCTGCTCAACAATTTCAACGACGTGCTGCTGGAAAACGTCACCATCAGCGGCAATCTCGGTGACGGGGCGATCCTGGTCGATGGTGGCGCTCTGCTGACCGTGATCAATTCGACCATCACCAACAACACCGGGCTGTTCTCTCAACCGGTTGTCGGCGGTATCCACGATGTGCATGGCGGCTTCGGACGCACCTTCATCAGCAACACCATCCTGTCCGGCAACGGCCCGGGCTTTCTGTCCGACGACTGCCGTGTGATCCAGTCCCTGGATGGCGGCAACATTCTCGGCGATTCCGCGCGCTGCCAGCACCAGACCTTGCCCAGCGATCAGCTCGATGTGGACCCGGGCCTGGGGCTACTGGCCGACAACGGAGGGCCGACCCAGACGCATCTGCCTGGACCCAATGCCATCGACCACGGTGTCAACAGCGCCTGCCTGCCTGATGACCAGCGCGGCCTCGATCGACCCCAGGACGGCGATGGCGACGGTCAGCCCGTGTGTGATGTCGGCGCGGTCGAAGCGATCGACGACGACACGATTTTCGCCGACGGCTACGAGTAGCCGCAGCGTCGTCGGACCTGGATCAGGCCTCGCTGTGTTCTGACCTGATCAACAGCGACTGCTTCGTCGCAGATTCCGCCGACCTTCGCTCGGTACAGCCATGCGCCGACGAGGACGTCGGCGGTCCCAGGTCATGCATCGCGGTCGCTGGAAACACCCCCGTCAACGCGCTTGCATTCCGACCCGACTGAGCATACTGTGTATATCGACATGCACACTATGCTCACCATCTCGCAGACCGATCCGCGACCGATGTATCTGCAGATCGTCGAGCAGATCCGGCACCGCATTGCCATCGGCGACTGGGCGCCGGGCCAGGAATTGCCATCGATCCGGGCTCTGGCGGTGGAGTTGCAGGTGAGCGTCATCACGGTCAAGCGCGCCTATTCGGATCTGGAGCACGCTGGCGCGATCGTGACCCGCCAGGGGCGCGGCACCTTCGTGGCCGAGACCACCGGCCTGGGCTCGACGCTGACCGAGCAAGCCATCGACGAGCACCTGCAGGCGGCCGTGGACGCAGCCCGCTTGCTGGGTTGGGACGAGACGACGCTACAGGCCCGGCTGCAACAGCGGCTGGCCGCGATCAAGGCAAGGGAGTGACCCACATGGAAGCCGCGCTGGAATTGCAGGGCGTGAGCAAGCGCTATCGCTATTTCTCGCTGGAGCCGCTGTCGCTGAGCCTGCAGCCGGGTCAGATCCTCGGCCTGGTGGGACCGGCCGGCGCCGGCAAGTCGACGCTGCTGCGTCTGATCTTGGGCCTGGTGCACGCCGACGCCGGCCAGATCCGCGTGCTGGGTCAGCCGATGCCGACGGCACAGGCGCTGGCCAAGGCGGACGTTGGTTATGTCAGCCGCGACATGGGCCTGTTCGGCAGCGCCACGCTGGACTGGCACATGCGCTGGGTGGCCAGCATCTATCCCGGCTGGGATGAGGCGCTGGCGCAGCGCTTGCTCAAGCACTTCGCGCTGCACCCCGGTCAGCGCGCTCGGCAGCTGTCCAGCGGCGAACGCATGAAGGCGCTGCTGCTGCTGACGCTAGCGCGGCGGCCACGGCTGCTGCTGCTCGATGAACCGACCAGCGGCCTGGACCCAGTGGCGCGGCAGGAGATCCTGGGCGAGTTGCTGGCGGTGGTCGAGGACCCCGCGCGCACGGTGCTGCTGTCCTCCCATCACACCCAGGACATCGAACGCATCTGCGATCGCATCGCCTTCCTCGATCGCGGTCGGCTGGTCGCCGACGACGACACCGACAGCTACCTGCAGCGCTGGCGCCGGCTGTCGCTTGATCTGCCAGTCGATGGCGTGCTGCCGGACGTCGCCGGCACGGTCGAACTGCGCCGTGACGGGCGCAGTGCGGTGCTGCTGACGGCGGACTACCAGCCGACGCTGGAAGCCGCGCTGAGCGCCGCCGGCATCACGGTGCACCAGTCGCAGCGGCTGACGTTGGAAGAGATCTTCGTGGCCAGCGTGATGCAACACCGACAGGAGCGCGGCGAATGATCACCCGGGCGATGGTCGCACTGGTCAGAAAGGATCTGTACCTGTACCGCTGGTTGATTGTCGGCACGCTGGTCGGCGGCATGCTGGCCCTGTGGCTGTCGGATCTCGACGGCAATGTGAGCCTGGCCGGGCATATCCTGCTGGTCACGGCGATCGTCGTGCTCGGCGTGATCCTGGCCGTGCACGGACCGCTGAGCGAGCGCCAGGCGCAGAGCTACAGCTTCGTGCTGAGCCTGCCGGTATCGATTGGACAGGCCGCCGCGGCCCGGGTACTCGGTAGCCTGAGCGGTTTTCTGCTGGCCTGGGCGCCACTGCTGCTGGTCGTGCTGACTCTGCATGACGGGCCGAGTGGCGAACTGGCCTGGTTCGTCGGCCTGATGGTCTTCCTGCTGGCCAACTTCGGGTTGTTGCTGGCGCTGACCGTGCTGGGTCGCAACGAACTGTGGAGCGTGACCGGCATCGTCGTCAGCAACACCGCGGTACCGCTGTTCCAGTTGCTGGCACTGCCGGCATTGACCCGTGGCGCCGATGGCGAACTCGCCTGGACCCCCCAACTCTTCCTGACCCTGAGCGGCCTGCTGTTGGCTGCCGCGCTGGCCCTGGGTCTGGCCCTGCTGTTCACCTCCCGGAGGGATGTGTCTTGACGACTGCGACCCCGACTGCCACCGATCGGCTGCATGCGCTGGATGCCGCGCGCGCCTTGGCCCTGCTGCTGGGCATCGCCCTGCACGCCAGCATGTCATTCTTCCTGCCGATACCGGTGCAGGACCCATCGGCCAGCACCACGCTGGCGGTGGGCTTCTTCCTGATCCACAGCTTCCGGATGACGCTGTTCTTCCTGATCGCCGGCTATTTCGGCCATCTGCTGTGGCAGCGTCTGGGCACGCGGAGCTTCCTGCGCGATCGCAGCCGTCGCATCGGTCTGCCGTTGCTGGGTGGCTGGCTGCTGCTGGCCCCAGTCTCGATTGCCATCGTCATCTGGGGTTTGACCCGATCTGGCGTCCCGTCCGAGCTGGCGCAGTCGTCCCCGGCCGACCAGGGCCTGCCCCTGGTGCACCTGTGGTTCCTCTACTACCTGGGCCTGTTCTACCTGGCCACGGCCGCGTTGCGCGCGCTCTGGAACCGGCTGGACCCCAGCGACCGATTTGGGGCCGCCATCGACCGAGCGCTGGCCTGGACCTTGCGCCGCGGTCTGGCGCCGGTGTTGCTGGCCCTGCCGGCCGCCGCGGTGCTGGCGCTGGATCCCGGCTGGCGGGTCTGGTTCGGCATCCACACGCCCGACTTCGGCTTGCAACCACAGCTTCCGGCGAGCATCGCCTACGGCAGCGCGTTCGCAGCGGGCTGGTGGCTGCGGCGACAGGGCAGTTTTCTGACCGATCTCGCCAGTCGCTGGCGCAGCCAGCTGCTGCTGGCCGTGGGTCTCTCGGCGCTGGCGCTGCTGCTGGTCGGCCCACGGCCGAACCTGTTCGACGCCACCACGCTGGCCGGCGGTGAAGGACGGCGCGTCCTATATGCCGCCGTCTATGCGCTGTCCGGCTGGTACTGGAGCTTCGGTCTGCTCGGCGCCTGTCAGCGCTGGCTGGCGCGGCCGAGCGCACGTTGGCGCTATCTGGCCGACGCCTCGTACTGGATCTATCTGCTGCACCTGCCGCTGGTCTTCGGCCTGCAGGTGGCGCTGCGCGACTGGCCGCTGCACTGGAGCCTGAAGTTTCCGCTGATCGTGGGGCTGACGCTGGTCGCGCTGCTGCTCAGCTACCGCTGGTTCGTGCGCGGCAGCTGGATCGGGGCGCTGCTCAATGGTCGGCGCAAGGCACCGGGTCTGGCGGTCGAAGTGGCGGCTGTCGCCACTCCAGACACACCAATCACGGCGGTGGTGCCGGATGAGCAGTCACAACTGGCCGAGTTGCGCGGGGTGCGCAAGCGCTATGGCCAGACCGTCGCTCTGGACGGGCTGGACCTGCAGGTGCGGCCAGGCGAGCTGCTGGCCGTGCTGGGGCCCAATGGCGCCGGCAAGAGCACGGCCATTGGTTTGTGGCTGGGCACCCTGCGCAGCGACAGCGGTGAGGTCCGCACGCTGGGTGGCGATCCGACCGATGTACACAGTCGGCTGGAACTGGGTTGCATGCTGCAGGATGTGCGGCTGGCACCGATGCTGAGCGCGCGCGAACACATCGACCTGACCCGGCGCTGCTACCGCGATCCGCTGGGTGTGGACGAGTGCATCGAGCTGGCCGGCATTGGCGACTTCGCCGAGCGTCGTTACGGCAAGCTGTCCGGCGGTCAGCAACGCCAGGTGCAGTTTGCACTGGCGATCTGTGGGCGCCCGCGGCTGCTGTTCCTCGACGAACCGACGGTGGGTCTGGACCTGCCGGCGCGCGAGCGACTGTGGGCCAGCCTGCGCCAACTGGTCGCTCAGGGCCGCTCGATCGTGCTGACCACGCACTATCTGGAGGAAGCCGAGGCGCTGGCGGATCGGGTTGCCGTGCTGGCTGGCGGACGCCTGCTGGCCGAAGGCAGCGTGGCACAGATGCGCGAACTGGTCAGCCGCACCCGCATCCGCTGCCTCAGCGATGTCGAAGCGAGCACGGTCAGACAGTGGCCCGGCGTGGTCGAAGTCAGTGCCCAGGATCGCCAGCTGCAGCTCACTGCCAGCGATCCGGAGACCGTCGTGCGTCGCTTGCTGCAGACCGACCCCCAACTGAGCCGACTGGAAGTCCGGCCGGCCAACCTGGCCGAAGCCTTCTCCGAATTGACCCTGGAGGCCGCATGAACCCGCACTCATCCACCCTGCCCTCGCTGGCCAGCGGGCGGGCACCGTTGCCGCTGCGACTGTTGCTGGCGGCCTATCTGGCCGAATTCCGCCAGGATCTGCTCGGCGCGCTGCGCAGCGTCGGTTTCGCCCTGCCCACGCTGCTGGTACCGCTGGCCGTCTACCTGGTCTTCGGCGTGTTGATGACCAGTGGCGAGGGAGAGCCGTCCTACGGGCCGGAGGTGGGCAACTATCTGTTTGTCGGCTTCTCGGCGCTGGCAGTGATGATGCCGGGCATCTTCAGCAGCGCCGTGCTGGCGCAGGAACGCGAGCAGCGGCTGCTGCTGCTCAAGCGGGCGCTGCCGCTGCCGCCTGGCGCCAGCGTGCTGGCCAAGCTGCTGATGGCGGTCACGATCTCGACGATGGCGGTGAGCATCGTCACGCTGGCGGCGCTGCTGCTGGGCAAGTTGACGCTGAGCACCGCTCAAATTCTCGTCATCTGGCTGACCATGATCGTCGGCAGCCTGCCCTTCGCGGCGATCGGTCTGTGGATCGGCTCCTGGTCGTCGGCCGCCGCCGCGCCGGCCTGGGCCAATCTGCTGTTTCTGCCGATGCTGTGGCTGTCCGGCCTGTTCATCCCGCTGCCGGCCTTCCTCAAGCCGTGGGTAGTGATCTGGCCCGCCTTCCACCTCAATCAACTGGCGCTGGGCCTGGCCCAAGTCGACGGCTTCATCTTCATCCCGACCGAACTGGCCGCGGTGGTGTTGCTGGCCATCACGGCGATTTGTGGGGTGCTGGCGGTCCGGCGTCTGGCCCGGGTGGGCTGAAGCCTCCGTTTGGCGGGTCGGAAGCGGCCGCGGCCCACGCCGCCCAGCGCTCGATCAGATGGCTGCGCCAGCCGGCTGCTCGAGTCCGGCTGGCCAGTTCCATGCGCAACTGCTCCAGCCGCTCGCTGTCCTTGGGTGCCGCTCGGGTCTGCGCGTAGGCCCGCGCCAACTCGAGAAAATCCATGCCGGCGGGGGTGAGCTGCTCGCGCTGGCGCAACCAGGCCATCTGCGATTCCGCCAGTTCGGTGGCACCTGCCCAGTCGTCGGCACTGAGCCGCGCCACCACCCGTTGCACCTGCACCGAGAAGGTCCAGGGGTGATCGTCGCCGACGCGTTCGACGATGTAGGCAGCAGCGCTGTCCAGTCGCTGCACGGAGCGTTCCGAGCGCCCCTGCAGTGCATCGAGCAGGCCGGCGCTGGTCAGCATCAGATTGCCCCACTCATCCTTTTCACCAAACCAGGCCTGACCTTCCACCAACGCCGGCTCCAGCAGTGCCTCGGCCTCGTCCAGACGGAAATCATCGATCAGCAGGCGCGCCAGATAGAGCTTCATCGGCAGGATCGCGCGGGCCTCGTGGTAGTCGTGCCGTTGGGCATAGTCCAGCGCCTGCCGGTACAACGCCTCGGCGTGGCCCGGATCGCTTTTGGAATAGCTGCCGGCCAGGTTCGACATGGCGGCGACAATGCTGTAACGCTCACGCTCGTCGCGCACCGCCTCCTCGGCCCTGTCGATGACCCGCTGGTAGGCGGCGCGGGCGGCCTCGACATCGCCGGCCTCCTCGGCGCAGATCGCCGAAATGGCCGCGTGCGCGCGGTGCACATGGGGCGCGTAGGCCTGCGTGTCGGCCAGCGCGGGGGTGGCCTTCTGCACGTGCTCGCAGGCGCGCGCCAGCTGGCCATGATTCTTCAGGTCCGAGGCGAGCTCCACATGGATCTCGTTGATCAGCACCGTGTGGTCGCCGCCGCTGCTCAGCAGCAGATCGAGCGCCTCCTGCTTGGCCTGCGCACCGCCACCGACATCACCGAGCCGACTCAGTGCCCGTCCGGCCGAGAACAGCAGGCTGGCGCGGATCGCCACCGGCCGATCATCGGCCACGCGCAATCGATCGAGCGCTCCGTGTAGCAGATCGATGGCCGAGACCTGCCCGCTGTCCACCTGCGCCGGGACCTGCAGCTCGAACAGGTCGGCAAAGAACTTGGCCGTCGCCGAGGCCTTGTCGCGCTCGGCCGCAGTGACCTGCAACTGTTGGTTCAGCACCCGCCAGTGCCAGCCGATGGCGGCCATCACCAGCAGGCTACCCAGCAGCCAGGGCCAGCGTCGGCGCAACAGATGGCGGGCGCGATAGCCTGGTTCAGCCGCCCGTGCCTGCACCGGGCGCCGCGTCAGCCAGGCCCGCAGGTCGGCCTGCAGCGCCTCGGCGCTGGGATAGCGCTCGGCCGGGTTCTGCCGCAGCGCTTTGCCGACGATCGCAGCCAGATCCCGGTCCACGCCGCGCACGACAGCCGCTTGTTCGCGCAACGGCGGTGGCTGAACCTCGCGCATGGCGGCGATCTGTGCGGCGTAGTCACTGCGTCTGCGGTAGGGGCTGTGGCCGCAGAGCAGCTCGAAGGCCAGCACACCGAGTGCATGCACATCGACGGCCGCACCGAGCGGGCCACGCTGATCCGGCGGGGTCAGCTGTTCCGGCGCGGCATAGCCGAGTGTCAGCGCTGACCACTCCTGCTCGCCCGCGGTCGCGACCGCGCTGCGGGCGATGCCGAAATCCAGCAGCACCGGTTCACCATCGGCCGTCACCAGGATGTTGGCCGGCTTGATGTCGCAATGAATCACCAGATGGGCGTGCGCGTCGGCCACGGCGGCCGCCACCTTGCTGACCAGTTGCACGCGCTGACGTACGTCTGCCCGTTGCTCAGCGCACCACTGGTCGATCGGTTGGCCCTGGATGTAGGGGGTGACCAGATATGGCCGACCGCGGGCATCGGTGCCGGCATCCAGCAGCGGCGCGATGCCCGGATGCGACAGCTGCGCCAGCAGCCGCGTTTCCTCGGCGAAGCGCTCGCGCGCATGGCGGTCGCGATGGTCGAAACGCAGCCGCTTGAGGGCCACGCGCTGCGGATGACCGGCCACCTGGCGCAACGCCAGATGCACTTCGCCCATGCCACCGCGGCCGATCGGCTCGAGGATCTCGTAACCGTCGATCGGCGCTTCGCCGTCGTCGCCGTCGATCCAGCTGAGTGGCCTGTCGGCCGCACTGAGCATCTGTTCCAACCAACCGGCCAATGTCGGCGAGGCCAGCCGCAGCGTGTCCAGCTGCGCCTGCCGCTCGTCGACCGGGCGCTCCAGCAGGGCCAGGTAGAGCGCCTTGCCGCGAGCGTAGTCGACCGGATCGGCCGCTTCAGACATCGCCGCCCAACTGCTGCTTGAGCCAGGCCGAGGCAAAGGCCCATTCGCGGTTGACGGCCGAGGGATGAATGCCCATCGCGGTGGCTGTCTCGTCGATGGTCAGCCCGCCGAAAACGCGCAGCTCCAGCACACTGGCGGCGCGAGGGTCCAGGTCGGCCAGACGCGCCAACGCCTCATCCACCGCCAAAATCTGCTCCGGTGTGGCGCCCTCTGCGATGTCCTGCCCGTCGAGCGGTTCGGGCACCAGACCGGCGCCGCGCTTGTCGGCTTGTTTGCGCCGGGCACGGTCGACCAGCACCTGCCGCATCGCCCGCGCCACCACGTTGGCGAAGTGAACGCGGTCGCTGGTGTCAGCTGGCGCCGCCCCGGCCAGCTTCAACAACGCATCATTGAGCAGGGCGGTGGGCTGCAGCGTGTCGTGGCCACTGTGCCGCCGCAGCACACCACGGGCAATGCGGCGCAGTTCCGGGTACAGCTGGGTGAACACGCGGTCGCGGGAGGCCACGTCGCCATCCTGCCAGGCGCGGATCCAGTCGGTGACGGCAGCTTCGGATGCGGACATCGGCAAAGCATAGTCAGCCGCCGACACACCGCGCCAGAGGTGCAGCCGGGCCGTTGTCGGGCAAGTGTGCGAGGCGTGATCGGTGCCACGCTGGCACCGCTCGATGGCCGGACGGGATACCGCCCGCTGCACCAACAGACTGCGCCTTCGGCGACCGGGTGAGCCCACCCGATCTCCCGATTGCCCATCGACCAACTGGCCGCCCACCGACACCGCCTCAGAGCCGGTCGTAGCTGAGCAGATCCAGCTGCGGCGTGTCGCTGGAAATGCCGGCTTCACGGGCCACGAAGGCATAGCGACCGCCCTGCTGCAGCCGACCGGCCGGCAGCAGCGCCGGCGTGCGCTCGCCCAGGTAGAGCATCAGATGACTGCCATCGGCCAGCCGGACCAGCACTGGCGCGCCCACCATCTTCGCGTGCACCTCGTTGACGAAGAACTGCGCGCTGGCCGGGTCGGGCCGCAGGTCGACCACTTCGGCCTCGAAGCGGACCAGCTTGCGCCAGGTACGACTCTGCCGCGGGTCATAGCCACCATCGCGGGTGCGCTCGAAGTCCTCCTGGTAGGCACGACGCATGGCGGCGAAGTCGGCATAGCGGATCTGCCATTCCCACTGGCCGGCCAGCTTGCCGATCTGCAACGCGGGGCTGACGAAGTTCTCGGTCCAGGCCGCACCGCAGGCCTGCTTGCTGCGGCAGTAGTCCCAGCCGTTGGCCAGGGTGCGTTCGATGCCGCTCAGATAATTGTCGAGCTGATAGCCGCTTTCCAGCAGCAGGCCCGGCCCCATGGCGATGGCACCAGTGCCCAGTTCCGGCGCGATCACGATCACCGCGCCATTGCCGACATCAAGCTTGCCGACGCGGAATTGCCGCAGCATGGCGTGGGCATAGTCTTCCGGGCTCAATCCGTGCAGATCGCGCACAATCAAGGTCACCACCTCGACCCCGGCTTCGGTGGCCAGCTGATATAGCCGACGCTCGGTATCGGCGATGGTGGCCGCGTCGAGATAGGCGTATTCGTCGTAGACGAACTGGTTGAACTTCAACGGCGTGCCGCCGGGACCAGGCAAGCGCACACCATCGCTGCGTTCAGCCAGTACCGGCGCTTCGGCAAAAGCCCCGCGGCCTGTTGGCGGCCGGACGGACTCAGTCGATGGCGGCGACCGCGAGTCGCCGGGAGCGTTCGCCGGTGCCTCTGGCGCGTCGCAGTCCCGACCGCTGAGATAGCAGGCCTCGACCCAGCCAGCCTCCACCGCCACCAGCCGCTGATCCAGATGCGGATGAGTACTGCCACCCTCCGGGTCATCGGACAGCAGCGCGCGCATGGCGTGCTGTGCGTCGTTCAGTCCGGCGCCCATCTTGTAGAGCACGAAGCCGCTGAACTTGTCGGCCTCCAGTTCGATGGGCGCCTGACTGCCACCAGGCGTGATCGTGTGACCGGACAAATGATGGCCGATCTCGTGCGCCATGATGCTGACCGGCGCCCAACTGTCGTTCCCGGTGGCACGGGCGACGATCTGCATGAAGTCGGCGTTGAAGGCGATCACCCGACGTGGCATCTGTTGCTCATCGAGCACGATCACAGCCGCGGCATTGGCCACGGGCGCTTCCACGACGTCGAAGTTCGCCGGCAGACCGGTGAATCGCATGATGCGATTGACCATCTCACCGCAATCGCCGGGCGGACTGCGACGAATCTTCGCCGGGTCGAAGGCCTCCACTGCACCATCGTAGGCGCAGGCCTGCAGCTGGCCAGCCACCGGCGCCAGCGGGTTCGATGCAGGTACGCTGGTCGTCGCAGCCGGGGTCAATGCCACGGACGCAGCGTTCGCAGGCGGCTGTCCCTGCGAGATGTCGCAGGCGCTGAGCGCACCCACAATGGCCGCGGCCAGCACGGCAGGTCGATATGCACGCATGGTGATCTCCTGGCTGTGACCGGACTCAGTCGCGCTGACCGAGGGAGAAGCGGCTGAACACCGCGCTGGTTCCGGCCATCTTTTCACCGATGACGATCAGGCCGCTGTCGCCGTCGGTGAAGGCACTGTCACGCGCCGACAGGCGTCCACCGTCGGCGGAAAAGCTCAGACGGTCACCATCGCAGCTGACCTGCAGGTCCGAATCCACCGCGCCGGCCATCACCTGCTTCACCGCGCCTTGCGCCAGGATGGTGAGTTCTCCGTCCTGCAGACGACCAATCAGCATCTGACCGTCACCCCGGAAGACAAAGGCGTAGAAGTTGCGCGGGTCCTGGTAGCGACAGGCCACACCGCCGGCACCGGCGCCGACACCGGCGTAGAGAAACAGATTGGCGTCGATCTGCACGTTGCCGCCTTTGGCCTGTCGCGGCGCGGCGATGAAGCCGAAGACATTGTCCTGAACCGGCGTCAGCTGATAGCCACCGCCGTGCTGGTAGACGGCAAAGCCGAGATCCTGACTGCGCGTGGCGGCCATGTTCGGCCAACCGCTGTTGGGATCGCTGAAGTCATCGCGCAGGATCTCGCCGGCCTGCAACTGACCGACGGCGATCAGCCAGGCGGTGGCGAGCAGCCAGACGCGCGGCCGGCGCAGGCGGGAAGCAAAGGGTGACTTGGACATGGCGGGCTCCGGCGAACGACGGGATGTCGCGCTTGCCGATGCCTTACGCGGCCGATCGGGGTTTCCTCCGGCGGCGGTCAACCCCATTCAGAATAACTGAACAATTGAAGGCCCGAGGCGCTGGCCCGAGTTGCTCAGGCCAGAGCCCCAGCCCCGCGGATTGATCCGATCGTCGCCGGCCTCTTCGCCATCACGGGCTTCCGCATCACCCGGCACGAAGAGGGGGAGTTGAAGGCGGGGAGCTGAGTGCGGAAGACCCTATTCAGCCAGGGCCACACAAGACCGACTCAGAGCGAAGACGAACCCACTTCTCCGAGCCGAGTGTCGAGACGTTGTGGGAGCGAGCTTGCTCGCGATCTTTGTCATTTCTCTGGAAGATCAAGAGATCGCGAGCAAGCTCGCTCCCACTGAAGATCAGGTGGTCTTCGGCGAACTGCGTGCGGTTTCCCCGCGCACCATGAAACGGGCACGCGGGCAAGATCCTCAGCGTGCCTGGGCCGGGCGGCGCCGCAACCAAGGCTGCACAAACAACCAGCTGCCGGACAGCAACAGCAGCGCCAGCGGCAGCAGCGGCGCGTAGGTGATCCACGCAGGCGGTTGTCCGAAGGCCATGACCACGAAGTTGAGGACAACGCTGAGGGTGAAGGCCAACGAAACCCAGCGATGCGACTGGCGGATCCACACTTGAACGTTCATGGTCTGCTCCTCAGCCACGGACCTGAATCAACTTCCAGCCATTGCCGGAAGGATCGCGAAAGCCAGCGTCGACGGTGCCGTAGCGGTCGATGGGGTCCTGCGTGATGTCCACACCCGCGGCGCGCAGGCGCTCGCACTCGGCCCGGCAGTCGGCCACGACCAGCACCAGCGGCGGCATGGCACCTTTGGCGACGAGCGCCTGCAGTGTCTGGGCGGTCGTAGCGTCGTGCACCGGCAGGCCGGGTTGGAACAGGCCGAGCTGAAAGAAGGGCTGCTCCGGGTGCTGTACCGTCAGCCAGCGGTAAGGGCCATTGCGCACATCACTGTGCACCTGGAAGCCCAGCTTGCCGGTGTAGAAGTCGAGTGCCTGGTCCTGGTCATGCACGTACAGGCCGACCACCTGGATGCCCTGATTCATCGTCGCGCTCCGTGTTGGGGGAGCCCTTTGTAGCCCGCTGTGCCTGCCGCCGCTTCTCCGAAACTGCTGCACTCAGATCCGGTCGATGCGCGGCACTGAGGACGCAATGTGGCACGGCTGCCAGCGCATCGCATTCGCGCTCGATGGCGGCGCGGAACTCGCCCGGACTCACGCCGTTGATGTCACGAAAGATCCGGCCAAAGGTGCCCAGACTGCGCCAGCCGGTCTGGAAGGCGATGTCGGTGATCGGCCAATCGGTGTCGCGCAGCAGCGCGGTGGCGCGCTCGATTCGGCGGGTCAGCAGATAGCGGTGTGGTGGCAGGCCAAAGGCAGCCCGAAAGGAGCGGGCGAAGTGAGCCTCGGACACGTGCGCCACCTGGGCCAAACGCGGAATGGGCCAGTCTTCGTGCGAAGCGGCGTCGATACGGTCCTTGGCCCGCAGCAGCCGTCGCAGCAACTGCGGCTCCAGATCGACAAAGCTCGTCGCGACCCGACGCGTCGGGCCGCCCCCTGCTTTTCCCATGCTCGTTCCCGCCATCGCGCCAGGCCGATGCTACCGCGTGGCGGGCCGGCCGCCACGCTGCAACGATCTCAAGGCAAACCTCGGCGTCAGCGCAGTGACTGCAGATAGCCTTCCAGCTTGGCCAGCGTCTGCTTGCCACCCTCAATGGCGCCATAGCGCTCGACCACATGGTCGCGCTCGGCACGCGTTGGGTAGCGTTGCCAGATCGCTACGCGCGTCCCCTCGCCATGTGGGGTCAGTCGGATCTCGGCCTTGAACCAGATGCGCTGGCCATCGCCGTGGTCATAGGCGAGCAGACTGGGCGCTTCGATCGCCGTAAAGATCGAGTGGTTCGGATAGCGGGTCCCGTCGGGACCGATCATCAGAAAGCGCCATTCGCCGCCGACTCGCAGATCCATCGATGGGTCTTCGATCGTGAAGCCATCCGGCCCCCACCAGTGAATCAGATGCCGGGTGTCGGTCAGCACGGCCCACACTTGTTCGGCACTGAACGGCAGGTCACGGTGCAATAGCAGCTCCCGATCATCGTCAGTCGGTTTCATCGTCGGTGCTCCTCGTTGAGGGGGTATGCAGTTCGTGCAGATAGCGGTCCAGCCGATCCAGTCGGGCCGACCAGATCTGCCGTTGCTCCTCGATCCAGTCCGACGCCTGCGTCAGCGGCTCGATCCGCAGCCGGCAACGGCGCCATTGCGCTTGTCGCGTCCGGCTGATCAGATGCGCACGCTCCAGCACCTTCAGATGCTTGGTCACCGCGGGCAGCGACATGGTCAGCGGCTCGGCCAACTCACCCACAGTGGCCTCTCCGCGGCTGAGACGACCCAGCATGGCGCGGCGGGCCGGATGAGCCAGCGCCATGAAGACGGCGTCCAATTCGGCTTCGTATTTAACCATATGGTTAATTTAAGCTCGTGGTCAATGCCGGGTCAAGTCCCGCGCCACGCTTTCAACTCAGTTCAGCGGCCACTCCGTGGTGTCTGCTCGCTGGTCGGCGCACATCGGAAGCCGACGCCCGGTCAGGCAAAGATGTCGCGCAGCACGATGTTGTCGTCCCGATCGGGGCTGGTGGAAATCAGCGACAGCGGGCAATCCACCATGTCGGCGATCGCTTCCACATAGCGCCGCGCATTGGCCGGCAACTGGTCGTAGGCGCGGCGGCCGGCGGTGGGTTCTTGCCAGCCATCGAAAGATCGATAGATGGGTTCACACTCGGACCAGCCCGCCACGTCCAGCGGCGCCTGGTCGGTTTCCTGGCCGCGGTAGCGGTAGCCGACACAGACCTTGACCTCGTCCAGCCCGTCGAGCACGTCCAGCTTGGTCAGGCACAGACTGTCGATGCCGTTGATGTGCACGGCGCGACGCAGGGCGACCGCGTCCAGCCAGCCGCAACGGCGCGGTCGACCGGTGCTGGCACCGACTTCCTGACCACGCTTGGCGATGGTCGCGCCGATGTCGTCGAACAGCTCCGAGGGGAATGGGCCACCGCCAACGCGGGTCGCATAGGCCTTGGTAATGCCCAACACATGATCGAGCGAACTGGCGCCCACGCCGGTGCCGGAACAGGCACCGCCGATCGTGGTGTTGGACGAGGTAACGAAAGGATAGGTGCCGTGATCGATGTCCAGCAGGCTGCCCTGGGCGCCCTCGAACAGGATGCGCTGACCCTGGCGGCGCAGATCGAACAAACGCGCGGCCACGTCGACCATCATGGGTCGGGCGAACTCGGCGAAGGTCTGCATCTCGGTCAGGATCTCGGCAAAATCCAGCGGCTCGGCCTGATACCAGTGCTGCAGAATGAAGTTCTGGTAATCGAGCACGCCACGCAGCTTGTCTTCGAACTCGCTGCCGTAATAGAGATCGGACAGGCGAATGCCACGGCGCGCTGCCTTGTCCTCATAGGCCGGACCGATGCCGCGGCCGGTGGTGCCGATTTTGCCCTTGCCGCCCTGGCGCTCACGCGCCTGATCGAGTTGCACGTGATAGGGCATGATCAGCGGCGTCGCCGGACTGAGCTTCAGCCGCGACCGCACCTCGATGCCGGCGCTCTCCAGTTCGGCCACTTCGGACTGCAGTGCCGAGGGCGACAGCACCACGCCGTTACCGATCAGGCATTCCACACCCGGACGCAGGATGCCGGACGGGATCAGATGCAGCACGGTCTTGTGGCCGCCGATCACCAGCGTATGGCCGGCATTGTGGCCGCCCTGGAAGCGCACCACCGCCGCCACCCGCTCGGTCAGCAGGTCGACGATCTTGCCCTTGCCTTCGTCGCCCCATTGGGCGCCCAGAACGACCACCGAACTGGTCATGACCTTACCTCGCAACAGATTGAAAGATGAGATTTGCCCATTGAGCGTGGTCGCGTAGCGCTGCTGCTGAGCGATGAGGGACTGGCGCCAATCGGGGCCTCAGATGCTGCGCACGGCATAAAGCAGGACCAGTCCACAGACCATGCTGGCGCCGCCGATCATGCGCAGTTGACGATCATCCAGCGAAATCAGCCGGGCCAGCGCCTGCCGCCAGATGGCCGGCGAGGCGAAGGGCATCAGCCCCTCGACCACCATCACCAGCGCCAGTGCTGCCCAGAGATCCTGCACCGTTCCCGACTCCTGCGCCGAGGTCAGCGACGAGTCGCTTCGCCCAGATCCTTCAGCAGCGGCGAATCGTGGTCCAGCACCATGACATCCTTGCCATTGCCGATGCTCTCGCGATAGAGCTCCTGCCGGCGCAGGTATTCGTAGAAGTCCGGATCCTTGTTGTAGGCCTGAGCGTAGATCGCCGCCGCCTGCGCGTCGCCGTCACCGCGAATTTCCTGCGCTTCGCGCTCGGCTTCGGCCAGCAACACCTGCACCGTGCGATCCGCCTCGGCCTGCAGCTTCTCGGCCGCCTCACGACCCTGCGAGCGCAACTCGCTGGCCACCCGCTTGCGTTCCGAGCGCATGCGATCGAAGACCGACTCGGTGACCTGGTCCGGCAGTTCGATGCGCTTGATGCGCACATCGATGATCTCGATACCCAGATCGCGTGCCACTTCGTTGGCCTTGTCGCGCAGCGTCGCCATCATTGTCGAACGCGCATCGGCGACCACCGCCTGTAGCGTGCGCTTGTTGAACTCGTCCCGCATGCGGTCCTTGATGATCTGGCTGAGCGCCTGATTGGCCCGCAGCTCGTCACCACGCGTGGCGGTGTAATAAGTGCCCACGTCGGAAATCCGCCACTTCACGACCGAGTCAACGGTGACGTCCTTCTTCTCCGAGGTGATGAAGCGCTCCGGCGTGGAGTCCAGCGACAGCACGCGCCGGTCGAAGTAGAGCACGTTGTTGACCAGCGGCGTCTTGAAGTGCAGCCCGGGCTTGAAGTCGCTCCGGGTGATCTCACCCAGGCGGAACAGCACCGCGTACTGGTCCTCACGCACGGTGAAGAAGCTGCTGAACAGCAGCAGCACGGCAACAACGATGCCCGCAGCAATCAGATGTTTCATCATCTCAGTTGCCCTCCCGCCGCGTCACCACCGGCCCGTTGGCTTCAGCGCCTCGGGCCTGTTCCAGCAACTTGTCCAGCGGCACCACCATCAGGTTGCCGGAGCTGGAATCCATGATCACCTTCGGCGTGCGCTGCAAGGTGGCGCGCAGCGTGTCCAACGCGATGCGTCGGCGGGTCACATCCGGCGCGTTCTTGTACTCGGTGACCAACAACTCGAAGCGCGCCGCCTCACCGCGGGCCCGCGCAATCACCGAGTCCCGATAGCCACGCGCCTGCTCCAGCACGCGGGAGGCGCGACCACGCGCCTCGGGCACTTCCTTGCTGGCATAGGCCCGCGCCTCGTTGGCGAAGCGTTGTTCGTCCTCGCGTGCCTTGATCGCGTCATCGAAGGCTTCCTTGACCTGATCGGGCACGCGCACGTCCTGGAAGTTGAGCGTGCGGACATTGATGCCGGTGCCGTACAGATCGATCAGCTCCTGCGTCAGCCCCCGTGCTTCCAGCGTGATTTCGGCGCGACTGCCGACCAGCACTTCATCCAGGGTCCGCGAGCCCACGACTTGACGGACGGCACTCTCGGCCGCCTGGGTCAGTGATTCCTCCGGCTGGCGTACCTGGAAGACGAAACTGCGCGCATCCTTGACGTCGTACTGCAGCGCGAAATCGATGATGATCAGATTCTCGTCGGCCGTCAGCATGCTGACGGTGTCCGAACTGGAGCGCACCTGCGTCACGTCGACTCGATAGACCTGCTCGATCGGCCGCGGCAAGGTCCACTGCGGACCAGGCTCCAGAACCCGAACGAACTCGCCAAAGCGCAGCACCACGCCACGCTGGCGTTGATCGATGATGTGAAAGGAATCGAACAGCAGCCAGATCATCGCGATGCCGACGATCAGCAGCAGCAAGCCGCCCAGGCCGCCGCTACCACCACTGTCGCCATCACCCGAGCGGCGCTGACCGCCGCCAAACAGGCCAGCGATCGAATTCTTCAACTTGCGCAGCATGTCGTCCAGATCGGGGGGCTGCTCTCGACCACCCTTGCCACCCCAGGGATCCTTGCGGCCGCCGCCAGGCTCATTCCAGGCCATCGGTGCTCCTACTCCTGTCCTTTGGTCCGCGGGCCGTCACTGGCCAATCTCAGCCGATCGGAGCGCCGCTCAAATGAACCCGCAACGATACAGCAGCCACTGTGCAGCTGCCATCAAATACGCTGCGCTGAACGGCCTCGGGTCAGCCTTCGGTCAGCAGCATCGCAGGCCATGCGCTGGCTTGCCCACCCGCCTGCTGGCGCCAACAGCGACGCAATCATTGCGCTGTACTGAACGCACCGGCAGGCGCGGCGGCCGCCGTCGTGCGCTGCTGGGTTGGGAGGGTTAACATCGGAGGCTCGTCAGCAGAGGGGGTGACGTGCCGTGTGGTGGTTGATCGGCGTGATGGGTCTGATGGCAGTGGCCTTCCTCGTGCTGCTGGTGAAATTGGTGGCCCTGCGTCGCCGCCAGGGTGCCATCCGGCGATTCCTGGACAGCGCCGACGCCCTGGAATCCGAGCTGTATGAATGCCGCGATCGTATCCGGGCACTGAAGGTGGCTCTGGCCGAGATCCCAGGTGCACCGGGCATTCCCACGCTGAGCTCACTGGATTCCGATCAGCAGATTGCCGAGGCATTGAAACGGCTGTTGTCCAATCGACTGTGGCTGCGCAACAACGTTGACAGCGCAGCGGTCCATCAGATCAGCGATGTGCAGCAGGGCATCGAACGCTCCCGCAGCCGCCTGGCGGCGCAGCTGGAGAAACTTGAGGATGCTGGCGCCGAGCTGGCCAAGGCGTCGACCCAACTGCCGGCGGCGCAATTGCAGGCCATCGCCCGCGAGGAAAACGCGCCAACCCTGCATTGATCGACGCCGCTGCTCGGGGCGTTGCAGCCGCGATCTGCGCCGACGAGACAGACACGCGATCCGGGCTAAGATGGGCTTGACTCACCCGGAGTAGCGCCATGCAGGCAAGCGTTGCCGAGCTGTCCAAGAGCCATCCGATGGCCGCCGTCGAGGCTCAGGTCAATCAGGTCATCCTCGGCAAGGCGGCCGAAATCAGGCTCGCGCTGACCTGTCTGCTGGGCGGCGGGCACTTGCTGCTTGAGGACTTGCCCGGGGTGGGCAAGACCACGCTGGCCAGAGCCCTGGCCATTTCGCTGGGGCTGACCACCCGACGCGTGCAGTTCACCAGCGATCTGCTGCCTACCGACCTGACCGGCGTCTCGGTGCTCAATCGCGATGAGGGCCGCTTCGTATTCCAGCCCGGACCCTTGTTCGCCCAACTGGTGCTGGCCGACGAGATCAACCGTGGTACGCCAAAGACGCAGAGTGCGCTGTTGGAAGCCATGGCCGAAGCCCAGGTGACTGTCGACGGCGTCAGCCATGTGCTGCCCCGACCCTTCTTCGTCATTGGTACGCAGAATCCGATCGAACAGTCGGGCACTTTCGAGTTGCCGGAGTCGCAGCTCGATCGCTTCCTGATGTCGTTGCAGCTGGGCTATCCCGCCGTGCAAGCCGAACGCGCCTTGCTGGCCGGCGAAGACCGGCGTGACCTGTTGGCCGGTTTGAGTGCACGAAAGTCGCCCGCCGAGTTGATCCAGGCACAGGCCGAGGTCAGCCTGCTGAAGGCTGGGGAAGCGCTGCTGGACTATCTGCTGGCGCTGGTGGGTGCGACTCGTTCTGACCCGCGAATCCGCGTCGGCCTGTCGCCACGCGCGGCCCGCGGGCTACTGCAGGCTGCGCGCGCCCACGCCTATCTGGCCGGACGCCACTTCGTGATTCCGGAAGATGTGCAGGCCGCGTTCGTCCCGGTTGCGCGGCATCGCGTGGTGTTGTCGCAAGAGTCCCGCGAGGGGGCAACGCAAGTGCTGCAGGCCTTGCTGCGCGACGTTCCTGCCCTGTGATCTCGACCGTCCAGAAAACGCCGGGATGGCGACCGTGGCGGCGGAATCAGCCATCAGCCCCTCCGCGGCAGAGTTGGCTGGCACGATGGGGCGAGGGCCTGCTCAACCGATTCGACCGCTATCTGGTCGGGCGCACCGATCAAGGCTTGCCGCGCCGCCTGAATCGCCGCTGCATCTTCATCGTCCCCACGCGCTTTGGCTTGTTCTTCGGTCTGGTCCTCATGCTGATCATCGGTGGCGGGCTGAACTTCAACAACAACAGCGCCTTGTTGTTTGGGTTTCTGTTTGTCGCCGTGGCCTGGGTGTCGATGCACCAGACCTTCAACAATCTCAACAGCCTGACGCTGGTCGCCGCACACGCCGATTCGACTTTCGCAGCAGAGCAATTGCCCGTGCGCCTGGACTTTGTCACGGCCGACCGGCAACCGCGCAGCGAGATCTCGATGGCCATCGCCAGTACCCGCGCACTGCTCGCAGTGCCAGCCAGTGGCGAGGCGCGTGTCGATTGCGCGCTCACTGCCGAGCGCAGAGGCTGGATGGCGCTGCCTGCCATTCGAGTATCGACCGTTTGGCCGTTTGGCTTGTTCTACGCCTGGGCGTACTTCCGGCCGCAGCAGCGTGCCCTGGTGTATCCGCGCCCCTGGACCGGGCGACCGGCACTGCCAGAAGGCGAAGCGGGTCAGGCCATGGCCAGACGCCGCGCTGGAGGTGAGGAATTCGCCGGACTGAGGGCGTATCGGGCTGGCGATCCACCGCGACGGATCGCCTGGAAAGCCAGCGCCCGGCAGGAACAACTGTTGGTGCAGCAACAGGAACACCCTTCCGCACCGGACCTGTTGCTGGATCTGCAGCGCACCCCCGGAGAACATCTGGAAGAGCGATTGTCGCGCCTGTGTCGATGGATCTTGATGGCTGAGGAGGGGCAGCGCCGCTACGCCTTGCGCCTGGGCGGGACCGACATCGGCCCGGACAGCGGACCGCAGCATCGGGAACGCTGCCTGCGCGCACTGGCGGTATTCGGCCACCCCTCGGCCGAGCCTGGCTGATGTCACCGGCGCTGACGCGACGCCAGTTCGACCGGGTCACGCTGGCCTTCGTGGCGTGCATGGCGGCACATGCCACCTGGCTGCCGGTCATTCACACGGTCGTATTTCTGACGATCGTGGCGCTGCGCCGCTGGCTGATCACCGTGCACCTCAAGGCTTGGCCGACCTGGATTCGCCTGCCCTTGCTGATCGGTCTGCTGTTGCTGGTCAGAGAGGCCTTTGGCGGATTGGGCCGCAATGGCGGTACCGCACTGCTGATCGGGCTGCTCGCACTGAAGCTGGCCGAGAGTGAACGTCGCCGCGACGGGCTCATCGTGGTCTGCGCGACGTTGTTTCTCATCACGATCCGGTTCCTTTTCGGCGAGAGCCTGACGCTCACGCTGTACATGCTCGTTCCCACGCTGCTCTGTTTCTGGGCACTCAGCGAGTTGCACAGCCAGAGCGCGGCCACGCAACTCGACAAGGCGCTTGTGCGCCGCTATGCACTGAGTGCCTTGAAGACCGTGGCGGTAGCCGCCCCCCTGGCACTGTTGCTGTGGCTGCTGGTCCCGCGTCTGGCCGAACCCCTGTGGGGCAAACCGGACGTCTCCGACGACGCGCGGACCGGGCTCAGCGACGAGATGTCACCGGGCAAGCTGACCGAACTGCTGGTCGACGATTCGATCGCCATGCGCGTGCGCTTCGATGTGCCACCGGCGCCAACGGAACAGTTTTACTGGCGAGGCCCGGTGCTGTGGCGCTTCGATGGCGAAACCTGGAGCGGCATGAGCAACTGGCTGCGCAATCCCAGGCTGTCCGAAGGGGCACGGGTGCCCGACTCGGTGAACCAGCGCTACGAAGTGATGCTGGAACCCACCGACCGGCCGTGGCTCATCCTGCTGGATGTGCCCGTTCGTGCCGATGTGGAGCACTCGCTGACCCTCGATCTACAGGCCATGCGCAAGGGCACGATCAATTCGCTGCTGCGCTATCGGGGCGAGTCGATGGTCGGGGTGATGGCGCCGATGTCGGCATTCCCCGAAACGGAGCGACGCTGGGGACTGCGCTTGCCACAAAGCTACAACCCACGCGCCGTCGAACTGGCCCAGCGCTGGTCGCAGGAAGTCGGCGGCAATGCCCGAGCGCTGTCTGACCGCATTCTCAACCATTTCCGCACCGCCAACTTCAGCTATTCGCTCAGCGCCCCGGAGCTCGGCCGGGATTCCGTAGACGATTTTCTGTTCAACTCGCGGGTGGGTTACTGCGAGCACTATGCCTCGGCCTACACCTTCATGATGCGAGCCGGCGGCGTGCCCGCACGCGTGGTCACCGGCTACTACGGTGGCTATTTGAATCCCTTCGATGGCCACATGATCGTGCGCAACTCCGACGCTCATGCCTGGGCGGAAATCGCCATTCCCGATCAAGGTTGGCTCAGAGTCGACCCCACTGCAGCGGTGGCGCCACAACGGGTCGATCGCAGTGGGCTGGGACCACAACTGGCCGGCGACTGGAGTCAGGCCAGCTGGGGAGATCGATTGTTGATCATGGCCGACGCCGTGGGGACGTGGTGGAACCGGACGATGCTGGCCTTCGATGCACGCGCTCAGTTGGCACTGCTTGAGAACATGGGGCTTGACGGCCGTTGGGAACAGCGCGCCCTGCTGCTGATCGGCGCCTTCCTGATTTTCGTGCTGGTCGGCGCACTGATCATCTGGGCACCGTGGCGGCGCCGTCGGCAGGATCCGATGATCCGCTTGCACCGGCGCTTCGAGGCGCTGCTACGACCGTGGCTGGGCACACGTCCCGAGGGACTGCCTGCACAAAGCTATGCAGCGCAGGCCATCGCCGCCGTGCCCGGTAGCGCGGCGGAGATCAAGGCCTTCAGCGAATCGTTCGTGCAGATCCGCTACGCCGGCACTGACGCCGACCTGCAGCAGCAGCGAGCCTTGAACGACCGGCTGACACAGCTGCAGCGCAGCCTGCGCGACCAACCCCGACCGCGCCGAGCGAGCGCCGCACCGTAGCGCCCAGGACGACGAGGAACCACGAGATCAGTCGTTCTCGATTTTCGCCTGCTGGACGACCTGACGGGTCAGCTCCAATGCCTGCTTGCGGCTGAGACTCGCGGCAATGCCGTCACGAACCTGCTCGAAGGGCGCCGGCGCAAAGTCCCGCCGGGCTTCCAACTCGACCAGGTGCCAACCAAATTCGCTCTGCACCGGCTCACTGGCCACGCCACTGTCACCCAGCGCATCGACCACCGGACGCAAGGATTCCGGCAGCTGGGTGCGCTTGACCCACCCCAGGTCTCGCGCGTCACGAACACCGGGCTGACCCTGCACATCGGCGAGCACGGCAGCGAATCCCTCTGCCGCGATGCGCGCCGACAGCTCGGCCGCTTTCGCCTGATCGTCCACCAGGATGTGCGCGACCTGATACTCGTATTGTCCCAATTGGCTCCGCTCGCGCTCGTACTCGGCGCGCAAGGCCTCTTCGGACGCCGCAGCCGCGGTCGTCTGCTCGACATAGCGACCGGCGATCGCGTTCAGGCGACTCAGCGCCAGATCGCCCTGCAACTGGTCATCGTCGAGCAAGCCCGCGTCCCGTGCCGCCTGAGCCATGGCGACCAACTCGGCCGTCTTCTCGCGAACCTGACTAAGCTGATTGGGATCGGTCAAGTTCCAGCCGCGCATGCGGGCATAGGCCTCCAGCAGCGGCTGTGGGACCGCTTCGCCGTTGACACGCAGGCCACTGGCCGGCCCGGCGGGCAACAGCGCCGCCGAATCATTCCCCCCCGTCGCTGCCGGTTCCTTGCCGCAGGCCGCCAACAGCAGCAGCGGGATCAGGGGCAGGCACTTCCCCCATCGATTGCCAGACTTGGTCATCAAAGTTCCTCAGGTGCTAGTGTCTTCAGGGCCAGCGCGTGAATGTCGCTGTCCAGCATGTCGCCCAGCGCGGCGTAAACGAGTCGGTGTCTCGCCAGCGGGCTTTGGCCGCTGAATCGTGCCGACACGAGGCGGACTCGGTAGTGACCGCGGCCGTCGCGCGCTCCGGCGTGACCGACATGCAGATGGCCCTCATCGACAATCTCCAGCTCGGTCGGTTCCAGCGCCTGCCGCAGCAGGGCTTCGATTCGTGCCAACCGATCGGCGCCGCTCAAGGCACCACCTGCCGCAGAGGGGTGATGCGAACGCTGGCGAAAACGCCGGCCTGGCCGTACGGGTCGGCGTCCGCCCACGCCTGCGCGGCGGTGCGGTCAGCGAACTCGGCGACGATCAGACTGCCGCAGGCCTGGCCATCCGACTCGCCTTCGCCCAGCAAGGGGCCAGCGAAACGAACACGGCCGGCTTCGGCGAGCGGCGCGATGTGGTTCAGGTGTGCCGGCCGGGTCTGCGCGCGCAACTCAGCGGCGCCGGGACGGTCTTCGCCCAGAATCATCCACAGCATGTTGATGGCTCCTCGCAATCGAAGCGGAAAGCGTCAGGTGACTGGCCGGTGAATACCCGGCTGGCCAGCGACAGGCAATCGAATATACTAACGCAATCCCGTGTTCATTCTGGCTGCCGAAGAGGCGGCCCTGTCGCCGTGCGCGTAGCCATCCATCCACAGAATCCGCAGGCTCGACTGCTCAAGCAGGTCGTTGACACGCTGCAGCGTGGCGGCCTGATCGCCTATCCGACCGACTCAGGCTATGCCTTCGGCTGGACCCTGGGCGCCAGTCAGGCCAGTGATCGGGTTCGCCGTTTGCGCAAGCTGGACGGTCGCCACCCATTCACCCTGTGCTGTGCCGACCTGCGCCAGGTTGGTGCCTTCACCAAACTGGGTGATGCTGCCTTTCGACTGATCAAGCGACTGACACCGGGCGCCTATACCTTTCTGTTGGCTGCAGGCGCCAATGTGCCCAAGCGCCTGCAGGCCGAACGTCGTCGCACCATTGGCGTGCGGCTGCCCGATCACGCCATTGCCCAGGCGCTGCTGGCTGAGTTGGGTGAGCCGCTGTGCAGCTCCAGCCTGCTGTTGCCTGATGAGAATCTGACCGGGCTGGAAAGTGAAGAACTGGCCGAGCTGCTGGAGGACCGGGTCGATCTGTTCGTCGATGGCGGCCATTGCGGCAGCGAACCCACCACGGTGGTTGATCTCAGCGGGGACTTGCCAGTGGTACTGCGACGTGGCGCCGGCGCGGTGGACTGGGAATGACCGAACCCGTTCACAACGGCGAGTCACAACAGCAACTGCCGTTGGCACTGGTTCGCGGTCAACCCTTTTTCGACCTGCCGCAGGATCTGTACATCCCGCCAGATGCGCTGGAAGTGATCCTGGAGAGCTTCGAAGGCCCGCTGGATCTTTTGTTATATTTGATTCGCAGGCAAAATCTCGACATCCTAGACATACCGGTCGCCCGCGTTGCCCAGCAATACATCGGGTACGTGGAGCTGATGCAGGAATTGCGTCTGGATCTGGCCGCCGAGTATCTGGTCATGGCGGCGATCCTGGCGGAGATCAAATCCCGCCTGTTGCTGCCTCGCTCCAGTGAGGCTGAACAGGATGAGGAAGATCCGCGCGCCGAGCTGGTGCGACGGTTGCAGGAATACGAACGATTCAAGAAGGCGGCCGAGGACCTTGATGCCCTGCCGCGCATGGATCGGGATCTGTTTGGGGTCGCGGCGGACTTTCCGGACCGGCAGCGTATCCAGATTCCACCGGAAGTGGATCTGCGTGAATTGCTGCTGGCCTTCAAGGACGTGTTGCGACGTTCTGACCTGACAGCTGAGCATTTTGTCCGGCGGGAACCGTTGTCGATTCGTCAGCGCATGGGAGAAATCCTGCACGCGCTGGGTGACGGCCAGTTTCATCGCTTCGAGGAGATTTGCCAGCCCGAACAGGGACGCAGAGGCGTGGTGGTGAGCTTCATGGCCCTGCTGGAACTGGTCAAGGCGGCGCTGCTGGAGATCGTGCAGGAGCGGCCTATGGCACCGATATTTCTAAAGAGTCTCGCCTGAGCGGGAGGAAGGGAGAGGTTGCAGCAAGCTCAGATCAAGGCGATCGCCGAGGCGGCGCTGCTCGCCGCTGCCCAACCGCTGAGCGTGGCCCAGTTGATGCAGCTGTTCGACGAGGCCGACGGCGTCAGTCAGTCTGCCCTGTCGGCCGCATTGTTGGCACTGGGTGAGGATTGTGCAGAGCGCGGCATCGAGTTGCGTGAGGTCGCCAGCGGCTTCCGGCTACAGGTCAGAGCGGAATGGGCTTCGCGGGTCTCGCGACTGTGGACCGAACGCCAGGCACGGTATTCGCGGGCGCTGCTGGAGACGCTGGCCCTGATCGCTTACCGGCAGCCGATCACCCGTGGCGAGATCGAAGCGGTAAGAGGCGTGGCGGTGTCGTCCGGGATTATCCGCACGCTGGAGGAGCGCGAGTGGATTCGCGTACTGGGTCACCGGGATGTCCCGGGTCGACCGGCTTTGTTCGGAACGACCAAGGGTTTTCTCGACTATTTCAATCTGAAGTCGCTCGATGAGCTGCCAACGCTGGCAGAGATCCGCGATTTGGACAATCTGGAACCGGAACTGGCTTTCCCCGCCGATGGGGCCGCCAGGCCGGCGATCACCGAAGAGGGCGATGCAGCCACAGCGCCGTCGCCGATGCCGGCCGTCGAGGCCGAGCAGCAAGGACAAATACACTGATGAATCAAACACTCAAGCTTCGCACTGACGGCCGGCAAGAACGCCTGCACAAGGTCCTGGCCACCTCCGGCCTGGGTTCGCGCCGCAAGCTGGAAGAGCGCATCCTGCAGGGCGAAGTGAAACTCAACGGCGAAGCGGCCGAACTCGGTTCGCTCGTCTCGCCCGGTGATCGCGTCGATCTGGACGGCAAGACCTTCGTGATCCGCTCGGCCACCGGCCGCGTCGGCCAGGTCCTGATGTATCACAAGCCTGAAGGCGAGCTCACCGCACGCACCGATCCCGAAGGTCGGCCAACGGTGTTCGAGAGCCTGCCCTTCCTCAAGGGCGCGCGCTGGGTCGCCGTCGGACGGCTGGATTTCAATACCACCGGCCTGTTGCTTTTCACCACCGATGGCGAGTTGGCCAACCGGTTGATGCACCCGGCACAGGAGCTGCAGCGCGAGTATGTCGCTCGCGTCTATGTTGAGGATGCCGACGAACTGCCGGCCATTCAGGCCAGACTGCGTGAGGAAATTGAACTCGAAGACGGCCCGGCCCAGTTCCAGGACGTCGAATTGATCGGCCACAGCGGCCATAACGCGCTGTTCATGGTGTCGCTGAGTGAAGGACGCAACCGCGAGGTGCGACGCATGTTCGCCGCCATTGGACTGGAGGTCGGCCGCCTGAAGCGGACCAAGTACGGCCCCATCGAACTGCCCAAGCGGCTGGCGCGTGGCAATTACGAGACGCTGTCACCAGAAGAGGCACTCAGCCTGGCCAAGTCGGCTGGACACGACAGCAGCGGCACGCAGCTGATTGCCGAACCGGAGTCGCTGGCACGCAAGCGCGAGCGCGAAGCGGGCAAGCGCAGCAAGCGCGAAGTCACGCCGCTGCGGCGCCCGGCCGCGGCGCGTTCCAGCGACGAATTCGACCGTCCGCGCGAGCTGGTGGATCGCCGCAGCGAGGCCGGTCGTGATCGGCCCGGAAGGCGGCAGGATGGCCGCCGGCGCGGCCCGCGCCAGGATGATCAGCGCCAGGGCGCCCGCCCCAACGGACGCGATCGGCGTGGCGCCCAGGGCGCTCGACCGGGCGGTCAACGTCAGAACGGTCAACCGGCGCGTGCCGGCAATGGCCAGGGGCAGGGTCAAGGTCAGCCGCGCCCCGGTCGGGGGCGGCGGAGTCAGGCCGAATTCCGCGGACCAATGGACTACGCCAGCGGGCAGCATCTGTCCGAGCGTTCGCTCAGCGAGGCCGATGACAATCGCGGCAATCGCATCGATGCCGGTGCCGATCTCGGTGGCGGTACGGCCTACACGCCAGGCCAGCATCAGGAATGGAAGCCCAACTGGACCGGCGAACACGGCCAGGCCCAGCAGGATGGCAACCGCATCGCGCCGGGCAACAACCAGCGGCGTCCGGGAGGCGGCGGCAAGCGTCGTCCTGGTGGCGGCGGTGGTGGGCGCAGTCAGGATGGACAGCGGCAGGGTGCGCAGCCGAGAGGCGATGCTCAACCGGGCGCCCGCCCGAGCGGCGGCAAACGCCGCGGCCCGCGCAACAATCGACGTGAGCGTCCGGCCGGTCCACCGCGCAGCGAGGGTTAGGCCGCGACCAGGCGCTCGCCGCCCGCGGGCTTGTGACACGAAAAAGCCAGCGCCCAGGCGCTGGCTTTTTCATTTCGGACCGACGCTCAGCGACAACGACCGCTCAGGTCACGCGCTGGGCGGCGACACGGCCACTGGCCGCTCCGCTGACTTCAAGATCGCGGATCAGTCGTCCAGATCGATGGCGCTGCGGGTCTTGTCGCGGCGCCGGTCGTCCTTGGCGTCGTACTCGTTCATGCAACGACGCGACTGCGTGACCATGACGCATTCCAGATAGTCGGTGGCTTCGACCAGCGCGGCGCGGATCGCCTTGCCGGCCGGGGTGTTGTTCTCGCTCGCCAGGCTGCCACCGAAGCCGCCGCGGTGCACGCCCAGACTGATGCCACTGCCCTTGCTGGTGCCTTCCACGGTGCGGGTGTAGGCGATCTCGCCAGTGGTCGTGTCGATCACGCGCAGATCGATGGCCAGATAGGCGCTCTCGCTCTTGCCGCCGACGGACAGGCCGCGGAAGCTGATGCCGCCACCGGTGCTCTTGGTGTTCTCCTCGTAGGCACTGACCTGCCCGGTGACCAGATACTGGGCGCCGACCAGCGCACCGATCTGAGCACCGGTGCCGCCGGCCACGCGGCCGGATGCGGCGAGGTTCTGCTCATCCAGCACGGCGCGTAGCTGCTCGCGCTCGACCACACGAAAAGCCCGGGTGGCGGCCAGTTCGTTGGTCAGCATGTCGGCCAGTTCCCAGCCCACCCCGCCGCGCCACCAGCCGGCACCAGAGTCGTTGCTGAATTCGGTCACCGCCAGCACCGGTCGATCGTCGGCCCAGGCCTGCCCGGCCAGGAACAGCAAACCCACGGCACTGCTGAGGAAATGCATGCGCTTCATCACGGACTCCTGTCGCTCGTATCGAAAAAGGGCGCCCACGGGACGCCAACGGTGGGAAGAACGGAAAAGGCGGCTTGGCCGGGCCATTCAGGCCACGCTGCGACCGGCCTCACCCGGTTTGTAGTACGGACTGTGCCCACTGGCATGATCGGTGGCATCGATGACCGCGGTGATTTCCGGCAAGCGCGCGCGCAGCGTCTTCTCCACGCCCTCACGCAGCGTCACGCCCACCATCCCGCAACCTTGGCAACCACCGCCGAAACGCAGCACCACACGACCTTCGGCGTCGACTTCCTGCAGGCTGACCCGGCCACCGTGAGAGGCCACCTGCGGATTGATCTCGGTCTCCAGAATGTACTGCACGCGCTGCACCAGCCCGGCATCGCCATCGGGTGGCACGCCTTTCAGCTTGGGCGCCTTGATCACCATGCGGGCGTTGGCACCATCGCGCTCGAAGCAGACCTCGGTCTGATCCAGATAGGGGGCACTGCGCTGGTCGATGAACACCGAGAAGCCCGAGCATTCGATTTCCCAGTCCTCGTCGCTGACATCATCGGGTTCACAGAACTCCAGCCGGCAGTCCGCACTGGGACCACCCGGCGCAATCGCCCGCATGCGAATGCCACTGCCTGGCACGCCATGCTCATCGAGCAGTTTGATGAAATGCGCCTGGGCGGCGTCATCGATGCGAATCATCCTGTCTACTCCCGGGACCGGTCGGGCACCCACTGAACTGTCGGCTAGCATAGCAAGGCGTCGTCAGCGAGCCTCTGAACACACACCGAGCTGGAGGTTCCCGTCGCACCGGGCACCTATACTGCCGGCCCGATCCACACTGGAGTCCCCCATGTCCCTGGCCGACGAAAACTGCCAACCCCTGAGCGGTGCTCAGCATCGCCTGACGCCGGCTGACTGCACGGCGCTGCTGGCGCAGTTGCCCAAATGGGAGAGCGACGATCAGGGCCGCCTGCGACGCCGCTATCGCTTTCCCGATTTCGCCGCCGCGCTGGCCTTCACCAACCGCCTGGGCGAGATTGCCGAGGCGCAGGGGCACCACCCGGATCTGGAGCTGGGCTGGGGCTATGTCACCGTCCACCTGATCACGCACGATGTCGGTGGTCTGTCGCGCAATGACTTCATCGTCGCGGCTCGCATCGACGCATTGCCGCGGCCGGCCGACGCCTGAACCCGAACGTCGATGCGGTCCCTCCTGTCCCTGGCCGGCCTGGCGCTCGGCCTGCTGCTGGCGCTGATCCTCAGTCAGCGCGCCCTGCAGGGACACTGGCTGCAGCGCGAATCGGCGCTTGCCCTTGCGCACGCGGCAGGGCACAGCGTGCTGGAGTTCCCGCTGCACGATGCCGGCGATCTGATTGGTCGGCAGGCGCAGGATGTGCTCGACAGTCATTTCGCTGATGACGGACTGACGCTGTCGCTGGCGCCGGGTGCGGCCAATCTGCCTCTGGGATTCGATGGTCGCTGCCTGCGCGCGACGCACTTCCCCTGGCTGGTCGTGAGCTATCTGAGCGACCAGCCGCTGCGACTGGCACTGGTCCATGCGGTGGCTGCCGGCGGCGAACAACGTCTGAGCGAAGTGCCATTGCCGGCTGGCAACGACCGCTTGCGCGTCGATTTGCGGACGCTGGAATGGCGAGCCGGTGGGGCGAGCGGTCCGGCGCGAACTTTGGGAAACCTCGACGGCGACCTCTGCGAGTTTCGACTGGTGCCGGTGGCATCGGTGAGTACCCGTCTGCGGTTGAGTGATCTGCGCTTCGAAACCGACTCAGACGCATCGCAGCTTCCTGCAAACACGCCGATTCAATTGGGCTGGCAACGGCCGGCAACACTGCTGGCCGATCGCGATGCGCAGATCGAACATGCCGACCAGTCCTGGCCGATTGCGCCTGCCTGGCCGCCACTGCTGGGGCCGTGGGCGGGCTGGCTGGCTGCCATCAGTAGCGCTGTCGCGTTGCTGCTGGCGCTGATGCGGGGACGCCAGCAACAGTCCGGTCAGCGCTGGACCAGAGCCGTGGTGCTGTTGACGCTGCTGGGCTGGGTGCTGCTGCTGGTCGAGTTGCAACCACTGGCTTCGCCTGCGGCACTCGCGTCGCTGGTATTGGGACTGGTCGCACTGCTGTGGCTGCGCCCGCCGAGTAGCGGACCATCGACGCACTGGCTCGGAACATGGGCCGCCTGGCGCAGCATCCTGCCCATCACAACGATCGTACTGCTGAGCGCCTGGCTGATCGGTCACTGGCAAGGCCGCGCAGCGCCGCATTGGCCGGCAGCCGATGACTGGCTGCGCTACCTGCTCTGGGCCATGCTGCAGCAGTGGCTGCTGCAACGTGTGCTGCAGCCCGTGCTCAGCCCGGTGGCGAACCGCACAACTCGCCTGAGCTGGTTGGCCGCATTGCCGGCTGCTGCGGCTTTCGCTGCCCTGCACCTGCCAAACTTCGAACTCGCCGTGCTCTGTCTGCTGGCCGGTCTGTGGTGGACACGCCATTTCCAGCGCCATCACAGCTGGCTGCCGCTGATCACCGTTCATGTCCTGCTCGGCAGCCTGCTGCCAGAACTGCTACCGCCGGACTGGCTGTATTCGGCCGAGGTCGGGGCGCGCTATCCGGGACTGGACTGAGGCGGATCGACCACTTCGTCGGCGGGATCGACCGCCGGCAGTTGTTTGCTCGGCTCCACCCCCAGATCGCGCAGGCTTTCGGCCTGAGCCAGCAGATTGCCGCGACCACTGCTGAGCTTGCGGAAGGCCCGTTGCAGATCGACTTCGGCACGCTGCAGCGCACTTTGCGCCTGCTCCAGATCGGTGACGAAGCCGACCAGCTTGTCATACAGCCGCGCTGCCCGTCGGGCGATCTCCTCGGCGTGCCGATTGCGCTGCTCCTGCCGCCAGACGTGATGCACGGTCTTCAGCGTCGCCAGCAGCGTGGCCGGTGAGACCAGCACGACGCGCTTGCCCAGCGCCTCTTCCGACAGACCGGGCGCATTCCGCAGTGCATCGGCGAAGGCGCCCTCGATGGGGACGAACAGCAGCACCAGATCCAGCGTGCGCTGTGCCAGCCAATGATCGTAATTGCGGCTGGAGAGATCCTGCAGATGCCGCCGCACGGAGGCCAGATGCTGGTCCATCGCCGCCTTGCGCTCGTCCTCGTCGACGGCTGTGACATAGCGCTCATAGGCGGTCAGCGAAACCTTGGCGTCCACCACCAGGGCACGGTCGGCCGGCAGCAACACCAGCACATCCGGCCGTGGCCGGCCACCGGCGTCGTCGCGCAGCACCCGCTGGCGCTCGTATTCGCGTCCCTCGGTCAGCCCGGCCGCTTCCAGCAGCCGCTCCAGTACCATCTCGCCCCACGCGCCCTGCACCTGCGATTGCCCCCGCAGCGCGTGGGTCAGTCGATGGGCTTCCTCACTGAGCTGCGTGTTGAGCCCGCGCAGCGCGTCCAGTTCCTTCAGCAGCAGCGAGCGCTGCAGCTTGTCTTCGCCCTGCCCCTGTCGCAACGCCTGTTCGAATTGCTGCAGTTGCTCACGCACCGGCGCCAGCAGGCCGCCGATCTGTGCCTGGTTCTGTTCGCTGAAACGCCGGCTGCGATCCTCCAGCAACTCGCCGGCCAACGCCTGAAAGCTGTCGCGCAGCTCGCTACGGGCCGAACGCAACCAGTCCTGCTGCTCGGTCAATTGCTGCTGCGCACCGGTCAGCCGAGCCTCCAGCAAGCCGCGCTCGTGCTCGGCCTGGGCGTGACGCTGCTCGGCCGACTGCAAGGCCTGTCGAGCCTGGCCGACATCGCGTTCCAGCCGACCGATGATCTCCAGCCGCGCCTGCAGGGCTGCCAGCTGGGCGCGCTGACGACCGACCAGGTCCTGCGCCTGCTCGCGCCCGCCTTCGGCCTGTTCGATGCGGGTCTCTGCCGCCGCCAGATCGGTCCGCGCCCGCCGCCAGCCGGTGCTGGCTCGCCACCAAGCCAGCAGACTCAGGATCAACAGCAGGGCGAGCACAGCGGGTAGCAGCCAGTCTTCCGGGGCTTGCAAGCTCATCAGCACGGCCCAACCTGTCTGAAGTCCACATGGGTCCCGAATGGGCCGTCGAACGCGGCCGGACAGTTGCACTATAGTGCAGCCCGCGCGCTGCCCGACCGCACGCTGCTGCCACGCCGGAGTCCGCCATGCCCGTCAGTTACAGTGCCGCCCGCTTCGCCGAGTGCGCCCAGCAGATCGCCGATCAGGCGCGAGAACTGGCCGCCCAGGGCTGGATTCCCGCCACCAGCGGCAACTTCTCGCTGCGCCTGGACGACCAGCATGTGGCCGTCACCGCGTCGGGCTGCAACAAGGCCGAGCTGACACCGCAGGACGTGATCGTGGTCGATCTGGCCGGCCAGCCGCTGCACCGCGACGGCCCGCGGCCTTCGGCCGAAACCCTGTTGCACACGCAGATCTACCGGCGTTTCGAATCGGCCGGTGCGATCCTGCACACCCACTCGCTGGCGCAGACGCTGGCCTCGCGCGTCTTCGCCAGCCAGCAGCGGCTGGTGATCGAGGGCTACGAGTTGCTCAAGGCCTTCGCCGGCTATTCGACCCATCTGGAGCGGATCGTCATCCCGGTCTTCGCCAACAGCCAGGACATGGACGAGCTGGCCCAGGCCATCGATGACTATCTGGCCGCCGAGCGCATCCACCATGTCTATCTGATCGACGGACACGGCGCCTATGCCTGGGGCGCGACCATGGCCGATGCGCGCCGTCATCTGGACGCGCTGGAATTCCTGCTCCGCTGCGAACTGGAAATGAGGAGACTGAACGCATGAGCCGCCTGCGGATCTATGCCGAAGGCCAACCGGCCGCGCCGCTGCAATCGCTGAGTGAACCCGAGGCCATCGCCAACGCGCTGGCCCAGGTCGGCGTGCTGTATCAACGCTGGCCGGTCGACGAGTCGATCGTGCCGGGCGCCGATCCCGCCCAGGTGCTGGCCCGCTATGCCGAGGCCATCGAAACGCTGCAGCGCGATGGCGGCTACGCCACCGCCGATGTGATCAGCCTGGCGCCCGATCACCCGGAGCGCGATGCGCTGCGCCGAAAATTTCTCGACGAGCACACCCACGCCGAGGATGAGGTGCGTTTCTTCGCCGCCGGTCAGGGGCAGTTCTCGCTGCACATCGAAGGCCATGTCTACGAGCTGCTGGCCACTGCCGGCGATCTGATCAGCGTGCCCGCTGGCACCCGCCACTGGTTCGACATGGGGCCGGCGCCTTCTTTCGTCGCCGTACGCGTGTTCACAAACCCGGCTGGCTGGGTGGCCAGCTTCACCGGCAACGACATCGCCCAGCGCTTTCCGCGGCTGGACGCCGAGGCGGCCTGAGCATGGCCACCTTCCGACCCCAGCCCATCACTGCGCTGGTCACCGATGTGGAAGGCACCACCAGTGCCATCGACTATGTGCATCGGGTGCTGTTTCCCTATTCTCGCGAAGCCTTGCCCGATTTCCTCGACAGCCATCAGAGCGATCCGGCCGTGACCACGCTGCTGCAGCAGCTGCGTGAGGAGGTCGGCGCCGACGCCGATCCGGTGCAGACGCTGCGCGGCTGGATCGATGCCGACGTCAAGCACCCGGTGCTGAAGGCGCTGCAGGGCATGATCTGGCAGGAGGCCTTCGAGCAGCACGGCTATCGCAGCCACGTTTATCCGGACGCCGTGCATCAGCTGCAGCGCTGGCATGCGGCCGGTCTGCCGCTGCACGTCTATTCCTCCGGCTCGATCCAGGCCCAGCGGCTGTATTTCCGCCACACCGAAGCCGGCGATCTGGGCGGTCTGTTCCAGCGCCATTTCGATACCAGCAGCGGCCCCAAGCGCGAAGCCGAGTCCTATCGGCGCATCGCTGCCGATCTGGCGCTGCCGCCGGCCGGCCTGCTGTTCCTCTCCGATGTCGAGGCCGAACTGGACGCCGCCCGTGCGGCAGGCTGGCAAACGTTGCTGGTGGCCCGAGCCAGCGAGCCCACGGCGACGCGCCATCCCTGGGTCAGCGACTTCGATCAGATCGATCTGGATGCGGCGTTCGAGCCCGCGAACTAGCCGATGAGCGCAGCGGCCGCCACGTGGCAAGGCGTGCGTGGCGTCGGCTTGAGTCTGCTGGCCGGGCTGCGGCTGCTGTTTTTCCGCCCCCTGCCGGCCGCTGCACGGCTACGACCCGGCTGGCATTTCTGGCCATTGCTGGCCCTGCAATGCGGCGTGTCACTGGCCATCGAAGCCCATTGGGCAGTCGGCCTGGGTCAGTTCAGTCTGGACGGCCTGCAATCGGACGCCTTCGTCGCCCTGCTGGTGCTGGCAGCGGCACAGCTGGCGGCCGTACTGCTGCAACGCCCGGTACTGGTCTGGACGCTGGCTGTGCTGTGGATGGCCAGCAGCCTCTGGCTGGGTGCCTTCTGGGCGGTGATCGAAGGCAACTTGTGGGCCCACGGCTGGCTGAATCCCCAGCGCGAGCGCATCGTATTGCTGCTGATCATCGCCTGGTGGTGGCTGGCGCTGCTCTACAGTCTGCGGCAGCTGGTACCGGTACGATCGCGCACCGTGGCGATGACCGTGGCCCTGCTGGCCGCGCTGCTCAGCGCCCTGCCCGCCTTCACCCTGCAGCTGGCCACCTATCGCCGCGCGCCGCCCATCGAGGTCAGCCGCGTCGCTGCTGCTGACGAGGCCGAGGAGTTTCCACTCTGGCCCCTTGACCACAGCGCCGAGCAACTGCTGTACGCACAGCCGGCCCTGCTTGAGGCCCAGCTGGCCCAATTGCAGCCGCAGGATCCCGAGCGCAACGACCTCTACCTGCTGGCCTTCGGCGGCGACGGCAACGAGGACGTCTTCCGCAATGAAGTCGACTATGTGCAACAGCTGTTCGACCAGCGCTTCGGCACCCGTGGCCGCAGCCTGGCGTTGCTCAATCACCCCGACAGCACCGAGCGCAAACCCCTGGCCACGCTCAGCAATCTGCGCCTGGCACTGCAGGGCGTAGCACAGCAAATGGACACCGAGCAGGATCTGCTGCTGTTGTTCCTGACCAGCCACGGCAGTGATGACCACCAGCTCTATGTCGACCTGCTGGGCCTGCCGCTGGACCAGATCGAACCGAATCAGCTCCGCGCAGCGCTCGATGACAGCGGCATCCACTGGCGCGTGCTGGTGGTCTCTGCCTGCTACTCCGGCGGCTTCATCGACGCCCTGGCCGACCCACGGACGCTGATCATCACCGCCGCCCGCGAGGACCGCAGCTCCTTCGGCTGCGGCCCCGATTCAGACTTCACCTATTTCGGCCGCGCCTACTTCATCCACGCCCTGAACCAGGTCGGCGACCTCCAGTCCGCCTTCAAGCTGGCTGCCGAGGAGATCGCCGAGCGTGAAGCCGAGGAGGAGCGACTGGCCTCCGAACCGCAGATTCGAGTCGGCGCGGAGATCTCGGCGCGATTGGAAGCCTGGCAACAAGGTTTCGAGCTGGGGCCGGTGCTGGAATGGCCGCTGGCAGAACGGCCCTGAGAATGCGTGCAGCTGCAAGCGCTGGCAGGCTGCCGAAGTCCACTGAAACGGGTTGCCATCATTCAGCTGCGCCACGTGTGGTGAAGCCTGCCGGCGCCGCCATGCCTCCAGCCTCGTAAATCGAGACGTAGACTTTCTTCGCGGGGCCGTCTTTCACTGAACCGCCCCGACTTTCCCGGAGGCTCCAACCTTTGAGAGGATGGAGCGATGAGGAAGTCGGAACACTATTCACCTGAGACGAAAGAGCGGGCTGTTCGGCTGGTGCGTGAGCACCGTGACGACTACGGCTCAGAATGGGCCGCGATCTGTTCGGTCGCCGAGAAGATTGGCTGCAAGGCGGAGACCCTGCGTCGTTGGCTGCGACAGGACGAGCAGGACGCCGGTGAGCGACCTGGGCAGACCACTGCGGAGCGTGAGCGGATCAAACAGCTCGAACGTGAGAACCGCGAGCTGCGCCAAGCAAACAGGATCCTGCGCAAGGCCAGTGCGTTTTTTGCCCAGGCGGAGCTCGACCGCCAGTTCAGGATTCTGACGGCGTTCGTTGACGAACGCGGGAGTTTGCGAGTCAGGCCGATCTGTCGGCAGTTGCAGATCGCTCCGTCGACCTGCTACGAGCATCTGGCCAAGCGCCGTGACCCATCGCTGCGTAGCCGGCGGGTCAAGCGCGACGAGGAGCTGAACGTGGCCATTCGGCGAGTCTTCGATGGAAACGACGAAAACACGGCGCGCGCAAGGTGTGGAAGCAGCTGCTGCGCGAGCAGACCAAAGCAGCACGCTGTACGGTCGAGCGCCTGATGGGCAACGGGCTCTGTGGCGTGGTCCGTGAGGTGTACGAACCACGATCAGCAACAAGGCCCAGCTATGCCCGCTGGACAAGATCAATCGGCAATTCATGCCGACCGGCCGAACCAGCTGTGGATCGCGGATTTCACCTATGTTTCGACCTGGCAGGGTTTCGTCTACGTCGCCTTCGTCATTGATGTCTATGCACGGCGCATCGTTGGCTGGAAGGTGTCGCGCTCACCCAACACTGATCTGGTGATGGCCGCGCTGGAACAGGCGCTGTGGTCGCGCAAGCCCGACCGGAACAACCTGATTCACCACAATGATCGTGGCGTGCAGTACCTGTCGATCCGCTACAGCGAGCGTCTCACCGAGGCGGGCATCGAACCGTCTGCGGGCAGCGTCGACATTCCTACGACAACGCCATGGCCGAGTCAGTCATTGGGCTGTTCAGACTGAAGTGATCGCAAAAGCAAGCTGGCGCAATCTGGAAGCCGTCGAGATGGCCACCCTGAAGTGGACCCACTGGTACAACCACAAGCGCTTGATGGGGCCGATCGGTGACATCCCACCGGCAGAGTTTGAAGCCAACTACTATCAGCAACCGAGTCAGGTCGCCAGCGGCATGACTCACAACCCGGAGTCTCCGGAGAACCCGGGACGGTTCACACCTTGACCTCGTAAACGTCGAGGAACCCCACATCCACGCCGTCGGCATTCAGCGTTTCGTCTTCGATACGGAAACGACAACAGGCTCCCACGCGTTCGAAGGTCGTGCCTTCCCCATTGGGCCCCAACAGCGAACGAAAGTACTGCGCAGACCATTCGTGGCCCTGCCCTTCGGTGTATCCACCAACCAGCACGGGGGCCTCTGGCGTGTAGCCGTAGTCTTGCAAGTCGGTCGGTTTCAGCCATTCGAGATAGGGTGTGTCCTCGCTGGTTCCGTTGGGTATCCCTCGACTCTCAACGACGGTCAGGGATTCGATCTCTTCGCAAAGCGCGGTCTGGCCGATGAGCAGCAACACGGTGAGAGACGTCGCCTGAAAAACCTTTCTGGTCATTGCGTTTCCTCGGGTCACAAGCAAGGATCACCTCGATGCACGATGTTGAGCGCGGTCACACGACGATAGTGAGATGACGATCGACCTCGATCTCTCCGACGCTGCGCCAACACTTGAACTGGTGCAGACGTCGACACGCTATTGGGACCATCGTTCCCACACAAGACGGTGAGTCCTGCAGCGATGGGATTACGCAGCCGGTGCGCAAGATCTCGTCGGCAAGCGTTGCTCTGCAACTTCGGTGTCGGACCAGACCCGGTGGAAGCGCGAGGTTGGAAGGCCTGTCTCAGCGACCAGACGGCCGCCGACCGCGAGATTCATCGGTCCACTCACCTGGACGGCCGCCGCACCACCCGCACCGTCCCGCTGTTGCCCCCACCGCAGTACAGCAGTTCGCCCCCATCGGACTCCAGGCCACTGACGCCGGTGCCTGCGGGCATGCGCAGACGTTCGAGCACGGCGCCGCTGTCGGGATAGATGCGGCGCAGTTCGCTTTCCTCGCCTTCCCAGGTGCCGTGCCACAGGTCGCCGTCGGCCCAGGTCACGCCGGTGACGAAGCGATTGGATTCGATGGTGCGCAGCACGGCGCCGGTTTGCGGGTCGACCTGATGAATGCGGCGATCACGGTACTGACCCACCCACAGGCTGCCCTCGGCCCAGGTCAAGCCAGAATCGCGGCCACCACCGGGCGCCGGGATCGAAGTCAACACCTCGCCAGTGGCCGGGTCGATGCGGTCGATGCGCGATTCGGCAATCTGATACAGGTGGGTGCCATCAAAGGCGGTGCCGGCATCACCGGCGCAAGCCAGTGTACGCACCGGAGCGCCGCTGATCGGATCGAATGCCTGCAGACGTGCCCCTTGCGCGGCCCAGACCAACTGGCCATCGTGGGTCACCCCGTGAACCGGGTCGGCACCCTCGAAGGGACCGTATTCGCGGACGACTTCGGCGATTCGGACGAGCGCTTGGTCGGCCGCAGGATCGATGTTGGCGGCGTGAACTGCGGACATGGGTGTGCTCCGGTGAGTGGCGCCATGCGGCGCGGTGAAGCCACTCTACGCAGGCCGCAGCGGGGCCGGGAGTAACAATGTTGTCGTGAATCCCGCCAGCGGCCGGGTCAGCCAGCGGCGGGCACGTGCCTGACCGATGGCTCGTACTTTCCCGTCGCGCTCCAGATCAGCAAGTGCCCGTTGCACGGTGCGCTGACTGGCGCCCAACGCCAGCGCCAAGGCCGAGGTGGACCACGCCGCACCGTCAGCCAGCAAGGCCAGCAGGGCACCCTGTGGACCGGCGATGGGTGGCGACAGGACCATCACTTCGGACGCCTCCAGCGGGCACAACTGGAAACCCGTGGGCGTGGCCTCGATACGCGCCAACGGCCGCAGCAGCGCGCGCAGTCGCCCGATCTGCACCCGCAAGCGCGCCCGATGGCTGTCATCCGGATCGCGCGTGCGAAAGACTGTCGCGATCAGCGGCTCGCGCTCGGATGTATCGGGCCAGGCGCGTGCCAGTGCGCTGGCCAGGCCGAACAGCACCGGACGACGCACCAGCGACAGCCGGAAATCCCCCCGGTACAAGGCCAACTGACAGGCATCGACCACCAGTGCACCGGACCGCCGCAGCGCGGCGACTTCGTCCAGTCGCAACAGTCGCTCGCCTTGCCCGGCCTGTTCCAGTCGCGCGGCCGGTCGTGCCAGCGTTGCGCGGGCCTCCTCAACCTCGGCGAGCAAGGCTCCGATGCCCGCCCGCAGCGCCGCCGTCCGCGCGCGCGTCGGCGCTGCAGTCGCTTGATCGATCTCTAGCGCGCGCACCGCCAGTTCGGCACCAGCCAGTTCCGCCGTGGCCAGCAACGCGGGTGGCGCCTCCGGACCCAGTTGCAGTTCGGCCCTGATCCGTGACGCCTCCTCCAACCGACCGAGCAACAGAGACCGTCTAAGCGCAAGCACCCGCGAATGATTCGCATTGGCCCGGTCGCCATGCGCATCGAGTGTCGCCATCGCGCGCAGCAAGGCCCGCGGCGATGCGCTGATCTCGCGCAGCACCAGCGCGATCTCGGCCTCCGCCACCACGCAACGGGCCCGCGCCACGACCTCCTGCGTACCGAAGCGCCGACCGGCCCGCCGCAGCAAAGCTCTCGCCCGGCCGTACTCCCCCAGCTGCGCCATCGCGATCCCACGCAATGCCAGCGCTGCCGGGTCTTCGCGTAACGCCACATGCTTGAGCGCTGTCAACGCATCGCCACTGCTCAGGGCTCGTGCGGCGGCTGCGATCAGGGAATCCATGGCGTGCAGGGTGCCCGCGGGAGCGCGGAGTGGGAATGGTCAGCGGGTCAGACCATTGACTGATGGCGCCTGGCCGCAATCGAAGTGTGAAACGCTACGCTTCCGACCAGCAAAGTAACGCGGCTTGCACGCTCATCCCACCCTACGCAACCCGGGATCTTCAATGGACCTCGACCACGGCGACGGTCAATGAACTTTGTCTTTGGCAAGGCCTTCTGGCTGCTAGACGTAGGGAAAGGCCATGATCGAGTACACCAGTACGAGACTCGCGGATGCGAGCACACCCGTTCTGACGATCGCACCCCAGCCGTCACCGAGCAGTGTGTTCAGGCCATCCAGCCCGTAGATGGCGAAAAGCCCAATGGCCGACGCCACAGCCGCCAATCCTCGAGCCCGTGGATCGTTCTGCAACGGCACTTGGCATGAGGGGCAGCAGCTTGTACGCCGCGCTTGCCCAGGCGAATGCCCAACGGACTTTCGGGGGAGCTTGCGGTCAAAGAGTTCGATGCCACATCTCGGACACGGACTAGCCATCAATAACTACCTCCGAATGGGCGAGTTGAGCACTGTAGGTCGTCGGCAACTTGTAGCGGCGGACCACCTCTCATTGGGACACAAGTATCACTCAGGGAACAGCCCTGGTGTTCTCCGCGTACCTGGCCAAAGCCGGTTCAAAATCTCTGCAGCCATTGCCCAGGCCGTCGAGAAACGCATCAGTCAGTTCGATGAGGCGATCAAGCTTTGCCGCGTCAGGATCAGACAGCGAGGCCGAATAGAGCGGCTCAATAAGTTGAATCCGCCGCTCCCTGTCCCGCGGATAGGGGTCACCCAGCTCCAGCATCGCTTGGTGGAGAGCCATCGCCGACTCGCCCAGGCCGACCACCTGCAATGCCTGCCTGGCTTCGGGCGCAAATATGCCGCTGGAGTTGTAGAAGAACTGTGGCAGGGCACCGTTCATCGTTTCGGAGATCACACAATGAGCAGCCACCAGGTTGCGGACGGGTTCCGGTGCCGCCGCAAAAGCACGCAGAAAATCGTCGGGCGAAAGGTCAAGGTCAATCCGATCCCACCAATCACCAATTGCCCACCAATACGCATATTCCCGGGGGCGGACTCCAAGCACTCTTTTCAAGAGTCGAAAGATCATGGTGACCTTCACGGCCGTCTCCAGCCGGTCATCGTATCGGCTCCGCGCCCGACGCCGCCAGGCGAATTCACAGTGGGTAAGCTCGCGACATCAGAGCCGTCCCACCCCGTCAGCAACGAGCGCTTTGGGTGGGCCCCACATCTGGGCTGCCCTGTCTTTCGAAGCTGAACACGTGGGCCACGGTGATAGCTCGCGACTCACCCGGGCTCTGGAAAAGGACCCCGAGTGAGCGCGCGCCCACCCGAGCATTTGGCCAGCGATCCGGAGCAGCCGAATCAGGTGATCAGTATGGTCCGCGCCAGCGACACCCAGGAGTCGCTTTCCTTTGTGTCCTTGGTGTCCTTTGTGTTGAATGGCCCTTGCCTGAAGGCCCCCGGACAGCCTTGAAAACTCTGACGGGGCGCGAAGATTGGCCGGAAGCGTACGGGTCGCGAGCAGGGCTCGCTCCTACGGGCGTCGCTGCCTGGCGATCGCTGGACCTTTCGAGTTGCTGTCCCGTGACGCGACCGGCGAAGCCATCAGCTGGTCAGTCGGGTGGCTCAGGAAGCGCGCGACTCAGTACGACCCGTCGAAATAGGGATCGTGGTCTTCGCTGCCGCCTTCGGAGAGGCGGATCTTCAGGGCCAGACCGTCGCGCGAATCGGCCTTGCGCAGGGCTTCCTCGAGTTCGATCTTGCCTTCCTTGTACAGCGCAAACAGCGACTGGTCGAAGGTCTGCATGCCATCGGCCAGCGAGCGGTCCATCGCCTCCTTCATCTCGTGAATCTGCCCGCGGCGGATCAGGTCACGAATCATCGGCGTGTTGAGCAGAATCTCGATGGCCGGCAGGCGCTTGCCGTCCTTGCCGGTGACCAGGCGCTGCGAAATGATCGCCCGCAGGTTCAGCGAGACGTTCATCAGGATGTTCTTGTGGGCGCTCTCGGGGAAAAAGTTGAGGATGCGCTCCAGCGTCTGGTCGGCGTTGTTGGAGTGCAGCGTGGACAGGCACAGATGACCGGTTTCGGAGAAGGCAATCGCCGCCTCCATGGTTTCGGTGTCGAGAATCTCACCGATCATGATCACGTCCGGGGCCTCACGCATCGCGTTCTTCAGCGCGTGGTGATAGGTACGCGTGTCCAGGCCCACTTCGCGCTGATTGACGATCGATTTCTTGTGCTTGTGCAGGAACTCGATCGGATCCTCGACAGTGAGGATGTGACCGCTGCTGTGGCTGTTGCGGTGGTCGATCATCGAGGCCAGCGACGAGGACTTGCCCGAGCCGGTGGCGCCGACCACCAGGATCAGTCCGCGCGGTTCCATGATCAGATCCCGCAGGATCGGCGGCAGCTTGAGCTGCTCCATCGACGGGATCTCGCTCTTGATCGCGCGGATCACCATGCCGACTTCGCCGCGCTGCTTGAACACGTTGATGCGGAAGCGCCCGGCGTCCTTGACCGCAATCGCGAGGTTCAGCTCCAGATCGCGCTCGAAGGCCGGTACCTGGCCCTCGTCCATCAGCGAGTAGGCGATCTTCTTGACCATGCCCGGCGGCAAGCCGGTGTTGCCGAGCGGGTAGAGGCGGCCTTCCACCTTGATGTTGACCGGAGCGCCCGTGGTCAAGAACATGTCCGAGGCGTTCTTTTCGGTCATCAGCTTGAGGAAGTAACCGATATCCATGCCCTGCTCCTGTCGATCCAGTCTGTCCCGGCGCCGGCCGCCCTCCAATTTTGTGCGCCGGCTGATCGCGGTGCTTGATGCGCCGCGGCGCGATCCCGACAATGGGACCACTGCCCGTGAGAGTAACCCCAAGTGCGCCTGAATTGTACGCGAGTGGACGACCGCACGGCTGGTCGTGGAACGAAGCGAAGCGCAGCGCCCTGGGTGCTGCTGCTTCTGTCCCTGTGGCTGGTCGGCTGCGCCTCGACGCCGGCACCGGTCGGATTGCTGGAGCAGGCCGAGCAGGCCATTGCGACGGCCCGTGAGGCACGCGCCGCCGATTACGCGCCGGTGGACTGGCGTCTGGCCAGCGATACCTTCAGCCAGGCCCAGGCGGAACTGGGCGAAAGGCGGCACGATGAGGCGGCCCGGCTGCTGGAGCGGACCATCGTCCACGCCGAACTGGCCCGGGTGCGCGCCGAGAACGCGCACCAGCGTGCTCAGATCGACGCCCAGCAACAGGAAAATGAACGCTTGCGCCGCGAACTGCTGGGAGAACGTCGATGAACGCACGTCCGTTGACGATCCTGGCACTCAGTGCGGCCTTGGCTGCCTGTGCCGCCGCGCCCAAGCGCGATCTGGCGCTGGAGCGGCTGCAGGCCGACTGGCGCGAAATTGGCACGCCGCAAGCGCGCGAACAGGCCCCGCTGGCCTGGCGCGACGCCCGCAGCGCACTGGATCGGCTGGCCAGCGGCGACGGCAAGCCCACACAGCGCGCCGAATGGGCCTTCCTGGCCGAACAGCGCCTGCAGATCCTGCGCGTGGCCGTGGCTGGGGCCGAGGATGGCGTGCAACTGCGTCAGCTGGAGAGCGAACGGCAGGCGATCCTGCTGGAAGCCAGCCGCCGCGATGCGGAGCTGGCCCGACTGGAAGCCGAGAAGTTGCGCTTGCAGGCACTGGCTCGCTCCGAAGAGGCCGAGCGACTGCGGCTGGAGGCCGATTCCGAATCGGCTCGGCGCATTGAGGTTGAGGAAATGGCCGAGCTGGCGCGGCAGGAAGCCGATGCCGCCCGCCGACTGGCCGATGCGCAGGCCCGCGAAGCCGAACTGGCGCGTCGCGAAGCCGAACTGGCCTCGGCCCAGTCGATCAGCCTGCGCCAGCAGCTGGCCACCATTCGCGCGGTGCCGAGCACCCGCGGCCTGGTGATTACGCTGGGCGATGTGTTCTTTGCCGCCGGCCAGGCGGAACTGGCGGTGGCCGCGCGGGACAACCTGGGCGCCGTGCTCGATGTGCTGGCGCGACACCCGGACAAGGCCGTCAAGATCGAGGGCCACACCGACAGCAGCGGCCCCGATGACGCCAACCTCGCGCTGTCGGAGCGGCGCGCCCGCTCGGTGCGCGAGGCCCTGGTGGCGCAGGGCGCCGATCCCTCACGGATCAGTGCTGGCGGCTATGGTGAGTCGCAGCCCATTGCCAGCAACGACACGGCCGAGGGACGGGCCCGCAACCGGCGCGTGGAGATCATCATCGAGGGCGCGCGCGAATAGAGCCACTTTGACGGCCGTCTGCCGCCGTGACCGCCACCGTCCCCGTCGCGCTTGACCTCAGCTTCGCCGCTCAAGGCCAGGCGAATGCAAGCGCACGGAGAGCTTTGAGCGACCCCGAATGGTGTTGGTGGAGTGCCGGGCACGGCACGGAAAATCACCTCCATTCGAGCGACGTGAACCCTGCCCGCGAACCGCCTCTCGGGTCGATTGCCAGCCCCGCCAGATCGGAGTAAGTTCGATCTGCGTCAGGAGGAAGTCCATCCGGCATGTCGCGTCATCCAGGCCCCGAAGTTTCCGCGCAGTCACTGCGCGAACTGCCCCCTCTGCGGGGCGGGCGGCCGAGCAGCACCGCACCTTGCACGAGCACCGACGGCTACAGCCGGGCGGCGTCTTGTGCTGGCTTGCCTCCGGACCCATGTCCCGTATCGACCATCGAGAGGAGGGGTTGGCAATGTTCGAAAACCAGCGTCAGGAAGATGTTCAGGATCTGATGGAGCGCAATGACGAGTTCAAGCGCTTGTTGCTCCGTCATCGGGAACTGGACAAGCAGGTCACCGATGCCGAATTGGGCGTCAATCCCATCGAAGACCTGGCACTGCACACGCTGAAGAAGGAAAAGCTCTGGGCCAAGGACCGTCTCACCCTGCTGTGGGACCAGAATCACGAGTCCGCCTGAGCGACGCGGTCCGCCTCGGACCATCTGATCGACAACCACTGATCGGCGCCGACTGGCAACAGCCAGTTGCGCTCCGACCCCATCGACGCCCGGTCTGCCGTCTCTGGCGATGCCAGCGGCGGCCGGGCAGAAGCGGCGGGATGCGCGCCGCCATGCCGATCGCGTAACCTTCGCGCTCACTTTTGCGCGTGGGACCACCGACATGGCCATCCACCAGAGCGTGCTCGAGCTGATCGGGCAGACCCCCATCGTCCAGGCGCATCGCCTCGACACCGGCCCCTGCAGCCTGTTCCTCAAGCTCGAAAGCATGAATCCGGGTGGTTCGATCAAGGACCGCATCGGCTTGAGTCTGATCGAGGATGCCGAGCGCAGCGGTCAGCTCAAGCCTGGAGGGACGCTGGTCGAGGGCACCGCCGGCAACACCGGTCTGGCGCTGGCACTGGTGGCCCAACAGAAGGGCTATCGGCTGATTCTGGTGGTGCCCGACAAGATGAGCCGGGAGAAGATCTTCAATCTCAAGGCGATGGGCGCCGAAGTGGTGCTGACGCGCTCGGATGTGGCCAAGGGTCACCCCGAGTACTACCAGGATCTGGCCGAGCGGATTGCTCGCGAGACCCCCGGCGCGCTGTTCGTCAATCAGTTCGGCAATCCGGCCAATCCCAAGGCCCACGAAGAAGGCACCGGCCCGGAGATCTGGGCGCAGATGGGCCACGATGTCGACGCCATCGTCTTCGGCGTCGGCTCATCGGGCACGATGACCGGCCTGTCGCGCTTCTTCGAGCGTGCCGCACCGCACGTGGAGCTGATCCTGGCCGACCCGGTCGGTTCGATCCTGACCCGCTACATCAACGAAGGCGTGCTGGACACCAAGAGTTCGTCCTGGATGGTCGAAGGCATCGGCGAGGACTTCCTGCCCTCGATCAGTGATTTTTCGCGAGTCAAGAAGGCCTTCGCGATCACCGACGCCGAGAGCTTCCACACCGGCCGCGAACTGCTGCGCCGCGAGGGCATCCTCGGCGGCTCTTCAACAGGCACGGTGGTGGCCGCCGCCTTGCGCTACTGCCGCGAGCAGAGTCAGCCCAAGCGGGTGCTGGCCTTCGTCTGCGACACCGGCAACAAGTATCTGTCGAAGATGTACAACGACTACTGGATGCTCGACAACGGCTTCCTCGATCGCGAGCTCTACGGCGATCTGCGCGATCTGATCTATCGCCCCTACAGCCAGCGCGACACCGTGGTCGCCGGCCCGAACGATCTGCTCACCACGGCCTACCAGCGGATGAAGCTTTACGACATCTCGCAGCTGCCGGTGATGGACGGCGAGCGCATCGTCGGCATCCTCGACGAGTCCGACGTGCTGCTGCACGTCTACGGCAGCGAGGAACGCTTCCGCGACCCCGTCAGCACCGCGATGGTCAGCGATCTGGAGTTCATCCAGGTCAAGCAACCCGTCTCCGAACTGCTGCCCATCTTCAACGCCGGCAAGGTCGCCATTGTCGTGGACGGCGAACGCTTCCTCGGCCTGATCACCCGCATGGATCTGCTGCACTATCTGCGGCGGCGGGCAGATACGGTTTGAGCGAGGGCTGAGGGTCTAGGGCTGAGGGTTCAGAGAGTACCCCGCGCTGGTGAGTTCGGTCCGTTGTCGAACACACTGGCTTGCATTTCGGGAGCGCCGGCCTGCAAGTACCCGCCCTGACCCCTCAGCCCTGCGCCCTGAGCCCTAATCCACAAAGCTCCGCTCAAACATCCGATACCGGCACTCGTCCATGCCCAGACTGCGATAGGTCTGCATGGCTCGGTCGTTGTCGTTCTCGACGTACAGGCGCAGACCGCAGGCGCCTTCGGCCTGGGCCTGGGCTTCGACGGCACGGTAGAGCGCGCGGAAGGCACCGATGCGACGGGCCTCGGGGATCACGTAGACGCTTTGGATCCACCAGAACAGGCCGTTGCGCCAGTCGCTCCATTCGAAGGTCACCAGCAGGCAGGCCACCGGCCGGCCCTGTTGGCGGGCGACCAGATAGCGGCCCTTGGCAGGATCGGTCAGCGCAGCCATGACGCCGGGATTGATGCGCTCGGGATCCAGCCGCTTGTGCTCCGTTTCCCAGGCCATCGCCTGGTTGGCGGCCACCAGAAAGGCGTGGTCGTCCAGGTGCGCCGGCCCGACGCTCAATGCCGTTCCGTTGGCCATCTTCAGCTCCGTTTGGGTCCAAGTTTGCGGGTCAGCGTGTTGCGGCCGCAGCCCAGCAAGCGAGCGGCCTGCTGACGGTCGCCCTCGGTCTGTTCCAGCGCCAGATCGATCAGGCTGCTTTCCAACTGCTCGCGGGCGTCGGAGAGCAGTGACTTGCGACCCTCGGCCAGCTGCTGTCGCGCCCAGCGCTGCAGACTGGCCAGCCAGTCATCGTTGCCGGGCGCTCTCCGCTCGGCCGCCTGCAGGGCGCTGCGCAGATCACTGGGCAGAACCTGTGCGCCGGGCGCCATCGCGGCCAAACGGGTGCACAGATTGCGCAGTTCGCGCACGTTGCCGGGCCATTGATGCGCGCTCAGCAGCGTCAGTGCGTCGGTGGAAAAGCGCTTGGCCGGCAGGCCCAGCGTGCGCGCCGCCTCGGCCAGAAAAGCCATGGCCAGCGCCGGCACATCGTCCAGCCGTTCGCGTAATGGTGGCAGGTGGATGCGCACCACGTCCAGGCGATGCAGCAGATCGGCGCGGAACTCGCCGCGATCGACCTTGGCCTCCAGATTCTGGTGGGTCGCGGCCAGCACACGCACATCGGCCTTGAGCAATTCCCGACCACCGACGCGGTAGAACTCGCCCTCGGCCAGCACCCGCAGCAAGCGGGTCTGCAGGCCCAGCGGCATGTCGCCGATCTCATCCAGGAACAGGGTGCCGCGATGGGCCTGCTCGAAGCGTCCGGCATGTCGCCGAGTGGCGCCGGTGAAGGCACCCTGCTCGTGGCCGAACAGCTCGGATTCCAGCAACTCGGGCGCGATGGCCGCGGTATTCAGCGCCACAAATGGCGCTTCGGCGCGCGGACTGTGTCGGTGCAGCGCGCGGGCGATCAGCTCCTTGCCGGTACCGGTCTCGCCGGTGATCAACACGCCCAGCTCGGTCCGCGACAGGCGCCCGATGGTGCGGAAGATCTCCTGCATCGCCGAGTTGTTGCCGATCAGGCCCTCGTCGATCAGCGGCTCGGCACTGTCGGTCGTCGCGGCGGTCGCCCGCTCGGCCATGTGCACGGCCAGATCGAGATCAAAGGGTTTGGGCAGGTAATCGAAGGCGCCACCGGAGAAGGCCCCGACGGTGGCCTCCAGATCGGTGTAGGCGCTCATCACCACGACCGGCAGGTCGGGATGGCGCCGCTGCAGACCCTGCAACAGGGCCGGTCCGTCCATGCCCGGCATGCGCACATCGGTGAACAGCGCGTCCGGCGGACCTTCTTCGTCGATGGCGCTCAGCGCAGCTTCCGCGGCGGCAAAGGCACGCACGACAAAGCCGGCCTCGCGCAGTGCCTGCTCCAGCACGAAGCGTATGCCGCGATCGTCGTCGACAATCCAGATCTGTTTGTCTTGCATCGCTGCCCCCGCCCGTCATGCCTGACGAGCCACACCTGTCCAGCTGCTCCCGGGTCCGCGGCCGCCCTCGGCTGGGGACGATCGCATCGTCGATGGTACACGGCCGCCTCAGCCGTCTCCTCAGCCAGCGTCGCTGTCGGCCTCCAGCGGCAGATGCAATGCAAAGCGCGTGCAGCCGGGATGACTCTCGAAGTCCAGCTCGCCGTCATGCTCACGGGCGATCGCCTCGACCACGGCCAACCCCAGGCCACTGCCGTCGGGTCTCCCACTGACGCCGGCCTCGGTCAGTTGTCCGCGCAACTCCGGTGGTATGCCGCAGCCGTTGTCGATGACCTCCAGTCGCAGCGCCTGCCGGTGCACGCGGCTGCCCAGGCGCTGTCGATGAACGATGCGACTGCGCAGCGTCACTTCGGTGGCGCCGGCCTGGGCCGCGTTGCGCAGCAGGTTCAGCAGCGCCTGCACCAGCTTGCGATAGTCCAGCGGCAGCGGCGGAATGCTGGGGTCGTAGTCCCGTTGCAGCCGCAACCCGGCGCCAAATTCGACCAGCGCGAGCTGGCGCACATGCTCGAGTACCCGATGAATGTTGGTGGGCAGGCGCTCGGCCGGGCTCTGGCCGCTCTGCAACTGCTCGACCAGCGCATCGATGCGCTGGGTCTCTTCCAGGATCAGTTCCACCAGCGACTGCTGCCCCTGATCCAAGGGTGCCCGAGACAGCAGTTGCGCGGCCCCGCGAATGGCGCCCAGCGGGTTGCGCACTTCGTGCGCGATCATCCGCCCGAAGGCGGTACCGGGCGACGCCTGCAGGGCGCGCGCCGGACTCAATTCAAGCAGATACAGCGGCTCGATGTCGGCCAGCTGCAGCGGCGCCAGCCGTAGATCGAAGCGGCGGCCCTCAACGCTGCCCAGTGTGATCTCGAGGGCGCGCTCGACAGCCGGACGCTGACTGTCGCGAACGCGTTGCAGCAATCCGGCCAGGGCCGGCTGATCACTGGCCTCGGCCAGGCTCAAGCCCACCCAGCGCCGCGCCCCGGTCAGTTCCTCGAGCGCCTGGCCGGCCCATTGCACGATGCCATCGCCATTGCACAGCGCCAGTGGCGTGCCCAGACTGTCGAGCAGCTCGGTGGCGTCCTGCAGGCGAGGTGACAATCGGATCGGCATCGCGCAAGCATAGGCGCCGCCGGTGATCGGCAACAGCACCCAACCATCGGCACTTGCTGATGCAGCTTTGTCGGCATCGCCGGCCTGAGGTAAAGTGCGCGATTCTTCAACCCCCTCACGCAGGATTCACCATGCTCAAGTTCAAGCACCTCGCCCTGGCGGGCGCGCTCTCGGTTGCCCTGATCGCCTGTGGCAAGAAGGAAGAAGCTGCTGCCCCGGCCCCTGCCGCGGTCCAGGCCAAGGCCAAGGAGCTGAACCCGGTCGAGACCTTGCAGGCCACCACCGATGCCTTCAAGAAAAATGACCTCGGCAGCCTGCTGGCACTGACCCTGCCGCCGGCCAAGCTGGACGAAATCAAGGCCGACTGGGACAAGAACCGGGCCGAGCCGATCACCGAAGAAGACCGCAAGGAATTCGCCGATGGCTGGGGCAAGCTGGTCGCTGACGGCGCCGTCGACAAGATGATGGCCGAAGTCGAGCCGCAGCTGGAACAGATGAAGATGCAGCTGCCGATGATGATGCCGATGTTCCAGGGCATGGCCACGATGAGCGTCTCGGAAAGCACCGAACTCAGTGATGAGCAGAAGACCGCTGCCACCGGTGCCCTCAATGGCCTGTTCACCTGGGCCCAGACGGCCGATCTGGCCAACGGTGACAAGCTGCGCCAGGCGCTGACGATTGCCCACGAGCGCGGTCGTTCGCTGAACATCAACAGCCTCGATGACGTCAAGGCGATGGAGTTCGACCAGATGCTGGCCAAGGGCTCGGTGATGCTCGGCGCCGTCAAGGAGATGCTGAACGTCTACGGCCTGTCGCTGGACGACATGGCTGGCTCGATGCAGGCCGAGCAGGTGTCGATGGAAGGCGACATGGCCAAGGTCCGCACCAGCTACACGCTGTTCGGCCAGCAGGTCAGCTATGACACCGAACTGGTCAAGCAGGACGGCCGCTGGTACAGCAAGGACGGCATGGAGAGCTTCGAGAAGCTGGCCGCCGAGAGCGAGGCCGACGCCGATGGCGGCGACGCCGCGGTTGAGTAATCCAGGCCCCGACGTGCAAGACGTCGGGCCGCGTCGGACTGTCAGGGCAGTCTGAACGCGTACCCCTGCCGGCTCAGGCCGGCTCGCAGGCGCCGCCCATTCGGCGGCGCCTTGCGTTACCTTCACCGATCTTCTCCAGCAACACGAGGGCAGTCCGCGCCGATGGCGTGCCGGCCTTCCGTGCGGTGACACACTGGCATGAGCGAGTCTCCCACCCCCGCGGTCTCCGGCCGCAGTGAACTGCCGTGGTGGCAGGCCGTCGTGGCACGGCTGCTGCGACCGTTCGTGCGCGTCAAACAACTGCCGCCCGGACCGGAAGCACCGCCCTTCGATCCGTCCAGGCCAGTGCTCTATCTGTTGGAGCAGCACGGACTCAGCAATGCACTGATCCTTGAACGCGCCTGTGCCGAGGCCGGTTGGCCGCTGCCCAGCGCGCGCCTGTCCGGCTTGCGCCGCCGCAGCTGGTTCGCGCTGGGCCGCAGTCGTGGCTGGTTGAGTCCACGCACCAGTCTGCGTGAGCGCTCCGAACGCCTGCGCTTGCTGCTGGCGGACGTCTCGGCCGAACCCAGCTTGTCGGAAGTGCAACTGGTGCCGGTGTCGATCTACGTTGGCCGCGCACCCGATCGCAACAGCGGCTGGTTCAAGGTGCTGTTTGCCGAAAACTGGGTCGTGGTCGGCCGCTTCCGACGGCTGCTGGCCCTGCTCTTCAATGGCCGTCACACGTTGATCCAGTTCAGCACCGCCATCGAGCGCAGCAGTGCCCTGGATCCACAGGTCCCGCTGGAAGCCAGTGCGCGCAAGCTGGCCAGAGTGCTGCGGGTGCACTTCCGCCGCAATCGCGCCGCGATCATCGGGCCGGACCTGTCGCATCGGCGAATGCTGGTTGACCGGGTACTGCTGGCGCCGGCGGTGCGCGCGGCCATCGTGGCGGCCGGCAGCAAGGAGAAAGGTGGCCAGATTGCCGCCGAGCGCCGCGCCCGCAGCTACGCCTGGGAGATCGCGGCCGACTATTCGCACACGGTGGTGCGCTCGGCGAGTTTCGTGCTGACCGGTTTCTGGTCGCGCATTTATGACGGGATCCGGCTCAATCACTTCGACCGTCTGCTGCAGATGGCACCGGGTCGCGAGGTGGTCTATGTGCCCTGCCACCGCAGTCACATCGATTACCTGGTGCTGAGCTATCTGTTCTATCGCAACGGCGTCGTGCCGCCACACATTGCCGCCGGCGTCAATCTGAACCTGCCGGGCGTCGGGCCGATCCTGCGCCGCGGTGGCGCCTTCTTCCTGCGTCGCAGCTTCAAGGCCAACGCGGTCTATTCGGCCGTCTTCAGCGAGTATGTCCGGGTGCTGATCCGGCAAGGGGTGTCGCTGGAGTACTTCATCGAAGGTGGCCGCTCGCGCACCGGCCGGCTGCTGCAACCCAAAGCCGGCATGCTGGCCATCACCTTGCGCAGCTATTTGTCCGACCTGGCCCGGCCGGTGGTCTTCCAACCGGTCTATATCGCCTACGAGAAGCTGCTCGAAGGCAAGTCCTACATCGGTGAACTCAGCGGCAAGGCCAAGCGCAAGGAAAGCCTGTGGCAGCTGTTGGGGGCGGTGCGCCTGCTGCGTCAGCGCTACGGCAAGGTCGTGGTCAACATGGGCGAGCCGATCGAACTGGATCCATTGATCGCCACGCATGCCGGCGGTCCCCTGCCCGGCCCGCTGGCCAGCGACGACAAGCCGGCCTGGTTCAATGGTCTGGTCGACGATCTGGCCAATCGCATCCAGCAGCAGGTCAATTGCGCCGCTCACGTCAACGCCGTCAACCTGGTCGCGCTGGCCGTGCTGGGCACGCCCAAGCATGCGATCAGCGAACCTGATCTGCAGCGCTTCCTGCAACTGGCCCAGGCGCTGCTGGTCGACCTGCCCTACGCCGATCGCGTCACCACCACCGAGCTGAGTCCGGCCGAGTCGATTGACTATGTGCAGGGCATGGACTGGATCCGCCGGGTCAATCATCCGCTGGGCGACGTGCTGCAGACGCGCGATGGCGAAGCCAGCGTGCTGCTCAGCTATTTCCGCAACAACGTGCTGCATCTGTTCGCCGTGGTGTCCTGGCTGGCCTGTTGCTTCCTTGGCAACCGGCGGCTGTCGATCAACGGTGTCGTCAAGATGGGCCGGCTGGTCTACCCCTTCCTGCAGCGCGAGTTGTTCCTGCCCTGGTCGAACGAGGACTTCGGCGAGCGCATCCGCCAGACCGCCGACTGGATGGTCGAGCGCGAACTGCTGTCCCGCTCCAGCGATGGCGTGTTCCTGCTGCGACCCAAGGAAGGCTCGGATGCCGGCTTTCAGCTGCGACTGTTTGCGCACAGCCTGCTGCAGACCTTCCAGCGCTATTTCATCACCGTGTCGGTACTCACCCGCAATGGCAGCGGCAGCCTGAGCGCCAGTCAGCTGGAGCAGTTGTGCCACCTGACGGCACAACGGATGGCCCTGCTGCAGGAACTGTCCGGTCCGGAGTTCTTCGATCGAGGCCTGTTCCGCACCTTCATCCAGACCCTGCGCGAGTTGGGCGTGGTCTGGCCGGATCCGGACAACAAGCTGTGCTTCGGCGCCGAACTGGAGGGCGCTGCCGACAGCGCGCGCATTGTGCTGGGGCGGGAGATGCGACAGGGCATCATGCAACTGGCACCCGAGGCCCTGGCCGCGTTGCCGCCGGCCAGCGAGTAACATCCATGGGCCATCGGCCAATCACCTGCAGGGACAACGAGTGATGCGCACCTTCCTGCTGCCGATCTGGATCAATGCCGACGGCCGGGGCAGGCGCGCGCCATGAACGAGAGCATTGCCCAGCAGTTGTACGAATTGCGCATCGAGCACCGCGATCTGGACCAGATGATCGACCGGCTGGCGCACGAGCGTGACGTCGACGAGCTGGCCTTGAAGCGGATGAAGAAGCGCCGCCTGCGGCTGAAGGATCTGATCACCCGTCTGGAAAGCGAACAGATCCCGAATCTGGACGCCTGATTCACGGCGCGGTCAACGCTAGCGACGTTGATTCGGCGCGCCAGGCCCATCGCCCAATCACATCACGTAGTCGTCCTGCATCCGAGGATGTCCGTCGGAACGTACTTCCGAAACCACCCCATGAGGAGGTTGACCGTGAAACTGCGCAATGTGATGCCAATCCTGCTGCTCGGCGCTGCCGGAAGCTGTTGGGCAGCCGACCACAACGATGCCCCCAAGGTCCGCGCGGACCCGACGGCGGACATCAACGACATCTATGCCTTCGTCAATCCGAACGACGCCAACGAGACGATCTTCGTGATCACCGTCGTTCCGGACGCGCCCGCTGGCGCCCGCTTCTCCGATGCGGTGCAGTACAACCTGTTCATCGACAGCGACGGCAATGACCGATCGATCCGCTGCAACTTCATCGACGAAGGCGAGGAAATCCTCTGCAGCGGGCCGAACGAGCTGTTTGTCCGCGGCGATGTGGGCGGCACCGTGGTCGGTGACGGCATGCGCGTGTGGAGCGGTCTGCGCGACGACCCCTTCTTCTTCGACGGGCCGGCCTTCAATCGCACCCGCGATACCCTGGTGCCGTCCTTTACCGACCCGGGATTCAATTCCTTTGGCAGCTTCAACACCCTGGCGATCGTGCTGGGCGTGCAGAACGACCAGTTGCTGGGTGAAGGTGACAGTCCGGTGCTGCGCGTCTGGGCCAACTCGGAGCGCTTGTTCGGCGACGGCATCACCGGCGCGATCACCGGCGCCTGGTACGACCCCGCCAATCCGCGCCACGGCATCTTCGTTCACGTCTCCCGCCTCCCCGATGGCAGTGAGCGTTTCGTCGTCAACTGGGATGTCTACACGCCCGACGGCGAGCAGTTGTATCTGGTTGGCGATGGCCCCTTTGACGGCGACACCGCCACGGTCACGGTCTACGCCACCACCGGTGGCAGCTTTCCGCCGACCTTTGGCGAAGCGGTGCAACTGGTCGAGTGGGGCACGTTGGTGCTGGTCTTCGACGATTGCAACAGTGCCACCTTGAACTACAGCTCCGAACTGGCGGGCTATGGCTCCGGCAGCCTGCCGCTGACCCGGTTGTCCAGCATTTCCGGACTGGACTGCCGCTTCCTCGACCGCGGCCAGATCGACCGCATGGGTCGACCGGGCGTCAACACGGCGCTGATTGACCTGCTTGCCAGCACCGGCCTGAAGGATGCCTACAACCGTGCCGGCGACCCGATGCAATGGGCGGCCCAGTTCCAGACCGAGATGCAGAACAACATCGCCGCGCTGGACACCCTCGACGGCGTGGTCGGCAACGCCCTGCTGCCGGCCGATGTACTGGCTTCGGTGCTGGTCGACGATCGGTTGATCATCGACGTCTCGCAGGCCGCCTGTGATGCCTATCTGGCGGTGGAGCTGGGTGTGGCTGGTCAATGCGGCGGCCGCACGCTGGCGCGCGACGTCATCGACGACACATTGGGTGCGCTGGTGGCTCCAGGGGTCAGCGATTTCGTCGACAACGACAGCGTCTTCCTCGCCGATTTCCCCTTCCTTGGTACCCCGCAGTAAGTCGATGCGGCGCAGCTGCTCAGCCTGGCTAGCCTTGCTGCTGCTGAGCGGCTGCGCCTCGACCCCACCACCGCCGCCACCTGCTGAAAGCGGTTGGCTGTCCCAGACGGTTCCGGCCACGGCCTTGCCGGCGGTACTCCGCCTCCCCAACTGGCCGGCCACCACCGAGCAGCTGCGCACCACCTCGGCGTCGATCTATCTGGGCAATCTGGATGCCCGCATCACCCAGCTGGAAGGCGCCGATCACCGAGCCGCGGCGGTAGCCCAGGCACTGGCCAGCAGTCTGCTGCATCGCTACCGCATCCTCGGCCGCTGGCCCGATGTGGAACGCGCAGGTGCGTTGCTGCAGGCGGCCTTGCAGACCGCTCCGGAGTCGGCTTCGCTGCAACTGGAATGGGCCGGATGGCTGCTGCTGGTGCATCGCTTTGCCGACGCCGAAGCGGCCCTCGCCCGAGTGCAGGGCCTGCGCAGCAATGGCGCCGTGGTCGATGGTGCTCGCCTGGAGAACCTGCAGGAAGAGCTGGCGCTGGCGACCGGTCAGTACGAGCGCCTGGGTGAGGACTTCCGAGAGCCAGCCCGGCAGGCACCGGCAGAGTTCTACGCGCTGGCCGAACGGGCCTACGCCGCACTGCTGCATGGCGATCTGGATCTGGCCAGCCGGCTCTACTTCGAGGCCCAGCACCACTATCGCGACGTGGGTCCCTATCCGCTGGCCTGGCTGCATGTGCAGCAGGGCATTGCGCTGCTGCGGCACGGCCATTGCGCAGCCGCCGAACCCTTCTTCCGAGCCGCCCACGAGCGCCTCCCGGGCTACGCCCTGGCCACCGAGCATCTGGCCGAGTGTCTGCTGGAAGTGCGTCAGGGCGACGAGGCACGAGCCCTGTATGAATCGGTGATCGCGCAAACCGACAACCCAGAGTACATCGCTGCGCTGGCCAGGCTGGAGGAGGCCGACGAGCGGCCCGAGCGCGCCGCGCTATTGCGATTGCAGGCCGATGAGCGCTGGGCGGCGTGGCTGGCCGCCTGGCCACAGGCACACGCCCAGCATGCGGCTCGCTATTACCTGGACACCGGCCGGCTGGACCAGGCCAGAGCGCTCGCCGAGCAGAATCTGCAATGGCGCCAGGACATCGACAGTCGATTGCTGATGATGGATGTGGCTACCGAACAGGGCGACTCGGCGACCGTTTGTGCGCAATGGCAGCGGGTGCAGTCCACCGGGCTGAATGCACCGGAAGTCGTCACCTGGCGCGAACGGACGAGAAGCTGCCCGGCGCATTGAGGGCCATAGTCCAGTTTCGTCGTCACCCGATCGGGCAGTCTTGCGTAGGCCCTGATTGCCTTTCATGCAGGAAGCATCATGGGAATTCGTGCTGCGCTGATGATCGCCGGTCTGCTCCTCGCTGCGCTGCTGCCCGCCGCCGGCCAGGCGACGGCACTTCCGGAGTGGTGGCCGGGCGACGTCCAGCTGCCCGAACAAGCCACGCTGGTGACTGTGGACGAGGCGCGGGAGAAGGGGCTACCGAAAGTGGAATTCCGTGTGCCGACCGAGGGGACGTCCGCGAAGGCGCTGATTGATGTCTTTGCTTCCGCTCTGGGTGAACGTGGCTGGACCATTGATCAGCGGCGTGCACGCTCGACTTCGGATTCGATCACGGCGACTCGGCGGGACATCGACAAGCGGGTCATCATCACCGCCTGGGAACCCGGCACCCTTTTCAACAAGCACAAGGACGCCTACAAGCTGGAGGTGGTGGTCTATCGTTCAATTCCCTGACGGATGCCTCAGGGGCCGCGCAACTCCCGGCCGCTGCCGAGCTTGATCTTCGACGGTTCCCAACGCACTTCGAAACGCCCGGGCGCGCCGTTGGCGAAGGCCGTAGCCTGCTCGGATGCCGCCTGATTGAGCCGGGCGCAGTCGAACTCCTCGACCGAGCCGCTGCGCAGCGATGACTGCCGATCCACCCAACACAGATCCAGCGGCAGGTAGGCCTCCGAGTCTCGGGCCTTGAGCGAACCCTGCAGCAGCTCGATGATCTCATCGGACGTGTTTTGGACACGAACGCGAACGATGAAGACCGGATGGCTGGCACGTGCGGCGCCCGCCGATTCGCCTCGCCGTGCCGCCAGGGCCTCGGGTGAAAGCACTTCGGCGCGCACCAGTTCCACCTTGGCAATCGCCCGCAGCGGCGCCCAGGCGGCGTCTCGCTCATTGGCCAACGCATCGCTGCGCACCTGCTGGTCGGCCATGCGAACACGATAGGCTCGCTCCAGTTCGATGGCCTGCGCAAAGGTCCGCGCGGTCAGCGGCTCATCCGGATCGGCCCATTCCTGCGGCAGCACGTCACCACGACTGCGCCGCACATAGTCCTCGACCAGTTGCCGCTCTTCAGCGCTCAGCTCGGCCAGTTCAGCCTGCACCGAGGACAAATCATCGGTGCCGAACGGCAGGGCGGTATCACGTGGGTCGGCCAGCCAGCGCCAGAGCCCGATCACCAGCACCGGCAACAGCAGGATCAACAACAGCCGCTTCATCGCGAAGGTTCCTCAGGGTAGACCGCGGGAGGGCCCGCGACTTGTCCGCGCGGACCAGAACGAGGATCGGTGTCGCGCCGGGCCGTCAGCGCAGGCTGGCGTTGACCTTGGCCAGCACGTTGCCACCCGGACACAGATCAGCCTCGGCCAGGCTGTTCAGCGGCAGCTGACTGGTCTGCAGATGATCGTGCAGATCCTCGGCCTGCGGATCGACGTAGAGCAATCCGGTGACCAGCTCGCCGGCCGCCTGGCGCTGGGCGATGTGATTCATGGCCCCCAGGCGATCGCGCGGATCATAGTCGGCGGCCAACTTGCGCAGGCGCAGCCGGCTGCCATCGTGCTGGGTGATCTCGATGACCTGGCCGGCGTCGTAGTCGACTTCGATGGGGTCGCGACCGGTGATCACATCCAGCCGGTTGACTGCGGCGTTGTGCTCGCGCACGAAGTCATAGCTGCGGGTGCTGCCGCCGTGGTTGTTGAAGGCCACGCAGGGACTGATCAGATCGAGGAAAGCCGACCCCTTGTGCGCGATCGCCGCCTTGATCAGCGGCACCAGCTGCGCCTTGTCACCGGAGAATCCGCGTGCCACGAAGCTGGCACCCAGCTGCAGTGCCAGACTGATCATGTCGATTGGTGAATCGGCGTTGATGACGCCGCGCTTGGAGGCCGATCCCTGATCGGCCGTGGCCGAAAACTGGCCCTTGGTCAGCCCGTAGACGCCATTGTTCTCGACGATGTAGACCATGTTGACGCCGCGGCGAATCGCGTGGACGAACTGGCCGATACCAATCGAGGCCGAATCGCCATCGCCAGAGACGCCGAGGTAGAGCAGTTCGCGGTTGGCCAGGCAGGCCCCGGTCAGCACCGACGGCATGCGTCCATGCACGGTATTGAAGCCATGCGACTGACCGAGGAAATAGTCCGGCGTCTTCGATGAGCAGCCAATGCCCGACAGCTTGGCCACCCGGTGCGGCTGGATATCCAGTTCCCAGCAGGCCTGGATGATGGCCGCCGAGATCGAGTCGTGACCACAGCCGGCACAGAGCGTGGAGATCTTGCCCTCGTAGTCGCGGCGGGTGAAACCGACGCCGTTCTGGCGCAGGCTGGGATGATGCAGGGCGGGCTTGGCGATGTAGGTCATCTGGTCAGGGCTCAGGGCACAGGGCCCAGCGACAGGCAGACCGACCGAGCAGGGTCGGGAGTGGAGATCTGGTCATGCCGGGACAGCCGGCTTGCCGGGTGTCGCGGCCGGTTGTGGTTGCCGCGGCGGGCTGCTGCCCGGAGCAATGCGGCGGCTGATTTCGGCGCTGATGTAGCGGGCGGTGATCGGCGTGCCGTCGTAGTGCAGGATCGCGATCAAGCGGGCCGGGTCGATTTCCAGCTCATTGATCAACAAGGTGCGCATCTGGCCGTCACGGTTCTGCTCGACGACGAAAACCTGCTCGTGGGCGGCGATGAACTCGGCGACCAGTTCCGGGAACGGATAGGCACGCAGCCGCAGCAGGTCCAGCGCCAGCCCCTGGCCCTGCAGCAGCACCGCGGCCTCGGCCATGGCCGGGCTGGTGGAGCCGAAATAGATCACGCCAGTGGACGTCCGGCCCGTGGCGCTGTGCAGCTCCGGTTGCGGCACCAGATCGCGGGCGGTGTTGAATTTCCGCAGCAGCCGTTCGGCGTTGTAGATGTAGTCGGCACCACGCTCGGAATAGCGGGCGTAGGCATCGCGCGTGGTGCCGCGGGTGAAGAAGCTGCCGCGGCTGGGATGGGTGGCCGGCAAGGTGCGGTAGGGAATGCCGTCGCCATCAACATCCAGATAGCGGCCAAACTCGCGGCCGGCCTCCAGATCTTCGGCGCTCATCAGCTTGCCGCGGTCGTAGCGACGCTGCTCGTCCCAGACAAAGGGCCGGCACAGCCGCTGGTTCATGCCGATGTCCAGATCGGTCATCACGAACACCGGGGTTTGCAGCCGGTCGGCCAGGTCCAGCGCCGTGGCCGCCATCTCAAAGCACTCGGTGGGGTCCTCCGGCAGCAGCAGCACATGGCGGGTATCGCCGTGGCTGGCATAGGCGGCCGACAGCAGATCGGATTGCTGGGTTCGCGTCGGCATGCCGGTGGAAGGACCACCGCGTTGCACGTCGATGATCGTGCAGGGAATCTCGGCGAAATAGGCCAGGCCCAGGAACTCGCTCATCAGCGAGATGCCCGGGCCGGAGGTGGCGGTGAAGGCGCGCGCCCCGTTCCAGCCGGCACCGACCACCATGCCGATCGAGGCGATCTCGTCCTCGGCCTGCACCACCGCGTAGCGGCGCTCGCCGCCTTCGGCATCGACACGGAACTTCTGGCAGTACTTCTCGAAGGCTTCGGCCAGCGACGACGAGGGCGTGATCGGATACCAGGCGCAGACCGTGGCACCGCCATAGACGCAACCCAGCGCCGCGGCGGCATTGCCATCGACGAAGATCCGTTCACCGACCTGGTCAGCGCGGCGCACGCGCAGGCCGATGGGTGGCAGTGCCGCGGCCTGCTCGCGACCGATGTTGAGCGCCTTGCGATTGGGCTCAAGCAGCTTTTCCTTGCCCTTGTACTGCTCACCGAAGAGCTTTTCGATCTCGCCAGGGTCCATGTCCAGCAGCACGCTGAGGGCGCCGACATACATGATGTTCTTGAACAGCTGTCGCTGCCGCGCATCGCTGAAGGCCTCGGCGCACAGGCGGGTCAGCGGCAGACCGATCACCTGGATGTCCTGACGCAGATTGGCCGGCAGCGGCCGCGAACTGTCGTAGAACAGATAGCCGCCGGGTCCGATCTCGGCGACATCGGCATCCCAGGTCTGCGGGTTCATCGCCACCATCAGATCGACGCCGCCGCGACGGCCCAGCCAGCCGGCCTCGCAGACCCGCACCTCATACCAGGTGGGCAGCCCCTGGATGTTGGAGGGGAAGATGTTGCGCGGGCTCACCGGCACGCCCATTCGCAGGATGGCCTTGGCAAACAGCTCGTTGGCCGAGGCCGAACCCGAACCGTTGACGTTGGCAAACTTGACGACGAAATCGTTGACGGCGCTGATCGGTGCAGTGCTCAAGCGAGGTGCTCCGCGGCAGAAAGTGGGAAGGCGGACATGCTCAGGCCGCTCGGGCAGCCGCTGGCGGTCGACAACCGGGACCGGCGTGGGTCATTTCCAGCAGGAATTTCTGCATGTCCCAGGCACCGGTGGGGCAGCGCTCGGCGCACAAGCCGCAGTGCAGGCAGACATCCTCGTCCTTGACCATGATGCGTTGGGTCTTCAGTTCGTCCGAGACGTACAGATCCTGGTCGGTGTTCAACGCTGGGGCGGTCAGCCGCAGACGCAGCTCAGGCTCCTCGCCATTGGCGGTGAAGCTGATGCAATCCATCGGACAGATGTCGACACAGGCATCGCATTCGATGCACTTGTCCTTCAGGAACACGGTCTGCACATCGCAGTTCAGGCAGCGCGCCGCTTCCTTCCAGGCGGTGGCTTCGTCGAAGCCCAGCTCCACCTCCAGCGCAATGTTGCCCAGGGTCTGCTCGCTCGGCGCCCAGGGCACGACGTGGCGCGTATCCAGGGCAACGGCGTTGTCGTAGCTCCACTCGTGAATGCCCATCTTCTGCGATTGCAGATGCACCATCGGCGGTGGACGCTGGGCCGGATCCTCACCGCGCAACTGCTTGTCGATCGAGACCGCCGCTTCGTGACCGTGTGCGACGGCCCAGATGATGTTCTTCGGCCCGAAAGCCGCGTCGCCGCCGAAATAGACGCCGGAGCGGGTCGATTGCAGCGTCTGCGGATCCAGCACCGGCAGACCCCAGCGGTCGAACTCGATGCCGATGTCGCGCTCGATCCAGGGGAAGGCATTCTCCTGCCCGACGGCGATCAGCACCTCATCGCAATCGTGAATGACGTCGGGCTCACCGGTCGGCACCAGCCGGCGCCGGCCGGACTCGTCGAACTCCGCCCGCACCGCTTCGAAGGCCATGCCGGTCAACCTGCCCTGCTCGTGCAGGAAAGCCTTCGGCACCAGGTAGTTGAGAATCGGGATGCCTTCGTGCTGGGCGTCTTCCTTCTCCCACGGGCTGGCCTTCATCTCGTCGAAGCCCGAGCGCACGATGACCTTGACCTCCTCGCCGCCCAAGCGACGGGCCGAGCGGCAGCAGTCCATCGCGGTGTTGCCGCCGCCGAGCACGATCACCCGTCGGCCCACCTCGGTGATGTGGCCAAAGGACACTGACGCCAACCAGTCGATGCCAACGTGGATCTGCTTCGCGGCCTCCTGGCGGCCCGGCAGCTCCAGGTCGCGACCGCGTGGTGCACCACAGCCGACGAAGACCGCATCGAAGTTCTGCGCCAGCAGATCCTTGAGCGAATCGATGCGCTGGTGGGAACGGAAGTCCACGCCCAGGTCGAGGATGTAGCCCACTTCCTCGTCGATCACGGACTCCGGCAGGCGAAAGCGCGGGATCTGCGTACGAATGAAACCACCGGCGCGGGCTTCGCCGTCGAACACGGTCACGGCATAGCCTTCCACCGCCAGATCGCGCGCCACCGCCAGCGAGGCCGGACCGGCGCCGACGCAGGCCACCCGCTTGCCGTTGGCGGGCTTGGCCTTGGGCATCCGATCGGCCACGTCGCCCTTGTTGTCGGCACAGACGCGCTTGAGTCGGCAGATGGCCACCGGCTCGGGCTTGTCGCCGTTGTTCTCCTCCACCCGCCCGCGCCGACAGGCCGGTTCACAGGGCCGGTCGCAGGTGCGTCCCAGCACACCGGGGAAGACGTTCGAATACCAGTTGACCAGATAGGCATCGGCGTGACGGCCGGCCGCGATCAGGCGGATGTACTCGGGGACGGGCGTATGCGCTGGGCAGGCCCACTGGCAGTCGACGACCTTGTGGAAATAGTCCGGCTGACCGATATCCGTTGGCTTCACAACGCCCTCCCTCCCAGGGTCATCGTGGCGGGCCGCCCGCGACCCGGCCGCAGTCTAGCAGGCAGGCCGCGCGATGTTGCGGGCTGATGACAGCCCTGGCGCAGACCGCCGGCGGTTCATCCCTCGAAGCGCTATTCGAAGCCATCGACCAGCAGCTGATCAAAGGACGGTTCGCTGCGCACACAGTCGTAGGTTTCGGCGATGCGCGCGCCGGTGTCGATGACCTCGAAGTCGCTGGCCAGCACGTCCGCCGCTCCCGGAGTCATGTCGAAGACGCGAGAATCGATGCCCAGGCTGGCCCAGCTGTGGTCGGTGTTGCGGTCGCTCTCGGCCGTCAGCGCCACCGTGCCGCCATCGGCCAGCACAATGCCGTAGCGCTGCATCGTGCGCAGGATCACTTGCGCGGCCGGGTTGTAGCCGGTCATCGGAAAGTTGGCGCGCAGCCGCATGCGCACACCGTAGGGAACACTGCCCACCGGACCGGACGGTCCACCGGCATGGGTGGCAGGTCGCACGTACAAGCGACCGGCCACACCGCCGAGCAAATTGTCGTTGGCCATCCGCGCGTTGGGCAGGATGAAGCGGATCGCATGGCCCAGATCGGAATCGGCGCCCGCCTGCACCGCCGCGTGCACCTCGTCGGCGTTGAACAGCAAGGGCGCGATCGGAAATCCAGCCGCGTCGGCACTGGTGCAGTGATCGCCTCGACCGGTGGCCGGGTAGAGACCATCGAGCCGCCACAGTGCCAGGCACTGACTTTCGATGCCGCTGCCCGTCACGTTGGTGCGGTAGACCTCGAACAACTCGTTACCGCGCACCACCAGCAAGTGGCAGTCGCCGCCGAGATTGTTGCAGCTGTAGCCATTCTGCCCCTCGATGGCCCCGCCGACTGGCAGCGGCACCGCTGAGGTCAACGGCTCGCAGTCGGGCAGGTAGTAGGCATCGTCCGGATTGCCCGAGGGAATCGAGATGATCGACTGGGTCGCCGTCCCGCCGGTGGCGTAGTTGACGTGGTTGGAGAAGTCGATCTGCAACCGGCCATTGCCAAAGCCACCCAGACCCGACAGCGTGCCGATCATGCCGGCCGAATTCGGATGCAATGCCGCGCTGTCCACGCGCTGATACCAGACAGAGCCGGGGTGCATCCGCGGCAGGGGTGCCGCCGTGACGACGCTCGTGAGCAGCAGCGCAAATCCGATTGACCACCGCTTTGACAGCACCTTGGCCCCCTGACGCCCGTGCAATAGGGCGGGTCATGCGGACACCCGCCGCGGCCGATGATGATCCTGTGACCGGCACCAAAGCGTCGACTCCGTCACAGCTGCAATGGATTCTGGTCCTTCGGAGGCGGTTTCAGTCGGCTCGCAATGCGCGATTGCGGCCCTCCCGCTTGGCCTGATAGAGGGCCTGATCCACCCACTCGATCAGCGTACCGGCAGCATCGCCGCTGGCCGGAATGCGACTGCCATAGCCCAGACTCACGGTCAGCCCCGCCTGCTCATTGCCCAGTTGCCGCGGCGTCAGTGCCTGGACCAACTGGCGCATGCGCTCGGCCACCGCCTGCACCGTGGCTTCATCGGCGTCCAGCAACAGGCAACAGAACTCCTCGCCACCGAAACGGGCAACCAGATCCTGCGGCCGAACGGCCTGCTGCAGGGCCTGAGCCACTGCCCTGAGCGCCACATCACCGGCCAGATGCCCATGTTGATCGTTGTAGGCCTTGAAGTGATCGACGTCGGCAACGATCAAACCGAGCGGCCGCTGCCGGGTGTGGGCTCGCACCCGTTCGTTCTCCAGCACCTCGGTCAGGCGACGGCGGTTGGCCACGCCGGTCAGTGGGTCCTGGTAGGAGAGCTCGGTCAGTCGACTGTTGGCAGCGCGCAGTTCTGCGGTGCGCACCGACACTTCCTTGCGCAGGGCGATCTGCCGCAGGCGCAGATTGCGGTTGTAGATCAGCACCGCCAGTGCCGCCAGCAAGGCCAACAGGGTGAGCAGGGCCAATTGAACCCAGGGCTGCTCCCACCAGGCCGCCTGCACCGTGAAGGCCAGTTCAATGGGCTCGGCATCGATACCGGCATAGTCCCGCGCCTCCACCTGGAAGCGGTAGTCGCCGGGCGGCAGCGAGGAAAAGCTGCGCTGATGCTCGGCCGTCCAGTTGCCGAAGTCGGTTTCGTAGCCCAGCAAGCGAGTGCGATAGCGCGACTCCCCTTCGCGCAGCCCGCTTTGCAGGGTGTAGCCCAGCCGCAGTTCACGGATGTCGGCCTCGATCTGCAAGCCGTGGTCCGGTGGCTGCAGGCTGCGGCCGTCGACCTGCAGATCGGTCAGCAACAGTCGCTTGGGACGGATCCGCGCGGCCGCAGGCGCCTGCGCAGGGTCGTAGACACTGAGGCCGCCCAGCGTTCCCACGAAATAGCGGTCGAAGCGGTCGATCGCTTGCGACAAGGTGTTGCATTCGTCGTGAACCAGACCATCGCGACGCGTCATCACGCGCTCGCTGAAGCCACCGGCGGCGGTGGGCGTGAGCTGTTGCACACCATTGTTGGTGCAGATGTAGACCCGACCCTGGCTGTCCTGCAGCACACTGTAGACCGTGGGATCGGGCGGCGCCGGCCAGTCGGCCATTGGCGCCACTGCGGGCTGCGCGGGATCGCTGACATCCAGGCGAGCGATGCCCGTCTGATTGCTGCCGACCCACAGCACCGGCCGGTCGCCTTCATCGATCAAGGCAACGGCGCGGAGACCATCATCGGGCATGCCCGGCAGATCGGTCAGCAGTTCCCAGGATTCGCCATCATGTCGCGCCAGTCCCTGCTGACTGGCCGCCCAGAGCCAGCGACGGCCGTGCGCATCGACCTGCTCCAGCAGATCGAGCACAACCCAATCACCGCTGAGTCCATTGACGGTTTGCCTGACCCATTGACTGCCATCGTGGTGATAGATGCCATCGCGCTGGTGCCCGAACCACCAGTCCGGCTGGCCGTCGACCACCCGGCCCACAGCATCGGTGATGGCCGAGCCCAGTTGCAGACGCCAAGGTACCGTCACGGGCACCGGCTGATCTTCGTCGGTCAGGTCGAGCAGCTGGCCATCGTTCAGGCTGACCCAGCGTCGATAGCCATCGGCAACCGGCAACCGCAGAATCGTTCGCACGCCGTTGCTGGGCAACAGACCATTGGCCTCATTGAAGTAGCGCCACTGCCCGGCATGCAGTCGCGCCAGTCCCTCCTGTCCGGTCCCGATCCAGAGTTGCTCACTGCCCTCGCCGTCCGGCTCCAGCAACAATCCGTAGACACCGTTGTTGCGCGCACCCAGCAGGGACAGTGTTCGCCAGGGGCTCTCGGTCAGTGCCGCCCGCGCCACCCCGTTCTCAGTCGCCAGCCACAGTACCGGTACGGCATCGACGGTGCGGGTCAGCAACAGCCCACGAACGGCGTCTGACGGCAAGCCATGGCGACGGTCGTAGGTCTGGAAACTCTCGCCCTTGCGATGCAGCAGACCGCCGCGCGTCGCGACCCAGAGATTGCGCGTGCCATCGGCCGAATAGCTGGCCACCGCCGTGTACATCGCTTCGCTGGGCAGGCTGCCATCAGCGGCGCGCCAGATATCGACGCCGCCATCTTCGCGCAGGCGGGCCAGACCACCGTTGTAGCTGACCAGCCACAGTTCCTCACGACCCTCCGATTCGGTCCGCAGCAGGTCCGACAGCGGCATCTGATCGATGACCGGATGGCGAAAGCGCTGCCAGCGGGCGTCGCTGCGCTGCAGATCGCGAAACCACAGGCCATCGGTCTCGGTGCCGACCCACAGCCGGGGTCCACCCTGCAATCGATCACTGCGCTCAATGTCGACCGGGATGCCACCGTAGCCCTTTGCCTCCGACGGCTGCAGCCAACCGCCGGGGGTCCAACGGTAGAGGCCTTCCCGTGCCACCAGCCACATCTGTCGCGGACGCCCCTGCCCATCGTAGGCACTGCTGAAACGACGCACGGCGCCACCGGGATGATCGACCAGCTTCCAGCCATGGCCATTGCGCGCAGCCAGCCCCTCACTGCCAAAGGCCGCGTAAAGCTTTCCGTCCGGTGCCAACGCCATGTCCCGAACCAGACTGCGTGCTTGCGGAAAGTCCTCCAACTGCCAGCCGTAGCCATCGAAACGCGCCAGCCGAGAAGCAGACCCGGCCCAGACCTGGCCTTCGCGATCAATGCCGACGCTGTTCCAGATTTCGTCGTTGAGGCCGTCGTCGCTGGTGTAGGTCTGAAAACTCAAACCGCCTTCGTCGGCCACCGGCAGTGGCTGCACGACGGCCTCGTCAGCCTGGACGATCGTCGTCACAAAGCTGAACCAGACCATCAACAACGCACCGTAACCCACTGTCGGCAGGGCCCTTCGCGGTCGACTTGCGACGGCCCGCGTCAGTCTCCGCAACATGGCCCACCCGGATCGGGCGGAATCACGCGGACGACGAAGGCATGAGGCGGGTTCGGTCGGCAAGCAGGCATCCAGTGACGGCGATCACGAACGGGGAATCCGGCCGGTCTCCAAAGCAACGGGCATGCCAGTTGTGGGCAAGCACCCGTCAGAGGTCGAACACCGACGCCGGCACACGCACCCAACCTTCCATCAACACACGCGCGCTGCGGCTCATCAGCGCCCGTCGCACCTGCCATTGGCCGTCGACGCTTGCCACCTCGGCACCGACGCGCATGCTCCCGGAGGGGTGACCGAAACGCACGGCCTGCCGCTCGCCACCGCCAGCGGCCTCGTTGACCAGCGTGCCGGGCACGGCCGCAGCCGTGGCCAGCGCCACCGCCGCCGTTCCCATCATGGCGTGATGCAGCTTGCCCATCGACAGCGCTCGCGCCAGCAGGTCGATGTCCGCCGCGGCGACGGACTTGCCGCTGGAGGCCGTGTACGGCGCGGGTGGGGCGACGAAGGCCACCTTCGGTGTGTGCTGGCGAGTTGCCGCCTGCTCGGCCCGCTCGATCAGGCCCATGCGCAAGGCACCGGCGGTGCGCAGGGCTTCCAGCCGCGCCAGCAGCGCCGCATCGCCATTGATGGCCGGCTGCAGTTCCGTGCCCGTGAGCCCCAGATCTGCGGCGCGCACGAAGACCGTCGGGATGCCCGCCGTGATCAGCGTGGCCTCGATGCTGCCCAGACCCGGCACCTCCAGTCGGTCGACCAACTGGCCGGTGGGAAACATCTCGCCACCCTCGCCATCGTCGGAGGGGTCGACGAACTCCAGCGGAATCTCGGCCGAGGGGAAGGTCACGCCGTCGAGTTCAAAATCACCCAGTTCCCGCACCTGGCCGCCAGCCATCGGCACCCGCGCGATGATGGTCTTGCCGATGTTGGCCTGCCAGATCCGCACCACCGCCTCGCCATCGGTCGGCAGCTTCGACGCATCGAGCATGCCCTGGGCGATCGCGAAGGGACCCACCGCCGAACTCAGATTGCCGCAATTGCCGCTCCAGTCGACGAAGGCACTGTCGATGGAGACCTGGCCGTAGAGATAGTCGACATCGTGGCCCGGCTGCTGGCTGGGCGAAATGATCACGCACTTGCTGGTGCTGGAAGTGGCCCCGCCCATGCCATCGGTGTGCTTGCCGTAGGGGTCGGGACTGCCGATCACCCGCAGCAGCAGCGCATCGCGCGCCGGCCCCGGCTGCTGCGCCGCCTCGGGCAGGTCCTGCAGACGGAAAAACACGCCCTTGGAGGTGCCGCCGCGCAGATAGGTGGCGGGAATACGGAGTTGCGGTCTATGGTCGTTCGTCATGAAGGCGATCCAGGCTGTTCAATCGGCGTTGTCGTTCAGATCGTGCAGTCCACGTGCGGCATCCCAGACCCGAATCAGTTCGACCCGGTCGGGCAGATCGACGTAGTAAAGGAGATAGCGCTTGAAGCGAGCCAACGGGAGGTAGCGCAGCGGGACTGGGAGCTGAGGAAACAGGTTCGCGTGTCGCGTCGAACCCATCGCGGGTTGCTCCACAATGCGTCGACACGCCATCTCAAGGGCATCGATGAACGCCAGTTCGAGCGCGAGCCCACCTTCTCCTGCGTAGCAGCTGGCCGCCTCTGCAGCGTCGTCGATCGCCGCCTGCCGCCAGATGAGTGGCTTCATTGCGCATGCGCATCACGAGACCGGGCGCGCGCACGCATTTGCTCGAACAGCTCAACGCCGCCGGGCACGGCGGGACTGCCCAGTCCTGCGGCAATCGCTTGCTGCAATGCCGCCTCAGCCTTGGCGCGCTGGCGCTGTCGAATCAGGTCGCGGATGTAGTCGGACGTCGATACATAGCCACCGTCGCGAACTTCCTCATCGACAAAGGCTTTCATGAGCTCGGACAGCGAGACGTTCATGGTCGTCGGCATCGATCAATCCTTGGCAATTATTGCCAATTAGTCTAGGCCGATCGCGCCGGTCGCGAAACGACCTCGCCGCCAGCATCCTTCCAGGCGTGAAATCCGCCGGTGATGTGGGCCAGCGGTTCCAGCCCCATGTCCTGCAGCGTGGCGGTCGCCAGGGCCGACCGCCAGCCGGACTGGCAGTAAAGGACGAAGCGCTTGCCGCTGGCGAAAACCGGCTTGTGGTAGGGGCTGTCCGGATCGACCCAGAACTCGAGCATCCCCCGCGGGGCATGGAAAGCGCCCGGGATCATGCCCTCGCGTTCAAGCTCGCGGACATCGCGCAGGTCGACGAACTGCACCGTCGGGTCCTGCAGCAAGGCCTGGGCCTCGGCTACGTCCAGACTGGTGATGCGCGCATTGGCCGCCGCCACCAGTGCCTTCACGCCCTGTTTCAGTGCCATGTCCGTCCTCCGTAGCCTCAGGCGGCCTGCGACTGCGCGAGGAAATCCTGCGCGAAACGCTGCAGCACGCCGCCGGCTTCGTAGATCGCCACTTCCTCGGCGGTGTCCAGCCGACAGCGCACCGGCACCTGGATCTGTTCGCCGTTGCGTCGATGCACCTGCAGGGTCAGTTGCGCGCCCGGTGTGCGTTCGCCCACGACGTCGTAGGTCTCGCTGCCATCCAGCCCCAGGGTCAGCCGTGTGGTACCCGGCAGGAACTCGCAGGGCAGCACGCCCATGCCGATCAGATTGGTGCGATGGATGCGCTCGAAACCTTCGGCGACGATCGCCTCCACCCCCGCCAGGCGAACGCCCTTGGCGGCCCAGTCGCGCGAGCTGCCCTGGCCGTAGTCGGCGCCGGCGATGATGATCAGCGGCTGGCCGCGGTCCATGTAGGTCTCGATGGCCTCCCACATGCGCATCGATTGCCCCTCGGGCTCGACCCGAGCCCAGGACCCCTGGCGCACGCTGCCGTCATCATTGCGAACCATCTCGTTGTACAGCTTGGGATTGGCGAAGGTGGCCCGCTGCGCGGTCAGGTGATCGCCGCGGTGGGTGGCGTAGGAATTGAAGTCCTCCTCCGGCAGGCCCATCTTCGCCAGGTATTCACCGGCCGCACTGCTGGCCAGAATCGCGTTGGACGGCGACAGATGGTCGGTGGTGATGTTGTCGCCCAGCACCGCCAGCGGCCGCAGACCGCTCAGGCTTCGTGGCTTGGCCAGCGCGCCTTCCCAATAGGGCGGCCGGCGGATGTAGGTGCTCTGCGGGCGCCAGTCGTACAGCGGCGGCACCGACACATCGTGTTCGACGCGCAGCTGGAACATCGGCTCGTAGACGCTGCGGAACTGCGCCGGGCGCACCGCACGCTTGACCAGCGCATCGATCTCCGCATCGGTCGGCCAGATGTCCTTGAGCAGGATCGGCGTGCCATCGGCGCGCTGACCCAGCGCATCCTTCTCGATGTCGAAGCGGATCGTGCCGGCGATCGCATAGGCCACCACCAGCGGTGGCGAGGCCAGGAAAGCCTGCTTGGCGTAGGGGTGGATACGGCCGTCGAAATTGCGATTGCCCGACAGCACCGCCACGGCATAGAGATCGCGCTCGATGATTTCGCCCTGGATGGCCGGATCCAGCGCGCCGGACATGCCATTGCAGGTCGTGCAGGCGAAGGCGACGATGCCAAAGCCCAGCTGCTCCAGTTCGCTTTGCAGCCCGGCTTCCTGCAGGTACAGCGCCACCGCCCGCGAGCCCGGCGCCAGCGAGGACTTGACCCAGGGCTTGCGGGTCAGCCCCAGCGCGTTGGCCTTCTGCGCCAGCAGGCCGGCGGCGATGACATTGCGCGGATTGGAGGTGTTGGTGCAGCTGGTGATGGCGGCGATGATCACCGCGCCATCAGGCAGCTGACCCTGTGCTTCCTGCGCCCGCGCCTGCGCCAGTCCGGTGGCGATCCCGCGTTGCGCCAACTCGCGCGTGGGCAACTGGGCATGCGGATTGGAGGGCCCGGCCATGGTCCGTTCCACCGCCGACAGATCGAAATGCAGCGTGCGCTCGAAGCGCGCCTGTTGCAGATCGCTGGCCCACAGACCGGCCGTCCTGGCATAGGTCTCGACCAGCGCCACCTGCTCGTCCGAGCGCCCGGTCAGCCGCAGATAGTCCAGCGTGTTGTCGTCGATGTAGAACAGCGCCGCGGTGGCGCCGTATTCCGGTGCCATGTTGGAGATCGTCGCGCGGTCGCCGATGCCCAGCGCCGCCGCGCCCGGCCCGCGGAACTCCAGATAGGCGCCCACCACCTTCTGCTGACGCAGGAAGGCGGTCAGCGACAGCACGATGTCGGTGGCGGTGATGCCCGGCTGCGGCCGTCCGGCCAGCTCCACCGCAACGATCTCCGGCAAGCGCATCCACGAGGCCCGACCCAGCATCACGTTCTCGGCTTCCAGGCCGCCCACGCCCACCGCGATCACACCCAGCGCATCGACGTGCGGCGTGTGGCTGTCGGTACCCACGCAGGTATCGGGGAAGGCCACGCCGTCCTGCACATAGATCACCGGCGACATCTTCTCCAGATTGATCTGATGCATGATGCCGTTGCCCGGCGGAATCACATCGACGTTGCGGAAGGCCTGCTTGGTCCAGTCGATGAAGTGGAAGCGGTCCTCGTTGCGGCGGTCCTCGATGGCCCGGTTGCGCTGGAAGGCATCGGACACGAAGCCGCCACACTCCACCGCCAGCGAGTGATCGACGATCAGCTGCACCGGCACCACCGGATTCACCGCCGCCGGATCGCCACCCTGATCGGCAATCGCGTCGCGCAGCCCGGCCAGATCCACCAGCGCCGTCTGACCGAGGATGTCGTGACAGACCACCCGCGCCGGAAACCAGGGGAAGTCGCGATCGCGACGACGTTGCACCAGCTGCGCCAGGCATTCGGACAGGATCGTCGGATCGCAGCGGCGCACGATGTTCTCGGCGTGGACGCGGGCCGTGTAGGGCAATCCGGCCCAGGAACCGGCCTCGATCTGCTCGACGGCGTCGCGCGCATCGAACCAGTCCAGCTCGGTACCCGGCAGTCGCTTGCGGTGGGCAGTGTTCATCGGCGCTCCGGCAGTGGGACTCAATCGCCCATTATCGGACCTGCGGCGATGGATCGCACTCCGACCAAGGTCGCTTTGGCCTGCAAAGGGCCAGCTTCGGCCATCTGCCGCGATGGCTTGAGGTGGTCGGCCAGTGTCTTGCGTGATCTCAAGACTGCTGAAAGGATCGCGCCGGCCCAGCGTCCCGAAGTGCCGATCCTGGCCAAACCAGGCCTGATCGGGGTTACCCCCGCCTGACTAGAGCTTGACCCATGACCATTCGACCGCTCACCTACCTCGCCATCGCGATGCCGTGGCTCGTTGCCGCCTTTGCCACGCCGGTCGGAGCATCCACGTCATTTGCGCTTGGCGCAGATCACAGCTGCGTGCGGATCGACGAAGGCGGTGTGCAATGCTGGGGATCCAATGTCAGTCGCCAGCTTGGGAACGGTACCGACGACAGCCTGGCGTTGGCTGGCACCGTGTCGGCGCTGGACTCCGCAGTCTCGGTGGGCGCAGGCGCAGGGCACAGCTGTGCGGTTCTGCAAGACCGTACCGTGCGCTGCTGGGGAGCCAACGCCAACGGTCAATTGGGCGACGGAACGCAACTGTCCCCGCTGGTACCGAGCACAGTCACCGGGCTGACCGATGCGAGGGACGTCGATGGGGGCTTTGGTCACAGCTGCGCCGTGCTGACCACCGGTCAAGCACGCTGCTGGGGGAGAAACGACAGCGGTCAGCTCGGAGACGGGACCATGACCCAGTCGGTCACGCCGACGGAGGTTTCAGGCATCACGAACGCCGTTGCGATTGCAACCGGGGGCTACCACAGCTGTGCGGTGCTGACCGACGGGCATGTTCAATGCTGGGGTTCGAATGTCGTCGGCCAGCTCGGGGACGGCAGCTTCAATCGATCCAGCACGCCGGTCAATGTGATCGGGATCAGCGACGCCGTGGCGGTCGGGGCCGGCCAGGTCCACACATGCGCGCTGCTGGCCAACGGCACATTGCAGTGCTGGGGTCAGGGTGGTTTGGGACAACTGGGCACCGGTCAATTCAGCGACTCTCCCATTCCGGTCAGTGTCGTTGGTCTCACCGATGTCACCGAGGTGTCGCTGGGCTTTTTCCACAGCTGTGCCCAATTGGCCAACCAGGACATGGTTTGCTGGGGGTCCAATGAATATGGCGAGCTGGGCAACCCACTGGACAACCCGCCACTGTCTGGCCTGCCGGTACGCGTTGAAGGACTGGGACCGGTTCGTTCAATCGGAACCGGCGATTACCACAGCTGCGCCGAGCTCCGCGACCGCAGCGTGCGTTGCTGGGGTGGCAACTATGAAGGTCAGCTCGGTACGGGTGTCGTGGGGTATCGCATGGCCCCGGACCCCGTTGGCAGTCTGAACAACGTGCTCGATGTCGCCGCTGGCGCTCGGCACGTCTGCGCCGTACTGGACACTGGCTCGGTGAGTTGTTGGGGAGACAATCTCCTTGCTCAACTGGGCGATGGCACCATCAGCGACCGCGCCTTCCCGACGCCCGTCCTGTCCGTCGAGCAGGCCGTCGCCGTTGTGGCGCAGGAGCTCAGCAGTTGCGCCCTGACCGCCAACGGAGAAGCCTGGTGTTGGGGCGCCAATGAGTTCGGTCAGGCGGGTACGGGCACGATCAACTCGGGGGGCGTCCCTACCATCCATGGTCGGTCAGAGCGATATCCGGTCGATCCACCCATTTGGCACCCATTCCTGCGCTGTGCTGCTGGACCGCTCGGTTCGCTGCTGGGGCCGCAACAACAGCGGTCAGCTGGGTGACGGCACGATGATGGACTCTCCCTTGCCCGTCGTGGTGACTGGGCTGACTGATGTGCAGAGTTTGTCAGGCGGATTGTTTCGCACATGCGCCCTGCAACTTGATGGCGTCGTTCAGTGCTGGGGCAGCGGCATGACCTCACCACAGGTGGTGGCCGGTCTGGGCACCAGCACGGCCATCATCGGTGGTCGAGGCCACAATTGCGCACTGGCGGATGATGGTCGATTGCGCTGCTGGGGCGACAACTCGAAAGGGCAACTCGGCATCGGCAATACCACCAGCACGGACATTCCGACCCTGGTCCCCGGACTGGAAAATGTGGTTCATGTGATGGCGGGACAAGAACACAGCTGCGCGCATACGGCCAGCAATCAAAGCTACTGCTGGGGCAAGAATCTCTACGGCGAGTTGGGCGATGGAACCCGGCTCTCCACCACGCTGCCGTCATTGGTGCTGAATGCAGCCGACCAGACCAAGCTGGTCGGCGGCTGGATCCATACCTGTGCCCGCAGTGCCAACGGCACGGTGAGTTGCTGGGGCGACAACATGGACGGTCAACTCGGCAACGGCTTCTCGCAGAATTTCAACACGCCGCAAACGGTCATCGATGTGCGACTGGGTTTGCTCAGCGACGGCTTCGAGTGAGTCACCGACAACCGCGCTCGCACGGTTGACAGTCGGCCGCACAACGATCTCTGGCCGCCAAGCACGGTCCCGGCAGACGGTTGAGCTGACGAAAGCTGTCCCAGGTAAAATCCGCGCTCGGCGATCTGTTTGATAGTGCGGAAAGCAAAGGCCTACTTCGGCCGATGCAGGGCACACAGCTTGTGCCCGTCCGGATCACGGACGTAGCAGAGGTACAACGCACCCAGCTGATTCTGCCGCAGTCCCGGCGGGTCCTCGATCGAGGTGCCGCCATGGGCGACGGCCACATCGTGGAACTGCTGCACCTGCTCGGGCGATGTGCACTTGAAGCCGATGGTGCCGCCGTTGGCCACGCTGGCCGGCTGGCCATCGATGGGCTCGGTCACACAGAAGGTGCTGCCATCGTGGCGGTAGAACAGCCGCACCTGACCCTTCGCATTGAGGTTGCGGATGGGCTCGCCGGCTCCGAGCACCCCCAGCACCGCGTCGTAAAAGCGCTTGGCGCGCTCGATGTCACTGGCTCCGACCATCACATGGCTGAACATGCGGCAAGGCTTCCAAGGAAGAGGGAACGGAAGCCTAGCGCAGTTCCTGACGCGCCACCTGCAGGCCTACACCCGGTGGGCCGAGCGAATCATGCCAAGCCGGCGCCGTTCGACTTCGGCGCGATCTGACAGCCCGGCGGCTTCGCACAACTCGGGCGCGTAGAGCTGACACCCGGCACGGTCGGCCATGGCCTGATCGAGTTGCCGCAGCAGCTCGACAGGATCCATCTGCGGCGGCGCGGCGATGCGGCCGACCACGGCGTGCGCCTCGCGCAGCTCGTGCTGCTCGTGATCGGCCTGCTGCGAACGCCAGCAGACCGCACAGAGGCGCACAAACTGTTCGGTGTGAACGTAGAGCACGGCGTCCTCGGCGAGTGCCTCACTGACCTCGGCCAGCTGGCGCGGCTGCTGCTGCGTTCCGGCGAAGTCATGGAACTGGTAGCCCTGCCGCTGCAGGGTGGCCAGATGGGGAAAGACCGGAATCTGGTCCTCGCCATAGCGGTGATAGGTGATCGGTGCCCCATCGACCAGCACCACGTCGCCGTAGTCCACACCCAGGCGCTGAAACAGCACGGAGCGGACGATCCCGTGGCAGGGGCTGAGCCGTTCGATCCAGATGGTCTCTTCCAGGCCCGGATCGTCCTCCGTCGCGCCGCGCTCGGCCAGCGGCCGCTGGGCCAGTCGCACCTTGCA
>JAWLAT010000023.1:0-79733 GCA_041395325.1 Lysobacterales bacterium
CATCGGCGGACGTCTGCGCGGCTCCCGTCTGCCGGTGCACTTGGCGCCAGGGCTGCGACCGACGCCGGACCGGCTGCGCGAAACCCTGTTCAACTGGATCGGCCCCTGGCTGGTCGGCCGCCAGGTTGTCGATCTGTTCGCCGGCTCTGGCGCACTCGGTCTGGAAGCCGCCTCACGCGGCGCCGCCAGCGTGTTGTTGCTGGAACGTGATCGCCAATTGGCGACGTCCCTGCGGGCGCAGCTGGATCGGCTGCGGCTGGCCGAATCCGGCGTCGGTGCTGACGTCCAACTTCAGTGTGCCGACGCCTTGGCCTATCTGAACCAGCACCGCCCGCCGGTCGACCTGGCCTTTGTCGATCCACCCTTCAACGCCGATCTTTGGACGGCGGCCGTACAAGCGCTGGAGTCCTGTGCCCTGGCCGAGGATGCGCGGCTCTATCTGGAGTTCCCGCAGGACCGACCGCCACCGCTGCCAGCCGGCTGGCAAGCGCTGAAGCAATCCCGTGCCGGCGATGTGGTCGGCTGGCTGCTGACGCGCGGTTGAGCGGTCGCTCCTGTGGGTCCGCGCTATGCGCGGACGCTCCCTGCAACCTGGCCAGAAGCGTTCGATCGCAGATCGAACCCACAGAAGCTGGCGGCCGTCGCTCCTGTGGGTCCGCGCTGCGCGCGGACGCTCTCCCTGCAACCTGGCCAGAAGCGTTCGATCGCAGTTCGAACCCACAGAAGCTGGCGGCCTTCGCTCCTGTGGGTCCGCGCTGTGCGCGGACGCTCTCCCTGCAACCTGGCCAGAGGAGTCAGATCGCAGATCGAACCCACAGAAGCTGGCGGCCGACCGGAAGCGTCCGATCACCGATCGAACTCGCAGGCCCTCAATCCTGAACGCGACCTCCCTCTGCTCACATCAACCCCACCCGGCACGGTGATAGCATCGCGGCTGCGCTGATCATCGTCCCCTGCCCATGTTTCGCTTCTTCAAGCGCGCCCAGCCAGTGGCCGCGCCCGAGCCGCTGACGCCCGTAGACCCGTCCGCCGCCGAATCCATTCAGCCCGCGCCCGGCCCTGCCGAGGCTGCGCTGCCAGAGCAGGCAGCCGCGACTGCCGCCGATACGCCAGGCCCGCCCGAAGCTGCGGTTGATGGCGGCGACAAGCCGGCCGAGCCTGATTTTTTCGATCCGGCACTGGCCTTCGCCGATGCCTTCGAGGTGGTCGCGGCGGAAAAGGCCGCGGCCGAGGCGCTGCGACCCAAACCGGTCTCCCTGCGCGATCGTCTGGCCGCCAGCTCCGAGTCTTTCCGCCTCAAGTTGGGTGCGCTGTTCGATCGCAATCCCTCGCTGGACGAGGATCTGCTGGACGAACTGGAGACGGCGCTGATCACCGCAGACGTCGGCGTAGCCGCCACCACCGACTTGATCGATGGGTTGCGCGCACGCATGAAGAAGCGCGAGTTTGCCGACGCCAATGCCCTCTATCACGCACTGCGCGAGCAACTGCTGGCGTTGATCGAGCCGCTGGCCGAGCCGCTGGCCATTGATCTGGCTCACCAGCCACACGTCATCCTGGTGGTCGGCGTCAACGGCGCCGGCAAGACCACGACCATCGGCAAGCTGGCCAAGCACCTGCGCCTGTCCGGTGCCAGTGTGATGCTGGCCGCCGGCGACACCTTCCGCGCCGCCGCGGTCGAGCAGCTGAAGGTCTGGGGCGAGCGCAACGGCGTGGCGGTGGTGGCGCAGTCCAGTGGTTCGGATTCGGCCAGCGTCATCTTCGATGCGCTGCAGTCGGCCAAGGCGCGCAACGTCCAGGTGCTGATCGCCGACACCGCCGGCCGCCTGCACACCCAGCAGCATCTGATGAACGAGCTGGGCAAGGTCAAGCGGGTGATCGGCAAGCTGGACCAGTCGGCCCCGCACGAAGTGCTGCTGGTGCTCGATGGCACCACCGGCCAGAACGCCATCAACCAGGCCCGGCAGTTCCACAAGACCATGGGCGTGACCGGCCTGGTGGTCACCAAGCTGGACGGCTCGGCCAAGGGTGGCGTGGTTTTCGCGCTGGGACGCGAGTTCAAGCTGCCGATTCGCTACATCGGCGTGGGTGAGCGGCTGGATGACCTGCGCACCTTCGATCCGGTCGAGTTCGTCGATGCCCTGCTGCCGCGGCGCGACCAGGCTGTGGCTGCGGAGCCAGCCGCGGCCAGCTGAGTGCAGACGCCGCTGTCATGAGCGCCGCAACCACCCGTCGCCGACGTTGGCGCTGGTGGTGGCTGCTGCCGCTGCTGTTGCTGGGCGTGCCCGGCTTGCTGGCCTGGTGGCTGCTCGATCCCACCGTGGTGCTGGCGCTGCTGCGTCAGGCCGTGCATGAGAATGTCGCGCTGGAACTGGAGACCGGTCAGCCCGTCGAGCTGGTGGTCTTCCCCGCTCCGCGGCTGGCCCTGCGCGAGGTGCGCCTGACCGACCTGCAGGCGCAGGAACTGGCGCGCATCGAGGGCATCGACGTGGAACTGCCCTGGAACAGTCTGTGGCAACGGCCACCCACGCTGGGGCGGATCTCGCTGCGTGAAGTGGATCTGCAGGCTGGACCGGCGCTCGATCAGTGGTTGGCGCAGTGGGACACCGGACCGGCCTCCCCGAGCCTGAGCTGGCCACGTCTGGAGCGCGGACTGGCCATCCGCCGACTGCGCTACCACGACGCGGCCGTGACGTCGGACGAGGCCTCGGCAACCCCGGCAACCCCGGAAACTACGCCAGCGACACCTGAGCCGTTGTTCGAGCTGGCCCACCTGGAGCTCGAACCGCTGCGCAGTGGCGGTCCGCTGCAGCTGGATCTGGCAGTGATCGCCAGCGGGCTGCGGCTGGCTCTGATCGTCGATGGTCGGGCCGAGGACGCCAACGGGAATCTGCGGGTGGCCGCGGCAACCATCGAGCTGGCCGCCGGGCCGGTCGATGGCAACGATGAGGCCGTGCGCGGCACCGGCCAGCTGGACCTGAGCTATCTGCCCAGTGGCGCCTGGCGTGGGGATCTGAAGCTCGAGCTGGCCGATGGTCAATGGCTGGCACAGCAGGCCGGGCTGGATCTGGCCGGACCCTGGCAGCTGGATCTGCAGCTCAGCGGCGAAGATCCCTACCAGACCCTGCTGCAGGCCACGGCCAAGGGTGAGGGCCTGGACGCCACGATCGCCTGGCCCATCGGCAGCGAGCAACAACCGCGCATCGAAGCCGACATCCAGACTCGTGACGGGCTGCGGATCGAAGGCCTGCAGCTGCAACGCGAGGCGCCCGAGAGTGTCCCTCCGGCCGCCGGCGCTCAGTGAGTTCGACGAGCCCCATCGCCCCGCGCCTGTTGGCCTGGTTCGATGTCCACGGCCGCCACGACCTGCCCTGGCAGCATCCGCGCACGCCCTACCGCGTCTGGCTGGCCGAGATCATGCTGCAACAGACCCAGGTCCAGACCGTGCTGCCCTACTACCGGCGCTTTCTGGACAGCTTCCCCGACCTGCCCAGCCTGGCCGCCACCAGTGAGGATCAGGTGCTGGCGCACTGGGCGGGTCTGGGTTACTACAGCCGCGGCCGCAATCTGCACAAGGCTGCGCAGATCTGCCTCGCGCAGCACGGCGGCGACCTGCCCGACGACTTTGAGGCGCTGCTGGCACTGCCCGGCATCGGCCGCTCGACCGCTGGCGCGATCCTGGCCCAGGCCCATGGCCAGCCCATTGCCATTCTCGACGGCAACGTCAAGCGCGTGCTTGCCCGCCACCACGGCATCCACGGCTGGCCCGGGGAAACGGCGGTGCACCAGCGGCTGTGGCGGATTGCCGAGGCGGAAACGCCCACGCAGCGCGTCGCCGACTACACCCAGGCGATCATGGACCTGGGTGCCACGGTCTGTCGGCGCAAACCCGATTGCGAGCGCTGCCCGCTGTCCGACAACTGCGTTGCGCTGGCAACCGGTCAGACGACCACACTGCCCACCGCCCGCCCTCGCCGCGAGCGACCGACCCGCCGGCTCAGCGTGCTGTGGCTGGTCGATCCCGACGGCCGCACGTTGCTGGAAAAGCGCCCGCCCAGCGGTATCTGGGGCGGGCTGTGGTCGCTGCCGGAGGTGGACTGGATCGATCCACTGCAACCCGCGCTCGCCCGGCAAGTGCTGACCACTTGGTGCGAACGGCAGCTTGGCGAGGTCCATGGCGTCGAATCCCTGCCGGCGCTGCAACACGACTTCACCCACTTTCGGTTGCAGTTGCAGCCTTGGCGTGGCCAATTGGGTCATGTCAAAGCCTCGGCGGTCGCGGAGGCACCAGAGCGGCGCTGGATCGCCAGCGCCGAGCTGGCATCGGTGGGGATGCCCGCCCCCATTGCCGCACTGATCGGTCGCGGCAAAGCCACTGCCCCTCAGTGATCCGCCGGATGAATCTCCGACAGCAGACTCAGATCGGTGACCAGTTGGCGCACGCCGTGGGCGTGGTCCTCTTCGAACACGTTGCCACCACACCAGGCGCCCAGTGAGTGGATGTCCAGACGCGCGCATTGCGGTCGCACGCTCCAGGTGACCTGCAGCGGTGAGCAGGCCGCCTGGGTGTATTGCGGACCGGTGGTGGAACCGAGGAAGGTCAGCGGTGTGCCGGTGTCCTCTGGAATGGCCTTGGCCTGGTGGAAGCCATCGACGATGTGGCCGCCATAGGCCATCTCGCGGAAATCGCCGGCATCCGGATCGTTGACCAGGGTGTAAACCTGCGCTTCCACCCGTAGCTCCGGATTGCCGCAGGCCTCGGTAAGACACGACCCCAGCCCCGGCCCGGGTTGCACCTCACAGGTGGTGTAGACCCAGTGCACCTCGATGGTGTTGCCCGGCTGCAGACCCTGGCAGATGTCTGTCGCCGGTGACCGCAAATCCTCGGCACTCAGCTGACGGCTCATCGCACACTGGTAGCCGCCACCCAGACCGTCAGAACCGGGTCCCGCGTACAGGGCGAAATTCGCCGCCTTGTGTTCGGCGTTGTGGTGGAAATGGATGTTGCACAGGTTCATCTGTGCCCGCGCCGGGGCCTTGGAGAAGACGTGCGAGTTGGTACCGGCATGTTGGTCGATGTCACGCGGGGTCTGCGGGCCGTAGCCCTGACAGATCGCCTCGCCCACCTGCGCGGCGGCCGATTGCATGGCCAAGCCAGCCAACAATCCGCACCCGACGATCATCGTTCCCAGCCGCATCATCCACCCCCTGCAAGTCCAGTGGCGGGCGTCGCTCGCCCGGCTCTACAGAGAAACTGCGACGTCGGAGGCAGAACTCTCACTTGTGGACCGCAATGGATGGCCGCTACCTCGCGTCGCTGGAACGTCGCCGGTGGCGGACCTCGACGCGCGCGTCAGCACGCTCCACAGCAAGAACACCAATGGCGCCCACATCGCAAACCCGAGTGACAGCGCCTGGAGCGCTTCGATGCGAAACCCGCTCTCGAACAAACCGGTCAATCCAAGCAGCGGTGCGTAGATCAGATTGAGTGGCAGGTTGAGAATGATGGCGACGATCTCCGAGCCAGCAAAGCCACCGCATTCGGCACCCCAGACCAGCGCGTTGCTTGCGAAGCATCCTGTGGACAGGTGCTCGTGACTCAGTGTGGCGAGTGCGATCGCGCCTCCCGCCAGCACCACGATGTAGACCTTAGCCAACCACTTCAGCACCCTGATCATCCGCTTGCTCTCCTGCGGCCTCGATCGCTCGACCGGGAATGGCTCACGCCCTGCTCAGGGCAAGACCCGACCGTTGTACTCCGGTCGCCACGGGCAGCTTCCCGAAACCTTGCCGGCAAGCCGATAGCGCCAGCGACCAACCAGGTCGTAGCCGGCGTCCGCCAATCGGCGCGGCAGGCTGCGCAGCAACCAGGCCGGCAGCAGCCACAGGCCGCCCAGGCGCATGAGGACGCCGATGACCGCAGCCGACTTTCTGGCAATCTGACCGTGCTCGTCGACCAAAACGATGCTGTCACCATCGTCGGGCATCACTCGACCGTTCAGCAGCCGCTTCGCACTGGTGCCCTGCAAGGGGGCAAAGCGCAGACGCACATGGCGGTCTTCATGCAGGGCCAGTCGCACACTCGCGTGGCAGAAGGCACAGTCGCCATCGAACAGCAGCACGCCTGGATCGCTGACTTCGGCGCGCCGCAGCCAGGCTGGATCGAAGCACAGCAGATGCACCAGCAGCATCGGAAAGGTCAGGTCGGCGAAGTTGAGCAGCGTCAGGAATCCGAACTGCGCCAGCAGCATCGCCAGCCAGACCCAGGGCCGTGTTCGCGACCACAGCGCCAGCGGCGCAAACAGCAGTTCGACCCAGAGCACGCCCCAGGTGAGTGCCTGAAGGACCCAGGGTGGCGTGGCCAGCAGGCATTCCCGCAGCCAGTAATCGCGTGCCAGGGGATTCTCCAGCACCAGCCGGATGGTCTGGCCATCCACCCAGCTGGGACTGGCGAGCTTGGTCCAGCCACTGTGGCTGTAGCTCAGCGAAAGGACGATCCAGACCGCCAGATACAGGTGGGCGGGCAGGCGCCAGTCGGGAGCGCTGCCACGCCAGCGGGCGCCCAGCGAGGTGAAGTTGCCGACTGGCACGAAGAGGTGCAGCACGAGCAGCCATCCCAGCAGCGGAAGGCTGGGATTGGCAATCAACGGGTTGCGCTGAAACAACCAGGCCAGAATCAAGGCGGCGAGCAGAGCGCCGATTCGGTCAGCCAGTCCCACCAGGATCGCCAATCCGCAAACCGCTCCGGTGATCAACAAGGCTTGTGCGACCCAAGGCTCGTCGAGCAGCCACAGCGGATTGGGCAACAGCTCGTGAAACGGGCTGAGACTGGCGGTGGCGACGCTGCCGCCGGCGGCGAACAACTCACCCGCGTATGGCAGCAGCATCAGGAAGTGCACGATCAGATAGGCGCCCAACAGAGCGCGATAGAGTCCGTAGTGGGCAGCCGTGATGCGCTCAGTGCTCACAATCCACCTCCCATTCCAGCGGCAAATCCGAGCGCGCGTCATGGCGCACGGGCCGCACCTGGAACTGCAGATCAAGCGCATCGGCGGGTATGCCGAGTTCCCTCCGCAACGGTCCGGGCACGCAGAAGGCGTACTGCAGGACGCTCTCCTGCAGAGGCCGCAACTTGGGATCGTTACGCAGCAACGGGCCATAGGCGAGTGCAGCACCATACACATTGCGCCGGTTGTAGGGGCCGCGCACGTTCCGGTAGTTGCCCGGTGTCAGCTGCAGAATCTGGTGCTGACCGTCGGTGCTGTGCCACTGCACGCTGAACCGTGCGGCATGTGTCTCATAGCCCTGGTGGGCGGTGAATACCCGCATCGCGGGCGACATCTGCGTGGCCGAGGCCAGGCCCTTCAGGTCCTGCCAGCCCAACACATCGGACACCATCTGAGCCGTTCCCAGCGCCAGCAGAAAAAGCAGTTCCCACGCGTGTCGTCGCCTCATCGTGGTCGCCTCCCCATCAGCATCGTCCACAGCTGCAGTTCCCGTTGATCGGCGAAGCCGCACTCGGCCGGCAGCTGTCGAGGGTTGTCGAAGGTGCCGAACAGCCAATCCCACAGCGGCAGATCGGAATAGTTGCTGCGGTGCCAGTTGCGCTCGTGATGGCGCCGATGCATTTCGGGGCGTTGGAACAGGTAGCCCAGCCAGTGAGGGGTGCGCACATTCCAGTGGTAAAACAATTCGGCCACGCCGGTGAGGGTGTGAACCGTCCCGGGTTCTCCGGAGACTCCGGGTTGTGAGTCATGCCGCTTCGGCGACCTGACTCGGTTGCTGATAGTAGTTGGCTTCAAACTCTGCCGGTGGGATGTCACCGATCGGCCCCATCAAGCGCTTGTGGTTGTACCAGTGGGTCCACTTCAGGGTGGCCATCTCGACGGCTTCCAGATTGCGCCAGCTTTGCTTTGCGATCACTTCAGTCTTGAACAGCCCAATGATCGACTCGGCCATGGCGTTGTCGTAGGAATCGCCGACGCTGCCTGCAGACGGTTCGATGCCCGCCTCGGTGAGACGCTCGCTGTAGCGGATCGACAGGTACTGCACGCCACGATCATTGTGGTGAATCAGGCTGTTCCGGTCGGGCTTGCGCGACCACAGCGCCTGTTCCAGCGCGGCCATCACCAGATCAGTGTTGGGTGAGCGCGACACCTTCCAGCCAACGATGCGCCGTGCATAGACATCAATGACGAAGGCGACGTAGACGAAACCCTGCCAGGTCGAAACATAGGTGAAATCCGCGATCCACAGCTGGTTCGGCCGGTCGGCATGGAATTGCCGATTGACCTTGTCCAGCGGGCAGGGCTGGGCCTTGTTGCTGATCGTGGTTCGTACACCCTTGCCACGGACCACGCCACAGAGCCCAAGCTGGCCCATCAGGCGCTCGACCGTACAGCGTGCTGCTTTGGTCTGCTCGCGCAGCAGCTGCTTCCACACCTTGCGCGCGCCGTAGTTTTCGTCGCTCTCATCGAAGACTCGCCGAATGGCCACGCTCAGCTCCTCGTCGCGCTTGACCCGCCGGCTACGCAGCGATGGGTCACGGCGCTTGGCCAGATGCTCGTAGTAGGTCGACGGAGCGATCTGCAACTGCCGACAGATCGGCTCGACTCCGTAAACCTCGCGGTGTTCGTCAACGAACGCCGTCAGAACTTGAACCGGCGGTCGAGCTCCGCCTGGGCAAAAAACGCACTGGCCTTGCGCAGGATCTCGTTTGCTTGGCGCAGCTCGCGGTTCTCACGTTCGAGCTGTTTGATCCGCTCACGCTCCGCAGTGGTCTGCCCAGGTCGCTCACCGGCGTCCTGCTCGTCCTGTCGCAGCCAACGACGCAGGGTCTCCGCCTTGCAGCCAATCTTCTCGGCGACCGAACAGATCGCGGCCCATTCTGAGCCGTAGTCGTCACGGTGCTCACGCACCAGCCGAACAGCCCGCTCTTTCGTCTCAGGTGAATAGTGTTCCGACTTCCTCATCGCTCCATCCTCTCAAAGGTTGGAGCCTCCGGGAAAGTCGGGGCGGTTCAGTGACGACCATCGCGGCGGTTGATGGAGACAGACCCAGCAGCACGTGCAGCACCGTACTCGACAACAGGCCATTGAGCAGTATCTCCAGCGGATGCTTGTAGAAGCTCATCAGGCACTCCAGGCGCACCGGACTGTGATGGACCTGATGCAGCCAACGCCACAGCAAGGGCGACTCGTGTCGGGCGCGATGCCACCAGTAGTAGACGAAGGTGATGGTCAGATAGCCCAGCGCCAGTCCGATGGCCGGATGCAGATCGCTGTTGTCCCACACGCGCCAATGGGGCAACCAGTGATCCCAGGTCAGTGCACCGAGATAGACCACACCCACCTGCGCTGCGTTCAACGCGGTCAATCGCAGCACCCATCCGGGTACGCGGGGCTGCAGCACGGCGGGTCGAATTCGCTCCACGCCGCACATCACCAGCGCGGCGATCACGACAATCAGTACCGGGTCCATGATGATGGCCTGCCATGGCGAGGATGCTGGCGATCTGGCCCGGAAAGCGCGACAAATGCAACTTGATTCTCGGAAATATCGTGATATGAGATTTCAGGTATCACAATACGATACTTCTACAATGCGCCAGGCTCCCGCGATACACACCGCACTGAAACGCCTGATGAAGGCGCGCGGTCACACCTATGCCGACGCCGCGGTCGTGCTCGGCCTCAGCGAGGCCAGCGTCAAACGGCTGTTTTCCCGAGCGGAGCTGTCACTGCAGCGGCTGGAACAATTGTGCGACTGGATTGATGTGGAGATTGCCGAGGTCGTCGATCTCGCCCAGGCGGCGCAGCCTCGCGTCACCTCGCTGTCGCCCGCGCAGGAGCGCGAGTTGCTGCAGAACCCCGCACTCTTGTTGACCACTTTTCTGGTGCTCAATCGCTGGACCGAGCGTGAGATCCTGCAGACCTTCGACTTCAGCAAGCCGCAACTGACGCAAATGCTCATCCGCCTCGAGCGTTTGGGCCTGATCGAATTGCTGCCTTTCGACCGCATTCGCCTGCGCACCGCACGCAACTTCGCCTGGCGTGCCGACGGTCCCATTCAGCGCTACTTCGCCGAGCAGGTTCTGCCTGAGTTTCTCGCCACCGCCTTCGACCAACCCGGCGAACGCATGCACTTCGTTGGCGGCATGCTGTCCCGCGCCTCCGTGCATCGATTGCACGAGGCCATGGAAGGATTGGCCCGGCAACTCGACACGCTGATCGAGCAGGATCTCGGCTTGCCGGTGGAAGAGCGCCACGGCGTGAGCCTGTTGCTCGCGCTGCGCCCATGGGAATTCTCCGGTTTCACCCGCCTGCGACGAGGGCCGCGGCAGAAGTTCTACTGATCGGTCATCGATGCCGCGGGACACTGGCCATCGAGCCAGTCGACGGCGAATTGCGTCGACGTCGACGGGTTTGGGGAAGTTCGGGTGACCCAAGTCGAGCGCTACGCGAAGGGTGGCGCGTCTTCCAACTCAGACTCATAGACTTCCGCCTCGTACAAGCTGCCGTAACCAATATCCGGAAAGTACGCCAGCACCATCGGCAAACCGTTTTCGTCGGTGAACCCCTGATCCAGAACCAGAATGTCTCCGATGCGAGGCGCACGCCCCAACCCTGAAAGAAGCCGGTAGCGCTTCGCGGGCAGCTCTGCCAGAAGACGAGCACGAGGGCTCCTCACTGTTGGGTCGACTCGAGAAATGGCGTTGGCCCTATTGAATTGGCAGAGCTGCATCATCAGGATCCCATCGCCGATAGACAAGGCGTTCCCAAGGGGCAATATCTCGAGGAAACAGAACGGCACCGACCACAGCATCCGTACGCCATGATGGCTCTCGTTGCCTTCTGCTATTCCGCGGCTCCGGCACGATACAGCGTGGCGTACAGCACCGGCACCACCAGCAACGTGAGGACGGTGGCGAACACCAGGCCAGCCATGATGGCCACGGCCATGGGCTCCCACATCTCGCCGCCGCGCAGGTAGAGCGGGATCAGGCCGAGCACTGTGGTGATGGTCGTCAGCAGGATCGGGCGTGCCCGTCGCTGCGCGGCTTCGATGACGGCGTCCAGCGGGTTGCGGCCAAAGGCGTCGATCTCGACCTGGATGCGCTCCAGCAGCACGATGGCGTTGTTGATGACGATGCCGGCCAGCGAGATGACGCCCAGCAGCGTCATGAAGCCAAAGGACGATCCGAATGACAGCAGGCCCAGGATGACGCCGGTCAGGGCCAACGGAATGGTCATCAGCACGATGACCGCCTTGCGGATGGAATTGAACTGACCCACCAGCAGGATGACGAAGATCAGCGCGGCGATCGGGAGTTTGTCCATGATGCTCTGGTTGGCCTTGGCGGACGATTCCGCTTCGCCGCCCAGTTCAAGGCGATAGCCCGTGCCCCAAGTGGCGCTGTGGGCGTCCAGCCACGGCTGCAGGGCAGCGATGCCTTCGCTGGCGGTGTAGTCACCCACCAGTTGGGCACCGACGGTGACCGTTCGGGTGCGCTCGCGACGCAAAATCTTGCCGGGCTCGAAGACCAGGTCGATGTCGGCCACCTGTTTCAATGGCACGGCGTTGCCGGTCGATTGGGCGTACACGCTCAGGCTTTCCAGCTGGGTGATGTCGTCGGCGGTCGCCGCGCTGGAACGCAGGACGACCGGGATGATGTCCGAGCCTTCGCGGTACTGGGTCAGTTCGATGCCAGACATCCCGGTTTCCAGCGACAGGGCGATGTCCTCGCTGCTGACGCCGGAGCGCAGGGCACGGGCCTGTTTGACGCTCACCTGCAGCTTCTTGGCGCGCAAACCCCAGTCGTCGGTGATGCTCTTCAACTTGGGATTGCGCGCCATCTCGGCCTTGAGGTCGCCGACGATGACAAACAGGCGGTCGAGGTCATCGCCCGACACCCGAATCTCTACCGGGTTGGCGATCGGCGCGCCGATCTCGATCTTCGTCGCCTTGGCGATGACATCCGGGTAGCTGTCGCGGGTGAATGCCTCCAGCGCCTGCGTCACCTCATCGATGGCTGCACCGGAGGTGGTGTTGACCACCAGCGTGGCGTGGTTGGGTGAATTCGGATTCGGGGTATGGGTGAGCACAAAGCGGGCGCCACCACTGCCGATGTAGCTGATCCAGCTGGTGACGCCTTCGCCGGTGGCAGCGGCAGTCGCCTTAAGGTGCTCGCTCATGTACGCCTCGATACCGGCGACCACGTCTTCCATGTTCTCCAGTGAGCGTCCCTGCGGCAGTTGCAACTCCAGCTTGAAATAGGCCCGGTCGGAAGGCGGGAAAAAGATGTCCGGGATGTAGGCCATGCCGCGCAGGGACACGACGAACACCGCCACGACAATCGCCAGCGTGAGGTAGCGATAGCGCACACAGCTTCGGAGCAGGCGGCGGTAGCCGTCGTAGAACCGACCGTCATGGTTCTGTACGACCCGTTTCACCCGCAGGAAGCTCGCGCACAACAGCGGGATGATGGTGATGGAGAGCAACCAGGAACAGAGCAAGGCGATGGTCACCACCTTGAACAGCGAAGCGGTGAATTCGCCGGTGCTGGATTCGGCCAGATAGATTGGCAGGAAGGCCGCGGCCGTGGTCAGCGAGGAGGTCAGCAGCGGAACCTTCAGCTCCCCGGCGGAGGCAATCGCGGCCTCCACCCTGCCCTTCCCCTCGGCCATCTGCACCGTGATGCTCTCCGACATGACGATGCCGTTGTCCACCAGCATGCCCAGCGCAATGATCAGCGCGGCCAGAGAGATCTGATCCAGGCCAATCGAGGAGAGGTTCATCACCAGCATCGTCGTCAGCATGCTGAAGGGAATCAGCGCGGCCACGATCAGGCCGGTGCGCAGGCCCAGGCTCAGCAGGATCGCCACCGTGATCACGACGACGGCCTGCAGCAGGCTGGAGACGAAGCTCTTCACCTTCTCCTGCACTTCGGCCGGCGAGAAATTGATGATGTTGAAGTCCACACCGATGGGATAGGCGTTCTGCAGCCGGCGCGTCGTCGCGTCGACCTGCTCGCCCAAAGTGATGTTGTTGCCACCCTCACGCATGGAGATGGCCAGGGCCAGGCCGGGCACGCCGGTGGAATGGACCTTGGCCTGGGCAGGGTCGACGTAGCCGCGACTGACGTGGGCGATGTCGCGCAGGAACACCAGCGTGTCGGTCTCGGGCACGCGGATGACCGTGTTGGCGATCTCCTCCACCGACTCGAAGTTGCCGCTGGTTTCCAGCAGGATGCGTTCCGGACCCAGTGAAATGGCACCACCGGGCGCGACGATATTGCGAGCGTCGAGCATCTGCGCCAGCTGGTAGGGCGACAGTTTCAGCTCGGTGAGTCGTGCGTTGTCGTACTCAATGAAGATCCGCTCTTCCTGCGCGCCGAAGATGTCCACCTTGGCGACATCCTCGATGCGCAGATATTCACGGCGTGCGTCGGAGGCGATCTGCTCCAGTTCGGCGTCGCTGAAGCCCTCGCCGGTGAGGGTGAGCACGATGCCATACACATCGCCAAACTCGTCGTTCACGTGCGGACCCGACACACCGTCCGGCAGATCGGCAGCGATGCTGTCCACCTTGCGGCGCAGGGAATCCCAGATCGGCCGCGTGTCGGTGTAGCGCTCCTTGATGTTGACGTTGACGATGGAGACGCCGGCGCGGGACTCGCTCTTCACGAAATCCACTTCGGGCATCTCATGAATCACTTCTTCCAGCGGGTCGGTGACCAGTGCCTCTATGCGTGGGGCGCTGGCGCCCGGCAGATAGGTGACGACCTGAGCCGTGCGGATGATGAATCCCGGATCGTAGGCGCGCGGCATGCTGCGGAAGGCGGCCAGGCCAGCCAGTAGCAGCACGGCCAGAATGACCAGCGCGGTACGGTTGTTGTCGAGGGTGAATCGAGTGATGTTCATGGCTCTGCTCGCGGATCTGCGGCTAGGAGGTCGGCAGCAGCACGCGCTGACCGGGGTTGAGCTGGCTCATGCCGGCGGTCACCACGTGCTCGCCATGGCTGAGTCCCGACAGCACACGGATGCCGGAGCTTGAGATGTCCCCCACGGTGACAGCGCGCCTTTCAATCAGCGCAGCGCCATCGCCTGCGGGCACAGCCACGAAGACGAATCGACCGCCGGCGTCTTCCAGTACCGCCTGCGACGGCAGGTACACGTCGGGGGCCAGTTGATCGGTGCGGTTGAGGGGGTGGACACCCACCACCACGGACATGCCGGGCAGGACATTGAGATCGGTGATCGGCGGCAGGCTCAATGTGACCGGATAGGTCGATGTGGCGCCGTCAGGCTGGGCCCCGATCTCCTTGATCACCAGCGGGTACTGCACCGCCTCGTGACCCTCGAAGACCGCATACATCGCCGGGCGGACGCCTTCGCGCCGGGCGACGATCATGAGACTTTCGGGCACGTCGATGCGGACGATCAGGGACTCCAGATCCATCAGCGTCAAGACGGGCGTCCTGGCCGCGATCTCGGTCAGGTTCTCCACATGGCGCCGCGTGATGTGGCCCTCGAAGGGGGCCTGCAGCGTGGCGTACTCAAGATCCTGCCGGGCGCGCGCCAGTTCTGACTCGGCGACACGGAACTGCGCCTCGGAGCGTTCGAAGTCGGCGCGCGGGACCAGGCCACGCTGCAGCAGCGTCTTTGACCGTTCGTACTCGGCGCGAGCGCGCTCGAAATCGGCCTGCACGGCGCGCAGCTGGATGCGGAAATCGGTCTGATCCAGCGCAGCCACCCGCTGCCCTGCATTGACGTGGGCACCCTCGAGCACCGGCAAGGCCTGCAGTGTTCCACTGACGCGGAAGGACAAGTCCACCTTGCGATCAGCGTCGACCACACCGGCAAACTCGCGCGTGCGAGTGGCGCCCTGCATGTCGACGGTCACGAAGCGCACCGTACGCAAGACTTCTTTCGTTTGATCTGCGTCGTTGCCATTGTCACAGCCAGCGAGGCCAATCAACGCTGCCATCAGGCTTGCTGCAAAAGTCAGTTTTTTCATGGCTGTTGTCCTGTCGTTTCGATTGGCGTTAGTGTTTTGCTGATTCTTTTGCCGCTTTCGCGCATTCATAGATGGCCGCAGCCGCCAAGCCTGCCGTGCAAGGATTGGCCCTGACTCTGTGCCTGGGTTGGGGCATTGGCAGCGCCGGTATGGCGGTCATGAATTTGTCGCGTTCGCTGATCCTGCGTTTCATGACCGATTTCCTGGAGATCGCGGCGGTCACCGCAGGTCTGCTCTTCGCCGTGTCCAAGCTCTTCGACGCCGTCACCGACCCGGTCATGGGATTCGTGCTCGACCGCCGTGGGCAAACCGCCAGCCATCGCAGCGTCTATCTGCTGCTCGGCGCACTGACCTGCCCGTTGGCCTATCTGATGATTTTTCGCGTGCCCGACGCCGTCGGTGCGGAGCTAATGCCCGCCTACATGCTCGGCGCCATGCTGTTCTTTGCGGCGGCCTTCACGCTGTTCAGCGTGCCCTACCTGACCATGCCGGTGGACATCGCCAGGGACTACCACCAGCGCAATTTCCTGGTGTCATTTCGTGCCGTTGGCATTGCCGTCGGCGGTCTGGTGGGTGGCCTGCTGGCGCCGCTGATCATCGCCAGCCATGACCGCACCCGGGAAGCTCACGAGATCATGGCGGTTGCCGTCGCCAGCATGGTCTTTCTGTTTCTGTTCCTGTCCTGGCTGGCCACCCGCAAGGTGCAACGCACGCTGGTCGGCCACGACCCGTTGCCCGGGTGGCAAAAGCTGCGTCTGTTGTGGGGCAACCGACATTTCTTCCTCCTGCTCATTGCGAAATTCGTGTTCTACACCGGCCTGTCCATGCTCAATGGATCCGGCGCCTTCTTCATCCAGTACGCGCTCGGCGCATCCGATCGCCTGATTGCGCTGTTCTATCTGTGCTTTTTCATCAGCGTAGTCATCTCCCTGCCGCTCTGGCTGAAAGCGGGAAAACGCTGGTCCAAGCACGCCACCTACATCGGTCTGTGTTGCGCGCTCGCCGCGATCAATCTGAGCTGGCTGGCGGCGACCGCCGACGAGGGCCATGCCCTGTTCGTGCTGCGCGCCTGTCTCATCGGCGCCTGTTTCGGCGGCATCATCGTCATGAGCCAGTCCATGCTCCCCGACACCATGGAATTCGATCGCAACCGGTCCGGGCACAATCGCGAGGGCCTGTTCGCGGGCTTTTTCTCCTTCGCCGAGAAAAGCGCCTCCGCGCTCGGCATCGCGCTGGTCGGACTGATTCTCGGCTTGATGGGCTATCAGGAATCCTCCGACCGGGTGGTCACCGAGCAGACCAGTAGCGCCCTGACGGCCATTTACCTCTGCTTTTCCGTGGCACCCGCCGTATTCATGATCATCAGCGCTGCGGTCATGGGCGCTTACCGATTGACGGAAGCCACGTTGCTGGAATCCCGCAACATCGGCGTTCTGACTGAACGTTGACCGCTCAATGACCAGGAAACTGCAACTCCGACACCAGCTGGCCAATCCTGAATGAGAGCGCGGCGTAAACGGCGACGAACACGACCACCACTGCGCTGTTCTTTCCTCTCCGAGAGATCCGATAGGCGCCGTCGTAGAGATTGAGCACGGCCAGCACGATGGCAACGAAGGCGATGAAGCTGCCCAGGGACCCGCTGAAATCGCCGAAGCGAGTCACCGCCTGATGGTTCCGGGAGGCAGCCAGCGCTGCCGCGAGGACCATCGTGCAGGTGACCAGGTTGCGTAGATTGTTGAAGATGTCCGCGGTGATGCCCCGATTCAGGGCGTTGTGCAGCTGTTCGATGATTTTCATTCGGGTCGTGTCCCAGGCCTGCGTTCCGGCTCCGTCGTTGAAGCACTCCGGTTCGAAAGGGCGCACTTCGTGACTCCCGCCGGCGATGACAAGTGGCCCGCTGTGCGAGCCACCTGCCCCAGGCGGTGGCAGAGGTGTGCCGGCGTGCTCGACTACGGCTTCACCACCACATAGACCGCCTTGTCGCCTTGCCAGGTCTGCTGGTAGTAAACGCTGCCGCAGCGCTGGTAGGAGATCCCGTTGATGATCACCACGGCGCAACCGGTCGGCGGCAGGGCGTAGTAGTAGGAACCCACCACAGCGGCGGTGGTCACCGCCACCGCGCCAATCACGGCCCCAGCGGCGACCGGATAGGGGTAGTGGTCGTGGTGTCCACCGTAATAGCCACCGTGGTAGCCATCGACATCGATGTCCCTGTCGATGTTGATGCTGGTGTTGCGGTCGCCGCCCTGGATATTGGTGACGTTGCCGGTATTGACGGTCCCGGTGTTGACGTTGCTGCGATTGCGATTGCTGTTGACGGTGCTGCGATTGCCGCCCGTATTGACGGTGCTGCGACTGCCATTGCCGGCGCTGATATTGGAACGATTGACGCCGGAGACCGAACCCGCGGCGATGCCATCACCGCGTCCGACGCGCTCACCGCGCGCATCCGCATCCGTACTGAAAGTCAGCAGCGCGCTGCTGGCGACGCCGAATGCCAGGGCGCCCAGAATGCGGACCAGGTTACCCGGAGACTTGAAAGTTGATGGAGTGTTCATCTGATTGCTTTCCAAAGTGTGGAAGCACAGATTAGGTATCTCGCGACGCCGGACGATTGGCGGACGGTGTCATCCTTGTGGCTTTCGATGCCAAAAGCGCGGTGTTCGGAGAAGGCCTCGCCCCACCGAAGCGCTCGAGTCGCAGATCCTTCTGCGCCGTGCGCGTGCACGTGTACGCACGCGCGGTCGTTGATCCCTGTCCGCCAGCAAGATCTTCGCCTCGTCCGGTACCGCGCCACCGAACCCGGCGACGGCTCGGCCGAGGCCTCTTCGATCGACATTCGAGCCCGGGCACTCAGGCATGCCACATCGAGGTGGCCTGGATGACGTGATGTACTCTCACCCCGCCGGGATCCGCCACAGGGCCGCACGATGGTATCGAGCCGATCAGACGCCACGGTTTCTTCTGCGATCCTGGCGGCTTACATCCAGGCGGCCATGAAGATGGGTGTGCCAAGGGACGCGGTGGAAGCGGCCGCGGGCATACCACTGGCAGAGATGGCCAACCCGGACGGGCGCCTGCCGATGGCGGCCTATACAGCGCTCAGCGACGTCCTGCGGGCGCACTTCGGACCGGCTTTCGGCCTGCGCGTCGCGGCCACCATGACCGAGGCCAGGGCCACGATCCTCGCGTACATCCTGGCCAATAGCGCCACGCTGGGTGAAGCCTTCGAGCGCCACAGCCGCTATCGCGCCATCGTGGCGGAAACCGAGCGCCCGGAACTCAAGGTCACGGGCAAAACCGCCACCTACGGCTTTCGCCAGCCGAAAGTCTTCGTCCTGGCCAACGGCCCCTGGGTGGAGGCCTCGGTGGGTTTCTGGCTACTCCGCAGCCGCCATCTCACCGGCGTGGACTGGGACCCGCTGGAAGTCCATCTGCAAGGCAGCGCCACCGATCCCGAACTCTATGCGCGAATCTTTCGAGCGCCGGTGATCAACAACAGCTCGGACACGCAGCTGGTGTTCCCCAGTGAACTGCTGGATTTGCCGATCAAGAGCCCCGACGAGAATCTGCTGCGCTACTTGACGCCGATTGCCGAGGAGATCGTCCGCAACCTGCCGGGTGGCCAGTCCCTGAAGCAGAAGGTGCAGGAAGAGATCCTCAACTCGCTGGAGAGCAGCAACCATTCCGTGGACGCCATCGCCGACCACCTGCACATGTCCGTCCGCACCCTGCAGCGGCGTCTGACCGACGAAGGGACCACCTTCGGCGAGTTGCTGGACTCCACTCGCCACATCGCTGCGCTGGAGTACCTGAAGGACCCGCGCATCGCCATCACTGAGGTGGCCTACCTGCTCGGCTTTTCCGAGTCCAGCACCTTCTACCGAGCGTTCAAGCGCTGGACCAAGATGACGCCGGTGCAGTTTCGCCGGACGCCTCACGCCCTGCAGCCGCCAGGTTCCGAAGTCAGTCGCGCGCCGCATTGATCCAGCCAGGATCGGGCGCTGGTGCGGCTTGTGACCGGATCGTCCGCAGCAAGAGATCGATTGGACAGTCACGCGCCGGCGCGAACAAATCGACCCCGCCGTGGGCTCGCAATGCATCCCATAAAGCCTTGATCCGCCAATGGTTCTGCGGCGCGCCGGCTCCGTTGCCCGGACTCACGGCACGAGGCTCGAAATCGCCATTCCGCCAGATTGGCGTCGATCGCCAATAACCTGGCACGGTCGGCAACTGTGCCGCCTTGGTCCACCGAATAGCCTGTCTCCTCGCTAATCAATCGCGTCAGGGATGACGATGCAGTCATCCATCCCGCGACTTTCGACTTCACAACCAGGAGATTTTCCGATGAACCGTATTCTGATGATCACCACCGCGGTCTGTTTCGCACTGAGCAGCGCGCTCTGTCTTGCCAACGACACGAGGGCCGCCAAGCTCGAACAATATGTGGTCGACGCCAAGGCTCGCCTGCAACTCACTGACGAGCAGATTGAGCGCATTTCACCGGTTCTCGGAGAGAGCCTCGATCGGCAACTGGGCATCCTGCAGCGCTACGGCATCGACGCTGACGGCGCCAGCCAGAACGGTCGGCAACTCGGGCTCCGAGAGGCCCGAGCAATGAAGAAGGAACTGGATCAGGCGCGCAGCGCGACCCTGGCTTCGGTCGGCAAAATTCTCACCAAGCCGCAACTCGACGAGTTCATCCGCATGCAGGAAGAACGCAAGGACGCCGTTCGATCCCGTGTACGGAGTCGCAACTGAGCGCGCCAGCGGCGACGGCAGGCACGCAGGCGGCCAGCTCGGTCTGATCCGCATGACCTTCCGCGGCAGAGGCGCCGGCCACCCGGCGCCCTTCCGCAGTGGCCTGCGCGGCCTATTGCTGACCTTGAATGCCTAGAAAGCGGGTGAATCGCTGATTGTCGTAGTACGTCGCTGCGATCGCCTCGAACACGCTACCACCATGAGATCCATTGGTCAGGATCACGACGCCCAGGTCACGAGCGGGAACCACAAAGGCAACCGCGCGCTCTCCGACATCGCCGCCCCCCTGCCAATAGACCGTCTCGTCGGCGTATTCGAAAGCGATTCCCGTGAGCGTTAAGTGTCTAGGTCGAGCGTCATGCTCGGTGGCGCGCGCGGGAAGTGGTCATCCCACCGATGGCGCAGCGCTTCAGGAACTGGAGTCGACGCTACTTGCAGGAGAAATCGCTCTGGCGGCAAGCAAAAACAATCGCATTGGCAGCGGTCGCTACCGGGGAATGGGCCGATGACTCGCCAGGCGAGAAGAGCCCGCCGTTGCGTAGATGTCGAGCGCGACGCCATCGAGGCACGCCTCGCGCTCGAAGCTCAGGCCGAGCTTGCGCAGGACGTGCGCCGACGCCAGATTCTCGCGTATGACGAGGCCAATGATGCGCTCCAGGCCCAGCTCGCCGATGCCGTACGCCATGAGTGGGCGAGCGCTCTCGGTGGCGTAACCCTTGCCCCAACAGTCGGGAAGGAAGCGATAGCCGATATCGACCTCGCCAAGATCTTCAAGAAACTTCAGCCCGGTGAAGCCCACCAGGCGACCGGATGACTTCTCGATACACGCCATGCGGCCGAAGCCGTGCACTGCGTAGTCGCGCAGCGGCCGTGTCGCCAGAATCTCGCGTGCCCCGTCTAAGGACGTTGCCGCCTCATCGCCGGTGTAGCGGATCACCTCAGGGTCTGACACCAGCGGCAAGAAGGCTGTTGCGTCATCGAGCGTGAAGGGGCGGATGAAGAGTCTTTCAGTGTGCATGGCGCTTCAATTCTTGAACCAGCACCCAAGTCAGGCGGCGCCGGAAATCGGCAGGTCAAAGGTCACCCACGCCGCCATGAACATCGCGAAGCCATGGCCAGTGTTGGCGTCCGCCTGGCTGGCCTGTCAGGCAGCGGCTGATTCCACCTGTGCTTTGGATAGCCTTAGCGCCTTGCTCATGTAGCCCTTCCACAAGTGTTGGGTAATGAGGCAGACCACAGGCTCCAGCCAACGCTTGCGGCTGATGAACTCGTACTTCCATCGAATGGAGGTTGTGCGCGTGCCAGGCAGCTGTTCAAACCACCACTGGCCATGCGCTTCCTTGGCCAGAAAGCGCAGGATCCCAGTAAATTCATTGACCGTGTAGGCAAAGTAAGCGGGGTACTGATAATCGGTGAGCGCTTCCTGGGCCGAGCTGCCATCGGAAAGCAACACGGTTCTGGATTGACCGGCGCCATCCCAATTGCCCGTTTGATCTTGAGTTCCCACGACGCTTGGCAGGGGACCGTAGCCCGTGAAGATTGACGAAAGCTCGATTGGCACGATGCGCTCAAATGACTCGACCTGAGAGGCGTCAATCGTAATGTGAACTTCCGCCGTGGCAGAGCGCATGACAACTCCCTGGTTGTTCTTCAACGGTGATCTCTGGCCCGGCTGCAGACTGCCGCCCCGTCCGGGACAATTCGAACAGCGAGGCAGGTTCGGCTGGCGTGACTCATCAGGCGCCGAACCCACCCTAGCACGTCCAATAGATCTTGTTGGTCGGCACTCAGAGCCCGATGGACGCTACCGATCCCCCTTGGGCTTCGCCACATGCTGATCGAACAGCAGCATGTTGCCGTCGGGATCGGTGAGTACGAAGTGTGCGGGTCCCTCGGTGGACTCGTCGGCGGCGGTGGTCAGGGTGATGCCGCGTGCCTTGATGATGCGCTGCAGCTCACGCACGTCCTGGAAATCCTCCAGGGCTTGTGCGTTCTCGCCCCAGCCAGGATTGAACGTCAGAATGTTGTTGTCGAACATGCCCTGAAACAGGCCGATACGGGCAGAACCGTTCTGCAGCACGACCCAGTTCTGCTCGACATCGCCGCCGACCTGCTTGAAGTCGAGCTTTTCGTAGAAGGCCATCGATGCATGGATGTCCTTGACGCTCAGACTGACCGAAAAATTGCCGAACTCCATGCTGCTGGGCTCCTGACTTTGAGGGGGACTGGCGCCGCAGGATCCAGCCATCCAAAGCAGCGCCAGGACGCTGCACAGTGCCGCTACTCGAGTGCTCATGGCTGATTCCTCCGAAGCTGCGCGGCGCGAGTGGCCGCGCCGCCGGGGCGTTAACATGCCTGAGCGCCACTCGGCCGGCTTGGCATATCTTGCGAACGACAGACCCAACCGAGCACCAAGCGCCCGCCAGCTACGTGGCCCGCGTCAACCGGGCGATCGATCACATCATGGTCAATCTCACCCGCCCGCTGCGCCTGGAGGACATCGCGGCCGTGGCAGGCTTTTCCGCCTTCCACTTCCACCGCATTTTCAAGGCCCTCACGGGCGAAACGCTGAGTCAGTTCGTCAAGCGCCAACGCCTGGAACGGGCGCTCTATCGCATGTCCCACGAGCCCAGGCGCCGCTTGACCGAGATCGCACTGGACTGCGGTTTCCCTTCGTCATCGGAGTTTTCGCGCAGCTTCAAGCAGCACTATGGCTCGGCCCCCAGCAGCTTTGACCTGCAGGCGTACCGAACCCGGAGGCGACAGGCGTTTGAGCAGTGCACTCCGCCGACGGCCGAGTCGCTGAAGTTGCGCGCACTACCGCCCGGCAGCAATCCGGATGGCTTCGAGGTCAATCTGCGCGATCTGCCGGCACGCACCGTCGCCTACCTCCGCGTGCCGGATCCCTACCGAGGAGGGGTGGTTCAGGCGGCCTGCGAACGGCTGCTCAAATGGGCCGACGCTCGCGGTCTGGCGGATGGCCAGTGGCTGGGATACATGTGGGACGAACCCGAGATCGTCGCCCTGCCCCAGTGCCGCTACGACGTCGCGCTGGTCGTCGACGAGATGGAGGCCGACGGCGAAATCGGCCGTTTTGAGTTCCCACCGATGCGAGTTGCCGAGGTGCTGATCCGTGGCGACATTGCCCTGGAAGTGCGGGCGCTGGACTGGCTGTACACCGACTGGCTGCCACGCAGCGGCTACGTCCCTGACGACCAGCCTTGCTTCGAGTCCTGGATCGGCCGGCCCTTTGCACACGGCCACACGTACTTCGAGCTTGCTTGTCAGCTGCCGGTTAGACGAGGCTGAGGTGAGCGGGACTTGTCGTGCTCATGGTTCAGTCAGCCCTTGGACCGCGCCTTCAAAGTGGCGTCGCGCAATCCGACTGTCCCGTGTTTTCGCGCATCCCTGAATGTCCCCGTGCTTTGTGTCCGGTCACGGCAAGAAAACATCTCGCGGGCTGACCTGGGACACGCAAACACTTGGAAACAGATTAGTGATCGGCGGCTTCGCCGTGCGCTAAGTCAGAAATGTCGCAATGTCAGCGAAAAAGCGGTCGCATGTTGGACGAACTGGCCTTTCATGACCAGGGCAATAAATTCAAATGCGAAGCATTTCTATCTAGCTTCGCGGGACTCGCCAAAGTTTGCGTGCCCCGGACCACCCCTCCAAAATAATGCCATTATTTGCGCGCTTGCTAGCTATCTACCATGCCCCCTCATAAAAGTACTGGTGCATGCATTGTGAAGGCTCAGAAATATAGCGCCACGACTCTACCAGCCTGGAGTTGTCATTGGCAATCAGAGCCCACTCACATGAATATACTTTGCCAGACTGGGTGGATTGGTACGTATGTTCCAGCCGATACTCCGTGAGTCCATTATTCAAACTCAGTGACGTTGTTGGACTGTATGACAGCCTCGCTATCAGATAGTCAATATCCATGCCGATATGCTGATCAGCATAATCCCTGAATGCCTTTTCGGTCACCAAAGGATTTAAGAACGAACACGCCTGAGGCAGTAGCAAAGTCAGTATCAAAATGCGCAAGTTCATTCGAATACTCAACAATCAGGAAACATGTTGACGCGCAGGAACGTCTCGAAAGTCGAAAGGAACTGCCCGGCAATCGCGTCGAGAATCACTGGCACAAGCAAGCAGACTCAACCGCTTTAGATCACCGCCATCAGCCGACAGACGCCGCCCAGATGATGCGTCAGGCGTTCGCCCAAGACCAGCGTCCGTTCCGGGGAGGGCTGGGACATCAGACGCGGATTAATCCGCCTCGAACCGACGCCATCTGCCGGCAGACACCGCCCAGGTGATGCGGCAAGCTGATCACCATGACCACCGCCCGCTCCGCCATCGCGCCGGTTGACTCGGCCTTCTACTACCACTGCGTCTGTTGGGACACGCGGGACACGCAAGCACTCAGACGCAGATTAATCCGCCTCGAACCGACACCATCTGCCGGCAGACACCGCCCAGATGACGCGGCAAGCTAATTTCCATGACCACCGCCCGCTCCGCAATCGCGCCAGTTGGCTCGTCCGGCTACTACCACTGCGTGTCTCGTTGCGTCCGACGAGCGTGGCTGTGCGGCGAGGATCGGCTGACCGGCAAGTGCTATGACCATCGCCGCGGCTGGGTGGTGACGCGGCTGAAGGAACTGGCTTCGATCTTCGGCGTCCGTGTCCTCGCCTACGCGGCCATGTCCAATCATCTGCATCTGGCCTTGGAGTTCGATCCAGCCTGGGTCGAGGGTTGGACCGATGGCGAATGCCTCGACCGCTGGTTGCGGCTGTATTGCCCGGCGGACTACTCCGAGCAGCAGAAGGCCAACCGAATCACCAACTGGCTGGCGCAACCTGAGCGAATCCAGCAGATTCGGCTGCGCTTGGCCTCAGTCAGCGAGTTCATGAAGTGCCTCAACGAGCACATCGCCCGAATGGCCAACCTGGAGGACGGCTGCACCGGTCGCTTCTGGGAAGGGCGCTTCAAGTGCCAGCGGCTGCTCGATGAGCAAGCAGTGTTGTCGGCCATGGTCTACGTGGACTTGAACCCCATCCGCGCGGCCATGGCGACCGATCTGGAGTCCAGCGACTACACCTCGATCCAGCAAAGGCTGCGCGAGACTGCCGAGCGACTGGGTAATGTGGACAAGCTGTTGCAACCGATAGCTGGTGTCCCGGGCGAGCTGGCGCTGGGAATCTCGGTGCGCCACTACCTGGGTCTGGTCGACTGGACTGGGCGGGTGATGCACCCGACCAAGCGCGGCAAGATCGACAGGACTGCACCTTCGGTGTTGGATTCGCTGGGGCTTCGCGACAAGGCCGAACAGCGGCCGGCGCTGCTGGACCGATTTGCACTCTCCGACCGCGTTTGGACCCACCAGGTCAAAGGCACCGAGTCGGACTTCTACCGAGTGATCGGCGCCGCCGAACGGATACTCGCCTACGCCGAAGACATCGGACAGCGCTGGCTGCAAGGCATAGGAGTGGCTCGATTGTTGAGCGAGCGAAGGTCGAAGCCCAAACCGGCCTGATTGACGAGCCGAGGGCGACCGCCGACATGGATCGGCGGCTTCGGCGTGCGCTGAGCTCGGGGTTTCGTGCTTCCAGCGCAGTTGGCGGTCACAGATCGAGCGATCTGGCCCTCATCGACCCCATGTGAACGAAGCCAACGTTCGGCATTCGAATGGAGACACGTTGGCTCCAGACAAGGCGGGTGTCCCAGGGCGTGCCAGGGCGTGAGTTCAGCTGGAATCGCGCCGCCTCCTATCCCATAGACTACAAGTGGAGGCTTTGATGCCTCCCATTCCGCGAAGTCCGACGACGGGCCCTTCCACATGTAGTCGAAGAATCGATCCAACTCCGAATGGTGGATTCCGTGCTCAAGGCAGAACTTTTCTAAGACGAGCAGCGCGATGGCCGCTCGAGCGTAGAGCGCGAGAGGTCGACAAGCCTCAAGAAAGCGATCGTAATCAGCGCTTTGCATGATGATTGGGCAATGCACTGCAGAGCGAAAACCAGTGGATCATCGCAGGTTGCCTGGCAAGCCGCCAAGGACAAACCGCCCAGAGCCGCCCAGCACCACCGCCTTGTGGCACCGCCCAGGACACCGGCGGCACCGCCCAGGCGGCTCCGCCCAGTAGGCGGCTCGGCCCAGGACACCCCAGGCTCGGCCCAGAGGCTCGGCCCAGGAGGAGGCTCGGCCCAGGACACCCAAACGCTCTGAGGGAGGCTCGGCCCAGGGAGGCTCGGCCCAGGACACCCAAACGCTCTGAGGCAGACTAATCCGCCTGAAGCCGGCGCGTTTTGCCGACACGGCTGATGCGGCAGGCTGTCGCCAGGCTCGGCCCAGGACACCCAAACGCTCTGAGGCAGACTAATCCGCCTGAAGCCGGCGCGTTTTGCCGACAGACATTGCCCGGCTGATGCGGCAGGCTGTCGTGCATGACCACCGCCCGCTCCGTCATCGCGCCGCCAGGCTCGGCCGGCTACTACCACTGCGTGTCTCGCTGCGTTCGGCGGGCGTGGTTGTGTGGAGAGGACCGACTGAGCGGCAAGTGCTACGACCATCGCCGCGACTGGGTCGTGACGCGGGTTACCGAACTGGCCTCGATCTTCGGCGTCCGTGTCCTGGCCTACGCGGCCATGTCCAATCATCTGCACTTGGCCCTCGAATTCGACCCAGCTTGGGTCGAAGACTGGACCGATGTCGAATGTCTGGAACGCTGGCTGCGGCTGTACTGTCCGGCGGACTACTCAGAGCAGCAGAAGGCGAATCGAATCACCAATTGGCTGGCGCAAGCTGAGCGAATCCAGCAGATTCGGCTTCGACTGACGTCCGTCAGCGAATTCATGAAATGCCTCAACGAGCACATCGCCCGAATGGCCAACCTGGAGGACGGCTGCACCGGTCGCTTCTGGGAAGGGCGCTTCAAGTGCCAGCGGCTGCTCGATGAGCAAGCAGTGTTGTCGGCCATGGTCTACGTGGACTTGAACCCCATCCGCGAGGCCATGGCGACCGATCTGGAGTCCAGCGACTACACCTCGATCCAGCAAAGGCTGCGCGAGACTGCCGAGCGACTGGGCGACGTGGACAAGTTGTTGCGACCGGTTACCGGTGTGCCGGGCGAGCTGGCGCTGGGGATCTCGGTGCGGCACTACCTGGGGCTGGTCGACTGGACGGGTCGGGTCATGCATCCGACCAAGCGGGGCAGGATCGAAGGAACCGCACCTTCGGTGCTGGATTCCCTGGGTCTTCGCGACAACGCCGAACAACGACCGGCGCTGCTGGATCGAATGGAGCTCTCCGAGCGCGCCTGGACCCACCAGGTCAAAGGCACCGAGTCAGACTTCTACCGGGTGATCGGTGCTGCCGAGCGGATACTGGCCTACGCCGAAGACATCGGGCAGCAATGGCTGCAAGGCATCGGTGTGGCTCGATTGTTGAGCGAGCAAAGGTCGAAGCCTAAACCGGCCTGATTGACGAGCCGAGAGCGACCGCCGACATGGATCGGCGGCTTCGGCGTGCGCCGAGCACGGGGTTTCGTGCTTCCAGCGTAGTTGGTGGTCACAGATCGAGCGATCTGGCCCTCATCGACCCCATGCGAACGATGCCAAAGTTCGGCGATCGAATGGAGACACGTTGACTTCAGACAATGCGGGTGTCCCAGGGCGTTTTGAATGGAGACTCGGTCGCTTCAGACAATGCGGGTGTCCCAGGTGCCATCCCAGGTGCCATGTCCCAGGTGCCATGCTCAGGTGCCATGCTCGGCCATGCTCGGCCATGCTCAACGACCGGCATTCGAATGGAGACGCATTGGTTTGAGACAATGCGGGTGTCCCAGCGCATGTGGATCGGCGGCTTCGGCGTGCGCCGAGCACGGGGTTTCGTGCTTCCAGCGCAGTTGGTGGTCACAGATCGAGCGATCTGGCCCTCAACGACCCCATGCGAACGAAGCCAACGACCGGCGATCGAATGGAGACACGTTGGCTCCAGGGTGCTCCGGGGTGTCCCAGGGTGCTCCGCGTCAAAGTCGTGCTTGTTACTCGAATCCACTGGAAAAGAGTGCATCAGTATCGATAACGAAGTCCCACAATCCACGCCCCCCAGTAGCAAAACGTGCGGTATGCAGGGCGTCGATGTAGTCGACGTGCCAGTAGGTCTGGTCTGGAGTTAACGCTGCACTGATCTCGATCCAGCGACCAGCCGTCTGATCGTAGTAGTAGGGACCCAGGTTGGTCGCAGCAAAAAGATGACCGCCGTCTGCGGAGATTGCCAGATTATAGACAAGCGTATTGGGTAATCCAGTGGCGAAAGCACTGAAACTGTCACCATTGTCAATTGAACGATATACAGCCGGACCGGCGTACCCAGAACCGGAAACATAGATGGTTTCCGGATCGGTGGGATGAGTCAAGATGCAGTTGCCACTGAAGAATGCACCCCATGGCAGTGTCGTTACCGTTTGTTGAAACCCGTCCCCAGCGTCTCTGAAGAAGCGACCAAGGTTTGCTATCACATACTGTGTTTCACCGTCTCTCGAGAATTGCACTGCGCTGATACCGCCACCAAAATTGAAATCACCGACTTGATAAGCGATGTAGCTACCATTGTAGGTCAGTGTGATCAATCGATTCGCACTGGGGCCCGCTTCTCCGGCAGCGATAACGGCACGGTTCGGGCTCCGCGGATCCACCTGCAATGGCTGAAAGAACTGGTAGGCCTGAATTCCGCCGGTATTGAAGCTCCATCTTCTTAATGCGGAATCTCCGGTTGTCTGAGTGTCAAAATCGAACATCACCACGCCTGGGTATACCGCCCATAGCGTCTCGCCCCCATCAGCTGACGTCAGGTAGGCCCAATCGCCGGCGGATGGCTGCAAGAAGGCATTGAGGCCGGTTGTCGGAGTGTGTGCTTTCTGATAGCCCTGATCCTGAGAGCCCACCATGATTCGATATGGCGGACTGCGCTGAGTATAGCTCCCGTAGTACTCACTATTGCGAATTCCGTCAAGTGACAGATTCTGGACAGTAAGACCGCCGTCGACAGACTCGTATACGCCACCATCGGTCGATATGTAAATTCGCTCTATGTCATTCTGATCTACGAAGATATCAAAATTCGGAATGTCCGCGTGAAGGTTGATTGCCGGATTGTCGTAATAAGATGCGTGGAAGTTGATGTAAGTCCAACTGGCGCCGCCGTCATGGCTGCGATACGCATTCAGTCCACCCACAAAGAGCTGCATCGGATCTCGAGTTGACGTTTCAGCCGAACTACGGGTGAACATGTGACTTGGTGCTGGTAGGCGCGTAACCCACGTCTGGCCACCATCCAGGCTCTGGTAGACGTCTGTTTGAGGCGGAACCGTCCGTCTGTCCACAAAGGCATAAAGGAAGGTGACACCATTATTGACACCTCCGCCCAGGGAGACGTAATGACCTGGTTGAACCTGGGCCGCAACATCGATGGTCGAAATGGTCACCAGCGAATGGGTGCCTGGCTCAATCATCTTCAATGTGAGGCCGTCCAGCAGGTACATTGCGCTGCTGTCATGACGGGGCGAGAACAATGCAGTTTGGCCTTGGGATCCTACAAAACCCAGATCAACGAACGTGCTTCCACGATTGGCTGACGCATAAAGTTTGACTCCGAAGACCAGACTGACTGGATCGAACTCATTCCGCAGTGCATACACATCATTGCCAGTTGGATCACGAACTGCCAGGCCTTCAATGGAATAAGGCTGGTCACTGTTCAGGCCGTTCGCGGAGCTCCAGATTGTTCCACCGTCATCGCTGAAAAAGATCCCTTCCGGTTCGCGTGAAAAGAGGATGAGCCTCTCCTCATCAGTCAGCCGAGCTAAGAACGGAGCCTTGAACATGGCACCATCCGAAGCACTCTCCCAGTTCAGGGTGGTGCGGTCAGCTCGCCAGAGGTTGCCGCCTTGCGTGAGTACATTCAACCGATTGTTCTCGATGTCAAACTCGGTCGCCAAGGTTCGGCCTGCTTGGTTAGTACTCCCTCGTTCCATCCATTCCCCCGCGAGGGCGGCGCTTCGAACTCGCAGATAGGCTTCAGGTTTGGCTTTCGCCAGACGCAGCAGGTTGATCTCTTCATTCCGCTGGTCCTGTGCCTGCCGACGAAAATCGGCATCCATCTGCCGCCAGTTCTGACCTGGGGCGTGTCGATGCAGACGCTCAATCCATTCGTGCCGCGATTGACTATGCTCGCCAGGAGGCGATTCGATGGGTGGCAAAAGCGAAGCCTTTCCGATTGTGTCCGGTCGATCGCCCAGCAAATAGTACGGCAGCAGAGCGGCAGCGACTATTGTCGCTACGCCCAACCAGGGCCCGCGCTTCATATTGCGTCTTTCCTCGTCATCATCGATGTGCGTCCGGGTTGTGAGCAACCGGGCAAGGTCAGGGATTCATTGCGGAGCGCGGATCAATAGCGTGGGCCGAAACAAAGTCGGCCGACGATCATTCAAGCCGTGTCGCGGGCGCAGGAGATTACCACGATGGTGTCACTGCCAAAATGGTCTGAATCGCACATGCATGAGTGCGATCCATCTGGTGCGGGTGTACGGGGAGCGCTCACTGCCCAGGACACCCAAACGCTCTGAGGCAGACTAATCCGCCTGAAACCGACGCGTTCTGCCGACAGACGTTGCCCAGATGATGCGGCAGGCTGTGGTGCATGACCACCGCTCGTTCCGCCATCGCGCCGGTTGGCTCGGCCGGCTACTACCACTGTGTCAGTCGCTGCGTACGACGGGCGTGGCTGTGCGGCGAGGACCGACTGAGCGGCAAGTCATACGACCATCGCCGGGACTGGCTCGTGGAGCGGGTGAACGAACTGGCTTTGATCTTCGGCGAACGAGTGCTGGCTTATGCGGCCTTCAGACAAGGCGGGTGTCCCAGGGCGTGGACAGGGCGGCCTTCAGACAAGGCGGGTGTCCCAGGGCGTGGACAGGGCGGCCTTCAGACAAGGCGGGTGTCCCAGGGCGTGGACATTCATCGTCCTTGACAAGGAGGGTGTCCCAGGGTGTTCTGTTAGGCGCGCGTTTCAAAAGTACTCCGAGTCGATGAACCGATCTGCAATGTATCCGGCTGGTGCGTTTTCCCAGAATTCCTCGTTTCTTCGATCCATTGCCTCATATTCACCTTTCGTGCGCAATGTTCGGTACTTGTTGCACTCTGCGGCTGTATTGGAGTTCAATTCCTTCTTCTTGATTCGGCAGAATACGCCTACATCGAATGATGTTCCGTGGTACTTGCAATTGAAACAGTTGCGGATAGGCACTCCATCTAGATGCGCAGCGCGCACCGCTTCTTCGAACACCTGCCCACGAACGATGTCTGGCGCTTCTTCCTCATACAGACCCATGCCTCTGTAATGAGCAACACTGTCAGGCGGCTCATACACTGAGAGTTCCTGCGGCTTCATTTCTACGAGCCTCGCTTTTCCACTTCTGTACACCAGTAGAACCAAGCAAATGTTGCTGCATTTGCCGCGGCAGGAAACCTTCGGAAACTTTCTGGTTCGGAAATTGTATAGCCGTACGTTCTTCTTTCGGGCATCGATATTGTCGCACGATTCAATTACGTCATCTTCTTCAGAAATCAGTACCTCGGCGATTCGCAACCCACTATTCAGCTTGTCTTCTGAGCATCGATGGCTTACGGCAAATTCGACAAGGAGAAAATCAGCTCCGTCCGCTGAGGAGAGCACTACATCACCAATGAATCCGCGGACCTGCTTTTCGATACCGCATGTCGGAAAGATTTTTGTGAGGTCGAAGCTCTCATGCAGCTGGTGATTGCAGGTGCCCCGTGCCGATTCCTCGAAATATCTACACGTGTAGGTCAACGTTCTGGAGAGGGTGAACGGAACTCCTTCTGCGACGGCTCGACGGTACGCTGACGCGAACCGATCTTTAGCCAATGCATGCAGATAGGTTTCCCCGCTACAGTGGCATTGTTGCTTATGTGCAAAGTGCTTCGCGATACCCTGCTGTGGCAACCGCGCAATTAGCGCATTTCCACACCCGAAGCATTCGAAAGGCCCAAGCTCCCGGCGGCTCGCTTGGTCCAGCTGTTGCACATCGACCGTGCCTCCATTGATGCAGCGAGCGAATCTGTAGGTGACCATTGCACTTAGCCCCGAAAGCGAAGTAGGACACCCGCACAGTAGCAAGAAAGCGAAGTAGGAAAGCGAAGAAGGACACCCGCACAGTAGCAGACTATTCCGCCACCAACGGCCGCCGGATTCCGCAGTCAATCCGCGCCTTCGGCCTGCAGACAGGGGGCTGGACTGGCGCCACGCTGCGACGCATGACCACCGCCCGCTCCGCCATCGCACCGCCAGGCGCCTTTGGCCGCTACCACTGTGTGGCGCGCTGTGTTCGCCGGGCCTGGTTGTGTGGCTTCGACAAGCTCAGCGGCCAGTCCTACGAGCATCGTCGGCAGTGGCTGGTCGATCGGATGAACGAGCTGGCGGCGATCTTCGCGGTGCGTGTGCTGGCTTACTGCGCCATGTCGAACCACATGCACCTGGCGCTCGAGTTTGATCCTGCCTGGGTCGAAGGCTGGTCAGACCTGGACTGCGCCAAGCGTTGGCTGCAGTTGTATTGCCCAGCCGATCAAAATGACGAGCAAAAGGCCCAGCGGATCGACAAGCTGCTGCGGGCGGAGGGCAAGATCGCGCAGATCCGGATGCGGCTGGCGTCAGTCTCCGAGTTCATGAAATGCCTCAACGAGTACATCGCTCGCCGGGCCAATCTGGAAGACGATGTCACCGGGCGCTTCTGGGAAGGTCGATTCAAGTGTCAGCGACTGCTGGATGACCAAGCCGTACTGTCAGTGATGACCTACATCGATCTCAATCCCGTTCGGGCTGGTTTGGCCGTAGACCTCGAGTCCTCGAACTACACATCGATCCAGCAGCGAATCCGGGAAACCGCGGCCAGGATCGGCAACCTCGACAGAGTCATTGAACCCCTCGCCGGTGTTCCCGGTCCGCTGCCACTTGGGCTCTCGATTCGCCACTACCTCGGCCTGGTCGACTGGACCGGCCGGATCATGCACCCGGCCAAGCGTGGGAAGATCGAGGCTGGGGCGCGGTCGGTGCTGGATTCGCTGGGCATCGGCACCAGCGAGCAACGGCCGATGGTCTTGCGCCAATTGGACGTCAGCGAACACAGTTGGACGACTCAAGTCAAAGCCACCGAGAGCAACTTCCATCGCGTCATCGGCACCGCCGAGGGAATCCTCGTCTATGCCGAGCACATCGGGCAACGGTGGTTGCAGGGGCTTGGCATAGCCAGCCTGCTCGCTGAGCGACGCAAGCCACCCAGAACAGTCTGAAAGGCCGATTCCGAACCCACCGCCGACGGGAATCGGCGACTTCGGCGTGTCTGGAGTTAGGGATTTCCAGGGATTCTCGTTCGAAGTCCTTGATGCGACGCCTTCACTGCCCAAATCGGCTCGCAAAACCATTGGCAACCACGTTGATGCAACGCATCTTCATTCGCCTTGGTCAGACTAGGCGAAAGGCGGATGTCCTCGGTTCTACTCCATGCGGGTGTCCCAGGGCGTTTCCAGGGCGTTTCTATGCTTTGTGTCGCCTATTGACGTGCTACGCCAACGTTGGACAGCGGCAGCCGGGTTGAAATGAGCCTCTCCCCTGCCGTCGGATTGGCCACACAGCTATGTGCAGGCGCACGCCACGTTGCGTCTGGGCTGTTCAGCGAAGAACAGATGGTCAAGATCCTGCGGGAGGCCGACAAGGTGCCTGTCGTCGACGTAGCCAAGAAGCACGGCGTGAGCGATCAGACGATCTACCTGTGGCGCAAGCGGTTCGGCCAGTTGGAAGCGGCCGACGTCAAACAGCTGCGCAGCCTCCAGCAGGAGAACCTGCGGCTGAAGAAGCTGCTGGCCGAGCGTGACCTGGAGATCGAGGTCATGAAGGAGATCACCGCAAAAAAGTGGTGAGCGCGCCGGCACGGCGCGCGCTGGTACCGATCATCGTGGGTCGGGGCATCAGCACCCGCCGTGCCTGCGCGCTGGTCGGTGTGCCGCGCTCCACGCTCGGCTACGTGGCCACCCAACCCCTCAAGGACGCGCCGGTGATTGAGCGCATGAAGCACTATGCAGCGATGTATCCACGATTCGGCTATCGCCGGATCCACGTGTATCTGGGGCGCGAAGGTATCTCACTGGGCTGGGACCGGATGCTGCGCCTGTGGCAGCTGGCCAAGCTTCAGGTGCCGAAGAGGCGCCCACGCAAGCGCGTGGCGGCGTCCCGACCGCGACCGTTGCCAGCCTTCGGTCCGAACCAGGTCTGGGCCTATGACTTTGTGTTCGATAGTTGCGCCAACGGCCAGGTGCTGAAGTGCCTGGTCATCACCGACGAGTGGACTCACGAGGCGCTGGCGATCGATGTCCAGGGTTGCATCCGATCCAGGCGAGTCATTGACGTCCTGGCTCGCCTGATCAGCGAGCACGGGGCGCCAAGATATCTTCGGTCCGACAACGGTCCGGAGTTCGTCAGCAGGGCCATCCTCACCTGGCTTGATCAAGTCGGAATCAGGACGGCCTTCATCGACCCGGGCAAGCCTTGGCAGAATGCCACTGCCGAGAGTCTCAACGGCAAGTTCCGCGACGAGTGCCTGAGCATGGAGTGGTTTCGCAACCGGACCGAGGCCAGGGTGATCATTGAAATCTGGCGACGGCACTACAACGACGACCGACCACACTCCAGCCTCGGCTACCGAACACCCCTGCAGTTCAAGGAAGATCAACAGCGAGCAACATCTACCCAACCCGCCGTCCCCAAGTAATCAGTGGTCCGAAAAAAACCGGCAGGTCACCTCCCGCAAAACCATCCGCTGGCTCAACATCATGTCTATCCTAGGGAGGGCGGGGACGGTGTTGTCGGCTGAGCAGATTCGGGCGCGGTGGAAGGCCTTGCCGGATGCAGTGGATCTGCATCTGCGCAGCGTGCAGCGGGACACAATGGCTTGCTGGGGCTGCTGGGTGAGACGCGCGATGGTCGGGTTTGGTGGCGGATCGATCCGGCTCACTGGGTGTCAACGCCAATCCAAAATTGCTCACTTCTGGCGATCGAAAATTGCTCACTTTGGACTGCCGGTCAGTGCTTGTTTGAGTTGCCTTGATGGCGTTCGTCTTGCTGCTGATGAAGCCGCGTGCGGTGGCTGTTGCCGCGGATGTTGACTAGGTGGCAGTGGTGCAGGGACGCGATCGATCAAGGCAGCGGCCATGACCTCGTCGCCGAGGACACCGCAGTGTTGAACGGTTTGTACCAGGTCAGTACGGTGGAGGCACGCTCGTAGCGGCGGTTCATCAACTGGAAGAAGAGCACCGCGCCGTCGTGGCTGACTGGGAAGTAGCCAATCTCATCGACGACCAAGAGCGAAGGGTGGGTCAATACCGCCAGACGCTGGTTCAGGCGTCCGGCGGTCTTGGCCTGTTGCAGTGAAGATCGATCAGATCGACCAAGGTGCATCAGTACCCGTCGGCCCACGTTCGGCCGCGGTGATGGCCAGACTGATGGCCAGATGGGTTTGCCCGCACCCGGCGGGCCCAGCAAGACCGTTCTCGCGCCGCTCCAGAAAGCCAGTGCTACCGTATCAATCCTGCTCGCTTGATCGAGGCTGAAAGGCGAAATCGAAGTCCACGCAGCGTCTTGATCGCCGGCGGGACGACCGCATGGCGGCCTGCAGAAGCCGACGGATTTGCACCGATGAGCGTCTGCCTATCGACAACTGACCGGTAGCGCAGCGGCGCGAGCTGACCGCTGTCGACCTGAGCCAGGATGCTGTCGATGGCTTCCAGGGGCACCAGGCATCTTCAGGTCGGCCAGCCGTTGGCGCAGCTGATCACGGAGGCTGGGGGTGGTCATGCACGGCTCTCCAGCAGTTGGTCGTAGACCGCCAGTGCGTTGCTCGACCTTGGGCCATGTGGTCAGTCGCCACTACGGGCAGCGCCTGGATAACGTGCGAGGCCCGGTAGGTAACCACAGCCAAAAGGCCGACTGGGTCCTTTCATCCCGTTCAAAGCGCAGATTTGGGGCCTCCCCAATACTGCGATGTCGGCGCTAGTTGGCCGTGGCCTGCAGCCACAAGCCGGCCTGAGCATTGAGGTCGTCGTCGCTGACGAAATCGCGGCCGTAGAAGAAGCTCTGGCGCATGGCTGATCGGTCCGTTCAAGCGCACGCACGCCAGATCTGGGCGCGGTAGGGCGGCAAGGCGGATCCACAAGCAGTGGTTGGCCAGCGCGAGCTGCGGTTCTCCAACAGCCACGTCCGCCGTTGCAGCGCTCATCGTCGATGACCACCGCCTTCATCTGGTCGAACAGCAGCTCGGCTGACGCCGCGAAAGGTCGAAAATGCCTCTTCAGGCCCGCCATCAGCGGCCAGCGTCTGTCGAGGTAGTACTTCGCCCATACAGTCGCGGTAGCTAACCACCACAAAGCTTGGCACACACCCCAGGAACGGCTAGCGGAGTGGGCAAAGTCGACCTGAGCCCTGCCTGCAGCCCCGGGCGCTGTCTCAAAGCGCACCACCGGCTTACCGGGGCCGTCGGTCGAACCGCTTTTGAAGGCTTTCAGCGGGGGTAGCTATCCGTCGTAGCCAGCGGCTTTGATCTCCTCGAACAAGCGCGTGGCCGTCAGCTTCGGATAGCTTGCCAAACGGGCGGTGACCAGCTCTCGATAGGGTCCAGCTTGCTGACCACCGGCGGCCGTGGGCCGTAGCAAACCTCACCCCGATCCAGATCCCGATCCAGCTGACCGGTCCCAGTCAGTGATGCAGTGTGCGCCGTGAAACGCCCAGCCGGCGTGCGATTTGCCGGACTTCGACAGCCCCTGTTCCAGAAGTAGTCTCAACGTATCTTCTCCGCTCGCGATATCATGATACGGTCCAACGAAGACGCCAAGATGGCCAGTGACAATTCTTTACCTGCATGTGGGCAATTTACGACTGCCGCCGACATTAACACCTTAAACACCGGCGCAGCTTGCTGCGTCGAGAGTGCTTTGACTTGTTAACCGATAGTTGGAGATACTGAAATATTTGAAAAATAATTAGAAATCCCAACAACGAGGCTTTTCTATTAAACTTATCCAATGAGCTGGCTCCATGCGCTATGGAGTGCCTACTAACATCGTTGTCAAAACTTGAGGCAGAGAAGTCCTTGAAGTAGCACTTCTCTAGGTAGGTCTTGAACTTGTCTGGAAGGTATGTAGTAAGCGCGTCGATATCTCCAATGGTCTTTTCTGTCAAATGCTCGATAAGCATGTCTGTCTTCGCCCCTGCTTGCCGGGGTTATCCGCAATAAAGCTCTGGCTTATAATTGCTTCAATTTTTGGATATAAGATCGAAGACGAACTAATAAAGTCGCCAGCCCTATGTCGCTCTAATGCTTTATCCAAACCAATCTCTCTGGAATAAGTTTGGATTTCCTCTCAAGATGGCATCCAATTTTCGTATATTCAATGGTTTGACTCTCGTATTGCACTAATAAGTCATCAATCGTCCACCCGGCCCTAGAATAATTTATCATTGCTTCAATGGAGGAAAAATTAAGTGAGGAGAATGGAAACCAATTCTGGCTCAACAGGTTTTCCCAATCTTTAGCGGATATCTTGTGTATAGATTTGAATACAAGATAAGAGAAATATGAACCTATGAATTTTTCTACATCGTAATCAATCATCTCGTTTTTGTTGGGGTCGAGTGGTGAAAAGTCAAAGAGGTAGGCTCGATCCCACCCACATGGTAGTACACAGAAGAATCCATGATCACAGGGGAATGTAACATTTCCAAGTTTGATTCTTTCGAATCCAGAAATGTCGTCCTTGCCTACCGTCTGGCCTTTCTCAACTTTCTGGGTCTTTACAAGAGCGCTGGCGAGTATTTCAACTTCGTTTATGTAGACGAATGCTTTTAAGTCTCTAGAAATAATAACTATCATAGATTTGACGTCAGACGGCGTCATGCCATTATTAAGCAAGGAAAGTACTGTCTGCGGAAACCCTTCCAAATATTTAATATGAAGATCACCGTCCTCAGTTGAGGTGGCCCCGGCGACCTGAACTGTGACCATTTCTCCGTCACGCCCCGCAGATTTTGAATATCCCGTTATTCGTTCTGTAAGTTGAATTTCGTACATGGCTAAATGAATCCTGATCCTCTAACAGATGTGTGTTGGACTGAACCGCTCATGAAGGTCTGTCTCTACTTAGGAATATGTTTTGTGGGCGACGCGGGGCGCACAGGCTCAGTGCGGCGCTGTGGCCCTCGTTGACGCTGATCCAAAGGCGGTTTGGTCGCCATTCTCTGTCCTGCAAGGGCTGCGCGGAATGTATTACGCTCGATTTCACCCTATCACGCAAGTGCAAGCGCCGGAGGCCGGTGATCCACCGGTATCGAGATCGGTGCTTCAGTCAGCTGTCAGCCCGTCGTTCGTTATCCGCCTTCGAGTTTGATAGGCTGCGGCTGCGGCTGCGGCTGCAGGTGCAGGCTTCCCCGTTGGTATTTTGGACAGCGTCACCCAGTCGCTCGGTGAACAAGCCGGTGGGCTCGCTTTTGCCTTGGTCTGTTTTCGCTCGGCTTGTGCCATTTCCTGTCGCTTCAGCTCGGCCGAAATGGCTTGGAGACGCTCATTGCAGCAGCGGTTCGCCAGGAATCGGTAGTGGCGGATTCGCATCAGTCCCTTTTGCAGGGCGTGGCTCAGGAAGCTGGTGCAGTAGTTTCACGTCTTCAAGCCCCGTTTTTCCCCGCCCCCCGCCTCGTGGGACACGCAAACGCTCTGAGGCAAAATGTTGGCTTCAAACCGGCCTGTCTGGTGCTTGGGATACGCGAACACCTTCGATCGTGGGCACCCACGACATCGAGTTCGAGCAATCCGGCACATCCGGTCACCCCCGCATCACCCAGCCGCAAACCTTCCTCCCCTCACTCAAACCCATCCCGAAGCACTTCGTCTGAACGCATCCCGTACACATGCACCGCACCCTCAAAGCGAAACGCTCGCGTCTCGCTGTGGGCGCCGACCAGCAGGCTGCCGTCGTCAGCGATCAGCAATTCTTCGCCGAATTGCGCCTCGGAATTTGGGGTGCTCGAGAGCAGGCGTTGGGATTGCTGCCAGTTTCCGGCCTGTCGGTGGAAGACGAACACCGCGCCTTGTCGCGTCAGACTGACGCTGTGTTGTGGGGCGCCGACGGCAATGCGTTCGGCGGCACCGTCGACGGCGACGGCCCAGAGGGGCTCATTGGCGGCGAGGCCGCTGGGGATCAGCGTGGTTTCCGGGAGAAAGTCGTTGCCGCTGCGGCGGCGTACCGCGACTGGCGTGTTGGCGCGGTAGCTGGCCGCGGCGAGCAGGCCCTGGTCGACGCTGACGTCATAGCCGTAGCCCTGCGGGGTGGGGGTGTTGTTGCCATTGTCGAGCAGGCCCACAAACTGCCATTGGCTGCCGTCATGGGCATAGCTGTGCACGAAGCCGCTGAACACCTCGTCACCCTGGGCGACGTGTACGCCAAACACGGCCAGCCCGGAGTCCCAGCCGCCAGCACTCAGTCGCGGCGCCGTGTCGACACGGGCATAGGTCCAGCTGCCGTCGGCCTGGCGTGTGGCGATGTAGATTCCGAGGTCGATGCCGCCGCCCTCGGGCGGACAGATCGCGCCGATCATCGCGCGGCTGCCGTCAAACTCGATATGGCGGCCGAATTCGCGGCGGGTGCTGGTGGGGCAGGGTGAGGACAGCTGCCGATCGATGTTCCAGACGCCATTGCTGCGGCGATAGACGTACACGCGTCCGAGGCCGAAGTCGGTACCGGGTGAGCCCACCAGCGCGATGTCGCCGTGCACGGCGACGGCTTCGCCGTAGCGGTCGCCTTCCTGGCCCTGCGGTGACTGCAGGCGCTGCACCAGCTGCCAATCCGCTCCGGCGCGCTGGTAGAAGTAGACCGCGCCGGTGCCGAGGTCGGTGCTCAGCGCTTCTTCCGGGGCGCCGATGAGCAGTACGTCGGCAGCGCTGGCGATGGCGGACCCGAACCTGGAGAAGGCTGGGCTGCGGCCGAGGGCGAATGTGCGCAGCAGCGGGGGAAAGGGTTGTCCGGTGCTGCCCACGCTCATCAGCACCGTCCCGCTGGACGGTCCGTTCTGCTCGGAGAACGGCGCGCCCACCAGGACGGTCGGGCCGGCGCGATCAATGGCGACCGAGAATCCCAGTCGAATGCCGGGCTCTGCGACCGGGTCGGTCCGGCGGGTCAGGGTGACGTTGCTGAAGGTGCTGTTGAAGTCGGCGCCCCAGACGGTGCCCGTACTGGTGCTGCCGAACTCATCGAAAAAGGGCGCACCGATGATGGCCACATCGCCATCGAGGCTGATTTCGGCGCCGAAACCGGCATTGTTCTGGGCCACGGGCGCATCGATGGTGAAGGCGCGCGGCCAGCTGCCATCGCCCCGGCGGTGCGCGTAGACGCGTCCCTGCCCGCTGCTGCCGCGCGAACCGATCAACATCCGATCCGGGATTGCCAGGTCCAAACCACTGATGGCGATGGCGGTGCCGAAGGCTTCATTGACGGCGGGCGTCGGCGCGGTCACTCGGCTGGCCTGGGTCCAGGTGGAGCCGGTCAGGGTGAACACGTAGGCGGCCCCGGCATTGCCGAGCCCGTTCACATCCTCATCCGGCGCAGCGACACCCAGGGTGCCGGCGACCACCGACACCTCGCGGCCAAAGGCCTGTCCGCTCTGCCGCGGCGTGGGCGTGAGCGGCGTTTCGGACCAGATGCCCTGTTGACTGCGCTGCAGCGCGTAGACCGCACCGCCGCCGACGCGCCAGTCGCCAATCGCCGCAATGAAGCCGTCGATCGCCACCGCGTCGCCGAACTCTTCGCGGTCAATCGAGGACGCGTATTCCTCGACCCAACCCGTCTCCGTCGCGCGCAGGATGCGGACCAGACGCGTGGTGCCGATCTCGACGGTGAGGATCAGACGGCCTTCGCTGAGCGACATGGCCACGGGGGCGTGCGTGGGGTCCACCAGATCGAGCTCGGTGGCCCGCGCCCAAACATCGTTGGTCCGTCGGTAGGCGCGAAGACGCCCACCGCTGGCGCCTTCATGGACCACGGCGAGATCGCCATCGAGCGCGACGCCGAGGCCGAACAATCGACCCGGTTCTCCCTCGCCGCGTGCTGGCGCGGTGAGCACCTGGCGTTCGACCAGTTGCTGCGCGTTGACGGCGCTGACGTTGGCTGCCAGCAGCAGGGCCACGAGGATCGTGGTTGGCTTGATCATGGGACGTCCTCCGAAGGGCATGGGGCGGGCGCTTTTGCGATTCCCCTCCCAAACGGCGTTTCGGTCGCTCAGAGCTCAGCCGGTGTCACTTGAGTAGCGCGATCAGAGCGATGACGCGCACCTGGGACCGCCGACGTCCTCGTCGGCGAAGGCGCTTTGGGGACCGGAAAGTCGGGCGTTGGCCGCGGGGGCTGGGCACGGTTGGCAGAAGAGCTTGCCGACGGGGACGTCGGCGTTCCCAGGAAGAGCGCGAGCATGCCGACGGGGACGTCGGCGGTCCCGGGAAGAACGCGGCTGCACGGCGACCAATGTGGTCGCATGGCTTGGGATGGGTAGGGCGACGATCGTAGCCAGCGCCAGGAGGAACCGCAGGGCGAACAGGGCGCCGGTGCCCACCTGGGACCGCCGACGTCCTCGTCGGCGTGGGAGCTTTGGGGACCGGTAAGTCGGGCGTTGTCCGCGGGGGCTGGGCGGCGGCTGGAAGAAGCGCTTGCCGACGGGGACGTCGGCGTTCCCAGGAAGAGCGGGAGATGGCCGACGGGGACGTCGGCGGTCCCAGGTAGAGCGCGAGTATGCCGACGGGGACGTCGGCGGTCCCAGGAAGAGCGCGGATGCACGGCAACCGGCGCGATCGCGGTTCCTGTCGTTGCGGGCGAGTTGTCCGTTTCAGCGCGCGCTGGGGAGAAAAAGATCGCGAGCGAGCTCGCTCCCACTGATATTGCGTGGGCCCGGTATGGGCCCGCAGACCCCGCAAGACGGGGCCAAAATCCCGCTGATTCGCGGGGACTTCGGCTCAAATCCCGCCGATACGGAAGGCCTCAGCCCGAATCCAGCTGATTCGAATTAGCTGGGCCCAATTCCCGCTGATTTGCAGGACCTCAGCCCGAGTCCCGGGGCGACCGGTGGTCGCCCCGGGGGTTTGCGGTCAGCGCAGCTCGGAGCTGTCGATCACCCAGCCGCCGTCGACGTTGCTTGCCGTCCAGCTCAAGACCGGTTCGTCGCTGTAGCTGCTCCAGGCGGCCAGCCTCAGTGCGCCACTGGGGTCGCGCTGTGCCAGGGCGTATTGCACCTGACCCGCCCAGATCCGGGCGTAGACCCGCAGGGCCTCGCCTTCGGCATCGTCGAGCACGAAGACCGCTATTGCGATGTCGTCCAGCACGCTGCGCAGCGCCAGACTGGGCATCTGATAGCTGCCATTGGGTCCGTTGATGGCGGGGTCTTCGAAGCCGTCTTCGAACAGCGGATCCAGCAGGTCGATGTCGGTGGCGCTGTTGTTGCCGCTGGTCGGATCTTCGATGGTGGTGTCGGCGGGCAGTTCCACCAGCGCGGTGTTGACCAGTTCGGGTGGCGAGCCCTGCACGTTGGCGTAGACGCTGTAGTTGAGCAGCGCACCCACCGGGAAGGACGCGACCAGTTCGTCGAGGTCGCCGCTGCCGTCTTCCTGCGGGCAGAGAGTGCCGCCGGAGGAGTCGCAGGACCACAGCGCATTGGTCAGTTCGGCCGGCAGCATGTCGCGCAGGCGCAGGTTGAAGGCGTCATCGGGGCCCAGGTTGCGCAGCTGCACGGTGTAGACGATCAGCTCGCCCGGCGCATAGGTGCCGATGCCGTCGGACTTGCTCACCTCGATATCGGCCAGCGCGTACACCAGGGTCTGAGCATCGCCGGCACTGCTGGAACTCGAGCCGTTGTAGTCGGCGTTGCCGGCGTAGCTGGCGCTGATGGTGCGGGCGCCGAGCGTGTCGAAGCTGAGGTCGCAGCTGGTGGCGGGCAGGGTGACCACACAACTGCTGGCGCCGCTGGACAGCGTCACCGTTCCGGTTGGGGTGCCGCCGCCCGGCGCCGTGACCGCCAGCGCAATGCTGAACGCGGTGGGCTGATTGACGCGGCTGCGGACCGGACCGCTCACGCTGAGCGTGGTGCTGGCGGCATTGACCTGGTGTGCGGTGGTGCCAGTGCTGGCGCCGAAGGCCGTGCTCGCGGGCGTGTAGCTGGCGGTCAGGGTCTTGCTGCCTGCGCTGGTGCTGGTCAGGTCACAGCTGGCGCTGCTGCCGGGTGAGGTGCCGGCGATCAGCGTGACCGGCCCGCAGCTGGCGCTGCCGTCGCTGATCAGAATCGTCCCCAGCGGCGAGCTGCTGTTGCCGACCACATCCACCGTCACCGTGTAGGGCTGACCGACCACGCTGGGATCGGGCAGATCGCTGCCGATGGTCGTGGTGGTCGGCTGCTGGTCGTCCTCGGCGATCGTGCCGGTGCCGCTGACCGTGGGGCTGGGCGTGGCGTTAGTGATCGCGGTCAGCACCAGACTCAGGGTCTCGTCGCCCTCGAAGACGGTGTCGCCATTGATCGTTACCGGGATGGTCAGTGTCTGCTGTCCGGCGGGAATGCTGGCGGCGGTGGGCGCCAGCGCGACGTAGTCGCTGTCGGCCACCGTGGCGCTGCCATCGGCCGTGGCGTAGGTGAAGCTCACCGGCAGCGTCGACACCGCCGACAGGCTGACGACGAAGTTCATCACGCTGGTGCCCGCGTTGCCCTCGGGCTGGTTGGGACTGCTGACGCTGATCGTGGGCGCCGGGTCGTTGTCGGTGATGCTCACGCTCACCGCGGTGAGCACGAAGCCGTCGTAACCGGCGTCCGCGCTGGTCACGGCAAAGCCCACCGAGCCCGGGTGCGGATCGTTCTCGAACAGCGCATCGTCGATCGCGTTGATCGTCACCGTTTGCGGGGTGTCCCAGTTCGCCGAGTCGAAGCTGAGGGTGGTCGGCGCTGGCGTCAGCTGGGTGCCGCCGTCGAGCGTGATCTGCACGCTGGCCTCCGGCTCGCTGGTCAACACCACGCTGATGCTGTCGCTGGCGCCGCCTTCGGTGACCGCGGTGTTGCCTCCGGACTGCAGCACGGTGATGCCGCGCGTATCGTCGTCGGTGTTGCTGACGCTCACATCGGACGGATCGACGCCGCCATAGTTGGGATCGGTGCTCAGCGCCGCGGCGGTGACGATGCTGTAGGCGATGTCGCCATCGTCCACGGCGTCATCGACGCCCGTGATGGTGACGGTTTGCGGCGTGTCCCAGTTGGCCGCGGTGAACGTCAGGCTGGTATCCGACACGGTGCCCTCGGAGGGGTCGCTGCTGCTCAGCCCGATGCTCACGTCGTCGACGGGCTCGCTGGCGAGCACCACGTCAAAGCTGGCGCTGCCACCGGCTTCGGTGGTCACCAGCCCAGTGGTTGGCGTGACGCTGATGCCGGCCGTGTCGTTGTCGGTGATGGTGGCGTTGACCGCTGCGACGGCCAAGGCGTTGTAGTTGGCGTCAGTGCTGGTCACGACAAAGCCCAGCGAGCCGTTGTGCGTGCCTTCGACGATGGCATCGTCAATGGCCGTCAGCGTCACGGTCTGCGCGGTGTCCCAGTTGGCCATATCGAAGCTCAAGGGCGTCGGCATGGCCGTCAGCTGCGTGCCGTTGAGGGCGATGGTGACGGTGTCGGTTGGTTCGCTGGTGAGTACCACCGTGATGGTGTCCGTGGCGCCGCCTTCGGTCAGCGCGGTGCTGCCCCCGGACTGCACGACGCTCACCCCGGGCACATCGTTGTCGGTGATGTTGGCGATCACATTGGCGACCGTGATGCCGTTGTAGACGCCATCGCTGCTGGTCGCCAGATGCGAGATCGTGCCCAGGTGCGGGCCTTCGGCCACCGCATCATCGACGGCGGTCACGGTCACCGCTTGCGGTGTATCCCAGTTGGCGCTGGTGAAGGTGACCGGCATCGGCGCGGCCGACAGCTGACCGCCCGTGCTGAGTGAGATCACCACATCGTCGCTGGGCTCGCTGGTCAACACCAGGGCGTAGTCATCGGTCGCGCCGCCTTCGCTCACATCGGTACTGCCACCACTGGGCGTGACCACCACGCCGGCCGTGTCGTCATTGATGAGGGTGCCGGTCGCGCTGGCGGGCGTGCCCACGCTGTAGCCGCTGCCAGCCACGATCGTGATGATCACGGTCTCGTCCGGCTCGACCATCGCATCGGCGCTCGGATCGATGGTGATGGTCGCGGTCGTCGCATTGGCCGGAATGCTCAGCGTGCCGACTGCTCCGCTGTAGTCGCTGCCGCTGGTCGCCGTGCCGCTGGTGCTCAGATTGACCAGCAGCGCAAACGGCGACATCTGGTCGAGGCTGACGGTATAGCTGAGGTTGCCCGCACCGTCTTCGAGCACACTGCCGGGCGCCACCGCAATCGTGACGGTCGGGAAGTCATCGTTGCTGATCGTGCCGGTGGCGACCGAGGCCGCGCCAACGCTGTAGTCGCTGCCAGCGAGCAGGCTGATGATCACGGTTTCGTCGCTTTCGATGGTGCCGTCGGCGGTCGGATCGATGGTGACTGTCGCACTGCTGCCACCAATCGGGATCAGTACGCTGCTCTGCGCGCCGCTGTAGTCGCTGCCACTGGTGGCGGTGCCGGACACGCTCAGGTTCACCGTGGTCGCGGTGATCGCCGGCGAACTCAAGGTGACGCTGTAGACCAGGTTGGCCGCGCCATCTTCAGGAACACTGGCCGGACTCACGCTGATGGTGGCCTCAGGCGAGTCGTCATTGAGGATGGTGCCAATGCCGGTGTCACCGCCAGGCGCAAATGTGGCGTTGGTCGGTGCGCTGAGCGTCACGCTGAACGTCTCGTCGGGCTCAGGCGTGCTGTCGCCGTTCACCGACACCGTGACGGTGACGCTCGTCTCCCCGGGCGTGAGGGTGAGCGCGCCCATGGTGCTGCTGTAGTCACCTGGCGCCACCGCCGTCCCATCCGCGGTCGCGTAGTTCACGGTGACCGGCAAGCCGCTGGCCGCACTCAGGTCCACGGTGAACACCGCGGAGGTGATGCCGACGTTGCCCTCGGTCACCGAGACGCTGTTGATCGACAGGGTGGGCGCCGCGTCGTCGTTGAGAATCGTGCCCAAACCCTGGCCGTCGACCACCGTGGCACCGACCACGTTGCTGAGGTTGACGAAGAACGTCTCGTCGCCCTCAAACAGGGTGTCGCCGTTGACCAGTATCGAGAAGCCGTAGCTGCTCATCCCGGCCGGAATCGTCTGCCCGGTCAGACTCTGTGCGACATAGTCCGACCCGGCGTTGGCGCTGCCGTTGGCAGAGGCGATATCGAAGCTCACGCCGCCCGGGCCAGCGGGCGTGCTCAAGCTGACCGTGAACGTGAAGTTGCTGGTGCCCGCATCGCCTTCGCTCATCGAGACGTCGTTGATGGACAGCATCGGCGAGTCATCGTTGAGGATGGTGCCGGTCGCACTGTCCGGAGTGCCGATGCTGTAGCCGGTGCCCGCGGCGAGGGTCAGGATCACCGTCTCGTCGGGTTCGACGCTGGTGTCCACCGTCGGATCGATGGTCACCGTGGCACTGCTGCCACCGATCGGAATCGTCACGCTGGTCTGCGCGCCGCTGTAATCGATGCCGCTGGTGGCGGTGCCGTTCAGGTTCAGATTCACCGTGGTCGCGGTGATCGCCGGCGAACTCAAGTTGACGCTGTAGACCAGGTTGGCCGCGCCATCCTCGGCAACGCTGGCCGGCATCACGCTGATGGTGGCCTCGGGCGAGTCGTCGTTGAGGATGGTGCCGGTGCCACCGCCCGGGGCAATCGTGGCATTGGTCGGTGCGCTGAGTGTCACGCTGAAAGTCTCGTCGGGCTCAGGTGTGGTGTCGCCGTTCACCGACACCGTGAGGGTGGCGCTCGTCTGCCCGGGCGTGAAGCTGAGCGAGCCCAGGGCGCTGCTGTAGTCACCCGGCGCCACCGCCGTCCCGTCCGCGGTCGCGTAGTTCACGGACACTGGCAAGCCACTGGCTGCACTCAGGCTCACGGTGAACACCGCGGAGGTGGTGCCGACGTTGCCCTCGGTCACCGAGACGCTGTTGATCGACAGGCTGGGCGCCGTATCGTCGTTGACGATGGTGCCCACACCCTGGCCATCCACCACCGTGGCACCGGTCACGTTGCTGAGGTTGACGAAGAACGTCTCGGTGCCTTCAAAGAGGGTGTCGCCCAAGACCAGTATCGTGAAGTTGTAGCTGCTCATGCCGGCAGGAATCGTCTGCCCGGTCAGAGCCTGTGCGACGTAGTCCGACCCGGCGTTGGCGCTGCCATTGGCCGAGGCGATATCGAAGCTCACGCCGCCCGGTCCCGCGGGGGTACTCAAGTTGACCGTGAACGTGAAGTTGCTGGTGCCGGCGTTGCCTTCGATGTTCGTGACGTCGTTGATGGTCAGCGTCGGCGAGTCATCGTTGAGGATGGTGCCGGTCGCGCTGGCCGGTACGCCGACGCTGTAGCCGGTGCCCGAGGCCAGGGTCAGGATCACCGTCTCGTCAGGTTCAACGCTGGTGTCTACGGTCGGGTTGATCGTGATGGTGCCGGTGGTGCTGCCGGGGGGAATCAGCAGCGGTGGGGTCACCGCCGCATAGTCGCTGCCCGCGATGGCTGTGCCGGCCACCGTGAAGTTCACCGACGCTGTTGACAGCGCCGGCTGGTTCAGCGTGACGGTGTAGATCAGGTTTCCAGCGCCGTCTTCAGGAACGCTGGTCGGACTGACGCTGATGGAAGCGACCGGTGCGTCGTCGTTGAGGATGGAGCCGGCTGGACGGTGTGCCGATGCTGTAGCCGCTGCCCGGTACGACGGTCAGGATCACGGTCTCGTTGGGTTCGACGATGCCGTCGCTGATCGGGTCGATGACGATCGTGGCGGTCGTGGCGTTGGCCGGAATGACGACGTTGGTGACGCCGCCAAAGTAGTCCACACCGCTGGTGGCGGTGCCGGCGGTGGTGATATTGACGAGCGTCGGCGCCGGCAGATTCAAGCTGCGCGTCACCGTGTAGACCAGATCGGTCGGACCGTCTTCGCTGACGCTGGCGGGCGCCACAGCGATGCTGATGCTGGGCAGCGCCGGGATCTCCACTGCGCCCAGGTCGCAGTTGGGGCCGCTCGGGCGAGCCAGGCCACGTTGATCGGTGCTGACGCCGACGGTGCCGCAGGCATTGATGGCGTCGCCATCGATGGCGTTCGAGCCGGCGTTCAGCAGATGCGTCTGGGTGGACCCGCCATTGCTGGCGAGCGTGGCTGAGACATTGGTGGGTGTGCCGATGTGTCCAGGACAGAGGTTGTCGGCACTGAGATTGGCCCCGCCGGTGAACGAGGCGCCCAGACCGGCGGTGCACTCGCGCGCAGTGCCGCCGCCGGTCTGTGGATTGTTGGCAATCACCGATCCGATGAGCTCCAGCGCCGAGTTGTTGCCGGCTTGCAGCACGCCCAGCGTGCTGCTGGCGGAGGTGTTGTCGTGCCCGGAGAAGGTCGAGAAATGCACTCTGCCCTGGTTGGGCCCGAACAGATGGATGGCATCGGCGCCGGCGGTGTTGGTGGCGCTGTTGCCGCTGAAGGTGCTGTTGACCACCAGCAGGGCATCGGCGCCGCCGCCATCGACCAGCAGTGCACCGGCGGAATCGCCGACATTGCCCGCCAGGGTGGAGTCACGAATGGTGAGTTGCCCGCTGCTGTAGATCGCGCCGCTGGCATTGCTGTTGGAGCCGTTGCTGAGGGTCATGCGGTTCAGCGTGAGGACGCCGCTGGCAGGCACCGACAGAAAGCGGAAAGCGGTGGGGCCGGTGCGCGTCAGGCTGCCATCCTGCAGCGTGATGTCGGTGCTGATCTGCGGCAGCGCGGTCAGACCGGCGTAGTCGGTGACGGAGTCACTGAAACTCAGCACCTGGCCATTGAGATTGATGACATCCGCCGTGGCGTTGCTGTTGGCGCAAGCAATGGCCTGCCGCAGGTTGGCCACCCGCGCCGTGTTGTCGGCACCGGTCAGCGTGTAGGGGAAACTGAAGCCGCTGCAGTCGAGTGGCGCCGTGAACACGAAGGCCGCGCCCGCCTGGCTGGCTGCGTTGTTGGCCTGGCCGCTGTTGATCGTGGTGCTGTTGCTGGCCTCCTGATAGGACCCGACCACGATCGAATCGCCGGAAATCGCGGCCGATACGCCAAACTGATCGCCTGCGTCGGTATTGGATGGCTTCAGATAGGACAGCTGGCTCCAATTGCTGCCGCTGCGCGAAAACAGATAGGCCGCGCCCGCGTTCAGCGCGCTGTTGTTGCCCTGGCCGCTGTCGATCGTCGTGCTGTTGCTGGCTTCGAAATAGGCGCCGATGACCAGCATGTCGCCGGCGATGGCCGCCGAGACCCCGAAATTGTCGCCGCCACCGGTATTGGACGCCTTCAAATACGCTTGCTGCGTCCAGCTCACACCGTTGCGCACGAACACATAGGCCGCGCCGGCATTGGCTGCGCTGTTGTCGCCCTGGCCGCTGTTGATCGTCGTGCTCGAGCTGGCTTCACCCACCGCGCCGACCACCACCGTGTTTACCGAGACATCGACGGCCGTGCCGAAACCATCAGCGGCGTCGGCGTTGAATGCCTTCAGGTAGGCCTGTTGGCTCCAGACGCCGCTGTTGCGCACAAACACGTATGCCGCGCCAGCACCAGAGGCCGAATTGTTGGCCTGGCCGCTGTTGATCGTGGTGCTGTTGCTGTCTTCACTGTTGGCACTGACGACGGCGGTGTCGCCCGAGATTCCCACTGACTGGCCGAAGGTGTCGCCGAGCTCGGCGTTGGAGGCCTTCAGGTAGGCCTGCTGGCTCCAGGTGGTGCCGCTGCGGTGGAACACATAGGCTGCACCGGCGCTGCCGGCTGAGTTGTCACTCTGGCCAGCGTTGATGGTCGTGCTGTTGCTGTCCTCCCCGTTTGCCCCAACCAGCACGGTGTTGCCATCGATGGCGACTGACCAGCCGAATCCGTCCAAGGTGTCCGCATTGGAGGCCTTCAGATAGGCTTGCTGGGTCCAGGTCGTGCCACTGCGCACAAAGACGTAGGCAGCGCCCGAATCGTGAGCCGAATTGTCGCCCTGGCCGGCATTGATCGTGGTGCTGTTGCTGTCTTCGCCGATGGCGCCCACCACGATGGTGTCGCCCGAAATCGCCACGGAGGCCCCAAACTGGTCGCCCGCTTGCGAATTGGCGGCCTTCAAATAGGCCTGCTGGGTCCAGCTGGTGCCGCTGCGCACAAAGACGTACGCGGCACCCGTCAGGATGGCTGCGTTGTTGGCTTGACCACTGTTGATGGTGCTGCTGTTGCTGGCCTCAAAAATGGCCCCGACCACGACCGTGTCGCCGGAGATGCCCACGGCAATGCCGAACAGATCACCGGCATCGGTGTTCGACGCCTTCAGGTAGGCCTGCTGCGCGACCGGGTCAATGGTGATCGGGTAGCGCGCGTCGCGGCTGTCGACCGCCAGCGCCAGGCCCTGCGCGATGGGTTCGAAGGCCGCCGGCAGCGGCCTGCCATCGGCGTCCCAGACCTTCAGCCCGCTGTAGGTCAGCGCCGTGCTGCCGTCGGCGTCGACGAAACGCACGTCGCGGCCGCTCGCGTCGATCTGTGGACGCAGGCCGCCGCGTACCGCCAGTTCGAAACGCAGCTGATCGCCCGTGCCCGCCGGCCGGCTGTGCACGGTGTAGCCATGTTCCAGACCGCGCGTGTCATTGACGAACCATTCCTGCAGTTGGTCGCCCCAGTGATAGCTGGCCCGCTGGCCATCCGCAATCAGCGGTGCCTGGCCGCTGATCGCCTGCTCCGAACCGGCAACGCCCCAGCGCCGCAGTTCCAGCCCCCAGGACCAGGCGCCGCCGTCGGGCTGGGTGTCAAAGCCGCGTCCATCGAAGCGCGTCGTCCACTGCTGGCCGGGATTGCGCGCGCTGTAGCTGCCCGGCTGATCCGGCACCTCGGCGACGGCATGCCGGCCGGCCTGCCAGGCGGCCTGGATCGACTGCCAGTCGCTGTCGCTCAAGCCTGCCGGTCGCGCCTGCGGGGCGCTGGCGTTGGCCATGGCCGCAGTCGAAAAGGTCAACAGCAGCCACGCCAAGGTGGGCAGCAGCGTGTGGCCCCACGAACGCATCGACGGGGCAAAGAGCTTCGGGGAATTCGGCATGGACGCTGGACCTTTGGTCTACGGACGACGGTTGAAGAACACGGACGCGTCTCGCGGCGCGCCTGACGCACGAGCAGTTGCAGTCGCTACGCTGATCGCGCCCAGTCACGGTTCGAAACTCGACCGTCACGATCCGGAAGGTCTAATGAAGCAGCAGCGGGATGCATGATTGCCCAGTCTGCAGCGCAGCGCCACAGCTGCGGTCATTTGAGAAGCAAATCATGATGTTGTGGTGGGCCGCAGTCCCGACAGGCGATTGAGTCATCGACCGCCGAAGCGCCGACGGCAAGTGCCCACAGGCTGCACCCTGGGAACGCCGACGTCCTCGTCGGCGCCTTTGGCCAGGTCCGGCCCTGGGAACGCCGACGTCCTCGTCGGCAGGCTGTTGCGGAAACGGATGGACGCCGATAGCCGGCCTGACACCCCGACTCAGACCACCGCATCACTCCGCGCCGGGCGGAGCATCTCCCAATGGGGAATGCCGTCCTCCAGATAGCCTTCGCCGACCGCCTCGAAACCGAAGCTGCCGTAGAAGTCGAGCAGATAGGCCTGCGCGCTGATGCGGATGGCGGCGCCGGGGAAGTGCTGCCCGGTCTGGCGCAAGGCTTCGGCCATCAGTTGCCGGCCCACACCCAGGCCGCGAAAAGCCGGCGTCGTCAGCACGCGGCCAATCGAGGGCTCGGGATACTTGCAGCCGGGATCGACGATTCGCAGATAGCCGGCGAGGCGACCATCGATCTGCGCACTCAGATGCGAGCTGCAGGCATCCAGCTCGTCGGCGTCCTGGTAGGGACAGTTCTGCTCAACGACGAACACCGCGATGCGCGCGGCCATGATCTGGTGGAACTGCGGTCCACTCAGCTGATCCAGTCGCGCCCAACTGAACTGGAGGTTGTGGTGGTTTGATGGCTGACCCGGATTGGGCGCGGTGGCCGTCATGGCAGGCTCTCGAAGGCGATCTCATCAATGGTAGTGGGCTGCGAGCATGCGGGATCCGGCCGCCTTCATTCCCCCCGCTGGAGGGTCGGTTGACGAGAGGGAACTTGGCTCACATTGCCTTGGACTACGGGGTCCCGGCGAGCGAGGTGCCCGATGCGCGTGATGACCAACGATCGACCACCCGCTGTGCCCTTGTGGGCGACAGTCCTTGCAACGATCTCCTTCAGCTCGGTGAGCCTTGCGAGCGACGGACTCAAGGGCATCGACTCGTCTTGGCAGCCCGTGGACTTTCTGCGTCAGAGCGTCTGTGCAATGCCCTCGGGCATCTACACGATTGAGGCCCCGTTGCGTGGCTGGGTGCAACGCGATGATGTCGCCGAACTGATCAATCTGATCGATTCGACCCAGCCGTGTTCAGGCGTCGTGTTGGCCGTGAGCTCCCGATTGCGTGTGCATTCGACTCTGGGCGATGAAGCTGCTTTCCTCGTCGAGGGCTATCGCCAAGGTCGGTATCCACCTGGACTGACCTCGGTCGGGATGGATGATGGCGATCGAGCCGCGCTGCGCGAGTGGTGGCGTGTGGAATCCGGAGCTACCGACGACTGAGAAGCGCTGGATCCCGCGCTGGTACGTGGGCACGAACGCCGTCCCTGTGGTAACCCAATGGCAGCGTCGGAGCAATTGAGTGCCAGTCGGCATTCATTCCTTCCTTGGCTCCCTGCCTTTTTCGAGCCAGCGCAAAATGTATCCGATGTCTGTTGGTTTAAAGCTGGCAAGGTGCATCACGGCGGGCTTTCTGGATTGATCTGAAAATTTCACAACCACCGAAGCTGTTTTCATTCCATTGTATTTGGCGCAGTCGGCGCTGGAAATTTCCTTCAAGTTGAATTTCTGTGGTCTGGAACAGAACCTTGGCAGGCTCCAATAGCGAAGAGTATCGCCGTCTATGGTGATCGTGTAGTTCAGGCTCGTAACCTCAAAGAGGATTATCAGTGCACCGACCGTTCCGAAGTAAATTACGGCGCTTGCTGTATCATCGGGGTTTCTGAAAAAAATTCCGATTACCAGCATCGTCAGCGGAATAAGGTCCGCTATCAACCTGTTGAGCCACCAGGTTCTAGCCTCGAACCGCATCTCCGAAGTCATTTGCTCTTACGATCCAATGGAATAAATCCGTGGGGCACGCGTGGCACGGGGGAACGTGGGACACGCGGCGGGGAACGTGGGACACCCGAACGCGCAGAGGCAGATTGGTCCGCCTGAGACCCACGTCAATTGCCGACAAACGGGGCCCGGATGGTGCACCAGACTGTCATGCATGACCACCCACATCTCCGTGGTACCCGGCGCGCGTCGCGCGCACAGCGCGGTGTGGACCGGCAGCGAGATGATCGTCTGGGGCGGCGACGACGGCAACGTTCGCACCGATACCGGCGGCCGCTACGCCCCGACCACTGATCGCTGGGGTGCGCCCACCTCCACCACCGAATCGCCCAAGCGCACGCTGGTACCACAGCGCGGTGTGGAGCGGCAGCGAAATGATCGTCTGGGGCGGCTTGGGCTCCGGCACCGGCCAGGAACCGGTGGCCGCTACAACCCGGTCAGCGACACTTGGGGCGCGGCCACGGCACTTGGCGGCACGGCACCCAGCGCGCGTTGCCGACACAGCGCGGTGTGGAGCGGCAGCGAAATGATCATCTGGGGCGGCTTCGACGGCAACAGCGCCCTGTACTTTCCCTACGACACCGCCAGCCTGACCACCCTGATCTCGCTGGCCCCGAGCCCTTCGCTGGTGAATGAAGCCGTGACCGCCACCGTGCAGGTCGCAAGCCCCGATCGCGCTGCCGATCGTTTCCCAGGCCACATGCCGCCGAACGCATCCAGCTCCATTCGTCAGAGCTCCGTCAGAGTCCCGTCAAGCCATGGATGAACGGACCAACTAGCTTCGGGTGGCATCGGTTGGAGAGATCACCATGAAGCGATCAGTCAGCTTGCTCGCGGCAGTATTGCTGCTGCAGTCGCCGTTCAGCCATGCGACCGCGCCATCGATCAGGGGCGACACATCCACGGTCACCATCACCAGCAGTGACAGCGCCGCGCATGAATCGGGACCTGACCATGCGTCGTTCACGGTGACGCGATCGGGTGGTGACATAAGCGGCAGTTTGACCGTGGGAATCAGCCTCACGGGAAGCGCTGTGCTGGGAACTGATTACGATCTCACGCCGGCCTTCGTAACGGCGGTCAACATCGCTGCGAACCAGGATTCGGTCACCGTCGTTCTGACGCCCAGGGCAGACAACCTTGTCGAGGGCACAGAGCACGCCATCGTGAGCCTGACCGCTGGCAGTGGATATCAGCTTGGCGGGTCCACCAGCGTCGACATTGAGATCAGCGACGATCCCGTTGAAGTGAACCTCTTCAGCGTTGACACCAATGCCTCGGAGCTTGGCCCTGATCCTGGCACCTTCACAGTCGTGCGCACTGGTGGCGATATCACCAGTACGCTGACGGTGGGAATGAGTCTGAGCGGCAGCGCGTCATTGGGTTCGGACTACACACTGTCACCGGCGTTCGTCACCGCGGTGGCGATTTCCGGCGGTCAGTCGTCCGTCACGGTCACCCTCGAGCCAAGGCCCGACAACGCGGTGGAAGGCACTGAAGAAGCCATCGTCACGCTCACGCCCAGTGCCAACGTGTACAACCTAGGCAGCGCCATCACGGAGACGATCTCGATCGCTGATGATCCGGTCGAAGTGAGCATTGTCAGTGAAGATTTGTTCGCTTCGGAACTCAGCCTCGATCCAGCAACGTTCACCGTTTCGCGCATCGGCGGCAATACCGCAAGCACGCTGACCGTCGGAATCTCGATTGGTGGCACGGCAACCTTGGGAAGCGACTACTTCCTGACTCCGGCGTTTGTTACCGCTGTAGCGATTCCAGCCAACGAGCCATCGATGACGATCACCGCGACACCGCGGGTGTTGCCGGGCGATTTGCCGGGTGATGAGGGTGAAGAAACCATCATCGTTGATCTGACCATGGGCAACTACCTCATCAATTCGATGGCATCGACGACGACCTTGATTATTGACGACACGGATGCCCTGTTGAGCGATGGTTTCGAGAGTCCGGTGGCATTCGCGAGTTGCATCAAAGCACTGGCCAAGACCGCGCCCGAACGCTTCGTCGACCAGGGAGCCACCGTATTTGATCCTGTGCTGAACCTGCATTGGAGCAGCTGCGGATTGCGTGCCGAATATGATTCGTCATCCGGTCGATGTCGCGCCCTGAGAGCGTTGAGTCAACAATGGCAAGGTGCCGCTTTCGGGGTGTCTGAATCGCATGGTGGACACGCGCCATGGAGAAAGGCTTCCGTTGCCGAGCGCCTCGCAGCGGGCGGCGCGTGCGAGGGTAGTCTCGTCCGTTAGTCACCGCATGTCTTGAATGTTGCGCGTATGACTGGTGCTCAACTCGTGGTGCCCGATCATTGTTGCTCGCCTCAGACAAGTAGCCTCAGTAGACGCGAGTGTCCGAGGTACCGTCCCTCTGAGGCGCCATCCCGGGAATTCGGGTTACCCAGGCGTTTTGAGGCGCTTGCGTCCCTGGACCTTGCGCGTATTGCCGACCCGGCGCTGACTACAGTGCTTCGCCCACCTGTATTCTGATCAAGAATCATGCGGCACACTCCAGGGCTTCAAGGCCAGCAGGCATGTGGCGACATGTACCTACCCAAGGTGAGGCCCTTGCGCACCGCTGTGGCACTGGCACTGGGCCACATGCTCTTGCTGCCTTCCATGCACGCAACTGCGGCGGTGTCCTTGTCGACGCTGGACGGCAGCAACGGCTTTCGCCTGGATGGCGCCAGACCAGAAGACTCCAGCGGCGCTTGGGTGTCCAAAGCGGGAGACATCAACGGCGACGGCATTGATGACCTGATCATCGGCGCATTCGGTACCGATCCAAGCGGCAGCTACTCTGGCAGCAGTTACGTGGTGTTTGGTCGAAGCACCGACTTTGCCCCGGTATTGGAACTTTCCGCGCTCGATGGCAGCAATGGCTTTCGCATGGATGGCAGCGGTGAGCTGGAGTTCAGCGGGGAAAGCGTTGCCGGTGTCGGCGACATCAATGGCGACGGCATCGACGACCTGATCATTGGGGCCAGAGGCGCCGATCATGCTTGCGAGCGCTGTGGTAGCAGCTATGTCGTTTTCGGCCGCAGTACCGGAGGTTTTGCCCCAACGATCAGGCTGTCTGAGCTCGACGGCAACGACGGTTTTCGTCTCGATGGCGTTGCGGAGCGGGACCATAGTGGAACTGGTGTATCGGGTGCCGGCGACGTCAACGCCGATGGCATCAATGACCTGTTGATTGGCGCGCCTTCAGCAGACCCTGACGGCCGCGACTCGGCTGGCAGCTGCTATGTCGTGTTCGGTCGTATGACCGGTTTCGCCCCAGTCATCAATCTGTCTGAACTTGACGGTAGTACGGGCTTTCGTCTGGATGGCGCCGCCGCAGGCGACGTTATCGGTAGTCGTAGTCGCGTGGCCGGCATCGGCGACTTCAATGGTGACGGGGTCGATGACCTGATCATCGGCGCGCCTGGTGCCGAAGTGGAAGGCCGCACCGGCGCCGGCAGCAGTTATGTGGTGTTCGGCCGCAGCACCGGCGGTTTTCCCGCGGTCATTCAACTGTCTACGCTTGACGGTAGCAACGGCGTTCGCTTCGATGGGGTCGCTGCAGAGGACCAAAGTGGCACTGTTTCGGCCGCGGGCGACATCAATGGCGACGGTGTCGACGACGTGGTGATTGGGGCGCGTTTTGCCGATCCGAACGGAAGTTACTCCGGCAGCAGCTACGTGGTGTTCGGTCGTTCGACCGGCTTCGCCCCAGTCATCGAGCTGTCCGGACTCGATGGCAGTACGGGCTTTCGCCTGGATGGCGCCGCCGCAGTCGATGTGAGCGGTGCTCGCGTGACCGGCATCGGCGACTTCAATGCTGACGGGGTCGATGACCTGATCGTCGGCGCTCCAGGTGCCGATGTGGAAGGCCGTGCCAATGCAGGCAGCAGCTACCTGGTGTTCGGCCGCAGCACGGGCAGTTTTCCTCCGGTGATCGAGTTGTCTTCGGTTGACGGCAGCAGCGGCATTCGCTTCGATGGGGTCGCTGCAGAGGACCAAAGTGCCGCTGTTTCGGCCGCCGGTGACGTCAATGATGATGGTATCGACGACCTCATCATCGGCGCGCCTGCCGCTGATCCCAACGGACAAAGCTCGGGCAGCAGTTACGTGGTGTTTGGGCATCGGCAAGCGCCCGAAGCGACCAACTACAGCTACACCTATTGGGACCCGTCTGAGCCGGGTTGGGGCTACAACCTCAGTCATCAGGGCGACTTGCTGTACGGAACCTGGTACAGCTATGCCGCCGACGGCAAGCCGATGTTTCTCACCGTCGAGGCTCTGCTGAATTCCGATGGCAGTTTTAGCGGCCCGATTTACCGCGTTAGCGGCACGCCGTTTCAACTGATCAATGGCACGCAGGCCTTCACCGGCGTGACAGAGGTCGGGGTGGCGTCGATGGTTTTTGACACCGACGGCACACTGATCCTGCAATACACCTACGAGGGCAGCAGTCAAGTCAAAGCGCTCGAACGCTTTGCTTTCGATCCCGATGCGCCACAGTGTTTTGGCACCACCGAATCTCGCGCGACCGCCGACAACTATTCGGATTTGTGGTGGAACGCCAGCGAAGCGGGCTGGGGTCTGACGCTTTCCCATCAAGGTGATGTGATCTTCCTGCTTTGGTACACCTATGGCGAAGAGGGCCGCGATCAATGGATCAGTGGTTCGACCCTGCGCAGGCAGCCCGATGGCCGCTACCTGGGCGCTCTTCAGCGTCCTGTTTCCGGCACGCCGTTGTTGTTGATCGACGGTCCGGCGACGACCTTCCCGGTGACCGAAGTGGGCAGCGCCGAACTCAGCTTCAGCGATGGTGAAAATGGTCAGTTCACCTATTCCCTGGATGGTGTCACACAGGCCAAGACGATCACGCGCTTTGTTGCAGTGGGGCCCGGCGAACTCAAGCCCTTGTGCGACTGATTCTGAGGGCTGGACCTGGGACGGCTGGTACGCCTCTCCCAGCTACGGCAAGGTGAATCGCGGAGGCTTCGATCCGTGCGAGCGCGTCAGCCTGCAGCACTGATCGCGCGGGCTCGCGTGGCGACCAGACCGCGACGGATCAGTTCGTACAGCACCATCTCGTTGGCGCGCGGTCGGTCGGCAAACCAGCGGTTGCAGCACATGTGCACCAGCGATGGCAGCAGCTGATCGACGCTGCCCCACAACCGCCCGGGCTCGGCGGCCAGGGTCCGCAACTGCGCACCGAGCGATTGACGCAGTGGGCGATCGGCATCGCGCACGGCCTCCAGGGCGTGCCGCAGCGCTTCGGGCAAGTCGGCCGGCAGCTGGCCCAGGCAGGCGGCCTGTACTGCGGTTGCCGTTTGGCGATACTTCTGGCCGAGACTGGCCAGCCGCTGTTGTGCCATCCGGAATTCACGCTTGTAGCCGGTGGCGAGGTACTCGAACAGCTCGCCTTGCTGCACGCCGCACAGGCCCAGGTCGCTCAGATCGCCGAGCAGACAGGCGGCGGCGCACTGCCAGCGCCAGTGCGGCTGACCGCCTCGCAGCAGCAGCAATATGCCGGCAATCCGGCGGCTTTCCTGCGCAAACCACTGTTCGCACAGTGCCATTCCCTCGGGTCCACCGTAGCGCTCCAGCTCGCGCTGGTAACTGCCGATCTCCACGCGGCTCAGTTGCTGCTCCGCGACCAGCTGATCCAGGCAGGCGTGCAGCCGTGGCAGCAGCTGGCCGAGCAAGCGCGGCGGCTGGCCCTGGAAGCGCAGCCGCAGATGCCAGTCCGGGTCGCCATAGCGGATGTAGAACCAGTGGCTGCAGTGTCCCTGCTGCCGCAGTTGTTCGGCCAGCGGCGCCAATGTTCCGGCCAGCAGCCGGTCCAGGGTTTGCGGACTGCCGTGCAGGCGCAGGTAGAGCCAGTCCGAGCCCGGCAGCCGATCTCGCGTGCCCACGGCAATGCTCGCCACAGGGGGCGGCGGAGCCGGATCGAAGCGTGACGGAGCGGCGTTGGACGGGGGCGTGGTGCCAACACGCTTGCGCAGCGGCACGATCAGCTCGTGGCTGTATCGCTGCTGGTCGTTGCCAACCCAGGCGCTGCCGGGGTTGCACAGCGATTCGATCAGATTCACTTGCCGACGCTTGCGCAAGCTCCGGCACAGCGCCTCGATGGCAAAAGGGTCCTGCAGATCGAGATTCTGGACGCTGTCGCCATCGACCATGCCGACAAAGCGTGGCAGACCCAGCGCCTGGCGCAGCGCGGCCATGGCCGCCTGCACCTGATGGCGCTCGGCCTTGAGCAGTTGCGTCGAATCCGCGGCGCTGATCCGCCAGCGTGCTGGCGCCAGGATCACCCGTCCGCAGCGCACCCGTGGCAAGCGCGGCAGTCGCTCCAGGCTGGCGGGAAAGTGGAAGCGCCCGGTCAGTTGGCCCTGGTATTGAAGCATGCAAAGAAACCGATACAGGCCCAGCGGATTGGCCGTGTAGTTGTGGGCACTGCTCAGCCGCGGGATCACCTGGCGCCGCAAGCGCCGCGACCACAGCAGGACGCGGTTGCCGCGGACTTCGACGTCCAGATCGTCGAGGCTGATCTGTCGTGCCGCGGCAGCGCCCGAACTGCCGAGCAGTGGGATTTCATACTCGCGCAGCAGCGGTCGGCAGGCGAGGTTACCCATTCGCTCCTGCGGCAGGTGCACGATCTCGGCCAGAATCGCATCCGGGTAGGCCTGCGCTTCGGCCGCCAGGCTGGCGCGCAGCCGCTCGGCGAGCTCGGGGCTGCCGAAGGCAAAGCGACCGAGCATGTTGGCGGCGCTGGGGCCCAGAACGCCTTCCAACACGATGCGGTAGTCGCCATCCTCCAGCGCCTGTGCGTTGGCGGCGAGCACGGTGGCCATTGCGTGCGCCGATGGTGCCACCGCCGCGCGCTCGGCGGCATCGAGCGCGGGTACGTCCTCGGGCGACAGCACAATCTCCTCGATGCCATCGGGCGCGACCGAGCGCCAGCGGCTCAGCAGCAGACTTTCCAGCCGATCATCCAACGTGCTCTCGGTGCCGCCCAGCCAGAGCACGCCGCTCAGCAGATCGCCAGCGTCAGTGCTGTGGTCGGCGTCGCCGATGCCGGTTTCCGGATCCAGCACCTGCAGCAGCGGCATGCGCCGGCCTTCAAAGCGGGCCTGGTAGCGACGGCAGAAGTCGTCGAGCTGGGTCGCTCGGCGCGCACCCATGCGCAGGCTCAGTTCGGCCGCACGGGCAATCTCCTCGGCCATCGTGCGCGACAGCGTCAGCCCACCGTTGACACGGTACAGATCCACCTGCACCAGCCGCTGTCGATCCAGTTCGGCGCCGAGCGGCTGCAATGTCTGCAGCAAGGCGTCATAGTCGTCCGGCCCGATTGGCGTTTCCTGGTGGTCGATGTCCGCCAGCTGTTGCTGGACCTGTTCGAGCGCATCTACGTCCGGACGTGGAGCGCCGCATTGATGCAGGATCCGCAGCATCGCCGACAGGCATTCCATGCCGGTCATGCGGGGTTCCAACTGGGCAATGAGCAGCCGGTTCTCGACCAGACTGTCGATGAAGTCCAGCGCTGCTGTGGACGGAATCTCCGGATTCTCCGCGCAGATCATCGCCGCCAGCTCCGGCGCAGTCTGAGGGCGCTGCTTGACCGCCTGCAGCACCGCCATCAGCACGGCACTGGCCTCGACCGAGCTCAGGGTGTACACGCGCAGGCCGTTGCTCAGCAGCCAGTCGACGTAATGCCAGCGCTGCCCGACGCGATGTCCGCACTCGTTGCTGCGCAGCGGCAGCCGATGGCGCAGCGCCGGCGCGTTGGCCAGTCGCTCGCACAGTGTCGCAATCGCGCTGCTGTCCAGTCGCGTGTGGCGCTGCAAGCGGCACAGCGCTGGATCGAGCTGGGTACGTGCAGCGACCCGCACCAGACTGACCGCGGCACACAGACCAAAGGGGGTGCTTCGGGTCGACATGCGCATCAGGTAGTTGTGCAGCGTGCCAGCCAACTCGCGATCCTTCTTCGACGCCAGCGAAAAGTCCCATTGCTGCAAGCGGTCGTGCAGGGCGGGCGAGGCCAGGTAGATCGCCTCACGCACCAGCGGCTGCCGCCATAGTTCACTCATGCCGGCCAACACCTGTTCGGTGTCTGGTGGCGCTGCAGCCAGCGTTCGAGCCAGTGCATCGACCGGCAACAGCGGCGTGCGCAGCACCAGGTAGTCCTCGGCGACAAACAGGGCGCTTTCGGCGCTGTGCGCAGGTTGGCGCCGAAGGGCTGCCGGGTCAGCTTCGAGCATCGCGTTCATGGTGCCGGTCGTGCTCCTCGCAAGTCGGTGAGCAAGGGCGCATCCCAGTACTGCTTGCTGGCGCCCAGACAGGACAACAGGGCCAGGCCCACGCCGGCGGCCCCGGTCAGCAGGTCCAGCGCCGCGACCGTGCGCTCGCCTTCGTCACGGAAGAAGCCGGCTGACTCGGTCAGCGCCGGCTGGCGGAAGTGCGCCGTTTGGGTCAGCCAGTAGCGCGCGGCCTCGGCGAGGACCTCGTCGCCAGTCTGTTGCCAGCAGCGCAGAAAGATCAGTGCGGCACCCGCACTGCCGTGGCAAAGGCCTGCATCGGCCACCGCGGCCGCTTCGCCACGACGTCCGGCACAGTGGCGCGCAACCGCGCCGGCCACTCGCTGCCACGCCGGGTTGGCGCAGGCCGAAGCCGCGCGCAGCAACGCCACCGCGATGCCGAGATCGCCATAGCACCAGGCCAGCGGTCGCGATTGATCGGGCCTCTCGACCACGTTCGGAAACCAGAAGCCCTGCGCGTCGGCTGGCATCGAGCCCTGCGCCAGCAGCCATTCGACCGCTGGGACCAGCATGTCGCGGGCACGGTCGGCATGACAGTCCGTTTCCACACAACGCGCCAGCAGGCCGATCACACCGGCCGCGCCGTGTGCCAGTCCCAGATTGTGATAGCCCTCGGTGTGGCGCTGACGCTGGGCAGGCGGCAGCAGCCGGGCGTCGGTATGCCAGCGCAGGCCGGCGGCGTCACGGGTGCCCAGCTCCGCCAGGCGATCGAGAATCTGTTCGATCAGTTGGCCGGCGTAGTCTGGATCCGCATGCTCCAGCGCGTAGATGCCATAGCCGGTCAGCCCGCAGATCAAGTCAAAGTCTCCCGGCCACTGCGGATGGCTCAGTTGAGCCAGCAGACCCTGATCGAAGACCTCGCTGAAGTCGGCGCCCGCGTCACCCGAGGCACGCGCATGTGCGGACAGCGCCGAGGCCACGCCGGCCAGGCCGCCGATCCAGTAGAACGGCAGGCGCACCGCCCCCAATTGCTGGCAGGCGCTTGCGTAAAGTCGCCTGGAATCCTCCGCCGCGCCGACGTCGGTTGCTGACCAGGCACTGAGGAACTGAGCCAGGCTGACCTGATCCGGGATGGACAGTGTCACCGATGGTTCGCGCGCCGCATGGCGGGCGGCTGCGGCGATCGCGGCACACAGGGCCAGAGCGCCCTCGCGCTCGTCGGCAAGCAGCTGCGGCAAGCCAGCGCGTGGCGAATGTGGAATCGTCGTCATTGGAACTCGGCATGGGTGGGACCCATCCGCATGTTTCATGAGCCTGCGACGGCGGCCGCCGATCTGTGCGTCGTGCCGCCTTCGCAACCAACGCTCATGCAACAGGTGGACTCGTGGGCAGCTCGGCCCGCAAGGCCCCACCCCGACAGGATCGGAGTGGGGCCCATTGCTTAGCGCTCCGGGCAGAAGTCGAAGACGCTGTTGCAGCCGGTGCTGCCGGCACAGTAGGAGAAGCTGCCGCCGCAGCCGACCTGGGAGGCGCCGGCCACCATGGCCACTTCCTCGGCGCTCAGCGGACGAGCGGTCAGCTCACGCAGGGTTTCCTTGGACAGGGCCAGCTTGTTCAGCTCATTGCTTTGCATGTTGTCTCTCCTCACAAAGTTCCGGGCGAAGATGGCCAGCCCGGATTGGCCTTGGGCGGTTGCCCAGTTCAATGCGCGGCCGCGCTTTCAGCGCCCCGCGGTTTCAGCAAGGCTTGCGACGGTTTCCAGGTGGCGGCTGCCGGCTGCCGCATCGGCTGGCCGCAGCGCAATCACGCGGTCGGCCGAGGCGATGGTGTCGGGTCGGTGGGCGATGATGATTCGGGTGATTTGCAACTCGCTGACCTGACGGTTGATCCAGCGTTCGCGGTCCACGTCCAGGTGACTGGTGGCCTCGTCCAGCAGCAGCAGGGCGGGCTGCCTGTACAGCGCCCGGGCCAGCAACACTCGCTGCTTTTGGCCGCCGGACAGGGCCGAGCCCATGTCGCCGATCTGGGTCTCGTAGCCCATCGGCATGGCGACGATCTCGTCATGGATGCAGGCGGCGCGGCTGGCGGCGACGATGGCGTCCAGGTTGCCGGCCGGATCGAAGAAGCTGATGTTGTCGGCCACCGAGCCGGCAAACAGCTCATCGTTCTGCATCACCGCGCCGACCATCTCGCGGTAGGCGGCCAGGCCATAACGACGGATGTCGATCCCGCCGATCCGGATCGATCCCTCGGTGGGTTCCAGCAGGCCCAGCAGCAGCTTGGCCAGGGTGGTTTTGCCGCAGCCTGACGGGCCGACGATGGCCACCGCTTCACCAGCACGGATGCTGAAGTTCAGGTGGCGTATTACCCAGGGCTCGTCCTCGGCATAGCGAAAGCCGAGGTTTTCCACACACAGGCTGGGCTGCGGCGTGGGACCGACATAGCTGGACTGCTGATGGCCTTCCGGGGGCTCCAGGGCGATGTCGGCAATGCGCTCGGCGTGCACGCCGAGCAGACCGAACTCGACCAGACGGTCGATCAGCGCCGCTCCCCGGGTCGAGAACATCTCGGCGTAGGCGACGAACACCACCAGCACGCCGACCGTCCACTCCCCGCCCAGCACCAGCAAGCCACCCAGCCACAGCAGGGCGATGCGCTGCGATCCGAACAAAAGCGTGTTGAGTGCGCTGAAGCCAGCGCCCAGACGCTGCGCCTGAGCCTGTCGATTGGTCAGCTCGATGGTGCTGTTGGCCACCCGGCTGTGCCGCTCGGCCTGCTTGTTGGCCAGCTTCACGGTTTGCATGCCGCGCACGGTTTCGATGATGCGGGTGTGCTGCAGTGAGGCGAAGACCAGCTGCTCCTCGTTCAGTCGGCGCAGCCGGCGATAGGCCAGCAGGCGCAAACCCAGATAGGCCAGGAAGCTGCCCAGCACCAGCAGGGTGAGGGCGGGGCTGTAGGCGGCCAGCACGGCCAGCACCAGAATCACGGTCAGACCATTGAGCAGGGCGTCGACGAAGCTGCTGGTCAGGGTCTGCTGGATGGTGGTCAGCGAGGAAAAGCGCGACATGATCGCGCCGATGTGGCGGCCCTCGAAGTACGCCGTCGGCAAGCGCAGCAGATGGCCGAATAGGTTGCCGACCCACTGGCTGTTGATCGATGCACTGATGCTGGCGATGACCCAGCCGCGCAGTGCGGTGGTCAACGCCTGCATGGCGACAATGGCCAGAAAGCCGACGCCGAGCAGGGTGAGCAGATCGCTGTCGGCAGTCACCAGAACGTGGTCGACCACCAGTTGCAGGGCCAGCGGCAGCACCAGGGTGAAGGCCTCCAGCGCCAGCGCCAGCAGCAACACCAGGCTGATGGATTGCAGCAGACCATCCAGGCGTCCGGTCAGTGCGCGCAGGGAGATCGGTCGGCGCTCGACGAGCGGCTGGAAATCGGTGCCCGGCTCCAGTTCCAGGGCAATGCCGGTGAAGCTGCGGCTGACCTCGCTCAAACTCAGCCGCACCGCGCCGCGCGCTGGGTCGTGGATTTCCGCGCCGCGCGAGCTGACGCGCTTGAGCACTACGTAATGGCCCAGGTCCCAATGCAGGATGCAGGGCGTCTGCAGATGGCGCAGACCGTCCAGCTCCAGCTTCAGCGGCCGCGCCTGAAAACCCAGCTGTTCGGCGATCTGGATCAGCCGCGCCAGCGACACGCCCTTGACCGAGGGCGGATAGCGCCGACGCAGCGCGGGCAGGTCGACATCGTGGCCGTGATAGCTGGCCACCATGCCCAGACAGGCCAGCCCACACTCGGTGACCAGGGTCTGTTGAAAGACCGGCAGTCGGCGGCTGTCGAAGCCCGCTCGGGCAGCGAGATCGGCCAGGTTCATGGCTGCTCCTGATCGGCAGCCGCCAGCGGGCTCGGGTCGGCCTGCCGCCCCAGAGGCAGATTAAGCAGCTCATACAGGCGACGACGGTCCAGCGTGACGGCGGCGTCCAGCGTCATGCTGGTGCGCAGCTGATGGCGACCACTGGGCGTGTCGATTTGCTGTTGATCGGGTTCGACCAGGGCGCGATAGGCCGGCGACTCGACGCTGAGGTCGGCCACGCGCAGGATCTCCTCCGGGGTTAACGCGCGCAGACCGATTTCAACGATGCGCCCGTACTGCTGCCCGTATTGCTGATAGGGAAAGGCGTCGTAACGCATCGCCACCCGGCGGCCGACTTCGATCCGACCAATGGCGCTGGCCGGCACCCACAGCTCCGCCTGCAGTGACGATCCTTCCGGGATCAGTGCCAGCAAGGCTTGCGTCTGTTGAACCGATTGGCCATCGACCACGGTCAGTCCGGATACCCGGCCAGCGCGCGGTGCGCGAATCACCAGCGACTGTTCGGCAGCGTTGTGGGCAATCGCCTGGGAGGTCTCCGCCAACGCGCCCAACAGCTGATTGCGCTGGCGCTTTTCGCTTTCCGGCAGTTCGGCCAGCTGCGCGCTCAGATCGGCGATCTCGGCGCTCAGATTCAGATGCTGCAGCTGCACCAGATCGACCTGTGCCTTTGCCTCCAGGGCGGCGGTCTCGTACTGATGAATCTGCAGCGCGGTCAGCTGCCCGCTGGCGCGAATGGGCTCGATTTGTTCCAGTAGCCGCTGCGCGCCCTCAAACTGCTGCCGCCGGATCGCCCGTGTCGATTCCAGCAGGGCGAGTTGCGAACGCAGCGCTTGCCGCTGTTGTTGCAGCAGCTGCTGCTGACGGACGGTCGAGCGGGACAGTTCATCCAGTTCGGTCTGCTGCCGCTGGCGCTGGCTCGCCAACTCGGCGGCGACGGCGTCGGCGGTGCGACCCACACTGCCGCTGTCGCGCTCGATCGAAAGCTCGATCAGTACCGCGCCGGCTTCAACCTGCTGCCCTTCGTCCACAGCCACCCGCGACACCGAGCCGGAGACGGGCGCCGCAACGCGAACCAGACCGCCACTGGGCAGCAGCTGACCGCGCATGTGGGCGGCCCGCGTGTATTCGCCGAACAGCAGCAACCCGGCCAGTACCAGCACCGTGCCTGCCGGCAGCAGCGCCAGCCACCAGCCCAGACGGTGCCTGAGCAGGCGCACGCTGCCCATCCAGTCCTGCTCGCGCGCCGCGCCGACCTGGGGTCGGAACAGTGAGTCCATCGGTGCATTCACGCGCAGCGGTCCGTGTGGCCATCGAGGTCACGCCCGGTCGCAGCCGGATGTGCTTACTCAACAACTCGGAAAGCGACGGGCAAGCCTGTCACTCACGGGCTAGTGGGCCGGGCGTGTCATGCATCCGGGCAAGGGGGGGGACGATCGAGATCGGCGCAGCGTCGGTGCTGGAATCGCCGGGTGTGGCCCATTCAACCGATGAGCCTCCCCGGGTGCTAGGCAAGCTGGACCGCGACCACCGCGCCTGGACCGAGCAGGTGCGCGCAACCGAGTCCGAATTCCATCGCGCCATCGGCGCCGCCGATGGCATCCTCGCCTACGCCAAGTCCATCGGGCAGCGCTGGATGCAGGACTTGGGCGTGGCCAAGCTATTGGCAGAGCGTCGAAATCGGCCTCAGGCGACCTGAGCCAGCGCTTCCAGGCCGTCGCCGACACTGTTCGCGCCGTCGGTGTGCCTGAGTGACCAGCTACTGGAGCCCAATCCGGCTGATCGGGGTCGCAGATACACGTTCGCCCCTGAAATCCGTGGATAAGGAGCGGGAGACGTGCGGCCGTCAGACCGATCGATGGGGGTCGACGCGTGACGCGCGTGACGAGAGAATTCTGGGAGTCCTATGTGTGCCCTTGTAGTGGCTGGGCGGCTGACCGACATGCCTGGTGAATGCCACGCTGAACGCGCTGGTTGAGCCGTAGCCGATGCGATCGGCGATTTCCAAAACGGACAATTCATCAAGACGCAGGAGTTCCTTCGCGATTTCCATCCGCCACGAAAGCAAGTACTCCATTGGCGCGACCCCGACCGTTCGCGTGAATCGCTCAAAGAAGCTGGACCGCGATAGGGCGGCGATCCTGGCAAGTTGGGCAACCGACCAACTCTGGTCTATATGAGCATGCATCTGCTTCAACGCGGCTGCCAATCGCTCATCGCCCAATCCGCGGAGCAGGCCCGGCGGGGCGCTTCCAGACGTGGTTGAGCGCATGGCCTCAACGAGCAGCATTTCGGCCAGCCGGGAGCGCATGAACTCGTTGCCTGGTTTCTCATCTGCGGTTTCCTCGCCCACCATCTGCACGAGCTGCGACAGCCGCATCGAACCTTGCACGTGCACCACCTTCGGCAGCAGCGACACCAACAGACCCGGATCGGCGCAGTCGAACAGGAATGAACCACCCAATGAGCGCATGTCGGGTTGGCCCGTCTGCTCGCCATAGCGCAATTCGCCCCGTTCTTCCCGCACCTGGTTGGGGTCCATGTAGACCGGGGGCGCGGGGACGAAGCTGGATATCGTGAAGCCAGGCGTCGAGGGGAGTAACACGAAATCACCGGCGCTGATCGTCGTCGGCTCGTGTCCATCCACGGCGAGCTGACAACTGCCTTCCAGCATGATGCAGAAGCTGGGCTGGCCGAACTCGGAGTAGCGCACCGCCCAATTGCCCTTGCCGCTGATCAGGTTGGTGAACACGGCCTGCGGGCGCAGCAGCCGGACTATTTCGGAGAGGGGCTCACTCATGCTGGACGATTGCTAAACAAAGACGGATCATTTGATATCGAAGATCCGGTCAGGGTTCCCTATCGTTTCCTCCGAGTCAACCAAACACCTCGGAGCATGAAATGAAGACTGTACTGATCACTGGCTGTTCGTCCGGCTATGGCCTGGAAACCGCCCGTCACTTCCTGGCAAACGGCTGGAAGGTCATCGCGACCATGCGGACGCCCTGCCCGGACCTGCTTCCCGCCTCGGACAAGCTGCGCATCCTGCCGCTTGATGTCACCCAGCCCGAGAGCATCGCCCGCGCCCTGGAGGCCGCTGGCCTCATCGATGTGCTGGTGAACAACGCCGGCATCGGCCTGTTCGGTGCATTCGAGGCCACCCCGATGTCCACGGTGCGGGAGATCTTCGAGACCAACACGTTCGGCGTCATGGCGATGTGCCAGGCGGTGATCCCACAGTTCCGCGAACGCGGAGCCGGCACGATCGTCAACGTCACGTCCAGCGCGACGCTGGCCCCGTTCCCGCTGGTGGCCGCCTACACGGCCAGCAAGACCGCCATCGAAGGCTTCACGGCATCGTTGGAACATGAACTCAAGGCTGTGGGCGTGCGAGTCAAGCTGGTCGAGCCCGGCTACGGACCTTCCACGAGCTTCACCGCCAACGGCCAGCAGCGCATGCAGGGCCTGATCACGAAGCCCTACGAGCCCTTCGCACATGAAGTGTTCGCGGGATTCGGCCAGCGCGCCGCGGTGACGGCCGCGACGGATGTTGCCGAAAGCGTCTGGGAGGCCACCAACGACACCTCCGGCCGCCTGCATTTCCCGGCTGGTGCCGACGCCATTGCACTGGCGCAGGTTGCCTGACAGCGTGCGCCGCCGCGATTCGGGGGATCCTTTCATGATCATGCAAATCTGCTCCCTCAACCTTTCGCGCGCCCCCCCGCGCGCCCCCGTGTGGGCCCCGCGTCGGACATGGGCCCCGAGTGGTGACCTTGCCCCCGGAAAACGTATCCCTTAGCCGAGATCATTGGCTGACGCTCTTGGCTATTGCGGAGCGCCAGTTCTGTTCGAAGCGTACCGGGCTGACATAGGCCAGGGTCGAGTGCAGTCGCTCGTGGTTGTACCAGAGCAGCCAATCGATCACTTCGTCCTTGGCCTGACGGCGGGTCCTGAAGCGCTGGCCATGCAATCGTTCGACCTTCAGTGAGCCGAACAGCGTTTCACTGCAGGCGTTGTCCCAGCAATCACCTCGACGACTCATCGATGCTCTGATGCCGTACTGCATGAGCAGCTGGTTGAAGGCGGCACTGGCGTACTGGCTGCCGCGGTCGCTATGGAACAGCAATCCCGCTGTGGCGCTCGGCCGGCGTCTGAACCAGGCCATTCGCAGTGCGTCGATGACCAGACTCTGGGTCATGTCCGCGCGCAGCGACCAGCCGACCACTTGGCGCGCAAACAGATCGATGACCACCGCCAGGTACAACCAGCCCTCGTCCGTCGGGATGTAGGTGATATCGCCCGCCCAGACCTTGTTCGGCGCATCCACCGTGAACTGCCGATCGAGCAGATTCTCGGCGATGGACAGCCGGTGCTGGCTATCGGTGGTGACCTTGAAGCGTCGCTTGCCCCGGGCACGGATGCGATGCTGCTGCATCAGCACTTGCACGCGCCGTTTGCCCACCCGCACACCGTTGGCGCGTAGGGCTTGCCAGATGCGCGGCCAACCGTAGCTACGCCGGGACTGCGCATGCGCGGCCCTGATGTGCACCAGGAGCGCCTCATCGGCCAGGTATCGACCGGGTTCATCGCTGAGCTTCCGAGCGATGCGCTCGTGGTAGCCAGCAACGCTCACCTGCAGCACCCGGCACTGGACACTGATCGGCCAGACCCGTCGATGGCGTTCGATGAAGGCGTACTTCACTTCGATTCCTTGGCGAAGTACGCCGTCGCTTTTCCCAGGATGTCGCGCTCCAACTTCACTCGAGCCAACTCAGCTCGCAGCCGGCTGATTTCCATCTGCTCGGCACTGACCGGGCTGCTGTCGGCACCGTTGAGCCGACCCTCACGCTGTGCCTTGACCCAGTTGAACAACGTCTGATCAACCACGCCCAACTTCCTGGCCACCGAGGCGATGGTCTGACCGGACTGGACCAGCCGAACCGCCTCCTGCTTGAACTCCAGCGTGTACTGCGCTCTCTTCGTCACGTCCGTTCTCCTTGCCTGTATGAGTATTGGATCACTCAGCAAGGGATACGTCTGGCGCGGGCAAGGTCAGGCGTGAACAAGCGGGCGGGCGTCCGTTGGTCTTTCGTCCGCAGGCTCGGCTGGGTCCTGTTGGTCGGCGCCTTGCGCTGACGCTTTTCGATCCCAGTAGCCAACAGCGTTCGATCACAGATCGAACCCACCAGAGCGCGAAGCACTTTCTGGGCCCTGGGCCCTGATCCCTGCCCGGGCCTTCGATCCCAGTCCGACCCCAAAGCCCCTTCTCCCGCTTTCCTTTGTGTCCTTCGTGTCCTTCGTGTTGAACCGCTCTCAGCGGCCCCAACCCATCCATACGCGAATTCCGGTACGCATCGCTGGCTGGGATGCCGACGCTCGGCCGGTTCCCGTCAGTCGTTCGACCTCCGCCCCCTTCTCCCGCTTTCCTTCGTGTCCTTCGTGTCCTTCGTGTTGAACCGCTCTCAACGCTTCTCGGCTCAGCGCTTTGCGGCCACCGCCGCCAACTCCACCGCCTCCAGCACACGCCACTGAGCTTCGCCCAGGCTGATCGGCAGTGCCGCCTCGAGCGAGGCTGCCGTCTCGCCAGGTTCGGTCAGCCACAGCCGGCCAATCGCCACCCGGTGCAATCGATTCACGTGATTGCCGACGGCGGCGAACATGCGGCGGACCTGGTGGTAGCGGCCTTCGTGGATGGTGACTTCGGCCTGGCGAGCGCCGAGCACGCGCAGCTGGGCCGGTTGCAGGGGGTGGTCCTCGCCGCGCAGCAGCAGCTCACCGCTGGCGAAGGTCGTGGCCTCATCGCCCTGCAGATCGCGATCCAGTTCCACGCGATAAGTCTTGCCTGGGCCATGCCGTGGCGAGGCGATGCGGTGCAGCAGCGCGCCGTCATCGGTCAGCAGCAGCAGGCCGCTGCTGTCGGCATCCAGCCGGCCGATACTGCTGATCTGCGGCTTGCGCAGGCGAAAGCGCGGCGGCAGCAGGCTGTAGACCAGTCGCCCCTGGTCGCGGTGCGAGCAGACGTAGCCGGTCGGCTTGTGCAACGCCAGGCAGACGCCGGCCGGCGGATCCAGCGCTTCGCCATCGATGCGAATCTGCGCCCACACGCATTGACTGGTCGGCGTCAACGGTTGCCCGTCGGCGTCGGTGATGCGGCCGTCGGCGAACATCCCCTGCACCTCGCGACGACTGCCGTAGCCGAGATTGGCGATCTGCCGCAGCAGCTTCACTGGCGGGTGGCCCGGATGATCTTGAAGCCGCCGGACTGGGTCAGCGTGACGAGCTCGGCGAAGTGCTGAGCCAGGGTGGCTTCGTAGGGCAGATGCCGATTGGCGACCAGCCACAGATGGCCGCCGCGGCGCAGAGCGCTGCCCGCGGCCTGCAGGAAGGCGCGGCCCAGATCGACCCGTTCGCGGCCGCCGCTGGCGTGGAAAGGCGGATTGCAGACGATGTGGTCGTACAGGCCCGGCACGCCGCCGCGCACATCGTGCCAATGGAAAGCCAGCTTCACGCGCGGCTCGTACGGCGCCAGATTGGCCCGCGCCAGATCCAGCGAACGGGCGTCGACCTCAAACAGGTCGACGGCTTCGACGCCCGCGCAACGCGACAGCACGGCCTGGCTGAGATAGCCGTGGCCGGCGCCCAGATCAGCCACGCGGCCGGTCAGATCATCCGGCAGTTGCGACACCAGCAGCGCGCTGGCCGCATCGATCCGGTCCCAGGCGAACACACCGGGACGGCTCAGCAGGCCTGACGCCTCGATGCGCCTCGGCGCATCACCCGCCGCCCATTCGGCGATCAACTCGGCAGCCAGCTGACGCGGACCCACCGACCAGCAGACGCGGCATTGATGCTTGCTCAGCACCTGCAACGGCCCCGCCAGCTGGGTGACGTCGGCCTGGCAGGACCGTGCGCCGTCGGCGTTGGCCTGCGCCACCAGCAGCAAGCCCTCCGGGGCCAGTCGCTGCAAGGCACGGGCGTAGCTGGCGCGGGCGTGCTCGCGCTGCCGCGGTGGCAGCAGCAGCACGGCTGCCGCGGGCTCGTCCGAGGTCCGTCGCACCGACAGGCCGGCCGCTTCCAGCGCCTCGTAGTCACCGCGGTGCTCGGTCTCGCAGATCAGTCCATGCCAATCGCCGGCGCGCAGCACCGGGCCCAGTCGCGCCCCCATGCAGACCACGGGCCCGGCCGCCGGCCAGCGCAGACTGCCCTGCAGAAAGGTGTACCAGAGCGCATCCAGGACGGGATCGGTCGAGGCCATGACTGTGTTGCCGCCGGGACAGGGCGCGATCATGCCATGGCTGGAGGGCCGGCCCAGCAGCCCTGGCATGGCGGTGAGGATTGACAAATCGGGGCGGCTGGGGCCGACTCAGCCGCCGCTGGCGCGAACGCCGCCACGAATCACCGACCTTGCACCGGAGTCACCTTGGACGACGCACTCAGACTACGCGACGAGCGCTACCACGACGGCATCGCCGACCAGTACGACTACCTCGTGGTGCGCCCGCGCATCTACACGATCGGCCTGCTGCTGGCCAATCTGGAAGAAGGCTTCACCGCCCGCCACAGCATGCTGGACCTGGGCTGCGGCACGGGTCATCTGCTCCTGCGCTACGCCCGGCAGTTCCAGACTGCGGTGGGCGTCGACCACAGCGCCGGCATGCTGCAAATGGCCCGACGCAATCTGGACGCGGCTGGCCTGCACCATCCGCTGCTGCTGCGCAGCGATCTGCCCAGCTTTCTGGACGCCTGCCAGTCGCGCTTCGACCTGATCAGCTGCGTCGGCGTGCTGCACCACCTGCAGCCTGCCGAGCGTGCGCAGGTGCTGCAGGACATGCGTGGGCTGCTGCGGCCAAACGGGCGTGTCCTGCTGGCAGAGCCGGTGCTCACCGATCCTTTCCCGGACGCCATCACGGCGTGGAATCAGGCCGCGCTGGGTGGGCAGCGCAACTATGTGGGCGAGATCCCCGAGGATCCGGACGAAGCTCCGCTGGAGGAAGGCGAGTGGCGCGCGATGCTGCAATCCGCCGGCTGGCAGGTGGATGCCGAGAGCCGGATGTGGGAGATGTCGACCACGGCGGAACGCCCCGGCCCCAGCGAACGGGCGCAGATCCTGCGACTGCTGGCCGACCATCCGGGCGGCAATGTGCTGGCGCTGCTGTTGCGGGCCGATTGAGGCTGCGGCGCTACCAGATGCCCAGCGCCAGGCCCGCAGCGAGGGTCGCTCCGATCTCCTCGCAGCGCGCCAGGTCATCGGCGCCGATCTGCTTGTCGGCCAGAATCTGCGCCGGCGTCTGTGCCTGGGTGCAGACAATCAGCGGCTCGCAAACGGCCTTCCAGCGCAGGCCCTGGGCAATGCGCTGCAGCTGCCGCACCGCGCCCTGTCCGTCACTGCCGGCGCAGATCAGCGCCGCATAGGGCAGGCCCGGCCGCTGGCCCAGCAGCGGGTAGTAGATGCGGTCGAGCAGATCCTTCATCGGCCCGGACAGGCTGGCCAGGTTTTCCGGTGCCACCAGAATCAGACCCTGCGCGCTCAGCATATCGGCGGGCGTGGCCCGAGCCGCTGCCAACCGTTGCACCCGCACCTCATGAGCGCGCGCGCCGCGGGCGCAGGCCTGCGCCATCTGTCGACTGCCGCCGGTACGGCTGTGCCAGAGGATCAGCAGCCGCGGCGGCGCCGACATCGGCGGGTCAGTCGCGGAAGTTCTCGAACTGCAGCGGCAGCTTCAGCTCGGCTTCGCGCAGCAGCGCGATCGCTGCCTGCAAGTCGTCGCGCTTCTTGCCCTGCACGCGCAGCTTGTCGCCCTCGATCTGCGCGTTGACCTTGAGCTTGGCGTCCTTGATGCGCTTGATGATGTCCTTGGCGGTCGGCTGGTCGATGCCCTGCTTCAGCGTGATCTTCTGCGTGGCGGTGGCCAGATTGATCTCCGGATCGCCCTCTTCCATGCAGCGGATGTCGATGCCACGGGCAGCCAGCCGGGGCTTGAGGATGTCGATCATCTGACGCAGCTGGAAATCGCTCTGGGTGCGCAGCGTGACGATGGACTCGGCCAGTTCGAAACGGGCGTCGACACCCTTGAAGTCGAAGCGGTTGCCGAGTTCGCGATTGGCCTGATCGATGGCATTGCTGACCTCGTGGCCATCGAGCTTGGATACGATATCGAAGGTGGGCATGGGCGTTCCTGTGAAGCATTGAAGCGAATCTGCGTGGGCTACAGTTCCGGCAGCGTCAGCGCGTCGCCGCGCTGCAGACCGAGCCGACGGGCCGTACCGGCATTGAGTTCGAGCACATACTGGGCCGGTGCACCGCCGCCGTTGTAGCTGGGACACTGGCTGGCGTTGCAGGGCGGCACCCCGAGTGCTTCGCCGACCAGCTTGCCGCCGCCGTCGAAGAACAGAATGTCCAATGGAATCCGGCAGTTGCGCATCCAGAATGAACGCGGTGCCATCGCGTTGTAGACGAACAACATGCCGGCGTCGTCATCGAGGTGGTCGCGGAACATCAAGCCGCGCGCCTGCTCTTCGGAGGAGCGGGCAATCTCGATGCGGAAGCGCTCGCCCTTGAGCTCGACTTCCGGTGGCGCGGCGGCGCAGGCGCTCAGCGCCAACAGGATCAGCGGGGCCAGGCAACGCAGGCAGGAGGTCAGGGTCATGAGCGGGGCGCGGGACAATGACGGGGGCGCAAGCTTAACCCGGATACCGGCAGCGCCCACGGTGGCATCGGCACAGGCCTGGCCCTGGACCGAGTTGCCGCCGCTGGGTGGGCAACCGGGCGGACGGCTGTGCCTGCTGCCACATTGGCTGGACGCGGAGCAGGCCGATGCACTGCTGCAGCGCTTGCACGAGGCGTTGCCCTGGACCACGCACACGGTGCGGATCTTCGGTCGCGAGCTGCCCAGCCCGCGGCTGTCCAGCTGGCATGGTGATCCTGGCACCGACTATCGCTACTCGGGCCAGCGTCACCCGCCGCAGCCGTGGACGCCAGCGCTGAGCTGGGTGCGGCAGCGGCTGGCCGACGAAGGGCTGACGTTCAACGCGGTGCTGGCCAACGCCTACCGCGACGGTCAGGACGCCATGGGCTGGCATGCCGACGACGAGCCCGAGCTGGGCCCCGAACCGCTGATCGCCTCGGTCAGTCTGGGCGCTCAGCGCCACTTTCTGCTGCGGCCGAAGCAGGCAGGGCCAGCGCGGCAGGGCTTGCGGCAGCGGCTGGAACTCGGCCACGGCAGTCTGCTGCTGATGGCCGGCCGCACCCAGCACGACTGGCAACACGCCCTGCCGCGTAGCCGGCGGGTGAACGGATTGCGCATCAATCTGACTTTTCGGTGGGTGGGGGCGCGCTAGGTCGTGGGTCAGCGCTGTGCGCTGACGCTTTTTCGGCCATCGCAGCCCACAGCGTTCGATCGCAGATCGAACCCACCAAAGCGAGAACCGGCGCCATCACGAGTGTGCAAAAAAGCACAACCCCTCCCCGACCCTCCCCTCCGCCTGCGGCGCAAGGGAGGGGGTCCAGCCTGCAACTCGACCGCGGAGTGGGTCCAGCCTGCAGCTCGACCGACGCTGGTGACTCGAAAGGCTTGATCGAGTGACTGGCTCAGCGGGCCGCATTCAAGCGCCGACGAGGACGTCGGCGTTCCCAGGGGTGCGCCGCGCGGCCTGTTGACGCCCTTCGCGTCAGGCCCGTCGAATCAACTTCGCTGCGCCGAACAGTGCATGTCCGGCGCCTCAGCTCGCCGCCACCCGATCCTGCGCCAGCAGCGCCGTGATCCGCGCGTCCTTCTCGCTCCACAGCTGATTCAGCCAGACCTGGAAGGCCTCACGGGCGGCGGGATCGCCCTGGTAGTCGAAGGCACGGAACTGCGCGGGGATCTCCCGCAGCTGCACCTGCACGCGCACTTCGGGAATGCGGTCGGCCAGCAGATCGCTCATCGTCGGGCGACCAGCCGGATACACCACGGTCACATCGATGATGCCGTCCAGCGAATCGCCCAGCGCGGCCAGCACGAAAGCAATGCCACCGGCGCGCGGGCGCAGCAGGTGCGCAAAGGGCGATTCCTGCGCCTGCTGCTTGGCCGGGGTGAAGCGGGTGCCCTCGACGAAGTTCATGATCGACACCGGGCTGTTGGCGAAGCGCTCGCAGGCCTTGCGGGTGGCCGCCACATCCACACCGGCCAGTTCCGGGCGCGCTTCGATCTGAGCACGTGAGTAGCGCTTCATGAAGGGGAAATCCAGCGCCCACCAGGCCAGGCCGAGCATCGGCACCCAGATCAGCTGGCTCTTCAGGAAAAAGCGCTTGAAGGGCGCGCGCCGATTCAGCGCCTTCTGCAGGATCGGAATGTCGACCCAGCTCTGATGATTGGCGAAGACCAGATAGCGACCGCGGTAGTCGATCCCCTCCAGACCCTCGACCACCAGCCGCAGACCGGTCAGGGCATCGATCAGGGCGGAATTGAAGCCGATCCAGCTCTCGGCGATCCACACCAGCGCGCGGTCCAGCGCATGGCGGATCGGTTTGATGGGCAGCAGGAACTTCAGGGCCGCCAGCAGAAACAGCGGCAGGCAATGGATGATCGTATTGAGGCTGATCAGCAGCAGCGCCAACGGGGCGCGCAGCCAGATGGGAAGGCGCAAGCGACCGCTCCGGGTGAAAGCATCCGAGTGTAGCCCTTCGGCATGACCGCATCGTGCAGCGCCCACACGGGCAGCCGACAGCGGCTGTGGCTATCATGGCCGCCCCAACCCCGCAGCGGAATTGCACATGACCATCGCAGTCGGCGACACCCTTCCTTCCGGCACCCTGCAGACCTTCCGTGATGGTCCGCAGGCCATCAGCACCGACGAGCTGTTCAAGGGCAAGAAAGTCGTGCTGTTCGCCGTACCCGGCGCCTTCACGCCCACCTGCAGCGCGCGCCATCTGCCCGGCTATGTCGATGAGCTGGGTTCCTTCCAGGACAAGGGCGTGGACACGGTGGCCTGCCTGTCGGTCAACGATGCCTTCGTCATGGGCGCCTGGGGCAAGAGCCAGAATGTGCCGGCCGATCTGGTCCTGCTGGCCGACGGCAACGCCGCCTACACCAAGGCGCTGGGCCTGGAACTGGACGCCACCGGCTTCGGCATGGGCGTGCGCTCGCAGCGCTTCGCGCTGGTGGCCGAGGACGGCAAGGTGACCCATCTGTTCGTCGAACAACCCGGCGAGTTCCGGGTGTCGTCGGCGGAATCGGTGCTGGCGGCGATCTGATCGCCCGTCGCAAGCGACCACCCCGCTCCAGCGAGCGGGGTGGTCGTCGTGACTGAACTTACTGGGGAATATTGAAGTCGGTCAGTTCCTTGGTGGTTCTGAATGGCCCTGCTACTGAAGTCCCCGTCCCAATCGACTTGACCTCGCCAACCTCCGGATCGAGCCACATTTCAAAGTCGATCCTGGTAGTGAATCCACTCGAAGTGATCTCGAGAATCCGCTCGACATAACAGGCATTGTCGAACGTACCGGCTGGAACCGTGACGGATTCGCGGCGACGGAACACCAGCGAGTCTCGGTAGGTGATGGCATTGGAAAGCCCTAAGGGCACCAGTCTGCTCGTTCCGGGATAGGTCTCGTCGTAGACCGTGTTCAATACTGGCGCAATGGGTTTGGTGGGGTTCGCAGCGAAGGTCGTCTCAGCGACCAGGTCGTTGTTTGTGTAGCTCCGATCACCCAAATACTGAATGTTGGCGCCTTCGTAGCGCTGGAAGAACTCGTTGTAGTCGCCATTGGGCTGACGCTGCTCACTGCGAATGGCGCTGAAGCCATTGAACATCGTCGGCCCCATCACCTCGACCATCTCGGTGGCTGTGGCGCCATCGATGTAGGTGATCCGGTAGTCCAGCGTCTTGCCGGTGGGCATGTTGTCCGGGAAGCAGCCTTCTCCGGAGCCACCACCACCGCCGCCACCGCCCTCTTCCACCCGGCACAGCGGCTTGGGCTGGTCGGCGCCAACGGCGACGAAGCGGGTGATCGCCTTGGTCTGGGTCACGCCATCGAGGGTGTAGGTGAAGCTGCCGTTCTCGCCGTCACTGAAGCTCAGTGAGGCGCTGCCGACTTCCGGCACCGGGAACGTGGTGGCGGCGCCGGCAATCTGCAGCAGCGGGGTGCCGCTGTTCGGCCGTTGCAGCGCCCCGGCGTAGCTGCCGTCGGGCTGGCGCACCAGCGTCGAGGCGCTGATCCACTGATCGCGCCCGCCTTCACCATAGGTGTACCAGAGCACGAAGATTACATCGCCCTGATGCGACAGGGTCAGGCCCCAGCCGGCTTCGGTCGGGTTCCACCACAGATCTGAATAATTGCTGGCGCTGGCCCGCGATTCGGTGGTGCCGACACAGACCGGCGGGTTGTCGGAAAAGGTGAAGCGGGTCAGCGTGCGCGTCTGCGTCGTGCCATCGATGGTGTAGGTCAGCTCCAGCGAGCCGTCTTCGGCGAAGCTCATCTGCGCGCTGCCAACCTCGGTGACCGCGGTGAAGGCCTGGCTGCCGTTGATCTGCTGGAAGGGCGTGCCGGCGACCCGATAGACCGGGCCACTGAAACTGCCATCCTCGTTGCGCAACCCTTCGACGGTGAGGAACATCGGCTTGCCGTCTTCGGCGTAGCTGTACCAGGTGCCATAGAGCAGATCACCCTGGTGACTGAGGTTGTAGCCCCAGCCGGGCTCGGCGGCATTCCACCAGGTGTAGCTGTAGTTGGTGCTTTCCTGGGCAGCCAAGGGTGCTGCCGCAGCCAAAGCGGCGGCCAGCAGAAGTACACGGACAGGACGAATCGAGCGACGCATGCAGCCTCCCCTGAGGACTGTGATGAGTGCGCGGGAGGCTAGCGGAAATCACTCGGGTATGGTGTCAACGACCTACCCGACCAAGAGACAGTTGACGCAGCGTTTCGATGCTGAAGGGTGCACGCGATCGCCCGCTCGAACGATTCGTTGAACCGGCCGACCTACGGCTGCGCGTTCAACCGTTTTCTCACCCTCGCGTGCACATGCGCAAAGGCGCCGACGGGGACGTCGGCGTTCCGAGGACGGCGCCACTGCCACGGACTCGCAACCTGGCAGCGTCGACGTCCTCGTCGGCAGCGGGCGGTTCGGACACGTCACCCGAACCGCCTTGCAAGGCACATCGAGGCGGTCAATCTCAACGCGCCGATCGCCAGCCAGTGCGCCACTCCTGGCCACGGGTACTGGCGACTGGAACGGCTGTCAGGCCTTCTTGACCCAGGAGACGCACCAGCCCTCGGCCTTGACGGCCTTGCCCGGGAACAGCGCGCAGGGGCCGGAGGCGGCGCCGGCCTCGGCCTGCAGGAACTGGCAGTTGGCGCACTTCTGATCGGCCGCATGCTTGGGGTACT